>CAXXVM010000010.1:0-57831 GCA_963678765.2 Sphaerochaetaceae bacterium | reverse complement strand
GCTTTTGGATAAAAGAAATGAAAGAATGGTAATAATAATGATATCAAAAGGGCTACCATGTATCCAAAAGAAAGAGAGTAAACATGGTTTATTTTTAAAAACCACTCATAGGCTTTTTCTTTTGTCTCAGTAGTACATAAATTACCAATACTGCTTTCAAAGGATTTTTGCATGAAAGCCATTCCTGTTGCAATTCCTAATATTACTAGTTGATAATTTGTAAATATTCCTAATGTAGATGCGCCTAGAAGATAGCTAAGTAGTATACATTCAATACTCATTGTAATACTGAAGCCCATTTTATGGAAAATAAGTACACGTGTTTCTTTTTGAATTGTATCTAAAGTTTCTTTGGGTAATTTTTTAAATGTCTTGGTTTTTCCTTTGAGATATGGGAATAGGGATTCTGATCTAAATTTAACAAAAACAAATTTAATTCCATTTGAGAGTGCAAACATTAGTGCATATAGATAGAAGTTTTGAGTTAAAACAAGTACTATTATTTGAGATAATAATTGTACTATTTGAGCTGTTGATATATAGAATGTAGTAATATATTGTTTCTGATCTGCTTGAATAATAATAGCATGATAGCTAATTCTTAAACTAATTGTTGTTCCAATTAGATATATTAGGAAATATAATCTAAGTGTATTATCACCAATGTCATGGGTATTTGCTATTGTTGGGAATATTGGAAGTAATAATAATCCAAATATTAATACAACAAGTGCAATTGTTGTATAAACTTTTCTCATATAGCGAATGAGAGACTTTATTTTTTCTTGGTTATCATTTACCAGCGGTTTATAAAGATAAAAGGCAAGAGAGCTACTTATCCCATACTCGGTTATTGTTAAAACCATCAAGATACTCATGATTAAACCTTTTAAACCAAGTAATTCTGATGATAGATAGTTAATAAAAAATGCTCTCTCAATAAAACCTAATAATGCAGAAGATAACTGAAATATCGTTGCAACTTTTATGTTTTTCTTAGAATTTGCAATTCTTTTTGCATCACTAAAGTTATCCATATAAAAAAAATTCCTCATGTATCATTTTTGATCGACAATATTAGGAAATATTGTAATGCAAAAATAGTAATGAGGAAACAGTTAATTGAAGTATTTATATGTTTTTTTACTTTGATACAACTAATAAAAGGAATTTAAAAGGAGTAATCGCTTTTAGGGAATGTGGAATACCATATGGCATTATCAAAGCATCGCCCTTATTAATATCATATGCTTCTTGGTCAATATGTATATCGATTTCACCATCAATTGCAAATACCATTGCATCTCCACTTGCTGCATGAGTGCTTAAACCCTCATTTGCATCAAGAGCAAATAAAGTCATTGTAAATTTATCATTCTGTAATATTGAATTACTTGTAGTACTAAGTGGTACCATTTTTACAAATTCATTTAAATCAATTACTTCATTTTCAGGAAGGTATCTAAGAGTTGAACCATCTAGGAAAGAAATGTTCATCAAAAGAGTATCTTCCATTGCAATCTGTCCAATTAAAGAGCCTTTTGTTTTGTTAATTACTTCACCTTGTGATACTAATTCTTCGCCAATTTTAATTGAACCTTTTAGTACGTAGAACAAAGTACTGCCTAAAGCTTTTCCACTACTAATACTTTGACCTTTGCCAAAAGAGAATAGTTCGATGCTAAATGTATCAGTATCTGAAAGTTTTGTTGATACAATCTGGTTTTCTAATACAGGTAATAATTCTGCTTGTTTTAGAATTTTGCCTTCTGCTAATTTTTTTATATATTTCATTTTTATATCCTTATCATTTTAATTTTTTTGTTTATTTTCTTAATAATTGTGTTATTTATAATGTATATTTTAATTCCTATCTGTTGCATAGGACACACTTTGTAAAAACATTTTGATTTTACTTAAAAAATACTGAAAAATGCACTTAATTTATCTATTTCATCAGCTTTTAAACTATCTTTATTATATGGTATATCCATTAACTTTTGAATAGCTAGTAATATCTCATCACAGTACAGGACTTTGTAATTTTGTTTATCATAACTTAGCAAAACACTCTTAGTTAGAGATTCTGTTATTTTCTCAACTGAATATTTGTAGTTTAATTTTTTCTCTAAAATCTTTAATAATACAAGTGCAATATAGCTTATTAAATAATAGGAAAGAAATTTATCCTTACAATCATAAACATCTTCATTTCTTATGGAGGAATCAAATAGAGAATTTATAAAAGGAGAAGCTTTTTTAATCTTAATGTCATCCTCATCATAGATTAATTCAAATTCCATTAGTAATTCTTGTATATCAGCCTTAGTTGTTCCTTCTCTTTCCATGTAGTAGAGAGGAATTTTATCATTATCAATAATAATTAATACATCATCTGTTTTAAGACACACTATATCACTTGTGTCTCTGTTAAATTTTCCGACAAGCTGGGTATTAATGTATGAGATGAGATCTTCATTTACAGAGGGTAGTATCTCAACAAATTTATATACATCAGAATTATTAAAGTCTTCCATACACTCAAAATAATTAATTTTACTTACATATGGAAAAAGCAATTTTGAATATATTATTAATTTTAATATATTTGATGAATTTTGATTAAATTCAGGACCTTGTGATTTAAAAAACTGATCAATACCAACCTCGTTAAGTATATTTGCTAAGGCAAGAGATCCAAGTGAGATAAACTTGCACTCCTTCTCAGTCGATAGTTTTTCTATCATATCATTTGTTTTATTTTCTCTCATGTATTTCCTCAAATTATTCACTCTAATCAATTAAAAGCTTAAAAGTCTCTAAATATAATGTTATATAAATCAACTAATTACCTTTTCTTTATCTGAGTATAATGGGAATGTTATTATAAGTCTAACTAATTAATCATTATTCCCATCTATTAATGGTAATATATTTTGCTCCTGTGCAACTCTAACACTCTTTAGTGCATTTTCTTCAATATGAGAGTAGATATCTGATAATTGATCACTACTGTGACCGATTGTTAATCGAAGGATGTATTCATCAACAGAACCTCTTAATAGAGTATTTGCCATATGTCTAAGAGAGTGAAAGGAAATATTTCTATTCTCTATTTCTTCCTTAGTTAATACCTTTGATTTAATTAATGATTCTTTAAACTTTGTGGAGAAATAGTGAGATGATACAACATTACCACCACGAGCACTCCAAAATATTAAGCCATCGATATCAGTTTTGTAGGGAGAGGATAGAGAAAATTCCTTTAATTCATCAATTAAAGTATTAGGGCAGGGTACTATTCTACTTTTTTTACCTTTTGGAGCTTTAAAACCTGCTAGGTTTGCATAGGCTGAATCTATTTCAATAAGGTTGTCTTTTAAATTTTCTAATCTAAGTGCTCTTAACTCACCAGATCTCATACCAGTAACTAATGAAAGATAGCAGGATAGATAAATCCGTCTATTCTTTAGTTGCTTTATATATTTCATAAATTCAGTTGTTTCAGCCTGTGTTAATATACCGCGGGTTTTACCTTTTATATTAATAGTATCGACTTTAGTTGAAACACTATTGTTAATGTAATTTTTTTTCTTAGCATATTCTAATGCTAAAGATAGTGAACTCATTATTTGATTTATAGTTGTCGGACTCAAATTACCCTTATTAACTAAATCAGTTTGAAGACTCTCAAGCTTATCTAAATTTAACTTAGATAATTCTTCATCTTCTTCAATAAGTGGTAGTACATGGTTTTTTATTAAATTTCTACGAGTAGAAACATAATCGATGGATACAGAATTAGGATCTAGCATTAATTTTCTTTTAAAATAGCCTGATTTTTCTAAATCAAAGAAATTTAAAATAAAAGATGAAAAAGTTAATTTCTTATTGTGAGAGAAAATAATGTTTGATTCTAATGCTTTTTGAGCAATGCTAATAGCCTCATCTCGTCTACTAACACTCTCATAGCCAAGAGATAGTGCAGCCTTTAATTTATCAATACTTTTTTTTGTTCCCCTTTTATTCGTTATTGGATCTCTAAACATTACATAATAAGAAAACTTTTCTTTGTTTTGAATTCTACATAGCGTAAATGGAGCTCTGCTACCCATTAGATTTGCACCTTCCTTATATTTTCAATTGTTCAAATTATTGCTCAAATACTAATTTTTGTCAATATTTTTCAATTCAAATTTAAAATATAATTACTTATATTACATAGATTTATTATAAAATTATTAAATTTGTAAAAATTACGTACTTACTGTATATAAGTAAGTCTATAAATTTACAATACAACAAATTTGATTTTATATTTTTGTATAGATGATGTATAAAATATAATTATTTACAAAATAAGGTTAATTATTATATCAATGATTTTTTGTTTAAATAAAAAAATTTATATTAATTACATGATTTAAAACAATTTATAAGAATTTTTTTAGTAAATTTACTCCTGCTATTTTTGTAAATAGTAAAAAGTAAAATTGAATATCTAATTTATTTTTATACACTTACAAAATACTTATATAATTATTATATACAACTATTTTGATATAAATATAAATAAAAATTTATCGATTAAAAACTGTTTTTTAAATTTATTAATATTTTAAGAATAATAAGAGCATAGTTTGATGATTCTTTTATCACTTTAGATAAAGGGTAGGTGATATTATTTAAACTTGATCAACTGTACTGAATTATATTAAAAAGTGGAGCCAAATGTATCTATCAATAGTAATGACTTAAAATATAATGGCAGCTATCATACTATCTATTTTCTTACACTCTTTATAATTGGCTAATTTTTCTCTAATAAAAACACTTTTAAATTATAGTACAAAGACATTATATAAATGAGATTTTATCCAAATTTTGGCCTAAAAACTTCAACCATTTTATAAGTTTACCTATAATAAAAATATAAATTTATCAATAGAACATTTTTGCTATATTTAATTCAAAACAGACTTACAAATTATTATTTATGCACTTTTTTATAATTTTTATGAAATAATCTATATGTTTTTATAACGACTCTTTATAAAAATACCTTTACAAAATTTACTTAAATACCTAATATAAAATTTATTGGAGAAGATATGAGAATAAAAGAATATTTTTCAAAAGATTCAGTAATGTTTTTAAACAGCAATGACAAAAAAGAAGTCCTATCAGCTATGGTAGAACAGGCAGCAAAGCTAGGCTATATTTCTAGCAAAGAAGAATTCAAGAGTGCACTCTTTGAAAGAGAAGCTATTATGAGTACTGATGTTGGTTGGCAGGTTGCAATACCTCATGCAAAACTTAACAGCATTTCAAAGTTCTTTGTAATTCCCGCTATACTTAATAAGGAACTCGATTGGGAAGCTGGTAATGACCAAAGTGTTAATCTAGTATTTTTAATTGGTGGACCTGCAGAAGAGCAAACAACTTATCTTCAAATACTTTCTAAAATAACTTTAATAGTAAGAAACAACCAAAGACGTCAAGAATTATTATCTGCAACTACTGCAGAAGAAGTTCTTGCACAATTCACTGGACTATAGGATTAGCAGATAATGTCAGAAAATATTTTTCTTTATTTGGCTATAATTTTTGTAGCAGCTTATGCAACTAAGTTGTTAACAAATAAAATTAAAGTTCCAGAAGTAACAGGTTTCGTAATTTTAGGTGTAATTTTAGGCGTATCAGCTGTAAATTTATTAACACCTGAGATGTTAGATAGATTTAGTTCTTTATCAACAATCGCTCTAGGTATGATTGCCTTCACCATTGGTGTTGAGTTAAAAGCCGACGTTATTAAGAGTCTAGGTAAAAGTATATTTACCATAGTTACTTGTGAAAGCATAGGTGCCTTTTTAGTAGTTACATTAGTACTACGTTTCTTATATCATGCAGATCTAAATACAACACTTTTATTAGGTGCAGTTGCAAGTGCAACAGCTCCTGCAGCAACAGTTGCAGTTATTAGACAATACAAATCTAAAGGTCCATTAACCTCCACCATTTTAGCAGTTGTAGGTCTTGATGATGCAGCAGCACTAATTATATATGTATTTATCGAAGGTTTTGTTAGTTCAAGAATTCTAGGAACTGCAATCTCAATTCCGCTCATGATCTTAGGCGCTTTTATTGCAATTTTAGAAGCATTTGCTATAGGTATTGTGGCTGCAATAATTTATGTATTAATTCTTAAGAAAATCAAGAACAACGAACAAATCATGTTATTATTAGTAGCTTTTATCATGGGCTTACTTGGTATATCAGAGATCTTAGGTGTTTCTGAATTACTTGCAACAATGGCATTTGGTGCAGTATTAGTTAATACAGCTCCAGTATTAAGCAAAAAGAGTACTAATATAATTACAAGTTTTTCACCTGTATTTATTACAGCATTCTTCATACTTGGGGGTGCACACTTAGATATTTCATTAATCAAGAATATTGGTATTTTAGGTCTTTGGTACTTTGTAGCTAGAAGTATTGGTAAGACTGGAGGTGCAACTCTTGGTGCAAATATAGGTAAAGCTCCAAAAACTGTTAGAAACTTAGTTGGTTTTGCTCTTCTTCCTCAAGTTGGTGTTGCTCTAGCATTAGCTCTTGCAATTAACAAGGAATTCACATTGCCACAATATGGAGAGGCGGGTGTAACACTAGCAAAGATTGTTATAAACGTACTTCTATTTACTACAATTATAACAGAAATTGTTGGACCTTTAATGACTCGTTATGCTCTAAAAAAAGCTGGCGAAGTTGATCGCGCAGATACCAATTAATAGGAGGTATACTTATGAATTTATTAATTATATCATTAGCAGAATTAGATTATAAAGAAGATGTATTACTAGCTCTACAGAGCGTAGGTATTCAAAAAGCAACAGTATGGGACGCAAAAAGTTTAAATAAAAGCTTAGAAAGTGAATTTAGCTTATTCGGTAGTTTCTTTGGTGGTGGAGCAGCACATGATGGTGAAAAACTAATTATTTTAACTCAAATTAATGATGTTGCAGATGCAAAAGAGTTTATTTCAAACCTTGAAGAAGCAGAAGTACCACTTAAAAAACAAAATATTTTAAGCATGTATGTACTACCAACTGCACTTTCATTTGATAATACAACAGGTCTTGTTGAAGACTAATATTCAATCTCTATTACTTGCTTCTAAATAGGAGTAGGTAATACTTAAAATTACTCATTAATATAATATTATGCTATGTCTATGAAATTTAGTACTTCTTAAAAGAGTCACTTCATAGGTGTAGTTTTTTTTAATTGATAGGATTTTTATTTAATATCTAATCATATTTAAAATTACACTTCAGCATTTATTAATTAACCTCTTATTCTATAACAGAATATTATCACAGGTATTTCAGATAAAAAGGAAGTATTAAACCTATTATTGAAAAAACTGCTTCATTTGATATGGCATGTTATTTAAAATTCTTTTTGCAAGGCTTGTTGGAGATTCCTCCATACCATGAGCAATCCAATCAAAAATAGAACCAACTGCTCCAAAACTATTAAACTTAAGTGAAAATTCCATACTTTTATCAATTGTTTCTAAATTGCCTCGTTTTTCAATTTCTTTTTCATAGGTTCTACGAGTATAGTCTGTTATTAAATTTTGAAGATAAGCTTGGCTATTACAATGAAGGATATTGTGATAGAAATGTTTCTTATCTTTCATCTTTGTAAGCATTTTCGCTAAAAGCTCTTCCCAAGGGTCATCTAAAGAACTTTGATGAATTATCTCCTCTACTTCAGATTCAAAAATCCAATTAACTAATTGATATTTATCATAAAAATAACGATAAAAAGTTTGTCGAGTTACATCACAATTATCTACAATTTGTTGCACTGTAATCTTTGAAAGGTCTAGTGTTTTCATCAATTCCACAATTGAATCTGCTAAAAGTTGTTCTGTTGTTCTTCTCTTTATCATAATCCTCATTTTGTTACATTTTAATTTATATGTAACATAATTTTACATGATGAATTTATTGTAACTATCTAAATAGATAAAACTATACTAATAATAACATATCGATAAAATGTGAACAACGATACAAATGTTCAAAAGGATAAAAGAATGCAAAAGTTTAGCAAAATTTTGGAGCCAATTAAAATTGGTGAAATGGTAGTTCGAAATAGAATTAACATGGCACCAATGACTACTTTATACGCTGGTAGTGATGGTGAGGTAACGGATCAACTCATGGAATACTATGGTGCTAGAGCTAGAGGTGGTACGGGTATGATTACAGTAGAAGGAGCATATATTAATGAAACAGGTCTTCAAATACCATGTTCTATTAATGTTAGTGATGATAAATTTATTCCAGGTTTATCACGAATTGCTACTGCTATCAAAGATAATGGAGCTAAGGCAGTTCTTCAATTAATTCATTCAGGTGTTCAAGCTTGGGTAGAACAATCAGTTGGACCTAGTGAAATTGGTCGAATTGACGGTAAACCAATTTCTACTGAAGCAGTTCCTCGTGCTCTAAGTACAAAAGAAGTTATGCAATATGTAAAAGATTTTGGCCAAGCTGCAAGAAGAGCAAAAATGGCAGGGTTTGATGCAGTGCAAGTTCATGGAACACATGGATATTTAATAATGCAATTTCTTTCTCCACTTACAAATCACAGAATTGATAACTATGGTATAGATCGAAATTTATTCCCTGTAGAAATCGTAAAAGAAATTAAAAAAGTTTGTGGAGCTTCATTTCCTGTAATATTCAGACTTTGCGCTGATGAGAGTTTAGGCGATAAACTTTCTAAACCAGGCATAACAATTGAAGATGCAAAAGAAACAGCAAGACAATTAGAAAAAGTTGGTGTAGATGCATTTGATGTTACAGGTGGTAGTGATGATGTTATTCATAGATACGTTCCATCTGCATATATATTAAATGATACAGAGGGTTGTTTTATTGACTATGCCAAGGAAATTAAAGATACAGTATCTGTTCCTATTATAACCGGGGGTGGTGTTGAAACACCTGAACATGCCCTAGAGCTATTAGAATCTGGTAAAACTGATATGCTTTTCATAGGTAGACAATTAATAGCTGATCCAAACTGGATACATAAAATTGAATGTGGTTTAAGAAATCAAATACGACCATGTGTAAAATGTGTTGAATGCGGAGAAAGAATTGTTTATGAACAAGAGATGAGATGTTCTGTTAATCCCTTGAGCGCAAAAGAATGGAAATATCTTAATGAAGATGATATTCCACAAGCTAGAGTAAGCAAAAAGGTATTAGTTATTGGTGGTGGAATTGCAGGTATGGAAGCTGCTAAAACTGCTACCTTAAGAGGCCATGATGTTACTATAGTAGAAAAATCAAATATATTGGGTGGTACTTTAAATATTGCTGCAGCTCCTAATTTTAAATTCCGTTATGGAAATCTTGTTAAATATTATGTAGAAGAGCTTGAAAGACTAAATGTTAAAGTAAAATTTGATACAATAGTTGATGAGAAATTTATTTTAGACTTTAAGGCTGATGCCGTAGTTTTTGCAGCTGGTTCTAAAGAAATTACCAATCCTATTTTAGGTGCTGAAAATTGTGTTTATGCAGATGATGTATTAAATAATAATGTAAAAATCAAGGACTCTGTTATTGTAATTGGTTGTGGTTTAGTTGGAGCTGAAACAGCTTATCATCTAGCAAAAACTGGTAAGAAAGTTACAGTATTTGAATCATTAGCTCCTGCTATGAGTCTTGGTGGTATTGCTCTATTTAGACCTACTGGTTTATTTGAAGAATATGGTGTTGAAATTCGCTCTCATGCTCCTATTGTTGAAATATATAAAGATGGTGTATTAACAATTGATCCAATGGGACGAAAAGTTATTACAAAAGCTGATTGTGTTGTTTCAGCTATTGGTAGAAAACCTTCTTATTCACCAGATTTCATTCAATCTCTTAAAAACAAAGGAGTTTGGATTATTCCTGTAGGTGATGCTGTAGCAGCCCGTAAGGTATCTTCAGCTGTACATGAAGCTTTCCAAGCTGCATTAAGTATTTAGTATTTAGTATTTTAATTCTGGACTTCTCTCATTTGATTGAAGTTCAGAATTTATATTAGTATTATTTCTTTATAAATAAATATTTTATTAAAGAAGCATTAAAACTTATAAGATTAGCCATAAATAAAGATATCCAATCACTCTCATCTACATGGGAAAAACTGGATATCTTTTTGTTTATAAATTATGATTTATAATATTTTGATATATTATTTAATAAGACTATCAATAATAGTTGAGGCTACATTAAATCCATTAGTCATACCAATTGAAAAAGCACCTGAGGAAGCAGCTAAACTTTCAGTAACACTTTGTCCATCATGTGGTTGATCAAAGTTAACAACGTCTCTAACAATGATAAGATTATTTTCTAAACCAAAGTTTTTAGCAACAACACCATAGGCACTGTCTTCCATTTGAGTCATAAAATATGTAGCACTATCGCTATAGGCTGCAACAACTTCATCAGCGTGCTTGCTTGCAGTACTACCATGCCAATATGAATCACCGGTAACACTTACACCATATTGAATAGATGGAGTTACATCTGAACTTTGATTATATAATGCTCTATAAGCTATTGCATCATCACAATCAACTAATTCAACATCCTTTACAACATTTTTAATTGAAGCGATTAGAGAAGGATTAAGTACTGTATAAGCAGATCTATCATAGCTATCAGATCTCATGAAAGTCTGACTTGTTCCCTCAGGTTTATCAAGTTCACTCCAAGCATGACCTAATTCATAATCAACAAGAGATGTTGCAATAACTACATCACCAAGAGTTGCTCTATCAGGAGAAGCTCCACCACAACCACTAACTACAATGTAGGTAGATGAAAAATCAAATCTTTTATCTAATAATACTGCTGTTAGAGATGCTGCAGCTTGAGCTTTACCCATTCCGGCAATCATTCCTGCAACACCATCATCATTTAAATAAAGTGTACCATCATATCCATCAATACTATATTCTGTTGATTGGCCTTCAAAATAGTTTTCATAAAAATGTTGAAATTCTCCTGCAAAATCTCCAGAGTTATCACCAACTTCAAACATACTAATTTCTAATACTTTAACTTCTTTTTTCTCATAAGTACCTTCAGCAAAAACAGCTGCACTAAAAACAAAAGCAACAAGTAATAAAATACTTATTCTTTTAAAACAATTTCTCATAAATTCTCTCCTGTATTATGATTTTTAAGTAGACTATCATAATAAGAGAGAATTAATAAATATAGTATTTAATTGCATAATGGGAAATCAATTTTAGATAGACAACTATATTCACTAATTAAAATGATTTAGATGTAACAATTTATATTATAGAAAGATTTTTTCGTTTTATTTACTATATACTCCTGGACCACTGATGCTACTAGAACCATTACCGTTTCTATTTACAATAATCTGATGAGAAATTGATTGTTTAACTTTTTCTACATGAGAAATAATTCCAATCAGCTTATTTTCTTTTTCACTTAATAGCATTAGTGTATTTAATGCATTTTCAAGAGTTTCTTCATCTAAGGTTCCAAAACCTTCATCTAAAAATAGTGTTTGGGTAGGATTCTTTGAATTAACTAACTCTGAAAGACCTAAGGCAAGAGAAAGTGATACTAAGAATTTTTCACCACCTGATAGGTTTTTAACACTTCTAATTATTCCATTCATGTATAGATCAACAACACAAATATCTAAATTAGAAGAACTGTTTTCACTATCTCTAATTAAAGTATAGCGATCACTTAGGCTTCCTAATTTATTGTTTGCATTATTTAATAAATAATCCAAAGTTATGCCCTGGGCTAAACCTCTAAACTTTTTACCATCACTAGAACCTATTGCAGCATTTAACTTAGACCACTGAGAGAAAATAATGTTTTGTTTCTCTCTCTCAGCTTTTATACTACCGAGTTTAGCGATATTTCTTTTATCATTCTCAATTTTTTCTTGATAATTACCTTTTTCTTGTTGTAATCTATCATAATCAACATCAATTTTAGCTTTTAAACTTAGAGCCTCATCATTACTGATTTCAGGCTCCATTTTGTTTAGATTTTTTTCATCAGTATCAATAGATTGTTCTAGGATATTAATTTTATCCACAAGAGATTCAAAATGATTAACAAATTCTTTGTACCTACTATATTCATCATCTTTTAATACAGAATTATAGAGAGTTTCAATTGAAATAAATCCAGTTTCAATAAGCAATTTATTAAGAGTTTCCTCTCTAGAAATAAGGAGATTAGATTCATCGTCCAAATTTTTATTAAGTGATTTAATGGTGGATTCTATTGAAGATTTTTGATTACTTAGTGAGGATATAGTATCTTTAAGTTTTGAAATATCTTCTAATAAATTATTTACAATTTTTGAAATTCTAGATATCTCATCATCACAATTTTTATCACCAAAAAGATCATATCTCTTTAACTCATTTTCTTTTAATTTTTTCTCAAGTACACCAAGTTTTTCTTCAAAGTGAAATTGTTCAATTTCTATTTTCTTAATTGACTTTATATTGATTTCTATTTGATTCTTAAGACTTTGTAATTCAATCTTTTGTTTTTCAACTGTATTGAAATTATAATCATATGAATTTTTATATTGTTTTAGAGTATTATTATCAATATTTTTAAATTCTTCAAAGGATCTAAAATAATCATTAATTATTTTATTTTGATTAGTTATTTCAATCTTCTCTGTATTATATTCATCAATTTTTTCAGTTGTCTGATAAATTAAACTATCTAAATTATTAGATTTTTCATTTAATAATTTAGCTTTATTTAAAAGATCAGATAATTGCTTTGCATCTTTTTCAAAGGATTTAATTTCTCTTTCAGTTTTTTCTATATTTTTATCATTTTGACTCTTTATCATATCATAGGATTCATCAAATGATATTTTTTCATCAAGAAAAGTTAAAAGATTTTTTTTATTTATTTCTATACTTGAATTTAATCGCTTAATATTATCATTAACTGCTAGGATTTGAGAGTCAATTTTATTCTTTTCAGATTCAAGATCCTTCACTCTAGTTTTAATAATTGAAAGTTCTTTTTCTTCCTTAGATAAAATATCATCATCAAAAGATATTGGGTTAGGGTGGTTAAGTGAACCACAAAGAGGACATGGTTCACTCTCAATTAGTGTATGAGCAAAGGCTGAAAGTTTTAATAACTCTTTGCCTCTCTCAAGTGCTTTTGTAGCACTTTCTAAGAGTGTATTTTGTTCTAATAATTGTACCCTAATTGTTTCTTTATCTATTTCCCTGTCACAGAGTTTATTTTGAAAATTATCTAAATCCCTATTATCTCTATTGTATTGTTCTAATTGAGTTGAAAGTTTAAGTAATTCAAGATTTTTCCTATTAAATGATATAAGAGATTCTTTTAGTGTATATATATTATCCTCTAATTCCTTCTCCGATTTAAATTTAGATGTAGCAATTTGATTGAGTTCTTTTTCTTTATCTAATTTTTCACAACTAGATATTAGATCAATCTTTTCATTCTTTAATTTTTCTATAACAACATCTAAATTTTTATCTCTTTTAATATTTGCTTGAAGCGTATGATTATTTGTAACAATTTCACTGTAATTTTGAGATAAAATCTTATGAGTAGTATGATTTTCTAAATAGGAAGAAGAATCTCTTATAATAGTTTCAACGGCACTAACTTTTTGAGTGGATATCTGATTTGTTTCAGAGAGATTTTTTATATCACTTATACATTTTTCTTTTTGTTTGTATAAATTCTCAACTTCAAATCTATCTTGGCTGATACTTATATCTAGAGCTCTTACAAGTGAAACTATTTTATTTAATTCTTCCTCTTCTGTTTTTTTAGTTTTAAGAAATTCATCCTTTTCACCTAATTGAGTTGTTTTAAGTTGTATATCATCTTTAATTGTTTCTAATTTTTTAGTTAATTCATTTATATCTTTATCAAGATTATTTTTTTTAAGCTTTGACTCTTCAATTAATTTTAAAATCTGAAGTGGTTCTTTTGTTTCTTCAAATTTTTCAATTTTTTTCCTATAATCAGAATATAGTAGGGCATCTTGATTTCTTTTTTCTATATCGAGATTTAGAGAATTTCTCTTTTCATCAAGAGATGCTTTCTTCTCATAATAATTTATTATCTTATTATTGTTTTCTCTATCTCTAATTAATTTCTTAATTAATTGTTCATTTTCATTAATAAGATTGTCTAATTCTTCTTTTTCTTCATTACTTAGAACGTTTTGAGTATTTAATCTTTCATCAATTAATTCTAATTGTTTTTTTTCATTTGCAAAATGCTCATATATTTTTTTACCAATTTCGCTATAGATTTCTGTACCTGTGATTTGTTCAAGAATTTTAGCCTTATCATCATCCTTTGCAATTAAAAACTTATTAAAGTCACCTTGAGCTAATAATACAGATCGAGAGAATTGATCAAATGTTAAATTGATAATATTCATTAATTCACGATCAAAATCTTTATTATTTGCAATAGTTTTTTTATTTGTGATATCACGTAAAAGCCTTGTATACATTACAAGGTTTCCATCTTTTTTATTATGAGCTTTTCTCTGAGAAAAAAGGGCAGAATATTCTATTTTATCATTGGTGAAAAAAACCTCACTATAACAAGAACCACATTCTCTGTTCATAATTTCATTACTTGAACCAGTAATTTTATCAATACGAGCTGTTGAGGCAAATAGTGCTAAAGTGATGGCATCTAAAATACTTGATTTTCCAGAACCAGTATCACCAATTATGGCAAAAATATTGTCTTCAATTAATTCTTTATCATTAAAGTCTATTTCAAATTCACCTTTTAAAGAATTTAAATTACTAAATTTTAATTTATTTATTCTCATAATTGGACTTCCTCCATTACTTTATCAAATAATGCGATAATCTCATCATCAAGACTATCTTTAACTATTTCATTAAAAATTTCTTTTGGACTTAGCATACTAAGGGCTTTAACTTCTTTTGTATTATTTAATACTAATGTTTTATTTTCAATTTTCATTGATAAAATTTCATATTTTCTATCAAGAGTACTTAGAAATTCATTAATTTTTGAAGGAAGTTGTGGATCTATTTTCTTTCCAGTGTAAATAATTTCTAAATAGGTGATTTTATCCTCATCACTAAGGCCTAATGATAATTCAAAATTTTCAATAGTCTTTATTATTTCTTCATAGCTATTTCCCTTTGCTTGAAATAGTGAAATAAAAGGAGGGGTCTTGATGATTGTTTTTTTAAATTCTTTTTTATCAAAGTCAAGAAGAACTACACCTTTATTTGATCTCTCTCCAAAACCTAGTTGTATGGGTGAACCACAATAGGTTAATCTCTCATCTTTATTGATAATTTGTGGTTTATGAATATGACCGAGAGCTAAATAATCAAGAGAAGGTGGAAATGCTTTTGATGGAAGTGTATTTAATTTACCAACATATAGCTCTCTAACACCATCTCCTTTATCAATATTAGTTGAACCGCCTGAGCTAAAGAGATGAGCCATTCCAATTATGGGTAGATTTTTATCAAATTTCTCATTTATTGCATTTTCACATTTTGAAAAATGTGCTGTTAATTCAGCCTCAATTTCATTTTCTAACTCAGATATATCCTTATTATCAAAATTAGATCTTAAATCCGTATCACTTAGATATGGAACAGCTAGTATTTGGGCATAGGGATTTTTATTCTCATCTTTCAATATTATTAATTCATCATCAATATTTGATGATGTAACTATATGGACACTGAATTTTGATAATATAGGAGCAACTAGTGATACAACTTGTTTAGAATCATGATTGCCACTGATTATTACAACATCTTTTATACTAGTGCTTTCCATTAAATCCGTTAAAAAATTATAAAAGATGGCCTGGGATGTAGGAGAGGGTGTTCGATTGTCAAAAATATCCCCACTTATTAAAAGTACATCAACATCATTATCTTTTATTGTTTTTATTAAAAATTTGAAAAACTCTTTGTGAATATCTGTGAGTCTTAATTTTAATAACTGCTTTCCTATATGTAAATCACTAGTATGAAGAACTTTCAATTCAGTAACTCCTTTTATAAAAAATACTCCACTCTTAATATATATAAGGTGGAGCTAAATAAGTTTTTATTGCATTAATATTTAAGATTCTTAACTTCTCGTTTTGCATCTCTGCTTAAATCTCTCTCTTTTATTGCATTTTTCTTATCATGAAGAGCTTTACCACGAGCTAGACCAACTTCCATTTTTACAAGATTTCCCTTTAAATAAACTTTAAGAGGAACAAGGGTAAACCCTTTTTCATTTATCTTTCTATTTAATCTTTTAATTTCTTGTTTATGAGCTAATAATACTCTCTTTCTACCCGGATCATGATTAAAAATGGAACCTTGTTTATATGGTTGGATTGTAAATTGTAATAAGAATAGTTGATTATTTTCAACTACAACATAACTGTCTGTAAATGAAAACCGTCCTTCTCTTATACTTTTAACCTCAGTACCTACAAGACTCATTCCGCATTCAAAGGTCTCAATCATTTCATAATTGAAAAATGCTTTTTTGTTTTTTTGTAATAACTTATAATTTTTTTTATCGACACTAGCCATAATATTTTATTCTCTCTTTATTTAATTCTCTCACTTAAACAATAATATAACAAATATAGAGATAAATGTAAAAAGAATTATTAAAATTAGTATAAATATTAACAAGTAAAAGTAAATATTTAGTCACCAATTATTACAGTTTTCCTTCACATTAAAAGTATAAATTTAAAATTAATATTACAAAATTCAATTTAATTAACCAAAAAGAACATTAAATAGCATTTTTTAAAATAAAATATTACAGATTTAATAGAAAAGTCTGAAAGAAAAATCATTCTATTATAATAAATTCTTAGATTCACTTATGTATCAAATTTTTACTCAATTATGTCATATTTATTGTAGGGAATTACACAAAAGTCGATAAATACTAGAATGTCTTGTTATATTTTTACACATTTTTATAATAGATATATTATGATTAACTAAATTTTAGCTACCTAATTTTATGATATGCCCAATTTCATATTTTTATTTGTTTTTTTTTAAAAAAATTCTTTACAACATGAATTATAAATTGAATAATGAATCAAATATTATATTAGGAGTTTGTATGAAAAACGAACCAAAAAAAGAAAATGTTTACCAATTAAATGGTGAAGTTCCTCTTTCAACAGCTATCCCTCTTGGTCTTCAACACGTTGCTGCTATGTTTGCTGGTAACTTGACACCTATTCTTATTATCACAGGAATATGTGGCATCACAAGCGGATCTGCACTTCAAATTACCATTCTACAGAATGCAATGTTAATTTCAGGTCTTGTTACTCTTCTTCAAGTTATTGGATTAGGTCCCGTAGGTGGTAAATTACCTATTGTTATGGGAACAAGTTCAGGCTTCATTGGTGTTAGTAAAGGTATTGCTGCTTCAATGGGTGGCGGAATAATTGGATTTGGTGCTATTTTAGGCGCTTCATTAATAGGTGGTCTTTTCGAAGGTCTCTTAGGTTTCTTCTTAAAGCCTTTAAGAAAATTCTTCCCATCAATCGTTACAGGTACAGTTGTACTTGCTATTGGTCTATCACTACTTAGTGTTGGTATTGCATTCTTTGCAGGTGGTTTTGGAGCTAAAGACTTTGGTTCTGTTGAAAACTTATCACTAGGTTTAATAGTATTAATCGTTATTGTTATCTTCAGACACTGTAAATCTCCATTCCTACAAGCTACATCAATTATTATTGGTATCATGGTAGGTTATGTTGTATCAGGAATCATGGGAATCATTCTTCCAAAAACAATTAGTGTTGTTGCAGCAGATGGTTCTACTACAGAAGTATTAAAATCATGGGTATTAAGTGGTCAACAGATTGCTAATGCTAAATGGTTCTCACTTCCAAAATTCATGCCTGTTAAACTTGTTTTCAGTTTAAAAGCAATTTTCCCAATGGTTATCATGTTTATTGTTACAACAGTTGAAACAATCGGTGATGTATCTGGTATTACTCAAGGTGGTATGGATAGAGAAGCAACTGATGATGAATTATCTGGTTCAGTAATGTGTGATGGTGTTGGTTCAAGTTTCGCTGCTTTATTTGGTGTACTTCCAAATACTTCATTCTCTCAAAACGTAGGACTTGTTGGTATGACAGGTATCGTTAACCGTTTTGTTATTGGAATTGGTGGTGTAGCTCTTGTTCTTTGTGGTCTATTCCCTAAACTAGCTGCAGTTATTTCTATTATGCCAATGAGCGTACTAGGTGGTGCTGCTGTAATGATGTTCGCATCAATTACTGTTAGTGGTATTGGTCTAATCACAAAAGAAAAACTTACTACAAGAAATGTTACAATTTTAATTGTTAGTTTAGGTCTTGGATTTGGACTAGGTTCAAATGCAGCAGCTGTTGCAAACCTTCCATCTGTACTACAACTTATCTTTAGTGGTAGTGGTATTGTACCTGCAGCATTATTTGCTATTGTATTAAATATCGTACTTCCAAAAGATGCAGAAGAAGCTAAATAATTTAAAAATTAAATAACTTTATAATAAAGAAAACTATCAATCTTAACTAAATTAGATTGGTAGTTTTTTGTTTGCCCCGCATGGGCAACATCTAGGTGGTGAAAGTCCACTGTGGGTTTGGCAATTTCAATAAAAAAAAATGAAATAACCACTAGTTGATGGCAAGTGCAGTATCGTGAGGTGCTGTGTGAAGGAAGCCTAAGGCAAAGTTTCGGGCTACGAACAGAAACAAGATATAAGGCCGATTATGAGGATGAGTTTTCAAAAAGTGATGAAGTCCAGCCAAAATTGTAATAGGTAAATCTTGAGTCCTCATGAAATGAAAGATGTTGTTCTTAACTGGGGAGGTCTGTAATACGTTGGAGAGGTTGCAATATTACCAATGATAACAACAATTCATACAGCAATGTGTGAACATGTATTACAGAAGTCAGCATATGGCATAGTAGCAATTTTGGAGAATTGTGAAGGCCTGAATATCGAATTCTTTTCAAAATATGAAAAGTCTTACTATTAGCATGTAGATAAGTTGGAAGTATGAGTTATGTTAAGTCGAAACTCAAAGGTAAAATGAAGAACGAGAATGCTAAAATAGAAAAGGAAAGAAATGATGAGGAAAGATAATCCGCAATTACCAAATACTTGGTTGTGTGAGAAACTACTCTCCAATGAGAATCTAAAAGCTGCTTTTATCAAAGTTAAAAAGAATGGTGGAGCTGCTGGAATTGATGGAATGAATGTATGTGAATTAGACACATACTTAGATTCAAATATCAAAGATATCAAAAGTAAGATAATATCACGTAAGTACAAATTTAAAGCTGTTAAAAGGGTAGAGATACCAAAAGATAATGGTAAAACTAGAATGCTTGGAATACCAACAGTACTAGATAGATTTGTACAACAATTAGTAGTACAGGTAATTACGCCATTGTTTGAGCCAACATTTTCACACTTTAGTTATGGTTATAGACCAAACAGAAGTGCAGAAGATGCTGTAAGACAAGCACAAATATATATAGCTGAAGGCTATAAATATGTAGTAGACATGGATTTGTCTAAGTTTTTCGACACTGTTAATCATGATAAACTAATGGGCTTAGTAGATGAAACATTAGAAGATAAGGATATTAGAAGATTAATATTTAGTTCTCTGAAATCTGGAGTCATGGATAATGGATTTAAAGTTGAAACAAATGTAGGCACTCCACAAGGTGGAGTAATAAGTCCAATATTATCAAATATCTATCTAACACCTTTTGATAAAGAAATGGAGAAGAGAGGAGTAAAGTTTATTCGATATGCCGACGATATTCAACTTTTTGCGAAGTCAAAGATGTCATCTCTAAGAATAAGAGATAATGCAATTAAGTTCTTGGAAAAGAAATTACAATTGACAGTAAACAAAGAGAAGACTAAAGCCGGTAGAGCAGAAGGAGCTAAAATTCTTGGATTTGTATTTCGAACAAGAGGAAAGAAAATAAATGATGGAGTATTGAAACTCGGAAGATGTGTTCCAAGAGAGAAAAGCCTAGATAAGTTAAAAGCTAGAATTAGAGAGATTACTAAAAGAAACAGAGGTGTTTCATTAGAAAGGGTAATTGCTGAATTGAATAGTTTACTTAGAGGCTGGATAAATTATTATGCTAGAAGTTCGATAAAAAGAAAGCTTAAACATATAATGGAATGGACACGAAGAAGAGTAAGACAATATGCCTATAAAATTTGGAAAACTAGTAAAAATCGAAAACATCAATTGAGACTCTTAGAAGCTGAAGAATGGAAACTTAAAAAGTCATTTTTAAGCTCAACTAGTTATTGGAGAATGGCCCAAGCGATTGGAAGAATATTCACAAATGACATGTTGCATAGAAAACTGAAATTAGTTGATGGATTGAGATTATATGTTGAAAAGAATGAAGAAACCAAAGAAAAAGATAAAGATATCATTTACTTTGACTTCTTAGCAAAAAGAATGGCAGATGAAGAAGAAGGCCTTGAATTATTAAAACAAGATTGGCACTACTTCAACATCGAGCGTTATGTTTGATAAACCGCCTAGTACCGAACGGTATGCTAGGTGGTGTGAGAGGTCGGCATCGTAAGGTGTCCTCCTACTCGATTATATCTTAATATTACATCTAATTATAAAAGCTTAGTAAAATTAAAGAGATCTAAACTAACTATCTAAGCTAACTTAAGGCTCTTATAAATCATACATATTTATTAGATGTTAGTAGTAGGTCTCTCATTAACATTGATTTAGAGTGGCTTTAAAACTCTTTATTATCTATAAATCTACACAAGTTATGCTATGTTTTTGAACTAAAAGATAGAGAGCTATATGCTCTAAGTGAGAGTGTGTGATAAATGTAATATATAATTTTTAATATTAGCTCTAACTCTAGCCTTAGCGCATATTTATATGGCTAATACTTTAATAAGGTAGTAGTTTAACTAACTCAAATATTTAATCTAGATGTAGGTTGGGTTTATGATAAAAGAATCAAAGATATAGTTAATATTGAGTGATTACTACAATTGATAAACTTTTATATTTTGTATTATTCAAAATATAATAAGAGTAATATATAAATAAAAAACTAGCTAAATTTTGTTATAAAATATCAAAATTTAACTAGTTTTACTTTATTTATTAAATAGATTTGTTCTTAAATCCAGGCTATTCTGAATCCAAGATAATCAAAACAAGCATCACTTTCCATAACTCCAACGCTATTTACTGTTGTTGATTTGTTTAATACAGATCCACCTTTAACAATAATATCACAATCAATATTTAAGTTCTTTATATTCTCTAAAACTTTACTTTGATCAACTAATCTTGAATAAGGAGAGAAGATGGTACTTGTAAATTCCCAAACTCCACCAAGCATTAATACAGGAGAGGATTCTTCATTTACAACAGAAACTAAAGATGTAGAATATTTATCATTTAAATAATCATCAGATGATATAGCAGCAAGACTCCATTGTGACTCAGAAGGTAATACAACGTGTTTACCAGTCTTTGTTGATAACCATTTTGTAAATGATACTGCGGCATTATAGCTAATGTTTGTGATAGGAGAGTAGGATGGGTACATTGTAGATAGAGCTACATCTTTTAGATAATTTGAATCTACTAAGCCTTTCTCTATAAGTGTGTCAATATTATCTTTTGCCCATGTTGGATTATCTAATACAAATAGAGAATAAAGGTATTGAGATATAGGAGCTTTTGATATGTTAAATTCTTCAACACTTACATTAATTCCAGCTTCACTGATTTGAGGATAAGTAAAAAATGTTTTATTTCCCATAATAAATGATGTTGATGGAACGTTTACACTATCAATACTAACATCATCAAAACTAAGAGTAGATGCTAGTGTCTCTATTTTATGAGCATCAGTTATCGATATTGCTTCTTCACCAACATCTCCCTCTGAGCTTCCATTAAATAGCTCTTGAGCTGTTTTTAGATTATCAGATGGAGTTAATCCAACATAATCATATGCAGATTGCACATCTTCAAGCATTTCTAAGGAACTTATGAAGGAACTAATTGTATCAAGGTCTATTTGAATAGTCTCAGGACTGAATGAAAAAGCAACTGCATCCTTAGCATATGAAAGGGCATAAGGTATATAATTAACAACTGATGTAAAATCGGTAATACTACTTTGATTGATACTCATTTGAAGATCAAAAGTTCTTAGCATATCAATTTTTTCACTGTCTAAATCATATACATCTAATTTTACATCTTTTGTTCTTCTAACAAGCCAAGTAAAGAATACAGGGTGATCTATAACAAGAGTACCTTTATAAAGTACAACACCACCTTTTGTATAAGTGATACTATGTTCGCCTGATTTAATAAAATCTTGACCAGGAACACCTGTAATAAATGTATCATCTACAGAGACGCCAACACCATTAATATCACTACTAAAGTTGACAAAACGCCCACCATTCTTAATTCCTGGAAGTACACCAATTAAAAAAATAACTAATGCTATAGCCAGAATTATAAGAGCTAAAATATATACACCAGGTCTCATATTACCTATTTTAGGTAATTCGACACTATCTACCTTTGGTAAATCTTTAATTTCTTTCATAGATTACAAGGTACTTATCAAATTAGTCCTTGTCAACTCTAAAGTAATACTGTATTGTTTTCTTATGGAAAAATTTTTAACTAAACTAGAAAAAAAGACTGTTTCTTACTTAACTTATAAGAAGCAATTAAAAATATATGAGAGTGATCATAAAACTAAGAGAACTTTTTTAGGTGAACTTAAAGGTTGGGTTGATGCACTTGTTTTTGCTATCATCGTAATTCTTATTATTAATCAATTCCTATTTCAATTGTATATAATTCCATCTCCGTCGATGGAAAAAACTTTGTTAGTTAAAGACAGAGTATTTGTAAATAAAAACATCTTTGGCTTAGAACCTTATCCTGGTGGAACAAAACTTGGCACAAAAAACAGACAAGTTCATAGAGATAATATTATAACATTTTATAATCCTGAATATGTTTCAAAGGGTCCAGTTTTTGACATTGTTGCTCAAGTATTATTTATGGGAACACTTTCCCTTGTTAAAATTGATAGAAATGAAGACGGAAGTCTAGCAGAGAGATTGCTTGTAAAAAGAGCGGCTGCCATGAATGGTGATACTGTAAAGTTTATTAACGGAGATGTTTTAATAAGAGCCGCAGGATCTTCAACTTTTGTTAATGAATCAACTTTTAGAGCTGATAATGATTTATCAGATGGTCCTAATAGATTAATCGATAGTTCATACTATGAGGGTATGAATGCTTGGGCAACTCTATATGCTTATCAGGAAAAGGGTGTTACTAAAGATTCTTTACTTCCTCAATATCTCAAAAATGAATACAAAACATTGAGCGATACTAGTTATCCTAAAGATGCTTATACCTTTAAAACTGTAGAAGCTAATATTGAACATAAAATAGATCCAACTGATTTTAATTCAAGATCAAATAACGCTATCTATAAAAATGGTATTACAGTTCCTGAAAATTATGTTCTTCCTCTAGGTGATAATAGAGACAATAGTAATGATGGTCGATATTTTGGTCCTGTTCCTCAATCTAGTGTTACAGGTCAAGTTTTATTCAGATTCTGGCCATTAAATAGGATTGGCTATCTTGGTAATAAATAATGGATTATATTAAAGAAAATGAATTAATTAATCTAATTTCAAGTGCAAATAAAACTCTATCTCTTTATCTTCACATTCCATTTTGTACATCAAAATGCGAATATTGTGCATTCTATAGTGAATCTAAAGAAAATTGGGATAAAGATGATATAGTATCCTCTTATGTAGATAAACTAATTAAAGAGATAAAAGCTGTTAGACGTGCTAGACATAATCTTCCATTTGAAAGTGTATTTATTGGTGGAGGGAATCCTGGTAGTTTAAGTATTAAACAACTTAGAGAGGTCCTTATTAATATTGGTCCTTCAAAAGAAACTACTTTTGAAATTAATCCTGAATCATATTGTGAAAATGTAGATGAGTATAATGATATTTTTAAAGAGGGACTTGCAACACGTCTTTCTATGGGAATACAAAGTGTTGATGAAATTACTCTCAAAACACTTGGAAGAAATTCAAGTAGACTAATTAATCTTAAAGCATTAGCACTTGTGAGAAAATTAAGCTCAATTAAAATTAAAAGAGAAGATAATTATTTTCTAAAGTATAATCTCTATAAAGAATCTCTAGTTCCTAAAGTTGAAAAAATAGAAACATCATTAGATCTAATGAGTTGTATTCCCGGTCAATCTCTTGAGATGGCAAAAACTGATATTAACTACATAACTCGAATTGCAAATCCAAACCATATAAGTCTTTATTGTCTTACTGTCGAAGAGGGCACAGCCCTAAAGAGACGTGTTGATAATGATACACTCAGAGTTATGAGTGATGAAGAGCAGGGCTCTCATCTAAATTCATTATGGGAGTATTTAGAGAGCCTAGGATATAATCATTATGAAGTATCTAACTTTGAAAAAAATGATAAGGTTTGCTACCACAATATGAGATATTGGGGTCTTGAAAGTTATATTGGACTTGGCTCTCATGCAGCTTCAACTCTTTACAACAAAAAAGGACAACTAATTCGTCTCTATCAAAATACAACCTTTAATGAATATATCAAAAATGATTTATTAACTAATTATGATATAGAAATTTTAAATCGAGATACACAATTTGAAGAGTATTTAATTGTTGCATTAAGAACAAAAAGAGGATTAGATAAGAGAGTATTAGCAAAAAAATTTAAAATATCTCATGCAAATCTTGAAAAAATGTTACTACAAATTGATAAGAAGTATTTCTTTGAAAATGAGGAATTTGTTTTTTTAAATGAAATTGGATTTATGCTATTAGATTCAATAACACTCTCACTATCAATGGCGTATGACAAGTTGAATGAAAGATAAAGCTACTGAGAGAAAAAAATAGCCTTGAAAAGTTTTTATCAATGTGATAAATTTTATTGGATTGTGAGAAAATTCACGAGATATAAAATTTATTTGAGATACAGATACTGTATAACAATTAAAGTTAAGATAATTAATGCCAAATAGCATTTTAATATCATATATAAAACAATTTACTAAGAAATAAGAGGTATTTATGTCAGGTCATAATAAATGGTCATCCATTAAGCACAAGAAGGGCATTGCAGATGCAAAGCGTGGTCAGAAGTTCACAAAGTTGATTAAAGAAATCACTGTAGCAACAAAAGTTGGTGGTCCTGAACCAGAATCAAACGCAACACTTCGTACAGCAATCCTAAAAGCTAAGGCTGAAAACATGCCTAAAGATAACATCGAAAGAGCTATCAAAAAAGGTATTGGTGATGCAGATACATCCACTTATTATGAACTAACTTATGAAGGTTATGCTCCAAACGGTATTGCAATTATCGTTGATACACTTACTGATAACAAAAACAGAACAGCTGCTGATGTTAGATCTACACTTAATAAAATGGGTGGTTCTTTAGGTACAACTGGTTGTGTTTCATATATGTTCCAAACTAAAGGTGTTATTACATATTTAGAAGAAAAATATAGTGAAGATGAAATTCTAGAAGCTGCATTAGATTTTGGTGCTGAAGATGTTGAAACAAGTGATGGTATCATCGAAGTAACAACAAGTCCTGCTGATTTCTCAACAGTTTTAGAAGCTATGCAAAATGCAGGTTTCGAACAAGACAGTGCAGATGTTAACAAACTAGCTGATCAAATGGTTGCTCTTGATAAAGAAAAAGCTGCTAAGGTTATGAAGATTGTTGATAGACTAGAAGAACTAGAAGATGTTCAGCAAGTATCAACAAACTTAGAACTTCCTGATGATTACGAAGAAGAATAAGAAACTATATGCGTATCCTAGGCATTGATCCAGGGTTAGCTAATACAGGCTGGGGTGTTATTGATTCTATACAACACAAATCCCGGCCTGTTTCTTTTGGTATGATAAAAACTGCAAAAGAAGTTGACCAAAGTGTAAGAATCTATTCTATTGCAGAACAAGTTGCAAAAATTTGTAAACAATATGAGGTTGAACACTGTAGTATTGAAGATATTTATTTTACAAAGAATGTTTCTTCTGCAATATCGGTAGCAAAGGTAATTGGTGCAATTACCCATGCCTTAGGAGCTATGAATATTGGTGTTACTACATATTCTCCTCTTCAAATAAAATCAACAATTACAGGCTATGGAAATGCCGATAAGAAGCAGGTCCAGGAAATGGTAAAATTTCATCTAGGACTTATTAAAATTCCACGTCCAGATCATAGTTCTGATGCATTAGCAGCAGCTCTATGTTATGCGACTTACAAAAGTAGTTTACAAAGGATTAATTTGAAATGATCAACGCTGTAATAGGTAATATCGTTAGTTTAAATGATGATAAAGTTATAATAAGATGTGGTTATGTTGAATATAGTTTATTTGTATCATCACAAACTTTAGCAAGTCTTAGTAATTTAACAAATAAACATGATGTACGTATTGTTACAGTATTACAACATAGAGAAGATTCTATGACTTTATTTGGATTTATAGATGAAAAAGAAAGAGATGTATTTTTACAACTTCAAACAGTTCCAGGAATTGCTGCAAAAGGTGCTTTAAAAATACTTAGTGGAATTTCTCTAGCTAACTTAATTATTAATCTTGATGAAGGTAATATTAAAGCATTATCTAAGATACCGGGAATAGGGGCAAAAACAGCTCAAAGACTCGTATTAACATTAAGAGGAAAATTAGTATTAGAAGATGAAAGTTCTGATGAAATAATAGCAAAGAGTAAAGTCAACTCACCATACCATGATTTAGTTAATGCACTATTTGATATGGGATATGATAGAGCTTCTTGTGAAAGAGTGGTTAAAAAGATTGTAACTGAATTTAGTGAAGAATTATTAAAACTTAGTCTTAAAGATAGAGAGCAGTTTATATTTAAGCATGCTCTTAAAGCATTGAACTAGGAGGTTCTATGAGTGATTTTGGTGAAAATGTAGAAGATTTAGCTTCATTACAGGCTAATTCAGTTATATCAACTTCTTTTCAAGAAACAAATGATGATCAAGAGAATATTTTTAGACCTAAATTCTTAAAAGATTTCCAGGGTCAACCTCTGTTAAAAGAAAATTTAAGTATTTTTATCAAGGCAGCAAGAGAGAGATCTGATGCATTAGACCATACTTTCTTAATTGGACCTCCAGGTCTTGGTAAAACAACACTTGCATCTATTATTGCAAATGAAATGGGATCTGAAATCAAATTAACAAGTGCTCCAGCTCTAGAAAAACCTAAAGATTTAGCAGGTATTCTAACAAATGTTACAGAGGGCTCAATTTTCTTTATCGATGAAATCCACCGCTTAAAACCAGCACTAGAAGAAATGCTATATATTGCTATGGAAGATTTTGAAATTGACTGGGTTATAGGTCAAGGTCCAGCGGCAAGAACAATGCGTATTCCAATACCTCATTTTACTCTTGTAGGCGCTACAACTAAAGCCGGTCAAGTTTCATCTCCACTGCATTCTCGTTTTGGAATTACCTGTCATTTAGAATTTTACAATGTTGAAGAGTTATCAAACATTATTAGACGCTCCGCATCACTTATTGAGACTGACATTACTGAAGATGCAATAAGAATGCTAGCTAGATGTTCTAGAGGAACACCTAGAATAGCTAACCGTCTATTGAGAAGACTTAGAGACTTTGCAACAGTTCTTGGCGATGGAACAATTGACCAGAGAATTGTGAAAGAAGGCTTAACTAGATTGGCAATTGACCCTAATGGCCTTGAAAAGCAGGATAGAAATATATTGTCCACAATAATCAACTTTTATGGTGGAGGTCCTGTTGGTGCAAGTACTCTTTGCATATCTGTAGGAGAGGCTATAGAGTCTCTTGAAGACTTCTATGAACCATATTTAATTCAACAAGGGTACCTAATTAGAACGCCTCGCGGTAGATGTGTTACATCTAAAGCATATGAATTACTCGGTATTGCAATACCTGAAAATATAAACGAATATTTTACAACAATAAATTAATAAAATTAAATTTTAATCATATAGAGGATTACATGAATAATAAAAAGACAATTAACTCTGGTCTAAAGACCAAAGATTTTGATTTCGATCTTCCTGATGAGTTAATAGCTCAAACTCCTGCCGATAAAAGAGGCGAGGATAGATTACTTGTTTTAGATAGAAAAACTGGTGAATATACAGATACATTAATATCAAAATTCGTTGATTTAATTGATAGTGATAGTGTTTTAGTAGTTAATAACTCAAGAGTTAGAAAAGCACGTGTTTATGCAACTAGTGAAACTGGTGGTAAAGTTGAATTCTTATTCTTAGAAGAAATGGAAGACCACAGTTGGAATTGTATGGTTACTAAAGCTAAAAAACAACGAATTGGTAAAAAATATACTTTTGAAGATAATTTAGAAGGCGAAATAATTGGTCAGAAAGAAGATGGTACAAAATATGTTAAATTTTCTAAAGAAATCAGTGAAGATTGGTTTTTAAAGTTTGGTCATGTTCCACTTCCACCTTATATCAAAAGAGAAGATGAATTCAGTGATGAAAATAGATACCAAACAGTTTATGCTAAAAACGAGGGTTCAGTAGCAGCTCCTACAGCAGGTCTTCATTTTACTAAAGAAATCTTAAATCAAATTAGGGCAAAAGGTGTAACAATCGTTGAAGTAACACTTCATGTTGGGATGGGAACATTCATGCCTGTAAGATCTGAAAATCTTGATGACCATGATATGCACTGGGAAAGATACAGTATTACACCTGAAGTAGCAAAAATAATCAATGATGCAAAAAAAGAAGGCAGAAAGATTGTTGCTACGGGAACAACTAGTATTAGAACTTTAGAAAGTGCTGTAACAGAAGATGGATTATTGCCAAGTGGAATGGGTAGAACTAATCTATTTATCAAACCTGGATATAAATTCCAAATTGTAGACCAACTTCTCACAAATTTTCACACACCAGAGTCAACATTAATGGTTCTTGTATCTGCTTTTGCAACAAAAGACAGTATTTTTAAAGCTTATAAACACGCTGTAGATGAAAAATATAGATTCTTCAGTTATGGTGATGCAATGTTCTTAAAATAATTTAGAAAATTAATCTTTTAAGTTATTTTTAATTGTGAAAGGGTACCTTATGGTACTCTTTTTTTATCAAAAAAGTTATTACAACTTATTATACATTTTATATTCTTATAGATAATAAATAAATATTAAAATTTACATTTTTCACAAAGACTGTAACAATATTTACAAATTTTTGGCTAAATCTATAAAAATTACTTACTCTTTGTGATTATAAAATCATTATATACTTTATTAAATAGTTTAAACGATAATATCACAAATTGATTATAGTTTTAAAAAATACTATCTCCAAAAATTATAACTATTATTTTGATGCAATAATAGCTTAGTTATCTAAGTAAAGTATTAATAAAGTAAATATTTTAATTCATTTTCTACAAATAAATTAAATGCATGATAATTGAAATTGACTAGTGCATTTTACACTCCTAAACTATATATATAGGGGATATTTTAAAGGAGTCATATATGAAAAGAATTGCATTATTATTTTTAATTACGATGTTTTTATTTGCAAGTTGTGATACTTCAATTTCAAATGATAGTAGTGTCGACGATGCACCAGAGGCATCAGCATCAGAAAAAAGTGAACTAATGAATGCCTTAGAATCAACAACATTAGACACTGTAGATGAAGATACATTTCCTATTCTTCTTCCAAGTGAGTCAGAGCAGGATTCTATGGCCAATGCTTTAGGTTATATCACTAGCGATACTGATTTATTTACAAATATCAAAAATGATATTGAAAATAATGGTATTACAAGTGGAAAGAGCTATCAAATTAGTACAGCAAACTTTAGTGGTAGCAGTATAGGGTCTAAAAGTTCTAGCGATACTTGCCTCATGAAAATAGATAAATATTCAACCAATTTTCCAAGTATAGATGTTGATTTTTTACCATCTGGTACTTATACATTAAAAATAGAGGGTTCAATATTAGTCAATAATACAAAAATGCTAAGTCTAAGTGTCGATGCTAGTATTACAACAACTGGAGAGACCACAGATCCTAACGATCCTGAGTTATTTTTGCCAACTGAAAGTCCTGATAGAACATACAAGCTAAACAAACTTATTATTGAACTCAAAATGTATGAAAACAGTAATAACAAAATGAAAGTTAGCTTAAATGTATCTCCAACAGAAACTTTGTATGTTGCTGATTTTACTTTGCTTGCAAATGATATTGAAGCAATAATCGATGATAATTTAAAAGATGAAACAGTTAAAACTGATGAAATAAATAATCTTATAAAAACTACTATTTGGGGAAATGAAAATCCATTTACATTTACAATAACCGCAAAAAATAGAAACGGTAATTATGCAAAATACCAATTTACATATGATGAACTTGTTAAATTATTAGTTATGAATACCGATTCCGACGATTTAGACAGTTTTGATGATTTAGGCTAGTTAAGATAAGTAAAATTACTATCTTATTGAAATTAATATTATTCAGTGAAAAAAGGAGAAAATTAAAAATATGATTAAGTTTGCTAGAAAAGTTGGTATATATGCATTTATTATTGTATCAAAATTTATTGATGTATTTGACGGGGATAATAGTTAAATAAGTGTGGACAAAGATTTGATTATATACTGAATTAATATAAAATTGGGATAGTTATAACAGATTAAAAAATAAACTCTATATTACAAAATAAAGTAGTATGGAGTTTTTATAATTCTATAATTAAGTAGCTCTTTTAAAATTAGTAATATATTAACTTGCTTTTTATAGCAACTGAACAAATAATATAGATGAGGAGACTTTAAATGGAATACAAAATAGAAAAAAGAAAAGCTTTTAAAATTGCTGGTATTATACATCAAGGATGTAACATTGATTCACATTTTACAGAGTTCTGGGATGAACTTTATCAAAAGATATCTTTTGATAAATTAAAAACTATGGGAGACTCTTCAGCTTATGGATGTAGTTTTCCAGAACAGGGCAAAGAAACTTTTAGCTATGTTCCATCCTATGATGTTAAAGATGTAAAACTTGCTCAAAAATATGGATTAGATATAATTGAGATTCCTGAAACTTTGTATGCAATAATACAATTAAGAGGAAAGGTTCCGTACTGTATAAAAGAAGGATGGCAGTTCGTAATGAAAGAACTTTTAAATAAGGAAGCTGAAGGTTATGAGAGGACTTCGGCTCCAGATTTTGAAGTTTATTCAAAAGGAGATATGTACAGTAACTTTTATGAAATGGAATTATGGATTCCAATTAAACCAAAAAATTAGTTTAGATAATTAATCAAAACAATAAGCTAAGTATTTCAGATAATTTATTATTATCTTTACTTAGCTTGTTTTTTATAAGAGGAAAAAAACATAGGGTAGAAAATATAAAATACTTTTTTCTAGTTTACAGAATATACATTATTTACATATACAAAATAAGTATAATAATGGAGCTCTGTAGCGTCGTAATAAAATAAACCAATACTTTTACATTCAAATCGCATAGAACCTCTAGAAATAGCATATAGGTACTTAGAATTAATGTTGGAGTTTATTAATACAACAGAATTTAAAATCAGCAGTTATTGCTTTTAAAAAATAATATAAATCATTAAATGTAAAAAGACCTCATCTTTATTTAAGTTGAGGTCCTATATATAAATCTATTAAAATATTATTTACCGTAAATGTGCATCATCTCTTCAAAATGACTTGCAACTTTATCTTTACATTTACCACACTTTGTGCCGTAATTTGTAATTGCTTGTAATTCTTCAAGATTCTTAACTTTGTCATTTTTAACTAATTCTTCAATTTGTTGATCACTTACATTATTACATTCACAAAGAATTTTAACAGCTTTCTTCTTATATGGATTTGGCATGTTATTCTTTGCAAGATAATCATCAATTGCTGCTCTTAGGGCTTTATCACCTAATACGGAACAGTGGAATTTATGTTCAGGTAAACCACCTAATGCTTCTGTTACATCTTTTGGTGATATTGCATAAGCATCTTTCAAGTTTCTACCTTTTGCAAGTTCACTCATCATTGAAGTACTTGCAATAGCTGAGGCACAACCATAAGTTAACCATTTTAGATCAACGATTACCCCATCAACAACTTTAATACCCATCTTCATTTGATCACCACAAGCAAGAGAACCTACTTCGCCCTCACCATCTGGTTCGAAATTGTCTTCTTTATTCCATATATTTCTTGGATTAATAAAGTGCTCTTTAACTGTATCTGTATATACCCATTGGTTCATAAAACTGCTCATCTTGTGCTCATCTCCCTGATTCTTTTAATAATTGGTGGTAATTTTTCTAAAACGTAATCTACATCATCCATTGTATTGAATTTACCAAAACTAAATCTGATAGATCCATGTGCTAGCTCTACATCGAGGCCACCTGCTAACAATACATAAGATGGTTCCAAACTTCCTGTTGCACAGGCAGAACCTGTTGAAACGGCTATTCCTTCCATATCTAAGTATAATAAGATAGATTCACCCTCAGCACTTGGGAAGGATATATTTAGTGTTCCAGGTAAACAATGCTCTTGATTACCATTTACAACTACATTTTCAATTCTCTCGATAATGCCTTTTCTTAATGCTTCTCTTAGCTTCCATAGAGTTGCACTCTCTTCTGCTAGATCTCTCTTAGCTATTTCTGCAGCTTTACCAAGACCAATAATTGAAAGGTTGTTATATGTTCCAGGTCTATAGCCATTTTCTTGCTCGCCACCGTGTAATAATCCAAACATAGGAGCTCTCTTTGCTTTTGCAAGTACACCTATTCCTTTAGGACCATAAAGTTTATGAGCTGAAAGACTTAAATAATCAATTCCTAGTTCATTCATACTGAACTTAATTTTGCCCACTGCTTGTGTTGCATCAGTGTGGAAAAGAGCGCCATTTTCATGAGATATCTTAACAACTTCTTCAATTGGTTGTATTGTGCCTGTTTCATTGTTTGCAAACATAACACTTACTAATACAACATCATTTCCAATTTTTGTTTTAAAATCATCTAGAATTAATCTACCTGATTCATCAACTTCAATTATATCAATTGTATAACCCATTTTCTTAAGGTATTTAACTGTTTCTCTTGTTGCAGGATGCTCAATAGCTGTAGTTAAAATACGATTTCTTGTATTGTCTTTATCAATAAGATTTCTTGCAATATTGAATACTGTATTATTTGATTCTGTAGCACCACTTGTAAAGATAACTTCATCAGATGTACATCCAATTAATGTACTTACTTGATTTCTTGATTTCTCTAAGCCCATAGCAGATGCTCTACCAAAGGTGTGCATACTTGAAGCATTACCATATAAATCTTGTGCTTCAGTCATTGCAGCCCAAACTTCTGGTGAAATCTGAGTTGTCGCATTATTATCTAAATAAACGAATTTGTTGTTCATTAAAACTACCTCTTCTCTTAATTCATATATACCCTATAGGAATAAAAAAATCAATAGTAATTAATAAAAAAAGTCAAAAATATGCGATACAACTTAACTTTTGTTGATTATAAATAATAAATGAAAAATTGTGATTAATTAAAGCTAACAGTAAAATGTTTTTACAAGAAATATTGATCAGTTAAATTAAAAGAATAGCAATTAATAATCTACTCTAAATATATGATAAAGACATAAAATTTTCTTTTTCAATATTCAAATTATTAAAGTTTATTTCAGTCCTTCTAAAGTAGAAAAAGTAATAGATTCATTAGTCTGTAGTAGAATTCGAAGAATTAGAACTGCTAATAGTACCAAGATACATTAATTTTGACCAAAATATATTTGTATAACTATCAGATGTTACATTAAGTGCTGTAAAAATCATAATATCATAATAATCATTAGCCTCAATTTCAGAAAAAACACTATTAGTATTGGTTTTAGGGAAATTTGAGTTTTTATAAGTTCTCATATATATACCTGAAGTAATATCAGAAGAAGAACCAGTAACTTTAAAAACACCATTATCTTGTTCAAGCACTAAATCAAAATTCTTAGTACCCTCTTCAACTTCAGGATGAAATGATATTGTAGAATTATTAGTAGTGTTTAAAGTAGAATCTACACTAGTCATTCCATAATTAATGGGAGTTTGCTTATTTATTATAGTTTCTGTAGAACTATCATATAAATGAAATTTACGAAGTGTGTAAGTATAATTAGTATCATCGGAGGAACTGTTATATTCATATTCTAATACATCATCTTTACTAGATTGAATAGGTCTACCGTTTGTACTATTTACATACGTAGAATTAAAAAGAGATATATACTTATTTTTTATTGTTGTAAGACTAAGACCATCAGGTAAATCTGATGGTACAATAGCATAAAGGAATACAAGAGATGGAACACTCTCACTATCTGAAAAAGAATAGTCACTACCATCTATGCTATATTCTAATTCAATAGAATTAGAACTCTCACTTATGCTTTCCGTATAATAAGTTGAAGACGAGCTACTGCTCACATTAGGCATATAAAAAGGATTTGGAATACCACAACTTATTAAAAAGAAAAAAGAGACAAAGAAAATCAGTATGCATAGCACACTTAACTTTTTATGCCTCTTTGTACAAAATGGTCTAACCATTATATATCCTAATAATTTAATAAACTATTTTTTGCTAATTTGCCATATTCAGAACTTGGGAATTGGTCAGCTAATTGTTGGAACTGTGACTGTGCCAATTTTGCTTCACCTTGTTGTTCGTAAATTCTAGCTAGTGTAAACATAGTTTTTGGAGATTCAGCAGCATTATTACCATATGTATCTAATAATTGCTGACAATATTCAATAACCTTATCAGTATTACCAAGTTGCTCTTCACAAGCTATAGCATTATACAATGATAAAGATCCCATGTATTCACCTTTTGCATCTTCAGAAATCTTTAAGAATTGATCTAAAGCAGTTTGGTAATCTTTATTGTTATATGAATTTATTGCACTTAAATAAGTTGCTTTATAACCAACATAACCAGAAGCATCTTCAAGAGCTTCAATTTTGATCATAGCAGCATCAATATTTGCTTGATAATCATCAGATGTACTATCAGCACTCATTGCTGTTGTTAATTCTGTTTGAGCAGTTGATAATTCATCAAAATTTTTATCTTTGTTATTGCTAATAACAACATCGGCAATAAGTAAAGCAACAATTATTACTACCACAGCAATAAATAAACCAATAACACCTTTTTTATTTCTTGATAAAAAATCAGAAACCTTATGCTCAAGTTCTTCGGATTGGATTTCCTCTAACTCGGTTTTCTTACTCATCTAAAATTCTCCTCTTTTAACGATAAACAGGCGACCTAGGTCGCCTGTTTAGTATACCTTAAAGCTTATTTATCGTCCTTAGAACGCATTAAGTCAGCAAAAGTAAAGGTATCACCTTCGTCATCGTTACCTTGAATATATTTAGCAATTTCAGACTGTTGTGAACGTTTAATCATTTCCTTGATAGAAAGTGATAATTTCTGAGTGCTTGGGTTACATTCGATAACCATAGCTGTGATAGCATCACCAACGTTATACTTTTTAAGTACTTCATCAGTAAATTCTTCATCTGGTCCAATTAAGTTATATTTACTAATTAAACCTTCGATTTCTCCAACAACTTTAACAAATACTCCGAAGTCAGTTACGTTAGAAACTGTACCTGAAATTTTGCTGTATTTTGGATAGTCATGACGAAGTGTCTGCCAAGGATTTCCTTCAAGTTGTTTAACACTTAAACGAATTCTTCTGTTATCTGGTTCAACACGAGTAACTACTACATCAATGTTTTCGCCTTCTTTACAGAATGAAGACATATTCTTAACTTTCTTTGTCCATGAAATATCATCAATGTGTAAGAAACCATCAATGCCTTCTTCAAGGTTAATGAAAGCACCACTAGCTGTAATTTTTACAACTGGTTTGTTAAGAGTCATACCAACAGGGTAACGATCTGCGATTGTATCCCAAGGATTTTCCATTAACTGTTTAAGACCTAAAGATACTCTCTTTTTGTCTAAATCATAACCGAGAACCTTAGCATTAACTACATCACCAATCTTAAGTAATTCTTTAGGATTGTTAACTCTCTTAGTCCATGATAATTCTGAAATATGAGCTAGACCTTCGATGCCAGGTTCAATTTCAATAAATGCACCAAAGCTAGTAATCTTTGTTACAGGAGCTTTAATTACATCATTAACATGATATCTTGATTCGAATGTTGACCAAGGATCTTGTTGCATATGTTTAAGTGATAAGTTGATTTTCTGTGATTCAGGATCAATGTTGATTAATCTTAATTGTACAACTTGACCTTTTTTAACGAAATCTTTAGGTCTTGTTACGTGACCCCAACTCATGTCGTTAATATGTAGAAGACCGTCAAAACCACCTAAATCGATGAATGCACCAAATGAAGTGAATGATTTAACAACACCTTCAACTACATCACCAATTTGTACTGTTGAGAAGAATCTTTCTTTGTTCTCTTTAATTTTAATATCAAGGTATTCTCTTCTTGAAACAACACTCTTAAGTTTTGTTCCAGCGTGGAATTTATCAATGATAAAGAAGTCTGTAATCTTTAGTAATGATTCTGGCTCTTCAACGCGAACTACGTCTGCCTTTGATAAAGGACAGAATCCCTTATATTCACCACCAAGGTCTACTTCAAAACCACCCTTGATAACCTTTATGAAAGTACCTTCAATAGGTGTTCTTTCTTCTGCTGCCTTTCTAAGAACGTCTGTGCGCTCTTTGACATCTGCGCTTTTCTTTGAAACGACGATTTGTCCGCCTTTACCTTCTTTCTTGATGATAACAACATTAACTGCATCACCCATCTGTGGTAATTCTTTGAACTCATTGCGAGGAATTCTACCCTCACTCTTGTAACCGACGTCAACAAAAACATACTCGTCATTTACCTGAACTACTGTTCCGGTCACGAGCTGACCATCTTCGATGCCATCAAGAGACTTAAGATACTCCTCCTGCATTATTTGCATGCTGGTTTTCTTTTCTTCCATTTCAATCTCGTTAGCCACTTGCCTTTCTCCTGATCCTATTAATTTCTATGTATTTATCGCAATAATTGCGTTTTTATAGCAGATACCACTTTCTCACAAACTTGCTTAATGGTCAAGTAAGAAGTATCAATTATTTTCGCATCCTTTGCAATCTTTAGACTTCCGACTGGTTTTTCCATATCATTTTTGTCTCTTTTTAAGATTCCTTCCAAAACTTCTTCATAAGTTTGGCCTTCAGGATGTTGATTAATTCTTCTTCTTGCTCGTACCTCAGCACTTGCGTCAAAGTAAAATTTGAAATCTGCATTGGGGAAAACAACAGTTGTAATATCTCTTCCCTCTGATATAACATCTAATGATGATGCAGCATCTCTAAGTAATACATTAATCAATTCTCTAAGACGAGGATCATTGCTTACTAAAGATACATATTTATCAACTTCAGGAGTATGTAATTTATCTTCTACATCGACTCCATCAATACAGATTTTGGAATTTATTATTCCTAAGTCTAATGATTTAGCTGTTTCTAAAACGGCATCTTGATCTAAACAATCACCGCCCTTTAATTGATGAGCAAACGTAACAGCTCTATAGAAAGAACCTGAGTTGATATAATATAAACCAAGTTCATCTGCAATAAATTTTGCAATAGTACTTTTACCTACACCTGCAGGTCCATCAATAGCTACAATCATTATCTACCAACCTTTCCGAATGAAATAGATTTGCTAGATACTGAGTTTTTACCATCGATCAAATCTTGGATTTGATGTGGTGATAATTGAGTATACTGACCAGGTTGTAATTCACCTAATTCAATATTACCAATTCTAACTCTGCATAACTGTTTAACTTCATAACCAAAGTAACTTAAAATTTTTCTTATTTCTCTGTTCTTTCCTTCAGTTAAAACAATTCTAGTCCATTTTTTAGTCATTAGTTGGAAACTTTTAATTGTATAAGGTTTTTTTATATCAATATAAACACCTCTCATAGCTTCCTCTAAGTCTTGTCTAGCAATTTCTTTATCACATGATACAAGATATTCTTTTTCTATTTCATGAGATGGGTGCATAATTTTGTTAGCAACATCACCGTCATTAGTGTATAAAATTAATCCTGTTGACTCTTTATCAAGACGTCCGATATGGAATAATAAATTCCAATCATTGATTGCAATCAATTCTCTTGCATAAAGTTTTTCATTTGGATCAAAGTTAGTACAAACATAACCTTTTGGTTTGTTTAAAGCGTAATAATATGTTTTATCAATTGGTTCAACGTTAATATCATCTAACTGAACTACATCGTTTCTATTAACTTTTGTACCAAGTTCTGTAACTCTTTTTGTATTAATTCTAACTCTTCCGGCTTTAATTAAGCTCTCGCAACCTCTTCTACTTCCACATCCACTCTTTGCTAAAAATGATTGTAATCTAATTGGGTATTCAATCTTCATCTAATTTGATCTCCTAAATCTCTTCTACTATTCGCTATTTTCTTCGCTACTATTTGTTCTATCTTCATCTTCAAATCTTTCTTGATCTATCTCAGATAGTTTTGGTAATTGTGCAATACTTCTTAGGTTAAATTCTAATAAGAATTTCCTTGATGTACCATATAAACAAGGGTGTCCTGGAACATCTTTACGACCAATTACCTTTATATATTCTCTTTCTCTCAATAATCTTACTATGGTGTCGCTTGAAACACCTCTAATATTATCTATCTCTCGCCTTGTTATAGGTTGACTATATGCAACAATTGATAAAGTTTCTAGTGCCGCACGAGAAAGTCTTCTATCAACTTTTTTACCATAACAAGTTCTTAATTCTTCATGAAGATCACCAGATGGTAAAAATTGATATCTTCCATGCTTTGTAGAAAGACTAATTCCATGCATGAATAAATCAAGATGTTCTTTAAGTTCTTCTATTGCATTATCTAAATCATCTGGCTCTAAAAGAGACATTGTTAATAATTTATCTCGAGAAACACTATCATTTTCTAAAAACAAAATAGTTTCAATAATTCTAGCTTCTTTACTAAGAATATAACCTTTTTGCTCTATTTTGTCTTGTTTTTCTACAACTCTTTTTTTAGGTTTTCTCTTTGCCATTAATCATCATCTCCTAGATCAATTTCTTCAAAGTCTCCTAGACCTTCAATATCATCTCTAGCACCTTCAATTTCTATTTCTTCTTCACTCTCACTAATTTCTTCAATTACAACTTTTTTAGCTTTAATTTCTTCTATTGGTTCAAATTCTTCTTTAGGAATACTTTCTTTCAATTTTGAAATATCTTTTTCAGCACGAATAATATAATTATCTACTTCAGCCGTTTCTGCTATTTCATGATCTTTGTATAAACCTTTTTGAATAGATTCTTCATACATATCATCAATCTCATCAGCATTTGTACTATCAAGAGAGAAATTATTATCTCTCTTTCTTATAATTATAGTTTCAAAAGGTATTTCTTGTTCAATCGATATCATTTTAAACTTACAAGCTTCTAATATTGCCATAAATGAACAAATAATATGAAGAGGTTGTTCTAAATGAATAATAATATCTTCAATATGAATTACTTCACAACTTTCAAATAACTCATTCATTAAAGCAAGCTTTTCATTAACAGTAACCTCTTCATAGACATTAAATATCTTTGTTGGGGTAATTTTATTTAATAAATTTGTATAAGTTTGAAGTAATTTAAGAACATCTACATCTTCGAATAATTCTTGATCTTCAAAAGGAACCATAAAAGAGGATTTTTTTCTTTCAATGAATAAATCACCCTCTCCAGCACCTGATGCAAGTAAATCTGTATATCTCCTAAACTTTTGATACTCAAGAAGCCTTTCAACAAGGTCTTGTCGAGGATCTTCATATTCTTCATCAAAATCAATATCTACAGGTAATAACATTCTACTTTTAATATATAGTAAATCAGCTGCCATTTTATAGAAATCTGATATACTATTCAAATCTAAATTATTATCTCCATGAAGATAATCTAGAAATTGTTCAGTAATTGTAGCAATTGGAATATCATAAATATTTACTTTTGATTTTTGAATTAAAAAAAGTAGTAAATCAAGAGGTCCTTCAAAAGCTGGGGTAATAAAACTATGACCTTGACTTTCTATTTCATTTTTTTCAGCTACTGCTTCTGCCATGTATTCCTCTCTCAAACTTTTACTAGTATAAATTATTAACTATCATGGGGCAATAGCTTTAAAAGCAATTTATACTAATGATAAAAGACTTCTAGACAAGAGTATAAAGAACAGGCAACTATAATAGCCACCTGTTCAAAAATTATTTTCTCATTTCTAATTTTATTATATTAATTTCTTAACATTATTTACTTTTAACTTCTTTTGTATCACTTTTTTTCTCATCAACTTTAGGGAACATTATTGCTCTAAGTTGAGAATCTAATAATTCTACAATTTCAGGATTACTTTCTAAGAAATTAGTTGCATTATCCTTACCCTGCCCAATTTTTTCATCATTGTAGGAATACCAAGAACCACTTTTTTCTATTAAATCATACTTAATAGAAGCATCTAAAATAGAGCCAATATAGCTTATTCCTTTACCAAATATAAGATCCATTTCAACTTTTTTAAATGGAGGTGCTACTTTGTTTTTAACAACTTTTACTCTAACCCTGTTTCCAACAATATTATCGCTACCTTTACTTAAAGTTTCAATCTTTCTAACTTCTAATCTACATGAAGCATAAAATTTGAGAGCATTACCACCAGTTGTTGTTTCTGGATTACCAAACATAACTCCAATTTTCATTCTTATCTGGTTGATAAAAATAATTAAAGTATTACTCTTTGATAAAATACCAGTAAGTTTTCTCAAAGCTTGGCTCATTAATCTAGCTTGAAGGCCCATATGAGAGTCACCCATATCACCGTCAATTTCAGCCTGAGGAGTTAATGCAGCAACTGAGTCAACAACTATAATATCAATTGCTCCAGACCTTACAAGTCTTTCAACAATTTCTAAAGCCTGCTCACCATTATCTGGCTGTGCTATCCAAAGTTCATCAGTTTTAACACCCAGTGCAGCGGCATAGCTTGGATCTAATGCGTGTTCAGCATCGATAAAAGCTGCTATTCCACCTTTTTTTTGAGATTCTGCTATAGCATGTAGAGCAAGTGTTGTTTTACCACTAGATTCAGGACCATAAACTTCTACAATTCTTCCTTTTGGATAGCCACCTATTCCAAGAGCTTCATCAAGTAATAAAGAACCTGATGAGATACTTTCTATGTCTAAAGATGCTTTTCTATCTCCAAGTTTCATTAGAGAGCCTTTACCAAATTGCTTATCTAGTTGAGATCTTGTTGCCTCTAAAGCATCTCTTTTTTGTTTACCATCACTTGGAGTACCAAGCGTAACTGAACTTACATTGCTTTTAGCCATGTTATCTCCTGTAAAATATTAAACTATCACTAACTATTTAATTGAATTATTTTGAAATGCATCAAACTTAACATTTACTTGATAAATCCATCATATTGATTGCAAACTCATTTCTATCAGAACTATTAAAGAAAGCTGAACCTGTTACAACTACATCTGTACCAGCACATCGTGCCTTTTTAATAGTACTTAAATTTATACCACCATCACAATTTATCTTGTAATGATAACCATTTTCCTCTCTAAGTTTTTTTAATTCTGCTATCTTATCCAAAGTCAAATCAATAAATGATTGACCTCCAAATCCAGGATTTACAGTCATTACTAGAACTTGATCTAACATTGGTAATAAAGGCTTTATTAAATCAACACTTGTTCCAGGATTGATTGATACACCGCAATGCTTATTATTGTTTTTTATCATCTGTAGCGCTCTATGTATATGATTAGTTGCTTCAGCGTGTATTGTAATACTGTCACAACCGGCTGCACAAAAGTCATTAATAAAGTTTTCAGGATTAGCAATCATTAAATGAGCATCAAAATATAAGGAAGAATAAGGACGTAAATCACTTACAAATTTTGGGCCAAAAGTAATATTTGGTACAAAATTACCATCCATAACATCTATATGTAACCATGAAAGATTACATTCTTCAACAGTTTTGACTTCATCCACTATTTTTGCAAAATTAGCAGATAAAATACTTGGGGCGATTATTAAATTTTCCATAAAGCAAGAATATCAGATTGAAGAATAAATGGCAAATACTTTTTTTGTATTAGCCACTTTATATATAAAAAGTTCATAATATTATTAATTATTTTCTTCAAATACGTCTTCAATAAATTCAATGTCTCTTGTATCTATATTTATTTTCGTCTTAATTCCATATGGAAAACAAGCTCGTGGTAGAGAGTGTCCAAAATTAAAATTATATAATATTGGAAGATTTTCATCATCAACAACTTCAATAATCAATTTTTTATAAAGATCATAATTTATCTCATCTTGAGGTTTGCCAACAATTATTCCCTTTACATTTTTAAACACACCTTTCTCTTTTAATGATTCTAATTGCTTTCTATATAGCATTTCATCAGGTTTTTCTTCACTTGATTCAAAAAACAATATTTTATCTTTCCAATCTTCATTACTTGGAAATAAATCATATTGAGAACAAACTTCAACTTGGTCTTGGTATCTAGTACCACAAAGAATTTCATACATTGAATCTAAACATCCACCAAGTAAAGAACCCTCAACAACTCCTGTACCTTGTAAAGTTTCAATTCCTCTCATCTCTTTATGTTTGATTCTTACTACGCCTATTTGGTTTTGAGAAAAATCTGTTCGCTCCTCATACCAAAAAGGGCTTGATTTTAAATCAAATTTTCCAGAAAACAATGACATAAAAGCTTTTTTTGAATATGGTAGCATATCTTTTTCAAGTTCACACATCTCACACACAAAACTTTGACCATAAAATGTATTCATTCCTAATTTATGAAACATCAAATGATTTATTGTTGAATCAGAAAAACCAAGAAAAATTTTAGGAGAGGTTTTGACTTTTTCTACAAATGAATTATCATTCAATAAATATGGAAGAGTTCTATAAGTATCATCACCGCCTATCGCACATATAATTGCTTTAATTGAATCATCAAACATCGCTTGCTTTAAGTCTTCTGCTCTTTTATCCGGATTTTTTTCTAAAAATTCAAGGCCCTTTAAAGAATTTTCCATAAACACAGGCTCAAGATTAAGTTCAATTAACCTTCTAATACCAATATCTAATGTAAATTTGAAAAATTCTTCACCTATTAGTCCTTTTGATAAACTTACAATAGCAACTTTATCACCTTTTTGTAATCGTTTCATAATAGCATCCTTTTTAAATATTAAACATTCTGAAATTAATTAATCATTATTAAATTTATATGTTAATTATGCAATAGACGTAGTTATTAGTATTAATACAAAATAAAGTTCCAAAAGGGCAAAAAAAAATACATCCCATAGGATGTAATTCTTATATATCAAAATCGTAAAGAAAAAAAAAGGCCCGGCAGCTATCTACTCTCCCACATAATTGTAGTACCATCGACGTGAGAGTGCTTAACTTCCGTGTTCGGGATGGGAACGGGTGTATCCACTCTGCTATGGCCACCGGGCCAGCTTAAATTCAGAGTACTAAAAACTAATTTAGTAATCCAATTTAAGGCGATTTAAGGATCGCAACGATAATATGGTCAAGCCTCACGGCTGATTAGTATCGATAAGCTGAACATGTCGCCATGCTTACACTCTCGACCTATCGACCAGGTATTCTTCCTGGTTCCTTTAGTCCTTTTAAAAAGGATGGGATGTCTCATCTTGGGGAGGGCTTCCCGCTTAGATGCTTTCAGCGGTTATCCCTTCCAAACGTAGCTACTCAGCACCTGCCGTTGGCACGACAACTGATACACCAGAGGTTTGTCCACTTCGGTCCTCTCGTACTAAAAGCAGAACCCCTCAAACATCCAACGCTTGTGGCAGATAGGGACCGAACTGTCTCACGACGTTCTGAACCCAGCTCGCGTACCGCTTTAATTGGCGAACAGCCAAACCCTTGGGACCTGCTCCAGCCCCAGGATGCGATGAGCCGACATCGAGGTGCCAAACCTTGCCGTCGATATGAACTCTTGGGCAAGATCAGCCTGTTATCCCCGGAGTACCTTTTATCCGTTAAGTGACGGCGCTTCCACTCGCTACCGCCAGATCACTAAGACCTACTTTCGTACCTGCTCGACTTGTATGTCTCGCAGTCAAGCCACCTTGTGCCTTTACACTTGAGGAATGATTCCCAACCATTCTAAGGTGACCATCGCGCGCCTCCGTTACACTTTAGGAGGCGACCGCCCCAGTCAAACTTCCCGCCTGACACTGTCCCTTTACCGGATTACGGCAAAGGTTAGAAAACTGGAAAAGGAAGGGTGGTATTTCACCAACGACTCTGCGCAAACTGACGTCCACGCTTCTACGTCTCCCACCTATCCTACACATCCTTGTCCAATTCTCAATGTCAAGTTGAAGTAAAGGTTCACGGGGTCTTTCCGTCTAACCACAAGTATCAGGCATCTTCACCTGAACTTCAATTTCACCGGATCTCACGTTGAGACAGCGCCCATATCGTTACACCATTCGTGCGGGTCGGAACTTACCCGACAAGGAATTTCGCTACCTTAGGACCGTTATAGTTACGGCCGCCGTTTACTGGGGCTTGAGTTCGTAGCTTCTCATTAAATGATAACCACTCCCCTTAACCTTCCAGCACCGGGCAGGTGTCAGTCCATATACTTCTTATTGCTAATTCGCATGGACCTGTGTTTTTGGTAAACAGTCGCATGGGCCATTTCTCTGCAACTCACTTGCGTGAGCCATACTTATCCCTAAGTTACGTATGCAATTTGCCGAGTTCCTTAACGTGAGTTCTTCCGTACGCCTTCGCATTCTCAGCTCGCCCACCTGTGTCGGTTTATAGTACGGTCCCTCAGTGCCTTGCCTTAGAAACTATTTCTCGGCACGACGACTACACGCGCTTCTCACTTCCGTAGAAGTAATCGCTCACAGCTCTTCTCTACTGACGGATTTGCCTATCAGTATTAACGCCTCGCTGCTTCGACAGGGACAACCGTCGCCCTGCCGCGTTTCGCCCTATGCTTCGTTCCTTCGAAACACTGAGAGGTGCGGGAATATTGACCCGCTTCCCATCGACTACGACTTTCGTCCTCGCCTTAGGGGCCGACTAACCCTTGGGTAGATTGACTTTACCCTGGAAACCTTAGGCTTTCGGCGGAGGGGGATCTCACCCCTCTTTTCGTTACTCATGCCTGCATTCTCTCTTCTGTCCCGTCCACCAGAGTTTCCACCCTGACTTCATCCGTACACAGAATGCTCCCCTACCCACAGAATCTAGTTCTGTGCCGTAGCTTCGGTGATATACTTAGCCCCGTTGGATTGTCGGCGCATGACTACTCGACCAGTGAGCTATTACGCACTCTTTAAAGGAATGGCTGCTTCTGAGCCAACCTCCTGGCTGTCTGGGCAATCACACTTCCTTTCCCACTTAGTATATCTTTGGGACCTTAGCTGACGGTCTGGGCTGTTTCCCTCTTGACGGCGGCCCTTATCAGTCGTCGTCTGACTGCTACGCATTGTACCACGGCATTCAGAGTTTGGTTAAACTTGGTACCCGGTGAAGGGCCCGCATCTATCCAGTGCTTTACCTCCGTGGCAGTCCACGTAACGCTAGCCCTAAAGCTATTTCGGGGAGTACCAGCTATCTCCAAGTTTGTTTAGCCTTTCACTCCAAACCACAGCTCATCTCAACCCTTTACAGCGGATTTAAGTTCGACCCTCCACTGAATTTTACTCCAGCTTCAGTCTGGCCATGGTTAGATCACTTGGCTTCGGGTCTACCCCATGCAACTTATCGCCCTATTCAGACTCGGTTTCCCTACGGCTCCAGGACTTCTATCCCTTAACCTTGCTACATACGGTAACTCGCAGGCTCATTCTACAAAAGGCACGCCATCACCCAATAAATAGGCTTTGACCGCTTGTAAGTCCACGGTTTCAGGTTCTCTTTCACTCCCTTTCCAGGGTACTTTTCACCTTTCCCTCACGGTACTATGCGCTATCGGTAGCCGCCGAGTATTTAGCCTTGGAGGGTGGTCCCCCCAGATTCCGACAGGATTTCTCGTGTCCCGCCGTACTCAGGAAATGCATCCAGATAGATAAAGTGTTTTAAACTACGAGGCTTTCACTCTCTTTGACTGCTCTTCCCAGAAACATTCGTCTAACACTCTATTTTATCACTATCCGGGTTACCCCAGATGCACCCCTACAACCCCAAACACTACAAGAGCGCTTGGTTTGGGCTCTTCCCCCTTCGCTCGCCGCTACTAAGGGAATCTCAATTGATTTCTACTCCTGCTGGTACTTAGATGGTTCAGTTCCCAGCGTATTCCTCTTATATGCTATTTTATTCACACATAAGTGACAATCATCCAGACTGTCGGGTTACCCCATTCGGATATCTACGGATCATTGGGTGTTGGCCCCTCCCCGTAGCTTTTCGCAGCTAACCACGTCCTTCTTCGCCTGGCGGCTCCTAGGCATCCTCCGTGGACCCTAATTCACTTGACCATATTATCTTTACGATCCCTACGCTATTTATATTTCAATAATCTATGGAGGCAAGGGGACTCGAACCCCTGACCCTCGGCTTGCAAAGCCGATGCTCTAGCCAACTGAGCTATGCCCCCAGTTTTCTATAAAAATGAGCTAAAGAAAGAGAAGAATACAAAATCACAAACCACTTGTTAAAGAGGGACTTTGCTTAGTAGGTCTTTCACCTACTGGATAACATCCTATAGTTTTAGAGTCTAACTGTGAGTAGTTAGTCTCTGCCTTTCTTTGTAGAAAGGAGGTGATCCAGCCGCACCTTCCGGTACGGCTACCTTGTTACGACTTCACCCTCCTCGCCAAGCATACCTTCGGAACCGTCCTCCTTTGCAGGTTAGACTAGCGACTTCGGGTACCCCCAACTCGGATGGTGTGACGGGCGGTGTGTACAAGGCCCGGGAACGTATTCACCGTATCATGCTGATATACGATTACTAGCGATTCCAACTTCATGGAGTCGAGTTGCAGACTCCAATCCGTACTGGGACCGGCTTTTTGCGATTCGCTTAGCCTCGCGGCTTCGCTGCGCTTTGTACCGGCCATTGTAGCACGTGTGTAGCCCAGGACATAAGGGCCATGATGACTTGACGTCGTCCCCACCTTCCTCCGGTTTGTCACCGGCAGTCCCACCTGAGTCCCCACCATAACGTGATGGTAACAGGCAGTAGGGGTTGCGCTCGTTGCGGGACTTAACCCAACACTTCACAGCACGAGCTGACGACAGCCATGCAGCACCTGTATATCGACCCCGAAGGGAAAACATATCTCTATGTTCGTCCAATATATGTCAAGTCCTGGTAAGGTTTCTCGCGTATCATCGAATTAAACCACATGCTCCACCGCTTGTGCGGGCCCCCGTCAATTCCTTTGAGTTTCACCCTTGCGAGCATACTCCCCAGGCGGTACACTTAATGCGTTAGCTTCGGTACCAAGTCTTGTGACCTGCCACCTAGTGTACATCGTTTACTGTGCGGACTACCAGGGTATCTAAACCTGTTTGCTCCCCGCACCTTCGCGTCTCAGCGTCAGTATATGACCAGACATTCGCCTTCGCCACCGGTGTTCTTCCAGATATCTACAGATTTCACCCCTACACCTGGAATTCCAATGTCCCCTTCTATACTCTAGCCTTACAGTTTCCAACGCGTTCCCTCGGTTAAGCCGAGATCTTTCACGTCAGACTTGCAAGGCCGCCTGCACGCCCTTTACGCCCAATAATTCCGAACAACGCTTGCCCCCTACGTGTTACCGCGGCTGCTGGCACGTAGTTAGCCGGGGCTTATTCCGAGATTAACGTCATCAGTCTGCCATTCCCTGCAAACCTTATTCCTCCTCTCGAAAAGAACTTTACAACCTCACGGCCTTCATCGTTCACGCGGCGTCGCTCCGTCAGACTTTCGTCCATTGCGGAAGATTCTTAGCTGCTGCCCCCCGTAGGAGTCTGGACCGTATCTCAGTTCCAATGTGGCCGATCACCCTCTCAGGCCGGCTACCCATCATTGCCACGGTAGGCTTTTACCCTGCCGTCTAGCTAATGGGCCGCGGACTCATCCCCTTGCGACGCCTCAGCGCCTTTCCTTCAAGTGTCTTTTGACTCTCAAATCTCATCCGGTATTACCTCATGTTTCCACAAGCTATCCCAAACAAGGGGGTAGATTATCCACGTGTTACTCACCCGTCCGCCGCTCTAGGCTAACCGAAGTTAGCTTACCGCTCGACTTGCATGCTTAAAACGCGCCGCCAGCGTTCGTTCTGAGCCAGGATCAAACTCTCCGTTATATATTTATGGTCCGAAGACCATTTTTAAATAATTTCAATATTTAATTCCTGTCACCACTCAGAAGAACCTAGCTTAATTTCTTATTCTAGTTCTTATTTTTGAATTGACAGAAAGCCCTCTCAACATCCATAAAATAAATTTTACAAATATCACGGTTTGCTTTCTTTTCTTCTTCTCTTTCCTATCGCTCTAAATTTCAATAAACTGTGTTGCATAGACCCTATTTCTAAAGCCTCTTGCAAGTGCTCTGTTATTTTTGAGCACTCGGTTAACTTATCAGAAATATAGTATTATAGTCAATAGACTTTTTAATATTTTTCATTAAACTTTCAAGCTATATTTGATATTGTTTGTCTGTTTAATTATCTGCTTTGTTAAGCCTTAATGAAATTACAACATATACTATTTTTATGCAAGTGCTTTTAGCAACTTTTTATCTTTTTTTAACTTTTTATAAAAAAAGGTCTTTCTATAATCTTAAAAATACAATTTCATCTATATTTTTTTACATATTAAGCAAAATCTAATTATTTTCTATTAATTTGTTTAGTAATTCCATTTGATAAATTCTCTCTTCATTTACTTTATCCATATCATGATTAAAATGTTCCCAAATTGCTTTAATAGCATAATCACTACTTGCTAAGGATTTACCAGTAATTGTTGGAGAGCCAACCGCACAAGCTGCACTTTGTGCTAATGCTCTATATACTAAGGCTGATTGATTATACATTCGTCTAAACTTCTCGATTTGAAAGAACTCTCTCCTTAGATCTGATAATTGTGCTTTATTATCTAACCATAGAGTTAGTGTTAAATAGCCTTCGATTACAAATGGTATATCTTCATATCTAATTTCACATTCTTCATAGGCGTGTTTACTAAGTTGAAAAGCCCAATTAGTCAAAATTTGTTTTGATGCACTATTACTTAACTCTACTGATTTATCTTTATACTCACTATATTTAACTCATATTATGTCAGATAAAACACTTAGAAAAAAATCTACCAAAGTAGAAAAATTTTATTATTGAAGAATTACCAAAAATATGAAGAGATCTCTCTCTATTAATGTAAAAAAGGGCAAAAAAATACATCCCAGAGGATGTAATTCTTATATATCAAAATCGTAAAGAAAAAAATAAAGGCCCGGCAGCTATCTACTCTCCCACATAATTGTAGTACCATCGACGTGAGAGTGCTTAACTTCCGTGTTCGGGATGGGAACGGGTGTATCCACTCTGCTATGGCCACCGGGCCAGCTTAAATTCAGAGTACTAAAAACTAATTTAGTAATCCAATTTAAGGCGATTTAAGGATCGCAACGATAATATGGTCAAGCCTCACGGCTGATTAGTATCGATAAGCTGAACATGTCGCCATGCTTACACTCTCGACCTATCGACCAGGTATTCTTCCTGGTTCCTTTAGTCCTTTTAAAAAGGATGGGATGTCTCATCTTGGGGAGGGCTTCCCGCTTAGATGCTTTCAGCGGTTATCCCTTCCAAACGTAGCTACTCAGCACCTGCCGTTGGCACGACAACTGATACACCAGAGGTTTGTCCACTTCGGTCCTCTCGTACTAAAAGCAGAACCCCTCAAACATCCAACGCTTGTGGCAGATAGGGACCGAACTGTCTCACGACGTTCTGAACCCAGCTCGCGTACCGCTTTAATTGGCGAACAGCCAAACCCTTGGGACCTGCTCCAGCCCCAGGATGCGATGAGCCGACATCGAGGTGCCAAACCTTGCCGTCGATATGAACTCTTGGGCAAGATCAGCCTGTTATCCCCGGAGTACCTTTTATCCGTTAAGTGACGGCGCTTCCACTCGCTACCGCCAGATCACTAAGACCTACTTTCGTACCTGCTCGACTTGTATGTCTCGCAGTCAAGCCACCTTGTGCCTTTACACTTGAGGAATGATTCCCAACCATTCTAAGGTGACCATCGCGCGCCTCCGTTACACTTTAGGAGGCGACCGCCCCAGTCAAACTTCCCGCCTGACACTGTCCCTTTACCGGATTACGGCAAAGGTTAGAAAACTGGAAAAGGAAGGGTGGTATTTCACCAACGACTCTGCGCAAACTGACGTCCACGCTTCTACGTCTCCCACCTATCCTACACATCCTTGTCCAATTCTCAATGTCAAGTTGAAGTAAAGGTTCACGGGGTCTTTCCGTCTAACCACAAGTATCAGGCATCTTCACCTGAACTTCAATTTCACCGGATCTCACGTTGAGACAGCGCCCATATCGTTACACCATTCGTGCGGGTCGGAACTTACCCGACAAGGAATTTCGCTACCTTAGGACCGTTATAGTTACGGCCGCCGTTTACTGGGGCTTGAGTTCGTAGCTTCTCATTAAATGATAACCACTCCCCTTAACCTTCCAGCACCGGGCAGGTGTCAGTCCATATACTTCTTATTGCTAATTCGCATGGACCTGTGTTTTTGGTAAACAGTCGCATGGGCCATTTCTCTGCAACTCACTTGCGTGAGCCATACTTATCCCTAAGTTACGTATGCAATTTGCCGAGTTCCTTAACGTGAGTTCTTCCGTACGCCTTCGCATTCTCAGCTCGCCCACCTGTGTCGGTTTATAGTACGGTCCCTCAGTGCCTTGCCTTAGAAACTATTTCTCGGCACGACGACTACACGCGCTTCTCACTTCCGTAGAAGTAATCGCTCACAGCTCTTCTCTACTGACGGATTTGCCTATCAGTATTAACGCCTCGCTGCTTCGACAGGGACAACCGTCGCCCTGCCGCGTTTCGCCCTATGCTTCGTTCCTTCGAAACACTGAGAGGTGCGGGAATATTGACCCGCTTCCCATCGACTACGACTTTCGTCCTCGCCTTAGGGGCCGACTAACCCTTGGGTAGATTGACTTTACCCTGGAAACCTTAGGCTTTCGGCGGAGGGGGATCTCACCCCTCTTTTCGTTACTCATGCCTGCATTCTCTCTTCTGTCCCGTCCACCAGAGTTTCCACCCTGACTTCATCCGTACACAGAATGCTCCCCTACCCACAGAATCTAGTTCTGTGCCGTAGCTTCGGTGATATACTTAGCCCCGTTGGATTGTCGGCGCATGACTACTCGACCAGTGAGCTATTACGCACTCTTTAAAGGAATGGCTGCTTCTGAGCCAACCTCCTGGCTGTCTGGGCAATCACACTTCCTTTCCCACTTAGTATATCTTTGGGACCTTAGCTGACGGTCTGGGCTGTTTCCCTCTTGACGGCGGCCCTTATCAGTCGTCGTCTGACTGCTACGCATTGTACCACGGCATTCAGAGTTTGGTTAAACTTGGTACCCGGTGAAGGGCCCGCATCTATCCAGTGCTTTACCTCCGTGGCAGTCCACGTAACGCTAGCCCTAAAGCTATTTCGGGGAGTACCAGCTATCTCCAAGTTTGTTTAGCCTTTCACTCCAAACCACAGCTCATCTCAACCCTTTACAGCGGATTTAAGTTCGACCCTCCACTGAATTTTACTCCAGCTTCAGTCTGGCCATGGTTAGATCACTTGGCTTCGGGTCTACCCCATGCAACTTATCGCCCTATTCAGACTCGGTTTCCCTACGGCTCCAGGACTTCTATCCCTTAACCTTGCTACATACGGTAACTCGCAGGCTCATTCTACAAAAGGCACGCCATCACCCAATAAATAGGCTTTGACCGCTTGTAAGTCCACGGTTTCAGGTTCTCTTTCACTCCCTTTCCAGGGTACTTTTCACCTTTCCCTCACGGTACTATGCGCTATCGGTAGCCGCCGAGTATTTAGCCTTGGAGGGTGGTCCCCCCAGATTCCGACAGGATTTCTCGTGTCCCGCCGTACTCAGGAAATGCATCCAGATAGATAAAGTGTTTTAAACTACGAGGCTTTCACTCTCTTTGACTGCTCTTCCCAGAAACATTCGTCTAACACTCTATTTTATCACTATCCGGGTTACCCCAGATGCACCCCTACAACCCCAAACACTACAAGAGCGCTTGGTTTGGGCTCTTCCCCCTTCGCTCGCCGCTACTAAGGGAATCTCAATTGATTTCTACTCCTGCTGGTACTTAGATGGTTCAGTTCCCAGCGTATTCCTCTTATATGCTATTTTATTCACACATAAGTGACAATCATCCAGACTGTCGGGTTACCCCATTCGGATATCTACGGATCATTGGGTGTTGGCCCCTCCCCGTAGCTTTTCGCAGCTAACCACGTCCTTCTTCGCCTGGCGGCTCCTAGGCATCCTCCGTGGACCCTAATTCACTTGACCATATTATCTTTACGATCCCTACGCTATTTATATTTCAATAATCTATGGAGGCAAGGGGACTCGAACCCCTGACCCTCGGCTTGCAAAGCCGATGCTCTAGCCAACTGAGCTATGCCCCCAGTTTTCTATAAAAATGAGCTAAAGAAAGAGAAGAATACAAAATCACAAACCACTTGTTAAAGAGGGACTTTGCTTAGTAGGTCTTTCACCTACTGGATAACATCCTATAGTTTTAGAGTCTAACTGTGAGTAGTTAGTCTCTGCCTTTCTTTGTAGAAAGGAGGTGATCCAGCCGCACCTTCCGGTACGGCTACCTTGTTACGACTTCACCCTCCTCGCCAAGCATACCTTCGGAACCGTCCTCCTTTGCAGGTTAGACTAGCGACTTCGGGTACCCCCAACTCGGATGGTGTGACGGGCGGTGTGTACAAGGCCCGGGAACGTATTCACCGTATCATGCTGATATACGATTACTAGCGATTCCAACTTCATGGAGTCGAGTTGCAGACTCCAATCCGTACTGGGACCGGCTTTTTGCGATTCGCTTAGCCTCGCGGCTTCGCTGCGCTTTGTACCGGCCATTGTAGCACGTGTGTAGCCCAGGACATAAGGGCCATGATGACTTGACGTCGTCCCCACCTTCCTCCGGTTTGTCACCGGCAGTCCCACCTGAGTCCCCACCATAACGTGATGGTAACAGGCAGTAGGGGTTGCGCTCGTTGCGGGACTTAACCCAACACTTCACAGCACGAGCTGACGACAGCCATGCAGCACCTGTATATCGACCCCGAAGGGAAAACATATCTCTATGTTCGTCCAATATATGTCAAGTCCTGGTAAGGTTTCTCGCGTATCATCGAATTAAACCACATGCTCCACCGCTTGTGCGGGCCCCCGTCAATTCCTTTGAGTTTCACCCTTGCGAGCATACTCCCCAGGCGGTACACTTAATGCGTTAGCTTCGGTACCAAGTCTTGTGACCTGCCACCTAGTGTACATCGTTTACTGTGCGGACTACCAGGGTATCTAAACCTGTTTGCTCCCCGCACCTTCGCGTCTCAGCGTCAGTATATGACCAGACATTCGCCTTCGCCACCGGTGTTCTTCCAGATATCTACAGATTTCACCCCTACACCTGGAATTCCAATGTCCCCTTCTATACTCTAGCCTTACAGTTTCCAACGCGTTCCCTCGGTTAAGCCGAGATCTTTCACGTCAGACTTGCAAGGCCGCCTGCACGCCCTTTACGCCCAATAATTCCGAACAACGCTTGCCCCCTACGTGTTACCGCGGCTGCTGGCACGTAGTTAGCCGGGGCTTATTCCGAGATTAACGTCATCAGTCTGCCATTCCCTGCAAACCTTATTCCTCCTCTCGAAAAGAACTTTACAACCTCACGGCCTTCATCGTTCACGCGGCGTCGCTCCGTCAGACTTTCGTCCATTGCGGAAGATTCTTAGCTGCTGCCCCCCGTAGGAGTCTGGACCGTATCTCAGTTCCAATGTGGCCGATCACCCTCTCAGGCCGGCTACCCATCATTGCCACGGTAGGCTTTTACCCTGCCGTCTAGCTAATGGGCCGCGGACTCATCCCCTTGCGACGCCTCAGCGCCTTTCCTTCAAGTGTCTTTTGACTCTCAAATCTCATCCGGTATTACCTCATGTTTCCACAAGCTATCCCAAACAAGGGGGTAGATTATCCACGTGTTACTCACCCGTCCGCCGCTCTAGGCTAACCGAAGTTAGCTTACCGCTCGACTTGCATGCTTAAAACGCGCCGCCAGCGTTCGTTCTGAGCCAGGATCAAACTCTCCGTTATATATTTATGGTCCGAAGACCATTTTTAAATAATTTCAATATTTAATTCCTGTCACCACTCAGAAGAACCTAGCTTAATTTCTTATTCTAGTTCTTATTTTTGAATTGACAGAAAGCCCTCTCAACATCCATAAAATAAATTTTACAAATATCACGGTTTGCTTTCTTTTCTTCTTCTCTTTCCTATCGCTCTAAATTTCAATAAACTGTGTTGCATAGACCCTATTTCTAAAGCCTCTTGCAAGTGCTCTGTTATTTTTGAGCACTCGGTTAACTTATCAGAAATATAGTATTATAGTCAATAGACTTTTTAATATTTTTCATTAAACTTTCAAGCTATATTTGATATTGTTTGTCTGTTTAATTATCTGCTTTGTTAAGCCTTGATGAAACTAACCTATATGCTATTTTTATGCAATAGGGTTTCATAAAAAAGTTAAAAAAAATACTATTTTATAATTCTTTCGTATTTTTATAGAAATCAAAATGTATATATAAATCTAATAATCATTTTGAAATAGATTCTACAAAAAAATAGCCACCTATAATTCAATAGATGACTACCTTAGATATTTTATTTATAATTAAGCTTAGCTAAACATATATCTGTTTAATAAAGCTTCTAAATATTCTTGTCTACCTGAAACTAACTTAAGATCTTTATTTCCAAGTTTAGCTAAAGATTCTAAATCCATTTTACCTTCTTCAAACATTTTACCATTACCAGAATCAAAAGATGAATAACGATCAGATACAAATTGATCCATTTTACCATCTCTGATAATTTTATCAGCAATTTCTAAGCCTAATGCAAATGAATCCATACCTGAAATATGAGCCATGAATAGGTCTTCTAAATCAGTACTATTTCTTCTTCTCTTTGCATCAAAGTTTAAACCACCAGTATGAAGTCCGCCATTCTTAAGAATAACTAACATAGCTTTTGTAGTTGTGTATACATCTGATGGGAATTCATCTGTATCCCAACCGTTTTGATGATCACCTTGGTTAGCATCAACACTTCCTAATAAACCATTATCAGCACAAACTTGTAGATCATGCTCAAAAGTATGTCCAGCTAAAGTAGCGTGGTTAGCTTCAATATTACATGCGAAATCATTTTCTAAGCCATATTCTTTAATGAATGCAATTGTACTTTGTGCATCAAAATCATATTGGTGTTTTGTAGGTTCCATAGGTTTTGGTTCAATTAAGAATTTACCTGTAAATCCAACTTTTCTACCATAATCTCTAGCCATTGTTAACATTTTACCTAGGTGTTCTCTTTCTCTCTTCATATCAGTGTTAAGAAGACTCATGTAACCTTCTCTACCACCCCAGAATACATAGTTTTGACCACCAAGCTCAACATTTACGTCAATACAAGTCTTGATTTGAAGTGCAGCTCTAGCAACTACATCAAATTCAGGATTTGTTGCAGCACCATTCATAAATACTTTATCACTAAATGCATTAGTTGTATTCCATAAAAGTTTAACACCAGTTGCATCTTGTCTTTTCTTTAATTCTTTAGCAATTGCATGTAAGTTAGATTGATATTCATCAACATTCTTACCAGTGTGAGCAACATCTGCATCATGGAAACAGTAATAAGGAATGTCCATTTTTGTAATGAATTCAAATGCAGCATCTGCTTTTTGAACATCATTTACCATATGATCTTTATCATTGAATGGGAAATCCATTGTAGCTCCACCAAATGGATCTGTACCATTTGCATTAAAGCTGTGCCAATATGCACAAGCAAAACGTAAATGTTCTTTCATTGTTTTACCAGCAATAACTTTATCTTTATCATAATACTTAAAAGCTAGAGGATTATCACTCTTCTTACCTTCAAATTCAATGTTTCCAATACCTTTAAAATACTCTTTTTCGCCTTTAAAATAACTCATAATACTATTACTCCTTTGTACTAAATATAGATGATAATGCTGAATCATATTTTCTATATGATTTATAGCTATTTTCATAATCTTTATAATTTTTACTATCTGCAAAATAATGATTTTTATCACTCATAATTACATATTCTTTTGCAACTTCACTAATCTTTTTATTTTCAAGCAAAGATAAAACTTGTATACATCCACCAAATGCTGCGGCTTCACTAATCTCAGGAATAACAACCTCAAGACCAAAAGCATCACTAATCATTTGACACCAAACTTTAGATTTTGCACCACCACCTATTAAGATAAGTTTCTTTGCCTTAAATCCTTGTTCAACAAAAGCCTCAAGTCCTACTTTCATAGAATATATAGCAGACTCTAATGCAGCTCTAGCAATATTTGCTTCATTTGTGTTTGTTGTATTTAAACCAATAATTGTAGCCTTACCATTAGGATAATTTGGAGTTCTCTCACCATTAAAATAAGGTAGTAGAGTAACACCGTTGCATCCTATTGGTGCAGATGCAGCTATTAAATCAAATTCTTTAACATCTTTTTTAAATAATTCTCTCATTTGTTCTGAGGCAACAGTACAATTCATTGTACAAAGTAATGGAAGATAACCACCTGAACTAGAGATAAAAGCTGCAAGACGTTCTTGATCATCGGCAATACATTTTTCACTATAACCAAATAAAGTGCCACTTGTTCCAAAACTCATAACAAGAGAACCTTCATCAGTACAACCTGTACCAATTGCACCCATCATATTATCGCCACCACCGCAAGAAACAATTACATCTTCAGATAATCCTAAATCCTTTGCAGTACTAGAGCAAACTTTACCTGCTGCTTCACTAGGCTTTATCAATCTAGGTAGTGTTTTAGTTAGATCTCTTTCACTATCAATTGCATTTAATACTT
>CAXXVM010000009.1:0-59212 GCA_963678765.2 Sphaerochaetaceae bacterium | reverse complement strand
AAATATAAACTATTTATGCATATATTATATAATAATATATTTGCAATTTTTTTTTGTAATTTTTATTTCATATTAGTTAATTAATCTTTTACATATACATATGAGTATAATTTTAAAACAAATACGCTAGCAATTATAATTCTTGAATAATTATTTTAAAAACTTTTACATCAATTAGTAACATCCAAGTTGTTTTTGTGTCATTTTTTTCCAATAAATTTTTAGAATTCTTACATAACTATAATAAATTAGTATTATTATTATTAGTTATATTATTTACTTAATAATATGATAGTAGTATAATTTTACTAACAAATGTTAGGCGGGTTTTAATGAGAAAGGGAATTATTTTGTTGCTAAGTTTGGCTTTATTAAGCTCTAGTATTTTTGCTCATTCAGATTATGATCAGGGATATTTAGAAGGTTATGAAGCTTGTAAAAAGGGAGAAATTAATGAAGTACAAATTAGATTAATTGAAGAGGCAATTAATCAATCAAATTTAGGGGTTTGGGATTTAAATTATTTTATTGATGATTTTGGAGACCAAACAAGTGAAGGATATATTTCAACTCCAGATTATATGTATGGTGTATTCTATAATAGTTCAACAACTAAACATGATTTATCAGCATATTTTTTGATAAGTAATGATACAGCTTCAATTAAATTATTTGAATATGAAAATTATCAAGTAAATGGAAGTTCTGCCTATCCTACTGAATATCAAGTATCCATTAAATGCGATAATGAAATATATAAATTCACAGCTACAAATTATAGTGATAGGATAGTTTTTTGTGATTATGAGAGTTTAATAAATCTTTTAAAAATAGAAAAGCCTATTAAAATTTGCATAAAAGAAAATTCATCCTATGGTTATGGTACCTCATATTTATTAAAGGATATTGAAACAACAGGCTTTAATGAAGCAATGCATCAATTATTTAATAAATAAACTCTATAGTAATTTTCTTTATTTAAATTAATTTCTACTAAATAAATAAACTCTAGTTTAATAGTCTTATTCATACTTAAATCTTAAAGAATAAGGAAACAAAACACTCTCATAAAACTAATTACAAGAGTGTTATTGATTTTATAAATATAATTAAACTAATCCAAGAGCAAGATAGATTCCACCACCTATTATTCCAGATAGTAGTAGTACATGAATTGGATTCATATGTTTAACTCTAAGTAGAATAAAGGAAATAACCATTATAACTATTGCTATATAATTTACAGGCATAGTAGTTGCACCACCAAAAACTGATAGAGCAAAAATTGTTATTCCAGCTCCACCAATCATTGCAACAACAGCAGGTCTTAATCCTGCAAGTACACCTTTAATAATTGGTAGTTCACCATATTTGTAATAGAAATATCCCAATATAGAAACAAATATACAAGATGGAATTATACAACCAAGAGTTGCAACTAATGCACCAGGAATTCCTGCTAAATGAATACCAACGAAGGTAGCACTATTAACTGCAATAGGACCAGGTGTCATTTCAGCAATTGAAATTAGGTCAGTAAACTGTGTTAAAGTCATCCAAGAGTGTTGAATTGTAACCTGGTTTTGAATAAGAGGAAGGGCTGCATAGCCACCACCAAAACTAAATGCACCAATTTGAAGAAAACTTAGAAATACTTGTAATAACATTATTTAAGCTCCTTTTTTAACTGATGTTTTTCGCTATAAACAGCATAGACAGCTCCAATTATTGCACAAACTAATATTAGTAAAATAATATTAACCTTTGCAAAATAGTTTGCTATAAAAGCAAGTACCATAACTATGATAAATAGCACTTCTTTTTTCTTTATAATATTCCAGCCAAGATTAAGTGTAACCTCTGCAATGATTGCAGCAATAGCTGGTTGCATTCCTAATAGAAAAGCACCTACATATCTATTAGCTCTAAATTGAGCATAGAATTGTGATATAATTGATAAAATGATAAAAGGTGGTAAAATTGTTCCTAAAATTGAAACAATTGCTCCCCTAATTCCTCCAACTTTATATCCAACTAACATAGATCCATTAACAGCAACAGCTCCAGGGCTACTTTGAGCAATAGCAACTAAATTTAACATTTCATCATCATCAATCCAATGAAGATGATCAACAAATTCCTTTTTCATTAATGAGACAATTACATATCCACCACCAAATGTAAAAGTACTTAGTGTGAACATAATGCGAAATAATTGCCAGTATTCTTTTCTTTTCATTTTTAATCCTTCTATGGGTTACACTATACACTTCTATTAAATATTTGTAAAATAGCATATATTAATATTATATATAATGTTTTCATTATAGATGGAGTAAAAATGACACTCAGACATATTCAAATCTTTATTGCTGTTTGTGATACAGGAAGTACTGTAAAAGCATCATCCGCTCTTAATTTAGCTCAACCAACTATTAGTTTAGCTATAAAAGAAATTGAACAATATTATGGTATTAAATTATTTGATAGAATTTCTAGATCACTTGTATTAACAGAAGTTGGAAAGAATTTTTTAAAATATGCTAGAGAAATCAATAATAATTTTCTTAATTTGGAAACCCAAATTAAAGATTATGATAAGACAAATCAACTATCAATTGGTTCTAGTATAACAATAGGAATTTTTATAATTCCAAAATTAATAAAAGAATTTAAAAAGAAATATCCTGAAACCAAATTAAATGTAGTTATAAAAGACTCAGTTTCAATTTCAACACTCGCTGTTGAAAACAAGATTGATATTGGATTCATAGAATCCGATAATATAGGTGTAAACTCTCAAATGTTGAATTTTACACCATTTTTTGAAGACAGACTTGTTTTGGTAGTATCAAAAAAGCATAAATTATCTAAGAAAAATTTAGTAAGTATTGAAGATTTGAAGGGTGAACAATTAATACTTAGAGAAACAGATAGTGCTGGACGGGCTTTAATTGAGAAAGTTTTTTCAAAACATAATTTTGAGGAAGCTACTGTTTGGGAAAGTGTATCAAATGATGCAATTCTTTCAATGGTTGGCGAAAATCTTGGAATTTCAATACTTCCAAACAGTGTTGTAGATAATAATCTGTTAAAAAAAGATGTTAAACAAATAAAAATCGATGATGAAGAATTTAATAGAACATATTTAATTATTCATCATAAAAATAAATATCTTAGCCATGGAGCACTAGATCTAATGGACATGGCAAACAGATTTACTACTTAGAATTATGAGCCATTATATTTTTTGCTATTTTTTCAAATTGATCTAATCTAGCATCAAATAACATTTTATAACTCTCGCAGAATCTAAACTTATTGGTTTCTTTACTTGCATAGCGAGGACATCCACCTCTACACAAGTTGAAATATTTACATTCTATACATTCATCAGGTTTTATTAGTGATTTTTCAACGAATTTAATTTCAGTTCTCTGTTTATCAAAATCACTATAAGACTCAGTATTAATATTACCAAGTTTATATGAATCTAAACAGAAAAAATCACATGGATAAACATCACCATCTGCCTCAATTACATATTGAATTGAGCAATTTCCCATCATATCACAAGCCTCTGGTGGATATCCCATTAATATTGAAATAAAATTATTAAATAATCTTATTGAAACATTATATCCATCATCTAAAGAGCGAGTCCAAAGATCAAATAAGCGAATCAAAAATTTACCATAAACAACTGGATCTAAATATTTATTCTCATTACTTTCTAAAATTGGGTCTAGGCATGCAATAAATTGTTGAAAATAAGCCTCTTTATCAAGGAGACCTTGATAAACGATATCAATATTTTCAGCAACCTCATTAGTTACAACAGATAATATGTTATATTCAACACCCTCAGTTTTTAAATTTGCTAGGCCTTTATTCACCAATCTAGAACTTTTCTTTCCATTTACTTGAGTTCTATGAATATCATGAATTCTATTATGACCATCATAGGAGACTCCAACTAGGAAATTATTATCTTTAAAAAATTTTGCCCATTTTTCATCAATATTAGTTCCATTTGTTTGAAAGAAATGTTCAATAATAGAATCATCTTTTTTATATAGACTCTCCATTTCTATGAATTTTTCAAACCAGGCAAGTCCAATTAATGATGGCTCTCCTCCTTGGAAAATAAAGCTCACTCTACAATCCATTTCAAAGGCCTTTTTTATTATATTTTCCATAGTATCATAGCTCATGAATCCCCTATTTGGAGATTCTCTGTTAAATGATTCGTCTAGGTAAAAACAATAATCACATTTCAGATTACAAGTTGAGGAAGAAGGTTTTATCATTAGTGAAAGTACTTTATTTGTATTCATTTTTATCTCTTATATATATCTACAAAATTTAAAATTAGAGTCAACAATTCTTATATCTTGTATAAAATTTATTTTATCTAATTCTATAAAAAAGAGGAGCCTAAGCTCCCCTTTTTAAGCTATTTGATAAAACTATATCAAATATTAATTTTAAATGCAAAGACAGTGGTTATTTATTTTCCGCTTTTTCTGCTTTTCTTTTTTCATGAGTTTTTTCAACTGCATTGATGATATTTTGATAACCAGTACAACGACAGAAGTTACCTGAAATTTGCTTTTTAATTTCTTCTCTACTAAGATCTTTATCAGATTCAATAATAGGAAGAGAACTAATTATGAAACCAGGAGTACAAATTCCGCATTGAACAGCACCTTCATCAACAAATGATTGTTGAATATCACTCATAACGCCTTCTAAAGAAGTTAAACCTTCAGTTGTAGTAATAGTTTTGCCATCAGCCCAAACAGCTAGATAGATACAAGAGTCAAAGGTCTCACCATCTATCATAACAGTACAAGCACCACACTCACCTACATCACAACCATGTTTTACACTAGTTAATTTAAGATCAACTCTCATTAAATCTAATAAAGATTCACGAGGGTCTACATAGGATTCAGTTAATTTATCGTTAATTGTATATGTAATTAATTGTTTAGCCATTAGATTGTACCTCCAGCTTGCTTAATTGATGATTTAAGAGCTCTTTTACATAACTCTTTAATCAATTGCATTCTAAATTCTTTTGTTGCTCTCCAAGAAGTTCTTGGTTTAACATCAATTAAAGTAGCCTCTGCAATATCAATTATTAATTGGTTTGTAATAGGTTTTCCACATCCAAGCTTTTCAGCAGTTGGAACTCTCATTGGAGTTGGACCTGCTACACCGTAACCGATTCTAACTCTTTCAATGCTTTTCTTATCATCAGATAATCTAACATTAACACTACAACCAAGTGTTGCTATATCCATAGCACGTCTGATTGAATATTTAATGTAATCACCATATGTGTTTTCATAAGAATCTTTTGGAATTCTAATACCTGTTAAAATTTCATTAGGTTGTAAATCAACTCTACCAGGACCTTTAGAGAAATCAGCATAAGGAAGATTTCTAACTCCATCAACACTAGAAATTTCAAGAATTGCATCATAAGCCTTTAGTGTTGAAGCAGAATCAGCTGAAGTTACACCATTACAGATATTACCACCGATTGTACCAATGTTTCTTATCTGAGGTCCACCAATTTGATCTACAGCATCACCTAATGCAGGGATAAATTCTTTTATAATTGGACTTTGTGTTACATGTGAAAAACTAGTTAATGGTCTTATTAAAATACTACCATCTTCTTCTACACTAATACCACGTAAGTCATTTAATGTTTGAATACTTATTAAATCTGTTCCAGCTAATTTACCATCACGAATTTGAATTAAAATATCACTACCACCAGCTAAAACTAAAGCTTCTGGATGTTCATTTTTCATTTTTAGTGCTTCTTCAACACTTTTAGGTTGATATAAATTGTTAATATCGTACATTTATTATTTCTCCTCTATTATTTGATTAAACCTGCAGCGCTAAACTCATGGAAAAGTTTATCTGGATTTAATGGAATAGAATTAACAGCTACGCCTGTTGCATTTAGCACAGCGTTTCTAAGTGCTGGAGCCATTGGAATTACAGGTGGTTCACCTAAAGATTTGTTACCATAAGGACCACTTGGGTCTTTTGGTTCTACAAATTCAACTTCTAAATCTGGAGTATCAATAGCAGTCATTAATTTATAATCTAATAAGTTATCATTTAACATTCTGCCTGTTTTTGGATCAAATAACATTTGTTCAAATAAACCATAACCTAGACCCATACTCATACCACCGTGAACTTGTCCTTCGGCTGTTTGAGGATTAATGATGGTACCTGAATCATGAACGTTAATAACTCTATTAATTTTAATATTTGAAAGAGGAACATCAACATCGATATCCATGAAACAAACACCAAAGCTATATGTATTATCTGTACAGTGATGTGTCTCTTCAGCTGCAAGGTGATTAGAATTTTGTCTACTATAACAAGATTCCATACCAACTTCATTCATTGTGAGAAGGATGTCATTTGTACCTACTCTAACAATGTTATTATCAATAATATCTAAATCAACTGGGTCTTTGTTAATCATCCAACCAGCATATTCACAAATCTTTCTCTTTAATGATTCAGCGGTTTTCTTAACTGCCATACCAGTAACATAAGATTGTCTTGAAGCATAAGCACCTGTATCATAAGGAGTAACATCAGTATCTTGATTTGAAATAATATGAACTTTATCAAATGTGAATCCTAAAGTTTCAGCTGCCATTTGTGTAAATACAGTATCTGCACCCTGACCAATTTCAGTAGCACCAACTTGAAGTTGAATAGAACCATCTTGGTTAAGAACCATACGAGCTGCTGAAGTTTCTAGAGCAATTGGATATACACCTGTTTTGTAACAGAAAATACCCATACCAACACCATGACGAACATCACCTGTTTGGTTTTTATATTTCTCTATTTTTTCATCCCACCCGATAGCTTTTTTACCTCTAGCAATACATTCTTCTAAACCAGTTGAATGACATGTAATTGTTGTACCTGGATCTACATATCCAAGTTGCATCATATTAGCTAATCTAAATTGAATAGAATCAACATTAGGTAATTTAGCAACAATATCTTCAACATGTGCTTCAAGGGCAAAACCAATTTGTGGAATACCATAAGCTCTCATAGCACCAGCTGTTGGATTATTTGTATAAATAGTTGAAGCTTCACCTTTAATTGCACCTACAGGGTACATCATTCTAAATGCATTTACAGCATTTGCAACAAGGGCGTGAGCGTGAGAACCATATGCACCATTATCACTATATGCTACAACTTTTCTAGCTGCAAAAGTACCATTAGCTCTTACATAGGATGTGATATAGAATTTCATTGCATGACGAGATCTTGTACCATAGAAGGTTTCTTCTCTAGTGTACAATAATTTTACAGGTCTACCACCAACTTGAGTTGTTAAGAAGGCATTAAGAGGTTCAGTTAAAGCATCTTGCTTATTACCAAAACCACCACCGATATAAGGTTTAATGATTCTAATTCTACCCATATCAATTCCCAAAGCTTGGGAACAAACACGGCGAACAATATGAGGGATTTGAGTTGAAGATACAACTACAACTTTACCAGCTTCTTCATAAGCAAAAGATGTTGCATTTTCAATATGACATTGTTGAACTTTTTGTGTTTCATAAACACCTTCAACTTTAATAAGACCTTCCTCTTTAATTGCATCATCAAAATCACCAACATCATATGTTGATTTAACGATTACATTATTAGGACGTTCTTCATGAATTGGAATATCACCAGGATTATGAGCTGCCTCTTCCATATCAAAAATTGCAGGATATTCTTCATATTCTACTTTAATTTTTTCAACAGCTTGTGTAGCTGCAATTTCATTATCAGCTATAACACATGCAATTTCATCACCATAGAATCTTACACGAGTATTTAGTACTTTTCTGTCACATACATCTTGATGACTCTTTTCAGTTGACCAAGGGTGTCCTGCAGTTGGATATTGAATATCCGGAACTTCAAAACATGTGATGATTTTAACAACACCATCTATAGCTTTAGCTTCTTCTAAATCAAATGATAGAACTTTACCATTTGCTATAGTGCTATGAAGAACCTTTGCTACAAGAGCATTATCATCTAATAGATCTTCTGTGTATTTTGCAGAACCTTTAACTTTGGCTACTGCATCTACCCTATTAATTCTTTTACCTACGACCATACAATCCCTCCCTATGGATATAAAAAGTATGAATTTTTTATTGAGAAATATATCAAATATTATAATTTTTTTATGATTTTAATAAACTTAAAGCCCTAATAATTATATAATACCAAATTTTTTGGATACTTTATTATTTATCCCTATATACTATAAAAGATATAAGAATATCTGTCAAAGACAATTTTTTAATTATAATCATTATTAATTTAATTATAGAAAAGTTAATCAGAAATATTAACTTTTGACTAAAAAAAATTCATTTATTAGTAATTTTTGATATACACAAATATACATAACAACACAAGAGTGTTATTCTATATATTAATCAAATATAAAAATATTCCTACTTGGATATTTTCTCCATTACTAATTGATTTCATTTAATCTTCCTTTTATAAGCCTCTGTATTAATTAATATAGAGCTATAATAAAATAAGGTTCTATATACTTTATAACTAAATTGATTACAATTTTATGTGCTAAATAATCAAATAATAGAGATAAATATACCTTGCCTGCTAAATATACCACAGTTATACAAGAAATATATAGGACATTTGTCCTATTATTGGATTTTTTTTTATTATTTTTCATTTCAAAAATTATTAATTGATTAATATCGTAATAAAATCTAAAAAATTCACAATCAAGTAGCTGTTATCTTTATTAATAAATCAAAAAAAAATCTGGATTTGTTAAAAAAACAGAAAATAATTAATTAACAAAAAAGTGCAGAATTCATAAAAATTTCAATTAATATAATTTTTATGTAAAAAAAATACCATATTTCCCTTTATTTATTTAAAAATATAATGTAAAAGTAAATATAATATTGTCAGTTTTATTTTATATAAATACTAATTATTAAAATTATCTTATTAATAAAGCTAAGACAAAACATTTTGATTTTACTAGTTTTATTATGCCTTTATTTATAAACATAATAAGAAATAGTATTAGAGGAGTACAAAAAAGTGAAAAAATCTAATTTATTAGTGCTATGTGCACTATTGCTAGTTCCTTCTTTTGTTTTTGCAAACGGAACAAAAGAGGTTGATGAAAAAGTTAGTATTGAATTTTGGACACATGAGGATCCAAATCGTCAAATTATCGAAGATCAATTTATATCTGATTTTATTGAAGAAAACCCAACTGTTAGTGTTAATGCTACAAGACAACCTGGTACAAAATTAATTGAATTAATTCAAACAGCTTTTGCTGCAAATGAAGGTCCAACAATTTTTAACCTTGAATCAAGTAGTGCTAACCCTTTTGTATTAGCAGGACGTGTTTCTCCTGTTAACTATGCAGCTTTAGGTTATAAAGATGCAGAGGATATGAAATCTCATTACATTGAAGGTATGCTAGACCCTGTTACACTTGATGGTGAAATTTATGGTGTTCCTTTTGAAGGTCTATCCTGGGCATTATATGTAAATAAAAATATTTTTGCTGATGCAGGCTTAAATGCAGATACAGATTATCCTAAGACTTGGGAAGAAATGGTTGAAGTTTCTCAGAAATTAGTTTTAAGAGAAGGTGATATTGTAACAAGAAGAGGTTTTGATTTTAGATATCCATATTATTTGGAATCAGTTGTACCAATGGTTAATCAACTAGGTGGGGCTCTATTATCAGAAGACGGAAAAGAAGCTCTAGTGGGAAAAGATGCTTGGATTAAGGTTTTAACTTATATGCAACAATGGGGTCCAAACTATCTAAATTTAGGCTCTCCTACTTATAAGAGTCCTAGAAAAGTATTCAACCAAGATAATAATGATATAGCTATGTGTTTATCTGGTATGTATCAAGAAGCTAGAATAAAAACTGATAACCCAGATTTCTACAACAGTGATAACTGGATGGTAGTACCATTCCCAGTATTCGAAGATGCTGTTGCAAATACATCTGCTTGTTTCTATGGTCAGTTCTACATGGTTAACGCTGATGAAGATACTGCAACTCAACAAAAAGCTTGGGAATTAGTTGGTTCTATGACATCTCATCAACAAGAATATCTAACTAAAGTTAATTTAATTCCACCAACAAAAGAATTAATGAATAGTGATACTTTCAAAGAAATGCCTTTTGCTGATGTATTTATCGCAGATATGGAAAGAGCTCATCACCTTTACTTTGGTAAGAACTCAACTGAGATACAATCTCTATTAGGCACAGCTGTAAATAATGTTATGCTTCAAAACGTAAGTCCTGAAAAAGCTTATGCTGATTTAAAAGCTTCTATTGAAGAATTAATTGAAGAATAAGAAATTTAGAAATTATAATTAAAAATTTACTTTGGCCACCTTAATTTTTTAAAACTTGAGGTGGTTTTTTATATCTTTATATAATTAATTTTTAAGTAGTGAATTTATTATAAATAATAATTCAGATACTTCTATATGTGACAATTGTCCTATATAATAATTTTATGGAATCAATATTCAAACAATATGGCAAAATCATACATTATAAAAGCAATAGATATATAATAAAACAGAATTATAGTATCACCTTTTTATTCTTAATTGTGAAAGGTAAAGCAAAAGCTGTTAGATTTAGAGAAGATGGATTTGAAATTCTTCTTGAAATCTTTAATTCAGGTGATGTATTAGGCGATATTGAATTAGTGCTTAATAATCAGTTATATACAACTTCCATTAAGACAATTGATGATTTAGATGTGTATGTAATTCCTATTAATGTGGCAAAGAGGTTACTAAAAACCGATATTAAATTCTCCAATCTTATTGGAAAACAATTAGCAAATAAATTATATAACACATCAAATCAGACATCTATTAATAACACACTAAGTGTGACCCAGAGATTTATTCAATATCTCGAATTAAGTTGTGAAGATGATATATTTGACGAGAGCTTAGTTGAAATTGCTCAATTGCTAAGTGTTAGCTATCGTCACCTAATTAGAGTGATAAATACCCTATGCAAAGAGGATATATTAGAGCCTATTGAACAATCAAATAAAAGAAAGAGAATATATAAATTTAATCGAAAAAACATTTTAAAATAGCATATATGTTATATAAATGTTAAAATATTCGGCTTGTGAACTACATAAAACGCCCCTACACTTAGGCTATAAATTATGGAGGGTTTTATGAAAAAACTTACACTTATAATGCTAAGCGCATTATTATTAGTTCCTTCATTTGTATTCGCTAGTGGTACAAGTGAAAAAGACGAAAAGGTTACAATTGAATTCTGGACACACGAGGATGTTAATCGTCAGGTTATAGAAGATGAATACATTGATGCTTTCAAAGCAGCTAATCCTGATGTTAGTGTTAATGCAACTCGTCAATCATCAAAGAAAATGATTGAATTAGTACAAACTGCATTTGCGGCTAATGAAGGTCCAACTATTTTCAATCTTGAATCAAACAATGCAAATCCATTTGTTGAAGCTGGTCGTGTTGCACCTGTAAACTATGCAGCATTAGGCTACAAAGATGCAGAGGATATGAAATCTCACTACATCGATGGTATGCTAGATCCAGTTACACTTGATGGTGAAATTTATGGTATTCCTTTTGAAGGTCTATCATGGTGTTTATACATTAACAAAAACGTTTTCAAAGATGCTGGATTAGATCCTGAAAAAGATTATCCTAAAACTTGGGAAGAAATGGTTGAAGTATCTGAGAAACTTGTAGTTAGACAAGGTGATATCATTGAAAGAAGAGGATTCGATTTCAGATATCCTTACTATTTGGAAACATTAGTACCAATGGTTAACCAACTTGGTGGTTCTCTATTCTCTGCAGATGGCAAAGAAGCAATCATCGGTGAAGAAGCTTGGGTAAAAGTTTTAACTTACATGCAACAATGGGGTCCAAATGGTCAAAACCTAGGTTCACCAACTTATAAGAATGCAAGAAAGCTATTTAACCAAAACAACAATGACATTGCTATGTGTTTATCAGGTCTATATCAAGAAGCTAGAATTAAAGCTGACAACCCTGATTTCTATAACAGTGGTGAATGGATGGTAGTACCTTTCCCTGTATTTGAAGATGCTATTGCTGATACTTCTGCTTGTTTCTATGGTCAATTCTACATGGTAAACGCAGATGAAAGCGCTGCAACTCAACAAAAAGCTTGGGAATTAGTTGGTTCAATGTTATCTCATGAACAAGATTATTTAACTGAAGTTAACTTAATTCCACCTACTAAAGATTTAATGAATAGTGAAACTTTCAAATCTATGCCTTATGCTGATGTATTTACAGCTGACATGGAAAGAGCTCACCACTTATACTTTGGTAAAAATGCAACTGAAGTACAATCATTATTATCAACAGCTGTTAATAATGTAATGCTTCAAAACATCGCTCCACAACAGGCTTATCAAGAACTAAAAGCTTCTGTTCAAGAGCTACTTGACGAAGAGTAAAAAACTCACATTTAGATATGTGGGGGCTTTGCCTCCCATATCTAAATTTTAATTAATCATTTCTTTTGGAGGACCTATGTCCAAGAATCAAAAACATTATAGCATTGAAAAGAAAGAAGCTAGATGGGGTATCTTATTTACTGTCCCTTGTTTACTTTTTTTCGCACTCTTTAGTTTTTATCCTATTCTAAGTGCGTTTTTAACAAGTTTAACAAATAAAGAAGTATTCGCTAGAACTTCAACTTTTACTGGTTTAAAAAACTATGTTTATTTATTTACTAAAGATAATGGTGGTTTTTCATTATTAAATTCAATGAGAGCCACAATTATTTTTACAATTGGTACATTTATCCCTATGGTAATCGTATCATTAATATTAGCAGTATTTTTAATGCAACTTAGAAAAACTCGTTATAGAGGGGTATTTCAAATTGGTTTCTACCTACCAGCTGTTTTATCATCAGTTGTAGCAGCAGCTATTTGGATGATTTTATTTGATCCTAGAGGTCTTGTTAACCAAACATCTAATGCAATCTTCCAAACTTATGGTAAAGATTATGGATGGCTTGTTAACTCTTCAATGCTTCAATTCTCTACAATGATTGTTTATTTCTGGAAGTATATTGGATATTTTGTAATCCTATTCATTACAGGTCTAGCATCCATTCCTCCTACCCTTTATGAAGCAGCAACAGTTGATGGTGCTAATAAATGGACAAGTTTCTGGAGAATCACATTACCACTACTTAAACCAACTGTATTACTTGTATCAGTTATGGCGATGTTACAATGTCTAAAAACATTCAGTACTCAGTACATGTTTGTACAAGGCGGTACTTCAAGACAACCTATTGATGTTATCACTATGAACATTTACTTCACCGGTATTAGACACGGTAAAATTGGTAGAGCAAGTGCTATGTCAATCATCTTATTCGTTATCATGTTAGTACTAACTCTTGTTCAGTTCAAAATCAGTGATAGTGACGACGTAGAATATTAGGAGAAAATTGATAATGAATAAATTTATTGGAAAACTCAGTGCAGTAGAACTTCTTATTTGGTTCGTACTACTATTAGTATTATCTTTTACAATAATACCTATATTATTTATGTTTGTTGCATCATTTATGGATGCAAAACAAATTCTTGCAATGCCATTCAAATGGATGCCATCACAGAATTATTTCACAACAGGTGACAGAACATTCTTTACAAACTTTCACAAAGCTGTTTATGGTAACAATGACAATCCTGTATTCCTACGTAACCTTCTAAACTCATTGATTGTTGCAGTAACAGTATCTATTACAACTGTTTTACTTGCATCTCTTTGTGGTTATGGTCTAGCTAAGTTTAAGTTCAGAGGACAAAATGCTATCTTCATGAGTATCATGGCAACAATGATGATTCCTTTTGAAGCAATCATGATTCCTCTATATATCGTATCTGCAAACCTTCATATGATGAATAGTTATAGAGGTTTGATTATTCCATTCCTAGTTACAGCTTTTGGTGTATTCCAGATGAGACAGTATCTATTAACTTTCCCAACAGAATTCTTAGATGCATCTCGTGTTGACGGACTTGGAGAATTTGCAATTTATGCAAAGATTGTTTTACCTAACTGTATGCCTGTAATTTCAACACTAGGTATTCTATCATTCAGAAACCAATGGGATAACCTACTATGGCCTCTATTGATCTCTCAGAGTGAAAAGATGAAGACAGTTCCTTTGTATATTTCAAAGTTTAGCGAAGAGAAACAAACAGATGAAGGGGCTATGATGGCATGTGCTCTATTAGCATCTATTCCAATGTTCCTACTATTTGGTTTCTTATCTAAATACTTCTTAGGTGGAGCTGCTGTTTTTGAATCAAGAAAAGGTTAATTATTTAAAGCATTCACTTTAAACATATTTTATATTTTTTAATTATTAAGCATATGATACTTTTATTTGTATCATATGCTTTCTCTATTTTTATCTATTTTTTATATTATTATAGTTGAGTTTTAAATTGGTCCACATAATAGGGACCAGTATATTTTGTAATTTAGTAATAAATCAAATTTATATAAGTTTAGTAATAGTAATGCAGAGATTTTAAGGCCTATAATAATGGAGTTTACTTACCATAAAAAAAGAGCTATTGAAGTACAGTAATATCTGTAATTCAAAAACTCTTTTACATTTTTTAAACATAGAATCTAATTAAATAGAACACCGTGAATAAATATGAGATTTTAGCATTTCTTGCTTCTTTTTTTATAATCCTTATCTATTCTATTTTTCCAATCCTCACTTATATCTCTATTCATTCGTAGATTTTGTATTTCTTCATTCATGATTTTAAAATTCAATTCAGTTCCTTGACTATCGGCATTGTAATTTGCAGCACGTTCTTTACTTATTCCAAAACGACTTGCAACTTCAATTGCATCAATGTTAGCTCCTAGAAAAATGAACTCCCAACCATATCTTTCTTTTTGCATTTCTATTAAGTTTTTAACATTTTCATAACTATAATATCTACTTGAATTCTCCATTCCATCTGTAGTTATGATAAAAAGAGTATTTTTAGGTATATCTTCTTCTCGAGCATATTTGTGAATGTTTCCGACATGTTTTATAGCACCTCCTATAGCATCTAAAAGAGCAGTACAGCCTTGCGCACTGTAGTCTTTCTCGCTCATAAGTGGAACATTTTGTATATTAAGACGATCATGAATTACTTCACTGTAGGTATTGAATAAAATAGTTGAAATATAAGCCTTACCTGGAGTTGTTTTTTGTTTTTCTAACAAAGAATTGTATCCTCCAATTGTATCACTCTCAAGTCCACTCATTGATCCACTTCTATCTAAGATAAAAACGATTTCTGTTAAATTATTTTTCATAATTTTTCCTCCGTATTAATTATTGTAATTACAATATAGATGAAAAAATTATGTTGTGGGTCGCATGCAAAGCGACAAATTATACACCAATGGGTTGCAAATCAAAATTAAACAAAATATCGTTGATATCAAAAACTTCAAATATTTCATGTTCAATACAATATTCAATAACAATATCAAATTTAAAACAATGAGAAAGAGCAAAACCGGCTTTACCTATTAAGTCTTTTGTTTCATCTAAGTTTAGTCTTAGTGCAATAGCAAATGAAATAGCAGTAATTTTACTTGGTTGATAATCAGCATTGCTTCGGATTTTAGAAAATAACTTTCGATCTACATTAGCTCTTTTGTATACCTCAACTTCAGTTTTATTTTTTTCTTTTATTAATCTTAATAATGATTGAGAGAAAGTTTCATCAATATTATCCATTAAATCATCAAGGCTTCTTTGAGGCATTAGCTCTCTTAGTTCAGCTATTTCTTCAAGATTGTAAATAGTACCAACATTATTTATACTATTATCTATAAAGTTTTCTTCGATGAAATCAGATACTGATGAGAATAATTCATCTGACAAAGATTTAAATTCTTTATCATAAACAACAATTATAATATCCATATCATAAATAGCTAAGAAACTGCTAATGACAGATTTTGCTATCTCTAATGACTTAGGAATTGGGAAGCCATAAATACCAGCAGATATTAATGGAAAGGCTATTGATTCACAACCATTTTCATAGGCGATACGTAAACTGTTCATGTAGCATCTTCTAAGTAAATCAACTTCGTTATGTGCCCCACCCTGCCAAACAGGTCCAACGGTATGAATAACATATTTTGCATGTAAGTTAAAAGCTGGAGTTATAAAAGCTGAACCTGGTAGAATATCTCCAATCTTTTTACGCTCTTCAATTAATTTAGGACCAGCGGCTTTATGTATAGAATAATCAACACCACCTCCCACAATAGCATGAGGATTAGCAGAGTTTACAATAGCATCTACCATCATTTTTGTTATATCATCTCTTACAATTTTAAAAGGCATTTGAATCTCCAATTTTAATATTTTAAGTAATGAGTGTAAGCTACTTTTCAAGTGCTACTTGATACTCAGAATTACTTTTAATTAGAACCCTTATTATAAAGGGTGATAATTTAATTGTGCAATAACTAATTTTGATTTATTTAATATCAAGAAAATACTAAATGAGAAAATTAACCTTTATTTCTATTTTTCCTTGATAGAATATAAATCTGTAATTTTTAAATCTCTTATGTTTTTTATAAGCTTTAATATTATTTCTTTCTAGGTGAAATGCATAATCAAATCATTTATAGTTATTTAAAGATGATAATTATATAAATTAAATTTTTTGATACTATCACTCACTTAAAAAAGTTGAAATAATATGAAAAGGTTCGTTGATTTTGATTACAAAAATACATATAGCATACTATATTTGAATAATAAAATATCAGCTGTCTAATGATGTATTTAAATTTGCAATTGTAGATGTTAGAGGTAAATTAATTTCAGCTCTTGTTAAATCATCATCACCTGTTTCGATCTTAAAGCTCATATCACCATTATAGTGAATATCTAGTCTTCGATAAATATTATAAAGTCCTACATGAGTAGTATTTCCAAGAAGTCTAATATTATTACTATCAAAATCAGGTGGAAGTCCTACACCATTATCAGTTACAATAATTACCAATCTAGATTCAACTTGTTTTACTTTAATATCAATAAACCAATCGCCAATTTTTGGTTCAAGTCCGTGTTTGAGAGAATTTTCTACTAAAGGTTGAATTATTAATTTTGGAATTACCACATCACAAACATCATCATCAATATCGTAGCTAACATGAAGTTTATCACCAAATCTTATCTTTTGAATTGTTAAATAATCATTGACTAAAGAAATGCTCTCTGCAACTGTACTTGTTGTACTCTTGTTATTTAAATTGGATCTTAGAAGAGTTCCAAGTTTTAAACTAATTTCATAGATTTCTTCTTGCCCATTTATTCTAGCTAATGCTTTTATTGTGTTTAATGTATTAAATAAGAAATGAGGATTAAGTTGGGCTTCAAGTGATTTCAATTCAGCTGTTGAGGCTTTTCTTTCATCTTCTTGAACTTGCTTAACTAATTTTACAAGTTGAACAACCATGTAATTAAAGTTATCATTTAGCTCTTCTAATTCTTTAATATTACTTTCTCTATAATCAATAGCTAAATTGCCCTCTTCAACTTTGTGCATAGAATTGATTACTTCTTTAATTGAATTAGAAATATTTCTTGAGAAAAGATATGATAATAATACACCGATTAATAAACCTAATATAAGGATTATTGTTAGTATTTTTGCTATTGAGTAAAAATTATCATTGTAATGAGATAAATTAATGGTTCCTAGAATTACGAAATCAGTATTTTGAATTTCTTTTATAGAATATAGATAGTTACCCTTTACAACTGTAGATGTAACTAATTCATCGGGTCGATTGTCTAAAAATGGGAATTCTAAAAAATTACCGTATGTAAAACTATCGGTTAATGATGCTGCAAGAAATTTCTTTTTATTAATTATTATTTCTTCATCAAAGAAATTTCTCGTATTAAACAAATTAGCAAGTCTTACATCATATACATCTAAAATAACATAACCTATATTATTTGAAGAAGAATCAAATACATTTCTAATAAATGAAAGAGCTGTTCTATTTCCGGTATCATTTACATATCTATTAGTAATTGATACAGAGGTCTGTTTACTTGGTTCATTCCATGTTATAGGATTCGTTGAATCAGATTCGGTGTTATAGTATCTAACATCATAACGTTCTGGGAATACGTGGGTAGATAGACGCACTTTACCATCAATTGAAACAATATTAACAGAGGCCTTATAGGTATCTCCCTTCATTACTTCAAACAGATCGGAGTAAACATCTTTTGTTTCAAGTAGTTCTTTATTTGGGCTAGACAATAACTTAACAAGATCAGCATTATTTGAAATTTCATAGGTTTTATGACGATACTCTTCAATAATTTGAGCATAAGTATTTGTATCAGTACTAATGTTAATCTCAGCTTGTTCTCTTAAGTTTTTCTGTAACTCTACTCTGCCAGTCCTTAACACATACATTGCAAATATTAAGGAAGGAATTGCTATAATTATTCCAAAATAAGTAAACAATTTGGTAAAGAGTGTCATTTTCCATTTCATACTTGATACTCCGGCTCGACTCTTATAGTTTTTCTCTATATGAAGTTGGGGTAATTCCTAAGAATCTTTTAAATATTTTTGTATAATAACCAGGATTCAGAAATCCACAATTATATGCAATTTCACTAATGTTAATTGTCGAATTTTTTAATAAATAAATGCTCTTATTAATTCTATAAGCATTTAGATAATAAAGGAAGTTTACCTTTGTAACTTCTTTAAATAATCTAGATAAATGAGTTTCTGAAACATTTAGTTGACTCGCAGCCTCTTGCAAACCAATTGCATGACTGTAATTTTCGCCAATAAAAGCAACAGCTGAATTAATTAAGTGATTATTAAAACTTTTTTCTAGTGGAACCACTTCATTTTCTATCTTATCTTTAGCTTGTAAAATTCTCTCAGCATCTAATTCTTTAACAATGTTAGAAATTGTTTTCATCAATTCATCATTATCAACTGGTTTTAATAGATAATCCTCTACACCAATTCTAATAGCTTTTTTCATATATTTATAATCGCTATAGCCTGATAAAATAATACTCCTAATTTCAGGGAATTTTGAAATCATTTCAAGCCCATCCATTCCAGGTAATCTAATATCGGAAATAACAATATCAGGATTCAAGGCTCTAATTGCCTTCTCTCCCTCTATTCCATTTGATGCTTTAGCTATTAGCTTAACACCAAGACTTTGCCAATCGATCATTAATTCAAGTTCTTTTAACATTATCAATTCGTCTTCAACTATTATTAAACTATAACTCACTTACATCACCACCGTTTATATTTTATTTTTTGTTCAATTGTGTATTAGATTTATCACACAGATGCTAAAAATTTTCAACACTACCACAAATGATAGTGCTACTATTTTGCTATTTTTTAAATGTTTTTGTCTTATCTTTTGCTTTTCAATTCATCAATAAATTTGTCTAAAGGATTAAACAATTGCACTAAATCATCAAAGTGTAGAGTTGCGTATTGATCAAGATATGTTGGCATTTTATTAACAATAACAATTTTTTTGTTCTTTTGAGCTGAATAAAGAGGAAAAGATGCAGCCGGTTGAACTACAAGAGAAGAGCCCAAAACAATAGCTAAATCACAATCACTAAACATATGCTCGGCTCTCATTAATATAGAGCTATTTAAACCCTCACCATAAAAGACAATATCTGGTTTAATAACTCCACCACAAAAACGACAATGAGGAACTTCATCCTTTAATACTATTTTTGCAATATCACTATAGTCATAATGAGCACCACATTGAGTACAATATTGATGTTTTGCAGAGCCATGAACTTCATAAACTTTCTTATTACCTGCTCTAGTATGTAGCATATCTATATTCTGAGTAAAAATACCATCAAGATATCCTTTTTTTTCCATCTTTGCTAAAGTAGTATGAACAATATTTGGTTCATAATCTTCTAATTTATACCAAACATCTTTTGCCCAAGCAAAGAAAACCTCAGGATGAAGATTAAAAAAACCTATACTCAATATGTCTTCAACATTCATATCATGCCAAGCATCACTATATACGCCATGAGATGATCTAAAATCGGGAATACCACTCATTGTAGAAATTCCTGCACCACTTAATACAACTGTACTTTTACTGTTTTCAATTAACTTAGTTAATTCTTTAAATTTTTCATTAAAATTGTCCAAAACGTGCCTCTCATATCAGAATAAGCCTACAAATTTAATTTTTCAAGTATAAAATATAAAAAAGCATCCTCAACTAGATACACTTATATCTAGATAAATAGATGCTTTTTTATTATAGAGTTTGAAAAGTTTTATTTTACAGCTCTTCCTACAATGGTATTACCCTTAATTCCTAAGTATTCAACCTCTGCAATATCATCAATTGCTACATTATCATCATGAGTAAAAGCAACTCTTTCATTGTGTTCACCTCTACCTAGATATTGTTCTTTATCATCTCTTGATACTTTAGTAACTAATACCCTATGAACACCATGAGCTAATACAGTTTTTTCTTCTGCAAATATTTCATGTTGTCTTGAAATAATAGATTGAAGACGTTTTAATTTTACATCATCAGGAATCTGATTATCCATCTTTGTAGCCGGTGTTCCTTCACGAGGATTCCAGTAGTACATAAAAGCTTCAGTACAACGAAGATAATTTAACATATCCTGAGTATCTGCACATTCTTTTTCAGTCTCACTTGGGAAACCAACCATAATATCAGTTGCAAATGTGATTGAGGAATCAGCTGCTCTAATTTTATCAATTAAAGTCTTTAAAGCTTCTCTATCATATCGTCTATTCATAAGTTTTAGTATTCTATCATTTCCACTTTGAATTGGAAGATGGATATGTTTAGCTACTTTCTTCTCATTCTTAATAACTTCAATTAACTCATCACTAAAATCTTTTGGATGTGGAGATTCAAATCTAATCCATTCGATATTTCCTGCATTATGTGCGATTTGTTCGAGTAATTGAGGGAATCTGATAACATTATTATCTGCATCAACGTATTTATAACTATTTACATTTTGACCTAGAAGCGTAATTTCTTTAACCCCTTTAGAATCTAAGAATTTAACTTCTTCAATAACTTCTTCAAGCTTTCTAGAAACTTCACGTCCCCTAACATAAGGAACAATACAGTAGGTACAGAAATTGTTACAGCCATTCATAATAGGAACAAATGTTGATACATCACCCTCTTTATAATAATTCTTTAAGAAGTGATAAGTTTCTTCACTTTCTAAGTTTTTATTATTACCTTGAGCTATTTCAACAATTTTTTGTTTATCGTTTGTACCGAATACATAGTCAATTTGAGGAGCATCTTTGATTAATGTTTCTTTTAATCTTTCAGCCATACATCCCATAATAATTAAAAGCATTGGGTGTTCTGATTTAATTCTTGAATAGTTACCTATTCTACCCCAAACTCTATTTTCTGCACTTTTTCTAACAGAACAGGTGTTTATTACAACAATATCTGCTTCTTCACAACTATCTGCTTCCGTTAAACCAACGCCAACTAATTGCATCTCAAGAGCTTCACTCTCTGCAATATTCATTTGACATCCATATGTTTCAAACCAGTACTTCTCTATTTGTTTTGGTTTTTTATATCTCGCCATTATTTTACCTCTGTGGAATGCATTCTTGCACTCTTCATTGTATTTTCCATTAACATTGCAATTGTCATTAAGCCTACTCCTCCAGGAACAGGAGTCATTGCGCTAGCAACAAGAGCAACATCATCAAAGTCTACATCACCAACAACTCTGTAGCCTCTTTTTCTAGTTTTATCTTCAATTCTATTAATACCAACATCAATAATAACAGCATCTTTTTTTACCATATCTGATTTAACAAACAATGGAATACCAATTGCAGATATTAGGATATCAGCTGTTTTGGTAATTTCTCTAAGATTTTTTGTCTTACTATGGGTAATTGTAACTGTAGCATCACGACCTTTTTGAATTAATAGGGATGCCATTGGTTTTCCAACAATATTAGATCTACCAAGAATTACAACATGTTTGCCTTTGGTTTCAATGTTATAATAATCAAGAATTGATAATACACCATTTGGTGTACAACTTACAAAACAATCAAGTCCGATTGATAGTTTACCTACGTTAATAGGATGAAAACCATCTACATCTTTTTTGGGATCAATTGATTCAATAACTTTTTGTTCATCTAGCCCTTTGGGAAGAGGTAATTGTACTAAAATACCATGAACAGTTTTATCATTATTTAAATCGTTGATTAGAGATAAAAGATATTCTTCACTAGTTTTTTCATCTAATAAATAATCTTTATGAGCAAATCCCAATTTAATACAAGCCTTTTTTTTACTATTTACATAAGATTGACTTGCAGGATTATCACCAACAAGAATAACAGCTAATTGTGGGGCATAGCCATTTTTTTTAATAAATTCACCACATTCAACACTCAATTCATCTAATTTTGCATTAGCAACTTCTTTTCCAAATAATACTTGCATTTATTTGCTCCTTAGTGGTTTTTATATCATATTTAAATAAAAAATACACTATTGAAATATTATTTTTGATGGTATTAATTTATTTTTTGGTATTCTTATGTGTAGTTTATGTAGATTTTTTTAATAGCGACAATATTGCCTTAAAATATGAGTGACAAAGTTTCTAAATATGAATAAGATAAGTATATTATATTGCTATTCAAAAAGTGTTATCAAATATGTTAACATAATATACAAATTATAATAAATTGAGGGTATATGAAACGTAAATTACTTTTATTATTAGCTGCACTAGTACTTTTTAGTGGTAGTCTTTTTGCAGATGAAAAATTTTATCAACAGGGAGATACTATATTCTCCTTTAATGTAGGACCAACAATCCCTGCATTCATCCATAGATGGAGTGATGGCACTTTTAAAGTAGGACCATATACAGGTTCTGAGGATGAAGAGGATACAGGTTTATCTGTGGGTGGAATAGGCTCAATTAATTTTGACTACTTTAATACAGATGAGACAAGTGTTGGTTTTGAAATTGGATATAATTTCAATTATGATAGATCTAATACAATTTATACAAATGTTCCTATAGCCGTATTATATAAATATTATCCAATTCAAAATGGTAAATGGGATGTACCATTAACTCTTGGAGCAGGTTTAAGTTTCAATGGCTATGATGGTGATGTATTATTATCACTTTATGGCGAAGCTAAAGCTGGGCTTACATATTACTTCAATCAAAACTGGGGCCTTGGTGTAAATGCAGGACTAACATTTATTCCTCAAATAAACTATTCATCGGATAAATGGGCTGATAATGGTTTAATATCCTATGCACCAATTACATTAAGTCTATCATACAGGAAGTAAATTATGAAAAAAATTATTAAATATATATTATTAGCTATTATCCCGACTACTCTCTTTTTATCTTGTTCTGCAGATTCCACTCAAGGAATGCTAAGTAGAATTATCGAAAGCCAAGAAGAAACAAGTTATAGAATTAAACTCTCATCATTCAATACATCTGGTGTATACTTTGTTTCATCTGAATCTGATGGTATTTATAGAGAAGAAAAAGATAGCACTTCAACAGATGTAGTTAGAACAAAATACGCTAACTCAGATAGTATTCGAAATGTTTTAGCCCTATATACAAATGACGATACAACTTATGTAGTATATGTTAAAAGAGCAGAAACTGCTGATGAGAATAATACTACTACTTTAATGAGTTTTGATAATAGTGATGTAAATAACCCTGGATACACTGATATAGACCTAACAAGTGGTAATAGTATTATTACAATAACTGAAAACGGTTATTTAATTACTAAGAATTCAGCCGATGAATATGAATTATATGATTTAAATGTTAGCACATCATCTCCTATTTCTCTAAGTTCAAAGATTGTTGATTTTTATGATTATGCTGTGTTTACTCCAACAGATACCTCGGATAGAGGCTTAATCATAACAACATCTGATGGTTATTACTATTTTGATGGAACCGATGTTAATCTATTTAGTATCTCCATTGATGGTGATGATGAATACAGTACTGTAGTTGCAGCTCACGGTAGTACTTCTGATGCAATACTAATTACTTATAGTGGATTTAGTTACAGCGGTGATATTTTAGGAAGTACAGCTCTTTCTTTAAACTATGATAATGATGATGATGATAATACATTCTCTTTGAATTTACCTGTAATAGGTATAAGCGATGATACTGATGGTAATTATTTATTAGCTATGGATAGTGATGATTATATATATATTTATTCTGAATCAGATTCAGATAGATACAATACATATTCTGATAAAGTCATGGATTATGCTAGTGATTTAAATGGTTCTTCAAATATTATATATATTTATGAAAAATCAACTTCTGCTACAGAGAATGTATACTGGGTAGCAACAGAAGAAAATGGTTTCTATACAATTAAAATAGATCCAACTGCTGTGACTTCATCCTCTGATAATCATTCTTCTGCTTCAGGGTTATCAGATTAGTAGATACTGAGTATATAATTTAATGCTATGATTAATTTCATAGCATTTTTTATTTAAAAAACACAATTTCTATACCTTTTAAAAAGAGGTTATAGAAATTGTGTTTAAAGTAGCATAAAAGCACTATATAGATTTTTACAGATAAGTATTAGATTATTAATACAAACGCTCTTATTACTTTGTTATATAGCATATAAGAGCAGTTATATACAAAACTCTCTTAGGTTATTATTAAAGCTAGTAAAAAAGTAATTACTATATATGAGTAACTTTTTCACCATCAATACAATTATCATATAAAAATTGCATAAATTCATCTTTTGATTCATTAGATGTTAAATATGCATTATATAAAGATTTGAACTCCCCTATAAACTTCTCTTCAACAAGGATTATTCCACAACCATTTTCAATCATAATTTTATTAGCAACAATAAGAGCTAGTGAAATATTTCTTGACCAAAAAATGTTTTCACAAGCTAGATAGCAAAATAAATTAAGGGCTCTTTCAGTTGCATTTTCTATTTTTAATATTGCTTTTAAATTAATGATGATTTGATCTTTTTGTGGAGGATCTTTAATTATAGAACTACCATATATTGGCATTTTACTTGTACGAAGTACGCCCCAATCAAAACCATCATCACGAGATAAGACTTTATTTAACTTAAGAAGTAAATCTAATGTAATTTCATCTCTTAGATACTGAATTATTTCTCTGTAGGCTTCTTTATAATTCAGTATAGCATTTACTTCACTTATATCAGCTAGTGGTAAAACTTTTTTATCATACACTGCTTTGACTTTATTTTCATCCATATCATAGCCTTCAATAATAAGTGAATTACATATTTGCTTTGTTCTTTTTAATTGAGATAACATTACATTTTCTCTTAGATTTAAATTATTTTTATCGATCATTAATATTTCCTCTAATATCTATTTAAATAATAAAAGAGTCCTCATTTGAGAACTCTCATATTTATTAATTGTAAAATTTATTTATCACCACGAACTTCGTGTAAGATTTCTCTAACCTCTGGATCTTCAAATTGTGAATCAATTTCATCACTTGATAATCCAACAAACTCATGACAATTATAATGAATCCATCTTTCATCTTCTGGTTCAATTATTACATGTTTTCTACAATAATAATCAGGTTGAACAGGAAGTGGCTTCTTCTCAGGATGCTCAAATGATTTATAATCAAATACAGCTATTTTTAAATCCTCACGAGGAATACCTTTGCTCATGATAACTTCTGCTAAAGCATTTACAGTTTTACCTGTATCAAATATATCATCAACGATTAAGATTTTATCACCAGTTCTAAGATACTCTGGAGAATAAGTCCATCCATCAACTATTACTTTTGATTGAGAACGTAAATAACCATAAGATCTAGCTACAACAGCTGCAAAAAAAACAGGGCGTCCTTCTTCTCTTAGTCTTACCATCTTGTAATATTCACTCATTACATTTGCCATGTAAGCACCACCACGAAGTGATGAATAAATGATATCTGGAATAAATCCATCTTCTTTATACATTTTATGAACTAATTTTAAAGCTCCATCTCTTATATCATCTGTTTTAACGAATTCTTTTGCCATTTTTTCTCCTAAACCTTTGTTAAAATTTCCATGCCATCTTCTAGGATAGCAACGGTGTGTTCAAAGTGAGCTGATTTTTTGCCATCGGCTGTTCTAACAGTCCAACCGTTTGGATCATTATCACTGATTCTTGCAGTACCTAGATTAATCATTGGTTCAATGGCTATTACCATTCCTGGTCTTAATCTTAGATTTGGAGTAAAACGAGATACATAGTTAGGAATTTCTGGTTCTTCATGAACATCTAAGCCAACTCCGTGACCACAATAATCTCTAACTACACCATAACCTTCTTTATTGCAATGGTTATATACAGCTCGTCCAATATCATGAATTCTAGCGCCTTTCTTTCCAGCTGCTTCACAGCCTAAAATTAAAGCTTCCCTAGTAACTCTGCAAAGTTTTTCATCCTCTGCACTGCCTTTACCGCCAACAATGATTGTTCTAGCGCTATCTGAAAAATAACCATTAAGGTTAATTCCCATATCAACTGAAACTAAATCACCATTTTTAAGAATACGGTTTTTTGTTGGAATACCATGAATAATTTCATCGTTTACGCTAATACATGCAGTATTAGGGAATCCACCATAATCTCTAAAAGCAGGTGTACCACCTACTTGTTTAACATAATTTAAACAATAATCATCGATATCTAGTGTTGACATACCCTCTTTAAGGTAACCATCTTCTAAGAAGTCGAGAAGTTTCGCTAATAAGTGGCAACTCTCTCGGATCCCATCAATTTGTTTCTTACTCTTAATTGTAATCAATTGAATTTCTCCTCTAGTGAAAGTTTTTTTTGTAAAGAATCAAGTATTCCGTTGATGAATTTATAATTAACGTCTGTTGAAAAATCTTGTGATAATTTAACAGCTTCATCAATAATAACGTGTGGGTGTACCTCAGCTTGAATCATACTATAAATGCTTAAACGTAGGATATTTCTATCTACAACATTAATTTTATCTATTGGTCTATTGAAGGAAAATTCAGAAATGTATGCATCGACTTTATCTAGGGATTCTAATGTTCCCATAAGTAAAGAGGTCGCATAAATTTTGACTTCATCTTCAAGATTGTCCATTTCTTTTTCATTTAAACATGGAAAATAATTTGGTTTATAATTGCTGAGTGAAAGTTCATCTCGAACATCCATTTCATACAATGCCTGTAACACTAATTCACGTGCTATATGTCTTGTCTTCATGCGTAATCCTCAAAAATCAAAAAACTTAATACTAATTTATTTATGTGCAATATTAACAAAAGCAATAAAGCTTTACAAGTGCAATAATAATTATTTACTCCATTTGTATTAATAAAATTAAAAAAACACCCTATATACTATATAGGATGCTAATTAATTGTATAATTTTTTAAATTATATTAACTTTGTTATAGTTGCTTGGCTTAATAAAGTCTTTGCTAAATCTTCAACTGCTGTTGAATATGCACTCTGAATTTTTTGTTGAGCAAGCATTTGACCAATATAATCATGAACTGTAATAGTATCTGCAGGACTAATTGGGTCTGTTATTGCTAACATCTTTGCATCTGAATGTTGTTTAACTTTTAAGATATGATAACCAGATGTACTTTTAATAACTTTTGAATATCCATTAACTGGAGTTTCAAATGCTGTATTAAAGAATTCAGTACCTAGAGTACCTTTAACATTTTCTTGATCATCAAGTGTTAACCAACCAATATCTCCATCAACCTTTTTATTGATACCAGCTTGACTGTATTTAGCTACAGCATTATTCCAACTGATTTGGCCGCTTTTTAATTGAGATAGTACAGAATTTAAAGTTTTTTCTGTTATAGGATTTGTATCATTATCTTTGAATGGAATGAAAACTTGAGCTAAGTTAACTGTTTCAGGATTGATAAATTTTGTTTTGTTAGTTCTATAGAAACTTGTAATTTCACTTTCTGTAGGATTAACGCCTGAAGCTTTTATTTCTGCACCCTTAACCTGTTCAATATACTTTTCAATTACATATTGAGTTTTTATTAAAGTTTTATAACTTTCAACGGAACCAATGGATTTTGTAACAATGCCATCAAATTCTGCTGTGCTTAGAGTTCTTCCAATATTTTTTTCATAACTTGCTTTTTGTTGAAGATATAGTTGGTTTAATGTAGAATCATCAACACTTACACCATCTCTTGTAGCAGCTGCTACAAATATCTTGTTATTAATAATTGTATCTAATACTTGTTTTTTTGCAGTTAGTTCATCAAGACCTTGATTCTTAGCTAGTTCTTCAACCTGTGCATATTGTGCATCTAACTCATCCATACTTACAGCCATTGTCTGTCCGTTGAATTTTATAATTGCGGCAGGTTTACCAAAGCTTGCAGCAAACAATGATGATGTTGATAATACTACTGCAATCATTGCAATAGCGAATCTCTTCATTTTAAAATTTTGCATACCCAAAACATAACTCCTATTATAATTAATTTGCTTCTATGTGTATTCGTTTACCAATAGCAAAAGCCATATCTTCTTTTTTGATGATATCGCTAGTTTTTAGATATAGTCCCTCACTCTCCATAACTTTCATTAATGATTGTAGAGTTTTAGTAGGTCTAATTCCTGCTCTTGTTACAAATGCCATACATCTCTTTCCACTAATACTACCACAATTTTTTAGAAAATTGCTTACACTATCTGGTATTTTACCACCAAAAGTATTGATAGATTCAGTTCCAACGATCAGGTAATCATAAAAGGATACAATCTTTGTTCCCTCAAGTTTAATATCAACAAGATCAACCATGTGATTTTGTGTTTCAATTCCTTTTGCAATTGAACTTGCAATTTTCTTTATTGAAGCACTATCTTTGCCTTTTGCAGCATATAATATACAAACCTTCATAACATCTACTCCTTTTATACATAAACCGACCGCAAGGACTGCGGTCGGACTATTATTTAATTATCAGTTTATCAAGTCCTGATTATTCAGCAGGAGAATCAGCCCACCAAGTTTGACTTTGTTGAACTTGATTGCTATCTACTGAATTCAATAACTTAGAATCAGATGGAGCTTTATTCACTAGAGCTATACACACTGCTATAATCATAAAAGCAGCACCAAGAATGGCAGTTGCCCTTGTTACAACACTACTAGTGTGAGATCCAAAGGAAGCCTGTGCAGCACCACCAAAAGCGCCACCTAGTCCATCACTCTGTTCATCTTGAATTGCTACGATAAAAACCAACAATATGCTGACGATGATAAAAACAACCGTCAATATAGTACTTAAAACACCCATTTAACTTCTCCGAATATTTTTTTTACTTATCAAAAGCTACGATTGGTAAGAAATTCTCTACTGAAAGAGAAGCACCACCAACTAATGCGCCATCAATGTTTTCTTTAGCCATTAATTCTTTAACATTTGCAGCCTTTACTGAACCACCATACTGTATAATTGTCTCTTCTGCAACTGTTTTATTGAAAAGTTTTTCAATTATGCTTCTAACTAATGCATGTGCACCATCAGCATCTTCAGGAGAAGCAGTCTTACCAGTACCGATTGCCCATACAGGTTCATAAGCTAAAGTAATCTTAGCCATTTGTTCAGCTGATACAGATTTTAGACCTTCAGTTACTTGTGTAGTAAGAACTTCTTCTAATTTTCCGCCTTCTCTTTCTTCAAGAGTTTCACCGATACAAAGAACAACATCCATATCTTCAGCAAGTGCTAATAATACTTTTTTGTTGATTAATTGATTAGATTCACCATAAATAGCTCTTCTTTCACTGTGTCCAAGAATTACTGTGTTAATACCTAGGTCTTTTAACATTAATGGAGATACTTCACCAGTGAATGCACCACTTGTGTTATCATTCATGTTTTGAGCAGCTACAATAATATCGCTATCTTTAAGTGCTTCAGCAACACCAGGAAGTGTTACAAAGTTTGGAGCTACCATTACTTTTGAATTACAACCCTTTACAGCTTCAGCTAAGTCTTTTGCTAATTTAACGCCTTCACTAGGTGTTAAGTTCATTTTCCAGTTACCTGCAATATATGTTCTTCTCATTTTTTTCTCCAATGCTTTAATTCCTGGTAATGTTTTACCTTCAAGGAATTCTAGTGATGCACCACCACCAGTTGATACGTGACTTACTTTATCAGCTAATCCAAATTTGTTAATTGCAGCAACACTGTCACCACCACCAACAACTGTGATTGCATCACAATCTGCTAATGATAGAGCAACCTTTTTAGTGCCCTCTGCAAATGCATCAAATTCAAATACGCCCATAGGACCATTCCATACAACACTCTTAGCTACTTCTAATTCAGCAATAATAGCTGCAATAGTTTTAGGACCAATATCCATACCGATTAAATCGCCTTGAATATCTGCACCATCAACTGCTACAGGAGTTGCATCTTCAGCAAATGTAGCTGCACAAACGTGATCTAAAGGAAGAATTACCTTAACACCGCGTTCTTCTGCTTTCTTTAAGAATGATGCTGCTGTATCTAAATAATCTTCTTCTAATAAAGATTTACCAATACTGTGTCCTTGAACTTTCAAGAATGTATAAGCCATACCACCACCGATTACGATTGTGTTACAAGTTTTTGATAGACTTTCAAGTACTGTGATTTTAGATGAAACTTTTGAACCGCCGATAATAGCAACAAAAGGTTTTTCAGGATTAGATAGAAGAGGATCCATGAATTTAACTTCTTTTTCAATTAAGAAGCCAGCATATGAAGGAAGGAAGTGAGAAACACCTTCTGTAGATGCGTGTGCTCTGTGAGCTGTACCAAATGCATCATTTACATATGTATCACCATAAGATGCTAATGTTTTTGCATATTCTACATCATTATCTGTTTCTTCATTATAAAAACGTAAATTTTCTAGAAGTAATACTTCGCCTTTTTTAAGGTCTTTAGCCATTTTAGCTACTTCAGCACCTAAAACATCTGGAGCTAATTTAACTTCTTTACCTAGAAGAGCACTAAATTCTTTAGCAATTGGTGCCATAGAAAATTCTTCAGATTTTTGACCTTTAGGTCTGCCTCTATGACTCATTACAACAAGAGAAGCACCATTGTCTAATAAATATTTAATTGTTGGAAGTGCTGCTTTAATTCTAGTGTTATCTGTAACCTTACCATCTTTGATAGGTACGTTGAAATCAACACGGATAACAACTTTCTTGTTATCAAAATTTGCGTCGCGAATTGTGTTTAAAACCATTACAAACTCCTTAGTTATAAATAAAGCCTGCCCCTTAATAAGAAGCAGGCTTGTTCCTTGTTAGGGAATAAAATTATTTAGTAATTTTTTTAGCTAGGTCAACAACACGAGTTGAATAAGCGAACTCGTTATCATACCAGCTGATTACCTTGAAGAATTTAGGACCCATCTTCATTGTTGATAGACCATCAACGATTGAAGAGTGGTTGTTACCAACGATATCATGAGATACGATTGGATCTTCAGTGTATTCTAGAACTCCAGCCATCTTGCCTTCTGCAGCAGCTTTAAACATAGCGTTTAATTCTTCAACAGTACAATCTTTTTCTGTTTCTACTACTAAGTCAACAACTGAACCTGTTGGAGTTGGAACACGCATTGCCATACCATTCATTTTGCCAACTAATTCAGGAATAACCTTAGATACAGCAACAGCAGCACCAGTAGTTGTAGGAATGATAGAAACAGCACCTGAACGAGCTCTACGTAGATCAGCTTTAGGTTGGTCTAACATAACTTGGTCATTTGTGTATGAGTGTACAGTTGTCATTAAGCCACGAACAATTCCTAAGTTATCAAGAATAACTTTTGAAATTGGAGCTAAACAGTTAGTTGTACATGAAGCGTTTGAGAAAGCTTCGTTTGTTAAATCAATTTTATCATCATTTACACCGCAAACGATAGTTTGGTCGATTTCATCTTTAGCAGGAACTGTTAAGATAACTTTCTTAGCACCAGCTTTGATGTGATCTTTGTAACCACCTCTAGGACCATCAGCTGTTCTGAAAACACCTGTTGATTCAATAGCTACATCTACACCAAGTTCACCCCAAGGAAGGTTCTTTGGGTCTCTTTCACTATAAATTTTAATAGCTTTACCGTCTACAGAGATAGCGCCGTCTAAAGCTTTAACTTCGTGATCATATACACCGTAAGTTGAATCATACTTTAGTAAGTGAGCTAAAGTCTTTGGGTCTGTTAAGTCGTTAATACCGACAATTTCAATGCTAGGGTCTTTTGAAGCAATCTTAAATACATTACGTCCAATTCTACCGAAACCGTTAATAGCAATCTTCATGGATAAATCCTCCAGATTTATGGTTATTTTTTATATATGAATAATACTAATTAGTTGTAATATGGTCAACGTTTTGAGCCATAAATTAAGATTATTTTTTTTCTTGCAACAAAAAAACAACATAATATATTATCTAATCAGTAATTATTTATCTATATTTATAATATAAAGTATTCAATTTTTTTTCAATACTTTAATTTTATTTTGTTTTATTTTAATAAATACTTATTTATCAATGGAAATTTCAATACTATTGATCTTGTGACCTTCTATATTTGCAACCTTAAAAATAAGATTATCGCTCTCAACAGCCTCTCCATTTAGTGGAATTCTGCCAAATAACTCAAAAACAAGGCCACCAATAGTCTCAAAATCCTCTTCATTTAAGGATACATTAAGTTCTTCATTTAAATCTTCAATACTTGTCCTTGCATCGACTAAATATTTATTATCATTAATTTTTTTGATTTCAGGTTCTTCATCTTCATCAAATTCATCTTGAATTTCTCCAACTATAACCTCAAGTATATCTTCAAGACATACAATTCCTGCAACACCACCGTATTCATCGACAACAATTGCAATATGGACTTTTATCTTTTTAAAATCACGAAGAAGATCATCTAAATGTTTACTATCTGGAACAAAATATGGCTTTCTCATTAAAGATTTTACACAGAAATTCTCTCTAATGCCCTTTCTCAATAGGTCCTTTGCATACAAAACACCTATAACATTATCATAATTATCTTCATATACAGGATAGCGAGAATAGCCATTTTTAATGATAATAGAATAAAATTCATCTAAGGATATATCTGAATTAACAAAGTCGACATCAATTCTAGGTATCATAACCTCTCTGACTGTCATCTCATCGAGTTCAGCAATACCCTTAATCATTGTCTGACGTTCTTCTCTTTCAGACTTTTCTTGCTCTTCATCTATTTCAATTTTGTTAGAATTGGATTTAAAAAAGGAACCAAAAATACTCACTATTCACTCTCCATTAATTCTTTAAGAACTTGTTCTTGAAGAGATAACATGGGTTCATTTTTAAAGTCATTTGTACTGTGGTCTAATCCTATAAGATGTAAAACGCCATGAATTAATAATCTATATAACTCTTCATCAAAGCTTGCACCAAAGTTTTCACAGTTTCTATCAAGAGCACTTAGAGATATAATCATGTCTCCTAAAATACACTTAACTTCTTCTTCGATTAATGGGGGCCAAAAATCTTCTTCATCTCGACAATCACTTTGAACAAACGATAGAATGTCAGTAGGAGAATCTAAATCCCTATATTCCTTATTCAACGCTTGTATTTCATCATCTGAAACAAAAGACACAGCTAATTCTACATCATGAGTATCAACCCTATCTAAGATTTTATTAATTCTACTTACAACTAACTCTTCATTAGCTCTATCGCTATAACTAGAATCTCCGTATTCAACATCAATTATATTCATAAATCTCTCATTTAATATATTAATAAATTAAATCCTAATATAGTTTAAATATTAAAACATAATTATTTTAAATTCTAACAGAACAACTTTTCTAAAGTATATCATATTTTATATTATTTATTATATTGCATAAATGCAATATTAATACAAAAATTTATCTACCTTCAGGATTCTCTAATTTCTTCTCTTGGCCAGGATATGCTATACGAGTATGATATTTACCCATCAAAGCAGTTTCAATTGCATTTTGAATTATATTTAATTCAGTTAAATCTAACCTACTATCACGCAATTGATTGTGATCAAATTTAACCTTAATTATATTTGATATCATTCTATTAATTTTCTGAGGAGTAATATCCTTTATAGAATGAGAGGCTGCCTCTGCACAGTCACTTAACATAACAATTGCACTCTCTCTTGAAGTAGGAGGATTTCCTGTATAAGAGAAATCAGTTTCCTTTACCTCATGTTTACCATCTTGAGAATCCTTAACAGCTTCATTGTAGAAGTAAGATATTACATCATTTCCGTGGTGCTCTCCAATAATTGTTATTATTTCAAGAGGTAAGCCCTCTTCTCTACATTTTTCGACACTTGATTTTACATGAGAGCGTATCATAGCCGCACTCATTGCAGGAGATAGCTCATCATGTTTATTGACTCCACCACTCTGGTTTTCAGTAAAGTACTCAGGTCTATCCATCTTACCAACATCATGATATAGAGCAGCAACTCTGCATAAATTTTCATCAGCTCCGATTGATTTTGCAGCAGCTACAGCTAAATCTGCAACACCAATAGAATGATTAAATGTACCATTTGCATTAATTTTAAGTTTTTCTAATAGAGGAGAATTTAATTTCTCAAGTTCTCTCAATCTAAATATCGTTGGTATATTTAAAAAGTTATCAATGTATGGAAGCGTAAACTTTTCTAAAATTATACAAGCTAGTGTATTTACAATAATAGCTACTAAACTTGAGCTTAATTTATTAAAAGGATAGCCTTGTATTGCATATAATAATACAGTCATTGCAACGGCTAAACCGATAGCTTTTAAAACACTGATATTGCTTACAAGCCTATCTCTTTCATAATCAATGATATATATAAAACTAATACCAATTGTAGCTAAATAGAAGAACGTAAACCATGTAGCACCTGGGAAAAGCGACCCGTAGAGTGCATATTGAAGCGTAAATAGGAATCCATATCGTTTGAAACCAGTAACATTTTTTAACAATAGAGAACCAAGTACTACAGGAAGTAATGGCCCAAGTACTGTTGAATTAAAATTATCACTTAGACTTAGTATTAATGTGGTTAATATTAATGTCATTAACATGACAACTAAATAAACCAAAGTAAATTGAATTCTTCGTTTTGAATTTTTATTACTTGTGAAGAACAGATAATAAGATATTAAGGTGATTAATATAATTAAAATTTCTCTAGCAATAATTTGCGCAGTTGAATAAAGGGATTTATGAATTTCAACTTGTCTCAGAAGTGCTAAATCATCTTCACTAATAACAGAATCTTTTACTAATACTTTTTGACCTGCTGCAACATAAACATTTTGTGGTGCAACACTGTTATAGGCCTCAGATAAAACAGATTGGGTCGCAATTTCATCATATAGAACATTAGGAGTTAAAACTCCCTTTAATACTATCGAAATAAAATCAGCATCAAATTCAGATTCAGTAATTGAATAATCCTTTAATTGCGTTGCAACAAAAACAGAAATATTATCTTTTGTTATAATTTCATCAACATCAACTTTAGTTGTTATTTCACTATTCTTTTCGTTATAAAGTGAAGTTACATCACCCTCTACAACAAATATTGAGTAGCCCTCATTTCTAACTTTAGTAATTTCACCTGTATTTGCATAACCTTTTTCAATGATATCCTTACCAATTTGATTAATCCAAGTACCAAATTCTTTTTTCTCATTATCACTTAGGCTTTGAAGATGACTTTTAAAAAATAATATTTCATCAGTTGATAAACCTGTTAAGCTATCAACTAATACAGATGTTGAACTAGCATTAAATAGTTGAACAAAAGAATTTAATTTATCATAACTCTTTAGAGTTGATTCTCTTTCAAATTCAAATCGAGGATAAACTCTCTTAATTGCTTCTGCCCTTAATTCATTTGTTTTATCAACATCTTCATATTCAAAGGCCCTCTTTACAAATAAATCTTCAGGAGCTAATTCCTTTACTTGCAAGTTAGCTGTAATAGTATTTGAGCTCATTAGATTTTGTGTTACAAAGGTTGGCATGAAAAGCATTGCTAATAAAATACATATTGTAAAAAATACTAACAAGAATTTTTCATTATTTGTTGCCTCTCCTTCATTAGGAGTTATATCTTCAAAAAATCTAAACTTTTTATTTTTCAAAACTCTTCCTCCCTCTTATCATAAGCATCAATAATTTTTTGTATAATCTTAGCTCTAACGACATCTTTTGAATCAAATTCAACGAATTCAATTCCAGAAATATTTCTTAGTATTTTTGAAGCATGCAATAATCCAGATCTCTTTCCACGTGGCAAATCTATTTGAGATACATCACCGGTTACAATTACTTTAGAATTTTCTCCAACTCTTGTTAAAAACATCTTCATTTGTTCTTTTGAAGTATTTTGAGCCTCATCTAAAATGATTATGCAATTATGAAGAGATCTTCCCCTCATATAGGCAAGAGGAGCAATTTCTATAGCACCAGAGGCTTCCATTCTTGTAATAGATCCAGGTGGTAACATCCACTCCATTGCATCAAATAGAGGTCTAACATAGGGATTAATTTTTTCACTTAAAGTTCCAGGAAGAAAACCAAGATTTTCTCCAGCCTCAACTACGGGTCTAGTTAAAATAATCTTTTGTTTTTTCCCACTATTTAGCTGAGAGAGTGCATATGCTATTGCCAAAAAAGTTTTACCAGTACCAGCTGGCCCAATTGCAAAAGTAATTTGGGAGCTTTCCATGGCCTTTATTAAATGTCTCTGATGGAGAGTTTTTGCAAATATTGTTTTATTATTTACACTAATACTTTGAAAATCATCTAAGTTTATTTCATTTGACAACAACTCAGAAACACTAGGGCCTGATACTATGTTTTGATATTCCATAAATATCTGGCTCTCATCAATGTTTTTACTACTTTCAACATCCAAATTATTTAAAGCTTTGAATAAGTCTTGTGCGAGATCTAATCTCATCTCATCATCAGATTCTACAATTAAATAGTTTCCTCTGCTTATTATTTCCACATCAAGTAATATTTCAATGTATGCAATATTACTGTCGTTTGCACCACAAATAATTCGAAGCTTATCCAAATTATCAAATTTTATATTTCTAATCATTACCTTTCCATGTTAATCAAAATATTGCCACGTACCACTGCTATCTTGGCTAATACTCTCATCTACCTTTAATTCAGGAATAGTTTTCCATTGTAAGAAGAGTGTAAGAGTCGGAACAAAGCTATATTTATAAGAAGATAATACAACGGTTCCTGTGTATTTGCAATGGAGATCCCAATCTTCCATATAGTGAACTAATTCAAATGAAACACTTTCTAAGTTAAAATTAGTGTTATTTCTTCCATCTCCAAAAAAGTCAAAAGACCTTCCTAAATCAGCAAACAATTCGCTTATTGAGAAATTATTACCATCACTATCATAGTAATTACTGAATCCATAGTTAGATGTTTTTATTGAAAAATCACATTCTAAGAATTCTGCAATAGCAAAAGATAGAGAAGTTTCAAGTGTAAAATAAGTTGAATAAGTATCATTAAAATCATAATTGAATGTTGATTCCATACTAAGATTAAAACCCATTCGATTTTTCCACCATAATTTCTGAAGATTCTTAAAGGAAATAGTGTTTAAAAAATAATCAGGATTAATAGAATCATCTTCACTTGCAAAGTTCAATACGCTTGTTATAAAACTATTTGAATAGGAAGTTTTTATTTCATTGAAATAATCATTTTGACCATCATTTATACCATAGAATTCAAAAGATTGACTAATTTTTTGAGTAATATCAGTATTGTTATAAGTTATAGAACCTGATAATTCAAGAGGATCTATTGGCCGTGCGGCATCTTCATACTCCGATATATCATAATAGCTTGTTAGTGTTGAAGAGAAGAATCCATTTGTATATTTAAGTGTATCAGTAACAGAACTAAATTCAAAAGTATTATCAACATCAACATCAAATGATAAATTATTGGTAAATTTATAGCCTTCAAAATACAATGATGGACTAAGTGTTAATGTTAATGGTGGTAACTGAAGTGATAATCTTGGAGTTAAATAAATATCACCAATACTATAGCGATGAGAAATAGCTAATAAGTGCTTTGTTACCCAATCATCAGTAAATTCAAAACTAGATGAAGAATAATCTGTACCATCACTATTCTCATTAAAATAATATAATTTAGTATTAAAATAATAGGATATTCCTAAAAATGGAAGCAATACAGTATTATTATCTTTAATTAAGATATTAGTATTTGTTATATCATCTTCACTATAACTATAGGTATTTGATAGTGTGGATGTATAACTAAACCATGAAGGATCTAATTTAGCATTATAGATTAAATCTAATTCACTAGTATTATCAACTTCAACACTATCTGTTCCATCATCCTCTATATCACTAACCTCATAGGAATATTCTTCATTCAAAATATAATCTAAAGAAGTTAAAAAACTTGTTTTACTGCTAGAGACGCTTTTATTCTTTATTGATAATGTATCTAACTTACCTATTATTAATTGATCTATATACTCTGTAGTTTCATTTTGTTTTACATCAGTTTCACTTTCATCACTTTCATCACTATCAGCACTAGCCTCTATATCTTTTTTTTCATCTTCTATTAGGCCTTCATCTTCATTTAGATTATCTTTTACATTTTTATCTGTATTGACCCCATCTTTTTCAATCTCATCTTCGCCACCAATTACAAATGAAAAGAGAGTTCCACTCATTTTTGCTTCAATAGATGGAAGTGAATAACTACTTAGGGTATATTTATAGGTATTATCAACACTTTCCCAAGTATATTTTGCGCTTGCATTTACAGATGTAATTTGAAGAACTTTAATATAATCACCAAAAAGTGTTGTAGGAACTACTATCTTTGTTGTTAAGTCCCATTCATAGGAATCTACATCAGATGTATATGTTGTTGGGAAAGTTTGATCGGTATTCCAGAGAGCATCTAAACTAAAGGTTGATAATCTATTAGAATAGGCTTTTTTGGCCTTTGGATCTGAGCTAAATGGTATATCTAGTGATAATTTTAATATATCTGATTTATATTCTATTTGAGCCTCACCGTCATACCTAAATGCTGGAAATGAAGTTGAATCTTCTAAATCACCTGTATAGCCATCTGAAGTAAATGATGCCATAGTAGATAGGTCAATTTTTAAAGCAGAGAGAAGATTTAATTCACTAGCAACACCAAAGGCGAAGGCACTAGTTTCATCCTCATTATTTGTAGTACTTTCACTTCTATATGGAGTATATTGATAGGCATCATACATAAGTGTTAAGAAACTGTTAGTTTTTGAAGCCCAACTCTCTAAATCACTTAGATCATCTTCATCTTTTTCTCTATAGATAGCGGTACTTGGGTATAATTCTTTAGAACTAGAGGAAGATAATAAAGTTGAGAAGCTTGATTTTTCTGAATCTGAAAATGATGGGTATTTCCCAAATAATTCAAAAGTTGTATTTACAAAAAATCCACGAGAACTCTCATATCCTATGGCAGGATTTCCAACCATTGTTGCACCAGGAGAATAAAAATATGGAAGATATAATACAGGAACACGTCCAATGGAAATATAGGCATTTTTTAAAAACATATCACCATTTGGCAATAATGCTAATTTTTCAGCACTGATTGAAGAATATGCAGTTTCAAGATTAGTAGATACAAATCCATCTTCTAATATAAAAGAATCAGAATCGCTATTATATGATAAATTTGAAGAGGCCGCGATAAATGTTATATCATCTCCATCACTATTCTTTCTTGTAGTAGAAATACTGCCACCTGCAACATCTATAGCCTTTGTTCCCCAGTTAAGGGATACTATTTCACCATTAATATTTTGAAAGCTTTCATTATCGGAATCAATTGTACTCTCAAAACTTACAGAACCAAGTGCAGATAATCTTTTATTTGCAAGATCTATAACTATCTTTGAAGCACTTAGGCTTTGAGGCTCATCGCTTTCATCCACTTGAAATTTTATTTTTGAAGAACCCTCCAAAATAATTAGAGGATTTTTGTCACCGGTTTTTAATAATCTTTGGGCACTTATTATTTTTATAATATATGGATTTGAATCAATTGAGCTTCCAAGAGCAATATCGTCTACAGATGTTAAAGAAGAAGATGTAATTACCTCTTCTTCTTTTTCAAATGAATCTAATATTAATTTTCTTAGTTCACTCTTAGAGCCACCTATAGGCAAATCTCTAATACTAGCCATCAATATCAATTGATCGATAGATGCATCTTCTACACTCAATTTTGAGAGAGAAGATGCAAATATTGTATTACATATAAATAAAAACACAAAAAGTGCCAAAATTTTAGGTTTCATATTTTGCTATTTTAACATCGGAGCAAGAAATTTACCAGTATAAGATTTAGGATGTTTTGCAACTTTTTCAGGGGTTCCCGTAGCGACAACTGTTCCACCACCATCTCCACCTTCAGGACCTAAATCAATTATATGATCGGCAACCTTAATTACATCAAGGTTATGTTCAATTAATATGACAGTATTTCCAGCATCAACTAATCGATTTATTACTTCAACTAATAACTTTACATCAGCAAAATGTAATCCTGTAGTCGGTTCATCTAATACATAAAGTGTTTTACCAGTACTTCTCTTAGAAAGTTCAAGTGATAATTTTACCCTTTGAGCCTCTCCTCCAGATAGTGTTAATGCACTCTGACCTAATTTAAGATAACCAAGTCCAACAGAAACTAATGTTTCAAGTTTAACTCTTATTTTATTAATTGGGGCAAAGAACTCAGCTGCTTCTTCAACTGTCATATCAAGTACATCATATATAGATTTACCTTTATACTTCACATTCAAAGTCTCTTGATTAAATCTTTTTCCATGACAAACATCACAACCTACAAAAACATCTGGTAAAAAATGCATTTCAATTTTTAATTGACCATCACCTTTACAATTTTCACATCTACCTCCGGCCACATTGAAAGAGAATCTTCCACTTTTATAACCTCGAGCCTTCGACTCAGGAAGAGATGCAAACAGTTCTCTAATTGGAGTAAATACGCCAACATAAGTTGCAGGGTTTGAACGAGGTGTTCTACCAATAGGACTTTGATCAATATTAATCAATTTATCAATATTGCTTAAACCGCTTATCTTTGTAAAACCATTTTTAGAAAGACTCTTTCCATTTAAGACTCTCCTAGTTTCCTTAACAAGGATTTGATTTAATAAAGTACTCTTACCACTACCAGAAACACCTGTAAATACAACTAACTTGCCAAGAGGAATATCTACATTAATTCCTTTTAAATTGTTCTTTGACGCTTTTTCAATTCTTATCTTCTTACCATTTCCCTTTCTTCTCTCAAGAGGAACTGGAATTGTTAATTTACCAGCTAAGAATTGACCTGTAACAGATTCCTCAATTTTAGAGACTTCATCAGGAGTACCTTCACCGATAATATTACCACCATGAACACCTGCACCAGGACCAATATCTACAAGATAATCAGCGGCTCTAATTGTAGCCTCATCATGCTCAACAACAATTAAAGTATTACCAATATCACGCAAATGTTTTAATGTCTTAATTAACATCTCATTGTCTCTTTGGTGTAAACCAATAGAGGGTTCATCTAGTACATATAAAACACCAGTTAGAGCAGAACCAATTTGAGTTGCCAATCTAATTCTCTGAGCTTCACCACCAGATAAGGTACCACTTGATCTATTTAATGTTAAATACCCTAAACCTACATCCATTAAGAATGATAGGCGTGAGTTAATTTCTTTCAAAACTTCTTTTGAAATAGCTACCCTAGTTTCATTTAATTCAAGCTCTTTGAAAAAAATAATACTATCTTTTACGGATAACTCTGTAACTTCCATGATATTTTTTCCACCAACTAAAACATTTAGGGCTTCTTCTCTTAATTTTTTTCCATGACAAGATCTACATTCGTGTGAGCTTTTAAATGATTCATACCAATTTCTCATTTGAGGAGAGCCTGTTTGATATTCTCTTCTTTGAAGTTGTTTAATTACACCTTCAAATTTTTTCATCTGTTCATATTTAGTACCCTCTTCATTATCTAAGAAGGTCATCTTAAGTTTCTTATCATAGCCATAAAGAATTACATCCAATATTTTTTTTGGAAGCTTATTAATTGGAGTATCAAGAGAGAATTTTAATTCTTTTGAAAGAGCTGCAAATTCAACCTTATTCCAAGATGCTGTTGGATTATGTGATTTAATTGCATGTTGATTAAAACTTAAAGAGAAATCAGGAATAATTTTATCAATATCAAATTGAGATTCCTCTCCTAGGCCGTGACAGGTTGGACATGCACCATATGGATTATTAAAACTAAATAATCTAGGCTCTAGCTCAGGAATTGTTATTCCACAATGAGGACAACTATTCTTTTGGGAGAAAACTTCTTCACTTTCTTTTTTCTCTCCATTCTCACTAGAATCAAAAACAGTAATTTTAACAAGTCCATTACTCATATCAATAGCTGTTTCCAATGAATCAGATAAACGAGTTCTATTTTCTGTATTTAATATCAACCTATCAACAACAATATCAATATTGTGCTTAAATTTCTTATCCAAAGTTGTCAATTCATCTAATTGTTTTAACTCACCATCAACTTTAGCTCTCTGAAATCCTGCATGACGGGCATCGTGAAATACTTTTTTATATTCACCTTTTTTACCAATGGCAACAGGAGAGGAAACCATTATCTTAGTTCCATCTCCATGAACATAAATTGAATCAATAATTTGGTCTATTCCCATTTCGGTAATCTCACGACCACAACTTGGACAATATGGAATACCAATTCGTGCCCAAAGAAGTCTATAATAATCATAGATTTCAGTTATCGTACCAACAATTGAGCGAGGGTTTTTATTAGTAGATTTTTGCTCAATAGCAATTGATGGTGATAAACCTTCAATATAATCAACATCTGGTTTCTCAAGTCTACCTAAAAACTGTCTTGCATAAGCTGAGAGAGATTCAACATATCGCCTCTGTCCCTCAGCAAATATTGTATCAAAGGCTAGAGAACTCTTTCCACTTCCAGATAATCCACTTACAACTATAAGAGAATCCTTTTGAAGGGTTAGATTTATATTTTTAAGATTATGTTCTCTTGCACCTTTAATTATTAACTTATTATTCGCCACTTTCTATTGCCTCCAACAAAGCACTCTTTGCATTTGCTCTTGATACCTCTTTAATTAGTACGCCTTTCTTGTATAGAAAAACTTTAGTACCAAGACCTGTGATTGCTACATCAGCGCCTTTTGCTTCACCAGGTCCGTTAACCTGACATCCCATAATTGCAACAGAGATACTCTTTTTTAGTTTTAAGAGTTCTGGCTCTACTTCTCTTAAAAATCCAATTGAATCAAATGAATTTCTACCGCAACGTGGACAACTTACAATTCTAATTCCTGTAGATCTTAATCCTAGTGTTCTAAGAATCTCTACACCTGCAAAAACTTCATCCTCAATTTCACCAGTAATTGAAATACGCATGGTATTACCAATTCCCTTGTTTATAAGGTTCCCAAGTGTCCAAGTAGAACGTGCTACACTTGAAACAACAGAGCCAGCCTCAGTTACACCAATGTGAAGTGGATAGTTTGATTTTGAAGCAAATAATTCATTTGCCTCGGTAGTCTCTTCAAGATTTGTTGATTTTAGTGATACAACAGTATTGTAGAAATCAAGTTCTTCAAACCAAGATAAATATTTAAGTGCACTGTTTACCATTATTAGTGCTTTATTACCGCTACCCTCAGGAAGAGAGCCGGAATTTAAACCAATTCTAATTGCGATATTATGCTCTTTTGCAGATCTTACAACTTCATCTAGTTTCCATTTTTGTTTGATGTTACCAGGATTAATTCTTATTGCTTTAAAACCACATTCAATAGCAGATAGAGCTAATTTATAGTCAAAATGAATATCAGCTACTAATGGCATTGAGGACTTTGAATTAAGATATGTGAATGCCTCTTTATCATCTGTGGTGGGATAACTAAATCTCATGATATCACAACCCATTGCATTGAGGTTATTCATTCTATTTAATAATTCATCTAAATTATCTTTATCATGTGGAACAGGGCTATCATACATAGTTTGTACACTTATTGGATAACCCTTACCAATTTTAACATTTCCAACAGTAGCAATTCTTAATTCATCGCTCATTTTTATAATCCTTTATTTCTCTTATATATTAATAATTATAAGCTAAAAATAATTTTAAAATTTTAATCTGTAATTCTAAATTAGCTATAACACTATCATTAACTTTATTTAACGTTAATACTTTTTCTAATATCTTTGTACTTAACATGAGAGCCTCATCAAAAAGATTGAGAGACAACAGTAAGACTGAATATATAAATAATAATGAAATATCTTCATCTTTTATATAACTACTGCTTCTAGCTAAATAAACAATCAAGCTCATAGGAGCCGCATATAAAATAAATTCACACTCTATAACACTAAAATTCTTAGCATCTAACAAAGATGTTATGACTTGATCTAAACAAAACTTATTTAGATAATTATCATCAATTTTAGTTGCTAAAAAAGTTGTTAATTCTTCTCTATCATTTTTAGCTATCAGTGAAAGTATTTCATCTTTGATTTTATAATTAATTAATTCTCTAGACTCAAAATTCTCACGAATATCTATAAGTTCATAGTATTTCTCTAAATCAATAGAATCATATTCATTTGGGTCAATTTTATCCATCAACCTTTCAAATGTATCAACATTACTATTATATAGCGCAAAAATTGCCATCTTTAGATACGCAACATTAATATCCATTCCATAATAGTTTTTCCACAATATTAAAAAGTCCTCATGAAGGGGATTTAATATTTCAAGTAAAAACATATTTAATAAATTATACCTATTTGGAGGCCAATTTTCAGTTTTTGCTGATAAAATTAATTGTTCTTGTATATATTCTACCATTTTAGTGGGAAATAGATTTGAACTTGTCTCAAATATAATAAATAAATCTAAAATTTCAAATGTTTTTAGATAAATAATTATAATATTACTATTTTTTTTATCTTGATAAAGATTCAATAAAGTTTTTTGAATCAAAAAATAGAAAGGCTGTTTTTCACTATCAACTGCATCAAAAAGGTTAATATCAAAATCAATTATTTTTGTAAATAAAGAAAATACTTTAGAATAATATTTCAATAAATCTTTTTGTTCCATATTGCCTAATAATTCTAAATATTGAAATGATGATAGAGTTTTTAAGTTCTCACTTAAAATTATGTTCTCATCTAATTTATTATTATCTATTAGAAATTCAAGGTTTGAAATATAATCATCAAATCCTTTAAACCCATAATTAAAATATAAATTACTAATAAAGTCTAATTTTTCTCTATCAACATTACTTTTTATTGGAAATTTTCTGCGTTTTTTACACATTGATTCAATTATTTTCTTCTTTGAATCAATTTCTGTTGGTGTTAAATTTAAAGATTTAATAGCACTGTCAATTTCACTTTGAATGCTTTGATCTATAATTGTATTACCTGATTGTAAATTAATTGTATTATAATCACTATTTTTAAGATAATCGAATGCACCAATACTGTACCAAAGTACATCTTCTATGCTTTCACTCACAATTAATTATTCCTATCAAAGGATGCTAAGACTTCAGTCGAGCACTCTAATATTTTATCGACACATTCATTTCTAAATTTAGAATAAGTTAATTTATCAATTAATTTATTAAACTCATCAATGCTTAAATATTGATTTGCATTCTTAATTAAAGGAATAATGAACACACCACCCTTTTCAATTGAACTTTTATATAATAATTTTATTAGTGATTTTCTATTTTTTATTTTTTTGGCATATTTACTAAAAAGCACTGGAAAATCAGAGCTAAAACATTCCTCTAATTGAGGAGCATAAGGAATGATTAGAGGTTGTCTCAAATAGAGTTGAATTAAAAGATTACAACCTTCCTTAGATTTAGTTATTTTTTCAGCAATTTGCTCAACTAGTTCAACAACTACTTCTTTGCAAACCTCTTGATCTAAAGGAGAACCAAAACTCTCATCAATAAAATCTAAGCCAATATTGCTAATTCTACTTTCATAAAAAGTGTAATAATTGTTTGCTTCAATTAAATTATTAACTGCTGTTTTTGCTTCTTCACTTTCTAGAGAAAGAAGGGTATGTATTAATTTATTCTTACCGATTGTCTTTAGTTGTTCTTCTTTTTTTATATATCTCATATTTCACCTTATTCTAATTTACTCTCATTATATAAATTGTAAAAGGCAAAAACAATTAGTAATCAAAAATATTTTATATGATAAGGAATTAGACAGTTTTATTTAATTTTTCATCTTATCAACTACACAATATGTAAGTTAGATAAGAAAGTTATTAATCAATATATTCTTTAAAAAATTTATTATCAATTGTTTTGCTCTACATATTTCTTTTCTCAATTTCTAATAATTTCTTTTTTAACTCAAGGCCACCTGCATATCCAACTAATTTATTATTCGCACCTATAACACGATGACATGGTACAATTATGCCAATTGGATTTTTATTATTAGCTCCACCAACAGCTCTTGAGGCTTTTTCATTATTAATACTAATTGCAATATCTTTATAAGATTTAGTAACTCCGTAGGGAATGCTTTCTAAAGCTTTCCAAACTCTCATTTGAAAGGGGGTACCATAGAGTTTATAGTTTATAGAAAACTCTTTTCGTTCGCCTCTAAAATATTCTTCAAGTTGCCCTATTACGCTATCGCTAAAAGTAGTTCTAGTACCCATATCCTCAAAAGTTTTACAACTGCTAAGTCCAACTAATGTTGAATATTCATAATCAATTCTAAAAAATCCAAGAGCTGTATCATATATTGCATAATTAGTACTCACTACACTACCTCACTCACTAATAATATTAATCTATAATATTATACATTATAGCTATATATAAAAAAAGATAGTATTAATTCTTTAAATATTGAAATCTAAAAAAATACTATCTATAAAATTATTAAAGCTCACCAAAAGGTGAGCTATATATTAATTCAATTTGTTATATATTACTGTAATAATAATAGTGAGAAAACTAAAGTAAATAGAGCAACTGTTTCAACGATACCAATTACGATGAAGTAGTTTGCAGTACCTTTACCTGTTTCTGCTAAAGCATCACAAGCATTAGCTGCAGTTTTACCTTGCATTAATGCAGATAGACCAATAGCTAAACCACCAAATACACCAACACCAAATGCTAATACAGGATTTGCTCCTGCACTTAATGCAGCATTAATGAAGTTCATTAATAAGAAACCATAGATTGTTTGTGTTAATGGAGCACCAGCAAAAGCAACCATAATAAATGGTGCAGGTTTACCGTTTGCATAACATTTTTTCCAACTTCCTACAGCAGCTTGTGCAGCAGCACCAGCACCTAAACCTGAACCTAATGCAGATAAACATAGGGCACATGCTAAACCAATATAACTTAAACTATTCATTTTAAACTCCTTAGTTGTTTAATAAACAACTTATAAATTTCATTTATTCTTTTACCGCTTCTGAGAAGGGTTCATATTCAATTCCAGACCATTCCATATTAAGTTGACCTGAGAATTCTAAAAGATTCAATCTGACACCGTGAACGATAACAGATAGTAGACCCATAGCCAGGTTCAAACCATGACCAATGATCAATATTAAAATACCTACGATTGTTGTTGCGCCACCTAACATTGGAGCTGCCATAGCATTGAAACTCTGAGCAATAGCTAGTGTTGCAAGACCAACGGCAAACAATCTGATGTAACTCATAATATTTGAGAAACAACTAATTGTATCTAGGAAAGTTGTAAAGAAACCCGCACCACCTGCTGCCAATCCTTTTGAGAAAGGAACACCTGGTTTCTGAGATCCAAATAATACAACTAATACAAAACCTACTCCAATAATTGGGAATACAACTCCATAATCACATGGTTTTTGAATAACTAAATTCAAAACAACAAAGTATAGAGATAATATAGCCATTAACCAACCTAAATCAGCTATTAGAGATATGTCTTTTGCTCTCACCTTACGAGTTATATTAATAACCTCGGCAAGTGATAACTGTATAGTACCTAGTATGAAACAGAACTGCATTATATTATTTTGTGCAGCACCGCTATCCATATTAAACAATGCTGGATAGTTAGCAATAGAAGGTATAACAAGATACTTCAAAGGTGTAGATGCAATGATAGTTTCACTACCAAACCATGTACCTGTCAAAGAACCCCATATTATAGTGGCAATAGATAATACATAGATAAGAATATTCCCAGTGGTCAATTCTTTAGACTTCTTATGCATTCCAATACCAGCTATAAGGAAAATTAATCCATAACCTGCATCACCAATAATCATCGCAAAGAAAAGTGTGAAGAACATCAAGAACCATTCTGAGATATCACCTTCCCTGTAACCAGGAACTGTACCTAAGATATCGAATAGAGGTTTTATAATTCCAACCCCTCTCTTATATTCTACAAGAGTTGGTGGTAAATCTTCTTCCTCAGGATCTTCGGCTAAATAACCCCAGCAATGTTTTTTTGCTGTCTTTTCAAACTTTTCAAATTTTGTAACAGGAATATATCCTGTAACATAACTTAAACTCTCATCAGTATTCATTTGAGAATAAATCTTTTCAAATTGAATATCTAATTGTGCTCTATTAAGTGCCTCATTGTAGGCATCAAGATAACATTGAGCTTTTTCAAATTGATTGTTAATTTTCTCAACTTCAACTCTATTTTGTTCAACTCTATCTTTAAGAGCCACTAGTCCTAATTCAGGAATTTCAAATCGTCTAGCAGGGAAACTAGAATCTAATTGAGAATTAACAACTGCTATAGCAATTTGTTTATCAACTGGATCTAATTCAATATAATTAACATCTTCAGGGATGCTAAGAATTTCTTTCTTACCTACTAGATAGAAGCTAAGAGCAATGCCCTTTTCTTCTAAATCTAAAATAGCTTTAGGATCAAAATCGCCCCAGTCTTTGATTTGCTCAATTAATAAATTATCCTTAGTAATTGATTCTTCTAAGACCTTTTTCTCATTATGAAGTGAGAGAAGAGATTCATGCAACTGTTTAAATTCTCTAGCTGAAGTTTCTTTCTGCTTTAAAATTTCCTTGCCCTTAACTACACTTTCTTCGATAGTTGATTTTATTAAATAAAGACTATCGTTTTCTTTCTGTAATAATTCACCCTCTTGAGTTCTAATGCTTTCTGTGAAAATGTGGATAATACCACTCTTTCTCAAATCGCGTAACATATCACCCTTATTATGAGTTTCTACTACTACAGAGACTTTCTTCATGGGTACAATCATAGCTGAGCTCCCACTGTTTTACTTTTAGCTATTTTACCACGAACAACTGCAGATGCCTGCTGGTCACCGAGGTAAATACTAATTCTCTTGATATTAATCTTAGCTTCAGGGATTTTAACTTTCTCAAAAAGATTAACTCTCTGAGATGTAGTTCTAAGCTCTTTGCCAAGCAAATCCATTTGGACATCAAGAGTACTAATTAGTGCATCAAGTCTTGCATATTCACGAAGTGTTTCAATACCATCATCAACCCAAAGAGGGTATTCGTTCAAATCATATTCAATTTCTTGAAAAGTTAATTCTTTGAACTCAGGTATAGTAACACCAGCTATATTGCTTTTTACACGTACTACTCTGTCAATCTTAACAAGATTGGAAAGTTTTTTGTCTTCTGCAAAGACTTTATTTTCTGCATATACACAAATCCAGTCTTGCATTCCGTCAATAAGCTTTTGCTGATCAACTTTAAGCTTAGCAACTTCAGCCTCAATTCCTCTTATAACCATTTGCAATTGTTGTTTTTTCAACTGCAAGGTTGGAAGATATCGGGTAAATTGCTTGAGCTGGTCTTTCTGCTTTTTTTGCTCATTTTTAGTCAATTTGACGGCCATTTTACCTCCCCTTTAAGCTTCTTTCTTAGGCCAACGACTCATAATTAAATCAGATTTTAAACCAGTTTCATTTGGTTCAAAACAAGCTGCTAAGATTTCCCATCCAAGGTCTAAAGCTTCTTCTAGTGGAATGTTAACAGTTAAATCCATCATCTTTGCTTCAAATAATTGTCCATATTTCAAAAGTTTCTCATCCCAATCTGTCATCTGGAAACCCATAGACTTCTTTTCAAGAGATTCTTTATATGATGAATAAAGTTTAATCATACCATCCATTAATGCACGGTGATCATCACGTGTATCTTTATTAACCTGCTGTTTAAGTCTAGAAAGTGAGCCAAATGGTTCAATTCTTCCACCCTTAAGATAATATTGACCCTCAGTAATATATCCTGTGTTATCAGGTACTGGGTGAGTAACATCATCACCAGGCATAGTTGTAACAGCTAAAATAGTTAATGAACCGGCACCTTCAAAGTCTACAGCTTTCTCATAACGAGATGCTAGAGATGAGTAAAGGTCACCAGGATAACCACGGTTTGATGGAACTTGGTCCATTGTGATTGCCTGTTCTTTCATTGCATCAGCGAAGTTTGTCATATCAGTTAAAAGAACTAATACTTTCTTACCGTCGATAGCAAACTTTTCAGCTACAGCTAAAGCCATATCAGGAACTAACATACATTCAACTGTTGGATCAGATGCTGTATGAACAAACATGATTGTATGACTCATAGCACCACTTTTCTCAAGTGTATCTTTAAAATATAGATAATCATCATATTTTAAACCCATACCACCTAAGATAATTAGATCAACTTCTTCCTGCATAGCAATTCTTGCTAATAATTGGTTATAAGGTTCACCTGAAACTGAGAAAATTGGTAATTTCTGTGACTTCAACTAAAGTGTTGAATACATCAATCATTGGAATACCTGTTCTAATCATATTCGTTTGGGATAATTCTCTTAGCAGGGTTAACTGATGGACCACCAATTGAAATCATATTATCAGTTAGTTCTGGGCCTTTATCAAGAGGAACACCTGAACCTGAGAAAACACGACCTAATAAATCTTCACTATATGATACTTTCATACTGTGATTTAAGAAACGAACATGGTCCCCTGTAGAGATACCTGCTGCACCTGCGAAAACCTGAAGAGAAACAAGTTCGCCTTGTAATTTAATTACACTAGCATAACTTTCACCACTTGAGGTTGTAACAATTGCAAGTTCGTCATTTTTTGATACCTTTTGCACGGACACTAATAACGTTACCGACAATAGATTCAATCTTAGTATATACTTTTTGCATGTCTAACCGTCCTTATAGTAATTTCTCACCAGCTTCATCAAAGCTAGCAAATTCTTTCTTGTACAATGTGTCGATTTCACCTTCAATTTGTTTAAATCTTTGACTAGTAAATTCAACGTTATTCCAGTCTAAGAATTTCTGTCTTACTTCATTGAAGTATAAACGAACATCTTTCTTATCTGTTAGTTTGAAATTAGAAGCTAATACAGTAAACAATTTATTGAAACAATATTTTTGACGGTCAACTACAACTGCAGCATCAACTAAATCAAAAAGAGTTCTGTTGTAGATAAACTGAATCTAATAATTCTGATTTTTGATAGATAACATAGTCAGCTACAGAAGTACCTTCTTCACCAACAACTTTCAATCATCTGATTAACTTCAGCACCTCTAAATAAGATTGCTCTTGCATAATCAACTTTAGTATTTTCAATAATACCAACATATTTTGACCATGATTCTAAAGAGTTAATAGCAGGGTATTTACGAGCATCAGATCTTTTCTCTTGATAAACCATGGAAAGCACCTACAACCTTTAGAGTTGCCTGTGTTACAGGTTCTTCAAAGTTACCACCAGCTGGAGATACTGTACCACCAATTGTTACAGAGGCAGTTCTACCATCTTTAAGTCTAACTTTACCCGCTCTTTCATAGAATTCTGCAATTCTTGTTTCAAGATAAGCTGGGAAAGCTTCTTCACCAGAATTTCTTCAAGACGGCCACTCATTTCTCTCATTGCTTGAGCCCATCTTGATGTTGAGTCTGCAAGAAGAAGAACATTAAGTCCCATCTGTCTGTAGTATTCTGCCATTGTTACTGCTGTATAAACAGAAGCTTCACGAGCTGCTACTGGCATTGATGAAGTGTTACAAATAATAATAGTTCTCTCCATTAATGATTTACCTGTTTTTTGGGTCAGTCAATTCTGGGAATTCTTTTAATACTTCTACAACCTCACCTGCTCTTTCACCACAAGCTGCAATAATAACGATATCTACATCGGCATTTTTACTTTCCATATGTTGAAGAACTGTCTTACCAGCACCAAAAGGTCCAGGAACACAGAATGTACCACCCTTTGCAATAGGAAGGAAAGTGTCGATTACTCTAACTTTCATAACTAATGGTTCATCAGGTCTTAATCTTTCATCATATAACTTAATAGCTTTTTTAAACAGGCCATGAGAATACCATTGTTAATTCTTTTTGTTCACCTTTTGGGTTTTCAATTGTAGCAATAGTTTCTCTAACATTATAAACACCTTTCTTAGCAATAGAAATAACTTTCCACTCTACTGGTGCTAGTGTAAATGGTACCATAATTTGGTGAGTAAATAATCCCTCTGGTACAGTTGCAATAGTATCACCTTGAGTAACAATATCGCCAACTTTTACAACTGGTGTAATTCCCAATCCTTATTAGGAATTGGATCCATGTAAACACCTCTTTGTAAGAAGAAACCACACTCTTTAGCTAAATCTGGTAGTGGATTCTGTAATCCATCATAAATTTTGCTGGAGTAGACCAGGACCAAGTTCAACACTAAGCATATTCAGCAGTAAAGGAAACATCATCTCCAACAGCTACGCCGCTTGTAGATTCAAAAACCTGTAAACTTGCTGATTTACCATTAATTTTGATTACTTCACTCTTTAGACGAACATCGCCTACGTGAATATAACCCACCTCGTTTTTAGAAATAGCATTGTCAAATTCAACAGTTACCATATTTCCGTTGACGCCGGTGACGCGTCCATTCATTTTATCCATTTTTTACTCCACTTAATTGCCTTTAATATTCGATTGAAGGTTAGATAATAAAGATATAAACTCTTTATTTCCTTCATCCCTATTAAATCTTGACTTTCTTTCTAAAAGTTGTAATTTAATAGAAAATCCTAGAAGGCCTTCTAAATCAAAAACATGACTAGCACTCTCATCATCGAGATACTTCCAGTAAAGTTGCATTATAAGCAACTCACCTTCCAAGGCATTTGGGGCTGAAAGAGCATTTTCTTACACTCTCAACAATCCTATACTCTTTATCTCCGGTATTTTTGTATTTATCACCTGAAATATTAAGTTTTTTACTACGTTGGTCGGGGACCATTTCCCTTTTCACCATTGTCTCGAATTTTTGCCAATTCTTTACATATCTAGATGAAGTTGGTTTGCCTGAAAATGTCTCCTCAATGATATTATAGTCCTTTTCTGAAATATTACCTTTACACATAGCTAAAAATTCGCTAGTGCTAAATGGGGCATCGTTATCCCATTCTTAAACTTGGTAATGTAGAAACTAAATAATAATAAGAAGCCACTATACTCTCCTATTTGAATACTATTTCTGCGATAGCAGGAGAGAAAGAAATGGTTTCATTAACTTTGCAGTTGCTTCGTCTGAGAAGTCAAAGTATCCAGAACCATCTTTTTCAGCTAAGCGGAAACCAACATTAACACCCTTAACAGGTTTAATTTCTAGGCCCTTTTTAATTTCGGCACCTAATTCTTTTGTTAATTCAGCTGCAAGAGCTTTGAATTCTTTTTCTGATACCTGTAATTCTGTTGTGAAGAATCAGTTAAATCTAATGAGATAACAGTCTTAATTAGCTTAACTAAACTTTGGCCTGTAAAAGCAGTTCCTGCTTTTTCTTCTAATAATGAATCAAGTTGAGCGCTAATTGCTTTTCTAAGTGATAATTGAACATCACGAGAGGCTTGCTGTAACTAGCTTGAGCACTTTGGTCTCGTAAAGCTATTTCTTTATCAGCATCAGAAATTTTCTTAGTAGCTTCTTTTTTAGCATTGTTAACAATTTCTTTGGCTCTTTCGTTTGCCTTCAGAAATAATTTTCAGCAGCTTTCTTGTTGGCCTTCTCTATTCCATCTTTCTGCATAGAAGCAACCAAATCCTGAATTTGTTGTGCCATATTATAATACCTTCCTTATAAGATAAAATTTACTTCATAGTAAAATACATACGCATATAAAAAATACTATACTAAATTGGCATAGTTTTTTCAAATGAATAATTTTACAATTTGCATAATTTTCCCGAAATTTAATAAACATTAGGAGCATAAAATGTAAAAATATGGACAAATATTTGCGTAATTTTTGACAATCTAATATCTAATTGTATTAATTAAAATAATTAATCGATAATATATTATTAATTTATTTTTTATAAGAAAAAATAAATTATTTTTAAACTAACTAAAAATAAAGAAACATTTTTTCTTAACATAAAAAAACAAGATTACAAATATATTCATACCATGCATATATTTATTCACTACGACAAAGTAGGTTTTCTATAAAAAAAACTCTATTTACCTTTTTTTTATTGAATTCAAGCAAACAAATGTTGCTTTAAAAATCATATTTTTTTTCCCCAAAATGATATTTTAGTTTATTATATAGTATATACTAGAAAAAACAACAAAAAATATATATATAAATTTTTTAGAAAATTTTTGATTTTTTTAGATAAATGCATCAAATATATAATATTTTATCGATTACAACTCATCTTTCTTAAAAATTTTAGGTATACTTTAGTTTGTTAATAAAAAAATTCATTAACTAATAAATTATCTTACTAATATTTATGTATTATTAATTTTACACAAAATAGTGATTGTGCATAATCCCTATTATATTAATTGAAGTGTTAATGCATTATGAATGTTGCACAAATATAGGTATTCTGCTATTTTTTACCCTTAGGAGAATAATTTATGTTAATTGATCCAAAGCTAGCACCATTTTTAAATAAAGAGCCAACAAAAGGCATTATTAGAATATATAATTTACAAAGTGATGAATCACTTTTACTAAAGAGTAATAATTTAATTAAGGATATAAAGGATATTAGATTTAAACTTGATTTAGGAATGTATTCAAATGCAAAACTTCAAAAAAGTTACAGTGAAATTGGACTTGAATTGTTTGCACTAGATCCTATGAAAATTCTAGAATCAGAGGAAAAAACACTCGATGATTTATATGAGAGTGTTTCAAAGAATTAGAAGAAAAAAATGTAGTATTTTTTTAATTAATACAGGTTATTAAATAGTAGATTAATCCACTTTTAATAACCTTTATTATTTGATTTTTAACTAAAATTACTTATCCTTTTCCTTTTAACATTTACAGCTACTTCTTCAGTTATATGTGTTACAAAAGCAATAGTATATAATAACAAAGCATAGCTAATTAGGTTAATCTAGCACTACTCTAAATTAATTAAACAAACTGAATTCAAATATTTCATATAATTTGTAGTTACTAAACATAGATTCCAAAAATCAAACAAATTCATATTAAAATTAATTAAAGTATTTTATCTAAATTTATTTTTCCTTTTAGTAATTAATAGTGGAATCAAATATAAACTCTACCCATAAAGATCTTAAAGATAAAACACTTTTTTTGAAGATACTTTTGAAAGAATTCTCCTTAATTATTAAATACAGAATTACTAATTTTATTGCTTAAAATTAACAGATCAATGTTAAAGTTAAAAGTATAAAGTGTAGTAGATATCCACCTCTCAACTTTGAACTAATTTTTGTATAATTTATGATAGACTTTAGCTAAATAATACATACCGTTAAATATATAAGTACACCAATCTCATGATAAGAGGAATGGATTGATTTAATAATTAAACATAAGTTTAATTAATATGTATAAAAGTAAGTCAAAATCATATAAATGCTAAGTTTCTTTTTCATAAGATTTGAACCATATCTATAAAAAATAAATAACGAGAAAATTTAAATTGATACTAAATTATTTAAAACCTTAAAATCATTACTTCCAAAATTTATATGATCTTTAAGTATTGCCTCAATTAATTCTTCATTTTGAGTTGGACCTAATATAAGAATATCCTTTTGAGATTTATCTAATACAGCATTTGATGAGAGAGAATATGACGGCTTTTTTTTGGCCTTTGATTGTAATTCTAATAGCTTATCACTACTACAACCATACACTATTCTCCCAATATTAGTTAAAGAAGCTGTAGCTGTACACATGATACAGGGAGCAAATGAAGAGTAGAGGGTACAACTTTTCAAATATAGAGGACTATATCTTCGTCCCGCTTCAATCATAACTAATAGCTCTGCATGCAAGACTGTAGAATTTAATATATTATTACCCTTCCTAATTAAAATATTATTATCGCTATCTGCAAGTAAGGCTCCAAATGGATAACAACCTCGTTCAAGAGATTTATGCGCAATTCTTACAGTTTCATATAATAATTTAATATCATTTTCACTCATGGGCTCACAAACAATATTAGCCATATATTTTCCCCCAAAATTACCAAATACAATTTTAATATTTAATATAGCACAAGTTGATTAATCCTAGCTAATAAATTTTGTATTTTTAATTACTCTTTTCTTTTATATTTTTTAAATACAATAAAAGGAGTAATATTAATAAATTAAGTAATTTCATTTCATAATTTTTGTTAATATCTCAATTTAAATAAGATAATATACTTAATAACATATTTTCATAATATAAAATATATATTTTTAAACTTTTATTCATTTACTCCTGTTAAGTCTTATTTATTAGTGATAACATTTAAAAATTGTTAATATAAGATTTATATGGAGGAAACTATAAATGTCTATTAGTCAAAGTGATATAAAAAGACTCAAGGGTAACGGAGTGTTACACAATCGAGAAAGTGAAAACTTTTCTGCTCGGGTTGTAACAGAGAATGGTGTATTAAGTTCAAATCAAATGGATATACTTCAGAGTGCTGCTAAAAAATATGGAGAGGGAAAACTTGCCATTACAGGTAGATTAAGTATTGAAGTACCAGGAATCCCCTACGAAATGGTTGAATCATTTCAAGAGTATATTGCAAAGGCTAATTTATTTTGTGGAGGAACAGGTCCTATTGTAAGACCTGTTACAAGTTGTAAAGGTACTACATGCATTTATGGATTGTATGATACTCAAGCTTTAGCTAAAAGAATCCATGATTTATTTTATATAAATTACCATAGTGTAAAACTACCACATAAATTTAAAATATCAGTTGGTGGTTGTCCAAACAATTGTGTAAAACCGGATTTAAATGATTTTGGAATCATAGGTCAAAGATTTTTTACACTTAAAGATTGCAAAAATTGTAAAGTATGCCAAGTAATTGAAAAATGCCCTATGAAGGCAGTTAGTCGAGATAAGGATAATAATTTATCTTGGGATTCTGCAATATGTAATAACTGTGGTCGTTGTATCCTAATTGTACTTTTGACAAAATTAGTGAAACAAAAACATTATATAAAGTTGTTATTGGTGGTAGATGGGGTAAAAAAACAAGGATTGCTACTACTGTTCCAGGTTATTATAGTGAAGAAGAGGCATTAGAATTACTAGGAAAACAATACTTTTCTTTAAAGATAAAGGTATCAGAGGCGAACGTCTTGCTGAAGTAATTGATAGAATTGGAACAGAGAATGTATTTAATTACCTCAAAGGAAAAGATTTACTTGATAGAAAAGAAGAAATAATTTCAGCTTACTAAAATCTTTTATATATAAAAAACCTAAAGCGGTAAAAAATAGATTCAATCTAGTCTTTTTACTCTTTAGGTTTTTAATAATACATGTATGTTAAATTAAATCTATTTATTATAAATTAATTTACAAAATAACATAGGTTTTTCCCATTCCACCATCATCAGGCATAGCAAAACGATAATCTTTAACAGCTCTTTGTGTTTTTAAATACTCATGAATACCACGCTGTAAAATACCGTCTCCAAGTCCATGAATAACTGAAAAGTTACTAAATCCATGAACTATACAAGATTCAATTTGAGATGAAACTATTGAGAGTGATTCTTCTAAAGTATAACCTCTAACATCAATTTGAGATTTAGGTTTTGGAGATGCACTATGATAGCTAACAGAAAACTTTTGGACTTTTAACCTTTTTCTTAGTTTCAGCTTGGAATAAATCCTTTTCCTTAAAACTAATCTTCATAGATCCTACTTGAACAATCCATCTATTCTTACCATCTTTCTTTAAAACAGTTCCCTCTCTCCTATTAATACCGCATAGAACATCAAGACCATCTTTTAATACAAAAGGTTCTTTATCCTTTGTAGCAATAATTTCTTCTTCACTATCTATTGAATCAAGAAGCTTATCTTCCTCTGCTCCAAGATTATTAATAAAGGATTTAACTTTTTTCTTTTTTTCTTTAGTAAGACTACCTGTAACTAAATCTGCAACTAATTTTTCTAATTCTTTTC
>CAXXVM010000008.1:0-419557 GCA_963678765.2 Sphaerochaetaceae bacterium | reverse complement strand
TTCAATTGAAGACATCATCTAAGGAGAAAAAAAGAGTACCACCTTAATTTGGTACTCTTTTTACTTTAATTTAGGAAGACTATTAATAATATCACTAATATTACTATTATAAGAGAAACTCTTATTTGCATCTTTCTTTTTTTAATTTTCTTAGCTACTGTAGTTTTATTTTTAAGATACTCTTTTTCTTCAAGGATTCTATTAAGCTCTGCTTTTCTCTCAAGTTCTGCCTGTTTTTCTAATTCAGCATTCTTATCAAGTTTAATCTGTTTTACCTCATCTAATTCTTTCAAATCATAATAACATGAAGAACAAATTACAAAACCCTCGCAATCGAGTATTTTATCATAATAACTGTCTTTACATACTGGGCATATGTATAATCTTAAAAGCTTTCCACCTTCTAATAATTTACACGCAATAACTTTCTTGTGAATATCTTCATCAATAAAATGACGGTGAAAGAGTCTTTCAAAAAATGAGTAATGAGGAATTTCAATATTCTTATTCAATTCTTCTTGAAGTAATACAATTCTCTCGCTTAACTCTCTATCTTGTGTGATTAAAAGTATATCTTTTGATTTACCACGTCTTCTAAATAATTTAACAAGATGGTCATCGGCTATGCCAATACTACCTGTGTCCATTATTTTAGCAAGGCCTTTCTTTGCAAGACTCTTTATTAAAGTTGGTCTAATAGTTGCCCTTAGTCTAACTTCTTTAGTTTTTAAATCATTATTTTTTAATCCATGTAATTCTTCAAATGTTTTTTCTAATATTACAAGCTTTTTACGTCTTCTACGTAATACAGGAATAACATTTGCTACAAAATATAGAAACCAATCCTCATGGATTATAGGGGCGGTATCTATATAAATTTCATCAAAACCTCTTATTTGCTCATCTAAATTCTTAGCAAGTTCTTGATTATCAATAATATATGGATTAAGTAATTCATATTTACTGCAAACAAGATCTTTATAAAGGTCATACTCATCATCACTACATTCTCCCTGTAGTGATACACCTAAGCTTCTCAGTGCTGTTTCTATTTTAGAGACAGGGAGATTTAGCTCTTTAGATAACTTAAGAGCTAAAAGACCACACTCCTTTTTCGGAGCTTTTCTAAAATAATTCATTTTATCAAATCTTGCCATTATTTTTTCTTGCTTTTTTTAGCCTCTATGGATTCTTTTATTTGATCTATTGTGAGAGCCTTTGCTAATTCTTCATCATTTTGTGCAGCTTCATCTAAAATTTTAATATTTGTTTTACCCTGTTTTAGGTAATAACCATAACGTCCTTGATAGAGTTTTACACTTTCTCCATCAATTTCGCCAAAGTCTTTTAAAGCACCTTTAGGAGATGCACTTTTGCCAGCGCTTTTATTTTTTGCAGCTTTTAAAAGTTCAATAGCTTCTTCTGCAGTAACTGAAAATAGTTGAGCATCATGATCTCTTCTATTTAAATTAGCATTTACTCCATCGCAGTTTACAAAAGGACCATATTTACCTTTTGTTGCAACAATAGCATTACCATTTTCATCAGTACCAAGTTCTCTTGGAAGAGATAAATATTTCATGGCATTATTATAATCTTTTGCTTCATCTGTTTTTTGCATCCAAGATGGAACACTAGATCTTTTAGGCTTATTCTTATTGTCATGACCTACTTGCCAATAAGGTCCAAAACGACCTTCGCAAAGTAATACATCTTGACCATCTGTAAATTTGCCTAAAACAAGTGGTTCATATTTTGTTTTCCCCACCTTGATGAGTTCTTTAATAACTTCATCTGTAATTGTACCAGGTAAATACTCTTTTGGTAAGTTAATATATTCTCTTTTACCATCAACTTCTTTTCCAAGTACATAAGGACCAAATGGGCCTATCATAATTGGATTTGCTTCATCGATTTGTGGTAAGTTAAGAGTTTTTGCTTCTTGTTTATTGTCTTCTTTTTTCTGAGCTTTACATATAGCTTCAAGACCATTTTCGCCTAAATAGAATTCTTCTAATAATTCAATTTTGTCTTTTTTCTTCTTTGCAATTTCATCTAATTGACTCTCAAGTCTTCTAGTGAAATCATAATCAACATAACGAGGGAATGCACTCATTAGGTAATTACAAACTGCAAATCCAACAAAAGTTGGAACAAGAGCTGATCCCTCTTTTATAAGATATTGTCTATTTAAAAGGGTATCAATAATAGATGCATAGGTAGATGGTCTACCAATACCTCTTTCTTCTAAATCATGAATTAATGAGGCCTCAGTAAATCTAGCTGGAGCCTTTGTTTCATGGCTTACTTTTTCAAGATTAATTAGTTTTAAAGTTTGACCAACTTTTAGTTCAGGAAGAAGTGTTTCCTTATCATCAAGTGCTGCTTCAGGATCATCACTACCCTCAACATAGGCTCTTAGGTAACCTGGGAAAACAATTTGAGTTCCACTTGTTTGGAAAAGTGCATCAGAGCAAGCTATTTTAACAGTAGTTGTTTTCTTTTTTGCCTCAGCCATTTGAGATGCAATAGTTCTTGACCAAATTAATGTATATAACTGTAACTCACGTCCAGTTAAATTAGTTTCGCCTGGAGTTTTAAATTCTTCACCTGATGGTCTAATAGCCTCATGAGCCTCTTGAGCTTCATGACTTTCACTTTTAAATTGTCTAGGTTTTTCTGATAAATATTCTCTACCATACAAATGAATAACAGTATCACGTGCACCATTTATTCCTTCATTACTTAAATAAGGACTATCTGTTCTCATGTAAGTGATTAAACCAGATTCATATAGTTTTTGAGCTACTCTCATAGTTTCTTTAGAACTAAAGTGAAGTTTTTTAATTGCTTCTTGTTGTAGTGTACTAGTAATAAAAGGAGAACCTGGTTTACTAGTTACAGGACGAGATATTATATCATCAACAACAAAAGGTTTGTTATTTAATGAAGCTAATAAATCATCAGCAGCTTTTTCATCTAGTAATATGTAATTATTACTATTTTTATATTCACCACTAACAGAGTCAAAACTCTTACTACCGGCAATACCTTTTCCCTTATATTTAACTAATTTGGAATCAAAAGATGTTTTTTCCACATTATTATTTAATGTAGCTTTTGCATCAAAGTAAGTACTTTTTTTGAATAATATCCGCTGTTTTTCTCTTTCAACGGTTAGCATTAAACCAGGAGATTGAACTCTACCTGCACTTAATTTTCTAGAAGATAATTTTTCACCAACAAGTGTTGATACATCATAACCAAATAGTCTATCAACAAGACGTCTAGCCTCTTGTGCATCAACCATTGCATAATCTAAATCTTTTCCAGATTCTAATCCTTTTAAAATAGCCTTTTTTGTGATTTCATGGAAAACCATTCTTTTATAATCAACTTTAGGTTTTAATACCTGAAGTAGATGCCAAGAAATACTCTCTCCCTCTCTATCTTCATCAGTTGCTAATAGTAAATAATCAGTTTTCTTTAATTCATCCTTAAGCTTCTTTACAAGTGCCTTTTTTTCTGGAGGTATTATATAGTGGGGTTTAAATTTGTGAGCAACATCAACGGCTGTCTTTGCTTTATCTAAGTCTCTAATATGTCCATTACTAGCAATAACAGTACAGTTTGGTGGCAAAAATTTCTTTATAGTTTTAGCCTTAGTTGGTGATTCAACTATAATTAGTATATTTTTATCCCCAATATTTTCCATTCAAATCCTCCAAAATTATAATGACTTTTGCCATATATTTATTATAAGTTATAAAAAGCGTTACAAGTTTTGTCAACGCTAATATTCTAAATCCCTATTTAAGTTAGGTAGTTTTACCACTTATTTAGATGAAATACTTACCACTCATTTAATAATTAGGCAATACTCAGAGCTTTAATAATACATAAGAATATAGTAATCATACACCAAAAAGTAGTGATATAGTGTATTAATAACAACTTATTATCAAATTTAACCCTTTTCCACTATATAAATAGAGGGTGAGGTAAATATGAATTTGTAAAAAATGGATAAAATTCAATAATATTATAATTTTTTTTTATTTTTTGAATAAAATTGTCAAAATTGAATAAAAATGGTACAAAAGGTTAACTAAATTATATATTTTTATTTACCTAACTACAAAGCTACATGTAGAATACATACTTAGAAGTAGTTTAACTATTGATAGCTATTATATTTTATTGTACTGTTTGGTTTAAATAAATCAAAATTATATTCAAGGAGCTTCTTTTTGAAAAGCAAATATATTTTTATTGCAACATTAACTGCAATACTTACTCTTACCTCTTGTACTGTTACCGAAGATTTAACAATTGATAATAACAATGGTGGAACATCTTCTGCTCAAATCCATGTTGAAGACTTCTTTGTAAATGTACTAGAAGATTTCTCTGATTTTTCTACAAGTGACTCTGATAAACCTATCATGGATTTATCAATTGAAGCCTTTAGAGATCAACTTCTTAAAACTAGCACAACATCGAATGTAGTTTTAGAAAAAACTGGAGAAAATTCATATATTATCTCCTATGATTATAGTAGTTTAAAAACCTTATTAACTGATTTAGGCGCAGCCCAAGATCAGAGTGTTTTAAATCTTGATAAAAACAAATTAAACTTCTTCCTTGATATAAATAATTATGATGATTTAACAAAGGCTATCCCATTCTTAGCAGATCCAAACTTTGAACCATTTGGCCCAACTTATAATGAGGGATTATCTGCACCAGATTATCTAGAAATGATTAGCTTCATGCTTGGAGAAGAAGGTCCTGATGCAATTACAAATTCTCTTATTACATTAAGATTTAAAACACCATCTCCAATTAAAACCTATAAGGGTGGATTAAAGATTGATAGTAATACATTTGAATATTCTTTCCCTCTTATTGATTTCCTACTATTAGCAGATCCTCTATCATTTGAATTAACTTGGTAAATCTAAACTAACAATTAAGTGACAAAAAAAGCACCACATGGTGCTTTTTTTATTTGTCATATTAGTAATTAAACATTGAATCTGAAGTGCATGATATCACCATCTTGTACAACATATTCTTTTCCCTCAATTCTAAGTTTACCTTTCTCTTTAACTTTCTGTTCACTCTTGTATTCAAATAAATCTTTACAATTATAAACTTCAGCTTTAATAAAGCCTTTTTCAAAATCTGTGTGAATAACACCAGCTGCTTGTGGAGCTTTAAATCCAGCTTTAAATGTCCAAGCTCTATTTTCATCAGAACCAGCTGTAAAGAAAGTTCTCATACCTAGGATATGATATGCAGATCTAACTAATTGATTTAATCCAGATTCCTCTAGTCCTAAAGCTTCTAAGAATTCATCTTTATCTTCTTGGCTATCCATCTCAGCAATTTCTGATTCGATTTTACCACAGATAACAACTACTTCTGCATTCTCTTTAGCTGCAACTTCTCTTACTTGTTTTACATACTCATTATCTTCATTAACATGATCTTCATCAACATTACAAACATAGATAACAGGTTTTAAAGTAATTAGGTGTAAGTCAGAAATAGCTTCTAATTCTTCTTCTTCAAGATTAAGAGATCTAGCTAATTGGCCTTCTTCTAATACTGATTTTAGTTTATCTAAAATAGGAAGAACTGTTTCATTAATCTTTTTTTGGTCTTTATTGATTCTTCCAGCTTTTGCCATTTTGTCATAGCGCTTTGTTACTGTATCTAAATCAGAAAAAGCTAATTCAATATTAATTGTTGTAATATCATCTAATGGGTTAATTTTATTATTAACGTGAATGATATCACCATTTTCAAAACAACGTACTACATGTGCGAGTACTCCAACTTCTCTAATAGAAGCTAAGAATCTGTTACCAAGGCCCTCGCCTTTTGATGCACCTGCAACTAATCCTGCAATATCAACAAATTCAAAAGTAGCTGGTATTACTTTTTCTGTTGGTATTAACTCTACGATTTTATCTAGACGTGAATCAGGAACACTTACCATACCCACATTTGGATCAATTGTACAAAATGGATAGTTTGCTGCCTCTGCTGGAGCAGAAGTCAAAGCTGAAAATATAGTTGATTTACCAACATTCGGTAGGCCTACAATGCCACAATTTAAACTCATTAAAAATACCTCTCAAAACAGAAATATACTGCAAAAGCAATATACCATAGATTGACAAGTTATTAAACCATAGATAATCTTTAAGACGTGAAAAACAATAATAACTTCAACGAAGAAATAGATATCATAGACCCGCTTAGTTGTGATATAAAAAAACAAAGAGCATATTTGGTAATAATACTTGAAAAAGCTGACACTGATGAAAGTGCACATGCTAGAGTCGAGGAATTACATTCACTAACCGAAACAATGGGTGTTGATGCAATTGATTATTCTCTAATTAGAATAAGAAAAGAAAATAGTTCAACATTAATTGGCTCTGGTAAAGTAGAAGAACTTAAAGAAATAGCTGATGAGAAAGAAATCGACCTTTTCATCTTCGATAATGATTTATCTCCAAGAATCCAAAGAAACCTAGAAGATATCCTTGATATTTGTGTAATTGATAGAACAGAAGTTATTCTTCAAATTTTTGCAGATAGAGCTGCTACAAAAGAGGCTTCTCTTCAGGTAGAACTTGCTAGATTAGAATATTCTCTACCACGTCTAACTCGTAAATGGACAAACCTATCTCGTCAAAGAGGTGGTGCTAAAGGTAATAAAGGTGGTGGTGAAACCCAACTTGAACTAGATAAGAGATTAGTTCAAAATAAAATAACTAAAACAAAAGCAGAATTAGATACTGTTAAAAAGATTAGAGAAAGTCAAAGAAAAAATAGATTAGAACAGAATATGCCATCTGTTGCTATAATTGGTTATACAAATAGTGGTAAAAGTTCTCTATTAAAAAAACTATCTAATAGTGATATTTATGTTGAAAACCAATTGTTTGCAACACTAGATACAACATCTAAAAAAATAAAGATGCCAAGTGGACGCGAGATGGTATTCACAGATACTGTTGGATTTGTTTCAAATTTACCACACACACTTATTGATGCTTTTAAATCAACTCTTGAAGAGGCAACTTGGGCAGATGTTATATTAATCATAAGTGATGCATCTCATCTTGATTTAGAAAAATGCTATAAAACAACAATTGAAACTCTTAGAGATTTAGATGCTCTTGATAAACCTACTGTTGTAGCTTTAAATAAGATTGATAATCCTCTCGATATTTTTGTAGAGAGTCGTATGAAAAATCTTGTAAAAGGTCCTTTTGTCAATATCAGTGTTAAAGAGAATTTAGGATTAGAAGAGCTTCTTAAAACAATTGAAGATAAATATTATGAGAAGACAAATAAAATAACATTCAATTTTCCTGTTGATAGACACGATCTTGTTGCCTATTTAATTAGAAATGGACTAATAGATTCAATTGATTATAAAGAAGATATCATTGAAGTTAATGCTAGAATAGAGCCTGTTTTCATGGGCAAAGTTAAAGAGTTTGCTCTAAACTATGTTGAGGCTAAAAAAGTTCTACACTGGGTAAAACGAGATAATTAAATTTTTGGGTTTAAACTATAAAGGAACAGTCTTTTACAACTGTTCCATTATATTATATTAGGCTATGTAGTGATTAAATAAATCTCCATAGACCGAATAGACCTGCACTAAATCCAAAATTGTATTCAACATCATTATCAGTAATTTTGAATGAAGGACCAGCTCCGATACGAAGACCAAGATCAATTGGGAAGTCATCATCAAAACTATAAACAATTTCACCAGCTGCTAAAGGAGCAACATTAAACTCTGAATTATCTCCAAAGGTAGCACCTAAAGAAACACCAAGACCTGCATTTACATTAAACATTGCATCATTAACTTCAAAATCAGTTACATTATACATACCATAATATTCTACTGATAATTCTTGGTTAAGAAGACCAAAACCAACAACTGTTTCCATTGTCAAATCAGTACTAGCTTTGTAATTAACTTGAACACCAGGGGTAGTTCCTATATTAAGACCAGCACTCCACATAGGATGAGTTGTATTGCTCATCATTTTTGATGTTGCATTATCTAATGACATTTTTGCATCATCTAAAACGTTTGCAAAAGTTGGAGCCACTACAAGAGCTGCAATTGCAACTAAAGCTAAAAATCTCTTTTTCATAATTTTTCTCCTAAATTTTAATAAATTTATATTTTTTAATCCTCTTTACTATAACATATGAGAGCTAAATATTAAAGAAAAGCTAGAACTTTATTTAATTATTGATAAATTAATGAATTTATAAGTGATATTATTAAATCAAATTACATATTTTTTGTACTTGAACTTATATTTAGTTACCTAATATTTATTTATAAATTGCCCTTATTTAAGTCAGAGTCATTTCAATCATCTTTTATTTTATATGTTTTTATATTATATTAGGCATCACAGGAGACAGAAATAGAAATGAATGACAAATTACCTCTTTCTTTATTTGGTTTAAGTGCAGATCAAATTTCAGAAGCACTAGATTTAAAAAAGAAATTCCAGGGAAAACAAATTTTCCAATGGTTAGTAAAAGGTGCAACAACCTTTGATGAAATGACTAACCTCTCAAAGAGTCTCAGAGAAGAATTAACTGCAAAAATGCCAAGTGTAGCATCATCAAAAGTTATTGAAACACAAGTTGATGACAATGCCACTAAATTAGCTATAGAATTATTTGATGGTAACGTTATAGAATGTGTGTTACTAACAGATAAGTATGATAGGAAAACAGCTTGCCTATCATCTCAAGTTGGTTGTGCTATGGGATGTAAATTCTGTAGAACCGCTACTATGGGCATGATAAGAAATTTATCTACTGAAGAAATTATTGAACAATTCGTTCATCTAAGTAATCTTTCACCAATTACACATATTGTTTATATGGGAATGGGTGAACCAATGAATAACATGGAAAATGTATTGAGATCAATTCATTACTTCCATGAAGAAGACACATACAATATTAGTTTAAGACGTATTACTATTAGTACTTGTGGTATTATACCAGGTATCAATAAATTAGCAGAAACAGGCTTACCTATTAAACTTGCTATATCATTAGTATCAGCTGAAGATAGAACAAGATCTAGAGTTATGCCTGTAAATAATTTATATCCCCTTGATAAACTAAGAAGAGCATTATTACACTTCCAAAATAAGGGTGGAAAAAGATTTACACTTGAATATTGTATGCTAGGTGGTGTAAATGTTGATGAAGTGGCTGCAAAGAAACTTGCCTCTTTTGTTAAGAACCTTGATGTTGTAGTAAATTTGATTCCATGGAATCCAGCTGCTGAACTTCCTTGGGAAACACCAACTACCCAAGAGATTAATAAATTTACAGCATTCCTTGATGATTACAGAGTATCTTATACAAGACGTTTTACAAAAGGTCGTGATATTAACGGCGCTTGTGGCCAATTAGCTACTAAGAATATTAGTGATTATGAATTGTACACCGATGTTGATGATGATGAGTAAAATCTCACTAAATTACTAACTTTTGAAGATTCAGATTTTATCTGGATCTTTTTTTGGGCAAAAAAAAACTGAAAGCTATTAAACTTTCAGTTTTTGTATTTATAATTAATTAAATATTAGTCTTTTATTAATACAGCTTTAATACGTCTAACACCAGCGGATGAAGATTGTTCTTTCTTAATCTTAAAAGTACCCATATCTTTTGTATTTTTAACATGAGGTCCACCACAAACTTCTTTTGAGAAATCACCAATAGAGTAAACACTAACTTGTTCACCGTATTTGCTATCAAAGAATGCAATTGCACCTGAGTTTTTAGCTTCTTCAAGACTCATAGTTTCAACTTTTACATCTAAGTTTCTCTTAATTTGTTCATTAACAATATCTTCAACTTGTTGTAATTCTTCTTTTGTAACCTTTTGAGGATGAGTGAAATCAAAACGAAGTCTATCTACTGTAATGTTTGAACCCTTTTGACCAACATGATCGCCTAGTACATCTCTTAGAGCTTTATGAAGTAAGTGTGTTGCTGTATGAAGAGCAGTAGTTTGTTCACTATGATCTGCAAGACCACCCTTAAATTGTTTATCAGCTCCAGCTCTACTTAGTTCTTGGTGTTTTTCAAAAGCTTTATTAAAGCCTTCTTCATCAACACTTAAACCCTGCTCTAGTGCAAGTTCTTTTGTTAATTCAATAGGGAAACCATATGTATCATAAAGAGTAAATGCCATTCTACCTGGAATCATTTTAGCTTTACCTTTTAAAATATTTGGAACCATTTTTTCAAATTCTCTTTCACCCTTTTGAAGTGTTTTTGAGAATTTTTCTTCTTCAGCTACCAATTCAGTTTCAATAAAGTCTTTATGTTCAATTAATTCAGGATATGAGTTGCCATATAAATCTAGTACTATTTTAGATAGTCCTGATAAGAAAGCACCTTCAATTCCAAGTTTTCTACCATGACGAATTGCACGACGAATTAAACGACGAAGAATATAACCTTGTCCAACATTTGATGGTCCAATACCTTTTTGATCGCCTAGGATAAATACACTAGTTCTAATATGATCAGAAAGAATACGGATAGATTTATCAGTTTCATCACTATCACCATATTTTACACTACATAGAGCTTCAATACCTGCGATAATTGGTGTAAATACTTCTGTTTCATAAACATTCTTTTTACCTTGAAGAATTGCAATTGTTCTTTCAATACCCATACCGGTATCTACACATTTGCGATTCATTTCAACATAGCTACCATCTTCCATCTTTTGGTAACCCATGAATACATCATTCCAAATTTCAAAATATTTACCACAAGAACATCCAGGTTTACAATCATCGCCACATTTAGGACGTCCTGTATCAATGAACATTTCACTATCTGGTCCACAAGGTCCTGTTTCACCAGCTGGTCCCCACCAGTTATCACTTCGAGGCATGAAATAGATTCTATCTTCAGGAATACCATGACTTTTCCAAGCTTCAAATGCAACAGTATCACGAGGTACTTCACTATCGCCTTCAAAAACTGTTACTGATAATAATTCAGGGTCAATGTTAATAACTTTTGTTAAGAATTCATAACTATAATCAATAGCTTCTTTTTTAAAGTAACTACCTAGTGACCAGTTACCAAGCATTTCAAAGAATGTTAGGTGGTGTGGATCACCAACAACATCAATATCACCAGTTCTAATACACTTTTGATAATCGCAAAGTTTATCGCCTGCTGGATGAGTTGCACCAAGGATGTATGGTACTAATGGATGCATACCAGCAGTAGTAAATAAAACTGTTGGATCATTTTCAGGGATCAATGAAGCACCACTTATTTGTGAGTGGCCTTTTGATACAAAAAAGTCAATATATTTTTGACGTAAATCGTTTGCTGTTAGTTCTTTTTTCATAGTAAAGATAGTACGCTTTGAGATATTTTAAGTCAATATTAATAGATAAAATGGTATTGAAAATTTTAAAAAATTTGTTAAAAAAGTGATAGTTGTTTACTCTTTATTTCTTTTTTTGCTTTTATACTTTTACTTGTCTTCACTCCAAGTAGGTCACGTACAAGATTACCAGGATATCTTACAACCTTAACATTTACTCTTTCTCTCATTATTAGAGGCCAATTTAAATCCTTTTGCTTGAGAAGAGATGAATAAAAATATACTTTACGTGAGTTCATAAGAGCAACCTCAGCCATTTTTACTGATGCTCCCCTATCTCTCTCATCAATGATTAATAGAGCATTTGAAAGGGCAATTAATAGTCTATTTCTCAAGAGAAAGTTGAATTTAAAATTTTGAGGAGCTGAGGAGGGAGGTGTCATTGTTACAACTACTCCACCTTGCTCTGCAATGAATGATTGAAGTTTCTCATGGTTTATTGGGTAGTATTCATTTAAAGATGTACCAATAACAGCTATTGTTGGAGCAAAATGCTTAATAGATTCGGCACTGGCTAAGCCCTCTATACCTAAAGATAAACCTGTGGCAATTACAATTTCATTTTTTACAAAGGCTTCAACACTTTTTGTAACACTAAGCTTATCTTCAGGAGTTGGAGATTTTGTTCCGGCAATAATAATTATTTTTTTCTTTAATAATTCAATATCGCCAAGGCAATAAATAAACTTAGGGCAATATGGAAAATTGTTAATACGAGATGGCCATCTCTCATCATTTTCAGATAAGATAATTGTTTCATCAGGAAGAGATTCGAAAGACTCTCTGACTTTATAATAAATCTTGCTTAATTCATATGTTTTAATCGATAGCATTGTTGCAAAATGAGAAAAATTAATTAACATAGGAGTGGCAAAATAAGCTTGATTATTTTGCCATATAGACTCAACTAAATCTTTATTATTAGAACTAGCTAATAATAGAGTCTCCCAATTTATTGCTTGATTAAAATATTTATCATTCATACTAAAGAGAATACCATACATAAGTAAAAATTATCAACAAAAATATATAAATAGGCATTATATATCATATCTTAAAATTCAATTATGTAGGTATCAAAGGGAATCTTAATCCTCGTTATTATCACCAAGATATTTTTTTAAGACATTTGTTAATTTAGCTCTATTCACGGGTTTTGCTAGGTGATTATTCATTCCAGCTTTTAGGCTTTCTCTCACATCTTCTTCAAATGCATTAGCACTGAGGGCTATGATAGGAATGTTTTTATTAAATTGCCTAATTCTTTTTGTAGTATCTAGTCCATTCAAAATTGGCATTCGAATGTCCATAAATATCATTGCAATTTTTTCACGATCTGGATTTGTTCTCATAAATTCTAAGGCTTCAAGTCCATCCTTTGCTAAAATTGTTTCAATTCCAAAGGATTCAAGCATTTTAGTAATAATTAATTGGTTAATTTGATTATCTTCAACAGACAATACGGTTTTACCTGTAAAATCAATATTTTCCTTATCTTTCACAACTGTTTTATAAGTTGATAACTTGTTAACAATATTATTGTACAAGTCTGATTTAAAAATAGGTTTTTGAAGATATGAATTTATATGTTTTAATCCTTTTTTCTTCACCTCTCCGATATTATAGCCGGATAACATTATTATCATTGCTTTTTTATTTAACTTATTAATCTCAGTTGAAAGCTCAACCCCATCAATTTCTGGAATTTTATAATCCAAAATAAATATAGTATATTCACTAGGGTGTTTCCTTAAATATTCAAGAGCACTTATAGATGATGTAAAACTAATATTTTCAACTTTCCAAGAATCAAATATTTTTGAAATATATTCACAAGTACTACTATCATCATCAACAATAAATGCTTTTTGATTTGTAATATCTAATATAACTTCTTCTGTTAATTCAGAGACTTCAATTGGCAGTCTGACCTTAAAGACAGTACCACTACCGAAATCTGATTTTACATCAATAGATCCATTCATAGCCTCAACTAGATATTTTGTAATTGATAGGCCTAATCCAGAACCTCCATGATATTTTGCGACACTAGCATCGGCTTGTTCAAATTGTTGAAAAAGTCTTCCCTGCATTTCTTCTGTCATTCCGCAACCTGTATCTTGAACTTCAATAAATAATTCAACATGTTTTTTATCAATCTTTTTTTCAGATAAACGAACAGTAATTTTACCATTATTAGTAAATTTAAGTGCATTTGATAATAAATTTAATAATATTTGATTTATTCTATGACCATCACCAATGAGTTCTTCTTCTTCAATATTTGATAATAATACTTCAAAATCAAGTCCTTTTTTTTGTGCTAGGTTATAATAAATATCTGATACGGAATAAATGATACGTTTTATATTAAAATCTACATTATCAATCTTTAATTTACCTTTCTCGATTGCAGACATATCTAATACATCATTTATAATTGATAGTAACATTGAACTTGATTCTTGAATTTTAGAAGAGTAATCCATCACAATTTCTTCATCATTTACATTTTCTTGCAGAAGTTCATTTAACCCAATTATTGCAGTTAATGGAGTTCTTAATTCGTGTGAAACAGTTGCAAGAAATTCACTCTTTGCATCAGTTTTAGCATTAGTTGCAATATTTTTTAGAATTAATTTTTCTCTCTCTTTTGTTCGTTTATTATGGGTGTAGATGAAATAAGTGATAAGAAGGTATAGCCCGAAAACAGATAGATAGAATACATGAAGTAATTTTCTCTCAGCCTCATATACATTAATGGCTTCTCTATATAAATCTGATTCAGGAATTCCACAAGCTATTATCCAGTTAAAGTCTTTATATAATTTTGCATACGTATATTTTCTCTCTGTAATATCATTGAGACAATTCTTAAAATAATAATCAAAAAATATAAATCCGTCTTTATTAATGCCATCTAATTCAACAGCATATGGTGTTGTATTTCCCTGATCTTCTGTTAGTGTAGATAAAGGATGTCCCTCAGTCTCTGGATAATTGGGATGGAAAAATCTAAATCCATAATTATCACCACCGTTATAATCAGTTACTTGATTAATCCAAATATATTCATTGTTATACCCCTCAAAAGAGGTTAATTGGTTATAGATTATTTCCTTAACTAACTCATCATCATCATATAATCTAAGAGTATCAATCTCATTAATTAGAGAATCAACTTTCAATTGGCTTCTACTAATTCCTGATATCTTTGATTCTGCTTTATGTCGCGCAAAAGAATTCTCCACTGCAAAATCAAGAAAAAAGCAGAGTATTGTTGCAATTATTAAAAGTAATATATATATAAAATATTGTTTAAATAGTTTCATTTTATTTTGGAACCTTCATAAATATTACTAATTACTAATGTTTTATATTCAGTCAACATAAAATCATAATTTTCATATTTATTGTAAGTTAAATAATACTACATAAGTTCATATAACTCTATATATAAAAGATATTTGTTTTTTTAAAACTCACTCATAAGTTAGTTAGACTAATAAAAAGATTACAAGAACATATTATTTTTACAAAATAAACTATTTTTTTGGTCTAAATGTACTAAAATTGAAGAAAATTGCATTTTTTTTAACAAATTTTCAAAAGGTAGTTGCAATTATTTTTGTAATTGTGTATAAACACAAAAGTTGACGCCGCTTTAGCTCAGTTGGTAGAGCAAAGGACTGAAAATCCTTGTGTCCCTGGTTCAATTCCTGGAGGCGGCACATTAACCGAAAGTATTTTACTTTCGGTTTTTTTGTGTTTATACAAAATAGTGACTTTGCTTTTTATACAAGATCTTTCGCCCAGATAGAGTTTATGTTTAATTGCAAAAATGAATTTAAAAATTATATTCAGAATATTTAATGTTTTAAGAAAATTAGATCTAATGAATTTATAGTAAACTTAATAATTTAAAAATATTTTATTTTATTTTCAATTTGCTATTTACAATAATAATTAAATTTGCTAATATCACCAAGTAATCAAAACAAAGCAACTTTAAGTTACGAAATTTTGAATGCCGCTTTAGCTCAGTTGGTAGAGCAAAGGACTGAAAATCCTTGTGTCCCTGGTTCAATTCCTGGAGGCGGCACATTAACCGGAAGTATTAAGCTTTCGGTTTTTTTATCTTTAAAAGGTACATTCCAACATTCAAAATTTGTAACGTTCTATCAAAAAATTTGTAACAGCTCAAAACCACATTTTACCATTCAAAATTTATAAACCAAATTAGCAAAACCTATTAAACAAATCGAGTAAAAATAAGTTCGTTAAATAACATAAAGATTTAACACAAAAATAGATTATTTTAGTTATATAAATAACTTAACAAAATACTATATTTATAACCCATAATCTTCAATATTAGTGTTATAAAAAACTTTTTTTATACTCAAATTCTCCAAATGTAATACATATTAGTAATATTCCACTTTTTTCAATTTTTCAAAAAAATTTAATTTTTTTTAATAAAACAATACAATTTAATTATAGAAATTTTGTCCAACAAAATGATTTTACTTAACAAAAATATAGTTAAAATATAATGTTGTATAATTGATAAAACTTTTTTTAATTTTTTTTTATTATTACTCACACTTTAAATAACTTATGAGTAAAAACATAAATATTCAATTTTTTTGTGTATTTTTCTACCCCGAACAATTGCCTATTTCCTTAAATCATAATAAATTAGGTATTTTTTTTACTAAGGATTTAGATAAATCATTTTCAACTTATTTTATTCGATTTAATCGATACTTAAATAGAGATTTATGCAAAATTAGTACATTTTGTGATTGATTTACTCATTTACTTATAATGAATTTACAATTATTCTAATAAGACAATAAAAACAATTACTAATTTTTAAGAAGGAAACACAAAAAAATGGAACAAGTTAAAACTAGGGCTCAGGATAGACGACCAGCCAAAACGAAGAAGGCCATTAGGCTAGCTTTATTTGAACTTTTAGATACTAAAGATTTGAATAAAATAACTATCACAGAATTAACAAAAACTGCTGATATTAGTCGTAAAACATTCTACATTCATTACAACAAATTAGAAGATGTATTGATTGAAGCCGAAAATGAATTAATTGCAGCATTCATTGAAGGTACTGATAAACTCTCTTTCTCAAATAATCAAAAATTTTTCTTTGATTTGTTTTACAATCTTGATAAACATTTCACAGATGATTTAGAATATTATAAAAAGCTTGCTAAATCTAGCTATGCAAAAGCCTTTTCTGAACGAGTTGGTGAAACATTATTTAAGAAGTTATACACACTATTAAAACCTATTCTTGATTACCGTGGAGAACAATTAGAATATGCATGTATTGTTATAGCTAGTTCAGTTTATAACGTATTTATGGAATGGCTTCGTTCTGATAGCCCACTCGATATAGTTCAAATAAGTGATTTTATTTCTACAATCCTATTCAATGGTCTAAAAAATCACGTTGTAGAAGCTCCTCTTCCAATAAGTTAAATTTAACATCAGACAATTGTTAACTTTTAATTATGAAAAAAAGTTAACAATTGCAATATTTATCATTTACATTCTTTAGTTTTAATTGCTATATTTAGAATTATGAAAAACACTATTCTTGAAGTTGATAAGCTTTGTTTTGGCTTCTCAAAAGATAAACAACTACTAAATAATATTAGCTTTAAAATTAATGAGGGTGAACTTTGCCTAATAGCAGGAGCTAATGGCTCCGGAAAATCTTTACTCTTAAAATGTCTAAAGGGTCTTTTAAAACCAACATCTTCAACTATTTTAGTCAATGGAGTAGATGTTAGTAATAAAAGCAAAACAAGACGCTCCCTTTTTGGATTAGTCTTTCAAGATGCAGATAGTCAAATTGTTGGTCAAACTGTTGAAAAAGACTTACGATTTGGTATGGATAATCTTAAAGTTAAAGAGAGTGAGCAAGTAAGTAGAATAGATAATATATCAAAACTTTTAAATCTAAATACTAAATTAAAAGAGCGTCCTAGAATATTAAGTGGTGGCGAAAAAAGGCGTCTAGCAATAGCTGGAATACTTGTCATGCAACCACAGATTATATTTATGGATGAGCCATTTGCGAATCTTGATTATCCTGGAGTTATACAGGTAATAAAATCTCTTTTATTATTAAAAGAAAGTGGTCACACTATAATCATAGTTAGCCATGAAATTGAAAAAGTTGCAGCTCATGCAGATAGACTATTACTACTTGAGAGTGGTAATCTTATTGCGAATGGAAAACCTGAGCTTTTATTAGATCAACTACTAGAGCATGGTGTATTTGTTCCAAGTTCACAAGGTAAAATAATACCTATAGAAGAAATGACATGGCTCAAGCATTAATATTCCACTACAGAGAATCAAACAATTTTTTAAGTAGAGTACATCCTATGATTAAGCTTCTTGCTTTAATATTAATTTGTATTCCCCTAGTAAATGCTTCACTGCTTGCAATATTGATTATATTAGGCTTTGTGATAATTTCTAGTCTAATTATAAAAATGCCTCTAAAGAGTTACTTAAAAGAATTAACTTTTTTAATTATTCTTGCAGTTGTAATTGGAATTTCTAGTTTTATAAGTTCAAAAAGTGTGTTAATTACAAGCATAGCAGTATTAAAATTTGTAACGGCCGTATATGCTTCACTACTTTTAGCAGATTCTACAGATCCTGGTGATTTATCAAGAACTCTGGGCAAAACTTTGAATCATATACCTTTTCTAGATGGATGGGCTATAGCATCACAAATTGAATTAACTCTTTCAATATTACCGCTAATCTTTGATACAACAAATGCAATAAGAGAAGCTAGATTATCTAGAGGAGAAAAGGCTCTAAGACACCCTTTAAAGGCTATGAGCGGCTTAATATATTCTCTAATTGATAATCTTCTAACTAGTGTAGATGAGATGGCCTATGCCCTCGATAGTAGGGTCTTTAATGCTTCAATGAAAAGAAGTGGAATTAAATATAGAAAAACTGATTTCGTGTTTTTGTTGGTTGTAATATTAATTAGTTTAGGAGGATTTATTTTATAATGAATGATATAAAATTATTAAAAAAAGAATTTAGAAAAAAAGTTAGCTCTATAATTAAAGAATATGAGAATGTTGATTTTAGTACTGAAGATACAATAATTTTAGATAAAGTTATTGCAACAGAGCAATACAAAAAATGTAAAACTATCTTAATCTATTACCCTATGAATAATGAAGTAAATACACTTTATCTAATTGATAAAGCTATGAAGGATGATAAGATTGTAGCTCTTCCTAAAATCATAAATAACAAAATGTATTTTATTAAAATTGAAAAAGATTGGATTAATAATCTTATTTTGTCCTCATATCAAATACTAGAACCAATTTCAAATAAAATATTGGATAATTTTAATAATGATTGTCTCATGATCGTACCAAACCTTGCTCTAGGGGCAGATAAAAGCCGTCTAGGACACGGAAAAGGTTTTTATGACATATTTCTTAAGGATAAAAAAAACATCTTCAAAATGGGAATTTGTAGGTCTTATGTTTTATTTAAGAGCCTTCCGACTAATGAAGATGATCAAAAATTAGATATGATTATTTCTAATTAAATTTATTTTATATTGTAATGTTTTCGATTGTTACAGTTGCTAAATATTCACCAGCTGGAACAGGATTTTCTTCAGGAGCACTATTCCAATAGAAATAGAATTTAAATGAAGGTTTTTCAGAATCAAAGTTTGAACCTGAATCTAAAGATAATACATATGATATTCCGGTAGAACTTTGTAAATCAGTTCCATTTGATATATAATATGAAGTGCCACTAATACTTGGGCTTGATTTCTCAAAGTTAATTTTCAGAATGATTTGATCCAAAATATCACCATAGGAATCAATTGTACTACCATCACTATTATAAATTATTTTCTTAAAACCTTCTGTCTTAAATTTTAATTTATATGATTTAGTAGATGCAGTACTATTTGTTAGAAATATCTCAAATGGACTTGTGTTTAGTTTATCTGTAAAGTTTGTACTCTCATCTAGTAATAGAGAGCCTGTTGTAAGATTTAAGTTATTATTTTCATGTTTAATTTGAAATATAGAACTCTCTCCAGGTAAGTAGCCATTTATAATAATAGATGGTGAACTAGCTGTAGCTGCAGATAATGTTGTTAGGCTTGCAAAAGCCAGTAATATAGTAATTATAGGAAGTAACTTTTTCATTAATTCTCCTTTCTTAGTCTTATTTATGTCATCAGTTACATAAAGTATATGCTAATATAAATCAAATGGCAAGGTATGGACCAAGCTCACTGCTAACTAAGAAATTGAAAATTACTTCTAAAACTGTTGATTCCCTAACATGTGCAAAAAGTTTTCACAAAACTTTCCTTCAAAATCTTTGCAAAATAATCTTGAAACTTCGTTTCTTAACTCTTCATCGTGAACACTTTTTAATATTTTTGCTAAGGTTTTTAAATAATTAATCTGTGTAAAAGGAGATGAAGATATAACAAAAAGCAGATGTACAGGTTTCCCATCTTTAGAATTGTAATCAATTCCTTCTTCGCTGACACCTAGACCAACACGAACTTTATCGATACAAGGTAATTTTCCGTGAGCTATTGCTACCCCATGTCCAATTCCAGTTGTTTCTATAATTTCGCGTCTATGTACAGCACGTCTAAATCTTTCTTTATTGTCTTTTAATTCATCAAATATTTTGCAATTGTCAATAACGTTATCAATTGCTGCAAATTTTTCTGTTGCATCTAAGTGACAAACAGAAAAACCTTCAAAATCTTTATTTTCCATTGTTTTTTAATTATATCTTTTTGGTATATTAAAAGCAAGCAAAAAGCATTCAGTATTTTTTTACTGAATGCTTTCCAACTATTTAATACCAATTATTTATTTAGCTAAGAATTCGTTAATTGATTTAGCTGCTTTTCTACCTTGACCCATTGCAAGAATAACAGTAGCTGCACCAAGAACGATATCACCACCTGCATAAACACCAGGAAGAGTTGTTTCAAGAGTTTCTTCATTAACAATGAAGTTACCTCTTCTGTTAGTCTCAATTCCATCAGTAGTCTGCTTAATAAGAGGGTTTGAACTATTACCAATTGCAACTACAACTGTATCAAAGTCTAGAACTTGTTCAGAACCAGGAATTTCAACAGGTGAACGTCTACCTGATGCATCAGGTTCGCCAAGTTCACAAGTTACAACTTTAACACCTGTTACATGACCTTTTTCGTCTCCGATAATTTCATGTGGTTGGTGAAGTAATAAGAAGTTGATACCTTCTTCTTTTGCATGTCCAACCTCTTCTACACGAGCAGGAAGTTCAGCTTCAGATCTTCTGTAAACAATAGTTACATCTTTAGCACCTAATCTTTTAGCAGTTCTAGCAGCATCCATAGCTACGTTACCACCACCAAAGATTGCTGCTCTTTCACACTTCCAAAGTGGAGTTAAACTATCTTTTTGATCATAAGCTTTCATTAAGTTACTACGTGTTAAGAATTCGTTAGCAGAGAATACACCAATTAAGTTTTCACCAGGAATATTCATAAACTTAGGAAGACCAGCACCAGCTCCAACAAATACAGCATCAAAACCATCTTTGCTCATTAGCTTTTCAATAGTTCTTGTTTTACCAACTAAGTAGTTAAGATTAATTTCAACACCCATTTCTTTAAGATTATCAATTTCATGTTGAACTAATTTTTTTGGTAGACGGAATTCAGGAATACCGTAAACTAAAACACCACCAGCTTTGTGTAAAGCTTCAAACATTACAACAGTGTGACCTTCTTTTCTAAGATCAGCTGCAGCTGCAATAGATGCTGGGCCTGTACCAATAATAGCAACTTTTTTACCAGTTTCTGCTTTAATTGTTGGTTGAATATCGCAATCATTTTCTCTTGAGTAATCAGCAACGAATCTTTCAATTCTACCAATTGCAACAGCTTGGTTAACATCTTTTTTGATTTTACCAACTGTACAGAATTTCTGACATTGACTTTCTTGAGGGCAAACACGACCACAAATTGATGGTAGTAAGCTGCTTTCTTTAATAACTGAGTTAGCTGCTGAGAATTCGCCTTTAGCTGCTTCTGCAACAAATCCAGGAATATTAATTCCAACAGGACAACCTTTTATACAAGGTTCGTTCTTACATTGTAAACAACGAAGTGCTTCAGCTTTAACCTGACTGATTGAATAACCTTCAGCAACTTCTTCCATGTTATTAATTCTAACACTTGGATCTTGAGTTGGCATTTCCTGAACTGGAATTTCGCCTCTTGTTTTAGGTGTTAATTTTACGCCGTCATACTTTTTTAAAATTTCTATAGCTTGACTATCTAATTCTTCTCTACTTATATGCATTTTACTTAGCCTCAGTTTTCTCAGATGTTATGCCCACACGACATTTATGCTTATTTTCTTCTTCTTGTGGTTTATATGTTCCAAGTCTTGTTAACATATTATTCCAATCAACTTTATGTGCATCAAATTCAGGACCATCAACACATACAAATTTAGTTTCATCGCCAATTGATACACGACAACCACCACACATTCCTGTACCGTCAATCATGATAGTATTTAAGGAAGCTATTGTATGAACACCATAAGGAAGTGTTGTAAGTGCACAGAATTTCATCATAATTGGAGGTCCAATTGTAACTACTAAGTCTGGTTTCCACTCTTCACATAATTCTTTTAAAGGAACTGTTACTAATGCTTTTCTACCTTCTGACCCATCATCTGTTGTAATAATTAATTCATCCGCTACAGCAGCCATTTCATCTTTCATAACAAATAAATCTTTGTTTCTTGCGCCCAAGATGATTTTAACTTCATTACCCATTTCGTGTAATGCTTTAGCAATAGGATACATAGGAGCAACACCAACACCACCACCTACACATACAACTTTACCAAATTTGCCAAGTTTTGTTGGTTGTCCTAGAGGACCTAAAACGTTTTCAATTGCTTCCCCAACATTTTTTGCAACAATTGCTTTTGTTGATTCACCAACGGCTTGTATGATTAATGTTACTGTGCCTTTCTCTTCATCTGCATCTGCAATTGTAAGAGGTATTCTTTCATTAAAGTCTCCACCTAACTGGAGTATAACGAATTGACCTGGCTTACGAGCCTCTGCGATAAGAGGAGCTTCAATGACCAATTTGTAAATATCAGCTGATAGCTGTTCTTTGTATACAATCTTATTCATATTTTCTCCTTACGTATTTTATAGTAATTGAATAAAAATTTATCTTTTCTTAACTGTACCATATAATAAGAGGCTTATTAAATAGATAAAACGATTAAATGAATGCTATTTCTTAGAAAACTTTTAGTTAATATGAAAGCATTTTAACATTTCTTGAAGACTTTCGATATTACTGAAATTTAGATAGAAATATATGAAAAGAAGATATTTAATTTTTTATTATTTTTTTGCAAAATTTAAAGGACTAGCTATTTAAACTAGTCCTTAAAACAACTTTATAGGGAGTTAAAATTATTTATTTATTTTCTCAGTATCTAATCACTGATTAGAATACTCTTAGCTAATACCTTCTGTGATTTTGGAATCTTAATTCCTAAAACACCATTTGTATATGTAGCTTCTATTTTTTCTTCATCCACATCTTTAGGAAGTGAGAAGGTACGTTTAAAGCTTTGCTTTTGATATGTCTCTTTTACAAGATATTCTCTATCTGATTTTGTATCTGCAAGATTCTTGTTAAAAGAATCTGATGTTTGAATAGTTAGATTATGATTTTCAATTTTTAGATCTACATCTTCTTTAACATATCCAGGAAGCTCTACATCAAGATAAAAGCCCTCTTTGTCTTCATAAATATCAACACGTGGAATACGAGCACTTATAGCGCTATTGAAAGAATTAAAGAAATCATCAAACATTGAGTTAAAGTTATTATTGTTATACATATTAAAATCTCCTATTAAATTATATTTTTTATTTTTTTTCTTTTATTTGTTTACTATGCTATTTCAATTTTTTTCAAATTAGTCTTTTCAGATTTTGGAAGAGCAATTCTTAATATACCATTTACATATTGAGCCTTAATTTGATCCTCATCAGCATCCTTTGGAATTGTAAAAGATCTCTTGAAGCTTCTCTTATAATGACTCTCTTTAATTAAGTAGTTTTGCTTATCTTCGAAATCTGAAATTTCCTTATTATAAGCATCAGTAGTCTTAATACTTAGAGTGTGGTTCTCAACCTTTAAATCTACATCTTCTTTTCTGTAACCAGGAAGTTCAACTTCAATAAAATATCCACTCTCGTTTTCAAATGCATCAACTGGTGGAATCCTACTTGAAACATTAGATCTAAAGGAATCATAGAAATCATCGAATAATGAATTAAAATTGTTGTTATACATATTTTTGTCCTCCTGTGAACAATTAATTATTTTTTACTTTTCTGTAATTATTATTTCTAGCAATTACACAAACTACATTGCAAATAGCGTGCCAACTTTAATAAAAAAATACTTAAAAATATTTAATTACTTACTATATAAAGAATTATGTATTAAATAATAATTTATATTTTTTTCAAGAGTTAAAAAGGACCAAATTAGACAAACAAAAATAGGATAAAATAGGATAAACAAAGTTGAAATGGGTCAAATGGATCAATGGAGCCATGATAGTAGCTCAAAATTGTATCAAAATGATACAATAGCCACTTTTACAGCTGATAAAAAGTATTCAAAATGGGACAATTTTAACCACTAATAAAGTATTTTAAGAATATAAAAATAGATAATTTTGACGTAAATAATAATTTAGACAAAAAAAGACCACTCTCTTATTGGTATGGAGTAGAGAGTGGCTTTTATTTTATCACAAATAAAAAGGAGGTTTGTAACGTTCTGCTTTGTTACATTCATAATATACAAACAAAATATTCTTATGTCAATACAACAACTAACAAAAATAAAATATATTTAAAATTTAAATTTACCTAACTAACAAAAAAACAGGAAAAATTGCCTTAATTCCCTAAATTAGGCTAATTATCCTACAAATTTTAGGGATTTATTCAAATATGAATTTTTTGTAACTTAAGACAAATGATAAGTAAAATGCACCTAAGAAATTTAATTCAAAGGTGCAAAACATTATTTTAGGGAGTTATTATATCTAAAGTTTAATATTGAATATTAAACGCATTTAACATCAATTGATCTTGGCAATACTTGCTCTTGTTTTGGAAGATTAATTATCAATAGGCCATTTTTAAGGGTTGCATTTAGCTTATCTTCATCAACATCATTGCCTAGATATAGAGATCTTGAAAATTCTTTTTTCACTCTCTCTTTAAGTAAATAGAACTTTTTAGGTTCTTTTTTCTCTTCATCTGCTTTTTCATCAGCTATGACTTCTGTTTTCTTTGAAGAAATTTTTAATACATGTTTTTCAAGTTTTAAATCTACATCTTCAATTGTGAAACCAGGAAGTTCTACTTCAACAGTATATTTTTCATCACTTTCTAATATATTTAGAGGTGGATATTTTGTTTGAACATTTGTCCATGATGATAGTGAATTATTGGAATACATATTATTATTTACATAAAATTTCATTTATAGCCTCCGAGCTAGTTATTATTTTTTTTCATTTCTTATTATGGAAATAACAATGCAATTGCCGTGCCAACTTTTTAAAAATTCATCAAAAGAATGTCCTATTCTTTATTGTACATACAATTAGATATTAATTGATAATAAATTTTAATGAATTACTGTTTTTTCAACAAAAATATATAGCTTTTTTGGTAATATTTAGGTTTTTTTGGGTCATTATTACCCATTAAGATTTTTTTGATACATCTTTGTATGTCATTTTGATACACCATCAGAATATGTGAATAAAATGGGGTTAAAATAGGACAATTTAACTCAATTAATTGGAAGTAAAATTTCATAAAAAAGAATATTTTCACTATTAAAATTAGAAAACTCATATTTTCTGAAATAATTTATTACGCTAAAATAAGTTTTAAATGCCACAAATTTTTATAATTTAATGTTGTGTTGTACAATGTTGTAAATTATCAAATAAAGCTCAAAACTTAAGTTTTCTTGTAAAAAAGACTGTAGAAATTCAAATAAAAAAATCAATTTGTTTAATCTAAATCGAAATTTTTCTACAATAATTTGAATTTATAAAATAAAGCATTAACAAAATATAAGTAAAACAAAAAAAACAGTAATTTTTTATTAAGCCCTATACATGGTATAAGAGCACCCATAGAGTCTTATCAAATACTTATTATACAACCAAATATATACATAATTGTAATGATTTATTACTTTTTATCCTTATATTAAGAGTAAAAAAGTTAATAAATCTTTGATTTATAATTAATAATACTTGAATTATTCCCAATCCTTGTTACAATTATATACCAACCCTTGGTTTTTATTTATTAAATTTTTACTAAATAAGTTACTTTGAGACTAAGGACACATTTATATGGAGGATTTTCATTCATGAAAAAACTAATTGTTACATTATTATTAATTAGCACAATCGCATTTTCTGCATTTGCTAACGGTTCTAGTGAAAAAGCAGCTCCTGCTGCACAAGAAGCAACATCTTCAAAACCTACTGTTTTGTTATTAACAGATGCTACTGGTATCGACGATAAATCATTCAACGCTGCTGCTTGGAGAGGTATTTTATCTTACTACGGTGAAACTTGGAATAATACACCATCAAGAGGTAAATTATACGATGTAATCACTGCTGCATCACAAGATATGTACATTCCTAACTTAAAGAATGCTGCAGACCAAGGTTATGATTTAATTATCACAACAGGTTTTACTTGGGCAGATGCTATTAAAGAAGTAGCTCAACAATATCCTGATCAAAACTTCATGATTGTTGATGTTAACTGGGTTGGCGTACCTAATGTTAGAGAATACATCTATACTGAAGAACAAGGTTCTTACTTAGTTGGTGCTCTAGCTGCTGAACAAGCTATTGCAGATGGCATCACAAATCCTAAATTTGGATTTATCGGTGGTGTTCCTGGTGCAACAATCACTAAATTTGAAATGGGTTATATCCAAGGTATCAAATCAGTATTACCTGATGCACAAATACTAGATTACTATGCAAATAGCTGGGGTGCTCCTGAATTAGCTAAAGCACAAGCTAAAAACTGGTATGACAATGGTGTATATTGTATCTTCAGTGCAGCTGGTGGTACAGGTAATGGTACAATCTCTCAAGCAAAAGAAATGCGTTTAGCAGGTAAAAATGTTTGGGCAATTGGTGTTGATAGTGATCAATATGAAGATGGTATGTACACAGATGACAAGAGTGCTGTATTAACTTCAATGATTAAGGTTGTTGAAAATTCATCAATCGATGCATTAACAAGAGTTGAAAATGGTACTTTTGAAGGTGGTGAGGTTGTTATGAACATGAATGACGGTGGTGTTAACTATTCAAACAAAAACCCTCTAATCGCTAAAGCTGCTATTGATGCTGCTGAAGCTGCAAAAAAATCAATCATCGCTGGTGATACAAAAGTTTATGGTACTTACAAAGCTGCTTTAGCTGCTGGTGTAGTTCCTGCAGGTTTAAGTGCACTTGATGACTAAATCTTACTTATAAGATTGAAAAAACAACTAGTCCACTTTATTAAATAAGTGGACTAGTTTATTCTAAAAGATATATTGAGCTTTATTACGAAAGATGAATAGCTCATCTTTCACAATAAAGCTCTAATTTAGGGAGGCTAATGTGAGTGAATACGCAATTGAAATGTTAAATATTACTAAAACATTTCCTGGCATTATAGCAAATGATAATGTAAGCATTAGAGTTAAAAATAATGAAGTACATGCACTACTAGGCGAAAATGGTGCCGGTAAATCTACATTAATGTCGATATTATTTGGTGCATATATAGCTGATAATGGAACAATTAAATTATTTGATAAAACAGTAAATATTAAGAATCCTAATATTGCAACAGATCTTGGTATTGGTATGGTACATCAGCATTTTAAATTAGTTCACAATTATACTGTTACAGAAAATATTGTTCTAGGAAGAGAACCTAGAAATAAATTTGGTATTTTACAACTTGGTATAGCTGAAAAGAAAGTTCAAGAACTAAGTGATAAATATGGATTGATGGTTGATCCTAAAGCAAAAATTGATGATATATCAGTTGGACAACAACAAAGAGTTGAAATCTTAAAAACTCTTTATTCTGATTCAAAAATAATCATTTTTGATGAACCTACTGCAGTATTAACTCCTCAAGAAATTGATGAACTTATGGAAATCATAAGAAAGCTTCAAGATGAGGGTAAAACAATCATTTTAATTACACATAAGCTAAAAGAAATTAAAGCAGTTTGTGATAAATGTAGTGTTCTCCGTCGTGGTAAATACATAGGTACAGTTGATGTGGCTAATGTAAGTGAAAATGAACTTGCATCTATGATGGTTGGACGTGCTGTTAAATTTGAAATTGAAAAAAATCCAATACATCGAGGTAAAGTAATGCTTGATGTTCAGAATCTTAATATTAAAGATCACACAGGAGCTGAAAAAGTTAGAGACTTATCACTACAGATTCATAAAGGTGAGATTCTTGGTATTGCTGGTGTTGATGGAAATGGGCAAAGCGAATTATTAATGGGGCTTTGTGGAATGATGCCTGTAACTAGTGGTAAAATATTATTAGATGGCGATGATATCACAAACAAAACTATTAAAGAAAGAATAGAAATGGGTCTTGGCCATGTTCCTGAAGATAGACATAAATATGGATTGGTAAAAGAATTTACTCTATCTGAAAATGTTGTATTAAAAGACTTTTACAAGCCAAAGTATTCTACAAAATATAAAACATTAAACTTCCCTCTATTTAAAGAAATAGCTAATAAAGAAATTGAAGAATTTGATATTAGATCAGGTTTAGGTGCAGATACTATTGCCGGTTCACTTTCAGGTGGTAACCAACAAAAAGCAATTATTGCACGTGAGATTGCTCTTTCTCCAAAGGTCTTAATGATTTCTCAACCAACTCGTGGTTTGGATGTTGGTGCTATTGAATTTATTCGTCAAAGAATTCTCGAAGAGAGAGATAAAGGTCAAGCTATCTTATTAGTTTCATTTGAATTAGATGAAATTATGAATCTATGTGACAGAATTGCAGCTATCAGTAAAGGTAAAATCGTTGGTATATTCAATGATGGAGAAGTTACTGAAAGAGAAATTGGTCTAATGATGGCTTCTAGTGAAAATCAAGAAGGAGAAAAAAGTGAAGGATAATACTGCAGATAAAAAATCCTTTGTTGATCGATTACTCGATAGTGATGTAATGATCTCAATATTAGTTGTTATTTTAGGATTTATAGTAGGTACTTTATTAATTGTAATGGTTGGTAAAAATCCAGCTGATATGTTCAGTTCTATCTTTGATTCAATGTTTGGTAAGGCAAGAAACAATGGAACTTGGAACTTCAGATATGTGGGTGAAACACTTGCTTATTCAATGCCATATATATTATGTGGTCTTGCAATGGGTCTTCCTGCAAGAGTAGGTTTATTTAACATTGGAGCAGAGGGTCAGTACATTATGGGTATGACAGCCGCTCAAAGTGTTGCATTACTTGTAACTCCATTCCCAGGTCTTTGGTTCTTCTGTATTATTGCAGCATTAATCGCAGGTTCACTTTGGGGTGGTATCGTTGGTTTATTAAAAGCTAGATTTAATGTTAGTGAAGTTGTAGCTACTATTATGTTAAACTACATTGCTCTATATTCTAGTCGTTTAATTTGTTTCCAATTACCTGGAGCAACAACTTATAACACAGCACCACTTCCTGCACTTTCAAAATTAACAAAATTCTTAATTCCAACTTCTAACTTAAATGTTGGTGTTTTCTTTGTTCTTGCATCAGTTGCAGTCTTCTACTTTGTAATTAACAAAACAAAACTTGGTTTTGCTATGAGAGCTACAGGTTATAATAAGAATGCTTCAAAATGTAGTGGTATTTCAACTGTGAAATCTATTACAGCAAGTATGTTAATAGCTGGTGCATTTGCTGGTATGGCAGGTGCTATTGTTCTACTTGGTGGAGCTTTCCCTAAAGGTAGAATTATTACAGGTATGGATAATTATGGTTTCATGGGTATCGCTGTATCACTTGTTGGTAACAATACTGCTATTGGTAACCTTCTTGCAGGTATTTTATTTGGTATCTTAAAACAGAGCCAATCATTAATGCAATCAAGAAACATTCCAAAAGAAATTACATTTATCATTCAAGGTTTAATTGTTGTATTTATTTCTCTAAGATCTGGACTTGAAATTTTAAAACAACGTAGAAATACAAAAAGATTAAGAGAGGAGGCTTTGAGCAAATAATGAATATATTAACACAAATTCCTACAATTTTAATGATTGTTTCACCTATTCTTATTACTGCTATAGGCGGTATGTTTACAGAGCGTTCAGGTGTAGTTAACATCGCTCTTGAAGGTTTAATGGGATTAGGAGCATGTGCTGCTGCTAGTACTCACGTATTAATGGAAGCTGCAGGTTATGGTAGATACTCACTAGCTATTGCCCTTATTGTGGGCTTAGTAATTGGGCTACTCTTCTCTATGATCCATGCATTTGCTTCAATTGACTTAAAAGCTGATCAAACTATTAGTGGTACTGGTATTAACCTTTTAGCTGATGGTCTTACAATTTTCGTAGCACAAATTTTATTTAATGCTGATAGAACTAGAGAATATAAAGTTGGTATGTTAACAGACAAACTTGGTTTATATCCAACAGCTTATATTGCAATTGTAGTTGTAATCATTGCTTGGTTTGTAATGTACAAAACTCCTTATGGAATGCATTTAAGAGCTTGTGGTGAACACCCAGCTGCTGCAGATTCTGTTGGTATTAACGTAAGATTTATTAGATACTCTGGTGTTATGATTTCAGGTGCCCTAGCTGGTTTAGCAGGTGGTTGTATCGTATTAACACAGACAATTCAATATACATCAGGAACAATCGGTGGTCGTGGATTTATTGCCCTAGCCGCTGTATCCTTTGGTAGATGGACTCCAACTGGAGTTACTCTTGCAGCTATCCTATTTGGTGGTGCTCAAGCTATGGCAGTTATTGCAAATAACGTACCACTACTTGCTGCTCTTCCATCTGAATACTTCAACATTCTACCTTATGCTGTTACTTTAATTGCATTAATCTTAACCAGTGGTAAAGATTATGCTCCACAAGCTAATGGTGTTGCATACGAAAAAGGAGCATCTTGATGACACCACATAACAGTGCAAAACTTAATGAAATAGCAAAATCTGTGCTGATGCCAGGCGATCCTAATCGAGCGAAATACGTTGCTGATAATTTTATGGATAATGCTAAACTAGTTTCATCTGTTAGAGGTATTCCTTGCTATACAGGTACATATAAAAATGTACCTGTTAGTGTTATGGCCTCTGGAATGGGAGGAGCCTCTATAGGTATTTATTCTTGGGAGTTATTTAACACATATAATGTTGATAACATCATAAGAATAGGAACTTGTGGAGGATATTCTCAGGATTTAGAAGTTGGTGATTTAGTTATTCCATTAACTGCTTCTACAGATTCAGCTTGGGCTGCTCAATATGATTTGAAAGGCACATTTAGTCCTGTTTGTAGTACTAAATTATTACTAAAAACAATCAATGAAATTGATAAACTGGGATATAGACACACAGAGGGAATGGTATTATCTAGTGATTACTTTAGTACTCATTACTACGGTGGTGCTGATTCCTGGAAAAAATGGGCTAAAATGGGTGCAATTGCACAAGATATGGAAAGCTATGTACTCTATTGCAATGCAATGAGAGAAAATAAAAATGCCCTATCTATTTTAACTATGACTGATAGTTGTTTAACTGGGAAATCTTTCAAAGATGAAGAGAGAATGAGTGGAAACAATAAAATGATAATTAGTGCTCTTGAGGTAGTTGCAAGTGGAATTTAAGGATTTAATGAATACAAGATTTGCTTGTAAAAAATATAGTGATAAAAGTGTTGATAAATCTATAATAGATTACATTCTAGAATGTGGAAGATTAACTCCATCTAGTTTTGGATTTGAAGCTTGGTCTTTCCACGTTGTTATTGGCAAAGAAAAAAGAGAGGCTTTATATGAAGCTTGTTTTAAACAAGAGAGCATGAAAACTTCTGCATTCTCTATTTGCCTTTGTGTTCCTAAAACATCAATGAGTCCTGAGGACCCACTTGTTATACAGAGAGGAGAGAGATTTCCTGGATCTCTTGAGGAATTTCTTGATGACTACAAAGGATACTACGATTTTCTAAACAGTACTAATTCTATAGAACCTTGGTTAAAGGCTCAAACTTATCTAGTCTGTTCTAATATGATGAACGCAGCTGTTGAGAAAGGTGTTCAAAGTTGTGCAATTGAGGGCTTTGTAAATGAAAGAGTTCTTGATGTTCTAAACCTAGATAAAGATAAAAATACGGTTGGAATTATCATTACTTTCGGTTATAAAGATGAACCTATTAGAGAAAAAATTAGAATGGATGTTAATGAAATAACTACATTCTATCACTAAAATAAAAAATTACTGAGGAATAACATGGAACGTTTAATATTAGATTGTGATACTGGTCAAGATGATGCAGTTGCAATATTAATGGCTAATGGTGCAGAGAATCTAAAACTTGAAGGGATTGTTGCAGTTGCAGGAAATGCCACTCTAGAGAATACACTTGAAAATAACCTAAAATTAACTGAAGATATTAATTTTGATGTTCCTGTTTATAGAGGATGTAATTCACCTTTAATAAGAGCACAGATAATTGGAGAAAAGATTCATGGTAAAACAGGATATGATGGACCAATTTTCTCAAAGAAAAGAGTTAAAGAGTGCATGGGAGATGGTATTGATTTTATAATTAATACAATCGAAAACAACCCAGGTGAAATAAATCTTGTTGCAGTAGGGCCTTTAACTGATATTGCAGTTGCAATTAAAAAAGAACCTAAAATTGTAAAAGATGTAAAGAGAATTATTATTATGGGTGGAGCCTTAATGCAAGGTAATATAACACCTAGTGCTGAATTTAATGTATATGCAGATCCTGAAGCTGCTAAGATTGTATTCAACAGTGGTGCTGAAATTTATATGATGGGACTTGATGTAACTCATAAAGTTCTACTTGATGAAGAGAATTTTAATCGTTTCCAAAAAGAACAAGATGAAAATCCAACAAGAGTAAGAGAAATCTTCTTAGATGGAATGAAATTCTATACTAGTACTTGTGTTGAAGAGAACCATGAATATCCAGCTATGCATGATCCATGTTGTATTGCTTATTTAATTGACCCATCAATCTTTGAATTCCAATCTAGAGATATTGATGTTGAAACAAAAGGTGAACTTACCTACGGAAAAACTGTTGGGCTATGGCCTGATGAAAATAGTAAAACTCATGTTGGTATCAATGTTGATTCAAAGAAATTCTTTGATATTTTATCAAAAAGTCTAAGCAAGGAAATATAAAAATGAAAATATTAAATTTTGGCTCTCTAAATATAGATTTAGTTTATCAAGTTAACCATTTTGTAAGAGCTGGTGAAACACTTAGTTCTACAAAGCGCGAGATATTCCCTGGGGGAAAAGGTCTTAACCAATCTGTTGCACTAGCAAAAGCTGGTGGCAGTGAAGTTTATCACGCAGGTGGAGTTGGTGTTGATGATGGTCTTTTCCTAAAGGACCTTCTATCTAAAAATGGTGTTAAAGTAGATTTTGTAAGAGAATTAGATAGTCCTAGTGGTCATGCTATAATTCAAGTTAATGAAAAAGGAAATAATTGTATTATTTTATTTAGCGGTGCTAATGCAATGCAAGATGAGTGTTTTATTGATGAAGTTCTCTCATCTTTCAGTGAAGGTGATTACCTAGTATTACAAAATGAAATTAACAATTTACCACTTATTATTGAAAAAGCTTATCAAAAGAAAATGGTTATTTTCTTAAACCCTTCTCCATTTAATGATGTCATTAAATCAATTAATTTAAATCATATTAACTACTTTTTATTAAATGAAATTGAAGCAGCTGATATGTGTGGTGTTGAGAATTTAGAAACAAAAGATTTAATGATTACATTGAAGAAAAAGTTTCCTACATCAAAGTTTGTACTAACACTTGGAAAAGATGGTGTAATTTATTTTGATGAAAAAAACACATATTCTCACGGAATATATGATGTTGAAGTTGTAGATACAACTGCAGCAGGAGATACTTTTAGTGGATTCTTTATAAGCTGTCTATCTAATGGAATTAAAATCGATGAAGCTCTAAGACTAGCATCTATTGCCTCATCTATTGCAGTATCAAAAAAAGGTGCAGCAATTTCAATTCCAAAGATTGAAGAAGTTAAAGAGTCAAAACTAAAGCTAATGAAATAATAAAATATTTCTAGTTCTTAGAATAGATATTTTACCTATCAAAGAACTTATTATAAAAATATTCAGATAAGGAGATTTTTATGTCAGATTATATGGATGGAACAGGTGTTCAATACCATCTACACATTAAAAAAGGTGATGTAGGAAAATACGTAATATTACCAGGCGATCCAAAAAGATGTGAGAAAATTGCATCATATTTTGATAATGCGAAATTAGTTGCCGATAGTAGAGAATTTGTCACATATACAGGAACTCTTGATGGTGTAGCAGTATCTGTTACTAGCACAGGTATCGGTGGACCATCTGCATCTATTGCTATGGAAGAACTAGTACAATGCGGAGCTGATACATTTATCAGAATGGGAACTTGTGGTGGTATTGATTTAGATGTTATGGGTGGAGACATTGTTATTGCAACAGGTGCAATAAGAATGGAAGGTACTTCAAGAGAATATGCTCCTATTGAATTCCCAGCTGTTGCAGACTATGAAGTAACTACTGCATTAAGAGAAGCTTCTAAAAAATTGGGCTATAAATCTCACACTGGTATTGTTCAATGTAAAGATAGTTTTTATGGCCAACACTCTCCTGAGTTAATGCCTGTAAGCTATGAATTAATTAACAAATGGGAAGCTTGGAAAAAGCTTGGAGTTAAAGCATCTGAAATGGAGAGTGCTGCATTATTTGTAGTTGCATCAAAATTACATGTTAGATGTGGGTCTAACTTCTTTGTTGTTGGAAACCAAGAGAGAGAAAAATTAGGAATGGATAATCCAATTCTTCATGATACGGAGGGTGCAATAAGAGTTGCAGTTGAAGGTATTAGAAATCTTATCAAAATGGATAAAGAAAACAATTAGTTAGTAAGTTAGATATGAACTGCTAAAATTTAATATTTTAGCAGTTTTGTATCCTAAAATAAAAGTTTTAACATTTTTTTTAATTATTAAAGTCTTTATAGATAACAGTTTAATTAATATTTTACTATTTTTTGTTACATTTTTTATAAAATTTAATAAAAAATATATTTTACCTAGTTGACACTTATTAAGAATATCTATATATTCATGAAAGTAATCGACGCGAGATGGAGAAGTTGGAATCTCGACGGGCTCATAACCCGTAGGTCGCAGGTCCGAGTCCTGCTCTCGCTATAATAATGATGTCGTTAGGACTAGTAAGTACACAAAGGTGGCTACTAGGTCAGCAGTAACCTATACAACACAAAAATTTTGGTAATCCGTTTAGCACCATTGGGTAGCAAGTGGGTTACCTTTTTTTTGTATTAGATTAAGTTGAGAATTCAATCAGCCGACCAATTTAGTCCAAAAGTCCACTCAATATAAATATATTTTCAATAAATCCCATATATAAATAAACCGTCAATTATTATTCAATATCTTTTATTATGTCATTTTTAAGGATTATAAATATAAATAAATAAGAATTTTGACCTATTTACGACTAATTTAAATTAATAAAATTACTATGCCTTTTTTTTATGCAACAATCTGCAATTTTCATGTTGACATTATTTCTTAGAAGTTATATATTCATGTAACCCGAGTTTTGCAGTTCAGATGAAATAAAACTCCCTATAATTGCTTATGGGAGTTATAATTAAATTAACATTTTTTTACTATTACTTGTGTGGAGTAGTTCATTTTTTCTTAGTATCCTAATTTCTTAGCCTGACCCATCAATTCTTTTAAATCTGATTGGGAATAAATTTTCTTTCTTAAATTGATTCCAAGGCTATCACCAATTTCACCTAGTAATTTGGAATATCTCACAGTTTTATAATTATTTTCATTTATATGAGTACAAAGAGCATTTGATATACTTTCTTTTATTTGACTCGCACTATATTTATTTTCTAAACGATGTTCCAATATTCTTAATATCAACAATGATAAGAAACAGATTAAGAAATGAGCTTCAATTCTGGTATCTTTTCTAACAAATACAGGTCTTGCATCTAAATCACTTTTTGTTATTCTGAAACTTTCTTCAATTTTCCAAAGTCCTTTATACATTTGAATTATATCGGAATCTGAGACCTCTCTGTTTAATTGATAGAACTCATCATGAGTCCAGCGATGTTTTGCATTAAAAGGTTTATCTCCTACATCAAGTCCAATTACATTAGTCATTATTGCATAATAGCCATCAAGCTTTTCTTCTTCTTTTAAGAGATCCTCATCAAATGAAGTTAAATCATTCCATTGTTCACTATTGATCTCACCTGTTTTTGTGTTATAGCATTCTCTCTTAACAAATTTCATAGCACCTGCTGTTAATATTTTCTGACCATATTTGCCAGCTGCAATATTTTTAGCCTTTTCAATAGATTTAGCTCTATCTTTTTTTGCTTTCTTAGCATATTTCTTGCTATAGAAGATTATCTGTCTTTCATTTATTTCAGAATGACCTTTACCTCTTTGAATAAACTCCTTCATTATCATCTTTCCATTTTCTTCTACTTTTTTCTTAACAACTATATCAAAATTAATACGTCTAGAGGTTATTCTTGATTTACATTTGAAATCATATTCTCCATCTTCAAGTTCTTCATCATCTTTTTTCCATATTTCATAATCATCTTGATTTAATACATAATCCTTAAATTCTTTTGAAGCTTTTCTTATGGAGTAACTAATTACATAGCCTGATTTATTTGTTCTTATCTGTCTTATATTGTTACCAGACATCATTCCTTTGTCTGCAACATAAATCAAATTGTTAATATCTAAATCAAAGCCCAAAGTTTCCATTCCAGGAATCAATGTTCTATTATCATTAGTGTTTCCTTTGAATAATTCATAATTGACAGGTAAGCCTTTTGTATCCATGAACAAACCCATTTGTATAATAGGGTTTGGTCGATGTTCTTTAGATACACCTTTCTTTCTTAATTCATCTTCATCATCTATTTCAAAATAATAATTAGTAACATCATAATAAAGTAAATCAGTGTGTCTATCATAAAAATCTGTGACTCTTTTATTTACATTATTTAATAGCTTAACTTTATTTTCAGCAAAGAAATCTAGTGAACGATACATATCATCCATAGAAAAATTAAACTTTTCAAAGTAGAAATTTCTTCTCTCCCAAGCACCTTTTTTAGAAGATTGATTAATAATCCTATCCACAATTAACATTAGGAAAATCATATTGTGATTATATCTAGCTTTAGTATATCTTCTTCTATTGTTTATGAAGTAATGAATCTCTAATTGATGATATATAGCAGAAATTGCAGCATATCCATAGTTGAATAAGTCATTCTGAAAACCATTAGCATCAAAAGCATTAGATTCACTATCATCATATTCTTCAGAGAGATCATAATTACAACCTAGAAGATAGCTTTGTTTTTTTATCTTATTTTCTTGAGTAATTCTTTTAGCCTCAGCCTTAAAATGTGCAAGAGGATCATCATATTGATCTAAAAAATCTTCAATAAAACCAATTTCCTCAACAATCTCTTGTTTATTCTTATAAGTTTTAACACGACGACCTTTTTCATTTAATTTAAATCCAACTGGAATCCTCTTAGAAATAACATAAACAATCTTTTTTTTCCCGTCTTTGTTTCTTGGTAAAGTAGTAGCAAACATAATATCTCCTAAATTAAATATAACTCATATAACCAATTACGTCAACTCTATACAACTCCATACAATAAAATGTTACAAATAAATATTTTATAGCAAAAAAAATCCTTACCCCACAAGGAATAAGAAAGATTATAAAGACACAAGGGGTGCCAAACTCGGGAATTCAATCAGCCGACCAATTTAGTCCAAAAGTCCACTCAATATAAATATATTTTCAATAAATCCCATATATAAATAAACCGTCAATTATTATTCAATATCTTTTATTATGTCATTTTTAAGGATTATAAATATAAATAAATAAGAATTTTGACCTATTTACGACTAATTTAAATTAATAAAATTACTATGCCTTTTTTTTATGCAACAATCTGCAATTTTCATGTTGACATTATTTCTTAGAAGTTATATATTCATGTAAGTAATCGACGCGAGATGGAGAAGTTGGAATCTCGACGGGCTCATAACCCGTAGGTCGCAGGTCCGAGTCCTGCTCTCGCTATAATATTGATGCTTTAGGACTAGTAAGTATACAAAGGTTGCTACTAGGTCAGCAGTACCTATACATCGTAAAAATTTTGGCAATCTCTTTGCACCATTGGGTAGCAAGAGGGTTGCCTTTCTTTTTCATCTTTATGTTTCTATAAATAGTATCGACCTCTCTAAATAAAAAGCTATAGACTAGTTTATTCAACTAAATCCTATAGCTTTTATATTTATATCTTAGTATTTTGAATCAGATGTAATTGATTGTACAAATGGTATTAATACAGCAAGAGCATTTTCATTTTGTCCACCTTCAGGAATAATAATATCTGCATATTCCTTTGTTGGTTCAATGAAATTAAAGTGACCAGGTCTTACAACTTCTAAATATTGTTTCATTACACTATCAGGAGTTCTTCCTCTGTCTGCTACATCTCTTTGTATTCTTCTAATTAGTCGAATATCAGCTGGAGTATCAATATACAATTTTAGATCTAATAAATCTCTAATAAATGTTTCATAAAGTACCATCAAACCTTCAACAATAACTAGTTTACAAGGTTCCACATGAATTACAGCTTCACCTCTTCGATGATGTACAAAATCATAGGTTGGCATATCAATAGCTTCACCATTTTTTAAAGCTATCAAGTGTTCTTTTAATAATTCCATATCAAAAGCATCCGGATGATCAAAATTGAAAGCAGTTATGTTTTCGTTATTTACAAAAGCAGCACTTTTATAATAATTATCTTGTGGAATAAAAACAAAGTCACTACAAACTTCACTTATTTTTCTAACTACGGTTGATTTACCTGAACCCGAACCACCTGTTACGCCTATGATTTTAACCTGCATTAAAGTCTCCAATATTTATTTCTTATAAATAATAATCTATTTTAACTTTGTTTTTCTATTTTAAAAAAACACTATATTCTTAATTATTATACAAATTTTATATTATATTTAAAATTTCACCAATAAATTGTAAAACTGAAAACACAATAAAAATTACTATAAACCTTACACAATATATATAATAATATTTATCTAATCAATTAAAAATGTCTTTTTAGCTCAAAAATTACAACTAAACTCCAATTAACTTCTTCTCAAGAACACATTAATACACACAAAATAGTGTTACATTTTAGTCTTTATAATGCTTAAATTAGTATAAGAATTTTCAAAAATCTAAAAAAGGACTCACTAATGAAAGCAAAACTTAATTCAATTAAATTAATATTAATATCTCTTTTCTCGGTACTAGTTTTATCAAGTTGCATATCACTCTCAGTTGATCACTTTATTTCACCAAGATGGATGATTGGAAATTGGGAATACAAAACTGAATTAAAAACAATCACATTTAGAATTAGTCAAAATGAAATAATCAAAAGTGTTGAAGAAAATAATAAAACTTATTCATCATCAATTATTTCTGAATTTAATCTTTGGAAAGAGAGTAATGATAATAGCTATATAAAATACAATGATAACTCAAATTCATATAGCTTTATATATCATGATGAGAAACTAGATTTAATAACTACCTTTGAAAAAATAGATAGTAATACTATTACTTACTCAGTAAATGCTAATGGTAAAAAACAAGAGTCAATAAATCTCACTAGATTATAGAAAAAGAGGAAGAGGTGTTATAAATAAAATATTTTAGATAAATTTATATAATATTTTTAATAAAATTTGAGAGATTTATGAGAGTTTAAAACTAAATAAATATTTCCTTATATACAAATAATTAAGCACCAGTAATAATTATTATTATAATATTTACCCATCAATTTTTTGATTCTTTTTGAGTAAAAAAGCCCTCAAATTATAATATTATTGATTTGTTATACTGTTTACAATATGAAAAATTTTATCTAGTATTAAGACCCATGATGAAAAATAATTTAGGTTTTGACAACCAACGGTATTTAGAAACTCAAACCGATTCTATTTTAAAAAGAATGGAACAGTTTCATGGAAAACTCTATCTAGAGTGCGGCGGAAAATTACTCTATGATTATCATGCTTCAAGAGTACTTCCAGGTTTTGATCCCAATGTAAAAATTCAGGTGTTTAAAAAATTAAAAGACAAAATCGATGTAATTATCTGTATCTATGCAGGTGATATCGAACGAAAGAAAATTCGTGCAGATTTTGGTATTACATATGATGTTGATACATTAAAAATGATTGATGATTTCACAGATTATGGACTCCGTGTTAAGGGTGTAGTTATTACTCGTTATGAGGAACAACCATCTGCAGCTCAATTTAAACAATTATTAGAACGCCGCGGAATTTCTGTTTATACACACAAGAAAACAAAGGGTTACCCAACTGATGTAGATTTAATTGTTTCAGAAGAAGGTTATGGAGCAAATGAATACATCGAAACTGAAAGACCTATAGTTATTGTAACAGCTCCTGGACCAGGTTCTGGTAAATTAGCAACTTGTCTTTCTCAGTTATATCATGACAATAAAAATGGTATTGATTCTGGTTATTCAAAATTTGAAACATTCCCTGTATGGGATGTACCTCTTAACAATCTTGTAAACGTAGCATATGAAGCTGCAACTGCAGATTTAGGAGATATCAACAGACTAGATCATTTCCACCTAGAGGCTTATGGTAAAAAAGTAATCAACTATAACAGAGACCTTGATGCATTCCCACTATTAAAGAGAATCATTGAAAAAATCTCTGGTAAAGAATGTTTATATAAATCTCCAACAGATATGGGTGTTAATAGAATTTCAGCAGGTATTATTGATAATGATATTTGTGAAAATGCTTCTAGAATGGAAATTATTAGAAGATTCTACAGAGCTTCTGTTGAATATGCTCTAGGATTTGGAACACAACAAACTATTGAAAATTTACAAATTCTTATGCAAAATCATGGTATTAAATTAGAAGATAGAGCAGTTGTAAAAGAATCTGAAGCAAAAAGACTTGAAGGAATTGAAAGAAATAAGGGTTCTGAAAACGTTGTTGCCGCAGGTGCAATGCAATTGTCTGATGGAACAATTATTACTGGATTAAACTCACCAATTCTTCATGAAAGTGCTGCTATGGTTCTTAATGCTATTAAGAAACTTGCTGGTATTCCTGATTCAATTGATTTAATTCCAAATAACATTATTCAGTCTATTAGCTCAATGAAGCATAATGTTTTATCAAGTAAAGGCGTAAGTCTTGATGTTGATGAAGTATTAATCGCACTATCTGTTAGTGCTGCATCAAACCCAGCTGCAGAGGCTGGTATCAAGCAATTAAAGAATCTTAGAGGAGCAGATGCTCATCTAACTCACATACCAGCTAATGGTGATGAGACAGGATTAAGAAAACTTGGTATTAACTTAACAAGTAATGCTAAATTTGCAACAAAGCAGATGATGAATAAATAATTAATTACCCATCATCTTAACTGCCCCTTTCTTTTAAATAAGAGAGGGGTTTATTTTAATAGATCCATCATTTTAGACAAACAATCAATCTCATAGGTAGGAACTATATTAGGGTCTCTCTCAGTATTCTTTGTATTTAGCCAGATAGTATCAATAGATGAGCGTAGGCCACCTTCAATATCACTTTCTAACCTATCCCCTATTATTATGCACTCCTCTCTATCAGCCTTTATTTCATTCAAGACTATATCAAAGAATTCAATATCTGGTTTTTGACAACCCATCTCAGAACTAATAAATAAAGATGAAAAATATGGTTCTAAACCTGTTGCTTTTATACGGCCATATTGAGTTTCTCTAACACCATTAGTTATCATTGAAATGTTATAATTAGAGTCTCTAAGTATATCTAATACCTCTTTAGCATAGGGCATCAAACAAGTCTGACTTGATAATATTTTAGTAAATAATCTATTAAATTCATTAGGATCAATATCAATTGATAATTCTTCACAAAAGTTCTTAAATCTAAGTACTAATAATTTGTCTTGTGATAATTCTCCTCTCTCATATGAGAGCCAACATTCTTTGTTGATTTTATGATAAATATTAAGAGATTCATCATCGAATTTCAAATTATACATATTACCTATTTCTAAAAAAGCATTTTTCTCGCCGCGACTAAAATCAAAAATAGTATTATCGGCGTCAAATAAAAAGTGTTTATATTTCATAATTAAATAATAAACAATATTTATTATTTTTAATAGAAGCTAAACTAATATTTGATTTCTACAAATGAAGAGAAGGCAAATGCCTTCTCTTCAAATAGATATTATAATGAACAACCACATAAGTGTTACATTTCTAAATTATTTCTATGTTGTTGAATTCTTCTTTTGATAACAATCAAATCCAACTGCTACTATTAATACAAGTCCTTTTACAATCAACTGCATATAAGTACTAATGTTTAATAATACCATTCCATTTGTTAGTACACCGATTATTAATACACCAGCTACTACTCCACTCATCTTACCAAAGCCACCTGTAATTGATACACCACCTAATACTACACATGTAATTACATCAAATTCATAGCCAAGTCCTGCTGTTGGTTGTGCTGAATTTGTTCTAGATAACATTACTATTCCAGCTAAACCTGCAAAGAATCCTGCTAGTGTATAAATTAAGAACTTTGTTCTTCCAACTTTAATTCCTGATAATTCAGATGCTTCTTCATTTCCACCTACTGCATAAAAGTATCGTCCAAAGTATGTCTTATTTAATATAAATGATCCTACTGCAAAACAAACTACCATTATGATTACTGGAACTGGTACCATCTTTATATATCCCTGGCCTATTACTTTAAATCTTTCATCAAAGCCATAAATTGGTACACCACCTGAGATAAGATATGCTGCACCCTTAAAGATTATCTGAGTTGCAAATGTTGCTATAATTGCAGGTATTCCAATAATAGATACTAGGGCACCATTTAAGAATCCAATTCCAACTGATAGTAGCATTGATAGCATTATTGCTACTGGAATGCTCAATCCTAAATTAACCATACAATAGGCACAAACTACATTTACTATTGTTATTATTGAGCCTGTTGATAAATCAATACCTGCTATTAAGATAACAAAGGTCATTCCTATTGAGGCTATTCCATACATTGATACCTGTCGAGCTATTGTAAATAAATTGTTTGATGATAGGAATCTTGGGTTTGCTAGTGTAAATCCTATTACAAGTAGCAGTAATACTACCCATATAGCCTTGTCTTTAAATTGATTTATTATTTCACTTTTATTTGTTGTACTAACTTTTGCATTCATTTCTTTTTCTCCCTTTAACACTTTGAAGCTAAGGCCATAATTGAGTTCTGGCTAAATTCTTCTTTCTTTAATTCACCACTTATAACGCCTTCTGCAAATACTATTATTCGATCACTCATTCCTATTAACTCTTCCATTTCAGAAGATATTAATATTACTGTCTTTCCCTTTTCTACAAGGTTGTTTATGATCTTATAAATCTCATATTTTGCACCAACATCAATTCCTCGTGTAGGCTCATCTAAGATAATGAGAGATGATGAAGCTGCTAACCACTTACTAAGTATTACCTTTTGTTGATTTCCTCCACTTAGATTCTTTACCAATTGGTTCATTGATGGAGTCTTAATTAACATTTCCTTTATATACTTCTCTGTAATCTCTTTTTCTTTCTTCTCATCTATCTTTGAGAATTTTGAATAGTGATCATATATTGGCATGTTAATATTATGATTTATTGAATTGTGTAATATTGCTCCGTGTCTCTCTTTCTATCTTCAGGTACAAGGGCTATTCCTAATTCGATTGCATCCTTAGGACATTTAGGATTAATTTCCTCTCCATTTAAAATTATCTTTCCAGAATCTTTTCTAACTGAACCAAATATCATCTGTGCTAGCTCTGTCCTTCCAGCTCCAACTAGACCTCCGATTCCAAGAACTTCTCCCTTCCTTAATTTTAGATTTACATTCTTATCTCCATTACCACAGACATCTTTTAACTCTAATAGTATTTCATCACTAATGGTTTTCTTAACTCTCTTTGGATAAGATTCTTTTAACTCTCTACCTACCATTAACTGTATTAGTTCATCTACAGTTGATTTCTCTGTATCAAGTGTCTTTATGTATTCTCCATCTCTTAATACTACTATCTCACTAGATAATCTAAAAATCTCATCTAATCTGTGAGAGATGTATATTATAGCTACACCCTGTGATTTTAATAATTCACAAACACCCATCATACTCTCTACTTCTTTGCTTGTTAGTGGAGCAGATGGTTCATCCATTATTAATACCTTAGCATTAAGTCTTATAGCCTTTGCTATCTCAATCATCTGTTGATAACCAACAGATAGATTTGAACACATTTCCTTTGGATCTATGTTTATGTTTAGTTGTTTAAATGATTTTGCAGCCTCTTCTTCCATTGCTTTTCTATCGATTACTAAACCCTTTCTAATTGGGTTTCCTAAAAATAGATTTTCAGCTGCAGATAATCCTTTAACGTTATTAAATTCTTGATATATAATTGCAATTCCGTTCTCTCTAGCAAGTTGTGGGCTCATGCTACTAAATTCTTTACCATTAACTACAATCTTACCTGATGTTGGTATAACGGCTCCCGAACAAGTTTTTATTAGTGTTGATTTACCAGCACCATTTTCTCCAATTAAACCCAAAATCTGACCTTTCTTTAGTTTTAAAGAAACATCATTTAAAGCGAGAACACCTGGATACCTTTTTACTATATGTTGTAACTCTAGTACGTATTCACTCATTAGTTTGTCCTTTTGTTTTATAAAAAATTACTGAAAATCCTTTAAGTATTCAGCTGCATTGCTAATATCCATAACAGTTAATGGTCTATAGATATCATGAGATTCAAATGTTTGATCTGTTAATAATTTTTCAAACAATTCTACACATGCTGTTGCAGTCTTCTTATTAGAGCCTTCCATTCCAACTGATGCACGAGTTGCCTCACCATTAACAATAGCCTGTAACTGTTGCTCTGTTGCATCTGCTGAGAAGATACCCATATCTTCTGGAATTGTTTTATACTTAGTAACTAAAGCCTCATTTGCACCAATATCACCACCAGCACCAATAGAACATACAATTTTAACATTTGGATGAGCCTGTAGTATTGATTCCATAGCACCCAAAGCCTTTGAAGCATCAAGTCCAGGTTGTTGAGCAACAATTGAATACTTACCATCTGCAACCTCTTTGAGACCTGCTATAATACCATTTTCTCTTTCAACTAAGATTGGTACCTGTGGATAGTTAATAATTGCTACTTCTGCAGGAGAACTTGTACTAAAGTGTTCATTTATAAACTTACCAGCTGTAGATCCAATGGTTTTACCGAGTTCTGTATTATCTAAAACCCAGTTAACATCAGTATTTTCCATCTTGTCATCCCAACACATTACCTTAATGCTAGCTTTTCTAGCAGTTGCTAGATAATCTTCTAATGCATTAGGATCTGATGGGTGAACCATAATTAAATCTACATCGTTGGTAATAAAGTTTTCAATTTGTTGAATTTGAGTAGCAGAGTTATCATTACATCCAAGAACTGTATAATCCCAGCCCTTTTCATCCATTTGTTTTTCAACTTCGCCAAATACACCTGCCCAATAGCTATTCTCTAGTGATTGAATTGAAACACCAACTCTATAAATTGGAGTTCCATCTACATTAGTTTTCTCTTCCCTATTACAGCTCATTAGAACCAGCATTGTAGTTAGCACTAAAAGAACTATTTTTCTTAGATTCTTCATAACTTTTCCCTCTTTTACTCAAATTGTTATTATTTTTTATATCGACTTAGTTATTCTTTAGATATGATTCAAGAGTTGCTCTAACTCCCTCTCTATCTATCTGTGATTTAAAGTGTGAATAAGTCTTTATAACCTCTTCATCATCAATCCCATTAAATGCCATAAACTCTCTATCATCTTTTATTTTCTCTTGGAGTACTTCTGCATTTGGATCCTCTATTACAATAGCATCACCTTTTTCATCAACTCCCTTTAGAAAATCTGCCCAAAGAGCTAGTGCTAAAATTAATGAGTCTCTCTCTTTTAATTCTAATAGTGGTTTCACTATGGCATTTGAAATCTTCTTTGAACCATCACTTGCTAGACGAAGTAATTTGTCTTTAATGCATTTGTTTGAGAATCTCTCAATTAATTGATCCTTATATTCATCTATATCAACACCATCTACTTTATCTAGAGATTTACTAATCTCTTCCATATAATGGTTTCTAATGAAATCCTTAATAAGTGGATCATTTATTCCATCATCAACATCTCTATGACCTAATAGATAAGATGGATAGGAGAGTGCACTATGACTTCCGTTTAATAGTCTTATCTTCATTAATTCATAGGGAAGAACACTATCTACTATTAAAGCTCCAGCTTTTTTAAACATTTGAACTTCAGGAACATCAACACTTTCAATTACCCAAGTAGTGAAGTCTTCACTATGAACTCCACAGATATCGCTAATACCATATTTATCCTCTAAACTATCGATATCTTCTTGTGTTGTTGCAGGAGTTATTCTATCAACCATAGTGTTTGGGAATATGATATATTCAGATACCCATTCTTTAATCTCTGGATACTTAATTGAAATAAATTCATGAATACAGTTCTTTAACATGTTTCCATTTTCAGGAACATTATCGCAACTCATTATTGTAAGAGGAGCCTTTGAGTCTTCAAATCGTTGTTTTAAAGCTTCTGCAATTGCACCAATTGTTGAAGTGGGAACTGTAAAAGGTTTTAGATCTTTAATGATTGATGGATGATTTAAATCTAATTTATGATTTTCACTATCATAGGTATAACCCTTCTCTGTAACTGTAAGTGTTATTAACTTTGTAGATTCAGATGAAAGTACATCTAATACTTTCTTAGGATCCCTTGATGCATTTGCATAGTTTGCAATACCACCGCGAAGCTCAAGCTCTTCATTACCAAATGGATCTTTAGTTAGTAGAGTATATAGATAATCTTGTTGGACTAAAGAATTAACAAAACTCTCTTTAGAAGGGATTATGTCAATTTCATAAACACCTTCAGTATAAACACCATCACTCATTAATTTCTCAATGTATGATAGATAATGAGCTCTATGAAAGGCACCTAATCCAATGTGAACTAGAGAGGGTTTTAAATCCTTTCTATTGTAGTGAGGTACTTTAATAGATTTAGCTTCAATCTTGTCTAAATTCTTATTTGAAAGACTTAACATAATATCTTCTCCCTGATAAAGATGTTGTTATTAATAAATTTTAATCGATTAAATAATTCTTTAAAAAAAATTTTCTATTTTTTTCTGAATTTACATAGTAATTTTGATAAAATTTATTAGCACTCTTTATAATTTTATATACTAATTTTTAATAATAAATTTAAATTGTTATATTATAAGTAATTAAATATTTTTAATTTCAAAATAATATATAATCTAAATTCAATTGATAGAATTCATAGAACATAAATTTCTTACCAACAATCTAAAGTTAACACTAAAAATTATATAGCGCAAGTAAAATATTTAATCGATTAAATAAAAAATACTATTTTTTTCTGCAATTTAGCATATTTTCACCATAAATAATAAAATATTAACAAAGTTAATTGTTTATATAATAATGAATTAATATAAATTTAACGTTAAATTATTATTGAATTTAATTTTTTTTTACTACTGATTCATTCAGGTATTAAATACTTATCAAAGTTTAAGTAACTAAATATTGAGAGAATAATCATCACATTATGACCATATTTAAGCATAAAAATTAACATATACAGTAGTTAAGTTTATGTCTTTGATTTATTATTGTATAAAAAATGAAAGATGATAATTTTTATAAAATCATTGTTTTTTATCAAAATATTTGCTTTTTAGTTAAAATAAGGCTAATATTAATTATTAAATCGTTTTAGAGGATATAAATTAGAAAAAATGAAATCAACAGAAGTATCAATGAAAGATGTTGCTAAATTAGCTGGAGTTTCAACAGCTACAGTCTCTAATGTTATAAATAACACTTGCAAAGTGAATGAGAGAACAAAGACTAAAGTTAATGAAGCAATTAAAGAACTTAATTATACAGTAAATTCTACTGCTAGAAGATTGAGAACAGGTCAATCTAAGATAGTTGGTTTTGTTGTATCTAACCTAGCTCACTATTTTTATCAAGAGATAGGTTCAGTGATAGAAGATGTATTAAACAAAAATGGTTATGAACTATTTTATATAAACTCTCACGAAGACCCTAACAAAGAAATCCAACAACTTGATCTATGTAATCTTGAAGATTTTGCTGGAATTATTGTTGTTCCTGTTAATAATAACTGGGAAAATCTAGCTAATAAACTAAATAATATGCCAGTTGTCTTTATAGATAGAAAACCAACTAATATTAGACGTGATGTTGTATTGATTACAAATACTCAAAGCAGTTTTAATCTTACTAATGAATTAATCTCTAAGGGTGCAAAGAAAATTGCTTTTATTGCGCCTCAATTAGATAATACAATGAAATTACGCCTTGATGGATTTAAAGATGCAATGATTCAAAATGGATTAGAAATAGATGAAGATTGTTTAATCTTTGCTAATCATAAGCCAAAGGTATATGGAGAATTAGCAGCAGATCAAGAATGGGATAGTATTTTGAATTATGTAATTGATGAAAAAAAAGTTGATTGTATAATATCAGGTAATGCACTATTTGCATTTGGTGCTGTTTCATATTTCAGGAAGAAGAAAATTAAGCTACAACGTGATATTTTATTTGGAACATTTGATAATGCTTTCTGGATGAAAAACTTAGATGAAGAGATCATGGTTGTAGAACAAAATACAAAGGCAATGGGCGAAAAGGCTGCTCAAATTCTTTTAGATAGATTAAATGGACAATCATTTATCTACGATGATTATTGTATTGAAACTAAATTATTGACGGTTAATGAGAAGAAATAACAAGTCAGAGAAATAAAAAATTCAACGAGAGAGTAATAAAAGAAATATTTTTATTACTCTCTTTTATTATTGAATTTAAATTCTTTATATTTTAACTAATAGAATTTTAAATAACTATATACTAAGGAATTACAACAAAGTTTTAAATAAAAGTTCCAACTTTATTTTAATAAATATAATAGTATTTGAGATATAAAAATAAAGGTAAAACATAAATAATTTTAAAAATGGCAATTTTTTTTGATTGACTTTTTACAATTTAGTACCTACATTAGTGTTTACTAACATGAGGAAAAAAGAATGGAAAGTTTAACTAAAAGACAAAATGAAATAGTAAGAGAATCAATAAAACTTATTTCAGAAGGTGGAATTCAAAATTTCACAATGAAAAGTCTTGCAGAAAAACTTGGCATAACAGAACCTGCTATCTATCGCCATTTTTCTAGTAAAATAGATATTCTTCTTTCTATGCTACGTATGATTGAGGAAACAAATAGACAATTCAAAATAGAAATTGAAAATAGTTCACCCTCTCTTGATTTAATAGAAAATATGTTTGTTAGAAATTCACAATTATTTAGTGAAACACCTGAAATATCTTCTATTATCTTTTCTGAGGAAATTTTTCAAAACAACAGGATTTTATCAGATAAAGTACTTAATATCATGAATGAAAGAAATAGACTTACTTGTAAAGTTATAGATGATATACAAAAAACAGGTGAAATTAGAGATGATGTTTCAGCAGAAAAATTGACTCTAATGATTATTGGGACACTACGTCTTAGCATTTCTACATGGAAGCTTTCAGGATTTAATTTTGATTTAACTGATGAAGTACAAAGTACTTGGAAAGCTATCAAAACACTATTAAAAAAAGAATAATTTTTTTTGCACATTCATGTTAGTGATTAATAACTAACATAGACAATAAGGAGTATTTATGTATCGGTTTTTAACCAAATTTCTCAAACATCCATCTATTGTATTGGTGATAATTTTACTAATTTCAATAGGATTTATAATTCCTCTAAAGACAAATACTAGAGTTGAAACAGACCTTGATAAGTATATGCCTCAGCAGCATCCTGCCTTTGTATATAGTACACAAGCGGAAGAATGGTTCTCCATTAATGATGGTATTATCATAGCAATAGAAAATCCTGATGGAATATATCAAAGTGGGACTTTAGAGAAAATCAAAAGTATAACAAAAGACTTAGAAGGGATGCCTGAGATTGATAAAAATGATGTTACATCACTCTATAGTGCTGATAATATTACAGGTTCTGATTTTGGTCTCACAGTTGAACCATTTTTTAATAAAGTACCTAAAACAGAACAAGGGATGCAAGAATTAAGAGATAATGTTAGATCAAATGATATGATTTATAAAAGAATTGTTTCAGATGATGAAAAGGTTACCCTAATAATTGCAACCATAGATGATGATTCATTTTCTCAAGAATTCTATAACAAAATATTAAATCTTGTTGATTCCTATGAAGGAGTTGAATCTATTTATGTTGCAGGTCGCCCCGTAGTTGAAGGCTCTCTTGCCGCACTAGCTCCAACTGATATGGCAAAGATGGTCCCTATTGTAGTTGCAGTTATTATTATAGTGCTATTTTTACTTATGCAAAGCTTTCTAGCAACTATACTTACACTTCTAGTTGTACTTTTGAGTGTACTATGGTCATTTGGATTGATGGCAACTCTTAATATACCAATATATGCAGTATCAACAATGTTACCAGTTATGTTGATTGCAATCGGTGTTGCCGATGGTATTCACCTATTCAATCATTTAAAACATTATATTGAAAAAAATCATTCAATTGATAAAAAAATTGCCGTTAAAGAAATGCTCAGTGGTATGTACTCCCCTGTAATAATGACCTCAGTTACAACCTCAATAGGATTTATATCTCTACTAACATCTCAGGTATATCCAATAAAATACTTTGGTATTTTCACGGCATTTGGCGTTTTAGTAGCAATGAGTTTATCACTCATCTTGATTCCAGCAGGAATTATGGTTTTTGGTTTACCAAAATGGAAAACATCAAAAATCAATAATAATGTTAACAAAAAGAATTTATTTAGTAAGAAATTTACACACTTTCTATTAACCCATACAACACTAAATATTTTTATAACAATAATTATTGTTGCTGCATCAATTTGGGGAACATCAAAAGTGTGGATTGACTCAAGTTTTCTCTCTCAGTTTGAAGAGTCTAGTCATATAAGAGTTGCTGATAATTTTATCAATGAGAACTTTGGTGGCACTTCAACTATGAATGTTATTCTTGAATCAGATGAGGAGAATGCTTTTAAGAATCCACAAATATTAAGCCTTATGGACACACTACAAAGTGATGTTGAAAATACAAATTCCCTTGTTGGTGCTTCATTTTCACTCACTGATTATATCAAGAGAATGAACATGGTTATGAATGAGGATGAAAGAGAATACAATGTAATACCTGATTCTCAGAATTTAATAGCCCAATACCTTCTTCTTTATGAAATGTCAGGAGATCCTGAAAATCTTTTACAGGTAGTTGATTATAATTATCAAAAAGCAAATATAACATTTCAATTGAAAAGTGATGATTCTTTAGCAATAAAATCAGCTATAGATGTTGTAGAAAAATATGAAGAAGAATTCAAAGAGTTAGGTGTTCACATCAATTTTGCAGGTTCAGGTTATCGTTCTTTAGTTTTCTCAGATTTAATTCTTGAGGGACAAATCTACAGTATTTTGATTTCATTAATAATGGTAATTCTACTTCTATCTCTAATGTTCAAAAAGATTGCAATTGGTTTCATAGGTGCAATACCAAATATTATTACAGTTTTTATTAGCTTTGGTATTATGGGAATACTTAGAATTCCACTAAGCACGACAACAGCATTACTAACAAGTATTGCTATAGGAATTGGAATTGATTATGCAATTCATTTTATTGAGAGATACAAAATATATGCTACTGAAACAGGTAATGCAGAGGAAGCATTAGAGAAGACAATTAGCCATTCAGGAAGAGCAATACTCTACAATGCCATAGTGGTTATATCAGGATTTTTAGTTCTTCTATTCTCAGTATTCCCACCCAACAGAGCCCTCGGTGCCCTAGTTTCATTAAACATGTTTACAAGCTTTTTAGGAACATTAACTATAATGGCCGTGCTCCTAGTTAAATCAAAGATATTCATTTCAAAGGAGATTCACAAATGATAAAAAAGATTAATTTAAAATCACTAACAATTCTAGTTGTATTATTTTCTCTACCCACATTGCTTTTTGCAAGTATTAATTACAGTGCAAATCAGGTAATTGAAAACGTTTATAACAGAGCAACGCCTCAAGACCAAAGTGGAGAGTTAATTATGACTCTAGAAAATTCAAGAGGAGATCAAAGAATAAGAACCATAGATCAATACATCAAAGAAGATGGAGATGAGACTAAAAAAATTATGTTTTTCAAATCTCCAGCAGATGTAAGGGGAACATCCTTTATGAGTTTTAGTGATGATAAGAGTGGCGATGATGATCAATGGATTTATCTACCTGCACTAAAGAAGGTTAAACGTATATCTAGTGGCAATAGCAGTGATTACTTTATGGGATCAGACTTTACCTACGATGATATGGGAGAGAGATTACCCTCTGAGGATACTCACACCATTATAGGAGAAGAAACTATTAATGGAGTACATTGCATTGTAATTGAAAGCACTCCTTTAGACCATGATTATATGTACTCAAAAACAATTACTTGGGTATCGGATGAATATTGGATAGGAATGCAAAAAGAATTTTATGATGAGGATGATGAGTTACTAAAGACACTCAAGGTTTTAGAGTATGAAAGCATTAATGATTATTGGATTATAACAAAATCTGAAATGAATAATGTGCAAAAAGACCATAAGACTTTAATTGATTTAAATAACTTAATCCTTGATTCAAATCTAAAAGATTCACTTTTCTCAACTAGAACTATGACTAGAGGTGTAAAATGAAAAAACGAACAACATTAATTATATTTTTAATAACTATTCTATTTTCTGTTTCAGCCTCAGATCTATACTTCGGAGGAAGTGTTCAAAACTATATAGGAATTCTTTTAAATCAAGATTTTGATTATGCAATTGTTCAAAATACATTTGATTTATCCATCGAATACTATGGAGATGATTCGGCAATAAAAGTAAATCCATACATGAATTATGATTTAGATGAAGAGCTAACTTTAGATTTAAGAGAAATATATATCGACTTCTATCTTGAAAGTGCTGATTTAAGAATTGGAAAACAACAAATAGTCTGGGGAAAGTCAGATGGAGTGTTCATAAGTGATGTAGTATCACCAAAAAACTTAGAAGAGTTCCTACTTCCTGATTTCAATGAAATAAGATTGGGAGTTACTGCACTAAAGGCTGACTACTATGTAGAAAATTCAACATATGAGTTTATATGGATTCCGGTATTCACACCAAATACCCTACCATCTGAAGAATCTATTTGGAATCCTATCTCATTTGATTTTAGCAGTGTTGATGAATATATTGATAATTCATTAGAAAATAGTGAACTATTTGGAAGATATTCACTCTATACAAATAACTTAGATGTTGAGCTCATGGGTGGCTATATGTGGGATGATGAACCAACATTCATAGGGCCAAATAATTTCACATATTATAGAACTGGAATTTTAGGAGGAAGCCTTAGTAGTGCTATTGGTGATTTCATAATTCGTAGTGAGGGAGCTTGGTATATTGGAAAACAAATCACAGCTTCTCTTGAAATGGATTATCTACATTATATGATAGGAGTCGACTATAAGGTGAATGATTGGAATTTAAGCACACAATTTATTCAAAAAGTATATCTTAATTATGAAGAAAATAATGTTGTAGATCAGTGGAATAACACAATAACTTTCATGGCAAATAAAGAATTCTTTGAAAACACTCTTCTCTTCGAATTTTTCACTTATCTTGAATTTGATGAATTTAATGCACTTATAAAACAAAAGGTAACATATGATTTATCTGATGATATTAACTTAGTATTAGGTGCAAATCTATTTTTAGGAGATAGTGGAACATTTGGAATTTTTGATAATAATGATATGCTATATTCAAAGATAAAATTTAGTTTCTAATAAACTATCTTCTATATTACCTATTATAAATAGACTAATATTTGATTTCTACAAATGAAGAGAAGGCAAATGCCTTCTCTTCAAATAGATATTATAATGAACAACCACATAAGTGTTACATTTCAAATTATTTCTATGTTGTTGAATTCTTCTTTTGATAACAATCAAATCCAACTGCTACTATTAATACAAGTCCTTTTACAATCAACTGCATATAAGTACTAATGTTTAATAATACCATTCCATTTGTTAGTACACCGATTATTAATACACCAGCTACTACTCCACTCATCTTACCAAAGCCACCTGTAATTGATACACCACCTAATACTACACATGTAATTACATCAAATTCATAGCCAAGTCCTGCTGTTGGTTGTGCTGAATTTGTTCTAGATAACATTACTATTCCAGCTAAACCTGCAAAGAATCCTGCTAGTGTATAAATTAAGAACTTTGTTCTTCCAACTTTAATTCCTGATAATTCAGATGCTTCTTCATTTCCACCTACTGCATAAAAGTATCGTCCAAAGTATGTCTTATTTAATATAAATGATCCTACTGCAAAACAAACTACCATTATGATTACTGGAACTGGTACCATCTTTATATAACCCTGGCCTATTACTTTAAATCTTTCATCAAAGCCATAAATTGGTACACCACCTGAGATAAGATATGCTGCACCCTTAAAGATTATCTGAGTTGCAAATGTTGCTATAATTGCAGGTATTCCAATAATAGATACTAGGGCACCATTTAAGAATCCAATTCCAACTGATAGTAGCATTGATAGCATTATTGCTACTGGAATGCTCAATCCTAAATTAACCATACAATAGGCACAAACTACATTTACTATTGTTATTATTGAGCCTGTTGATAAATCAATACCTGCTATTAAGATAACAAAGGTCATTCCTATTGAGGCTATTCCATACATTGATACCTGTCGAGCTATTGTAAATAAATTGTTTGATGATAGGAATCTTGGGTTTGCTAGTGTAAATCCTATTACAAGTAGCAGTAATACTACCCATATAGCCTTGTCTTTAAATTGATTTATTATTTCACTTTTATTTGTTGTACTAACTTTTGCATTCATTTCTTTTTCTCCCTTTAACACTTTGAAGCTAAGGCCATAATTGAGTTCTGGCTAAATTCTTCTTTCTTTAATTCACCACTTATAACGCCTTCTGCAAATACTATTATTCGATCACTCATTCCTATTAACTCTTCCATTTCAGAAGATATTAATATTACTGTCTTTCCCTTTTCTACAAGGTTGTTTATGATCTTATAAATCTCATATTTTGCACCAACATCAATTCCTCGTGTAGGCTCATCTAAGATAATGAGAGATGATGAAGCTGCTAACCACTTACTAAGTATTACCTTTTGTTGATTTCCTCCACTTAGATTCTTTACCAATTGGTTCATTGATGGAGTCTTAATTAACATTTCCTTTATATACTTCTCTGTAATCTCTTTTTCTTTCTTCTCATCTATCTTTGAGAATTTTGAATAGTGATCATATATTGGCATGTTAATATTATGATTTATTGAATTGTGTAATATTGCTCCGTGTCTCTTTCTATCTTCAGGTACAAGGGCTATTCCTAATTCGATTGCATCCTTAGGACATTTAGGATTAATTTCCTCTCCATTTAAAATTATCTTTCCAGAATCTTTTCTAACTGAACCAAATATCATCTGTGCTAGCTCTGTCCTTCCAGCTCCAACTAGACCTCCGATTCCAAGAACTTCTCCCTTCCTTAATTTTAGATTTACATTCTTATCTCCATTACCACAGACATCTTTTAACTCTAATAGTATTTCATCACTAATGGTTTTCTTAACTCTCTTTGGATAAGATTCTTTTAACTCTCTACCTACCATTAACTGTATTAGTTCATCTACAGTTGATTTCTCTGTATCAAGTGTCTTTATGTATTCTCCATCTCTTAATACTACTATCTCACTAGATAATCTAAAAATCTCATCTAATCTGTGAGAGATGTATATTATAGCTACACCCTGTGATTTTAATAATTCACAAACACCCATCATACTCTCTACTTCTTTGCTTGTTAGTGGAGCAGATGGTTCATCCATTATTAATACCTTAGCATTAAGTCTTATAGCCTTTGCTATCTCAATCATCTGTTGATAACCAACAGATAGATTTGAACACATTTCCTTTGGATCTATGTTTATGTTTAGTTGTTTAAATGATTTTGCAGCCTCTTCTTCCATTGCTTTTCTATCGATTACTAAACCCTTTCTAATTGGGTTTCCTAAAAATAGATTTTCAGCTGCAGATAATCCTTTAACGTTATTAAATTCTTGATATATAATTGCAATTCCGTTCTCTCTAGCAAGTTGTGGGCTCATGCTACTAAATTCTTTACCATTAACTACAATCTTACCTGATGTTGGTATAACGGCTCCCGAACAAGTTTTTATTAGTGTTGATTTACCAGCACCATTTTCTCCAATTAAACCCAAAATCTGACCTTTCTTTAGTTTTAAAGAAACATCATTTAAAGCGAGAACACCTGGATACCTTTTTACTATATGTTGTAACTCTAGTACGTATTCACTCATTAGTTTGTCCTTTTGTTTTATAAAAAATTTTGATCTCTAAAACTTTATATAAACAATCAATTCAAATTTCGTATGGTCTCTAATATCTAAACAAACCAACGAAATTATTGGTAAAACTTCATCTCTAAGACTAATAATAATACTAGCTAAATCATGAAATTTTACTAATTTATTCATAAATAATATCTATTCTTGAGAATCTAGTTGCAAATTAAAATCCCTATTAATCTAAATTTGATATAAATTAATAGGGTATTAAAATTAATTTTCAAATACTATTGTTTATTGAAAATCCTTTAAGTATTCAGCTGCATTGCTAATATCCATAACTGTTAATGGTCTATAAATATTTTGAGTTTCAAAAGTATAACCTGTTAATAGTTTTTCATACATTGCTACACATGCTGCTGCAGTTTTCTTATTTGAACCTTCAAATCCAACTGATGCACGAGTTGCCTCACCATTAACAATAGCCTGTAACTGTTGTTTTGTTGCATCTGCTGAGAAGATACCCATATCTTCTGGGATAGTCTTATATTTAGTCATGAAAGCTTCATTTGCACCAATATCACCACCAGCTCCAATTGTACAAACAACTCTTACATCAGGGTTTGCTTGTAATACTGATTCCATAGCACTAAGTGCTTTTGAAGCATCAAGACCAGGTTGTTGAGCAACAATTTTATATTTGCCACCAGCTACTTCTTTAAGACCAGCCATGATACCATTCTCTCTTTCAACTAGGATAGGAGTTTGAGGATAGTTAATAATTGCAACTTGTGCAGGATTACTAGTGCTATAGTGTTGATTAATAAATTTACCAGCTGTTGAACCAATTGCATTTCCAAGTTCAGTATTATCTAAAACCCAGTTAACATCAGTATTTTCCATCTTGTCATCCCAACACATTACCTTAATGCCAGCTTTTCTAGCAGTTGCTAGATAATCTTCTAATGCATTAGGATCTGATGGGTGAACCATGATTAAATCTACATCGTTGGTAATAAAGTTTTCAATTTGTTGAATTTGAGTTGCTGAGTTATCATTACAACCAAGAATTGTATAATTCCACCCCTTCTCATCCATTTGCTTTTCAACTTCGCCAAATACACCTGCCCAATAGCTATTCTCTAATGATTGAATTGATACACCAACTCTGTATGTGCCATCACTTTCTTTTTCACCTGAACCCTGAGCAAACATTGGTGCAACAACTAAAGCTGCAATTGCCAATACTGTTAATAATTTTTTCATAATACTTTCTCCTTTTGATTATAAAACTTCTTTTATTTTGAAAATTCAAATTTTTGAATTTAATTTCTAATTATTTTAGAAGCAAGTAAATGCTCCATCGATTAAGAAATCAGAACCTGTTGTAAATGAACTTGTATCACCGGCTAGGTAAACACAAATAGATTGTAGTTCTTCAGGATTTCCCATTCTATGTAATGGTGCCATATCATTCCATTGTGAAATTAATGGTTTTAATAGAGGGGAACCTTTAACTAGTTCTGTTGCAATATATCCTGGGCTAATTGAATTAACTCTTACATTACGTGTTGCCCACTCTACTGCAAATGATTTTGTAAGTTGAATTACACCAGCCTTTGATGCATTGTATGCACACTGTGGTTGAGGAACATTAACAATGTGTGCTGACATAGATGCAGTATTAATAATTGAACCATATCCCTGTTTAAGCATAACTTTACCTGCAGCTTGAGCTGTAAGGAAAATACCTGTTAAGTTAATATTAATAACCTTAGTCCATTGTTCATAACTCATTTCTTCAGCAGGAGCATTAATACAGATACCTGCATTACAGAATGCTGCATCAAGCTTTTTATATTTAGCTAAAAATACTTCAATCATGTGATTAACATCATCTGGATCAGTAACATCGGCTTTAATTGCAATAGCTTCAATATTATTATTCTTCTTTAATTCAGCTGCTGTTTTTTCTGCCTCTGCAATATCAATATCAACAATTGCAAGATCAGCTCCAGCCTCTGCAAAAGCGGTTGCAACGCTTTTACCAATTCCTCTAGCACCACCTGTGACGAAAATTTTCTTTCCATCTAGTCTCATTTTTTCAATAATACCCATGGCTTTATTTCTCCTATATACTATTTAGTTTTTATAAACTTATACTTTAAAAGTATTACTATCTAATTAGTTATTCTTTAGATATGATTCAAGAGTTGCTCTAACTCCCTCTCTATCTATCTGTGATTTAAAGTGTGAATAAGTCTTTATAACCTCTTCATCATCAATCCCATTAAATGCCATAAACTCTCTATCATCTTTTATTTTCTCTTGGAGTACTTCTGCATTTGGATCCTCTATTACAATAGCATCACCTTTTTCATCAACTCCCTTTAGAAAATCTGCCCAAAGAGCTAGTGCTAAAATTAATGAGTCTCTCTCTTTTAATTCTAATAGTGGTTTCACTATGGCATTTGAAATCTTCTTTGAACCATCACTTGCTAGACGAAGTAATTTGTCTTTGATGCATTTGTTTGAGAATCTCTCAATTAATTGATCCTTATATTCATCTATATCAACACCATCTACTTTATCTAGAGATTTACTAATCTCTTCCATATAATGGTTTCTAATGAAATCCTTAATAAGTGGATCATTTATTCCATCATCAACATCTCTATGACCTAATAGATAAGATGGATAGGAGAGTGCACTATGACTTCCGTTTAATAGTCTTATCTTCATTAATTCATAGGGAAGAACACTATCTACTATTAAAGCTCCAGCTTTTTTAAACATTTGAACTTCAGGAACATCAACACTTTCAATTACCCAAGTAGTGAAGTCTTCACTATGAACTCCACAGATATCGCTAATACCATATTTATCCTCTAAACTATCTATATCTTCTTGTGTTGTTGCAGGAGTTATTCTATCAACCATAGTGTTTGGGAATATGATATATTCAGATACCCATTCTTTAATCTCTGGATACTTAATTGAAATAAATTCATGAATACAGTTCTTTAACATGTTTCCATTTTCAGGAACATTATCGCAACTCATTATTGTAAGAGGAGCCTTTGAGTCTTCAAATCGTTGTTTTAAAGCTTCTGCAATTGCTCCAATTGTTGAAGTGGGAACTGTAAAAGGTTTTAGATCTTTAATGATTGATGGATGATTTAAATCTAATTTATGATTTTCACTATCATAGGTATAACCCTTCTCTGTAACTGTAAGTGTTATTAACTTTGTAGATTCAGATGAAAGTACATCTAATACTTTCTTAGGATCCCTTGATGCATTTGCATAGTTTGCAATACCACCGCGAACCTCAAGCTCTTCATTACCAAATGGATCTTTAGTTAGTAGAGTATAGAGATAATCTTGTTGGACTAAAGAATTAACAAAACTCTCTTTAGAAGGGATTATGTCAATTTCATAAACACCTTCAGTATAAACACCATCACTCATTAATTTCTCAATGTATGATAGATAATGAGCTCTATGAAAGGCACCTAATCCAATGTGAACTAGAGAGGGTTTTAAATCCTTTCTATTGTAGTGAGGTACTTTAATAGATTTAGCTTCAATCTTGTCTAAATTCTTATTTGAAAGACTTAACATAATATCTTCTCCCTGATAAAGATGTTGTTATTAATAAATTTTAATCGATTAAATTATACCAATTAGTAATACTAAATATGTATATTTATTAATTAATTCTATTTATTATTTTTTCAAATCAACAAGAGTATAACTATCAAGTATTTTAGCAACCACCATCACTATTTATATAAATACTTATTATAACTGTAATTAACTCTTATAAAGCTATTATTACTCAATACATAGGCTGTATTTGGGAATAATGTTTAATCCACTAATTTGAATATGAAATAAATCTAGCATTGATTTTAGTATCACGCAAGTAAAAGATATTAAATTTATGTTAAACGATTAAAAAAAGAATGAATTTATGAAAATTAATCATTATAAAGAATGTTCTGAATATAACAATTTTATAAATAATTACTTATATTATAAGTATTTAAAATTAACAATACAGAAAGAATAAAAATATTTTGAAAATTATTTTTGAATTTTAAGCATTTTGAAAAACTACTTATCATATATTAATGTATTCATAGATCTATTATTTTTCTTTAACGATTATTCCATTTTTTCATAAATCTTGGCATATAGTTTCATTTTTTAACTATAAAATCGTTAGTTGACAGATTTTAACTAAAATCTTTGATTATTTTTACATAAATATACATAAAAATTGTATATGTAAAAACAAATTTTATATTTTAAAAAAAACTATTTGCTTTTTTAACATAGTTAGATTAATATAGGATATAAATCGATTAAAAAGTGAGAAAATTATGAAACCAACTAAAGCTTCTATGAAAGATGTTGCTAAAAAAGCAGGTGTTTCTACAGCTACTGTATCTCATGTTATTAACAACTCTTGTACAGTTAAAGAAGCTACAAAAGACTTAGTAAATCAAGCTATAAAAGAACTTAATTACAAAGTAAATAGCACAGCTAGAAAGCTAAGAAATGGTAACTCACGCATGATTGGTTTTGTAGTATCTAATCTAACCCACTACTTTTATCATGAAATTGGTGATGTTATTGAAAAGGTATTACATGAAAATGGCTATGAGCTTTTTTATATTAACTCACACGAAGATCCAATTAAGGAAATTAAACATCTAAATCTTTGTAAACTTGAAGATTTAGCGGGTATAATTGTTATTCCAGTAAATGAAGACTGGAGTGATATGAAAAACATCGTTGGAAATATTCCAATTGTATTTATTGATAGAAAGCCAGTTAATATAAGACGAGATACAGTTTTAGTAACTAATACTAAAGGTGGATTTGATCTTACAAATGAATTAATAGACAGAGGTGCAAAGAAATTTGGCTTCATTTCTACAAAATCAGATAATACTTTCTTAATGAGAATTGATGGATTTAAAGATTCACTTCTACAACACAATATGGATATTGATGAGGATTGTATAATATTCAGTAAAACTCGACCTAAAGTATATAGTGAATTAGCTGAAGATAAAGAGTGGACTGAAATGCTTGATTATCTCATCAATGAGAAAAAAGTTGATTGTATAATATCTGGTAATGATCTATGTGCATTTGGAGTTATAACCTATTTTAAAGAACATAAGATGAAACTTCAAAAAGATATTTATTTTGGAACTTTTGATAATGCTTTCTGGATGGAAAACATGAGTGAAGAAATAGTGGCAGTACAACAGGATACTAAATCAATTGGTGAAAAAGCTGCTAATCTTTTATTAAGAAGAATTAATGGGGAAACCTTTGTATTTGATGAATATTTCATCGATACTAAAATTGTCTTTATAAATAAAACGATATAAATTATTGAAATATATTAGCTAAAGTGATAATACATAAATACTTACAATAATTTAATCGTTTAAATATAATTAAGATATAATATTAGTTATATCATTATTTCACAAAAATATAAGTATTTGAGAAATATTTATTAAATAATTATATTTTTTTAGATTTATATTTAATCGATTAAAACATATTTAGTGAATAAATTTTAAATTACTAAAAGGAGACTATAATGGCAAACATATTAGCACTTGGAGAATTATTAATAGACTTCATTCAAAATGGAGTTAGTGAAAATGGAAACCCTTTTTATGAAGCGAATCCTGGAGGAGCTCCTTGTAACTTCTTAGCTATGGCAAAAAAATTGGGTAATAATGCATCATTCATTGGTAAAGTTGGAAATGATAACTTTGGATTACAGCTTGAAAAAGCAATCTTAGATGCAGGACTTGATACCACAGACTTAATTAAGAGTAATGATAGAGGAACTACCCTTGCCTTTGTTCATCATGATGAGAGTGGAGATAGATCTTTTACATTCTACAGAAGTGCTGATGCCTTTTTAGAAGAATCTGATATAAAAGAGAGTTCTTTTGATAATAAAGATATATTCCACTTTGGAACACTTTCTATGACTAATGATATTTGTAAGGCAGCAACTTTAAAAGCAATCAAAATAGCAAAACAAAAAAACCTAACTATATCATTTGATCCAAATTTAAGAGAAAATCTTTGGGATAATTTAGATAAAGCTAAAGAGGCATTTATTGAAGGTTTTAAAGTCGCAAATATTTTAAAAATTGCTGATAATGAACTTCAATGGTTTACAGGTATAGAAGATCAAGAAAAAGCTATAAAAGTTTTAAGAGAGCAGTACCCAATTGATTTAATCTTCCTAACTTTAGGTAAAGATGGTAGCAAGGTCTACTACAAAGATATATGTGTAAGTGCTCCTACATTCTTAGAGGTAAAATGTGTAGATACCACAGGAGCAGGTGATAGCTTTATGGGTAGTGCATTATCAAAAATAATGGAAATAGGAATGAATAACTTAAATGAGGAAAATTTAGTCGATACACTATTATTTGCAAATGCAGCTGCATCACTTGTTGCTAGTAAAAAAGGTGTTATTAAAATCTTGCCTAATATTAAAGAAATAGAGAGCCTTAAAAAAAGTGCTAATTAAGAATTAAAATCTAATTTAGAGGTAATAATAGATTTATATAAAACAAAAGGAAATTATATGAGTAAAAAAATGAAAGTTGCAGTTATGAATGGAATCGGTAAAATTGGATATACTGAGCGAGAGGTTCCACAACCAAAAGATTCTGAAGTATTGGTAAAAATTCAATATGTTGGAATATGTGGCTCAGATCTTCATTATTATGAAACAGGTAGAATTGGAGATTATGTAGTTGAGCCACCATTTGTACTAGGTCATGAGGCTAGCGGTATAGTTAGCAAAATAGGTCCTAATGTTAAGAATTTAAAAGTTGGAGACAGAGTTGCACTAGAGCCTGGAAAAACTTGTGGTGAGTGTGAATTTTGCAAGAGTGGTAAATACAATCTATGCCCTGATGTAATTTTCTTTGCAACTCCTCCTGTCGATGGAGTATTTCAAGAATATGCAGTACACCCTGAAAATCTATGTTTTAAATTACCAGATAATGTAAGTTCTATGAACGGAGCATTGATTGAACCACTTGCAGTTGGTTTCCATGCAGCATCTCAAGGAGAGGCTCATGTTGGTCAAAAAGCAATAATATTTGGTGCTGGTTGTATTGGATTAATGACATTACTAGCTCTTCAAGCTCATGGAGTAAATAATATTTGTGTTGTTGATATTCTCCCAAACCGATTAGAACAGGCTAAGAAAATGGGTGCAACACATGTAGTTAATACTCTTGATAAAGACTATAAAGAACAGTTTGATAAAATAACTGACAAAAAAGGTTTTGATATAGCTTTTGAAACAGCTGGTACTGAAATTACTACTAGAGAGTGCATTAATGTTGTAAAAAAAGGCAGTAACATAGTATGTGTTGGTTATTCTAAAACTGGAGAAATGACTCTTCCTATGAGTTTATTACTAGACAAAGAAATTAGCATTAGGACAGTATTTAGATATAGAGATATGTATCCTAGAGCAATTGAAGCAGTAGCTGCAAATAGAATCAATCCAAGTGATGTTGTAACAAATATTTTTGAATTTGAGGATGTTCAAGAGGCTATGGATAGATCTGTTGCTGATAAAAGAAATATTGTTAAATCAGTAATTAAAATTAGTGACTAATATGCTATAAATTGTATATTTATATTAATAAAACACTTAGTAAGGAGTTATTATTCTTTACTAAGTTTTTTTTGAAAAAGCTCTTTTTTAAGCAGTTAACTACATAAAAACTACACAGTATTTACACAGTACAAACACACAAGGGTAATATAAATGAGATAATATAATGATTGTTAGATAGATAAGTACAGATTCAGGGGAATTTGGAAGATTATTTATAATTACTAACTAGATGGCAAGTTTTATTTCATTTCTTTTCATCTAGTTAGTACATTTTATTAATGAAATATTGTTATGGAGGCAGAATCGAAAATAATATAAATATTTTTTTTAATCATAATTTATAAAATTTTTTTACGACTCTCCTTTTCCCAGGGGGAGTCTTTTATTGAGATGCCTCTTAATATTAATTTATTTTTTCAGATTGAGATTATAAATTAAGAGATACACAAAATCTCCACAATATACACACAATATACTCACACATGAATTGAGAGAATAATGTAATATCTAATTATAAAATGAATTGAGATTCTAAAACAATTCCTTTTTAAAATATAAAAAACATAAAAGAGGTCTAGTCAGCCTCTCTTATTTCAGATACTTAGCTATTCTTAATTGAATAGAGAAGAGCCCACAGGGAGGAAGAGCCTATAGAGTTAATAATTTCAAATAGTTTAAACCATATATATGAGAGGAGAACATCTTTGATGTCCTCCTTTCCCATTTTTAATGATTTATTATGGCTCTTGATACTTTTCTGTGTGTTTTAACTTTGTAGTCCATGTTGTCTCCTTGATGATTCTATAATTTTAAGAAAGAAATATTCGTTGTTTCTAAATCCATAAGATGACCTACGCAGGGTTTTAATCATATTATTAACGCCCTCTACAGCACCATTTGTAATCCGATGTTTAGCATAATTTATAACACCATCATATCTTCTTCTAATCATTCTAATAAATGTATCTAATTCAGGTATCTTCAAGCTTTCTGCTATATCTAACCACTTATTAAAGCTACTTCTAAATACATTATAATCTGTGCAAGAATATGATAGTTTTAACATCTCATTAAGCTCAATGACAGACTTCCACTTTTCATTTGATGTTAGGAACTTCTGCAGCTTGAACACATAGGTGGTGCACCATTTTACTTCATTAGAGGGAATTTTTAATCCTTTCTTTTCATACTTTTCATTTAACATTTTGTTATGTTTTTTTCCTGCAATATCTTTAGCTTCTAAAGTTTTCAAACTGCTTAATAATAAATATCTATTTCTTTTTAGAAATTTATATTCGTGAGATAGCTCTTCTGCAAGAGCATAATCTTTATCTCTCTTAGCTTTATCAATTTGATCCATAAGAAGATTCTGAGAGGTTCTTCTTAGAGATGTAATCACCATATCATTATAATTTTTCTGTATATGAAAATGATCATACACTATATCAATTTTGCTATACCGGTTTCTTACTGCAGCACAATATTGCGCATTCATATCCATGGAAATAGCCTTTATATGGCTCATATACTCATTTCCCACCAAATCAAAGAAATGATGCAGTTGCATTTCCGTCTTCCCTTTTTCGACAAACAATACATCTTTAGTTTCTAAATCAACTACAATTGTCGCATATTCATGATTGCGATGGAGAGAGAATTCATCAACTCCTAAATATCGACTTTGATATCCAGGTTTTCCATTTTTAAATCTTTTTCTTAATCTTTCAAAATCCATTTTTCTTAAGCAAGCCCTAGAGAGATGAAGTATTTCAGCAACTTTATTCATTGGAAGACCTAAATCAAGAAGGTGTGAAATTTGAAGACCATAAGCCTTTGTGAAGTTGTGATTCTCTTCTTTAAACGGAATTTGCTGACAAACTACCTTTCCACAAATAGGACAGATGTATCTGCAATATGAAACCTTCAATTTATATAATTGTGGTCCTGAGATACAGTGGTTTAGTTTGATACTGTGATGTTGATGTATGTGCATTTTTCTACCACAGCAAATAGGTTTATCAGATACAACACGTATTGGAGTGGTTATCACTTCAACACCTCTACGATTTAATGAAAAATTAGGTTCTCCAGTTAATTTGTAGTTTGATAAAAATAAAGAATTGTGATATAAATCATTCATGGGATGACCTCTGTATTATGTTTAGTTTGGTTACTTTTAATAATACTTCAAAGGTCGTCCCTTTTCTATATATAACTAATGTAAATATTTTAAATAATTGGGAATCACACAGAAAAGTGTCATGACCCTTTATTATTTGTATATTATTACTAATTCACATAAAGTTCACAAAAGACTATTAAGGTAGACTCAACAAAAAGAATTAAAGGGGCTGCCTATAGAAATTGTAGTTAATAAATCAAACATAGTTTAAAAACCATATATAGAAGGATTATCTATCATAGATAGTCCTTTTTTTATTATAAGTGAATATTAATTCAAATATATTTAATTAAATACAACGATATCATATTTTTAGTGCCTTAAAAGTTCAACTTTAATAATTATCTAATATATTTACTTGCCATAGGGCAATATCTGCCATATATTTAATATAGATAGTAAATATTAGAGTTTATTGAGCTATAGGTGACTTTGTTACATATTCTTTTTCAATAATTTATTATATTAAGCACATAGAGTAACAAACTCAAAGAAATAACTAAGAAAATAAAAAATCATAGGAGATTTAAAATGATTATACACGCAACAAAAGAAACATTTCAGAAAGAAGTACTAGAAGCAGAAGTTCCAGTTCTTATCGACTTCTGGGCATCATGGTGTGCACCTTGTAGAATGCAAGGCCAAATTCTTGAAAAATATCAAGATAAAATTGATGATAGCAAGGCTAAAATCTGTAAAGTTAATGTTGATGAGCAACCTGAATTAGCACAACAATATGGTGTTATGAGTATCCCAACTTTAGTAGTAGTTCAAAATGGTAAAGTTAAAACTCAAGTTACAGGTGTAACTCAAGATGCTGGTCTAAATAGAATGTTAGGTCTTTAATCTGATAAGCTTAAAAGGGCTGAGGGGTTTTTAATAAAAACTTTTCCTCGGCCTTGACTTATCCAATCCTCATTTTGAAAATATTTCAACATTCTTGAAACAACTTCTCTCGCAGTTCCTAAATCGCGAGCAATTTCATCATGAGTTATAGAGAGCTCATCACTTTGAAGCATAGCTCTCTGTTCAATTAATGCAGAAGCCACTCTCTTATCCATACTACTAAATGCCACTTGTTCAAGTGTCCACATTACATCAGATAATCTTGCAGCCATCATACTACTTGTAAACTGTGCTACCTGAGGATATCTCTCTTCAAGTCTATTATAAATTGAAGTTGGAATAGAACAAAGTATTGTATCTTCTTCTGCTCTAACTTGGACTTCAAAAGAAATATTCTTTAAACCACAAGATCCAGATAAAACACAAACATCATTATCGAATAAACGATAAAGAGTCATCTCTTTTCCGTTTTCATTTGTTATATATACTTTTAATCTACCCTTTATTACACATAAAACACCAGCACAATGAGGAACTCTCCCATTTTTTTCTAGGTGCTTAGCATTTACCTGCTCAAGAGCCAATTTATCAGAGGCCCTCATTAAATCATAAAAAGGTAGTATTTTTGAAAGACTATTATTCATAAACTAAATAATAGTTATTACTAGAAGAAAAAGAAAGTCTTTAATATAAAAAATTTTAACTAACCAATACAATTTATAGGATTTAGGTAATTCTGCATAACTTAGAGCCTCTATTGACTGAAAAACACTAAAATCTTTCAAAAAAAGTATTATGATTTTATTATTTTTATATTCTCCTATCATAGTAATTAAATAATATATTTTTTTTGGTATCTAACTAAATTTTCAAAAACGCCTATTTTTTCTAGACAATATAAGCAATCAATGATAAATTAAATATATAAAATAAACCTTAGAGAAAAAGAGCAAGGTATCCTATTTTTGTAAATAGGGATACTTTACTCTTTTTTTTTATGCCCTTTTGGAGGTTCTAATATGAAATATGACGTAATAATTATAGGTGGAGGAGTTAGTGGATGTGCTGTTGCACGAAGTCTATCTAAGTATAATCTTTCAATAGCTCTTCTAGAAAAAGATGAAGATGTTTGCTCAGGAACAAGTAAAGCTAATAGTGGAATTGTTCACTCAGGCTATGATCCTGAACCTGGAACACTAATGGCTAAACTAAATGTAGTTGGCAGTAAAATGATTAAAGACCTCTCAAAAGAACTCGATTTCTCATATATTCAAAACGGCTCAATGATTATTAGTTTTGATGAAAATGATACTTATAAACTCCAAGCTTTATATGATAGAGGTATTCAAAATGGCGTTAGCGATATGGAAATATTAGATGGTGATAGTGCTAGATTAATAGAACCTAAACTTAGTAAAGGAGTTAAAGGTGCCCTACTTTGTAAGACAGGTGGTATAGTAGATCCTTTTGGTCTAACTTATGCTCTTGCCGATAATGCATGTACTAACGGTGTAGATTTCTACTTTAACTCTCCTGTTGAAAGTATAGTAAAAGAAGATGGGTTATATAAAATAGGATGTGCAAACAAAAGAATTTATCGAGCAACCTACGTTATTAATGCTGCAGGATTATATGCTGATAAAATACACAATATGATATCTAATAACAAATTACACATAACCCCAAGAAGAGGTAATTATCTTCTATTTGATAATGAGGTTGGTAATTTAGTATCTCACACCATATTCCAACTTCCAAAAGATTCAGGAAAAGGTGTTTTAGTAACTCCAACAGCTCATGGAAATCTAATGATTGGTCCAAACTCTGTTTCTCAAGAGGATAAAGAAGATACTGAAACCTTTAGTGAAGACTTAGATTATATAAAGGATTTAGCAAAATTATCTGTAGAGGATATTCCATACAACAAAGTAATTACGAGTTTTTCTGGAATAAGAGCAGTTGAGGACAATGGCGACTTTGTTATAGGTGAAGTTGAAGATAGTGAAAACTTCTTTGATGTAGCAGGTATTAAATCACCTGGACTATCTTGTGCACCAGCTACAGGAGAATATATTTGCGATATGCTTATAGCTAAAGCAAAGGCTAAAGAGAAAGATAATTTTATTGCAACAAGAGTAGCTCCTATTAGAACAAAAGAATTAAATCAAAAAGAGTACACAGACTTAATCAAGAAAGACCCAAGTTATGGAACAATTGTTTGTAGATGTGAACAAGTTACAGAGGGAGAAATAATTGCTGCAATTAACGCTCCTGTTGGAGCTAGCTCACTTGATGGAATTAAAAGAAGAGTTAGAGCTGGTATGGGACGTTGTCAGGGAGGCTTCTGTACTGCAAGAACAATGGAAATACTAGCTGAACAATTAGATATAAAGATGAGTGAAGTTAGAAAAAATGTTAAAGGCTCTGAATTGCTTAAAGGAGATGAAGAATAATGAAATATGATATTGTAGTTATTGGTGGAGGACCTGCAGGTCTTGCTGCAGCCATTAGTAGTAAAGAAAATGGTTGTAACAACATTTTAATTCTAGAGAGATCTTCATCTCTTGGTGGAATTCTCAATCAATGTATTCACAATGGTTTTGGTCTTCATACTTTTAAAGAAGAATTAACAGGTCCCGAATATGCAGCTCGCTATATAGAAAAGGTAGAAGAGCTCAAGATTCCTTACTTACTAGATACTATGGTCGTTGATATTAGTGATCATAATGTTTGCTATATTAATAGAGATGAAGGAATGGTAATTATAGAGGCAAAGGCAATTATTCTTGCAATGGGTTGTAGAGAAAGACCTCGTGGAGCACTTAATATTCCAGGTTATAGACCATCTGGTGTATTTCCTGCAGGAACAGCTCAAAGATTAATGAATATTGAAGGACGTAAAGTTGGTAAAAGAATTGTTATCCTAGGTAGTGGAGATATTGGATTAATAATGGCTCGACGTCTTACACTTGAGGGCTCAAAGGTTTTAGCGGTAGCTGAATTAATGCCATTCTCCGGTGGTCTTAAAAGAAATATAGTTCAATGTCTTGATGATTATGATATACCTCTCCTCCTATCTCATACAGTTATTAATGTAGAGGGAAAGGAAAGAGTTAGTGGAATTACTCTTGCTAAAGTTGGCAAGGATAGAAAACCTATAAAGGGAACAGAAATACACTATGATTGTGATACCTTATTACTCTCAGTTGGTCTGCTTCCTGAAAATGAATTATCTAATAAGGCAGGAGTTGATATTTCACCAATAACAAATGGACCTATTGTAGATGATGAATTACAAACATCATGTGAGGGTATTTTTGCCTGCGGAAATGTACTTCATGTTCATGATTTAGTTGATTATGTGAGTGAAGAGGCTCAAACTGCCGGACTTGAGGCTGCAAAATATGTGAAGAGAGGAGAATTAAAGAGAACTCCTATTAACATAAATGCTGAAAATGGTGTTCGCTATACAGTTCCTCAAAAACTAGATATTAAGAGCATGGCAGATACAGTTACAATAAGATTTAGAGTAGCAGATGTTTTTGAAGGAAGATATATTAGTCTTTATTTTGATGATCAACTAATTAAAAAGACAAAGAAAAAAGTATTAGCTCCTGGAGAAATGGAAAAGATAATTTTAACTAAAGAACAACTTTCAAATTATCAAAATATAAAATCGATAACTATTAAAACTGAAGAGGCATAAAATGAGCAAAAAAGAATTAACTTGTATTGGCTGTCCTATTGGATGTGCATTAAGTGTAGATTTTGATGATGATAAAAAAATAGTACTAAGTGTATCAGGTAACAATTGTAAAATTGGAGAACGCTATGCTCATAAAGAACTAACAAATCCAACCCGTATTGTTACAAGCAGTATTAAAGTAATAAACGGGGACTTAGCTATGGTATCAGTTAAAACAAAAGAAGATATTCCAAAGGATAAAATCTTTGATATTATGAAAGAAATTCATAATGCTAGAGTTGAGGCTCCTATTTCTATAGGTGATGTGCTAATTAGTAATGTAGCAGGAACTAATGTTGATATTGTAGCAACAAAAAATATCTATTCACTTGAAAATATAGAAGAAGCTAAAGATAATAAAGCTGTATGAAAGAGCAAAAGTAAAAGTAAAACATAGTTAGTGGATAATTGAAATGAGTAAAATCTAATTTCAATTATCCATTTTTTTGTGTTATACTTTGTTCATTCAAAACTACATCTTGCTATGACTTTATAAGCAAATAGGATTAAATTTTATGAAAAATAATGAAATTAGAGAAATATTTTTAGACTCCCCAATAATTGCAGCAATCAAAGATGATCTTTTATTAGAAAAAGCCATTTTATCAGATTGTGATGTTGTCTTTATTCTATATGGTTCTATTTGTAACATTGATAAAATTGTTGATAGAGTTAAAGATAGCGGAAAAATAGCAATAGTTCATGTAGATTTAATCCAAGGTTTAAGTAATCGTGATGTAGGTGTTGATTTTATAAAAGAACACACTAAAGCAGATGGAATTATTAGTACAAAACAAAATCTTGTTAGACGTGCTAAAGAACTTGATATGATTGCAGGAGAGAGATCTTTTGTAGTTGATTCAATGGCACTTGCAACAATAAAAAACCATATCAATTCACTACAACCTGACTTTTTAGAAATAATGCCAGCTCTTGTTACAAAAATCATAAGTCAAATAAGTTCAATTACAAGAGTTCCTTTAGTAGCCGGAGGACTTATTTGTGATAAGTCAGATATAATGGATGCTCTTAATGCAGGAGCTCAGGCTATTTCTACGACAAGATCTGAACTCTGGGACCTATAAATCTCTAATATTGATAAATAAATTTAAATTTTATAAAAAAGTTAAGATAATTCTTGACAAGATGTTACTATTAACAGTAACATGTATCTATCAATAGAAACTAAATAAGAGGAAATAAAAGATGTCAAATTTAATAACAAAAGAACTTAATACAGAAAACCTACCTAACAATGATGGATACTTTGGAGAATATGGTGGTGCATACATTCCTGAAGAACTTGCTGCAATTATGGAGAAAGTTTCAAACCAATACAAAATAGCTATTAATGACCCATCTTTTATGGATGAATATGAATCATTGCTAAAACACTATGTTGGTCGTCCATCACCAGTTTATTATGCAAAAAGACTTAGTAAGGCAATCGGTGGTGCTGATATCTATCTAAAAAGAGAAGATTTAAATCACACTGGTGCTCATAAAATTAATCACTGTATCGGCGAGGCTCTTCTTGCTAAAAGAATGGGTTATAAAAAGATAATTGCTGAAACTGGCGCAGGTCAGCACGGTGTAGCTCTTGCAACAGCGGCTTCACTATTAGGATTAGATTGTGATATCTACATGGGCTCTGTTGATGTAGCTAAAGAATCACCAAATGTATCTAGAATGAAAATTCTTGGTGCAAAAGTTATTTCAGTTACAAGAGGAACACAAACACTAAAAGATGCAGTTGATGCTGCATTTGAAGCATATTTAAAAGATCCTATTACTCAATTATATTGTATTGGCTCTGTTGTAGGTCCTCATCCATTCCCAATGATGGTTAGAGATTTCCAGAGTGTTGTTGGACGTGAGGCAAGAGAACAGATGAAAGAATTAAGTGGTGCACTTCCAGATGAAGTTATCGCCTGTGTTGGTGGTGGCTCTAATGCCGCAGGTATTTTCTCTGGTTTCTTAGATGATAAAGAAGTTGCTCTTCGTGGTGTAGAGCCAGCTGGTAAAGGACTTGATACTGATATGCATGCTGCTACAATCTCAAAAGGTAGCCAAGGAGTTCTTCACGGATTTAAATGCTATTTATTACAAGATGATAAAGGCGAACCACTTCCTGTTTACTCAATTGCAAGTGGACTTGATTATCCAGGTGTTGGTCCACAGCACTGTTATCTTCATGATATTGGCAGAGTTAGTTACACATCAGCAACAGATAGAGAAGCAGTAGAGGCTTTCTATGTATTATCTAGAATGGAAGGAATCATTCCTGCACTAGAATCATCTCATGCAGTAGCAGAAGCTGTTAAGAGAGCAGAGGAAATGGGAAAAGGTAAATCTATACTAATTAACCTATCAGGACGTGGAGACAAGGATATTGATTTCATTTTAGAGCATTACCCTATTGTTGATTATGTAAGTGATAATTCAAAAGGTGAATACAAAGAATTCCTTGCAAAGATTCAAGAAAAAGCATAAATCATTTTAATACATAAAAATATGAATCCTATAATTAGAGTTTTAATACCTACTAATTATAGGATTTTTAATTTATTTAAAAGGAAATAATTAGATAATTTAAAACAATTATTTATCACTTTCATATTGCATTAACTATCTATTCTACTATAATAGACAAGATATGAAAATTATAAATCAATTAGCAATAATATTTTTTATTTGTTTGCTTGGAAATTACATAGCAACTCTTCTTCCTTTTGTATTTCCAGGAAGCATTATTTCACTAATAATACTATTTATATTATTAGCAACTAATGTACTTAGAGAAAAAGCTATAAGTAATGTTGGAGACTTTCTTCTAATTAATATGGCCTTATTTTTTGTCCCTGCAGGTGTTGGAATAATGGAACATTTTGGTGATATTTCTTCAATTATTATCAAGTTTGCAATAATTGTTATTACATCAACAGTACTAACTTTCTTTTGTGCAAGCAAAAGTGTAACATTTGTAATTTACTGTTGTGAAAAAGCTAATTTAAAAAAGCAAGGAAGGAAGAATAAACAATGTTAGAGAATCCCCTATTCGGATTATTTGTTACAATTTTTGCCTATTGTATTGGAATTGCAATTAATAAAAAATTTAAGAAAACAATTTATAATCCACTTGCTATTGCTATAATTTTGGTAATCATATTTTTAAAAATATTTAATATTTCCTATGCAGATTATTCAAGAGGTGGTGATATAATCACCCTATTCTTAGGTCCTGCAACAGCAGCCCTAGCTCTTTCTGTATATAGACAAAGAATTCTACTAAAAAAACATTTTTTAGCAATATTTGTTGGAACTGGTGTTGGATCATTAACATCCGTAGGTTCCATTGCAATTATGGGAAGATTGTTAGACATTGATGCAACAACACTTTCATCATTACTTCCTAAATCAGTTACTACACCAATTGCCATTGCAATATCTACATCAATTGGTGGTATACCTGCACTAACAGTAGCAGCTGTAATAATAACAGGATTGCTTGGAAGTCTTTTTGCTCCATTGCTTATAAAAATGTTTAGTATAAAACACCCTGTTGCAAAGGGTGTTGGAATAGGCGCTTGTTCCCATGCATTAGGAACAAGCAAAGCTATTGAATTAGGTGAAGACATTGGAGCAATGAGTGGAATCTCAATTGCATTTTCCGGTCTATTTACCGTTATTTTTGCACTTGCCTTCTTTTAGGATCGCCTTTAGCAATCTTAGTTAGAGGTTTGAAACCAAAGCCTAATACTTGATAAGTTTCATGAACTGATACAAAAGCCTTTTCATCTTCATCATGCACGATTTGGATTAATGGGTTAATTAGGTTATTTGGAACTACAATCATTAATATTCTTCTATCTTGCTTTGTATAGATACCAGAACCATGAAGCATTGTTCCTCCACGGTTAAGTTCTTTAATGGTTCTCTGTCCAATTACATCAACATGATCGCTTACAATGTAGGCTGTTTTTGCATATTTTGTACCAAGATTCATTACAACATAGTTAACAGTCTGTCCTGTTATATATAAAGCAAAAATAGCAAAGATTGCTCTCTCAAGTCCAAAGAATATTCCACCAGCTAATACGACTAATCCATCACAGAGAAATAAAGCAGTACCAAGTGGGATTGGTGTCAATTTATTAATAATTTGAGCCAATATATCAGTACCACCAGTATTAGCCCCAGTTCTCATTACAAGGCCAATTCCCATACCAGATAGAGCACCACCGACTATACTTGAAATAAGTATATCAACTTTATCACTGTAGTCTAGAAAGCCATTATAACCAGTTAACTGACCAAACAGGGAGGTAAATACTGCAAGAAGTAGTACTCCTGATAAACTTTTGGCACCATAGGTTTTCCCAAAAACTTTCATTCCTGCTATAAATAAAGGAACTGAAAAGATTAACATTGTTAAACCCATATCAATACCTAATGTATAATAGAAAATTGTTGCTACACCATTTAATCCACCTGGCGCAATTCTTGCAGGTGCCACAAAACATGCTACAGAAAAACCTGTTAAAGCTGTTCCTAAAACAATTAAAGAGAAATCTTTAAGTCTATGAGTCATCTTTGACTCCTTATAAAAAAAATTAGTTAGAATCCGAAATCAGATGGTCTTCTATCACCTAAGATAAGCATAGAAGAAGTCTGATCTAAGAATAAATTACATTCTGCTTTACGACGTAGTGCAGTACAAGGAAATTGTGGGTTAAAAGGTTCATACAAACAAGCAGCCACACCACGAGCTTTTCGTTGATCAGGACATGATACTATAATAGTATTTGATTCGAGTAATTTTGAAACCGATAAAGTTGCAGCTCTAGTTGGAACCTCATCTAATTTTTTAAACCACCCCTCAGTAACTAGTTGCTTTCTAGATCTTAAATCTAAATCAACACTAATATAAGGTTCTTTTGTAATAAAGTTTGCAGGTGGATCATTATATCCTAGATGGCAGTTTTCACCAATACAAGCAAAGGCTACATCAAATTGTATTTTCTCAGCAACATCATTTATATAATCTAAAGAGTTCTTTTTAGTTCCTAGGAAATATACTGCTTTTGGTTTTACATCTCCTAATAAATCTAAGAAACATGTTTGAATAAAGTATTGATTACTTTTAGGACAAGTTAAATCAAATTCAAGGAATTCATCAAATTGGAAAACACTTACTTTATTCCATTCAATATCACTTTTGGCAAGGTTCTTTAAAGTTTCAATTTGACTTGCACCAGATTCTAAAACAATAAAAGCCTCACCGTTTTTCGCAATTGCATCTTTTATTTTACTTATACCAACTCTTGCTGCGCTAACACCAAGTTCTTTCTTATCTTCTAAAATAGAGATTCTCATAAGTCCTCCAACTATTTTGTATATTTATATTAATTTCTAGTATATATCAATATAGCAACAATAAGAATTATCCTAACGCATATTGATTTGAAACTCAGTATTTAAATTATATCGAGATTTAATATTATTCAACACCAAATCAATAATAATATAAATAAATAAAAAATAACTTTATTTTATCTCTCACAAGCAAATATTTTACTTCACATTAACTACACATTAACTACACACAATTTTAAATACTTCTTCACATAGAGTTCACATAACTTTCATATAACTAATTTATCAAAGTTCTAAATGTATTTTAGAAATAACATAAAGTTCTAAGTTTAGTGATAAAGATTATACAAACTTTTCTTTATACATATAAAACTTTATAGGAGAAAAATAAATGAAAAAGTTAAGTATCGTAGGATTAATGATAATTGTATTATCAACTCCAATCTTTGCTTCAACGCTAGATGAAATCGTAAACAAAACATTGTTACAATCCAGTGCGGTGCAAAGTGCTAAGAATACATTGACCTCTAACCAAATAGCGGTTCAAGAACTACTTGCAGAGGATAATTTAAGTTACAGTGTTTCAACAGGAGATTTAACTTATGGAGCCTATGGAGATGATGCTTCATCTTCAACAGAATCAGATTATAGTGTAAGCCCAAGTTTAACAATTAATTTTAATGATGATAATGATACTTCAATATATACAAGTTCCTCAATTTCATCATCAGAGGGAACTACATCGGGTTCGATAAGCACTTCACTTGAATCAACATTTGATTTTAACGCAGATGATAATTCAGACGAGTTACAAGCTAAATTGAATTTATTAGAAGCGAATTATCAATACAACAAAGCTCTATTAACAGTAAAAGGCCAAGTATATTCATATATAAGCAGTATTCTTAATTATCAATATGATTTAGAAGAAGCTCAAAACACTTTAATTGAATATCAAGAAACCTATGATCAAGAAATTGCAGTAGGTTCCTATGTTGAAGAAGATGTTGATGCTAAGTCCCAAATGGCAAAAATAACAGCACAACAAAATATCGTAGATATTAAAGCACAGGCAATCGAATTATTAAAAGAACAATTTGAAAGCTATAGTGGTATTGCATATGAAGAATTAGATGAGTTAGATGCAATAGAATTAAGTATTGATATGAGTGCATTAAATTCATCAATCGAAATTGCAAAAGCTCAAATAGCTGTTTATAAAGAAGAGCTAAGAGTATTAGAACAAGATACAAATGAACTATATGCATCAGGCGGTCTTAGTTCAGATATTGGAGATAACATAAGTGCAAGTGCAGGTGCTACATATTCCTTTGACAATTATTCATTCTCAAGTGGACTAACAGGTACCTATAACTATGATGATAATGCTTTCTATCCTTATGTAAGTGTTTCAGCAACATATACAAGTGATTCAAACACAACTAGTGAGAATCTTGAAATACTAGCAGCTGAGAATTTAGTACAACAAAGTAACCTTGAGCTACAAGATGCACTATCTGATCATAGTTTAGAAGTATTTTCTCTTCAAAATGATATTCAAGAATCAAATCTAGAATTACAACAGTTTGAAATTGAAAAAAGTGTAAACACTCAGTCACTACAAACTATTCAAACATTGTATGAAAGCGGATATGCAACTGAGAGAGAATTAACTGATGCTAAGAATCTATGCAGCTTAGATACAATTCAAGAGCAAATTATTAAACTAGATCGTTTAATTATTCAAAATAATATTGATAAAGAATTCCTATAGGAGATAAATGAAAATGGCTAAAGATACAAAAGAAACAAAAGAACTAAGTACAGAAGAGAAAGTACAATTAAACATCAAAAATAAAAAGAAAATCGCAAAAAGAAAGAAATTAATTAGAAATGTTGTGGTACTTGTAATAGCAATTGGTGGAATCTATGTATATTCCTCCTACAAATCAACTGGATACTTCCCATGGCAGGATGCGAGTGCTCTAGAGGCAGCTATGGCTCCTACTCCTGAAGAAGTTACAGTTCAGAAATTACAATACTCAACTACAGTTGATATTAGTGGAGAGTTAGAACCATTAGAAACACAAACAGTTTATTCTAAATCTGAAGGTACAGTAACAGCTGTATTAGTTGAAGAAGGTGATTGGGTTAAACAAGGTGATTTACTTGTAACAATTGATGATACTGATATTCAATATCAAATTGCTAGTCTAGAGTCTCAAATTAAATCATCCCAAATTAAGGGTACATCAAGTGATGTAGAACTACTTGAAATGGAATTAAAAAGTTATGAATCAGAATTAGATGATACAAAACTATATGCTCCTATGGATGGTATAATAACTACTCTTAATGTTGAAGTTGGAGATTATGCTGTAGAGCAAGATGATTGTGCAACAATTATTGATCCATCAAAGCTAATTGCTAATGTTGATATCGATGAAATAGACCTAAGATATATCAGTGATGATAGTGTTGCAAATATAACTTATGAATCATTACCAGGTGTAGAAAGTGAAGCTGCAATTACTTACATGCCTTATGCTGGTTATTTATCTGATGAAGGTATTGGTGTTAAAACAGTTGAATTTACAATTGATACTCCACCAGAAGGTGTTTATCCTGGATATTCATTCGAAGGAACTATTGCAGGCACAAGCCAAGAAGAAATGATAATCATTTCAGAAGATGCTGTTAAAACAGATACTGAGGGCTCATATATCTTAAAGAAAACTGACAGTGAACCAGAAAAAGTTTATGTAACAACAAGTGATTTAAGTGAAGGTTATGTTCAAATATTAACTGGTGATATTGATGAGGGAGATACAATTTTAATCATGCCTACTATTAATACATCAGAGGATGATTCATCATCAAGTCTTCTAAGTGGTGGACTTATAGGTGGTGGTCAAGGTGGTGGACCAGGTCAAGGTGGCGGCCAAGGACCTAGGAACTAATAAAGGTAAAAATTATGGAAACAATTATAAAAGTAGACAAAGCTAGTAGATTTTATACTGTTGGTGATATTACTGTAAAAGCATTAGAAAATGTTTCACTTGAAATAAAGAAAGGTGAATTCACATCTATAATGGGACCATCAGGTTCTGGTAAATCAACATTAATGAATCTTATTGGATGCTTAGATTCTCCTTCAGATGGCAATATCTTTATTGATGGCCAGCCTACCTTTAATATGGATGAAGAAGATTTAGCATATCTTAGAAATAATAAGGTTGGATTTATATTCCAACAGTTTAACCTTCTTTCAAAGCTAACAGCTCTAGAGAATGTAAGTACTCCTCTTCTTTATTCTGATGTAAAGAAAAAAGAAAGAGTAGCACTTGCAAAGGCTGCACTTAAAAAAGTAGGACTAGAGGATAGAATGTACCACAGGCCTAATGAAATGTCTGGTGGACAAAAACAAAGAGTTGCTATTGCAAGAGCAATAGTTACCAACCCATCAATCATTTTAGCTGATGAGCCAACTGGTGCTCTTGATTCTAAAACAGGTAAACAAATAATGGAATTATTCTGGAGTCTTCACGAAGAAGGAAGAACTATTATATTTGTCACTCACGATAGAGATCTAGGTAATCAATGTTTAAGACAGGTTCATATTAAAGATGGACACCTAGTGGAGGAAAATAAATGATAATTGAAAATACAAAACTTGCTTTCAAAGCTATGATTGGTAGCAAACTTAGAACGATGTTATCATTACTAGGTATTGTTATTGGTGTTGCATCGGTTGTTACAATCTTAACTTTGGGACAATCAATACAAACTAACATTACTGATTCAATCTCTAGTGCAGGTCCTGATTTAATAACATTCTCTCCATCAAAAGATGGAGAAAGTGCTGATATGTTTACCGAAGATTATACAAGCACAATTAAAAACTTGTCATCAGACATAGAGACTGTTATGGCAATATCTCAAGGAAGTTCTACAATTAGAGTAGGACAAGAGAGCGATTCAACTACTGTTTATGGTGTACCAAGTAATTATGATGATAATTTGGCGATGACATTTGAAAGTGGTGAATTCTTTGATATTACTCAGAGTATTACTTCAAGACAAGTAGTAGTTCTTGGATCTGAGGTAGCTGAAGAGCTATTTCCAACTGGAAATGCTGTTGGTCAGAATATAATGCTATATAGAGGAACTCAAGGAAAACCATATACAGTTGTAGGTGTACTTGAAGATAAGGATGCTATATTCTCACTAAGCTTTAACTACAGTGTATTTATTCCATATTCAACATATGAAGCTAGATTTTCTAAATCAAACACAGTTGATTCCTATGTAATAAAAGTAGCTGATCAAAATAATACTTTGGATGTATCTGATACGATTGAAGATTATTATGATAATAAGATTGGAGAAGATTACTTCAGAATTATTTCTCCAACTACCGTAGCAGAAATGGCAACATCAGTTACTTCAACACTTAGTTCATTCTTAGCAGCAATAGCAGCTATTAGTTTGCTAGTTGGTGGTATTGGAATAATGAACATCATGTTAGTATCTGTATCTGAGAGAACGAAAGAGATTGGTATAAGAAAAGCACTTGGAGCTGCCCCATCAATCATTAGAGGACAATTCATTTGTGAATCATTAGTAATTACACTAATAGGTGGATTCATCGGTGTTGCTATAGGATTAATAGCCTCATATGCATTCTCAGTTTCAATGGGTACTACATTTGTAATTAGTACATTCTCTATAATAATTTCTATGGGATTCAGTATGATAATAGGATTATTCTTTGGTTGGTATCCAGCATTAAAGGCATCTAAACTAGATCCAATTGAAGCTCTAAACTACGAATAGAATTAAAAGATTAAACTATATATCTCACATCATTAATTATGGTGTGAGATTTTTTTGTGCTTAAGTAGATACAGAAGAGAATCATCAAGATGACAATACGTACTACAGAGCTAAACTAAAAAGAAAAGTACTAAGGCCTTTTAATAGCATACAGTAGCATTAATAGAATTACCTAAATAGCAATAATCTATGTCATATAATGATTTAATAAGCTTGATACTGTTTAGTCCAAACTAAGGATAAACAGGTTTATAAGTAAGTGAATTTCATATCATAACAGAATATGTACGGTGTTATAATTATTCAGAATAGCAAATATTATATTAGACAATTAAAATATAATTGTTAGGATATTCAGCCCAAGTGATAATAAAAAATATAGAGAAGTGTTAACAATTAGTGAAAAGAAACTACACGAGTGAATTGAAAGCATTACGTAGTCTTAGTAAATATAAAGGATCTTTGTAACATGCAAATAGAGTAGTTTGGATATCAATCGAAGTTTCATTAATTGTATTTGCAAAACATAGATCAACATAATTATATTTAAAATAGCTCAAGAATATTAATAGGATATAGAAAAGTTCTCCAATATAGTATACTAAAGAACTCGTAGAAATAATAAAGGACTGTCCGAAGACAGTCCATATAGTTAACTTAATAATAAGCTAGATTTAGAAATCAATTTCACAAGAAGCTGTGATGTTACCAAAAGCTTGGTTACTGTTTTGATTTAATAAGTCAGCAGAATCATCCCATTCTAGAGATAATGTTGCATTGTCAACCATTGTTGTGCTTTCAATATAAGCATATAATGAAACTTCATTTTCTGTTTCAATTGTAGCAGAAGCATCAACATAATACATATCAGTTGTGTATTCAGCTTCGATTGTTGCATCCCATGAATCATCATCTAATGTATAAGAACCTGAAAGTGTTAATGTTAACATATCTGTTAAATCATAAGCAGCTTCAGCACTTAATTCTTGAGCATTAACTAAGTCTAGACCAGCTAGAGTTAAAGTTAAAGGCATATCCATCATTGAACTTAAATCAGTAACAACTTGAACTGATAGTAAATCGTCGATTTCTTCATCAGTTGAGATATCATCTTCATCAGTTGCAGTAGCTACTGTTGCATAATAAGCATCAAGAGTGAAAGCAGAGTACATAGCATTTAAAGATACATCAGCATTTGCTTCTTCAGCATCAATATCATAACCAAAGTCAGAAGCTACAGTTGCAGAATAATCATCAGCTGTGAAAGCTAATTCTAAACTACCTAATAAAGATTTAAATTTATCAGCAGCAGTTTCGTCTGTCATATCATAGCTTTCATATTGTGAATAAGCAACGGCACCAGAGAACATAAGACCATCAGCTAGTTGGTAATCATCACCACCTAAATAAACTGTTAAATCTGTACCAGCAGCTACGTCGCCATCAACATCTGTGTGATAGAATCCTAAACCAAGAGTTGAAACGCCATAAGTTAAACTGAAACCAGGAACATCATCATTGTAATCAGCTTCATAGTCGAAGTAATCATCATAATCTTCTAGAACAAATCCCCAATCATCAACATCATCTGAAACTTCATTTGAATCAATTGCAGATACAGCATAATCAGGATTTCCTGTTACACCAGTAATATCTAAAGACCAACCATCACCATTTACAGTAGCTGAATCTAAAGAGATGCCAACACCTAAAATAGCTGAATCAGTACCAGTTACATCTGATGTTAAATAGAAACTTGCAGGATCATCCATAGAAACACCACTTTCATGATCGCCATCAACTAGACCAACTTTTAATGAAGCTTCAATATCAGCCCAAACAGCCTTATCGCTTGTAACATCTTCATTTGTAACATTTAATAAATCAATATCGAAATTTACAGATGAACCATTACCCATACCATAATCATTGCTATCAAAATCATACATTGATGATAATGTTGCGCTACCAGTAAAACTAGCGAATACCATGCTAGAACCTAACATAGTAGTTAATAATAAAGCAGAAACTTTTTTCATACTTCCTCCAAATAGTTTCGGGAATATGGCAACGCCATAAAAAACCCCTTAATTTTCCATATATATTTTGGATTGTAGCAAGGCTAATAACATCTGTCAAGATAAATTTTACCTAGCTCACAATACAAAAACCCATATTTAAAACGAAATTACCTAACATTCTGTGTTAAATAGTTAAGTTTATTCTTTGTTAATTTTAACAACTTTATACCAAAAGTCAATAAAATATTTTTATACTATTATGACATTATATGCAACAGTGTCAATATAACATCATATCTAAGTAACATATTAGTGCAACTCTAGTCTATAATTACACCTCTAGTAGTTCAGAAGAGGGATTACCCTCAATCCATACTTCAAAATCAATCAAAAAATAAGAAAGGTTACAAAATATTTCAATATTTTTAACTTTTTTAGTAATTTTTACAAATTCGGAGGTATAAAACATTATTAAAGATTTTTTTCCCTCTCTACTCAATTGACGTATTAATTTGTCTAAAAGTATATTAAATAGCCCTATTCCACGGTATTCTTCAACTATTCCATATGCAAGAATTTCGCATAAATCATCATTATTTTTTTTATATTTAATAAATCCAACCAACTTTTCATCGGGTGTTAATACACACAAATGTAAAGCACTTTTCTCACCATTTATATTTTTTTTGATTAAAAATGCTTCTACTAAATTTAAATCTTTCATTAAATTTTGTGTTAAATTATCAATTTCAGTCTTTTTTTCATCATTATTATAGAAAACATACATGAAATCTTCGATTAAAAGATCATCTGGAAGCTCCTCAATATCAAGTGGAAGTTCCTCTAGTTTTACTAGTCCTTTATTATATTCATACCACTTTATAACAACACGTTGCATGTATTCTTTCTTATAATTATACCATTGTCTTTCTATTAAAGGACTTGTATGAAGGACTTCTTTGAACTTTTTAAACACCCCTCTTCCAGTATGTAAAACTTTATCAAGTTTTTCTTTATATAGTGGATTTTTTAGATAATTTACGAAATCTTCTCTCATTTTGAAACCTTCAAGAGGTCCCCAAACAGGTACAGCTAGAAATCTTTCTTTCCTATCACTTATCTTTATAGTTTCAAAATGACCTTCATTTGAACTTGAATTTACTTGTATCTCATCACCTATATTATTAACTTCAATTACTTCTGAAGAGTACAAATCTAAATAGCCTTTTGAGTTTTGATTGTCCATTGAAAAGATTACATCTTTAATCAATTTTTTATCTAACAATGGCAGTTTATATAACATTTGATTAGTTTCCATTATATATTCTTTACTCCCTATTTTTGTCAATTATAATTTTTTTAACGAATTATTATTGCTTATCTCATTATTTATATATTCTACTATAACATTATATGGGAAATAACAAAATATAATAAAAAATTATTACTTTAGACTTGACTATTTACTTGAATATTATCATTGTTAGTGTATAGTAACATATAGGAGAAAAAAATATGAGTTTAATTGAATCAATTGAAGCAAGAGAAATTCTTGACTCACGTGGTAACCCTACTGTAGAAGTAGACGTATTTTTAGAGAGTGGCGCATTTGGTCGTGCAGCAGTACCATCAGGTGCCTCAACAGGTGTTCATGAAGCAGTTGAACTTAGAGATGGTGATAAATCTCGCTTCATGGGAAAAGGAGTATCAAAAGCTGTAAAGAATGTTAACGATATTATTTCAGCGAACATTGAAGGAATGGATGCTCTTGACCAACTAGCAATTGATAATGCAATGATTGCTTTAGATGGTACACCTAATAAAGCTAAACTTGGTGCAAATGCTATTCTTGGTGTTTCACTTGCTGTAGCTAGAGCAGCTGCAGATTATCTAGAACTACCTCTTTATTCATATTTAGGTAATTTCCACTCACGAACTTTACCAGTTCCTATGTCTAACATCTTAAATGGTGGTGCTCATAGTGATAACAAAGTAGATTTCCAAGAATTCATGGTAATGCCAATTGGTGCAACTTCCATTAGAGAAGCTGTTAGAATGGTTAGTGAAGTTTTCCATAACTTGAAATCAGTTCTAAAAGGACGTGGTTATAATACAAGTGTTGGTGATGAAGGTGGTTTTGCTCCTGATTTAAAATCTAATGAAGAAGCTTTAGATGTTATTGTAGAAGCTATTAAAAAAGCTGGCTACACAACAGGAAGAGATGGTGATTTCATGATTGCTTTAGATCCTGCAGCATCTGAATTATATGATACAGAGAAAAAAGTTTACAAACTACGTTGGTCTACTGGTGAAGAATTAAGCAGTAAACAAATGGTTGATATGTGGGAAAAATGGGTTGAGAAATATCCTATTATCTCAATTGAAGATGGAATGGCTGAAGATGACTGGGAAGGTTGGAAACTTATGAGTGACCGCCTAGGTGATAAAATTCAAATCGTTGGTGATGATTTATTTGTAACAAATACAGAAAGACTTGCTAAGGGTATTGATATGGGCGTTGCTAATTCAATTCTTATTAAACTAAATCAAATTGGTACATTAAGTGAAACTTATCAAGCAATTGAAATGGCTAAACGTAATGGTTATACAGCAGTAGTATCTCACAGATCTGGTGAAACAGCTGATACATTTATTGCAGATTTAGTTGTAGCTCTTGAAACTGGACAAATCAAAACTGGTTCAATGTCTCGTTCTGATAGACTAGCTAAATATAATCAATTAATGAGAATAGAAGACATGCTTGGAGATAATGCAAAATATGCAGGTCTTGATGCATTCAATATTAAAGTAAAATAATAATAGAGTTAAAAACTTTATTTAAAGCCTAAAACAAAAATGGACACTTTTTAAGTGTCCATTTTTATTTATCTCATATTATAATTTCATATAGTATAATAAGTTATACCACACAAAGTCTTATCATTTATCTATTTTAGATTTACTGCATAGCTAGCAACAGTTACTAAAACATATGCTCCTAATAATAGGAAACCAACAGGTCTTTTTAATGAATCTTTAGAAAATGATATTGCTAATTTACATACTACTAATACAAATATCATTGCTGGGAATAATAAATGGAAGAAGTTAATATCCACATTTAATCCACCAACTGTTACGGAAGCCGCTGCCCCTACTACAAATAATACATTTAAGATATCAGCACCTAAAACATTACCAATTGCTAAATCACCATGGCCTTTTCTAGCAGCAGTTACAGCTGTGATTAATTCAGGAAGACTTGTTCCAAAGGCAACTAGTGTAGCAGCAATAATTGTTTCTGGTATATTTAATCTCATTGCAAATTCTTGAACAAAAGGAATTAATACTTTTGATGACAGAACAACTAAAACAATTCCTAAAAATAATCTTAATAATATAGCAGAAGTTGGTGCATCAATTTCACTATCCATATTTTCAAATTCATCTGATGCATTACCATTTTTTACAGAAACAATAGTGCGATAAATATATATAGCTAATAGTGCAAGGAAAGCCCAACCCATAAATTGTGGTATATTACCACCATGATTTATTGAATGGAAACCACCACCGAATATAAAGGAGGTGATAACGAGAAGCATACCAGCTCCAAATTGAATCCAACTCTGACGTCTTACAACATCTTTTTTAAATGGAAGAGGATTAATTAAAGTTGCAATACCAAGTATTAAACCTGTATCACATATAATTGATCCTACTGCATTTCCCATTGCTAAATCTGGAAATCCATTTACAGCTGCAAGTACAGAAACTGTAACCTCAGGTAATGTAGTACCTAGGCTTACTATTGTAGCACCGATGAGCATTTTAGGAACGCCCCACTTCATAGAAAGACCAACGGCCTCATCAACAAGAATATCAGCACCCTTTCCTAAAACAAAAAGACTAAGAGCAATTACTGCAATTAGTATTAACATTCCACCAAATCCATGAGGAATAAGTGAAATTATTTCAAATAATAAATCATCTATCATAGTGACCTATATTATAATATAAATTTTAAAATTGCTACATAAAAATAGATAAGATAAGCAAATTAAAGTATTCTAATAATCACTATTATCTTCAATAATCCTTTTTACCTCGGAGTATGTAAAACCTAAACGTTGCATGTAATTAATTAATTTTTCTTGATTTCCATTACACTTAACCATTGATTTCTCATAGGCTTTTTGAATAATACTATTTTTAGTTTCTTCATCAATAATGTTATTATATATTTCTTGAGATACAGAGTATGAAATACCTTTTTGAAGTAGGCGTTGTAATATCATAGCCATGCCTTCAGGCTTTTTTCTTAAACGAGATAAAATAAAGCTTTCAGTAAATCGTTTATCATTTAGATAATTTTTCTCTCTTAGATAAGTTAGAGTTTTATCAATTTCAGATTGAGAGAATTTTCTCTGTTTTAATTTATTTGTTAATTCAAAAGAAGAGTGTTCTCTTCTAGATAGCAATTCAATTGCTTTTTTTTCACATAAATATATTCTATTTAGTGAGAATAAAAAATCATATCCCTCTTGGTTAATCTGATCACCACTATATAGTTCAAGATCAGGATAAGCATCTAATAAATAAGAAGGGACAAAAAAAGGAGAGCTCTCCTTTGGTGTGACTGTAAAGCCATCCAAACTTGCTCTCCTCTCGATTGTTGCAACAACCATAATAAATAAATATTAACGTTTGCTGAACTGGAACTTACTACGAGCACCTTTTTGACCGAATTTTTTACGTTCAACCATACGAGCATCACGAGTCATGTAACCAGCTGTGTGTAATGCACTTCTGTTGTCTTCGCTAATTGCGCAAAGAGCTCTAGAAATACCATGACGACAAGCACCTGCTTGACCTGCTACACCACCACCAACAACATTGATTAAGATATCATATTTGCCAGTTGTTTCTGTTGCAGTTAAAGGTTGTTGTAGTAGAGAAACCATTAATGGGTTTGCAAAGTATTCACTTGCATCTTTACCATTAACAACAATAACACCACTACCTTCTCTTAAATAAACACGAGCAGTTGAAGTCTTTCTACGACCAACACCAGTACCAAGATTTACCTTGCTTTTAATTTCTTTTTTTACCATTTTACTGCTCTCCCTTAAAGTTCTACTGCAATTGGCTGTTGAGCCATATGAGGATGATCCGCACCTGCATAAACTTTAGCGTTTGTGAATAATGCACGACCTAAAGGTCCACGAGGTAACATACCTTTAAGAGCATGTTCCATTGGGAAACATGGAGTTCTATCAAGCATGTCAGAATAATTAGTAGCACGGAAACCACCAGGGAAGTTAGAGTGACGGTAATACATTTTGTCTTCAAACTTTTTACCTGACATCTTAGCTTTAGTAGCATTAATAATAATTACGTAATCACCCATGTCTTGGTGAGGAACGAATTCTGGTTTATTTTTTCCGCGGAGAATACGTGCAGCAGCAACAGCAACATGACCAAGTTCCTTGCCTTCTGCATCAATAATGTACCACTTTTTCTCCATAGTGAGTGGTTTAACAAAAATAGTTTTCATCGAAAATACCCTATTTGTCGTAGGTTGCCCTACGTTTATATTGTTTGACAATAAATCAAAGATTTATTATCTGACAGACTTACAGATCCTATTCTGTTTTTCTTTCATTAACCTTAACTTCCCAATTAGAAGGAAAGTAAAATTAACTTACAAAAGATAACAGTGACAATACAATTTAAGTTTACCAAATTTGTTTATAATTGTTTGTAATTAGTATAACCCCTTAGGAAAGGTCGGGTTAAAAGAGGTTTGAGCTTCCTACGGCTCCACCTAAAAACGTACAAAAATAATTTTTGGACTTAAATAAACCAGTAAAAAAGCCTTCCTATCTACACTTACCAAAAGTTGAGCGCCCTTGATAATAGTAAATATAAATTCTTAGTCACTAACAAGATACCTATTATTCACCCTAGGATATCAAGTAGTCAGGTCTGTTTAGCTTACGAAAATCCGACTAAAAGTCTTCAATTCCTGCCTTTTAAGTTCTAATTCATTTTGCGCACAAAACCTCATTGACTTCGTGCAACTCTTATTTTTTTATCATATATGAAACTATTTGTCTAGAGATAAGCTCATATTTTGATAATTATTTCTTTCTAAATAAGAATATAGCTCCAGATTTATATTTTAGTAAGTTTGGCAAATTTTGCAATATATTTTGCAATTACACCAGTATCATATTCAACTTCAATGATTTCTCTACCATTTTTATTAACACTACTTACAATATATCCATCGCCTTTTTCAACATTATTAACTCTATCGCCAACCTTATAGCTAACAATATTTCCTTCTTTTTTCTCAAATTCAAATTTCTTTGATGAAGAACCAAAACCTTTATGAATTAGCTTTGATGGGTCTTCTGGGAAGTTTGAAGTGTTTTTATATTTATTAACTTCAGTTCTTGGATGTTTTATTCCATGACGAGGAGCATGAGTATAACGTTTTTCATCTAAGAGGTTAAAATCACCTCTATTATTCAAATATTTACTAGCTCTATCATCCCATGAAGTTGGAGATTTATGATTTGGGAATCCAATAATTTCAATTAAATCCTCATCAATTTCATCAATGAATCTTGAAGGTATTCTATCATATTCCATACGTCCCCATACTCTTCTAGATTTTGCACTAAATAAATATAGATTGAATTTTGCACGAGTTGCTGCTACATAGAATAGACGTCTTTCTTCTTCAATTCCATCCTCATCATCACTCATACTACTTGGAAATAATTTTTCCTCTAATCCGGCAACATAAACATCATCAAATTCTAGACCTTTAGTATTATGGATTGTAATAAGTGTAACACCCTCACCCTCTGCAGGATCTTCTGAACCAATTTTAGAATGGTCTAATGTAACCTCTTCTAAGAAAGATAATAATCCCTCAACACCTTGTGGATATTCACTGACAGCATTAACAAGCGAGTTTAAGTTATCAACTTTAAAAGTATTATTCTTTTTATCTTCATTTTTAAAGTGTTGAAGTAGTCCAATTTTATCAAGTAGATACTTAACACCATCAGCTAAATCACCCTCATCAATTATTTTAAAAGATTCTTCCATAATAGTAATGAAGCTTTTTACACTATTACTACAGCGAGTAGAAAGCACATTCTGTTCAATAGCCTTATTCATAGCTACAAAAATATCACCATTAGAATAAGGTAAGAAAGCCTCAATTTTTTGAACTGAAGTTGGACCAATTCCACGAGATGGTTTATTAATCATTCTTCTAAAATTAACAATATCTCTTGTGTTCACAAATAACTGCAATAGAGCAAGAGCATCTTTAACTTCTTCTCTATCGTAGAATTTTAATGCTCCAACAATTTTATAAGGAATATGACGTTTTGTAAAAAGTGTTTCAAATGCTGAAGACTGAGCATTAGTTCTATATAAAATAGCACTATTGTTAATATTCCTATTACGTTTTAATAAAGAATAGACTTTATCAGCCTCATCAATTTCATCATTAACATAATATAGTTGAGGTTTACTACCCTTACCATTATCAGTTCTTAAAACTTTTTCATGTCTATTTGAATTATTCTTAATAACTGAGGATGCTAAATCTAATATATTGCTAGTAGATCTATAGTTCTGAGCTAATACAATACTTTTAGTATTTGGAAATACTCTTGGAAAAGAAAGTATATTTTCAATTTCAGCACCACGGAATCGATAAATACTCTGATCATCATCACCAACAACACAAATAAAGGTTGAAGGAGATACTAATCTTTTTAACAATTCAAATTGTGCAACGTTTGAGTCTTGATACTCATCAACAAGAATTACTTTAAAACGTCTTTGAATAAAATCTCTAACACTTTGGTACTCATCAATCAATTTTGAAGGAATTGTAATTAAATCTGCAAAGTCAACATTGCCAACCTCTCGAAGAGCATTCTGATAAACCTCAAAATACCGTCCAATGTTAGGTTCAATGCTAAGTTCATTAAGTCCTTTGCTACGAGGATTTAAACCCATATCCTTAGCCTTTAAAATGGCTTTCATTATGGGTTTAAGTTCCTTTGCAGTCATACTTGAATATTTTGTTCTTAAAAGTGACAAAGAATCTGAATCATCATAGATTGTAAACCCAGGTTGGAGTCCAGCTTCTTTAGAAAAACGTCTAAGAAGCCATACACCAAATGAGTGAAATGTTCTAATATTAAAAGATTCAGGTTTCTCTTGAGGAAGCATCTCCAAGACTCTGTCTTTCATTTCTTTAGCAGCTTTATTCGTAAAAGTTACAGCTAAAATATTCCAAGGATTATAATTAAGTTCTTGGATACAATAAGCAATCTTAGTAGTAATAACACGGGTTTTACCAGAACCCGCGCCAGCTAAAACTAAAAGAGGATTCTCATTTTCAAATACCGCCTCTTTTTGTTCAGGATTTAATTTACTAAGCCAAAGATCCATATTAGCCATTATATTCTCCGAGTACTACTGCATCTAAATCAACACCATTAACTCTTTCAATTCCAGCTTTTACAATTGTACCAGCTTTTAGGTTTCTACCCATAACAACTGTTGCACCATCAACTTCAGGAGCTTGAGAATAAATTCTACCAATAGCTAGATCTTCACCCTCAATTTCTTCTTCAAGTAATACTTCATAAACATTGCCAACAAATTTTTGTAGTTCTTCATTAGTAATTCTCTCTTGTAATTCTTGAAGCTTGATTTGATATTTTTCAGCTCTTTTCTTATCTATTTCATGCTCTTCTTCATTTCTCATATCATAGGCAACAGTATCCTCTTCACGAGAATAAATAAATGAACCCATCCAATCGAATCTACAGCGTTCTACAAATTTCATTACTTCTTCAAACTCTTCATCACCTTCACCAGGGAATCCAAGCATGATTGTAGTTCTTATAACAGCTTCAGGAATTGCATCTTTTATACTTTTAATTAATTGATAATAACTCTCACTATTACCTGTTCTACCCATCTTACTTAGGATTTTCACAGAAGCATGTTGGAAAGGAATATCAAAATATGGAAGAACCTTATCATGAGTTTTTACAAAGTCAATTAATTCAAATGGGAAAGCATCTGGATGGATATATAATAGACGAAGTTTAAAATCACCTTCAATTTCACAAATTTTACCAAGTAAATCAATAAGACCTGATTTACCATCTATATCTGTATGCCATGCTGCTAAATCCTGAGCAATAATATTAATTTCTTTAACACCGGATGAAACTAATTCACAAGCTTCTTGTAAAATCATCTTTTCAGGACGTGATCTCAATGGTCCACGAATAACTGGGATTGCACAATAAGCACAACAGTGATTACAGCCTTCACTAAGTTTTAAGAAGGAAGAACCTGGAAAGTTTAATAATTCACCACGTTCAAAGGCATCATTATCTGGATCTGGGTATTCTGGAGCCAAAACTATCTGTTCATCAACATCTTTTTCAAAAAGATTATCTACTACATTTGAAATCTGAGCTAAGTCTCTATTACCAAATATAGCATCTGCCTCTGGTAATTCAAGTACATCAGAATATCTTTGAGTTAAACAACCACTAAATACTAATTTAGCTTTTGTATTTTTTGCTCTCAATTCAAATAATGCATTAAGAGATTCTTCTTTTGCACTTTCTATAAAGCCGCATGTATTGATTATGATTAAATCAGCTTCCTCGATATTTTCTATGTGAACATAACCCTTCTTTTTAAGGATGTTCAACATTACTTCCGCGTCAACTTGATTCTTTGCACAGCCCAAGCTCTCTAAATATACTTTATGATTCATTATTTTCCCTTTAGATAAATATTGCCAATAGGTACTCTATATTAAAGACCCATTGGCAACATTGTCAATCAATTAACATAATTTAACATTAATTGTGTTTTTTATTTATTACTTGCACTTTTTGCAGCATCTGCTTGAGCATCAGCTTCTGAAACCTTAGAAAGGTCTCTCTCATCATACAACCAACAAGCTACACTTTGTTTTTCATTTAAAGCATATGTTGGTGGAACATGGCAAGTACACCAAGGCATTCTCTTAGGACAACGAGCTTGGAAGTAACAACCTTTTTGTTCTACATCAGGAGATGGTACATCACCTGTTAGAATAATTCTCTGTCTTTGTTTCTCAACATCAGGATCTGGAATTGGAGCTGCAGATAATAAAGCTTGAGTATAAGGGTGAGCTGGATTTTTATAAAGCTCTTCCTTATCAGCTAATTCTACAATCTTACCAAGATACATAACTGCAACACGAGTTGAAATATGCTGAATAACAGCTAAATCGTGAGCAATAAATACATAAGTTAATCCAAGTTCATCTTGTAGATCATCTAATAAGTTTAGAATCTGTGCCTGGATTGATACATCAAGTGCAGATACAGGTTCATCAGCTAAGATAATTTTTGGATTAAGTGCTAATGCTCTTGCAATACCAATTCTTTGTCTTTGACCACCTGAGAACTCATGTGGATAACGGTTTTTGAAGGCTTTATTCAAACCAACTCTTTCCATTAATTTTTCAACTTCATCTTCAATTTCAAGACCTGATAATTTCTTGTCTAAAAGTCCTCTTTTGTTAAAGATTTCTAAAGGTTCTGAAATAATAGATCTAACAGTCATTCTTGGGTCTAATGATGCATATGGATCTTGGAAAATCATTTGAATATCACGACGAGCTCTAACTAATTCTTTTTCACTTGCCTTACATAAATCTTTTCCGTCAAATATTACTTCACCAGAAGTTGGTCTATATAACTGTGCAATAGATCTAACTGTTGTAGATTTACCACAACCAGATTCACCTACAATACCAAGTGTTTCACCAGCTTTTAATTCAAAAGAAATACCATCAACGGCACGGATAGCACCATTAACTTTACTAAACAATCCGCCAGAACTAGTTGGGAAATGTTGTTTTAGATCTTTAACGACCAATAGTGGTCCTTTATTATCACTCATTTACTAATTCTCCCCAGCATTCTTTAATGCTTCTTTCTTTTCTTCATCAGTTGCATACAACCAACAAGAAACTTCATGACCATCAAAATCTTTTTTCAAAGGATAAGCACATTTACAAACATCCATAACTTTGTGACAACGAGGATGGAATGGGCAACAAGGAGGTAAATCAATAACATTAGGTGGTTGTCCTTCAATAGAGAACAACTTTCCTTGTTTCTCAACATGGTCCATTCTAGGAACACTCTTAATTAAGCCTTCTGTGTATGGGTGAAGAGGTTTTTTATATAGATCATCAGTTAGAGCCTTTTCAACAACTCTACCTGCATACATAACACAAACTTTATCACACATACCAGCTACAACACCAAGGTCGTGGGTAATTAGAATAACAGAAGTCTTATATTTTTTACTAATCTTTTGTATTAATTCAAGAATCTGAGCTTGTATTGTTACATCTAAAGCAGTAGTAGGTTCATCAGCAATTAATACTTTAGCATTACATGATAGTGCTATAGCAATCATTACTCTCTGTCTCATACCACCTGAGAATTGGTGTGGATAACAATCAATTCTCTTTTCAGCTGCAGGAATACCTACATCTTCTAAAAGTTTTATAGATCTCAATCTAGCCTGTTCTTTAGTTACATCTTTATTATGAAGACGAATTGTTTCAATCATTTGAGTTGAAATCTTTAAGAAAGGATTCAATGAGGTCATTGGATCTTGGAAAATCATGGAAATTTTGTTACCACGAATTTCGCGAAGTTCTTTTTCACTTAAGTCTAGAATATTTTGACCTTCAAAAATTACTTCACCACCAACAATTTTACCTGGAGGAGATGGAATTAATTTCATAATTGAAAGGTTTGTTACACTTTTACCAGAACCAGATTCACCAACAATACCAATTGTTTCACCTTCACAAACATTGAAGGATACACCATCTACGGCTTTAACAACACCGGCATCTGTTAAGAAGTGAGTCTGCAAATTCCTAACATCTAGAACTACGTTTTCGTTATTTTTCATTATTATTCACTCCTAAAGCTGGTTCTTACTCTGTGGATCAAATGCATCTCTTAAACCATCGCCGAAGAAGTTCATTGCGAACAAGAACAGTGTCATAGCGATTGAAGGGAATACTAATCTCCAAGGGTAAATTGTCATACTTGCAACACCATTACTAATCAATGATCCCCAAGAAGCAAATGGTGCTTGAACACCTAAGCCTAAGAAGGATAAGAATGATTCCTGCATAATAAATGCTGGTATTCTTAGTGTTGAATAAACGATAATAATCGATAATGAGTTTGGAATCATGTGTTTGAAAATAATTCTCCATGTCTTTGCACCCATTGAACGAGCTGCTTCAACATATTCACTATTTTTTAAACTCATAATCTGTCCACGTACCATACGAGCAATTGTCAACCAACTAACAATACCTAAGGCAATGAACAAGTTCATAATACTACGTCCAAAGATTGCCATACAAATGATAACAATCAACATATATGGAAGACCATACATAACATCAACAATTCTCATAATAATATAGTCTACTTTACCACCTAAGTACCCAGCTAGAGCACCAAGAACGATACCAATAAATACACTAAATAGAGTACCTACTAGACCAATCATTATTGAAATTTGTCCACCATAGATGATACGTGCTAATAAATCACGACCACTATAGTCAGTTCCTAATAAATAATGCCTATTATTTTTAAGAGAAGCTGTAACAGAAGCACTAACTCTTGAATTTACATCAGCAGTTTCTTTTAGAGGGAAAGTTACAGAGCCATCTTTATTTTGAGCTTTAATATCTTTAGTAACATTACGTAGAATTTGTGCATCAATTTTACCAATAAGGTTTTGAGCTAATTTTTTCTCATAAGCTACACTACCCATTGATTCAATTTCATCATCTACTCTCTTAGCAATACCTTCATCACCAAGAGCTGCTTTTTCATCATCAGTTAGTTCAAGACTATTTTCAACTAAGGCTCTCATCTCTTTTGTAGATTGATCCATAATTGCAGTAGTTCCATCCATACCTAATAAGTCAGCATATGTATTTGCTAAAGTGTTACTATCAAATTTAGAAATATCTTTATCATCAATTTTTACAGTATCAATTGCTACAAAAATTTCTGTATCAATTTTATCTTGTAATTTATCAATAGCTTTTTGTTCACTTGCGTTCCAACTAAAATCACCGCTTGCAATTTGAGCCATACCTTGAGTATAAACCATATCCCAAACTTTAGTTGTTTTACTATCTTCAATCCAAGTTCTAATTTGAGCATCTTGTTCGTCATTTAAAACTAAACGACCTTCTTTCCAAGCTGTGAAGAATAGAGCATCCATTTTATCATTCATCATTAATTCACCAGCTGTGGTGTTCCATGATGGTGGTAAGTTTTGGTGATCTAAAATAATTTGATCATAATCATACATTGGAAGAAGTGATGCAAAAGCTGCTAGGAAAGCGTAAATTACAACAATACCTAAACCTAAAACGGCCATTTTATTCTTTCTTAATCTTTTCCAAGCATCTTTTGTTAAGCTATTACCAACAATAACCTGATCAAACTCATTAACTACGGCCTTATCTTTGTTCTTTTTCTTTTTATCTAACATAATTCAATAAATCCTTTTAATAAGCGATACGAGGATCAAGCATTGCATAAACAATATCTACAATGAAGTTCATAACTACAAGTATTACAGAGAATACAATAACTACACCAATAATTAGTGTATAGTCACGGTTAAATGAACTTTGTACGAAGAATTTACCAATACCAGGAACACGGAATACTTGTTCGATAACGATAGAACCAGTAATAACACCGGCAAATGCAGGGCCTAAATAACTAACGATAGGAAGCATAGCTCCTTTCATAGCATGTTTTAGAATAATAGTACTGTTTTTCATACCTTTTGCTTTTGCTGTTCTAATATAATCAGATCTTAGTGTATCAAGCATTGAAGATCTTGTTAGACGAGCAATAGTTGCAAAATATGCGAATGATAAAGAGAGTGCTGGCAAGATGATTGTTGTCCATCCTTCACCTGTTGTATACCAACCTGATGTAGGAAGCCATCCCAAGTTCATCGCAAAGACTAATTGCAGGACTGGCCCGACAACGAAGAGTGGAACGGATATACCTATAACCGCTATGCCCATCGTCAGATAATCAATCCATGAATTCTGATACAATGCTGCTAGAATACCAAATAGTATACCGAATACTAAAGCTAGTAAAATTGCAACAGAACCTAATACTGCTGAATTAGGGAGAGATGTAAAGATGTAATAGTTAACATCATTGTCCTTATACTTATAAGAAGGACCTAAATCACCTCTTACTACATCGAATAGATAACGACCATACTGTTGAAGTACAGGTTCATCTAAGTGGTATTTTGCTTCAATATTCGCTTTTACTGCCTCAGGAAGAGCTCTCTCACCATCGAAAGGACCACCAGGAGCAATACGAACAATAAAGAAACTTAATGTAATAATTATCAGTAATGTAGGGATCATTCCAAGCAACCGTCTGAAAATATATTTCGTCATTTTATTTCCTCTATAGATTTATTTTGCGTATTTTTGCACAAAGTTTACACTATTTATATGCCTTGCGCATAATGATTACAATACAGGAAAATGCAACATTATGCAATATTTATCCAAACTTTTAGTAATTTGTATTTATTGATAAGAACATTATCAAAGTCAAATAAATATTTCTTATTTCTTTTGCAATAATATTTTAGCGAAAAAATGACATAAATATTTTCATTAAAGAGCTAACAAATACATCAATTTTTTTTACTTATTTTGATATATATCTCTGTATATCAAATTATTTCAAATCTCGAATTCCAACATTAATATCTAAATCCCTTGCCCTGTCTTGATAATACTGTAATCCTAAATATTGACTTACTTTAAGAGCTGCAGCTTCACTAAATCCACCACTTTTTTTCTCATCAATAATTTCAATCACTTCTTCAGTATCATCCTTCAATCTAAGCGCAAAAGATAGTTGTGCTCTATATGCTTTTCCCTTCTTTTTAAAATTAGGGTCATTATTATACGAACCTTTTGTAAAGTGAGTTAACTCTACTCTATCTACATCTGATACATTTATAGTTTGTTTTTTTGCAAAAGGATATATTCCAAACACTTTCACAATATTTGACTCTTTATTATCAAAGATAAAATAGTCTCTATATAGTATTCCTAGCAACGAAAGTAGTAATAGTATAATAGGAATACTCATTGTTGATAAGCTTTCACCCTCTATAATATGTACAATTATCTGCCAAAAGAAAAATGCAAAGTATAATGAGCAAATTATTTTTGACGTTATTCCTGTTTTATATATTAGTTTTGAATCTGTATTTTTTAAATGATATTTCACTCTAAATCCTTGTATATTATGTTATTGAGATAACCAAAATGTATGTATAATTACATTTTTTGCTTAATTTAGTCTTTTCACTTGACGTAAATTCATATCCGTCGTTTACTAATTAGCATATCTTATGGTATAGTATATATAAGATTATACAAATAGCAAATAGAAAAAATCAATCATTAAGGAGATCAATCTATGAAAAAATCACTATCGATCGCTTTAGGCGTTATGCTTTTAGCAACCGTTTTTGTCTCTTGTGGCAAAAAGGCCGATACAACAACTGATACTGCTGCTACTACTGTAGCTACAGCTCAAACTGAAACTCAAACTACTCCTGCAAAGGCTGAACCAGCTAAAACAGAACCTGTTGTAGCTGCAACTCCAGCTCCAGCTCCTGCTGCTACTCCAGCTGCAGATGAAGGCGTAGTATTCACACTATCTAATGGTGCAGAACCTGCATCTCTAGACCCAGCATTAATTCAAGGTGTTCCTGAACACAGAATCTTTGAAACAATGTTTGAAGGTTTAGTAGGTGTTGATCCTATGACAGCTAATGCCGTTCCTGGTGTTGCAGAATCATGGGAATCAAACGAAGATGGCACTCAATATACATTCCACCTAAGAAAGACAACTTGGTCAGATGGTACACCTATCACAGCTAATGATGTTGTTTATTCTTGGTTAAGAGAATTAAATCCTGATACAGCTGCTCCATATGCATGGTTCCCTTGTATGTTCTTAGCTGGTGCTAATGAATACAACTCAGGTGAAGCTGGTGCTGATGTAGTTGGTATTCGTGCTCTAGATGACTACACATTCCAAATGGATTTAATTGGTCCAATTCCTTATGCAGTTGATGCTTTATCACATTACTCATTCGCAATTGTTCCTGAGCACACAATTGAAGCTTATGGCGACAAATGGACAGCTCCTGAAAACGTTGTTTCTAACGGACCATTCGTTTTAGAAGAAAGAGTTCCACAGTCTTACCTATCATTTGTACCTAATGACAAATACTGGGACAAAGATGCTGTTAAACTTGACAAAGTTGTTATCTTAAGTTCAGATGATGAAAACACAAACTACAATATGTTCACAAACGGTGAAATTGATTGGATCACAAACGTTCCTACTGATAAATTATCTTCAGCAGAAATGAAGGATTCATACCAAGCAAACGCTCAATTAGCAACATATTACTACATCTTCCAAACAGAAGTACCACCTCTAGACAACGTTCTAGTTAGAAAAGCTATTCAATATGCTATCGATCGTGAAGCATTAGTTGAAGGTGTTACAAAAGCTGGTCAAATTCCTGCTTGGGGTATCGTACCTCCAATGGCTGGATATGATGCATTAGAATTCCCATTCGATAGCCAAGATGAAGCTACAGAAATGGCTCAAGAATTCTTAGCAGAAGCTGGTTACCCTAATGGTGTTGGTTTCCCTAAATTAACTGTTCTTTATAATACATCTGAAGGCCACAAACAAATCGCTGAATATGTACAACAACAATTAAAGGATAAATTAGGAATCGACGTTGAACTTGCTAACGAAGAATGGGGTACATTCCTAGATAACAGAAGTTCAGGTAACTTCGAAATCGCTAGAGCTGGTTGGGTTGGTGATTACCAAGATCCTAACACATTCTTAGATATGTTCATGACTGGTGCTGCTATGAATGGTGGTAAATATGCAAATGATGTATATGATGATCTACTAAGAGAAGCTGCAACAATTTCAGATCCTGTTGATAGACTTGGCGTTTTAAGAACTGCTGAAGATATCATGGTTAATGAAGATGCTTCAATCATTCCATTCTACTACTATATTACTATCAACATGATTGATACTAATAAATGGGGTGGATGGTACCAGAACACAATGGATACTCATCCTGTAAAAGATATCTACCTAAAGTAATTTAGAGTTTAGATTCTATAATGACCATTCTTCAAGTTTTGAAGAGTGGTCATTTTTTTGCCTAATAAATATTTAGAGGTATAAAATACCCCCATTTTGTAACCCTTTTAAACTATTAATCAAATCAAATAAATAAAATTTCACAATCTATTTTCAATATTTTTCTAAGATTAACTAGTTTTAATAATTACCTTTTATAATTTTTTTGCTTAAATTTAACGCCAGTCTTTTAACTTTATAACAACTTAATAAAACATATTAATAAAAAGCTCTTCTAATTAAAGAATACAACTTAAATATTTATTATATAAGAATTTAAGAAATTACAGAGCACTTAAATAAAGAGTAAAATAAGATATTTTCAAATTTATCAATTCAAATTAAATGAAAACAATCTTTTAATTCATATATTCAAAACATTCCTATATAAGGGATACTTATAGCCTATAATTATTCAATATTTATCATTTACTAAAAATAAAGACCTGTATTTTAGTATTTACTCAAATATATATGTTGTGCTAAACTTACTTATTGAAACTTTTTACAAATTTAAATAAATCTTTACTATTTAAATTTAACAATCAATAAATTAGGAGATTGATTATATGAAAAAAACACTTTCTATTGTTCTATCAACTCTGATATTGACCACACTTTTTATTTCATGTGGCAAAAAAACAGAGACCCCAGCTGAGACTGAAACAACACAGACAAAAACCTCACAAGAACAAGTAACAACTGTTGCATCAAGTGTAGATAATACTCAAGATGATTCAAAACAAGATACTACTGCAATCACAACTGATAATGATGAAGTTGTATTTACTCTAGCAAATCCTGCAGAGCCTGCATCTCTAGATCCTGCCTTAATCCAGGGTGTTCCTGAACACAGAATTTATGAAACATTATTTGAGGGATTAATTTCTGTTGATCCTGAAACAAGTCTAGCATTACCAGGACTAGCTAAATCTTGGGAATCAAATGAGGATGGAACTCAATATACTTTCCATCTAAGAAAAACTACTTGGTCAGATGGTGTTCCAATCACAGCTGATGATGTTGTTTATTCTTGGCTTAGAGAGCTAAACCCAGAAACAGCTTCTCCATACTCATGGTTTCCTAGTATGTTCTTAGCTGGTGCTAAAGAATATAGCACAGGAGAAGGAAGTGCAGATGATGTTGGAATTAGAGCCTTAGATGATTATACATTCCAGATGGATTTAATTGGCCCTATCCCATATGCAATTGATGCTCTACAACACTATGCTTTTGCAGTTGTTCCAAAACATGCTATTGAAAAATATGGTGAAAAATGGACATCTGTTGAAAATCTTGTAAGCAATGGTCCTTTTGTAATAAAAGAAAGAGTTCCTCAATCATATATCTCATTTGTTCCAAACGAAAAATATTGGGATAGAGAAAATGTTAAAATTGATAAATATGTAATATTAAGTTCTGATGATGAAAATACAAACTATAGTATGTTCATGAATGGTGAGGTTGATTCAATCGTTAACGTTCCATCCGATAAATTATCAGATGCACAAATGCAAGATTCATATCAAGTTCATGCAGCTCTCGGTACTTACTATTATCAATTTAATGTAGATAGAGCACCTCTAAACAATGTTCTTGTTAGAAAAGCTATACAATATGTTGTTGATCGTGAAAATCTTGTTGATGGAGTTGTAAAAGCGGGTCAAATTGCAGCTTGGGGTGTTACAACACCACTTGCAACTTATGATGCACTACCATTTCCATTTGACAGTGAAGAAGAAGCTACTAAAATGGCTCAACAATTCTTAGCAGAAGCAGGATACCCTAATGGAGTTGGATTCCCAACTTTAACTCTTTTATACAATACATCTGAAGACCATAAAAAGGTCGCAGAATATGTACAACAAGAATTAAAGAATAAACTAGGAATCAATCTTGTTTTAAATAATGAGGAATGGGGAACTTATCTTGATGATAAGAATGCAGGTAATTTTGATATCTGTAGAATTGGATGGTTTGGAGATTACCAAGACCCAAATACATTCTTGAATTTATTCCTAACAGGCGCTCCTATGAATGGTGGTAATTATACAAATGATGTATATGATGATTTAATCAATGAAGCTGCAACAATTACGGATCCTGAAGATAGATTAGGAGTTTTAAGAACAGCTGAAGACATATTAATTAATGAAGATGCTGCCATAATGCCTCTATACTATTTTGTAACAAAGAATATGATTGATACAAATAAATGGGGAGGTTGGTATCCAAATACTATGGACTTCCACCCACCTAAAGATATTTATTTGAAATAAAACATATTAAATACTATTAAATAAGGGCATTTCTTCTACAAAAGGAATGCCTTTATAGTCGATTTTATTAATATTTGTTTATTCCTATAAAAAAAGTAGTATTTTTTTTATTCAATTCATATACTTTTAGTATGAATTAATATATATTGTTACTTATCAAATACTTTTTATAAAGGAATTTAAAAATATGAAAAAGACAGTATTAATTTTATTAGCCGCTATTTTATCCATGACTGCTATATCAGCAAATGGCTCAAAAGAACAAAAAAACCCATCATTAAATAATGAAACAAATATAAATAAAGCCCAACCATCTCAAGAAGTTGTATTTACACTCTCAAACGGAGCTGAACCAGAATCATTAGATCCTGCAGAAATTCAGGGTACACCTGAGCATAGAATATATATGACACTTTTTGAAGGATTAGTTTCTATTGATCCAAAGACAGGTAATGCAGCACCAGGTGTGGCAGAATCTTGGGATATTAGTGAAGATGGAACGCAGTATACATTCTATCTGCGACACACAACATGGTCCGATGGAGTTGAAGTAACTGCTGAGGATGTAGTTTATTCTTGGCTTAGAGAGCTAAATCCCGAAACTGGAGCTCCTGCATCATGGTTCCCAGGACGATTTGTAGTTGGAGCTGAGGCTTACAACTCAGGAGAAGCCAACTCAGATGCTGTAGGAATTAGAGCACTAGATGATTATACTTTCCAAGTAGATTTAACAGGACCTTTCCCATTCTTTATTGATGCACTTGAACACTATTCATTTGCAATAGTGCCAAAACATACTATTGAAGAATTTGGTGATAAATGGACATCTGTTGAAAACATTGTAAGTAATGGTCCCTTTGTATTAAAAGAGAGAGTACCACAATCATACCTATCATTTGTTCCAAATGAAAAATATTGGGATAGAGATAATGTAAAACTAGATAAGGTTGTAATTTTAACAACTGATGATGAAAACACAAGTTATAACATGTATATAAACAATGAAATTGATTGGTTAACAAACGTTCCATCTGATAAAATTGATTCAGCAAAAATGAAAGATTCATATCATGTTAATGCTCAATTAGGTACTTATTATTTCAACTTCCAAATCAAACAACCTCCACTAGATAATCCTCTAGTTAGAAAAGCAATTCAATATGCTATTGATAGAGATGCTTTAGTTGAAGGTGTAACAAGAGCTGGAGAAGTTGCTGCTTGGGGTCTTGTCCCACCATTAGCAGATTATGCAACTTTAGATAGACCTTTTGAAGATGATGATGAAGCAACAGCCATGGCTCAACAATACCTAGCAGAAGCTGGATATCCTAATGGCGTTGGAATTCCAACTATTACTCTTTTATATAACACCTCAGATAGCCATAAAAAAGTAGCTGAGTTTATGCAACAACAGTTAAAAGATAAACTTGGTATTACTATCGAATTAGTTAATAAAGAATGGGGTACTTATATAGCAGACAAATCATCAGGTAACTATATGTTAGGAAGAGCTGGTTGGTATGGAGATTTCCAAGACCCAACAACATTCTTAAATGTTTTCACAACTGCAGCAGCTAGTGGTGGACAATATAAATCTGTTGAATATGATAGTTTGTTAGAAAAAGCATCTTTAACAAAAGATCCAAGTGCAAGATTAGAATTACTAAAAGAAGCTGAAGAACTTTTGGTTAATGAAGATACTGCAATTATGCCATTATATTACTTTGTAACAAAAAGCATGATCGACACTAATAAATGGGGAGGATGGTACCAAAATACAATGGACTATCACCCAATAAAAGATATCTATCTTAAATAGATATAAATAATGAAATTAAGCCATTCTTTCCTAACCTGGATTGAATGGTTTTTTTATACATAATATGATATATTATTCTTTAATTATGAATACGACTTTAATAAAAAACACAGCACAAGGCAAAATCACAATACCAAGTTCTAAAAGTCAAACAATTAGAGCTTTTCTTATTGCTACATTTGCTTATCAAAAATCAGTAATACACAATGTATTAGTATCTCAAGATACTATTTCTTGCATTTCAGCTTGCAAAGCTTTGGGAGCTAAAATTACAAATTCAGGTGATACCTATTTTATTGACTCAAGTGAAGTCAAAGAAAATAAAGAACCTTTAGAAATTGATTGTGGAAATAGTGGTACTACCCTTTATTTAGCATTAGGGCTTTGTGCTACTCTTAATAGAGAAATAACCTTTACCGGCGATGATCAATTACAGAGAAGACCTGTAGGAGCTCTTCTTAGTGCCTATAGAGAATTAGGTTGCCAAGTTGAAGATACTAACTACCCTCCATTTTCAATCAAAGGACCTCTAAAAGGTGGAAAGGTTTCAATAGACTGCCCTACAAGCCAATATTTATCATCACTATTATTATCAACGCCCCTAGCTGAATCTGATACAGAAATTATTACCCCTATCCTATTTGAAAAACCATATGTAAATTTAACAATTGGTTGGATGGATAAACAGGGAATAAAATATAAAGTAGAGAATAATCTTCAACACTTTAATATTGAAAAGATGCAAAGTTATAGTGGTTTTGAAGATACAATCACTGGAGATTTCTCAAGTGCAACATTCTTCTTCTGTATGGCCGCAATTTGTGGAACATCAATAACTGTAGCAGGATTAAATAGAAATGATGGACAAGGTGATATGCACACCTTAGATATATTAGAAAAAATGGGTTGCAAAATTGAGTGGAACGGCTTTGAAGTTACAGTTAATGGACCTAAAGAATTAAAGGGAGGAGTATTCTCATTAAATTCTATGCCAGATGCACTTCCTGCACTATGTGTTACAGCTGCCTACAGTAAAGAGAAAGTAGTATTCAATGATACACCTCAAGCAAGATTAAAAGAAACAGATCGAATTGCAGTTATGGCAACTAATTTAGAAGCACTTGGGGTTAGTGTTAAAGAACTTCCTGATGGAATAGAAATCTATGGCAATGGTAAAGTAAAAGGTAAAGTTGTATCTGGATTTGGAGACCATAGGATTATTATGGCAATGGCGATTGCTGCACTTAAGGCAGAAAATGAAATAATAATTGAAGGAATTGATGCAGTTAGTGTAACATTCCCTAAATTCTTTGAACTATATAAGAGTTTATTAATAAAATAAAAGAGAGGACTTATGAACAAAATTATTGATTTAAGATCTGATACTATCAGCCTTCCTAGTGAAGGAATGAGAAAGGCTATCTATAAGGCAGAAGTTGGAGATGATGTTTATAGAGAAGATCCTAGTGTAAACAAAATTGAAGAGATGGGTGCTGAGATTACAGGCAAGGAGGCCTCTCTTTTTGTACCAACAGGCTCTATGGGAAACCTTTTATCATTATACATTAACTGTGGCCGTGGAAATGAAGTACTATGCGCACATAATGCACATATCATTCATCATGAAATAGCATCAGCCTCAGCAATTGCAGGAACACTTCCTATTGGAATTAGTTCAACCGATGGTATTTTAAGTGCTTCAGATTTTATCCCACACATTAAAGAAAATGGTATTTATGATATGGCTCACACATCTCTTTTAGAAGTTGAAAATACTATTGGTGGAGCTATTTATCCTCTAGAAAATTTAGAGGGAATAAAACAATTAGCAAAAGATAAAAACCTTAAGATTCACATGGATGGAGCTAGAGTTTTCAACGCTAGTGTTGCTAGTAAAATAAGCGTTTCTAAATATGCATCCTATGCAGATACAATTACATTTTGTCTATCAAAGGGATTAGGTGCTCCAATGGGCTCTCTTCTCAGTGGTGATAAAGACTTCATAAATAGAGCAAGAACTCTTAGAAAAATGCTAGGTTCAGGTACAAGACAAATTGGATTTATGGCTGCAGCTGGAATTTATGCACTTGAAAATAATGTTGAAAGACTTGCAATTGATCATAGCAGAGCTAAATTAATTGCTAAAACATTAGAAGAGAGTGGAGTTGCTAAGGTTGAAGGTAAAACTGAAACTAATGTAGTTTTCTTTAGTATTGAAGGATACATGGCAACTGAAGTTGTTGAAAAACTTAAAGAAATCAATGTATTAGCAAATACTGAGGGTCCATATGTTCGACTTGTTACTAATATTAATCTAAGTGATGATGATATTAATGAATTGTGCGAAAGATTAAAAAGATTCAAGATTAATAACTAAAGGATAGCATGTGAAAAATTTAATAGTATGTTTCTCAGGAACAGGCAATACATATTATGTGGCTCAACAAATAGCAAAATCTCAAGAAGATTGTAAAATTGAGATGGTAAACAATATAGATAGAGATAATTTTGAGACACCAGAGAGACTTGGTATATTATTCCCAATTCATGTTAGCATCGAACCGTATGTTATCGACAACTTTATTAATGAGGTTTTAAAAAATGCAAATGATATTCACAACTTAGAATACGTATATGCGATTTCAACATCATCTAGTAATCAAAGTTTCCATGGGACTAAAAGAGTAGAAAAAGCATTAAAAAATATTGGTGTTACACTCACCTATGCAAATCATGTGCAAATGCCAAGTAATTTTAAACCTCGTAGTTCAGAGGAAAAGAATAAGAAATTAATTGAGAAATCAAATCTAAAAATTGCAAAAATTGTTGAAGAACTTAAAGATGAGAAATTCAAATTTCCTAGATGGAAACCAAGATTTATCGGATTTATGTACTATTTAATCTACAATACAATGGTTAAACACTATGCAGAAGATTTTAAAGTTAGTGATGATTGTATAAGTTGCACTCTTTGTTATAAAGGTTGCCCAAATAATAATATTACTATGGTTAATAAAAAACCACAATTTGCTAATCAATGTCTTGCATGCGGAGCATGTTTAAATAACTGTCCAACAAATGCTATTTACAGAAAAAAAGAAAAAGAGAGACAATATAAGAATCCGGTCTTAAATAGAGTGTATGAATACAGGGGGTAATTTGCATATCTATTTGTAATAGTATATATTCACAGAAGAAATAAATAATAATAAGTAGAAATCAGGAGAAAGAATGACTGACAAACAAAAAGAAGCCCTAAGCGTAGCAGCAACAGCCCTAGTAAACAGATTTGGAACAATTGAAACTTCCTATCTAACTAATAAAATTCACCCAGAACTAAAAGGTGTTAGAAAAACTTCATTAGTAAAAGAATTAAAAGCTATGGAAAATGAGAACTTCAGTGTTGAAGATGATATACTAAAAATTTCATACTACACAAAAGGTTATGATAGATCTGATGCAATCATTGCATCATTTGCAGATTATAAACAGTGGAAGGTAATTACTTGGGAAGATATTAAAGAATATTCAAATTCTCATAAATTCCCTCTCTCTCTTGAAGCTCAAGAGTTCTTTAATAAATATATTAAAGCAACTCACAAAAGTGCTAATGCTAAAGATATTTTTTCTTTCAGACTTTCAAACTTTGTTAATACACAAGAATATTTCTACACATCATCTTTGAGTAGATATATATTAGAACCTTATGGATTACATTTTTATGATCAAGAATTACTAAGTGATGCTTATAGAGCAATAGCTGCCCAAACATCTTGGTTAAGAGCAGGTAGAACTGCTGCTGAAAGAATAGCCCATAGTTGGAGAGTTAAGGCAGATGGAGCTGTTCCTCGTTTTACAAAAAAAATGAGAGATTCAATTGATAGCATTGCAACAGCTAGTGTTAACTTATATGGAATTATCCCTCTAAGTAAACTTAGAAAAGTTATTAACAACTATCATAGAGATTGGAATGTTAAAAAAGATGAATTAGCACTTTACTTTAGTAACTTTGCAGAAGAAACAGGATTATTCCTATTTGATAAATACCTTGGTACAACAGACCTCTATAACTGGAGTCTTGAATATTTCCAGGATGCAACACTAAATAGTATTGATCCAGCTGGTTTTGCTAACTACAAAGCTAATAAAGGTAATTATAAAGCTGTAACAACATTCAATACAGGAAATGTACTTCAATATGTTGTTCAACAATTAATTAATGAGCAAAATGGTAAACCATTCTTTATTCCTAGTGAAAAAGAATTACTTGAATATAATAACAAATCATTTGTAAAAGAAACTGTAAGTTACAAGACTTTTGAAGATTTATATGTAAGTGAAGGTGGCTATTATGCTAATAATCTAGATGAATTTAGAAGAATCTTTAATGTATATTCAAACATGGTTGGAGACAATGTTACTGCAATTATAAGTGATTTCTTCAATGCTATTAAGATTGAAACACCAGATTCTACATTAAGCGATAGTGCTAAATCTGATATAATGCAACTATCTCAAGGTGCATTTGCAACTGTACCTAGATGGAGACACTACGGAATTAGTTCTTCAGAGATAATTAACATTGGAAAAAGCAAATAATAAATAATTCTAACAGGGAAGCAACTAAATTTTTTTAGTTGCTTTTTTGTCATAAAACCTAAAATTATTAACACTTGTTAATAAACATATTTTAATTAAGTTAAATATTTTAAAAATTAAAGCAAAATTTAAATTTAATATATAAAAAAGTAAAAGATGATTGTATCATTACTTTTATGAAAACTTTTTATAAAAAATACGCAAAGTTAATCCTTGAAAAAGGTTTAGCTTTTCATCGTGGACAATATTTAAGAATTAAATGCGAATATCAACAATATGATTTTGCTAGAGAAGTTGCAGCTGTTGCCTATGAATTAGGAGCCGCTCATGTAACATTTCTTATCACCGATTCAGAGTTAGAAAGAATAAAAATGGATAATCTAAGTATTGAAGAATACCAAAGAGTTCCAGGCTTCTTTGTTCCTCTATTTGCTGAATTTGAAAAGAATGATTGGGCATTTTTAAGCATCGATTCAACAGAAGGAAAAGCCTTTCTTGAAGGATGTGATGTAAATAAAACAGCAGCTCTTGGAAAACAAATTAGAAAAGTTACTAAAAACTTTAATGAAGCATTAATGAAGAATGAAAAACCTTGGTGTGTTGTTTGTGTTCCAGGACCTCAATGGGCTAAACAAGTACTAGGAGAGGATGCAACAACTGAGGATTTATGGGAAGTTATTGCTCCAATATTGAAGCTTGATAAAAATGATCCAAGTATTGAATGGGAGAAAGAAACTCATAATTTCCATAAACATATGACTTTCTTAAATGATTTATCTATTAAGGAGCTTCATTACAAGAGCGATACTTCAGATCTAACAATAGGATTCCATAAAGATTCTTATTGGGTAGGCGGTCCATCAACACTTCCAAACGGAGATAGTTTTTATCCAAACCTACCAACTTCAGAAATATTTAATGCACCTGATATTACTCAATGCTCAGGCTGGGTAACTACAACTAAACCTACATCAGTATTGGGTACACAAACAAAAGAGGTAACATTTACTTTTGAAAATGGTAAAGTTATAGATGTTGATGCAAAGAAAGGCCTAGAAGCTCTTAAATCATTCCTAGATAGTGATCCTGGTGCTAGACAGTTAGGTGAGGTTGCACTTGTAGATGAAAATAGTGCAATTGCAAAATCAAATAAAATATTCTCATCAATTCTATATGATGAAAATGCATCTTGCCACATTGCTTTAGGAGCTTGTTATCCTGAAAATTTCAAAAACATTGATATGGAAGAAATTAAAGCTAAAAATGGTAATGATAGCAATGTTCATATTGATTTCATGATAGGTTCAAAATCTCTTAATATTGTTGCAACAACATATTCTGGAGAACAAGTAACTATTATGAAGAATGGTTTATTTGCCTTCTAAGATTTAATATATTAACCCATCACAATAGAAGGTGATGGGTTTTATATATTTAGAAATAGTACTCACAATCACTTTGTCTAAGATAAACAAGAACACATTTTACCGATTGCGTGTTATACATCTTACTAACTACCTCTTTGTATGTTGATAATTGAGGATAGTGAATATCAGGATTTCTAATTGTATCAGTCTTAAAATCAACTACAAGATAATTATCATCCCTATCTTTTATAAGTAAATCTATAAAGCCCTCTGCAACTGTGGGACTCCCTTTATAATCAACTTTACTAAAGAAACCAACCTCACATCTAACATTATTATTAAGTACTTTAGTTTTATAGAAATTACTTTTAATAAAATTATTACTAAAGCCTCTAGCACTCTCAATGATTAAATTCTGTTGTTCCTCAGTCAGAGTAAAAATAGGAGATTCTTTTTTCAAACAATTTTTTAATTGAGGCTCCTTTAAATTAAGGATAGCTTTTTCTACAAAGGCATGAGCAATTGTTCCAAATTCTGCATAGATAGAGGGATAGGTTTCAACTAAGGAAGAAAGCAGTTCATCGCACTCTGTAGCTCCTAGGAATTTTCCACTACCTTTAAAGTGTCCATCATCTTTATGTTTAAACAATTTAGTTACAGCAATTGTTTTTGGTTTAAATTTAAAAGATGTCTCACTCTCATTATAAAACAGAATTGATTTTTTATAACTCTCTCTATTTTTTACACTAGTATTAATATTTTTAATATATAAATCTCTTGTGGCAACTAAAGGAATACTCTCGCACTCAAGATAAGGCTCCACCTCTAATCCACACTCAAGAGTTTCTTTATCAACCTTAGCTCCATAAAGACTCATAAGTAGTAAATTATTGTTTTTAGCGACTTCATCACTTGTGTTTCTATTACTAACATTGAAGGTACCAGCTAGCACTAAGTGTGACTCTGCCCTAGTCATAGCTACATATAAGACCCTTTTTCTTTCGGCTAATAGCTCAAGATTAACTCTATCTTTTTGAAGTGATTGTATAAAGTTTTTATATTGATCACCCTCTTTATAGTCTTTTGTAAATGGCACATTATGCTCAACTGTAAAACTACTTGGTTTGTTCATAGGACCACTTCCCATACAGCAAATAAAGACTAATGGGAATTCAAGACCCTTTGATTTATGAATAGTCATAATCTTAACGCCCTCAGTTTTTTCATTTAATACAACTATCTCATTCAATTGACTAATCTTACCTAATTGAGGACGAAGTGTATCTAAGAAATATGAAAGGCCCTTAGCATCTGTTGATCTAGCTAATCTATATAGATATTCATAGTTACTTAAATAAGAATGATAGGAAGAATCACAGATATAAAAATATCTGAGCCCAGCCTCATACCATAGATATTCAATTAATTCACTTGTTTTACAAACCTTAGATTTAGAGATCAATGTATTAAAGGTATTTTTAAGAGCCTCTAATTTTTCACAGTCTCTAGCATCTATCATGTATTCATCATCAAAGCCAAACATTTCATCTTTTTTACTATTCATGATAACAAAGGCAGTATCATCACTTATTTGACCAAATGGTCCTCTAAGTGTTGCTGCTAAAGAAATCTTATCATTAGGGAATAATAGAAGTTGTAAGATACAATAAATATCAGAGGTGAGAGCCTCTTGTGTTAGTGATTTATTATCTAAAATAACATAGGGAATATTTTGAACACGAAGTGCCTTCTCATAGTACATTTGGCCAGTTTTCTTTTCCATCAATATTGCAATATCAGAAACAGTAGGACGTGCTCCATTTTTAAGAAGATAGGCATCAGTTGTTAGAGCTTTCTTAATTTCCTTTGCTACAGCTACAGCTTCAGATGAGAAGGACTCTCCTGCCTCATCCTCATCATTCTCTAATTGTTCTTCTTTATCATACTGTTTAATCAAAGCTTTAATGACAGGTTTTACACCCTTTGTAGGAGCTCTATATCCTAATTCTTCAAATTCAGCTTCATACTCCTCTCCATCATTTGCCATGATTGCTGGGAATATATTATTAAAAAACTTAATTAAATCTGGCTCTGATCTATAGTTTGTCTCAAGTGATAGTTTTTTACCACCATGCTCTGCTATTTCGGAGGAAAGTGACTTAAATACTGAAACATCAGCTCCTCTAAATCTGTAAATACTTTGTTTTTCATCACCTACAAAGAATAGTTTTTGTGATTCAATGTGATCAATAGTTGGAATATCATCACCTAGTTCATCATATTTTTCACTCAATAAAAATAATAAGTTCTTTTGTAATTCATTATTATCTTGGAATTCATCAATCATGATGAATTTAAACTTATTTTTCATAAAGGTTCTAACATCTTTATTATTTTTAAGAATATCAACAGATAGATTTGCTACATCACTAAAGTTTAATACTCCAGTTCGTCTTTTCTCATAGAATATTTTTTCTTTTAACTCTAATAGGGCTTCAAAGATTTCTTCACTATGGTTTTCAGCTTTCATACTAGCAAATGTTACAAAATCGCCTTTTATCTCATTTTTAAATTGAGAACAATATTCCTTTAGAATAAGAGCATTTTCTTTTTTACCAGAGGGCATTCTAAAGTTAATTGTTGAAACAAAAGTAGCTAGCTCTGCACTAGAGGTTTCAGGATTATCTAATAACTCATTTAAATCATTGAAGATTTTTACAATTTCTTTTTGTTTAGCAGTTAACCCTTTTGTTGAAACATCACATATATTTCTAGTTACTAATTCTAAATTAGCTCTAAATCTCTCATAGGCTTCATCAACAATTATATTTAACTTCTCCATTAACTCCTCAGGATTTATTTCAAGAGGCATATAAAGACATTGGTTTGCAAGAGGTATTAAAAAATTATCTAGTAAATCATCTGGAGAATATGCTTTTGAAAGAAAAATAAAACCTGGTAACATTTTATTTGTTTCAAGTAAATCCTCAATACATCTAAGAGTATTCTGTTTACTTATATCATCATCCATAATGAAATTTGATGGTATACCATAGCGTATGCTATCCTGTCTTACTATCTGAGCACAGAATGAGTCTATCGTTGAGATAGTTGCTTTTGGAAATAGTGCTAACTGTTCTGATAAAGATGGATCATTTATTTGGTACTTTAATAGATTTGCATGTATTCTTTGATACATTTCACTTGCAGCTTTTTTTGTAAAAGTTAGTGTTAATATTTGGTCTACATTTGCATAACCATCCATAACAAGGCGCAAAAATCTAAAGGATAAAACTGTAGTTTTACCACTTCCAGCTCCAGCTCCAACTACTGCATTATCTAATACATTAATTGCAGCTAATTGTTTTTCATTTGGCTTTCTACTTAATTGATTTAATATTTCTTTGAATTTTTCCATTATTTTGTTGAATACCTTTTTCTACATACTTGTCTAAATTTACACATACTACAGTGGTCTTTTGAAGGAGTTGCTCTAAAATCACCATCTTCAATTTGAATCAATGTTTTCTCTAATACCATTTCAAATAGTTCATCTATTAATTTTAAATCAATCTTTCCATTATCTTCCCAAACAACTTCATATTTTCCATCATTAAAACCATAATAAGCGGCACTCTTGGCATCCATATTTTTAGACTTCATTAATTTTCTATAGCAAGGAAATTGATATGATTTTAATTCATGCTCTTCTAAACCTTTTATAAAAGCTTTATTTTTAATTGTAGCAGAGCCTTTTTTATAATCAACAATTACATAGCCCTCATCCTGAAGCTCTACAATCTTATCGACTTTACCATCAAGTCTATATCTAATTTCATTAATGATTATCCCATTTTCATCTACAACATTTACTTTATCACTTAGGCTAAAGTTTTCTTCAAAGCCATGATAGGAACAAGAGTCAAACATACTAGCTTCTTGATTTAATATCCCCATAACCTTAGGTTTAAAATTATCTTCAATGTATATAAGAGATGATGGAGAAGGAGATTTATCACTGTTTCGATAATTATTTAATTCTTGATAAAAAATCTCCTCAAGATTTTCATTATACTTTTCTAGGAAGCTTGAGAAAAATCTTTTATCTTCTCTCTCTACCTTTCTAAAGAAAACTTCCATTACCTTGTGTAAGAAATTTCCAACTTCAAGATGATCAAATGGAACACTATCATAGGATTCTTCTCTAATTTTCATTACATATTTTAATGCCCATTGATAAGGACATCTTTGAAATGAATCAATACTAGTAGATGATAGTTTATACTCTCCATTATCACTTTTTAAAAAGGATAATACAGAGTCCTTAAATTCACCACTAATTTTTCTGTTAGCCATATCATGAATAAGAGAGGTTAATATATTAAGATTAGCATTTTCAAATCCTAATCTCTGTAATGTTGTTGTTTTAAATTCATCTCTCTTTAGTGCAAAGAAATCCACTTCATCTTTATAGGCATTACTAACCTGTGGTAGATCAAATGGAATTTCTTTCACAAGGGAATTTTCAATAAAGAATGATGGTGGTAATTGAGATCCACTATAATCTTCTGCAGAATAGGAAATGAAAGGAGGATATTCAGCGCTTATATAATCTCTCAAAATAGAGGCAGATAGATTTTCTTCTTCCCTGTATTTTTCATCAATTGATGGCGGCAAAACAGAGAGAGGTGTATGTATTACCTCACTGTCTGCATGATTTACTCCCATTATGTAATGATACTTAATATTAAGTGTACTAGATGTGGGATAAGAATAAACACTAATTCCATCATTATTTCTGCCACTCAATTCATATTTAACACTTCCTATTTGATCAATTAATCTAGCATATAGATTATTTATATTTTCTATATTACATAATTCCATGCTATCAAAGAAAGAATTAAATTCTTCCATAACTCTATCAAAGCAATCTCTATCATCATCACTCTCATCTCTATCCTCATCAAATAGGAAATCAATAATATTATTAATTGAGTGATTTATCTCATCTTTATTTTTTGCAGTATTTAAGCTAATTAAGAGACTTTTAAAGCTAGTATAGAGCTGATGATATTTTTCAAATAATTCAATATCCTCAGCTCTAGTTTTAAGAGCTGGAGATAATGTAACTTCCCAACTATCTTCAATATTATCAACTCTACCATGAGCTACATTTGCATCAATTCCTACTCTTATAATCCCTCTTATTGGAGATCTATTTTTAAAAGGATAAGATCTATCTAGGAAAAAGGATTTCATATAATCAAGTGAAAAACGTTGTTCAAACAATAGTTTTAAATTATAAAAGAACTTTCCCATTGGATAGTTTATCAGTGTAGTTGATGGAGATGCATTTAATGGAATATCATACTTTTTAGCCTCTGTTTTTAAATCTTCAATTTGATTATCAAAAGATGTAAGTGTGATTCCTATATCAGAGGGATTAATTCCATTCTCTAAATTATATTTAATACGTCTAATTTGAGTAGCTAGTTCTGCACTACAGTTATCAAACTTCTCAATAAAAACATTTGGTTCCCAATCTAAGGAATCAATGGTGCTAATATTTGATGGGTTTCCAATTTTATTTAAAAATCTAGAAAAATCAGGCATTGTATCAGGTGCAATTATACTATAGTTATTATTTTTAACTCGATAAGAGGCCATATCAAAAGACATTTCTAGAAATGATTCCTCATATAGCTCTCTCTCATCTAGAAAAGCAATATAGGATTCATATAATTTATTAATATCACTAATCATAGAAGGTGGAAGAGATGAGAGTGCCTCATTCTCTTTTACTCTCTTAAGTGATGGTAATATACTTGCAACATAATTGGTTAAAATATCGAGTGATTCAGGATATTTTTCACTTATAAAATATGAAAGAGTGTTTTTGTTTAGAAAATCAATAACAAATAATAATCTTGTAATAGAGGTTGCACTTACCCTATTTTTTATATCTTCTACAAAATAATTCTTAAAAGTTTTATAGCTAATTGCACGGCTCTCTTCAATGCTATTACCAAGGTATGCATACTCTATTAAAAAGTCTCTTCCACAGCTCTCATTGTTGAAGACACAAATATTACCTTTTTCAAATTCATTAAATATTCTTGTTTTGTTCATTCTTTTATTATACCATTAACAAGTAAAATTTACGAGAAACTTTTTGGAGATATATATGTTTAATAAATTATCACAAGATGATAATAAAAGAATAAAAGCCCTATTATCATTTGTGCTCATAATTCTATTTTGGTTGAGTGCAGGAGTTGCTCTAACAATCTTTTTTAGAACAATTATTACATCTATCTCCCCATCTTTTGCAATTTCTACTTATTATAGATATATAGAAATTAACCTATCATTTTTTGCCATGGCATTAGGGCTTTATGTATCTCTAAAATATATTATGAATATAAGACTAAGGCAGTTAGTTAGTCGATTTGATAAATACAATAGAATGTACTTACTCATTCCATTTGTGATAACAATTATAGCCCTCATATTATATTTAGTAATAGGAAGTATAAGTGGTTATAAAGAAGTTGCTTTTAATGATATTGCAATAAAAGAGAGATTAATATTTCTAGTAATAATATTGATTTTAACACCCTTTCAATGCTTTATGGAAGAGATTCTATATAGAGGGGTGCTATTAAGAGCTATCGTTGGAGAATTCAGTGATGAAAATAAATTAATAAGTATTATAGCTTCAATTATAGTTGCTTTTGCATTTACACTTCCTCACTTATCAAATCCAGAGGTAGCAAGTTATAATTATTTTCCACTCATCTACTATTTCATTTTTGGCTTTTTAACATCTATTTTCACACTACATTATAAAAGTGTAGAGATAGCAATTGCAGTCCATAGTGCTAATAATTTATTTGTGGCATTAATTTGTAACTATCCAAGTTCAGCACTTAGCTCTCAATCCCTTTTCCTTGAAACTCAAGAAAAGGCTCACTACTTTGATTATCTAGTTTTATTACTTATATTCTTAGCGATTTACATAGCTTTAAAAAAAGTAAGTGTTAAGAAAAAAGATAATTAATTCTCAAAATTTTTATAAATTTTAATTGCTTGCAATATTACACTTTATTTCATTTGTAGTAATAAAATAGATGCAATTATTGACTTTCTTGCTTTTAAATTTATTTTATTCATGGTAAAAATAATTAAATTGACAAATGTTTTAAATATTAGGAAATAAAAGAAAATGGCAAAGAGAAAAAATAAAACAAGCAAAGCAAAAAAGAGTGCAAAAAAGATAATAGGACTTATAATTGTATTAATTATATTATCACTAGTCTCACTATTCTTAGCACCAACTGAAGAAGAATATAATAAAAATCTAGAGAGTAAAACTGTAGTTACTACTACAATTACATCAGGTGTAGAAATACCTAATCTTGAACTACCTAAACCTGTTAGTGGTGAACAAATAGTGGCTCACACAGATTATGTATTAAGTTATAATGAAAAATATGAACAACCAAGTTATGTTGCCTACGAATTAGATAGTAATGAGATATATGGTCCAGCAGAGAGAAAGAATAATTTCAAAGCAGATCCTTCAATTACTACAGGTTCTGCAACCTTAGATGATTATAAGAAAAGTGGCTATGATAGAGGACACCTTTGTCCTGCAGCAGATCAAAAAGAATCTACTGAGGCTATGTCTGATTCTTTCTACATGAGTAATATGAGTCCTCAAGCTCCTGATTTCAACAGAAAAATATGGGCAGATTTAGAGGGAACTGTAAGAACATTTGCCGATACAAATGGAAAAATTTATGTTGTAACAGGACCTGTATTAACAGATGGTCCATATAAAACAATTGGCGATAACAAGGTTGCTGTTCCTAATTATTACTATAAAGTAATACTTGATTACACTGAACCTGAAATTAAATCTATTGGTTTTATTCTTCCTAATGAAGGCTCTGATAAATCTCTTCAAAGCTTTGCAACAACTGTTGATAATGTTGAGGATGTAACTGGCTTAGATTTCTTCTATCAATTACCAGATGATATAGAAGAGAAAATTGAAAGTGTTGAGGATACATCTAAATGGGTTTTCAAAGAATTTATAGCATCTCAGGGAAGTGGCTCATTTGATCCAAACGGAGTTGTTAGTCCACAGGCTAGCACAAGTGTAAGTACTACTAATTCAGATGATGATGTACAAGTAATATTAAAACAAGGTATTTCTTTCATCATGATGAGAATAAGAGTTGAAACAACAAAGGTAATATCTCAATTTATACCTAGAGATACATTAAAGAGTTTAAATATAATATGAGATTAATATACGATACTATTGTTATTGGAGCTGGTGCTTCTGGTTTATTTTGTGCAAAATCTTTAACCGAGATGAAGATTGATACACTTGTAATTGAAAAAATGGATAAACCTGGATTAAAGCTTTTAATCACAGGTGGTGGCATGGCAAATATTACAAGAGATGAACCATCCTATGAAATGTTAAAACACTATGGGGATAAAGGACACTTCTTAGGAAGTGCATTCTCAAATCTTCCACCAGAGGATGTAATTAAATCATTTAGGAAAAAAGGTGTTGAAACCTTTTCTAGAGAAGATCACAAAGTATTTCCAGTAAGCAAACAAGCTAGTGATATACTATATTCCCTATATGATGGTTCATATCCTATTCTTTTCAACACAGCTGTAGAAAAGATAGAAAAAAGTGATGAATACTTTATTATTAATGATAATTATAAAGCCAAACATGTTGTACTATCAACAGGTGGAATAACTTATCCACTAACAGGTTCAACAGGTGATGGTTATCAACTAGCATCAAATCTTGGTCACAGTATAGTTCAACCAAAGGCCTCTTTAACTCAACTAAAGGTTGTATCAGAGGATTTATCTGCTATTGAGGGTATTAGTTTAAATAATGTTTGTGTTTCTGTACCAAAGAAGAAAGGTAAAAAATACAATGAATTAACTGGTGATTTTTTATTCACAAGATTTGGAATTACAGGACCGGTTGTACTTGATATCTCAAGATATTGTGAATCTGGAATGCTCATTAAAATCAATCTTAATGAAAGAGTTGAACCTGATAGAATCAATGTTAAACTTTCAAATTTAATAAAGAGAGAAACATCTCTTCCTTCTAGATTAATTGATTACATATTAAAGAGTGAAGGCATTGAGGATATTGAAGCTAGTCAAACTAAGAATGTTAATTGGCAAAAACTAAATAACAAACTAAGTAACTGGGTAATGGAAATATCACTTAAGGGTGCAAACAAAATGGGAATGAGTTGCGTTGGTGGCGTTTCAACAAAAGATATAGATAGTAAAACTTTTGAATCAAAGAGATGTGAGAATCTTTATTTTACAGGAGAAGTTATAGACTACAGTGGTGACTGTGGTGGTTATAATCTTCAAGCTTGTTGGTCTACAGCATTCAGTGTTGCTAAGGCAATAAAAGAAAAAGAAAATAAGATAGAAAATTAATGAGTGGACAGTTAAATAAAAATAATATTAATAGCAAAGTCATAAGACTTGCTATACCAATTATGCTCCAGGCACTTCTTGTGAATGGAGTTACTTTTGTAGATACATTAATGATTGGACAACTTGGTGAAGTAGCAATTGCTGCAATAGGTGTTGCATCTCAACTTTTCTTTCTAATTACAATGTTTCTCTATGGTATTGCCTCAGGTAGTAGTATCTTCATATCTCAATTCTGGGGTGCCCAAGATAAAGATGGTATTTCTAAAGTAATTAGCATTTCAATTATATTTACTATTGTAAGCATTAGTGCAATTTCAATTTATTCAACACTAAACCCAACATCTCTGATGTTATTTTTTAGTAAAGATAAAGAGATTATTAAATGCGGAAATACTTATTTGCAAGTTGTTGGATTTTCCTATGTATTAACAGGACTTTCATTTATATATGCAACGGGATTAAGATCTATAAATGATACAAAGACTCCACTTATATTATCTATAATTGCCCTAAGTTTAGATGTAATTGGTAACTATGTTCTTATTTTTGGAATAGGAATATTCCCTGAACTAGGAGTTCTAGGTGGAGCTATTTCAACTTCTTTCTCAAGATTTGTCGAATTATTACTTTATATTATCATAACAAACAAAAGAAAAGACTGCCCTATTAGATTTAGCTTTAATTCCCTAAAATCTATAGAGAGAAAATTTGCAATTAAAATGCTAAAGACTACAGCACCTGTTATATTTAATAATATTTTCTGGTCTATTGGTATGATTAGTTATAAAGTTGCATTCTCTAAAATTGGTACAGACGCACTTGCCGCTGTGCAGATTGTTGAATCTATTAATAATTTATTTTTAGTACTAATTCAAGGATATGCAGGTTCAATTGCCATTGTTATTGGTAATATGATTGGAGCTAATCAAGAAGAAGATGTTAAAAAGTATTCAAAAACCATCATTTTATATAGTGGTATTACTGGCATAGTAGCAGCCATTCTATTATATATATCATCATCGTTATTTGTATCCCTATTTAATGTTAATGATGAGGTTTATAAACTCTCTATGAATGCATTAGTATCACTGTCAATAATGCTCCCTATAAAGTTCTTAAATATATCTACAATTGTAGGATTGCTTAGAGCTGGAGGAGATACAAAATATACAATGGTTCTTGAATTAACTAGTATTTGGATTGTTGGTGTACCTCTTACTTTTATTGGAGTACTTTTTTGGCATTTACCACTTCAAATTGTCTATTTATTTACAGGTGCCGAAGAAGCTGTTAAGTTGATTGCAGAACTACTAAGAGTAAAGAGTGGTAAATACATTCACAATCTAGTTAGGAAGAATTAAATATAATCTGTATTTAAATATTTAAATTATTGACTATTATCAATTAATATTGAATATTGTAGCAATGTTAAAAATAAAGAAAAATGAATTTTTAAAACCAACTATTGCACTTAGCACACCTATAATGCTTCAAGCATTATTAGTTAATGGTGTTACATTTGCAGATACTCTTATGATAGGACAACTAGGAGAGGTTTCCATTGCAGCTGTAGGAGTTGCATCTCAACTATTCTTCTTAGTAACAATGTTCTTATATGGTGTATCATCCGCTGGTGGGATATTCATTTCTCAATATTGGGGTGCTAGAGATAAGAAAGGAATCCAAAAAGTATTGGGTCTTTCAATAATCTTTACACTAATAAGCTGTGGTATAGTATCCCTATTATCTACAATTTTCCCATCAGTTATAATGAAGATTTTCACACAAGATCCAAATGTTATTAGTGGTGGTAATACTTATCTAAGAATTGTAGGTTTTTCCTATGTATTAACAGGTATCTCTTTCATGTATTCTGTTGGACTTAGATCAACAGGGGACGCAAAGACTCCCTTAGTTATATCTCTTATATCTCTATCTGTGGATGTGATTGGAAACTATCTATTAATATTTGGTATCGGTATTTTCCCTGAATTAGGAATTGCTGGTGGTGCGATTTCAACAGCACTTTCAAGAATTGTTGAATTAGCACTTTATTTGATTATTACAAACAAAAGAGCTGATTGTCCCGTAAAATTTAGCTTTAAATATAGCCTAGATTTTGATATGGCTTTTGTAAAAAAATTCTTTACTACAGCTATTCCTGTAGTTATTAATGATATCATGTGGTCACTTGGAATGGTATGTTATAAAATTGCATATTCAAAGATTGGTACAGAGGCACTTGCAGCTGTTCAAATCATTGAATCAATTAACAACTTATTCTTTGTAACAATTCAAGGATTCTCAGGAGCAGTTGCAATTATACTAGGTAATATGATAGGAGCTCAAAAAGAACATAAGGCACACGCCTATGCAACTTTCTCCCTAATCTTTAGTGTAATCACGGGTATAATTGTTGGAATAGTTATAGCACTAGCTGCACCCATCTTTGTATCATTATTCCATATAAACCAAGAAGTAAGTAATATTGCAATCAAATCATTGTACATATTAGCAATGTTGATGCCAATTAAATTCTTAACAATGGATCAAGTATTAGGACTCTTAAGAGGTGGTGGAGACACAAAGTATTCATTATACCTAGAGATGTGTAGTATCTGGCTTGTCGGTGTTCCTATGGCATTTATAGGTGTACTAGTATTTAATTTACCACTTCAATATATCTATCTTTTAGTTGGAACTGAAGAAATTCTAAAAATGATATTTGGATTCAGTAGAATACACTCTGGAAAATTCATACATAAATTAATCTAGTAATTTTATAAGGCTAGCTTAATAGCCTTATAAATTTTTAACTCACTTATTTCTTTTTGATGTAGTTTTTATTTTTAATCATTTCTTTTATGATTTCTACACACTCTCTCATATTATTCTCTAATTCAGATTTCCAAAATCTTTTTACTAGCCAACCCGCTCCTGTGACTTGAAGGTCTCGGAATAAATCATCCATTTTTCTATGGCCATTCTCATTTGTATGGAAAGTTCTTCCATCAACTTCAATATCAATTTTGATATCCTCAGATACATAAGCCATATCAAGTTTTCTACCTAAAAGTGGATATTGGGTAATCGTTTGTATACCTTCTGCTTTTAAAGCCTCATAAAGATTCCTTTCCCAAGGAGAATCAAATATAGGCTCATCAGAGACTTTGGCTTTTCTTGGCCTTGGTGAAGCTGCTAATTTTTTAAGTATTTTAACATTAGAATTACGGCACTTATCTCTATCACCAACAAGTAGCAAAAGAGCTCTTGCACGACTAATTGCTACATTGTAAATATAGGCATTAGTTGTATCTGTTATGTACCATAATTTACCAGCTTGGTTTATAACAAAATTATTGTAGGCAACTATAAAAATAATTACATCACACTCACTTCCTTGAAAAGATGCAACTGTTTTAGCTATAACTTGCTCCTCATCAATACCCATAGTATCTAATCTTTGAGAGACCTCATCAACTACAATTTTAAGTGGTGATATTATCCCAATTGAGCCTGTATAATCGTTTTTAATCAGTTTTTGAACATGCTCAAGTGAAGCATTTATTTCTTCCTCAAAATCATCTTTAACATCAACCCACTCAACACTGCAGGAGTAACCACAATTTTTAGGAAACTTCAATTTACTCTCATTAGTTCTAACTCTAAGTTGATTATTATAAAAACAATCATCAAATATTTCTGCTATATCAGGAGCACATCTAAAGTGTTCTTTTAATAGAATCTCCTTTGCAGGAACTACACTGAAAGCAGAAGAACAGTTATAGCTATATTTCTCAAGTCCAGTTAGTTTTAATCGATCCCATAAAAAATCATTTCTCTGTTCTGCTATTGTTACAATAGGGGGTAATTGTTGTTTATCTCCCATAACTATTGCCTTTTTAGCTCTAAAAAATGCAGGTATGATTGAGATACAATCACATTGAGCAGCCTCATCTATAATGACTGAATCAAAGACACCAGGTAAACAAGGTGCTGAATATTTTAATGATAGCAGTGTTGTTGCCCAAGCGGGATTTATTTTTAGATATTTTTTAAATGTTGCAATATCATTATCAACAATATTTTTATTACTAAGTTTAATAATTTTAACAGAATCTCTATTCTTATATTTAAGTCTTAGTGAATCAATATCATCAAGTAACCTCTCATTATCGGCTAAAGGATTCAAAGTTTCTTTTAGATTAGAACAAAAACCACTTAGAGAATTTTCATTCATAATATTAAAGGCTTCACTATATTTCTCTAATATTGAATCATCAACTATATTATTCTTTTTCTCTTCAGATTTTTTATTATATTCATCTAATGCATCAAAGTATTCTATATATTTCTTTTCAATTATCTGTAATTTATTCTTAGCCTCTTCAAGGTTATTTGTCCCAATGGTTTTATTATATAATTCAGGGGCTATTCTTTTTATTGTTTCAAGAGCACCTTCAAATCCTTTTTGATACTTATATTTCCATATGAATCTAATAGCAAATTTATCACTTGAATTTTCTAATTGTGCTCTTGATTCTACTAAGGTTGAGAAATCCTCTTTTGATAGCTGAATTTCTGATTCATCTTTATACAAAGCAGAGCTTAACTCATTCTTTATTATTGAATAATTATTGTATGAAGAATAATAATCCTTTAAAGAGTTCTCCTCTAATTCAATAGCCTCAATATATGATTTCATTTTTGCAATAGCTTCTTTTAATTTAAGTAAAGAATTCCTTTTACTATTAACTATACTTTTAGAGGCAATTGATGTTCTGCAATCCTTTCTATACCAAGGATTGTTAGGATTTTTTTGTATATCTGCACAAAAATCAACAAGATACATATTCTCATCAATTTTATCAAATAGAGAATCAGATCTATCTCGAATTGCATTAACAGCTTTATGGTTTTTACTTGCAAAAAGAATAGAATCACCATAGAAAATATTATTTGCAATGATGTTAGTAGCAACTTGTGATTTTCCTGTTCCTGGAGGTCCTGTAATTTTACATACAGGATTATTTAGAGCCGTTTCTAAGGCTTTAAGTTGTTCACTATTACTTTCTATAAAACTAATGCCTATTCTTTTATCACCCTTATTTCTTGATAGTCTAGGATTTCGATAGATGTAGGCAAGAGATGTTTCATCTAATTCTCTATCTGATACATCATCTCTTATGTGTTGCAATTCTTTAGCCAGAACTCGTGTAAAACGCAAGTCTTTCTCAGTATAAACAACTGCAGTGTTACATAATTTTTTCTCTCTAATATCGATACTTTTTGGAAGAAACTGCGATAAGAATGTTGGTTCAATATCTTCATCACCATAATTATTTTTAAACTCAGCTTCAATATCACCAAGGGCATTGTATAGGTCAAATAAGCCTTGATACCCATCATTTTTATGTGTATTTGATATTTTATATAAGAACCCTTTTCTTTGTTCTTGTGGAACATAATAATCTAATAGTGAATAATTAATTGTTGCTTCAATGTAATTTACATCAAAACTAATATGATTAACATTTGAAATAGTAATGTCTTTAGAAGTTAATGAAACATTTAAGGGAATAATTCCTATTGGATAGTATAGTACATTACCATTTCTAGATTTTGTAGCTACTATTGGATAACCTAGATAAATTGTAGAATCTTCATCATATAAAGAATAAAACTTATGGATTGCACTCTTATTTTTATTACCATATTTAATATTTAATTCATAATTTTCTCTATCAGAACACAATGAGTTTAACCATGAAGATGGAAGACTTGGTGGAATAAAGAATTTCTTATTTTCTTCATTAGGATAAAAAACATGAGTTGGTCTCTCTTCTTGTTTAACGCATTCAATATAATAAGTTAATAATACTCTAAAATCACTCCACTCACCACCGCGTATAATATCAGAATCACCATTAACAATATCATGATTTAAAGATTTCCATATTGATTGAGCTTTTTCCCTTAGTTCATAGTTTCCATAGATATCAGTAGCAATATATTTATTAGTTAACAAACTTTCTTTGACTACAGAAATCTTGTCATTTGCATTAATACTCCTTATACCTTTATTTAGGTCATAAGAACTTAGGGGAATGCAATTCCCCTGTGAATCCGACTTCCAAAGTTTTAAATATTCAGCAACATTATTCATATTCTAGTCCCCTAATGGTATTCCTTCTAAAGTACCATTTTCATCTAGGAATTCTTTAATTACTTTATGTAATGCATTATTTGTCTTATTTGTTTTAGGCAAATCAACAATCAATTGATAGTGAAAATAATCATTATCTTTTTTACAGAAGTTAGGATCAACTCTTCGTCTCTTTAGCATAAATAAAATAGACCTTAAAATATAATTATAGGTATTCTTGTGTTCTGTATTATTAATTGCAGCACCACACAATAATTCTATCATTTCATAAGACTCACCATCACTAATATTTTTAGAACTAATGAATTCAAAATACATTAAAATTTGATATAAACATCTTAGCCAGTTAGTAATACCACTATAGGATTTTTTTAATCGTCTTATCACAGCTCTAAATACAATAATTAGATCTTCTTCATCTTCTAGAATATTTGCAAAGAAAGAGGCTTGAACAGCATCAATATTGTTACCACTTTTAACAGATTCTAAATTATCCTCAATTATATCATTAAAATATCCCTGACTTTTTCCTTGATATGTCCATGCAATTAATTTAAAGATATCTTGTTTTGGATTCTCCTCATATCGAGTTTTAAGAGTTTCTAAAAACTCTATTATTAACTCTCTCTCTTCTCTATTTTCTGATGGTAATCTAAAGTTCTCTTTATTTCCAAAAAGATTTGTTCTTTGGAATCTTTCAACACCTTTTTTATCTTTATTTGGCCACTTTGTTTTATTTAGTTCCCAATTTATCTTTCTTTGATTATGATTTATAAAATCCTTTATACCAAAATAAACACTAGCTCCAATGTTCTTATTTGACTCAACAAGGGCAACAGGAGGTGGATAAGCCTTAGGGATATCAGCCTGAATAGAATTAACAGTCTTATCAGTGTCATTTAATCTATCCCAATCAAGTGAAACTTGATCAAAAGGCTTTCTCTTTAAATTAGTTATACACGTGATTAAAACACGAGCTCTACCTTGTCCAGGTTTCATAGAAGGTTCTAAACGAAGATTACAAGATTGATCAAGATTCTCATCACTAAATATCTGAATTAGACTCTTTAATTTTCCATCTCGATCATCGGAGCCAATGCGAAGTAAGAACTCAGCCATGTTCTCACCTTTTTTAATTGCCAAGTCTTCATTCACCTCACCATGTATAACTTGGCCACCAATTGCACTATCAGTACCTTTAATTAAGGTTACATAATCGATATCAATATTGCCTTTACTTTGTTTTTGTACAACTATATGCATACCATCACACTGATCATAATAGCATATGATTTCATTTTTTGTTCTTATTGAAAACCTAGAGCAACCTTTACTAATTGTATCACTCTTACAATATCTAATAACTGGATTTTTATAACTATTTCTTTCCCAAATATTGATTCGACTATCTAAAATTAAAATTAATTTTGCATTATCTAGAATCTGATCACTAGGATAGGTTTCTACATCTACATTTCTTTTTGGTTCAACTCTCTTTAATTCCCATTTCCCATTCACTTTAATTGGAACAATTTTTTTACTGTGCCCATAGACAAGATCTAAATACTGTTGAAGTTCATTATCCTTATAATTATATAATAGATTCTCATTAGAGAATTCTTGATAATATTCTTTATTAATAGAACCAAAGGAATCATAAAAACTTTTGTGACTTGGAATTAATCTACCCTCAAATTCCTTTAAAGTAATTTTAGAAAATAGTATTTTATTCTTGTAGGTATCAACAACTAAAATATCATCGCCATCTTTTAAATCTAAACTATTAATATATTCTTCATCCCCAATACAGGCAGCAACAGATCTCCATAAAAGAGTTGTAGAATTTCTGTTTCCAAATTTATTTAATAATAATTCTTGAGAATCGACTGATAAATTATCAACAACAGGAATAATAATCTCATCCTCAGTAATTTTAGTTTTTTCTTTTATAATACACTTCTGATAACTAAAATAATTCTCAAGATTTTGCCCTATATATTCATTAGTGAAGCCTATTCGAGAGGAATACTGTTTTTCATATTTTATTAGCTTTTCTAAAAGCTCATGGAAAAAAACTATATCATTTTGGACAATTCCTACTCTATTAGAGGCTTGTATTGATTTATATTTACTCCACTTAAAGTCTTGACGATTTGGATTTTTAAAGTCAATTAGATAGGGTTTTGCATTCTTTACAACTGTTTTATTTACAAGAACTTCTCTTAATCTAATTGTCCGTTTTTCAACCATTTCGGTTTTATTTATTTCTTCAAAATAATTATACTTTGACTTACCAAAAATATCATAAACGCCTACTCTAAACATTTTCTACCTCAATATAGTCACTAAATATGTTATTAAAACTATTTCTAATTTTCAAATATATATCATCCTTACAAGTTATTTGAATAATTTCCAAATTCGTTTTTAGTACTTGAGTTTCTAATAGAACATCTTTTTTTTCATTATAAACAATTGCAATAGTTCTTTTATAAGATGAGGGAAATGGTGAATCCCCAATATCCAATCTAATGTAATTCTGAATTTCTTTAACATGAGGAATATAGAAAAATACTATTTCAAATACTTTAACAATGCTACTATTTTCTTGAATAGTTATTCTTAACTTAGAACCATCTTTAATTGACGACAGTGATATAAATAAATTATCTGCTTGAGAGAGAATTAATTTATCCTGTTCTAAATAATTACTTACTAAAAACCCTTTATCCTGTGGTTGTAGATGTATCCAAGGATCCTGAAAATTATAATTTTCCCAAATATGTGAATTGAAAGTTCTAAAATAATTTAATATTGAAATTACTGAAAATTTAATAAAAAGGAATTGCCTATTTGGCCATATCAACTCCATTAACTTTGTTTTTCTCTGCAATTTCTTATACAAGTCCCATATTGTCTTATAATTTGGATTATTTTGCAGTACATAGTTTGGTTTTGGAGTCGCTACGAGCCTACTAATATTATCCATCTCACGCTTTGATAAAGTAATTATAGCTAGACTTTGTAACCTTTTAACTTCAATGATTCTTTGACTATTTTTAAAAGTCTCACCATATTCTTCCAAATAACGGCGACACTCACTAAGACAAAGACGCAGAAAATCCTTGAAGACTCTGTTTTCTAAAGTATTATAGGTTTCAACTCTAATAACGGACATAACTCTTTGCTTATTCCCAGCTTTCTGCTCGGTTGTATAACCTGGTTGAACAGTAAGCCATCTCAAACAAGCAGAGTCCATTTGTTGTACTCTATTTATCGGAACCATTTCCCTTTTTCTTTGCAATATCTTACGCATTTGATTAGATAAAATTTCAATAGTTCCAAATTTTTCTTTTGCTATAATATTAATCAATCTAATAGGTGGTTCTAATCTATCTTTAGTTATATTGGGATTAATTAGAGAATTAATTGTATCCCAATATATTGGTAGTTCTTTTTCCTTTCGTCGAGCTTTAGAATGATTATTTTCCTTATCTAAGGCCTCAGCTTCAGCTCTAATTTCAAAAAAACTATCTACCACTTTAATCATTTGATCAAAATATGGAATTGCTTTTGTTTTATTATCACTCTGTGTTAGATATTTTTTTAAATATCTAATATCATTAAATGAATCTAATTCAAAAACAGAATTTTCATCCATATTTATCTCAAAATCAATTAATCTATCCATATTTATCTTACAACTCCACGCCATTGGAAGAATACATTTGAAGTATCTTCTTTAGCCTTATCATAAGCATTTTTGAGTTCTTCATCGTTCAATGAATCAATTATATTACCAATCTTATTGATTGCTCCTTCAGCTTCAGTTGAATCTTTTTCTAAACCATTTAATTTAGGTAAGATTTTCATTTCTATTTGATCTGAGAGAGCCTCATTATAGGCTCTTGGATTATCATCAATTCCAGGATATAAACGTATATAATTTTCAATTGAATTCCAAACTCTGTGTCCAAAAGGTCTTCCAACCTTTTCTAATTCAGTATTAATAGCTTCGATTGTAGAGTTAAGTTTTTCATCCTTATTTGCAAATATAGATTTTGTTTCACACCAATGATTATTCCAATCCTCTAAACTTAAGAATCTATTTTCACATGCTTCACTAAATGCAATTGTATTTGCTTTAGCTTGTAACTTTTCTGGCTTACCAAATCTAATAACGTTTGCTCTATCAATTACCTTATCAGATAATACTTGAGTAGTTTCATCCTCATTCATCGTTCCAACAAATAATGTATTGTTATTTACAAATAATTTACGAGCCTTCTTATTATTATCTAAAGCACCACATTCAATTTCAATTTCTGCTGCTTTTCTTTGTAAACTAGATTCTGGATTAACTGTTCTTCTAAGCTCTAATTTACTTAGCATATCACTGAAATAATATTCAACTCTAGCTAAGTTCATTTCATCTAATAGAACTAAGTTCATTGGTAGTTTAGAGTTATTATCACCCTTATAAGCACAGTCTTTATTATTATAAATATCAAACTGCCATAAAAGTCTTGCAAGTTCAGTAGCTTTATATCGCTTTTGCATATAGTTATAGAAACCAAGCATATCTTGGGGACTATCCCATCTAGGTTGTACAGCCATAGCTGTAAAGTTCATTCCCATAAAGTTTGAATAGAGTTTAGGTAATAAACTCTTACCAGTTCCTGAAATACCTGATAAGACTACAAGAGGAGAGCTATCTTCTGATTTTAATCCTGTATGGAAAGCTTTGATAGTTCTATCATTGAATTTAATATTATTGTCATTTAATAACGAAGTAAATTTATCTAAGGATTTTCTTTCAGGCTCCTTATTTGCATTAATATTAATATTAGGTTCAATCAAAGGTCTATCTAAATCTGTCCAAATATCATTATTTGATTCTTCTACGCCCTTAATAATTGCTATATCTTCTCTACTTTTAGAAATATTTGTTTGCAAATCATTATATGTATTCTCAAGATTTTTAACTGTTGATAGAAGTTCATCTTTATCTTTTATTTTATTCTCAACTCTATCTAATTCAGCCTGTTTTTCACGTATCTTAGATTCTAAATCATTTAAAGTTTTACTAGCCTCTGTAGTTTTCTTTAAAATAACATCAAGCTGGTTTTCTAATTCACGTATTTTCATTTTTTTAGATGAAATATCATCAACTAGGTCTTTTGAAATTCTTTCATTTTGATTTCTTTTCAGATCAGAAGCATCACAAGCTTCCTTAATTTCTTTCAACTGTTCTAATAATTTATCTCGCTCTGCCTCTTTATCTGCAAGTTTTTTAGATATAGTTTCATAATCTGCTTTTGCAATTTCAATTTTATGTCTAAGGGAGGCTTCTGAACTACCGTTTTCTTCCATCCATTTTTTTAGAGCTTCAGCTTTTTCAATAATTCTATTGCCTTCAATTGCTTCACTAGATTTTGATTCTATTTCTTCTCGTAAACGATCTAAAGTTCCATTACCAACTTCAATATCTTTCTTGAGTTTTTCTATAGATTCTAATAGTTGATTACGTGATTCTAATAGTGGGGAATTTTGTTTTGCTTCTCTATATAAATATATAGAAATTATACTTAATACTATCATTAAGGCAAAACTAATAATTACAATTACAAACATTATGGTTGATGTCATGATTTACTCTCCTCATTAGCATCTAAGCTATTTTTTAACTGATTGATTTGATTTGTTAATGTACCTATTTGTTGATAATAAGTATTAATTTGCTTTTGTAGATCTTGTGAATCTTCTAATTGATCTTCATAGGAAGTTAGTAGAATTTTTTTACTAATTAAATCATTATCAAGTTTTGCTATCTCTAATTTCTTAGAAGAAAGTGAGGACTCTAATTCAATTTTTTGCTTTTCTAAGTCTTCAATTGTTTCACTCTTTTGACTTTTTTGTGCATTTAATGTTGCAATTGTATTTGATACAGTTTGTTTTTGCTCAAGTAGCTTTTGAATCTCTGTATCTAAATCATCCTTACTTTCTTTATAATTAGCTATAATTGTGGACAATTCAGCACTAGTATTTTCTAAATTTGAATTTATAGATTTTAACTTAATGATATTAGAATTTAAGCTATCAATACTAAGATTTAAAGATTTTTCTTCTTTATTTAAATCACTAATATCTTTTTTTAAGTCAATGATTTCATCATCTAAATCATCGATATCCTGAGATAGTTGTGATTTATTAGTAGTGAGATTATTAACATCAATTGTTAATTCATTTTTTTGTTCAGTTAGAGATGCAACCTCTTCTTCTAAATATTCTAGAGAACTATTTAAATCATCATTTTCTAAGATCTGTTCTGCAATAGTGTTATTTAGAGAATCTGATTTAATCTCTAGTGTTGTATTACTTTTCTCTAATCTATCTACTTGATTAGTTAATGTTGTAATTTTTGAAGTAAGGGATTCTAGAGTATCACTAGAGTCATTAATATCATCTTTTAAATCATCTAAATTATCACTAGCTATTTCATATTCTTGATTAAGAGATGCTAAGGAAATCCTCTTTTCGCCTAATTGAGAAATTAAATCTTCAAGTTGTTGAGTAGATTTTAAAAGTTTTTCCTCTACTTCTTTTAGTGAAGCTTCTTTTTCATCAGTAGATTTTAGATGACTATTTCTGATTGCAATTTCATTATCAAGTTCTTCAACTCTGTCTTTTAATACTAATATTTCTTTTGAATATGATGTCTTTTCTTTTTCAACTGAATTTCTATATTCAATTAAAGTATTTTCCCATTGAAAATAACTCTTGAAAGTCATACAAAAATAAGTTAGTCCGACAACCCCTATTATTACTGGAATGATAAAGATTAATTTATCAAATCCAGCTAACAATTTTCTAATTTTTCCCATAATTTCTCACTTAAATTTAATTAACATAATTTTGAGTTGAAATATTAGCATATATTATTAATTTAACCTATTAAAAATGTAATTTATTTAATTTTGGAATAAATTAATGCTTTTTTATAGTGATTTATGAATAATAATTCATATGTTTTTCTAGCATAATTACTTATTGAATATATAATTATAAAATTTATACCAGTTTGTACTATAGGGTCAAACTGATAATACAAATATGTAATATTTATGTTAGACATATAATAAGAGCCCTGTAATTACAGGGCTTAAAACCAGAAAAAAGACCCTAGTATAGTTAAATACCAGAGTCTCACTTATAAAATAATATTAATATTATTTATTATATCCTTTTGGATTATTTTTTTGCCAATTCCAAGAATCCTTACACATATCTACAAGAGTATGTTTAGCTTCCCAGTGTAGTAATTCTTTTGCTTTTGTAGCATCACTGTAACATGTTGCAATATCACCAGGACGACGAGGAGCAATAGAGTAATTAATCTTGATATCATTAGCTTCTTCAAAAGCCTTAACCATATCTAATACACTATAACCTACACCTGTTCCAAGGTTTATTACCTCTACACCTTTACAATCAAATTCACAAGCTGCAACGTGGCCTGATGCCAAATCTACAACGTGAATATAATCTCTAACACCTGTTCCATCAGGAGTTGGATAGTCATTACCAAATACTGATAATTTTTCTAATTTACCAACTGCAACTTGGCAGATATAAGGCATAAGGTTATTTGGAATACCAACTGGATCTTCACCAATTCTACCAGATTCATGAGCACCAACTGGATTAAAGTATCTTAGTAATACAACATTCATATCTTTATTTGCATAAGCAAAATCAGTTAGAATTTGTTCAATCATATACTTTGTCCAACCATAAGGATTTGTACATCCACCTGTTGGCATATCTTCTTTTAGAGGTACTTTTTCAGCAAGACCATAAACTGTAGCAGAACTACTAAATACAATCTTATGAATACCATATTCAACCATTAATTCACAAACTGAGATTGTTGAATCAATATTATTCTTATAATAAGAAAGAGGCTTTGCAACTGATTCACCAACTGCTTTATACCCAGCAAAATGGATTATTGCATCAATTTTATGTTCTTTGAAAATGATGCGCATTGCTTCTTTATCACAAACATCAATTTCATAAAAAGGAATACTTTGTCCACATAGTTCCTCTACTCTAGAAATAGCCTCTTTCTGACTATTGTAAAAATTATCTACAATAATTGGACTGTGACCTGCTTTAACTAATTCAATACATGTGTGTGATGCAATATAACCTGCTCCACCTGTTAACAAAATTTTCATAAATTCATCTAACTGAGTAAATTCCTCAGCTGCCTCCCTGGTATTTATCTATAAGATCATTCAATTTAGTTTATTGTTACCTTTTTCAAAGCCAATGTTAATAGTCTCTCATTGAAAAGATAAAAATATTGTTGATATGGATAAACAATAAACATTCAAATGTACACGTGTACTTATAGTAATACAATTTCAATTTCTATCCAAGTATTACACTTTTTTATTTTTACTTTTTATTCTTTTTCTTAACATCTTTCTGAGCTAAACCACGAAGTGCCCAACAAGGAACTTCTTTCATAGCTATCTCAAGATATTTAAGAGCTTGCATTTTTTCAGCTTCATCTAGTTTATTAATTCCTAGAACTTCAAGAGTATCAGCTCTGAGTAAAGCCATATTTTCACAAACCATATTTGAGAAGAAATTAAAGTCTTTATTAAATAATGCTAAATTAAATTCATCATTATCTTTAGCTAGCAATTCAATTAATTTATTGTAGGCTAAAGTTGGTGCAACAAAAGCTACATTCATATATTGTTGAAGAGTAGATAGAGATGGAACATTAAGTTGTCTATTACCTTGTTCTTGAATTAATAGAAGAATACTTAAGAAAAGTGTATCAGCCTCTGTTCTAGATGGATCTTCTGCAATAAAGCTTTGCTTAGTTTTATCTGACCAATACTTAAGAGACCTTTCTTCCATCAAGAATACTGATGCTATTGCACCATCAATTTGATAGATTGGGAATGTATCAGAGGCAACATCACATACAGTTATAAATTGTTCTTTGCTAATTCCTTCATGATTATTAGTAATACTTTTAAAGATTCTATAAGCATCTTTAATTAGTATATAGCCATAATAATTAGCTACTGCCTGACAGAAATTATGAATACTATAAACATCGATTAATTCAAGCTCTGCTTTTTTTGCTGCCTCATTAATCCATGAAGAAGCTTTTGTTTCAGAACCTTTTCTACCAGCACACATCCAAGATACTTGGTTTTTTAGAGCATCAAAACATAGTGCCTTTAAATCTCTATTATCTTCAATTTCAAAGTATTTAGATACAAAAGGACTTAGTTGATCAAAATGAGCTACACTAATACCATTTGCTGAAAAATAGAAAGTCCAGTTAAATCTATAGGCTCTTTCCATTTTATCTTCTAAAGGACTCTTTTCAATACAATATTCTTTTAGATTCTTAAAACTCTGTGTTTCAATTAAATTTTCTATATCTATGTAATCTTTAACATCACTATATGTAATGTCTGATGGTTTTTCAAATTCAACATAAGAATCAAAAACGCTAAGTAATTCAGTTTGAGGTTTTTGTGTTGTAAAAACAATATTGTTGTTAATTACAAAACGTCTATCCTGCATTTGAGAAATTGCCATCTCAATTTCTTCACGACTATTGTCTTTGAGAGAACTATCAATGTTATCTATATCAATATCATCAAGAGATAGTGCTCCATATCTGTTTCCGATTCCACTAAAGAAATCGTGTAGTAATTTTATTTGTCTCTCGTTTAACATTTTATCTACCTTTTTTATATTATTTTGCAATTTTATCATTTGATGTTTTATATTACAACGTAATTTTGAAAAAAGGGAATTTTTATTTATAAGAATACAAAAAAATACTTATTATTTAGGTGTAAAATTCCAAATCAAAAATAATTGAAAATTAAATCTAAGTACACCTTAAAAAAAAGAATTAATCTCACTTAATAGTTATTTAATACAAATTTGAATCTAAACATATATTAACCCAATTTATTAAATTGACGAGATTTATGATAAAGTTCCATTTTTAGGAAGAAAAAGTTTGACAAATATGGATATTGCCCATAAACTGATGACAAATAAAATAAATATAGGAGCTATATATGGCAACTGTAAATCTAAAGAACATTTGTAAAATTTACGATGGTAATGTTAAAGCTGTTGATTCAGTAAACATTGATATCGAAGACAAAGAGTTCTGTGTCCTAGTAGGACCTTCAGGTTGTGGTAAATCTACCACATTAAGAATGGTAGCTGGTTTGGAAGATATTTCCTCTGGTGACCTTTTAATCGACGGTAAAAGAGTTAATGACGTACCACCAAAAGATAGAGATATCGCAATGGTATTCCAAAACTACGCTTTATACCCTCACATGAGTGTTTATGATAACATGGCTTTCGGTCTAAAAATTCGTAAATTCCCAAAAGAAGATATTGATCAGAGAGTTCGCGAAGCTGCAAAAATTCTTGATATCGAAGAACTTCTAGAAAGAAAACCAAAGGCTCTTTCAGGTGGTCAAAGACAGCGTGTTGCTGTTGGTCGTGCTATCGTTCGTCAGCCTAAAGTATTCTTATTTGATGAACCTTTATCAAACTTAGATGCTAAACTTCGTGTTCAAATGAGAGCTGAAATTTCTGGTTTACATAACAGACTTCAAGCTACTATGATTTATGTTACCCATGACCAAGTTGAAGCTTTAACTATGGCTGACAAAATTGTTGTAATGAAATCTGGTATTATACAGCAGATTGGTAAACCTCTAGAATTGTACAACGAACCTGTTAACAAGTTTGTTGCTGGATTCATCGGTTCACCACCAATGAACTTCTTAGAAGTTAAAGTTGAAGCAGAAGGTTCTGACATTTTTGTTAATGAAGGTTCTTTCCGTCTAAAAGTTAACGAAAAGCAAGCTAAATCATTAAAGAGCTATGTAGGAAAACCTGTTACATTCGGTATTCGTCCAGAAGACGTACAATATGCTGAAAAGAACATCCCTGATTTCACAATCACAGGTGTTGTAACTGTTGTAGAACCTTTAGGTAGTGAAACACACGTTTATGTTTCTACTTCTAAAGCTCAGGTAGTAGGTAAAATTGCTCCTGAATTTACAGTAAAACCTAATAACAAGATTTCTTTAATCCCAGATTTAGATCATGCTAGATTCTTTGATTTTGAAACAGAATTAGCTATTCTTTAATTCTACTTAAAAGTTGAAAGGGCTGTCATTTATGATAGCTCTTTTTTTATCTCCATTTTTTAATTCATTTTTTTGAGATGAAAAAACCGGCCAAATATGACCGGCATTATATAATTAAATAAAAGAGTGACTCTTATCTTTGTCCTTTATCATATGCTTCACCTGAAGCTCTAGGACCTACACCTTTACCACTGAATACTACTAGAGCAATAACAGTTAAGATATAAGGGAAACTATCAAATAGTTCTAAAGGAAGGGCTGCAAATATTCCAAATGATGAGGAATATATCTTTAGTATTTGAGAGAAACCAAAGAATAGAGAGGCTCCTAAAATTGGAACTGGTTTCCATCTACCAAATATAACTGCAGCTAAGGCTATGAAACCTGTACCATGAATACTTACAGCAGTATACTGAATATCTTGTGTTAAAATCATCATTGATCCACCAAGACCACCTAGAAGACCACTAATAAAAACAGCTATGTATCTGATTTTAATTACATTTGCACCAACACTATCAACTGCATGAGGATTTTCCCCAGAAGCTCTTAGTCTTAGTCCAAAAGAAGTTTTATATAAAACATACCAAGAAATTAATACAAGCAATAAAGCTATATAAACAGTTGGATAAATCTCTTGAAAGAATATTGGTCCAATAACTGGAATCTTTGATAAGAGAGGATATGTTGTTTTAGTAAAACTATGACTAAAAGCAAGTGTTCTCTGCTGTCCAAATATAATCTGTGATAGATAAATTGTTACACCAACTGCAAACATGTTAATAGCTGTACCACTAATAACTTGGTCTGCTTTTAAACTAATACTCATGTAAGCATGTAATAAAGATACTACACCACCAACAATTGTACCAATTAATAGTGCTTCATAAGGACCAATTGCACCATTACCTTCTACAAAATACATTGTAGTAGCAGCTGCAAAGGCACCAAAAGCCATTAAGCCTTCAAGTCCGATATTAACAACCCCTGATTTCTCACAAAACATACCACCAAGGGCTGTTACGAGAATAGGAGTAGAATAGATTAATGTAAGTGTTAGCATTCCGAAAATAGTATCCATACTCTATGCCTCCTTCTTTCCGATCTTGTTTAATACAGATCTTATTCCGTTTTTCATTGCAACAAATATAATAATTGAGCTTGTTATAATGATTGCAATATCACGAGGAATTCCGTTTGCTTGCATGATTGGTTGAATTGCTTGTAATGCACCAAATAGTAGTCCACCAAAAACAGATCCAATTGCAGTATTACCACCAATCAAAGCTGCAACGATACCATTAAAACCATAGTTTTCAAAAGCAGGAATAACTCTTCCATAGTTGAAAGTACCACAGGTTATAAGACACCCGGCAAGACCTGCAAAAGTACCAGATAAAGTCATAGCAAGTATTGCGTTACGATTTACATTAATACCTGCATATTTTGCAGCATCAGAGTTAAAACCAACAGCTCTTAATTCATAACCAAAAGTTGTTTTGTTCATAATATAATGGAATGCATAAACAGCAATAATTACAATAATGAATCCCCAGTGTAATCTTGAGTTATGTGTTAATTCTTTTAAGAAAGGACTTCCTAAAATAGCAGCATCTGGGAAATCAACAGTCCTAACAAGAGAAGAACCAGGAAGTGATTTTACGCCCAAATTTAGTGCAAACATAGCCACATAGTTCAACATAATTGTTACAACTACTTCATGAACATTATATTTTGCTTTAAAAAAGCCTGGGATAAATCCCCATAAAGTACCACCCAAAGCACCAGCAATAATTACCATAGGTAAAAGAATTGCTTTTGGTAATGTTGGGAATGATAGTGCTACGATTGTACAAAATAGTGAACCCATCATAACCTGGCCTTCTGCACCAATGTTAAATAATCCACATCTATATGCAAAAGCTACAGATAACCCTGTAAGTATTAAAGGCATTGAAGATACTAGATATTCACCAATATATCTTGCATTAAAAACAGCTCTAGAGGTTCCAATAAACTTTGTATTAATACCGAATACACCACGAAGTAAAGCAGTAAATAAATAACCCGCATTTAGATTCGATAGTACCATGATAATAATACCAACTAAAAAACCAAGTATGATTGAAATTACAGGAATTAATACTTTTTGTTTTTCTTCATTAACAATATATCTCTGAAAATTATTCATAGGTTGGTAAATCTCCTTTCTTAGCACCACTCATTAATAGACCAAGTTCATTTTCACTTGTTTTATCAGCATCAACGATACCAACAATTTCGCCCTCATAGATGATTGCAATTCTATCGGACAAACTTAATACTTCATCAAGTTCTAGAGAGAATAATAGAACAGCTTTACCATTATCTCTTTCAGTTACGAGGCTTTTATGAATAAACTCAATAGCTCCAACATCAAGACCTCTAGTAGGCTGAGCCGCTAGTAATAGAGCAGGAGATCTATCAACTTCTCTTGCAATAATTGCTTTTTGTTGGTTACCACCACTTAAACTTCTAGAAATTGTATCACTACCTAAACTACAACGAACATCATATTCTTCAACTAGACGATCACTGAATTTTTTTATTTCTTCTTTATTTAGTTTGTGATTTTTAGAAAAAGGTTCTTTGAAATATGATTGAAGAACCATATTTTCTTTGATATCAAAATCCATTACAAGACCATATTTTTGTCTGTCTTCAGGAATATGACCTATTCCCATTTGAGAGCGATCTCTAATTTTGGTATCTTGAATTTCTTTTCCTAAAAACTCTATTGTTCCACTACTACAATCACTAAGGCCAGTAATTCCCTGAATTAATTCACTCTGTCCATTACCATCAATACCAGCTACACATAGAATTTCACCAGTTCTAACATCAAGACTAAGATTTTTTACTGCATCTAAACCTTTAGAATCTTTTACACAAAGATTTCTAATTTTCATAACAGTTTTATGTTCTTTAATATCTTTCTTATTGATTTCAAGATTAACCTTACGACCAACCATCATTTCTGCGAGTTCATCTGTTGAGGTAGTACTAACATCAACTGTAGAAATAAATTTACCACGTCGAAGAACAGTACAACGATCAGCAATTTCTTTAATTTCTTTTAATTTGTGTGTGATTAGAATTATAGATTTGCCTTCATCAACAAGATTTCTTAAGATTTTAATTAATTCTTCGATTTCTTGAGGTGTTAAAACTGCAGTTGGTTCATCAAATATAAGAATATTTGCATTTCTATATAGAGTCTTTAAAATTTCAACTCTCTGTTGCATACCAACAGTAATATTTTCAATTAATTCATCAGGATTAACAAATAAACCATATCTCTCACTAATCTCAACAACCTGAGCTCTAGCTTTTTTAAGGTCAACTTGTCCCCATCTATTTTTAGGTTCAACACCTAAAACGATGTTCTCTGTGATGGATAGATTATGTACCAACTTAAAGTGTTGGTGAACCATACCAATTCCTAATTTATTTGCTACGTTAGGGTTTTTAATATCTACTTTTTTGCCATGAACAAAAATTTCACCCTCTTCTGCTTGATAAAGTCCAAAAAGAACGCTCATCAAGGTAGACTTACCGGCACCATTTTCACCTAATAGAGCGTGGATTTCTCCTTCTCTTAAGGTGAAGTTAACATGGGAGTTTGCAATAATACCTGGAAATCTTTTCGTAATATCTTTCATCTCTACAACATTAGTCATAATTACTCCTACAAATGTACTCTCACTCGTTCAACGCCTAGATCGCTAGCTAATTTACCTAATTTTCCCATAAATTTATTTGATGGAACCATATCATCAATTAGCTTTGCATTTTTACTTCCTCTAGAGTGAACTTTAATTATCCTAAACAAAACATCAGGGTAATTTACTAAGATTTTAGACACTTCTTTTATAACGTCTTCACTATCTCCAATATTTGATAGTGCTACATGTCTAACTTCTTCTACCTTACCCAATTCTAATAAGTATTTTAAATTTTCTAGATTTCCAGTTTTCTCGACACCAATTACTTCTTTACTCTTTGATACAGTTTTTACATCAAAAAGGAACTTATCACTAACTTCGATTAAAGATTTAATTCTTTCTCTGTCAAAATAACCATTACTATCTACATAACAGGTTAGGTTCCTCTTATGAAGTTCTTTAAAAAGAGAAGTTAACTCTTTGTAGTAGAGAGTTGGCTCTCCACCACTTACAGTTACTCCTCTTACATAAGGAATATAAGGTTCTATTTCTTTAACTAAATCTTCTACACTTACATCCCTTACTTTGTATTTTACATCCTGTGTCTCCGGATTATGGCAATATATACATCTGATATCACATCCTTGTACGAATATAGATGTACGATTACCAAGTCCGTCGACATTTGCAAATGGTAAAATTCTATTTAAAGGAATCCTATTTTCTAAGTCTTCTTTCAAAAACACTATTATTTTCCTCTGAACCTTTACCAAACCATGCAGTATTTCTCAATACAGCTTGATTCTTGTTGGTTTTTTCAACTTCTGATTTCTTTACAAGATATCCTGTAACACGAATCAAATCTGAATTTTGCATATAAGTTGTAATATATCTCATGCCTTGATTAAATGAACCTTTGATAATATCCAAAATTGCTTCAGGATGATCTAGGTAAGTCTGATCAAATGCAAATAAATCACCAACACCTGCTGGGAAATATTTATGGAATTGAGCTGCTTGATTTAAGTGGATAGGTAGAATAGGTTCTTGTCCAACTATAATTCTATGAGCTGGAGTATTATCTTTATCTTCTTCCATTAATTGAGCACCAACTTGAGCATGTAGCATGTAGCGATTATTACTTCTTTCCATGTAAGGAGCTTCATGATTATTATTAATTTCTTCAACTTTGTCTAAGATAGCTGTAGCAATCTCATCACCTCTTTTAGAAGTACCAAAAGTTTCATTAATACCCTCTTTTTCTAGAAGGAAATTAACAGCTTCAGCTAGTCCTACAATGGCAACCATTGAAGAGAATTCTTCTTTCTTAATAAATCCTTCTTGAGATAAGAAGTTACTTTCAAAGAAATTAGATTTTTCAACAAGATATTTTACTCTTGCATCCATCATATGGTTCATTGATTTACCAGCTTCAACTAGTAAGTTATTAATCATATCATCTGTATTTTTAGCTGCCTTTGCTATTGTTCCCAAACGGTAACGAAGAAGACAATAAGCACCACCGCTAAGAGGTAGAGCATTATAACAACTAACAAGTGCATGAGGTCCAACATCTTTTGTATAATACTTATAGTTAGAAAAAGATGGTTTACTTACTCTTAGACAAGAATCTACACAAGCTAGTGCAAATTTTTCATCTGTAATATCTTCATCATAGTGAACAGTCATATTTGGAACTGGATTTTCAAGTTCAACAACTGCTTTAAGGATTAAATATCCTGCACGAGTTGCTTTAGGACCGATATCACCATGACAGAAAGCATCAGTAAATACTTTATCAATATGATTTAAGAATCTTTTTATTTTAGTATAGGCCTCATCATCATCTACGCCCTCAAGGAAAGGATCGATTAGAGAATCAAGGTTACCAATATATACTGGGAAAGTTGTTATGGATGGAACGTGAGCATACATTATCAACAAGCTATCAAATAATTCATCAAGATTGGTTGGTGGTTTAATATCTAAAAACTTACAACCTTTTTGAATTAGTAGATCATAGTTAACAACAATATATCTAGGACAGTGAAGAAGGTATCCTTCATTGAGATCACATATCATGCCATTTTCAATATATTCCCAATCTTTATCGGTATAACCTAGAAGTTCTTTTGGGTCTATAAATCTTGTAGCTGCATTTGATAATCCAGCTATCTTTTGTTGATAAGTTAATGATACACTTGTTGCTGTATCTATTAGCTCTTGTTTATTTGATAACATATTTATTCCTCCATAAACAAATTATTAGAAAAATAGAAGAGGAATGTTTAGTTCCTCTCCCTTTGCGTTTTTTTATAATTTTTAGCTATTTATATTTATTTAACACGTGATGGAATTTCTGGTACTACAATAGAACCACTAACGATTTTAGCTGTGTAATCAGCAACAGCGCTAACCATTTCAGCACTCATGTTAGGGTTTTGTGCAGGTAGACCAACACCATCTTTAGCAAGGTCAAATACTAGTGTTTGTCCACCAGGGAAATTACCTTCATCAGCTAATTTTGCAACATCATAAGCTGCAGTATCAACTCTCTTTAAATCAGATGTTAGGATACAAGAATCAGTATCATTGTAGATACCTTCTTCATATTGGTCTCTATCTACACCAATAATCCAAACATTTTGACCGTTTGATCTTCTGTCTTTTGCTTCTTTAATACAACCATTACCTGTTGCACCAGCTACAGCAAAAATAACTTTTACACCTTGATCATATAATTTTGATGCAAGAGTTTGACCTTTTTGAGTATCCATAAATGAATTAGGGATTTCTGTTAATAATTCTAAGCTAGGATCAACTGCATGAATACCAGCTTCATAACCAGCTTCAAATAGTTGCATTGTTGGGAAATCCATACCTAAAACTAGACCAACTTTAGTTCCACCTTGTTCTACTGTTTGCATTGCAGCAACAACACCAGCTAGGAAACCACCTTCATTAGCGGCAAAGGTAGCACTTGCAACATTATCAAGACCAGATACAACTGTATCAATAATTAGGAAGTTTTGATCTTCATAGTTACTAGCTACTTCTTCAATAGCTTTATCAAATAAGAAACCAGGAGCTACGATTAAAGTTTTTCCCTCATCAGCGAAAGTTGATAGGTTTGGAACATAATCAGCATCAGCTGTTGATTGTAAATATTTTGCATCACCACCAACTTCATTAGCATATTTGCTTGCGCCTTCCCATGTACCTTGGTTGAAAGATCTGTCATCTACACCACCTGTATCTGTAACAACACCAACACTAAAACTTGATTTATTAGCAACTTCACTTTCTTCTTTAGATCCACTAGCAAATACTGATGTACTTAATACTAATGACACAATTACTAAACTAAGTAATATTTTCTTCATACTTTTCCCCAATTTTTTATTTATTGAGCAATTAAAAATTTCAAATTTTACAAAAGCTCAATATCTTATTTATTTAATAGGGTTTAATATAAACACTTAAAAGTAAAAATACAATAAAAGTTAAGAAATCATATCAAAAATTACAAAAATAAATCAAAAAAAATTTATAAATACTTAACAGAAGTTAGGCAAATAATTAAAATTTTCAAAATTTAATTTTATAGGAATTAATTCCCAAATTTCTAGTAAGATAGTACGTAACTAACAATATTGCTCTTAAAAAACCTTTGTTCAATATCAAAAATCCAATTTTTTACATCTATTTTTATTACAAAATATATGATTTTATTTGTTCAATTTTTAAACTTTTTTTGACACAAAAAAACCCAAAAGATAAATATTACTATAAATCTAATGGGAATTTAAATATTGTTAACTAATTAATTTGCTTATTTAAAGTTAGCATTAAAAATGCTTTGAACAGCTTCTCTTGATTCACTCTCTTTAACACTTATATAAAGAGTCATTGCTGAGGATCCAAAGTTGATTGAATCAATTGCAATATTTGATTCATTTAGAGCACAAATACTTGCTGCTACTGCTGATGATTTTTTCTTGATTCCTTGACCAACTAGACCAACGATTGCAAGTTCTCTTTCAATTTCAACAGATTCTATTTTGAATTCATCGATTAATCTACTCTTTAATTGACCTAATAATTTTTCACTAATATCAGTTGATTTGAAGAACCAACATATTGAATCAGGATTAATAAAAGTTAAAATTGGAGTTATTCCATTATTCTTTGCAATAGAAACCAAAACATTATAAATACCTGGTTCAACTAATAATAATAGTTTATTCAAGCTTAGTTTTGTAAATCCAGTTTCAGCACTTACACCAATAACTTCAGTATTACTATCATCTCTATTAAGAGTAATCATAGTACCACTCTCTTCATCTGCATTAGTATTTTTGATGTTAATTGGTATACCTGCTTCATGAACAGGAACGATTGCTTCAGGATGGAAAACACTAGCTCCAACAATAGAAAGCTCTCTTACCTCATTATATGTCATTTGAGAGATAGGATATGCTCCATCAATATAACGTGGATCTGCATTGTAACAGCCTGATACATCAGTCCAGTTTTCATATACTGAAGCGCCTACTGCTTTAGAGATAATTGCTCCACTAATATCTGAACCACCTCTTGAGAAGGTTTTAACTTTATTAGAAAGGCTCTTACCATAGAAACCTGGAATTATATAATTTGAAGCTGATAATCTCTCTTTACATAGAGACCAAGTCTTATCATTGATTGTTCCATTTTCATTGATTACAATCAATTCTTCTGCATCAACAAATTCCCACCCGAAGTATATAGAAATTAAACGAGCGTTAAGATATTCACCACGGGAGGCTGCATAATCTGTCCCCTCTCCGCCATCAATTTTTGCTTCAACTTCATCAAGACTTTTAACCATCTCAGTTGAATCAAGATTAAGGTCATTTAATATGCCAAGATATCTTTCTCTAACTTTAGCAAAAACTTCCTTACAACTACCAGTATTTTTTGCAGCTTCACTACTAGCATATAAAAGATCAGTAACTTTAATATCCTCTTTGTTTCTTTTACCAGGGGCAGAAACAATAAGAATCTGTCGATCTTTATTTTTGTTTACAATGTCTTTAACTTTCTTTAATTGAATTGCGCTAGCTACTGAGCTTCCACCAAATTTACATACGATCATAGAGCACTCCTTATAATTATTGTTAATCATATCCTAGAGTTGGCAAGCGTATCAATATTTAGACAAAAAAAAAGGAGAGCTATTTAAAACCCTCCTTAATGGAATTTGTTACTATTTGGAGACCTAACTTGATAATGTTATACACATTATCATATCCATTTGTGTATTTATTTCAAAATACTTACTAACCGCATGGTAAGTAATATAAATATAATAAACTATGATTGTATATATAGCAAGAAAAATTTATTATCTTTTCTTGCTATACATATCATAAATTAAGCTCTTTTTTCGCTGAAGCCTTTGATGTTTGAAGCATTAACATAAATAGATGCTTCACCATCTTTAATACTTACTAGAGTAGGAGCTGTTAATATACCAAATTTATTAGCAAGATCTTTTTCTTTTGTTGCATCAATAACTTCATATTGCATATTAGCTGCATCTAAAGCTCTTTTAGCAATCTTACAATTAGGACAAGTAGGAGTTGTGAATAACATTAATCTATCACTCTCGCCTTCTACACTCATTCCTTCATTTAAGATTTTAGCTTCTCTTTCTTTAGCAGATAAAACACTTGTTTCAAATTTATAAACATTTCTGTCTTTAAATTCTCTTTCTTTACCCTTATTCCAGTTTTTAACAGGTCTGTAATAACCAGTAATTCTACTATAAACTTCAGATTCTTTTCCACATTCAGGACAAGTGAAATGCTCACCTGCAATATATCCGTGTTCAGGACAAATTGAATAAGTTGGACTTATTGTGTAGTAAGGAAGTTTGAAGTTATCAGCAATCTTCTTAACCATAAGTGCAGTTTCTTTCCAAGTTGAAAGTTTTTCACCTAGGAAAGCATGGAAAACAGTACCAGATGTATATAGAGTCTGCATATCATCTTGGTGCTCTAGTGCTTCAAATACATCATTAGTATAGCTAACAGGTAAGTGTGAACTATTTGTATAGTAAGGAGTTGCATCCTCGCCATCACCTTCACTAGCTGTGATAATATTTGGGAACTGTTGTTTATCATGTTTTGCAAGACGGTAAGCTGTACTTTCAGCAGGAGTTGCTTCAAGGTTAAATAAATCACCATACTTTTCTTGATAATCAGATAGTCTATTTCTCATGTGGTTTAATACAGCCATTGAGAAATTCTTACCTTCTGGAGTTGAGATATTCTTACCAATCCAGCTTGCATTTAATGCAGCTTCATTTAATCCAACAAGACCAATTGTTGAGAAGTGGTTATTAAATCCACCTAAGTATCTCTTAGTATAAGGATATAAGCCTTCTTCTAATAAACGAGTAATAATCTTTCTCTTGATATCAAGTGATCTTGCAGCTACATCCATTAAATGATTAAGTCTTTCATAGAAATCACTTTCATTCTTTGATTGATAAGCTAGGCGAGGCATGTTAAGTGTAACAACACCAACACTACCTGTTGATTCACCACTACCAAAGAAACCACCACTCTTCTTTCTTAATTCACGTAAGTCTAATCTTAGACGACAACACATTGATCTAACATCACTTGGTTCCATATCACTATTTACATAGTTTGAGAAATAAGGTGTACCATATTTTGAAGTCATTTCAAATAATAATTTATTATTCTCTGTTTCACTCCAATCAAAATCTTTTGTAATTGAATATGTTGGAATTGGATATTGGAAGCCTCTTCCATCTGCATCACCAGCGATAAATACTTCAATAAATGCTTTATTGATCATATCCATTTCTTTTTTACAATCACCATATGTAAAGTCCATTGGTTTACCACCAACGATAGCAGGTACATTTGCAAGATCGTTTGGAACAGTCCAGTCTAATGTAATATTAGAGAAAGGAGCTTGAGTTCCCCAACGAGATGGAGTGTTAACACCATAAACAAATGATTCAATGCATTGCTTTGTTTGTAGGTATGATAAATTATCAGCTTTAACAAAAGGAGCTAAATATGTATCAAATGAAGAGAAAGCTTGAGCGCCTGCCCATTCGTTTTGAAGAATACCTAGGAAGTTAACCATTTGGTTAGCTAAAGAGCTTAAGTGCTTTGCAGGTTTACTTGTAATTTTACCAGTAACACCACCAAGACCTTCTTCGATTAACTGTTTTAAAGACCAACCAGCACAATAACCTGTTAACATAGATAAATCATGAATATGGAAATCTGCATCACGGTGTGCTTTACCGATTTCTTCATCATAAATTTCTGATAACCAATAGTTAGCTGTAATTGCACCACTGTTAGAAAGGATAAGACCACCAACACTATAAGTAACTGTTGAATTTTCTTTAACTCTCCAGTCGTTTAATCTTAGATAGTTGTCAACAATATCTTTATAATCTACGATTGTAGATTTCATTGATCTAATTTTTTCTCTTTGTTTACGATATAAAATGTATGATTTTGCTACATCCGCATATCCAGCTTGGATTAGTACATGCTCAACTGAATCTTGGATATTTTCAACTGAGATTAAGTTATTTTCAACTTTATCTTCAAAATCAGCTGTTACTTTTAAAGCAATGAAATCAATCATGCTTGGATTGTAATTTTTTCCGGTAGCCTTGAAAGCTTTTTCGATTGCACGCGCAATTCTCTGTACATCAAAGTCTACAACATCACAATTTCTTTTTGTAACCATATACATAATTATTCCCCCCAAATAGATTTGCTTTGAATTTAAGCAAATATTTTTAAAATTTAGGACTTTTATAAAAAACTTTCTTAAAAGCCCTAATTTCAAGTATAACAGGCTTTATTACGGAAATCAATACGATTACGCGATATAGAGTGTATTTTTTTCATTTACACACTATGGCTAGTGGACTGTGTAACAGAGTGCGAATTTGTACCTAAAAAGCTATATCTTATATACCCCGAACTTTAACAAAATCTATATAACTTTTTAATGTGTTTTGCATAGCTTTTTCTTCTTCTGCGCTATAGCCATGCAAGCCATTTTGAATGTTTTCACCCTTATCAGAAAAAGTCTGAAGATAGAATTTTTGGTCTCGTCCTATCCACTTTGCAATGTTTATAAGTCTTTGTGTATCATGCAATTCTCTTACAACTGTAGTTCTAAATTCATGATCAATTTTACTATTTTTTAAAATTTCTACAGATTTTTCAAAATTTTCAATATTAATACTAGGATACCCAACTGCAGCGGCATAACCATCTTTATCATTTTTTATATCCATAGCTACATAATCTAATAAATTTAAATCTAATAGTTCTTGTAACTTATCAGGAAGAGAGCCATTTGTATCAAGTTTAACTAAATACCCTAGAGATTTAAGGTATTTACAAAATTCAATTAAACCATCTTGAAGAAGTGGTTCTCCTCCAGTAATACAAATACCATCGATGTAACGAGTCTTTCTAACTAGAAATTCTTTAATAGCCTCATCATCTAGATATGGTTGAGATTCAGGATCAAGAACAAGTGTTGAATTATGACAAAATGGGCACCTTAAATTACAGCCACCTGTAAAAAATGTTGCGGCAAGTTTATCTGGGTAATCAACGAAAGTTGATTTAATTAATCCATGGAATTTCATCATATTGGTATTCTCTCTTTTTTTAATTAATATTTTTCATAACATAAAACCTTATCTTATCTTTGTCTATATATATTAAATATTCAATCGTGAGGGTGAGATAAGATAAAAATAAATTTATTTTGATAAGTTTTTAGCTTATAATACAAATAGGTAATAAGAACATATTTTAGATATTTTTTCATAACTTAATGCATATTTGCAGGTTTTATAAATTATTTCTACATAATGATTTACAATATTTAACTATACATCCGTCTATTTACGGAGTTTAATATATTCATTATTAGTATATACGTAATTTTTATATAGATTTATTAGTTATTTCTTGTATTATAATAATAAATTTTAGTTTATCCTAAAAAAATTGAAAAAATATTGGTTTACCCATTGCTTTATTTTTACTTAATGGCTAAAGTAGTGGCGAAATTAGATATTAAGACTTAGAACTACTAAGCAGATATCTATATATATAAACATTAAAAGTTTAACCTGAGCTATTTATTATATAGTAGCTTAATAAACTAGGAGATAATAAAAATGCAAAAAGTTCATAGTGCTTCAGACATTGACTGGATAATCAAAAAACATGATTCAAAAGATCTATCAAAAGCTAAAGAAATGTTCCCAATCGAAACAGCTAGATTAGCTCGTCACCTACATAGCCAAATTCCTGGTTATTATATTACTCGTTTAGCAGCTCTTCCTAACCTTGCAACTATGCTTGGTGTTGGTGGTATTTATGTTAAAAACGAAGGCGAAAGAATGGAACTTAACAGTTTCAAAGTTATGGGTGGAAGTTTTGCAATTTTTAAATTCTTACAAGATAAATTAAACTTAACTGATGACCAACTTTCTTTTGATTACTTAACAAGTGACGAAGTTAAAGAAAAACTTGGTACTATCACATTTGCTAGTGCAACTGATGGTAACCACGGTCGTGGTATTGCTTGGGCATCAAAAATGCTCGGTCAAGAATGTATGATTTATGTTCACAGTGAAACAAGCCAAGCTAGAATTGATGCAATTAGAGCTTATGGGGCAACTGTTAAAATTATTCCTGGTAACTATGACCACGCTGTTCGTCAATGTGTTGTTGATGCAGAAAAGAATGGTTGGGAAGTTATTAGTGATACATCTTGGGAAGGTTATACTGAAGTTCCTACAAGAATCATGCAAGGTTATACAACAATGCTTCTAGAATCACAGAAACAATTCAGTAGCCAAGGTATTGAATACCCAACTCACGTATTCGTTCAAGCTGGTGTTGGTGCTTTAGCTGCAGCAGTAATTGGTTTCTACTCAGCTCTATGTAATGGTGTTAACCCTCCAAAGTTTATCGTTGTTGAACCAGAAAAAGCTGCTTGTGTATTTGAAACTGCTAAATTTGATGATGGAAAAACTCATGATATCGACGGTTCTCTTTCAACAATCATGGCTGGTTTAGCTTGTGGTGAAACATCTCCAATTGCTTGGGAAATTCTAAAAGAAAATGCAGACGTATTCATGAAGGTTCCTGATTATGTAGCAGCTCGTGGTATGAGAATCATGGCTACTCCATTAAAGGGTGATCCAATGATTATTAGTGGTGAATCAGGTGCTGTAACACTTGGTGCTTTATATCAATTATTAGCTCTTCCTGGAAATGAAGAATTAAAAGATTACTTAAAGTTAGATCACACAAGTAACATCTTATTCATTAACACTGAAGGTAATACAGATCCAAAAAGTTTCAGACAAATAGTTTGGGATGGTTCAGATCCTGTTCCTGCAACTTTTAAAACAGAAAGATAATCTCTTGTTTTTCATATAAAAAAATACAGTCTCTATAAGGGGCTGTATTTTTTACTAAAAGTATTAATTCTATTTTGCTTTCATTTTTTTTACACTGCTATTAAAAATCCAATTCATGATAAAAATAGCAATTGCACAGCCAATAGAAAGACCGATTGCATCAGCTAGCATATCAAATACTTCAAAACTTCTTCCTACAAATATTTGTAATATTTCTATTAATATTCCTAGAGAAACTCCAATTGATAGAGTTTTAATAAAAGGAAGTTTTATCCATTTTAATTCACTAACATTATCATCTAAAAGTTTTTTTGATATCAGAGAATCAGCAAATGATAAAAACAAGAACATACCCAGTACTGCATAGGCACTCATGTGTTCCCCCTTATCAGCTAATGGAAAATTGCTGACAACTATTGCATGTTTAGGCGGTAAAAGAGAGGCTATAAGAATGAATAAAATTGATATGATTGAGAATATCTTAGTTATTTTAGATTTACTACTTAATATTTTATTCAATAAGGCTCTTTGATTAGAGCTAAATTCCTTTAGATTCATATAAATCCCCCTGAAAAGCACTACACTCTTCCATTTGTTCATTTAATAATTTAATAATCTTTGATTTATCAAAAAAATGTCTAGGAGCCGCTAGCCTATGAGAAGGACTCTCACAGATTAAGCGTTGTACTATCATCTCAGGTCTAATCCGTCTGATGATAAACATGCAATACTCTATAGAGCGATCATTACTAGGGACACTTATTTCTCCACTCATATACTCATCAAAGAATTGAGTTCCACCAAGTATATCAAGATTATGAATTTTAATACCTTCACTTTTAACACTATTGATAAGATTTATAGTAGAATTTAAATCCTCTCTATTTTCTCCTGGTAAACCTGTAATTATATGAGTTGAAACCTTTATACCTCTTTCATGCAAGGCATTAACTGCTACTACATAATCTTCAGCACTATGGCCTCTATTAATTCTCTCGAGTGTATCATTATTACTACTCTGAAGACCTACCTCAACCCAAACGTCTTGAACTTTATCTTTATAAGATGCAATAAGATCAATTATTTCAGGAGAAAGAGAATCAGGACGAGTAGATATAATAAACTCAACAAAGTCATGTTGTGATAGAGCTTTATCATAGAGTTGTTTTAATTCATCAACGCTTGAATAGGTACTTGTCCAAGCTTGAAAGTATATACTAAAGAAATCAACATTATATCGTCTCTTTATAAAAGACATACCACGTTCTACTTGTCTCCCAATTGATTCAAGTCTCATTTCTAAAGGTTCAACTTTTCTTGGTCCTTTTAAAGCTACATTTCTTTGGAAGGTTGAAGATCTTTTCCACTTACCCTCTTTTGTTCGATAGTATGTAGGACTAGCTCCTGTTCCATCACAGAAACTACAACCTCCACTTCTATCTCCCTCTCGATTAGGACAGGAAAATCCACCATCTATTCCAATTCGATAAACACTGTGTCCATATCTATCATTTAGATAGTTTGTATATGTATTCCATCTATTATTCATTAAAAGAACTCTACTGTTAGTGCAAAGTTATTCCTTGCAGTAATACCAAGACCTACCAAAAGAGTAGCCTTGTCAAATTTAGTACCCAATCCAGCATATATACCAACATCTGCGGTATTAAATATATTTATATCTTCACTTGGATATTTCATAAGTGTGCCAGCATCTTCATCATAAAGGTTATCAAATGGATTGTATGAATCATAGGTTAAAAATTTAATGCCACTTTGTAAAAATACAGGTCCAATAAATCTTCCAACTTCTTTTTGATATGAGAAATCAATCAACATATAAGCTCTTCTATAGGTAGAGGCTGAATATCCTGCCATTCCACGGTATGTGCCAATATCATAATATGAATCTAACAATTCTGGATTAGAATTTTTAAAACGGAAATTAAAATTCAACTTTAGAGTATCTCTTTTACTAACTGGAAGAGAATATCTTAATTCCAAAGAACCAGAATAGCCCATTACATTATTCTCATTTGAAATCATTCCGTTAAGATTAACTAAAAAACCATCAGTTGATAATAATGTTGGATCCTTTTTACTGTAAACTCCACCAAATAAAAACTTTAGTTGTGTTACAAAAGGTTCCGTATAAGGAATTTGCGATGATGCTGATGAACTCAAGTTATCAACCAAAGTTTGAGGAAGTGTGGAAGGTGATAAATAAGATAGATTATAAACAAGTTTATTTTCAATTAGTAAATCATTTGAATATTGAAATTTTGAGCCAAGAGATATGGCTGCTTGTAAACCAGTAGAAGTTATTCTATTTTTAAAATAGTTTGAATTTACTGGAGATATACCTCCAACTGTTAGTGAAAGTCCTGCAACACCATCAATTAAAATATCATCCTTTGAGGAAATATTATAATTAAATTCGCCTTCACCCGTAATTGCATCATTAAATGATAAGTCTACAATAGCATCTATATCACTATCATTAAGATTTGCAAAAATACCTGCGATATCAAAATGAGTATTTGCCCAACTATAATTTTCTTCATTATTTGATACACCAAAGAAACCATCTAAACTTATAGAAATCCTTGATGGTGATTTCTCCCAATCTCTAATATATAGATAAAGGATTCCATCATTTTCACTTCTATCATCATATGGAGAGAAACTATAGGAGGTGGTTGCTATATTATTAATTTTATTAAATCTACTGATATCTGATTCTAATTCATCTAAGGCTTCATCATTTAAAGTTTTACCGATAAATTCATCAAATATTGTAGCAAGTGAATAGCTTTCAGAATTTTGAGTTACATCTACAATTCTAACTTCTTTTACAACAGGATCTGGTAGTTGAGAATAAGTTCCGACAGTATTATATGGTACAAGATCTCTTGTTTGAGATATCTTATCTCGAATTTTTAATAACTTATCTCTATTTTCAAAAACAGCCTCATAACCTCTTTGAAGGATATCATCATATTTTCCCATTTCTAAAATAGTAAAATCATTTACCTTTGGGGTTAATAATAAATCATCATCACCTAAGAAATGACCAGCATCTGCAAATGTTACAAGAGAGATTAATTGAATAGAAACACCACTAAGGGTTGAATAACCATCAGGCTCTTTTAGCCCATCAGATGATACATTAACGGCAATTATGATATCAGCACCCCATTCTCTTGCAAGAGAAACTGGAAAGTTATCCTTTAATCCACCATCCATGGTATAAGTTCCATCAAGAAGTATATAAGGAGGGAATACAAGAGGCAATGACATACTAGCTCTCATGGCATCTTGAAGAAGCCCTGAATCGAGTATAACTTTCTCACTACTAGTAACATTTGTAGTTACAGCTTTGTAGGGAATACTAAGATCTTTAAAATCCATAGCATTAGAATTCTTTATCAGAGTTCTTGAAAAGAATTGTTGTATAAGTTGATCTCCTACAAGACCTGGAACATCCCCTACACCTTTGCTACTAAAACCAAAGGTATAGAAGCTATTCATTTCATCTTCAAAAACACCAGGAAGTTTATCATCTTCTAAATATGGTGGAGTTAATAACATTGCCGCCATATCATAGGACTCAATCATTCTTTTTATTTCTTCAGAACTATAACCTGCAGCATAATAACCACCAATTAAAGCACCCATGCTTGTTCCACAGATAAAATCAATTGGAATTCCAAGCTTTTGAATTTCTTCTACAGCTGCAATTTCTGCAAATCCTTTTGCACCACCGCCTGATAAAACGACAGCAACTTTTGGATATGTTGCAAAAAGTGGAGAAATTAAAAACATAGTAATGCTTAATAATGTTGCAAGTTTCTTTTTCATGTATTTATTCGCCTAATGTTGAATTTAAAATATCACTATTTCCGTTAAAAAATGATGAGAAATCCAATTCTTTTTTCCCTGCCAACTGTAGAGTTTTTACAATGAGTAATTCATCTCTGCAAGCAATTACTAAACCTTGTTTCTTTCTTTTTTCAATAACACTACCAATTTTAATGCTTTCATCTCTTTTTTCATGAGTTAAAGGCATTACACCAGTTATAAATAAAACTTTACCATTGAATAGTGTATAGGCTTTTGGCCAAGGATAAAAAGCTCTTATTTTGCTATGAACTACTTTTGCATCTTCATTAAAATCTAAAAGTGAATCATCCTTACTTAACATATCTGTATAACTTGCTTCGCCTTCTTGAGGATGTGAAGTCAGTAAATTATTTTCTAATTTTTTAAAGGTTTCTACAGCTAAAGGAGCACTTAGTTGAGCAACTTTTTCACTAAGTGATTGGGTTGTTTCATCACCATTTAATTCAAAATTAAATACAGAACAAACATCACCCTCATCCACTCCTAAAGAAAGCTTTTGAATAGTAATAGCAGTAGAATCAAGACCATTTAAAATTGCATATTGAATCGGAGCACTTCCTCTAAACATAGGTAGTGCCGATGGATGTATATTATATGCACCTTTTTCAAACATAGATAAAAAACGTGGACCAAAGATTTTTCCATAAGCAAAACAAACAAGAACATCACAATTGTATGATGCCACATCAATTAAAGCTTGTCCTCTCAATCTTTCAGGTTGAAGCACTGGTATATCTAAAGACAAAGCCATCTCTTTTACAGGAGATGGTATTAATTTTTTAGAACGTCCTTTTCTTGCATCCGGATTAGTTAATACTAATCCGATTTCAAATTCTTCACTCAAAGCTTTAAGAGTAGGTACTGCTATCTCTGGTGTCCCTGCAAATAAGATTCTCACTGAACTGAACCCTTTTTAAGATGATTTTTCTTAATATAAGCTTTTACCATTTTAGCTCTTTCACTCTCAGATAGTCTGTCGATAAAGACAATACCATTTAAGTGATCATTTTCATGTTGAATTGATCTTGCTAAAAGACCATCAGCTTTAATCTTAAATGTTTTACCATTCATATCCTGTGCTTGAACTGTAATAGTTTTAGCTCTTTCAATATCATGGTAAACATTAGGAATTGATAAACAACCTTCTTCCATTTTAATATTTTCCATAGACATTTCAACAATTTCAGGATTTATAAATTCGCGTCGTGTACCTTTTTGGTCATCAACTACAAATAGTCTCATATCGATTCCAACTTGTGGAGCTGCTAAACCAACACCATCTGCTTCATCCATTGCCTCAAACATTGCATCAACAAGTAAAGACAGAGATGAATCAAAAGTAGTAACTTTTTTACATTTTATTGTGAGTATTTCTTCTCCAAGAGTAAATATATCTAACATAATTTAACCTCATCTATTTTATATCATTTTTATAACTTTATTATACCTGCTATATAGAGTTAATTACAAGCATTTGACTTTTTCAATCAATTTGTAATCTATACTTAAGCTTTATTTATTGAAATTTTTAACTAATAATTCAAACAATAAAATGTTTAATTAACAAGCCTTTATAATAAACCTATGCCAGTATAGTATATTTCTTTTTCTATTTCTATTGCTAAGTATTATTTAATAATTTTTTAAGTACTTTCTATTATTTACCACAATATAGAATAGATTTTAAACATTCAATTTAAGTGTTTTTTTGCAAACAAAAATTAGACTAAGTTATAAAAATTATTGAATTTAAAAATACATATATAAAATATATAAAATTTTGAGAATTTGACAACTATAAATCAATATATAGTTTAAAGTGGTTCCTATTACAAGGACACCTATGTAGGGACCAGATAAAGATTAAAGCCCAATTTTATAAGAATGTGAATCAATCAACTGTAATTTAGAATTATAAAAAAGAACTTTCCTAATTAAGAATAAGATATATACAAATCTTATAAATAATTAATAAAAAAACGCTCATAATTAATTTACTTTAAACAAATTATGTAACTCATAATGTATTTTTAAACAATACTTAATTAGTTGCCTATGAGAGCACTGAGATTTGAATAAAGTTCTTCTCTTATAATAGGCTTAGCCAAGTGTGCATTCATACCAGCCTCTTTTGATTTTTTAATATCTTCTGAATAAGCATTTGCAGAAAGTGCAATAATAGGAATTTCCTTATCAAATTTTCTAATTTCTCTTGTAGCCTCAAGACCATTCATAACAGGCATTCTAATATCCATTAATATTGCATGATATTTATTAGAGCGAGCTAATTTAACACCATCTAGTCCATTTTTAGTAATATCTAATTTACAATCATAAACACCTAGGAGTTTTTCTAATATCACAATATTAATATCAATGTCTTCACAAATTAATATTTTTTTTCCTCTTAGAGTATTTATACCAATATTACAACTAGCTGTTTTTAAGAATTTATTAATTTCATCCTCTGTAGCCGGAGATAATACAACATCAACAAAAAATGATGTACCTTTACCAAGTTCTGATTTACAAGAAATTGTTCCACCCATAGTCTGCACTAGGTTCTTTGTAATTGCTAAGCCTAGGCCACTACCGCCCTCAGATTTAGATTGTGAATTAAGTTCTGTAGTAAATGGATCAAACATTCTCTCTTGAAAATCTTTACTCATACCAACACCAGTATCTATAAATTCATGAGAAACTTTTATTCTCCCATCTGGAATTTCACGAACATAATCACGCCAAATCACAGTACCACCTGCTGGTGTATATTTTATAGCATTATTTAGTATATTGATTATCACCTGTTCAATTCTGCGTTCATCAACTTTAATGAACCGATACATTTCATCACATTCAAGATCAAAAATTAAATTTATCTCTTTCTGTTCTGCTCTAGGATCAATTATAGTTTTAACTTTTTGAGCAATACGGGGAGTACTTGTGATTACTTCGTCTAATTTAATTTCTCCACTTTCTAATTTCTGCATATCAAGAATATCATTAATTAGTGCTAAAAGATATTCACTGCTATCTCTTATCTGAGCAAAGTATTTTCTTGCCTTTTCATCTTTAATTTCATCAAGACCAAAGTTTGCCATACCTATAATTGCATTCATAGGAGTTCTCATATCATGAGACATTCTTGCAAGAAAATCATTTTTTTCTAAACTAGATTTCTCCATTTCCATGAGTTTTTTTTCAAAATCTTTATTTCTCTTAATTTTCTGTAAATCCTTATTATGATTTCTACAAACTGAAAGAACAGATCCAAAATAATTATTTTGATAAAAAGTTGGAATACCTGATAAAGTATACTCTACAATTTTATTTCCTTCGACTTTAGTAAAATTGATACTCTCAGATTTTCCATGAGATAGTTCTTTGATTAGATATGAATATTTTTGAAAATTAACATCACTAACTAATGTATTTCCATATTCTCCAATAACATCAAATTCTTTTAATCCAAATAATTTTTCAAAACTCTTATTAATTTTGATTACTCTATTTGAAGGGTCAAGAACCATTATAGCATCTTTAGATTTCTCAATTAGATGGAGACTAGCTTTTGCAAAAATATTTCTTTTATTACTTGGGTATATTACAGAAAAAAGATGAGCTTTATTATCTATTTTTGTAGGATAGCTTTCTACTTCCATATTTAATATTTTTCCTGAAGCTGTTTTATGAGGGAAATGAAAATAATTCCTTAACTCTGATGTTGCATTGTGAATTTCGGCTTTTACTTGTTCAGGTTTTAAAATATTAATATCAGTAATATTCATAGAACATAGTTTATCAATAGAATACCCGTATGTGCTTTCTGCTTTTTTATTAGCAGAAACTATTCTACCGGTATTAGGTTCCACTAGTAAAAGTATAGCGGGATAGTTCATACACGCTTCATTGTAATACATTTAACAACCTTTTTTTAACTCACATAAAGAATAATTCTTTCCATTTCAGAAGAAAAAAAATGCATAAATTAAAATTATTTTTTATATTTTAGCATGGTTTTAAGAATGAAACAAGGAAATCATATATGCAATTAATACACTTTTCTATAAGTATTTGTGTTAATCTTTTTATTAAAATACATAAATTTATATTAAAATAGCTACATTAAATTTATCAAGTTACCATTAATAAGTACTAAACATAAATTAAAAATGTTTATATAGTATTGAAAGAAGTATAAAATAAACTCTCGCAACATAATATATATTACAAGAGTTTTAGTGGAATTTTTAGTATCTAATTAAATTTTTATGAAAGCACACAGTTATTGTAAAGTGGCAACCATTTTATTACATCTTTGATATGCTCATTCCAATAAATCCAATTATGTGCACCAGGAGCTACTTGTTTTTGAACATCAAATCCTTTATCAATTAGAGTATCAGCAAATTGCATAATTTCATCAATAAATAGGTCATTATCACCGCTGGTGAAAAAGAATTTTGTATCATTTATAGATGATTGATTACTCTTATCTAAAGCAAAATATAAATTACAATTACTCTGTATATAAGACTCAAATTGTCTTTTATAATTGTCACACATCATTTTAGAATAACTCGAAGAGCCTTCTAGTAAACCATAGAAATCTACACAACCAGATAGTACACCACAATATGAATATATATTGCGATTCATCAATGCAATAAATGATGCACCATAACCTCCCATTGAAAGACCTGCAATAAATCTATTTTCTCTTTTAGTAGATAATGGAAATATTGTTTCTAAATATTCAGGTAATTCTTCAGAAATATATTTCATGTAATCACCTGTTGCAATATTATTATATCCACTATTCTCACCATCTGGCATAACAACTGCCAAACAATTTTCTTCTGCATAAGTAGAAATATTAGTATTTAAAGTCCAATCATCAAAACCTCCATAACTACCATGTAAGAGATATAATGTTTGAAATTTAGTATTTTCTTTTAAATATTTATTATCATCCCCATCTAAAAACTCTTGAGGAGATAAAGATGGAAGAATAATAATACTTTTTGTATTCTTTTTTAAGGCAGAAGAATAAAAACTACATTCTATTTTAGCCATATTCTATTCCGTTATTTTTAAGATTCGCTCTTCATCAGAGGCAATCCAGTTTAGAGCTTTTTCAATTGATTTATCACAAAATGACCAATTATCTAATTCTTCTTTATTTTCTTCAAAAACTGTTTCAAAATTATTTTGTTTCAATTTATCTAAATACTCTAAGTGCATTTGATATAAAGAAGAATTCTTTTTACAACTTAAAAAGATATTTGGCTTTTGATTTAAAAATTCTTTAACTGAAATATTAATCTGATTTGTAAAATTTTTATTGTAGTGCTTGTTATTTTTAAAATTTTCAAATAGAGATTCTAAATCAATTTGATTTTTATAAATTTTATTAATTGAGTTATCATCAAGGTCTAATAAACCAGCAATTGAAAATACTTTGCCAAATTTTTCAGGTCTATTTAATGCTATATTTAATGCTCCATATCCACCTACAGAAACGCCACCAATAAAAGTATTTTGTTTTTCCTTAGAAACTGGAAAGTATCTTTCAATGAATTTTGGTAATTCTTCTGATAAATAAGTCTTATATCTTGATCCTTTGTACATATCTTGATAAAAACTATTTCCTACACTTGGCAACACAACTACAATGTGTTTTTCTTGAGCATAGCGCATAATATTCGTAAAATTGAGCCAATCTGAAGAATCAGAATATACATCATTCAATAAATATAAAACTGGATATTTTACATCCCTATGAAAATAATTTATTGTTCGTTTCGACATTACTTCATCAACGCTCGGGGTTGGAACAAAAACCTTCAGGCTTGTATTAAACCTTAAGCAGGGAGAAAAATAAGTTATATTAAAATTTGCCATTATTAGTGTCCTTATTAACATTAACCTATAAGTATTTATTCAATTGTTTTGACTTATAATACTTCTAGGCTTTTATATATGATTGTTTTAGTTATTATTATTTTGAAATTTTTTTAACTTCTCTTAGATAATCTACATACACAGCTGCTAAGATAATAAGACCTTTTAATGATGTTTGCCAAAAACTATCAACACCCATTAAATTCAACCCGTTATTTAAAACACCTATAATTAAGGTACCAATTACCATTCCACCAATAGATCCTACACCACCGGCTAAGCTTACGCCACCAAGTGCACAAGCAGCAATTGCATCCATTTCAGCACCATTACCAAAAATTGGATTACCACTATAAGATCTTGCAGCTAATGTAATACCAGATAAACCTGACATTAAACCGGAGAATAGATAAACAAACATCTTAACTCTTCCTGTCTTAATACCAGAGAATACTGCAGCCATAGGGTTACCACCAACAGCAAATATATGTCTTCCTAAAGCAGTTTTATTCAAAATAAGATAAGAAACTACAAGTATTATTAACATATAGACTACAGGCAAAGGAATTCCTAAGAAATATCCTGTTCCAAACTTAATAAAAGCTTGGTTATCAATTCGAACAGTAGTACCACCTGTTATAATATATGCAGCACCTCTTAAAACACTCATCATTGCAAGTGTAACAATAAATGGAGCTAAGGTGGTTCTTGAAATAATTACACCATTAATTGCACCAAATGCTACACCTAAAGCTAAAGAAAGTAGAATTACAAAAAAGATTGGCATACCTGATTGTGACAGATAACCACTCACAACCCCAACAACAGCTATAACAGAACCAACTGTTAAATCAATACCTCCGGCTACCATAACTAAAGTCATACCAGTAGCTAAAAAGAAGTTTGTTGATATTTGTCTTAATACATTTAGGAGATTTCTTTGTGTTAGAAATACTGGATTTACTACACTAATTACTATACACATCATTAAAAGTGCTATTAAAATTCCACTATTACTTTTTACAAAAGTTTTTATATAGTCGAAAAAATTTTTAACAAGTTTATTATCTTTCATTATTTTATACCTTTTTATTTAATATCTTACCGCGTGCTTCATGATATTTTCTTGAGTGATATCATCATTTTCAAGCATAGCTGTTATTTTTCCATCACACATTACTGCAACTCTATCACTCATATTTATTAATTCTGGTAACTCAGAACTTATCATAATAATTGAAACACCATTTTCAGTTAATTTATTCATTATTTGATAAATTTCACTTTTTGATCCAACATCAATGCCTCGAGTTGGTTCATCAAGAATAAGTACTTTAGGATGAGTGGCTAACCAAGAAGCTATAATAACTTTTTGTTGGTTACCGCCAGATAGAGAATTTATAGGAGTACTGCTAGATGGAACTTTAATAGATAAATCCTTTTTAAATTTCTCAAAAATATCTTTCTCTTTATTTGAATCTAAAGATATACCCTTAATAAATTGATTTAAGACTTTAAGAGTCATATTAAATTCAACTGATTTAATAGGATATAAACCCTCATCTCGTCTATTTTCAGGTACAAAAGCACATCCGGCATCAATCATTTGAGTTGCATCATGTTTTTGAGAAAACACTTTTTCTCCTAAAATAATCTGTCCATCACTGATTTTATCAATGCCAAAAATTGCTCGCATTGTTTCAGTTCGTCCACAACCGACTAACCCACCAAAACCTAGAATTTCACTTTTCTTCAATTTAAAATTAATGTCAGTTACTTTTTCAGAAGTTAAGTTTTTAACTTCCATAACCACATCATCACTTACATTTTCATGATTTCTTACGTAGTAATTACCAATATCACGACCAACCATTAATGCAATTAGCTCATCATTACTTGTTACAGATACTTCTTTTGTATCTACATATTTTCCATCTCGCATAACTGTAACTCTGTCTGCGATTTCCTGTAACTCACTCATTCTATGAGATATGTAAATAATACCAATACCTTGTTTCTTTAATGATTCAATAGATTTGAAAAGGCTTTCAACATCTTTATCTGAAAGTGATGAAGTTGGTTCATCCATAACAATAATTTTTGAATTAAAGGAGATTGCTTTTGCTATCTCAACCATCTGTTGTTGAGCAATATTTAGTTCTCCAACAATATCAGTTGAAGAAAATTCCACACCAAGCATATCTAATATTCTTTGACAATCTTTACTCATTGTGCGACAATCGAGACAATGATTTTTCTTTTTAGCTTCCCGGCCAAGAAAGATATTTTCATACACATTTAAATGTGGCACTAATACAAGTTCCTGATGGATTATACTGATGCCAGAAGTTCTGGCATCAGCAACAGAATCAATATTTACATGAAGGCCGTTAACCTCAATTGATCCACTGTTCATTTTATAAATTCCACCAAGGATCTTTATTAGTGTTGATTTTCCCGCTCCATTTTCTCCTAACAATGCATGAACTTCACCAGCTCTAAGACTAAAGCTAACGTCATTTAATGCATAAACACCAGGAAATTTCTTATGGATATTATTCATTTTTAATAAAATTGGGTCATTCACAACACCATCTCCTTTTATAACCATGCAGAAGTATCAAATTGATCTATATTGTTTTGGTCTACTAAGATTGTTTCAATTGAATAGTTCTTTTCTACGCTTTTACCATCTAATAGAGAATAAGCTACTTCAACAGCTTTCTTACCAATACCTGCTGGAGATTGAGCTGCAGTTGCATATAATCCACCTTCTTTGATTGAAGCTTTTGCAGACGGAGAACCATCTACACTAAATACTTTAATATCACCTGTTCTACCGGCACTCTCAACAACACCTTGTGCAATTAGTCCAAACTCATCATTTAAGCCCCAGTATGCATCTAATTCAGGATCAGCTTGTAAGAAATCTTCAAAAGTTGAAAGAACTGTATTCATGCTAGAATAGTGAGCAAGTCCTGTGATTTTAATATTAGACCCAGCAAGAGCTTCTTCAAGACCACTCATTCTGCTTACTACAGATTCAGCTAAAGGGTTATCAATTAATGCAATTCTAGCACCATTAGGGAATGCTGCTTTCATAGCTTCACCACAAAGTATACCTGCTTGTACATTGTTTGATGAAATAAAACTTTCAGTTAAATTAGTATCAGTTACGTTTGCATCAATAACAATTACTTTTACTCCAGCCTCTTTACAAGCTTCTAAAGCAGGTCTAACACCATCTTTATCTACTGGGTTAAGGAATATAACACTAACACCATTGGTAATCATATCGTCAATTGCATTGTTTTGTTTAATTTGGTCATTCATACCATCAATTGCAATAAGTTTATCACCATGAGCTTTAACTTCAGCCTCCACTGAGTTTTTCATTGTTACCTGGAAAGGATTTGTTTGATCCATACAAGTAAAACCAAATACGGTTTGTCCATCTTCTGCTATTTCAGAAGACCCGGTTGCAAAGATACTGCTAGTTGCAAATATCAAAACTAAAGCTAAAAGAATAAATGATTTTTTCATTTTTTCTCCTCCTATTTGTTTTGGGAAATAATTCCCGATATATATTGTGAACTTGGATTTAATTCCAAGATTCTCTAATATTTAATTGAGTTTTAATTAATTGTTTTTGTGGCTTATAAGTAGAATCTTCAAGGCGTTTTATCATTGCTTCTGCGGCAACCTGTCCGATTTGAAATGGATTTTGACCTATTGTAGTAATAGATGGAGATGTCGCTCTATTCCATAGAGTATCATCAAATAGAGTAACATTGACATCTTCAGGAATTCTTATACCTGCATCCTTTAAATATTTTATGGTTCCAAATCCCATTTCATTCATTGTTACTAATACAGAATCTATATCAGGATGTTTTTCAAATAGTTCTTTCGCAAGTGAATAACCCATATCTTTTTTTGGAATTTCATCTACTGCATAGCTAGGATCAAATTCGATTCCATTGTCTTCTAGAGCTTGTAAAAATCCCTGGTATCTTAATTTAACATTGTATAAATTATTGGACCAACTATTAACAATAGCAAATTTCTTTTTGCCCCTTTTTATTTGCTCAGTAATTGCATCGTATGTTGCTTGCTTTGAATCCGACATAACAATATCATAGGATTCTTTTAAATCTTGAGGTTCTCTATCAATAAAAACAAATGGAATACTGTTCATTTGTTTAACTTTACTTTGGTTCTCAATATCAGGTGCGGCAATAATTATTCCTTCAACTTGATGCTGTTTTAATTTTTTTATTGAAGTTTCTTCACCAATCATTTTTTCTTCACTATTACTAGTCAATAATGAATAATTATGTTGTGTTAATACTTTTTCAACACCTAACATTACCCATAAATAGAATTGATTAGAATCTTCATATTCAGGAATGAAGGGAACAATTAAACCGATAGTTCTTGAACTTTTTTGTCTTAAATTAACACCCATAATATTTCTTTGATAATTTAATTCTTTCATAGCAGTTTCAACTTTTAATTGAGTCTCATCTGATACAAAACGTGTTTTATTTATTACATGAGAGACGGTAGCAATTGATACACCAGCTTTTTTTGCAACGTCTTTTATATTGGCCATAATTTCCTCGAATAATCAATTTACTTCATTTAAACGTTTACGTAAACGTTTAAATGAGTTTCTTGAGTATAAAACGAGAAATTCTGATTTGTCAATTTATTTTTCATTTTTTTTATTAATGATAGAAAAACAGAAATTATAATTGATTAAAAGCCTAATAAAAATCATATAAGAGGTAATAAATATAGTAAAAGTTATCATTAAATACTTAAGAATAAAGCTACTGCTGAGTCATTTTACAGACCTTTGCAATAGCTCATTTTGTACCTTCAATTTATAATGTTTATATTATTTATAAGTAATTTCAATTTATTCATTAACAATAATTTTACTATCATCCATATTTAAAGCTACCTTTTTATTCTCTTTATTATAACTAACAGCTAATGCAATTATGGTTATCAAAATAGCAAGTGCATCAGAAATTGGAGAAGCAGCCCATACACCCATAAGTCCAAATACATTCTGCATAACTAATACTATTGGTATTAATAAAATGAATTGTCTTAATATTCCAAGTAATAAAGCCTGGGTACTTCTTGCAGTTGACTGATAGAATGCAATACCAAACATGTTAATGCTTAATAAAGGTAACATTATTATATAAATTCTAAGTCCTGTAACAGCTACTGGTATAGTTGCTGAACTTGGATCTAAGAACATTGAAATAAATGTAATAGGGAAAGCCTCTAGTAGAATGAATACAATAGTTGAGAAAATAACACCAATAATTATGCCAAGTCTCAATGTTTTATAAACTCTATCATTACTCTTTGCACCATGATTATACCCAATAATAGGTTGCATACCTTGTTGAATTCCCATGATAGGCATAATAAATAATGTATATAAACTATTAATTGCACCCATAGATGTAATAGCAGCTGTTCCACCATATTTTACAAGTCCCCTATTTAAGAAACTCATAGCAACACTCGTACCTACTGTAGAAACAAATGTTGAGAATCCTATGGCAATAATCTTAGAGTAAACACTCCAATCTGGTATAAAATCTTTTAGCTTTAATCTTAATACACTTTTTCCTCTAAAATAAAAGGAAGCTAAAATAATTAGGCCAAGGAATTGTCCACTAATTGTTGCTAAGGCTGCACCTTTAACGCCCCAATTTAATTTTGCTATAAAAACATAATCAAGAATAATATTGGTTATTGCTGAAACAAGCATTGATACCATTGAAAGAATTGGTTGATTCTCTGACCTAACTGCGCTACTTAGGTTAAATGAAATCATTTGGAATATAAAGCCCAAAAGGATTATTCTCATATAATCAATTGCAAACCCCATAACACTTTGAGTTGCTCCAAATATTGACAATACATATTCTAAGTTTAACGATATTAGAGATACTACAATAGCAGTTATTATAGTTCCAACACTAAGCATATTACCAAATACATGGCTAGTACTTCTTATATCTTTCTTTCCAAGGTTAATTGATAGTAATGCCGCACCACCTGCTCCAACTAAGGATGCAAATGCAAAGAGTACCATCATCACAGGAAAAGCAATTGTAAGTCCAGCAAGAGCTTCTTCTCCTGCGACCTGTCCTATAAAAATTCTATCTACAACATTGTAAATCGCATTTACAATCATTGCTATTACACTTGGAATTGAATATTGGGCTAATAATCTTCCAATCGATTTAGTCCCTAATTCATCAGTTTTTTCCATTTTTGTCTCCTACTCTTAAAAACGCCATATTAAAGATCAAGTTCATCTTTTGGCAAAAACTTCATATCAGTTTTATCTTTAGCTCGCTCAACGATTTTTTCATTACTCCATGATTTTGATTCATCATATTTTTCAAAATGAATGATATCAGAGAGTTCTCTTGTATATTTTTTTCTAGGCGAGTAAGCAGGGTATCCAATAGCCGCAACATCATATATCTTCATATATTTTGGTATATTTAATGCTTCTTTAACTTTTTTTGCCTTGATTGGAGATGAAAGCAAGGAAACATATTGGCTAGAGAGTCCTAGTGAAGTTGTAGCTGTAATCAACTGCATAAATGAATTAGCCATTGCAGAATAAAAAAGTCCATCAACATTCATTATTGGTAAAGGTTTCTTTAATTTCAGTTTACCTGATTTAAAAGAATATCTTTGACCTGGAAGAGTTATTCTTTTTCTTGTATCTCCTACTGCAACAATTAATACCTTCGCACCTTTTGCTTGTTTAATACCATTTTTAAGAACTTTATTCTTACCTTCACTTTTTTCCATCTTTTTTCTAATTAACTTAGGAATTTTTAAATCAGATGGGTTTATTGTAGTAAAATCCTTTATCAATTTAGGATCTCTTACTACTATGTATTCCCAAGGTTGAAAATTCATTCCCGATGGAGCTAATCTTGCAGCATCGATAATTTTTATAATGTCTTCATCAGAGACTTCACTGTCGGTGAAGGCTCTAATACTTCTTCTATTATTTACTAATTCAAGGTACTCATCATATTCCATCATTTTAAATCCTTTTACTCACTCTCATTTGAGTTAAGTTTTTTATATATTCTCTCAAGAGAATTTATAGAACTTTGTAATTCTTCTAAGTCAGGATCTTCTAAAACACTAATAAGAGATGTTATATGCTCGTCAAACATTTTAATTATTTTATTAGTAATTTTTTCTCCCTCATCAGTTAAACTTAATACAGTCTTTCGCTTATCTTCTTCAGAAGACACTCTTTTAATTAAGCCTTTCTTTTCAAGCTTATCAGCAAGATAAGTAAATGAACCACTCTCCATATCAACTGTATTGATATAATGTTTCATAGGCTTATCTGGATGAATATGAAGTTCAAAAAGTGTCTTGATTTCGTTTTTCTTAATTGGTATATCTAGTTGAGGTTTAAAAGAGCTTAAAAAGTAATGCATTAACTTTGGTAAAATATTTGTTGAATGTGCTAAATTCTTCATCTCTATTTCGTTTTTATTTATCATAAATCATACTCCCTATATTTTATTTTCTGTATTTATCTTGAATTCTAACTAAAAATAAAATACATATTTCCTTTATATTAGTCAATATATTTACTTAGAATTCTAGATATATTTTTAATTTGACATTTTTTACTTAATTTTATTTAAGTTAAAAATAATAAAGACTAATAAATAATTATTCTTAGAAAAACTTCATTATAAATTAGAAATATATGATTTTAAGATTACTATGCACATATAAATATTTAGGTGCTAAAGAAATATATTATGGATTATATCAAGAGCCTTACAACTAACCTTGCTTTCTTAAATGATTCATTCATACAATTAGTTATTGAGATATTATTTATATAAATAAGTTGGGGGTAACTATGAGTGATAATACTTGGATTGTGATTCCTACATACTGGGGAGCAAATGGAACAAAAGATCATCCCTCTGATACAGGAGACTTTGATCACCCAACTGAAATTGATGGACCAAAAACACTTGAAAGGACAATTAAAAATATTACATCTTTTCCAGATAACTTTAGAGTTTTAGTTATACTTGCAGTGACTCACAATGAATATAGAAATATAGCTAAAATTTGTGTTCAAGAAATTCTACTAAAATACAAAAATAGAAAAGATATCTTTCTAGTTTGTAATGAGGATATAGATAAATTAAATAATAATGTAGCAGAATCTTCACTAAATTTGAAAACCTACGGAGCAATTAGAAATATATCATTAGCTATACCCTATTTTTTAGGAGCAAAGGTAGTAATAGCAATTGATGATGATGAAATCATTTCTGATAAACAATACTTTGAAAAAGTATCTAATTTAATGAAAAATGATGATATAGACATCTTAAGTGGAGTCTATTTAAATCATAAAGGAAGCTACTTACTTCCAAAAGTAAACAAAAGAGATCCCAATCCTTATGTACAAAAACTTAATTTGATTAATTCAGTAGTTACAGAATCAATGACTAATAAAATACAACCACATAAAACCCATATTGGATTTGGTGGAAATATGATTTTCAAAAGAAAAATTATAGAAAATATTTGTTTTGATGAATACATACCACGTGGTGAAGATTTTGATTATATATTAAATGCGCTAGCATCAAATTTCTCAGCTTATTTTGACAAAGATATTCCAATTACTCATCTACCACTAAAGCTTCCTGTAGCAACAGAGAGAATAAGAGTTGCAAGTGATATTAAAAGGCATCTTTATACATACTACAAAAAGAAAGCGCTCAAGTGGAATGTAAATCAAGATATATATCCAGGTGAATTTTTAAAAGATATAGAGAAGCTTAAACACTATTCAATTTTAGCATATCAAGCAGAAAGTCATAAAACGATAGGTGAATCTAGGAGAGCTATTGAGTCAATAATTGAAGAAGTTATCCTAAAAAAAGATATATATGCTAAACAAAAATTAAGGTGGACCCAATTTATTGAAATATTTCATAAAAACAAAGAAATGAATAAAAATATCATAAAATGGGTCAATGGGTTAAAGGTAGATTAATTCTTATAATATAAGTAATTAGTGAAAATTTAAATAATTTAAATAATTTATTACTGAAATATTTCATAAGTATATTGAATAAATTTCAGAAATTTTTCATAAATATTTCACCAATTTCATTGACAAATGGAAATTACAATTTAAGATATAATTATGAAGAGAAAGATGACAGCAAAACAAATATCCGAAAAAACTGGAATTAGTACAACTACAATTTCTAGAGTTATAAACCACCCTGAACTTGTAAATGAAGACACACGAAATAAGGTGATGAATAAACTAAAATCAGTTGGATATAATTTTCCTAAATCAAAACGAGTAAATAAATTAATTGGAATTACTATTTCAAATCCACTTTCTAATTTTGCTCAAATAATTGCTGGTACATTCAGTAAATTATTGAGCCGTGAAGGATATCAAATAGTACAGTTTAATATTTGTGATCGTCAAAATCTCACTCATTTCTTTTCTAAAAACTTAGGTTATTTAAAAATGATCGATGCATTGATTATAACATCTGCTGAAATCGATCAGAAAGATAGAGAATTATTTGAAAAGTATAACATTCCTATTGTTCTACTTCAAACTAAGTGTAAAGGTGAATTAAACATCCACAACAATAATTTTACTGGATGTCAGAATGCAGCAAAATACATGATTTCACGAGGTTATAGAGATATTGCTTTTATTGGTTGGACTCCTAGTGATGAACATATCAACGACAGATATATGGGTTTTTCATCAACCCTCCAGTCAAACAATATTCCTATGAGGAAAGAGTATTATGTAAATGCTGAATTATCAGCTGAGGGAGGATATAGCGCTACTCTAAAAGTTATGAGTAGCGATTCAAAACCAGAAGCAATTTTCTATGGTTGCGATGAAATGGCAGCTGGTGGTTTGAAATATCTTCAAGAAAATGGATATAAGGTTCCAGAAGACATTGGCATAATGGGTTTTGATAACCTTAAAATTGCTAATTTAATGAACCTTACTACTATGGATCAATCAATTGAGGAAAAATGTAGCATCGCTACAAAGTACCTGATGGAAAGATTATCTGACCTACCTCTTAGCTACTCACGTGATGAAGTGAGTATTACTCCTAAACTTATCGAGAGATCATCTCTTAAATAAATATTAAGTTTTTTTTCAAAATGGAGGAAATTATGAAAAAATTATTCACTGCAGTTTCACTACTGTTATTACTTAGTGTGTCTTCAATGTTGTTTGCAGCTGGAAGTAAAGAGTCAATACCAGCTATGGATGCTCCTATGGCAGAAAAACCTGTCACAATTGAGTATTGGACAACACAAACACAAACAGATCGTCAAGCAACCATTCAATTGTTAATTGATACATATCAAGCATTAAATCCTAATGTAACTGTTAAATTAGTAGCTGTTGATGAAAATGATATGGCAACTCAACTTGCAACTGCTGCTAATTCAAAAACTCTACCTACAATTATTGATAGTGGAGCTGAAAATATTGTTGCTTTTGGTGTTGATGGACTAATGGATGTAGATGCCAACAAAGCAGTTATTGATAGTATTGGTAAAAACCAATTCTTTGAAGGCGCTCTAAAATTAAATGAATCAGCTAAAGGTGAATATTATGGTATTCCTGCATATGGTTGGTTACAAGGCATATGGTATAGAACTGACTGGTTTGAAGAAGCTGGATTAGAAGCTCCAAATACATGGGAAAATATTGAAAAAGCTGCAAAGTATTTCTATAACCCATCAAAAAATACCTATGGAATTCTAGTTGGCACAAAATCTGAAACATTTGCAGAACAATGTTTTACTCCAATTGCACAATCTAATGGTGCTCAATTATTTGATTCAAAGGGAAACTTAACATTTAATACACCTGAAATGAAGGAAGCTATTGAATATTATGCTCGATTAGCACAATACAACCCACCAGGACCTCAAACTTGGAGAGCTAGAGATTACTATCTACAAGGTAAACTTGCAATGTTCTTCTATTCAACTTACATAATGGATGACCTATCAGTTCAAGATGCTGCAGCTTCATCTCTAACATCTGAAAACTTTAAAGATTTAGAGGGATCTCAATTTGACCCACAACTTGCAGAACATACTGGTATGGCACCAACAATCACTAATAAAGAATCAGCATCATACGGTGTAATCGTATCATTTGGTATAATTAACCAAGGTGATATGGCTAAATCTGCTGCTGCAGAAGACTTTATTAATTTCTTATATCAACCATCATCATACATAACTTTCTTACACATGGCTCCTGGTGGAATGAATCCTGTAATAAAAGGAATTGCTAATGAACCTAATTATTTAGACAATGAAATCTTATCTAATTATGGAAAAGAAGCAATTGCAGATATTACTGAAGGCATGCAAGATATTAAATCTTTCTCTATCGTAGATGGTGTTAAAATGAATAAAGCATCAACTATCACAACACAACAAATTATTCCACAAATGATTTATTCAATTACTCAAGAAAATGTATCTGTTGATAAGGCTATGGAAATAGCTGAAAAACAAATGAAAGCTCTTGATTAAAAACATAAGTTATTAGTTATAAGAGGAGAAAATATTTCTCCTCTTTTTAAAGAAATCTTGGAGGATATTATGGCTTATAACCAACTTACAATGGAACAAAAGGATGCCAGACTTGGAATGAAACTGGTTGCTCCAGCAGTAATTATCATTGGATTACTGATTATATATCCAATTATATATAATATTTACTTGAGTTTCTTCGATGTAACAATGATAGGTTCTACATCATTCATTGGGTTGCAAAATTATAAAAATGTAATCTTTGATATATCATTCTGGAAATCAGTTTTAACAACATTTTTATATGTTATTGCTACTACAGTATTAACGACTCTATTAGGTTTAATTGTTGCAATGGCTATGAATAAAAAGTTTCCATTAAGAGGACTTGTAAGATCCATTATTCTATTACCTTATGTAGCTCCGGTTATATCAACAGTATATTCATGGCAATTTTTCTTTGATCCCGTAAACGGTATTTTCACTCATGTAATGGTTGATGTACTTGGAATTTACAATCAGAGATTTAATTTGATTGCAGATCCTAAATATGCATTAGTTGTTGCAATTATATTTAGTATGTGGAAAGCCTTTCCATTCACCTATTTAATGATTTTATCAAGGTTGCAGACAATTGATAATAATCTATATGAAGCAGCTGAAATTGATGGCGCTGGAGCTTTTAGAAAGTTCATATCAATTACAATTCCTGAACTATACTTTGTACTTGGTTCAATAGTTCTATTAAGATTCATTTGGAATTTTAACAAATTCGAGGAAGTATACCTCCTAACTGACAATGTTAAGGTATTAAGTGTTTATACATATTTTAAAGCATTTACAGGAAGTATGGCATTAGGACAAGGATCTGCACTTGTTGTTGTTCAATTTGCCCTATTAGTTGGTCTTATTCTAGTCTATGTAAAGAAGGTATTAAAATGGTAAATAAAAAACATCGTGTTATAAAAAATATTGGATTTTTCATTTTAATAATGCTCATCGTATTATTCTGTCTATTTCCATTTATACAAATGCTATCAACATCCCTTAAATATTCCTGGGATTGGGGGAATCCATCTCTAATTCCAACACAGATTAATACTGAGGCTTATACCGAAATATTAAATATAAATACTGCAGGAGAAGAAGAGGTTATTGAAATACCAGCCTCTGTTCAAAAGTTAATGGAAGAAAATCCTAGTTTAACTGATGCCCAAAAAGAAGCGATATTATCAAAATATACTGATAAAAGTGATGTATTTCCATTTAAAACATACTTCTTAAATTCATTGAAGTTTTCACTAATATCATCCCTATGTGCACTTACAATTGCAATATTTGGTGCATACTCTATTTCAAGAATGAAATATAGAGGTCAAAAGATTATTCAAAGAGGTGTTTTATTTGTTTATATGGTAGGTGGTATTTTATTATTAATTCCACTCTACAAGATATCTGTAACATTAGGACTTACAGGTTCAGAAGGTGGAACAACACTTTCATTAGTAGTTATATATATGGTTCAAACACTTCCTGTTTGTCTATATATGCTTGGAAACTCATTTAGAACAATTCCTTTCTCAATTGAAGAGGCGGCGTTCATAGAAGGATACACTAGGTTCCAGACCATTGTTAAAATTATAATTCCACTCTCTTTTGGAGCAATTGCAACAGTATTTTCATATGCATTCATGATTGCATGGAATGAATATTTATTTGCTTCTGTATTCTTAAAATCATATGTTAATATGTACACTCTTCCAATCGCACTTAAAGCACTATTTGTTTCTAAGAATGCTATTTGGGATAGAGTTAGTGCAGCTTCTTTATTAACAGCTATACCTGTAATCATATTGTTCATGGCCGTTCAAAGATTCCTATCAGGCGATACTGCAGCTGGTGGAGTAAAAGAGTAGAAAAGGAAAACTAATATGAAAAAAAATAAAATTTTACGCCATCTTGAAGTAATATATGGAGGAGAGGTTGCAAACAAATATATTGAAAAATTCTTAGATAGAGTTATAAAACTCTCCGAGTATAAAGTTGATGATATAAAAGAATTTGATGAAAATGATGCAATAATGATTACCTATGGAGACTCAATAAGTGGAATCAAAGGTCAAAGCAAACTTGAAACATTAACTACATTTACAAAAGAATATTTAGATTCAGCTATCAATACTATTCACATATTACCATGTTTTCCCTATACCTCAGATGATGGATTTTCTATTATTGATTATAAAAAAATTAATCCTGATTTAGGTTCCTGGAAGGATATAGAAACACTTACTCAAAATTATAAACTGATGTTAGACCTTGTTGCAAATCATATTTCAAGAAGTAGTTACTGGTTTAGTGAGTTCCTTAAAGGAAATGAGAAATATAGAGATTACTTTTTAATTTGTGATTCAACATTGGACTATTCAAGTGTAATAAGACCTAGATCACTTCCTTTACTAACTGAAGTTGAAACATCTGATGGTAAAAAAAGAGTTTGGACAACATTCAGTAAAGATCAAATAGATTTGAACTATAAAAATCCTGAAGTCTTATTAGAAATAATTGATGTCTTAATTGAATATATAAAACACGGTGCATCAATTATCAGACTTGATGCTATTGCCTTTATTTGGAAAGAGATTGGAACTACATGTTTGCACCTTCCACAAACTCATGAAATAATTAAACTAATTAGAACAATGATAGAAAGTGCTAATCTAGATCTTAAGATTGTAACCGAAACAAATGTACCACATAGTGATAACATATCATACTTTGGTAATGGTTTTGATGAAGCAAGTATGGTTTATAACTTTCCTTTGCCTCCTCTGACTCTATATACCTTTTTAAAAGGTGATGCAAATGTAATAAAGAATTGGGCAAATAATTTAACTCTTCCAAGTGATAATGTAACATTCTTCAATTTTTTAGCAAGTCACGATGGAGTTGGACTAAATCCTGCTAAAGGATTAATAGATGATGAAGAAATAGTTCAAATCGCAAAATTAATAGAAGAGAGAGATGGTTATATTTCTTATAAAAATAACTCAGATGGAACAACTAGCCCGTATGAGATGAATATTAATTATCTTGATGCACTAAAAATAGCTGGCGATATAGATGAGGATCTTGAAGCACAACGTTTTATTGCATCTCAATCGATTATTCTTGTATTCAAAGGAGTACCAGGGATATATATTCACTCATTACTTGGTTCAAGAAATTATGTAGAAGGTGTTAAAGAAAAAGGAACACCTAGGACAATTAATAGAGAAAAACTAGAAATAGATAAACTAATAAAAGAAATAAATGATTCAACTAGCATAAGATATAAAATACTTAATTCCTACAAAGAATTACTACTGCTTAGAAAAGATAATAAATGCTTCTCTCCAAAAGCGAATCAAGAAATACTTATGAATATTGATTCTAGAATATTTGGTATAAAGAGATCAATTAATAATGAAGAAGTCATTTGTTTAACTAATATTAGTAACAATGAAGTTGATATAAATTTAAATTTGGATGGATATACTACCATTACCAAAGATCCCTTTAATGGTAAAGTCTCACCTTACCAAGTTGTATGGTTAAAAAAATGAAAAAACATAATATAGGAATGATTCATTATAAGATTCAAGGAACAGATGGAGTTTCTCTTGAAATGAATAAATGGGCTAAGATATTTAGAGAACAAGGGAATAATGTATTTATGATTGGAGCTGAGATTGGTGATAATAACAATGTTATTCATAAAAGCCTTCATCATACATCATTTATTGCAAAAGCTCTTTATAACTATAGTTTTGTAAAAAAGGAATACTTTAAAAGTGATGAAGAATATAAAAAAACATTATTAAGTGAGGCCTCTAAAGCTGAAAAAGTAATCAGTGAATTTGTAGAAGAGAATAGTATTGATTTAATAATTCCTCAAAACGTTTGGTCAGTTGCAATGAACCCAAGTGTATCAATTGCACTAGAGAGAGTAGTAAAAAAATATGGATTAGATGTTTTAGCACAGCATCACGATTTCTTTTGGGAAAGAATAGGAGGCGTTAATTATTCCTGTGAAGCAGCTAAAGAATTAGCCGATGAGTATATTCCTCCCACCAATAAAAAATATCATCACGTTGTTATTAACCAACAAGGCCATGATACATTATTAAATAAAAAAGGACTTGATAGTACAATTGTTCCAAATGTTTTTGATTTTAAACAAAACCCTTGGGTAGTTGATGATTATAATAAAAGCTTTAAAAAGGATTTAGACTTAAGTGATGATGATATTGTTTTTTTACAAGCTACTAGAATAGTAGAGCGAAAAGGAATTGAACTAGCAATTGATTTAATAAGCAACCTCAATAAAATTAAACCATCCTTAATTGGAAAGACTCTATATGATGGTAGAATCATCAATAAAAATACATCTTTCAAACTACTTTGTGTTGGTTATTCTAGTGATGATAATACAGGAACATATCTTAATAGGCTAAAGGAGAGAGCAAAACTTAAAAACGTAGAGATTATTGTTAAAAATGATTTAATCTCACATGAAAGAGAAATTTGTAGTGGAATCAAGAAATACAGTCTTTGGGACTCATATGTTTTTGCTGATATTATTAGCTATCCCTCTTATTGGGAAGGATGGGGAAATCAATTTCTTGAAGGACTGTTTGCTAAGGTTCCAATAGTCGTCTTTGAATATCCAGTATTTATAACCGATATTAAAAATCAAGGATTTGACTATGCATCATTAGGAAGTGATTTTACAAGAGATATAAAAACAAATTTAATTGAAATAGATCAATCTACTTTAGATAAAGCTACAGAAAAAGTAATCAAATATTTACTAGATTCCCAATACAGAGAAGAGAGTGTAAATATGAACTTTGAAATAGGCGAAAAAAATTACTCAATGCAAAGTTTAAAAAAATATCTTGATAAACTAATGGAGTTTTTTGATTAATATTACCATTCATTTTCAAACATTTTAGAAGTAAATACAAAGTCTATATTCTTTACAAATATAGACTTAAAAATAATTCACTATTTTCTATTTCCATAAAAAAGCTAAAGCCCTTTTTCCTAAAATATAATCATCAAATATTTTGCTTCCAACAGTTTCAGATAGTCCTGCACAAACTAGTAATGGTAATAAATGCTCTTCCCTAGGATGAGCATATCTTGCATTTGGAAAATCCTTCCAAGATATTAATGAGGCAATTCTATCCTCTTCATTTTCCTCATTACAACAAACTTCAATAAGTTTATCTTGAAAACTATCATTAAGAGGATCTCTAACTATTTCACCATTAAAATCAAAAGCTCTCATATTATGAAATGAGAAACCAGAGCCAATAAATAGAATATTTTCATTTAAAAGAGTCCTTAAAGCTTTTCCCATCTTAATATGAGTTAAAGGATCAAGATTATGATTAAGTGAAATCTGCAACACAGGGATATCAGATTCAGGATACATCATTTTAAGAGGTATGTAGGAACCATGATCATAGGCTCTCTTGTCATTCTCAATATATTCAATTCCATTTTCACTAAATAATTGTGCTATTTTATGTGATAACTCAGGATTACCTTTGCAAGGATATTTAATACTATAGGCCTCTTTTGGAAAACCATAATAATCATACATCATATCTGGGGCCTCACCACTTTGAATTGTAAATACACTCTCTTCCCAGTGAGCACTTATTACAACTATAGCATCGGGTCTTTTAAGGTGTGTGGGTAAATTCTTCATAAATTCTATCATCTTCTCATGAGAGGGATCATTTAATAGAGGAAGAGGTCCTCCTCCGTGTGAAAAATATAGTACTTGAGAGTTAATACTTTCTCTATCTATTTTCATATATGTTCTCCAATTTTAATAATTATATTCCTAATTGTACCATATATATAATTTAAAACATCAATAATTTTAACACTTTAAAAGATATAATCACATCTGAATTAACTCAGAGAAAGTTTTCTTGCAAATTTTAAATAATTCAAGATAAAGTTTAGTAGAATTTGTAGTACAAATATAAACCATATATTTATTAAATAATTTGTTATATACCTTTTATTAACTTAATATTTAAAATGTGAATAACAGATAAATAGTACTTGTATAGTAAGGATTTATGAGCCAATTTAATCTCTTTTAATGATTGAAATTTACACTCAAATAATGCTATTATATAAACAGTATAATACATTCAATCAAAAGCTATTTTAAACCTTATAGTAAATTTCTAATTACTAGATTAATAAATACAAATAACTAAAAGCATAACTTTTTATTAAAAATTAAATACATATTTCACCTTAAAATTACTTTGAATTTTTTCAATCACAACAGATTCAGATTCAATATCATTTCATGAAGATACCATATCGGAGAGACATATGATTAACGCAATGCTAGTTGCATCATCTATAATAATTGCAGCAATGTTTAGTACCAAACTATCGCAAAAAATTGGCATACCTAGCCTACTTTTATTTATTGCCCTTGGTCTATTATTTGGAATAGATGGTATTTTTAAACTAAGCTTTGATAATTATCAACTAGTTGAAAACATTTGCTCAATCTCCCTCGTATTCATAATATTCTATGGTGGATTTGGAACAAGATGGAAAACTGCAAAACCTGTTGCAGTTAAAGCCCTAATGCTTTCAACTGTGGGTGTATTTTTAACAGCTGCATTTGTTGGAATGTTTTGTTACCTTGTTCTAAAAATGGATTTAATGGAGAGTCTATTAATTGGTGCAATAATTAGTTCCACCGATGCAGCCTCAGTATTCTCAATTTTAAAATCAAAAAGATTAGCTCTAAAGAATCAGAGTGCACCTTTATTAGAACTTGAAAGTGGTAGTAATGATCCAACTGCCTATATGCTAACTATAATTATTTTAGAAATAATGAATAAACCAGCTACCTATGATAAATACATCTTTATGATAATTACCCAATTCCTTGTTGGTATATTAGCAGCTCTTATATTATCTAAATTAACTCTATTTATAATTAAAAAGTTTAAATTAGAATCTAATGAATTATCAATAATATTTTATGTTGGAATGATATTATTAACCTATGCTCTATCTACAAAGTTTGGCGGTAATGGATATTTAAGCATATATATTTTTGGAATAATTTTAGGTAACCAATATATTAAAAATAAAAATGTAATAATCAATTTCTTTGATGGTATAACAGCCTTAGTACAAATAGGAGTTTTCTTCCTATTAGGACTACTAGCTTTTCCATCTAAGATGCCAGATATAATGCTAATATCTTTATTCATTGCACTTTTTTTAACATTTGTTGCTCGCCCTATTGCAAGTTTTATACTTCTAAGACCATTCAAATGTTCAATGAATCAAATTGCCCTAATATCTTTTGCAGGAATCAGAGGAGCCTCTGCCATTGTATTTGCAATTATAGCCACAATTAGTGTTTCTAATATTAAATATGATATCTTTCATATAGTATTCTGCATTGTACTTTTTTCAATCGCATTTCAAGGCTCACTTTTACCATTTGTTTCTAAGAAACTTAGGATGATTGATGCAAAAGGAGATGTATTAAAGACATTTACAGATTATCAAGAAGAAAATGAAGTACAATTTATAAGATTACATATTACAAAAAACCACCCTTGGAATCGTTTTAAAATTAAAAACATTATATTACCTCCCGATGTATTAATACTAATCATTATTAGAGATGGGGTAAAAGTTATTCCAAATGGTAATACTCTAATTGATGAAGATGATATACTAATTATTGCAGCTCCTGGTGTTAATGATAGTAATAATATAATCCTAAATGAGGTATTAATTACTAAAGACCACGATTGGATTAAAAAAGAAATTAAAGATATTCAAATGACACCCGATAATTTAATAGCCATCATAAAACGTGGCAAAAGTGTGATTATTCCACGAGGAACCACGCTAATTAATGAAGGTGATATTGTAGTTTTATTGAATAACACTCCGTAATTATGTAAAACTAGGAAACTAAGTGAAAACTTATTTTTTTCTTTACTTAGACTTAAGAATCCGCTAAAGTCTAAATATAAAATTACTCAGAAATATATCGAATTATAAATTCTACAAAATAATAGGAACAAATATGAAAAAGAAAATCGTTTATGTAGACATGGATAATGTTCTTGTCGACTTCCCATCAGCATTTAAAAAAATAGATCAAGAAACCTTAGACAATTACACACATAAGGATAATATTCCAAATATATTCTCAAAAATGGACCCAATGGAAAATGCTATTGAAGCATTTAAATTTCTTCATGAAAATTTTGAATTATACATATTAAGTACAGCCCCTTGGGGAAATCCAACTGCATGGAGTGATAAACTTCTATGGGTTAAAAAATATCTAGGTGATATAGCTGAGAAGAAATTAATTCTATCTCATCACAAAAATCTTAATAAAGGAGATTTTTTAATTGATGATCGAAAAAAGAATGGTGCAGATAAATTTAGTGGTGAATTAATCCAATTTGGAACGAATCAATTCCCTAACTGGACTAGTGTAATAGAATACATGAAAGGTAAAATAGACTAAAATAATCACCATATTTATCTTAATATTTATCATTTAGCAATTAACCTTTAAATTATATTATTATTCAGTAGACTGTTACAATTTTAACAAATAATAGTCATTTTGTTATTTAGCTTTTTTTGTATTAAATTTCTTAAAATAATTCTATCTAAAATGAGCTTAATTATTTTAAACTCATTGCATTATTATTATTTTAAGCATTATCCTGTCTTCGACACTTTAAAACGCAAAAAAGGCCCCCTAATTAGTTATGTAGTAACTAATAATATCGGTGGCCTTTTAACATTTTTTGTAGTTTTTAATATCACTATTATGTCTTTTTTTTAGTTTTGGCAATAATTTTTTTTATTTCTCCTATTGTTAAGAACTGTCTATCTAATGTGATTTCAAATTTCTTTTGAATTTCTAATAATATCTCATCAACATAATTGAAATTATATAGATTCCCAGTTATCAATGATCCATTTGCTGCTTTTATACTTTTTAGAATACTTTCAGTACTCCACTTACTTTCCAAATTTGTTTCTAATAATCTTATTATTACTAGTGAAACAAAACAGGTTAGAAAGTGAGTTTCTATCCTATTCCAGTTTCTATGAAATACAGGTCTAACTTCAAGACTACTTTTTGTAATTTTAAAAGTCTCTTCTATCTCCCATAACCCTCTATAAATTTCTATTATATCTTGAGTTTTAACTATCTTGTTTAATTTAAAATATCCATCTTTTGTGAATGTGCTTTTTTTGTTTAATGGCTTTTCTCCATCTTCGAGTCCAATTACATTACTAAAGATTACATAATAACCATCTAAAGCCTCTTCTTTTTTTAGCTTTTCTTCATCAAAGAATAATTGAGAGCTACTTGGTTTTATTAGTTCACCATCTTTTTGTAGATATTCTTCTTTTATATATTTATAACATCCAAATGATTTAGGAATTGCCTTATGATTCTCTACTGTATTAAAAGCTTTAAGTAATGCAGCTTCTCTATCAGCTTTAGCTTTCTTAGCGTATTTCTCACTATAGAAGACTATTTGTCTTTCATTAATTATAACTTTAGTTTTTTTACCAGTTTTAATATCGGGAACAGAAATCTCTCGTGGAGACATCCTCGTTTTAACCTTAAGGGTGTAAGTATTTTTCTTATTTTTATCTAGGTTTTCATATCTTTGCTTAACAGGCATGTCTATTAATTGATAATCATCTTGTTTTAAAACATAGTCTTGATATTCTTTTGATGCACCACGAACAGAATAACTAATTACATATCCATTCTTTTGAGATAATATTCTACTGATATTTTCTCCAGACATCATTCCCTTATCGCCAACAACAATAATATCTCTAATATCTAAATCTAATCGAGTTTCACCCATCATAGGTATTAAAGTCTTACAGTCATTGGTATTACCTGAAAATAGCTTATAATTAACTGGTAATCCATTATCATCCATAAATAGCCCCATTTGAACTATTGGATTAGGTCTATGCTCTTTACTTACACCTTTTCTTTTGTTTTCATCTTGATAATCAATTTCAAAGTAATAATTTGTAACATCATAATACAGTAGTGTTGTATCTCTACCGTAATTTTTTGTTATGGTTTTATTTAAATGGATTAGTAAATCATCCTTCCATTCAATGAAATTATCCATTGCTCTATAGATATTTGTAAGAGAAAAGTCCATTTTTTCAAAGAACCGGCCTTTATTGAAATAAGCTTCTCGTTTAGAACTTGGAAATAGTATCCTTGAGTAAACTAGTAGTTTAAATATTGCATTATGGTTGTATTCAGCCTTGGTGTATCTTCTTTTATTATTCATGAAAGAATCAATTTCTAATTCATGATAGATATATGATAAAACTGCAGCTCCTAAACTTTTTCTATCAGTTCGTGGAGTATTAATATCTCGAACTACAATTTTAGCATTAGGATCTATATTAATAGATTTAGATGGTTGGATAGTTTTAATATTATTTTGTTCAGCTTTTAGTTCATCTTTGAAATGTTGAAGAGGATCTTCGTATAAATCTAAAAAATCTTCTATATAACCAATATCTCTAATTTTTCTTTGTCTAGATTTTTTACTCACTTTGTCTCTATAAGATTCTTTAACAACCATAAGTCTTTTGTTTTTAGATTTAACTGGTATTACACTGATGTACATATAGACTCCTCAATATTACTACAAATAGTGTATAACAAGATAATAATCATGTCAACGGTATATAACGCTACACATAAAAATGTCAAGAATAAAATGCAAAAAAATTTATTCTTTCAAAAAAAATAGCCAATTAAAGGCTTGAAAAGGCGATTTACAAAGAAATTTGGCTAGAAAATTGATATTTGTTAGGGCGTAGAAGTGTCGAACTAGGGATAAATTTAGTGGTGAATTAATCCAATTTGGAACGAATCAATTCCCTAACTGGACTAGTGTAATAGAATACATGAAAGGTAAAATAGACTAAAATAATCACCATATTTATCTTAATATTTATCATTTAGCAATTAACCTTTAAATTATATTATTATTCAGTAGACTGTTACAATTTTAACAAATAATAGTCATTTTGTTATTTAGCTTTTTTTGTATTAAATTTCTTAAAATAATTCTATCTAAAATGAGCTTAATTATTTTAAACTCATTGCATTATTATTATTTTAAGCATTATAGTTTAATAAAATAAGCATTTTAAGGAGTTATATGCAGATATGACAATTAAAAAAACAAAGATAGCTATAATCGGTTGTGGATTGGTAGGCTCTTCCACAGCTTTTAGCATCTTAACACAAGGGCTTTGTGATGAATTGGTAATGGTAGATATCAATGATGAAAAATCATATGGTGAATCTATGGACCTAAGTGATGGTATTGAATATCTAAACCTCAATGTAAAAGTAAAGAAAGGTACTTATGCCGATTGTGGTGATGCTAATATAGTTGTTATAACTGCAGGACCACCACCAAAACCAAACCAAACACGTCTTGATATGATGGGAATAACTCAAAAAATTACAAAATCAATTGTTGATCCAATTATGAGTGCAGGTTTTGATGGCATATTCTTAGTAGTATCAAATCCAGTAGATGTTATTTCTTATTATGTATGGAAACTCTCAGGACTTCCAAGTAACCAAGTAATAGGAACAGGTACAGCACTTGATTCAGCTCGTCTTAAGAGTTTAATTGGTGCTACAGTTGGTACAGACCCTCGCTCTGTTCATGCATTCTCAATGGGAGAGCATGGAGATAGTCAGATGGTACCTTGGTCTACTGTTACAGTAGGTGGTAAGAATCTAAATGATGTAGAATGTGATAACCCAAATTTAGTTGAACAATTAAAACAAGAATATCTTGCAGATACAACTATTAAAAGAGGATTTGAAATTCTTAGACGTAAAGGAACCACTTGCTATGGTATTGCATCAACTGTTTCAGGAATAGTAAAAGCAATATTAAATGATGAGCATAAAGTAATACCTGTATCAACATATCTAAATAATCAATTTGGTGTAAATGATGTTTATGCAGGAGTTCCTGCAATATTAAATCGCTCAGGTGTAGCAGACCTTATTACAATTCATCTCACAGAAGATGAACAAAAGCGTTTCTCTAATTCTGTTTCAGTTATCAAAAAATATATTAATTCTATCATGGAAATTGATGCTCAAGATAATTAATTATAGGATTAAATTAATACAATTTAGAAATATATAGTTTTTATATAAATCATAATAATCAGTTAAATTTCATTTAATTCGACAATATACATATATTGTTGATATCATAAAAATTTAACTGATTTTTTTTATTATTAGCAATAATTACAAATAGAAAATACATTTCAATACTTAAAAATTTTCTCAAAACTTTATCCTAGACTTATATAATTCAATCAAAAATAACATATAGCAGAGTTGCGAAATCAGAGAAGTAGATTTACAGTTAATTAGAGACTTAATTAATGTAGCGAATTTGATAAGAGTTATCAAAATATCTTAAGGAGATGCATATGAATACTATAGGATTTCCAAAAAGTCACTTAGAAAGTGAAAAGAGAAGATTTTTAGACCTTGAACACATCAAATTAATGAATCACCCAGATTCTCTCTATTTTGAAAAAGGCTATGGCGATGTATTAGGCATACGTGATGAGGATTTTAGAGACCTAGGTTGTAATGTATGTTCATTTGAAGAAGTACTATCAAAAGATGTTATTTGTGATATTAAATTTGCAAAAGCACCCTATCTAAAAGACCTTCATACAAATCAAATACTCTTTGGTTGGATTCATGCAAATAATAATAAAGAACTATCTGCAATTATAAAAGAGAAAAAATTAACAGCATTTGCCTGGGAAAAATTATACGATGAGAGATTATATTTATTAAATAAAAATAATGAACTAGCCGGAGAGGCTGCAGTTATTCACGCCTTTGTATGTTATGGAAAGCTCCCATACGCCTCTCATGTAGCCCTAATCGGAGCCGGTAATGCCGCACGTGGTGCTATGAAATCATTAAATAATTTTGGCTCTCAAATAGATCAATACACTCGAAAAACAGAAAAACTATTAAAAAGAGATTTATACAAATATGATGCAATTGTTAATTGTGTTAATTGGGATCTAAGTAGAACTGATCATATAATATCAAAAACAGATTTAAAGAATATGAAAAGAGGCTCACTAATTATTGATGTTAGTTGTGATAAAAATGGTGCAATTGAAACTAGTATTCCAAATACTCTAGATAATCCAACATACTTTGTTGATGGAATAATGCACTATGTAGTAAGCAATGCACCATCACTATTCTATAAAACATTTAGTTCAAATAATGCACAAATTATGTACCCTTTAATAGAGCAATTAATAGAGGGAGATTACTCAAAGATTCTAAAAAATGCTATTGTTGCAAAAAATGGAGTACTATTACATTAATTTAATGTTTTTGATTTGACAAAATATTCAGTAGTAGATAGATGAGTAAAACCTATTTCACTATAGAATTTCATTGCTCTCTCATTATCTAAATAAACTCTAAGAACATAGCCATCTGGATTATATGGAAGATTATTTAATAGTTGCTTACCATAGCCTTGAGACCTATATGCTTCATCAATGCAGAATGCAAATAAATACTTTGTACTAAGATCAGATGTTGTTGAAATAACTATAAAACCAAGTGTTTTACCATTATCTTTAAAAACCATGGGTCTTAGACTCTCATCAATCATCCAAAGTTTTAATAACTCTCTCTCCTCAGAAAGAGATCGATTAAAAGAACTACCTAATATTCTAGCAGCCTCTTCTATATCAGAAACTTGAAGATCAAAGAGTTTATCTGATACATTCATTGGCATCTTTTTTATCAACTCTTCTTCACCATGATGATAAACAAGTCCATAGGATTTTAATCTCTCTCTATCAACATAGTTTGATGGAATTTGATATTGAATAGTAATTGATGGCGGAATATTTTTCATAGCTTCTTTTAACAATTTAGTAAAATAGCCCATTTTACGGTAGGAAGGATGTGTTAATGCAATTACCTCAATATAATTATTGTCGACATAATAAAGATTTAAAAAACTAATTAATTGTTCATCCTTATATTCTAAATAAAAACAAGGAAGAGTGGGATCTACAAATATACTAGAGTCAAAATTAGGAATTCTCTCGATTCCACATAACTTATTAAGATTTTTAAGTTCATCTATTTCTCTATTTGTTAATACGTTTTTTATAATCATCCCACATCCTTTTTGAATATTATAGCATACTAAGTGGATCTACATCTATTTCTAAATAAAGAGTAGATGGCATCTTATAGTTTTCAAGCATACTCTTTACTAACCACTGAGATGTTCTAATATCTTTAGATTCTATTAAAATAAAATATCTAAAGTTATTATTAATCTTTGAAATAGCACATTCACTTGGTCCCATAATATCTGGTACATCTTTATAAGACGAACCTAGTTTTTCACACAATTGCTCAAGTACATCTACAATTTCAGTAGCTGAGCTTATTACTTTCTTTAAATCTCTACCTCTGACTACAAGATTCAAATGTCTTGAATAAGGAGGAAATCCTGTTTCCTCTCTTACTTGTAACTCTTTCTTATAAAAGCCTTCACTATCTGAATGAATAGCATATTGAATTGCATCATTTCTAGGCTTAAAAGTCTGAATGAATACTTTTCCATGTTCTGAGAAACGACCAGCTCTTCCTGCAACCTGTGTTATTAACCCAAAGGTTCTCTCTTGAGACCTAAAGTCAGGAATATTAATACCCGAATCCGCTAAAACAATTCCAACTAGTTCTACATTTGGAAAGTTAAAACCTTTGGCCACCATTTGGGTTCCAAGCAAGATATTAGTTTCACCAGATTTAAATCTATCTAAAACAGAAAAAACATTCTTTTTAACCTTTGCTACATCACCATCTAATCTATCAACAGTTGCAAATGGAAAGAGATTTTTAATCTCTGTTTCAACCATTTCTGTACCAAAGCCACTATAGCCTACATCAAGAGAGTGACAATCGGGGCACATCCTTATAGGAGGCGTCTTATAGCCACAATAATGGCAAACCATGGTATTATCTGTTTTATGATAAGTAAGCGCTACAGAACAGTGTGGGCATGCCATCTCATAGCCACAGCTTTTACAGTGGAAGAAGTATGAAAACCCTCTTCTATTTAAAAATAGAATTACCTGTTTCTTTTTTCTAAGTGTTTCATTAATAGCATCTTGAAGTTCATTTGATATAAGATTCTTTTGACCTAGCATATCAACAACTCTCATATCAGGGATTTCACCCTTACCAACTCTATAGGGTAAATCAAGACGCTTAATATTACCCTCACTCATCAATTTCCAAGCTTCAAGAGATGGAGTTGCAGAGCCCATTACAAGGGTAGCTCCACTAACACTACATCTCTTTTGTGCTATTTGACGAGCATGATAACGTGGAGTTTGTCCACTCTTATAAGAGTTTTCATGTTCTTCATCAATTATTATTAATCCTAAATTATCAAACGGAGCAAATATAGCGGAGCGAACACCAATGGCTAGAGAGACTTCTCCTCTCTTTATTTTTCTCCATTGAGCTAATCTTTGACTAGCACTCATTCCTGAATGAAGTATTGCAACAGAATCTTTAAATCTCTTTCCAACCTGTTGTATTAATTGATGAGTTAGAGTAATTTCGGGCACAAGATAAATTACCTGTTTACCAGATTTTATTACCTCTTCTGCACATCTAAAATATACCTCACTCTTACCAGAGCCAGTTACACCATATAGATAGTATAATTTATCTCTTTGAGAGTTAATTTCATCAATTGCCTTACTCTGATAAGAACTTAGCTCTTCCACGGGTAGTGTTGAGATATCATCTTCACTAATAGAGACTGAGATACTCTTATCTACTCTTCCTCCTGGAATTTGAAGAGAAAGAGCCTCACCTGGGGAACATAAATAAAAGGATGACATCCAATGTGCAAGCTCAATTTCATTTTGAGAATATAAAGGTTCTTTATCAATAATCTTATTGATAGGTTTTATAGTATATTTAACATCTACAGTTTCAAGAATCTCAACAATGTAGGCAGTCTTTTTCTTAGAAGACCTAAAGGGAACTTCAACTCTTTTTCCTACAGCCACCTCACCTTTTATATCAGAGGGAACAGAATATGTTAACTCCTTTGAAAAAGGAAGATCTAGTAATACTTTAACAAACATTATTTACTCCTAGAAACAGAGGGAAGAGTAATATTTAATAATCTTGCTACCTTTTTAACATCTTCCCAAGCAGGACGTCTCCACATCTTTTGATTTCTCAATACTGCGGCAGGATGATAGGTAACAATGGTTGGTATTCCATTATAATAAATATTTTTCTCTCTAAGAGTTGCAAGAGATAGTTCATTTTCTAAAAGGCCATTAGCGGCTACTTTACCAAGAACTAATATAGCAGTAGGTGCAACAAGTTGTATCTCTCTCTTCAAATAACCCTTACAGGAATTAACCATATCAGAGGTTGGATTACCTTTGCTGTAGCATTTTACAATATTTGTTAAATACACATCTTTTCTCATATCTAGATTAATACCCTTGAGCCATTTTTCTAGATACTGACCAGATGGTCCAACAAATATTTTATTTTCTCTGTCCTCATATTCACCAGGACCCTCTCCAATGACTAATAATCTAGCATCAAGAGGACCTTCCCCAAATATAGTATTAGCTCTAATCTTTGATGCCCTACAATTCTGGCAAGACTTAGAAAGATATTTAAGTTGAGAGTAGGATAGATGAGAGATATCATTATCATCGGTGTTAAAATTAGTGTGAATATTAACATTTTTATCAAAATATGAGGGACTATAATCAGTAGTAAAATATTTAATATCACCACCATCATCTGCTTTTGGACTCTCAAATAATGCACTTTGAACACTCTTAGGAGTCTCCCTTATTACATTATTTCTTTCAGCTGTGGTTGTATTTTTAGCCTTATTATTATTAACTCTTCTTCTTAACTCATCAAAAGCTGATGCCCTATTATGTATATCAGAACTTAGTGGAGCTACATTATTTGGTGCATTATTTTGATTACTTTTTTGATTATTTAGAGCAACCTTATTTTGACTTAGATCTTCAATCTTTTTATTTGGATCTAATATAGTTTCTACGATTTTAGAAAAATCATAGGTAGATTTAACTGGAGGAGTAGATGGAAGAATATCACCTTTTAAGACAGATTGCCCCTCATCAAATAAATTCAACAATTTATTTAAGGAATCATTTAACACTTCTGCTTTCAAATTATCATTATTTTCCATCAAATCCTCACATATATCTATTTTAGCTCTCCATCTTGTAGAGAACCAACAGGAATTGCAGTCTCTTCAAACCATCTATATTCATCCTCATCATAAGAAATCCTATATAAAAATAAGCCATTTGGAGATGCAGTTGTTTCTGCTTTTTTTCTATTCTTACTTAAAAGAGCTTCTTTGAATTCTTCAACACTCTTCTTTTTATAAGCATAAACCATTTGAGTACCAACTATACTTCTTACCATTTTATATAGGAAGGCATTACCACAAATTGTATATACTAAAACATCATAGCCCCATTTATCTTTTTCCATCGACCAATAAGATTCAAAGATATCTCTACACTTTGAAGGTGATACATCACCAACTGAAGTAAAGGTAGTAAAATCATGAGTACCTTGCAAACATTTTGCAAAACTATTTAGTAAATCTAAATCAGGTAATTTTTTTGCCTTTGAAATAAAGCCATTATCAGAGGCAGTCATTTCATTTTCTCTTTTAAAATAATATTTATACTCTCTAGCATAAGCTGAGTAACGAGAATGAAAAGAACCATCTACTTCAACACATTTCAATATTCTAACAGTTGGTGGCAACTTACAATTAAGTACATTTAAATAAGCATAAGAAGGTATATTTAAGTGAGTTGTATCAAAGTGACAAACCTGTCCTAATGCATGAACTCCACTATCTGTTCTACCAGCTCCAATGATTCTAATATCATCACCTAGCATCTTAAATAATGCTTTCTCAATCGCCTGTTCAACACCTACACCATTTTTCTGTCTTTGCCAACCATTAAAAGCCCGACCATCATAAGAAACTGTTAAAGCATAACGCTTTACTCCCTCTTCTAACGGTGGTAATGGTGGTCTATTCCAATCAACCCTAGCCATCTATTTCCTCTATAAGTACGATAGCAACAGCCATAGGAAAATCATGTGAAATTGATATTTCACATTTAAGATTTGGATAATTTTTTAATGAGTTTCCCTCAAGATTAATTACTGGTTGTCCGCTATCTAAATTTGTTACCACTATTTCAGAAGGCTTTAGTTTTGTAAAGGCTACACCTAAAGCTTTAGCTAAAGCTTCCTTTGCAGCAAAACGTCCAGCAAGATACTCCATTTTACTACTCTGAGAGGTATATGTTGAGGCAACCTGTAATTCTAGGGGATTAAAAAGCTTGTTTTTAGCATTTTCGCTTAACTTTTCCATACGAGAAATATTAACAATATCTATTCCAACTTTATTCACTAGTACTTATATCCTTAAATGCTATTCTTATGGTTTCTGGAATTGATGATACTTTGATAGCACCTTTATCAAAAACTTTATCATCATAACTTAGTACAACAGTTCTACGTGAAATACCGATTTCATCGACATCACTAAAATCTACACTTGCACTAATTAAAGATGGATCTATTAAATAAATAATACTTTCACTACCATTTATATTAATTGTTATTGAATTTGGTACAAGACTTTCAGCCTCAAGAGATTCTGGGAGAGATACCTCTAGAGGAATTACTACCTGTCTATCTGTGAAAGCACTAAAGCTGATTAAAAAATAACAACTAACAGCTAATAATATACAAACAAGTTTAACTTGCCATTGATATAAAATTGACTGTAAAAAACTATTTTTGGTCATCTAAATTCTCCTCAGTTTCATCCGTATTTACTAATTCTTGATTAGAGAACAATGCAGGAAGAATTCTCTTTATCTGCTCTCTTGAGAGATCATAATAAAGACCAGCATTATAGGCTAGCGTTAATGCACCTGTTTCTTCTGATACAACAATTACAATAGCATCAGTTTCTTCACAAATACCTAAAGCCGCTCTATGACGAGTACCAAAAGTTTTCTTAATATCAGTTTGTTCACTTAAAGGAAGATAACATCCAGCTGCTACTATTTTATTACCTGAAACAACAATAGCACCATCATGAAGAGGTGTATCATGGTCAAATACAGTTAGTATCAACTGACTAGATAACTGAGCATCTAGAGTCGTTCCTGAGTTAATAACAGATGTAAGAGCATCTTTTCTTGGGAATACAATAAGAGCACCTCTTCTAACATCTTTCAATGCTCCACAGGCGCTTAGTATTATTTCAATTTGGTCAGATATTGATGCAAGAGTGGTTAATTTTAAACGTGATTTACTTAGCCATCCACTTGCAAATGATCGTCTAAGCTCACTTTGGAAAATGAGACATAGAAATATAACATAGGGAATAGCTAATAATTTAAATATTTTTACTAATACATCTAATTTAAAAATATAACAAATAATGTAGATTGCAAAAGCTGCGCCAATCATCTTAACCATTCTTTGGATTCTTGATCTATCTAAAGCCATGTAAAATTGATAGAAAAACCAGGTTAAAAACAATATCTGAACAATTGCTTTAATTATAGTTATTACTTGTGAGTCGAAATTCAACATATCTCATCCTTTATTTGTTATAGGATAATATCATTCATCATCGTTGCCAACCCAGTTTAATGTACGCTTAACAGCTTTTTTCCATTTTCTCACTCTAATTTCACGCTCTTCATTACACATATCAGGTTCCCAACGTTTTTTCTCTTTCCATTGAGACTTTAACTCATCAAGATTTTTCCAAACCTTGATACTTAAACCTGCTGCATAAGCGGCTCCTAGAGCAGTTGTTTCAACAACCTCAGGTCTAATTACAGGGACACCTAATAGGTCTGCTTGGAATTTCATCAATGGTTCACTATTAGTTAATCCACCATCAACTTTTAATTCACTTATTATAATTCCAGAGTCTTTTTCCATTGTTTTAAAAATATCATAAGCCTGGAAAGCAGTAGCATTTAATATAGCCTTACATAGATGAGCTTTTGTTGCAAAACCCGTTAAACCTGCAATAACACCACGAGCATCAGATCTCCAATATGGAGCAAATAAACCACTGAAAGCTGGCACAATATAAACACCACCACAGTTTTCTACACTACTTGCTAATTCATCAAGTTCTTGAGGAGAGTCGACAATCTGAAGATTATCCCTTGCCCATTGAACTAATGAACCTGCAACAGCTATTGAACCCTCAAGTGCATAAACAGGTTTCTCATCTCCAATTTGATAAGCAACAGTTGTTAATAAACCATTATCACTAATGTAGTGAGTCTCACCTGTATTAACTAAAAGGAAACAACCTGTTCCATATGTACTTTTACCATAGCCTTCAGAAAAACAAGCCTGACCAAAAAGAGCTGCTTGTTGATCACCTAGAATACCACAAACAGGAATTACAGTTCTAAAAGGTCCACTTGTAGATGTAACACCATAAAGGGCTCCGGAGGAAGGAACTATTTCAGGAAGACAATTGTGTGGGATATTAAATAAATCAAGCATTTCTTCATCCCACTGTAGACTCTCAATATTCATCAATAGATATCTTGATGCATTAGTAACATCAGTTACAACTGCATCTCCACCTGTGAGGTTCCATGTAAGCCAAGTATCAATTGTACCAAAGATTGCATCTCCGGCTTCAGCTGCCTCTCTTAGTCCCTCTACATTATCAAGTAACCAAGAAATTTTACTAGCTGCAAAATAAGGACTCATTCTAAGTCCTGTTTTCTTTGCAATCCATTTAGGATCAACTTTAGCTGCAATTTCATCAATTTTATCAGTACCACGAAGATCTTGCCATACAATAGCATTATACCATACTTTACCTGAAATTGGATTCCAAGCGATTATAGTTTCTCTCTGATTTGTTATACCTAAGCCTGAAATATCTAAGCCTTGTAGATCACTCTTTTTTAGAGCATTAATGATACATTTACATGAATTATCCCAAATTTCCCAAGGATCGTGTTCAACCCAACCTGGTTGTGGATAAATCTGTTTATGTTCCATTTGATGAGATGTGACTATTTCACCTTTTTCATTAAAAATTATGAATCGTGATGATGTAGTTCCTTGATCTAAAGCGCCGATATATTGCATGAGCGTCCCCCCTAAATAGCATTAAACAATTATAAGGTAATTTTTTACTAAAAGCAAAAAGAATTTTGCTTTTTTTACTAAATCTTTTTTTCTGTAAAAAAATTGAAGTTGATATTAATAAATTCCCCTTTATTTCAAATCTAATAAAAGACTTAGAATGATTGAGATTAATCTAAATCATCAATAAATTTAATTAAATTAATTTATAAATTCATAGCCAAATTAACACCAAATAAAAACTGTGATATTAATTTATATTTTATTGCTTAAAATAAGTATAGTTCTACCCTATTACTCTGAATTTTCTTGACTTAATAAATGGTTAAACATATAATATTTTTAATACTAATATATTAGTATATTTATTATCACAACTAAGGAGAATTACAATATGAAAGATTTTCTAGGTGAAGATTTCTTATTAAACACACCAACTTCAAATACATTATTTCATAACTATTCAAAAGACATGCCTATTCTTGATTACCACTGCCACTTAAATGCTGAGGAAATAGCAAACAATGCTAGATTCACAACAATTACAAAAGCATGGCTCGATGGGGATCACTACAAATGGCGTCAAATGAGAACAAATGGAATAGATGAGAGATTAATTACTGGAGATGGTGATGATTTTGAGAAATTCTATGCATGGGCTGCTACTATGGAAAAACTTATTGGTAATCCATTATATCATTGGACTCATCTAGAACTCAGAAGATACTTTGGAATAACAGATATATTAAATACAAAGAATGCTAGAAAAATATATGACAAGGCAAATGAAATATTAAAGAATGATCCAACATTTAGTGTATGGGGAATCATGAAACGCTTTAACGTTTATGCAGTTGGTACAACAGATGATCCTACCGATGATTTAAAATATCACATTCAAATTAATAATGAAAACAAATGCCCAGCTAAAGTAATGCCATCTTTCAGACCTGATAAATTCACAAATATTGAAGCAGATACTTTCATTCCTTATTTAGAAAAACTTGAAAAAATAACTTCAAGTAAAATTAGTTGTGCAAAAGATGTTATTGATTCTCTATCAAGTAGATTAGATTTCTTTATTGCAAACGGTGCTAAGTCTTCTGATCACGGAATCAACGATGCTCCACCTTCACTATTTGCTAGTGAAGAAGAAGCTACTGAAATTCTTAAAAAGAAATTAAGTAATGTTGAATTAAGTGCTAAAGAAATTGAAATGTGGCATGGATATCTACTATTAAATCTAGGTAGACTATATAACAAGCATAATATGGTTATGCAAATCCACATGAACGTATTAAGAAATAACAGTACAAGAAAATTCAATTTATTAGGACCTGATACAGGCTTTGATAGTTGTAATGATGTTGAAGTTGCAAAAGCAACTACTGCTTTCTTAGATGAATTAGATAAGACAAATGAATTACCTAAAACAATTCTATATTCATTAAATCCTAAAGACTTCTATGCTTTAGCATCTATTATGGGAAGTTTCCAAGATGGTGATGAAAATAAAATGCAACTTGGTTCAGGTTGGTGGTTTGTAGATCACGTTGATGGAATGGCTTATCAGATGAAGACTCTTGCAAATCTTGGACAACTAACACAGTTTGTAGGAATGTTAACAGATAGTAGATCTTTCCTATCATATCCACGTCATGAATATTTCAGACGTATTATGTGTAACATAATTGGTGAATGGGTTGAAGATGGACAGGTTCCAAATGATGAAGAATATCTATCACAAGTTGTTAAAGACATATCATTTAATAATATTAAAAATTTCTTAAAAGATTAGTCAAATAAAAATCCAGCTTTAAATAGCTGGATTTCTTTATTATCAAATTTAAATATTTTTTTGAGTAAAATATGTTGGAAATTTCTCAACTAAATAAGGTAATTCCTCATCTATCTTAGATAAGTGAACCTTATCAATTTCAAAAAGCTCTTCAAAATTATTATTCTCGCAAGCCTCTCTCATCCTAACATGTTGCTCTAATATGTTAGTGGCAACACCACTAACTCTCATAGAGAGTACCCGAACTCTTTGGTAAGAGCTACAGGTATTATTCTCTATAATTTTCCAAGTATATAATAGACCACTAGATTCAAATAACCTTCTGTGAAATTCTTCATCTAATTTAAAGAACTTAGACAAATCATTATCATCTATAGCAATCTTTTGGAACATTAAATTCGATTGTTGTTTTAGTAAAAATTCTTTATCAACAATAAGAGTTTTTCTTCTAATCATTTCAAGTTCAACACTCTTTCTTATTAATCTCTCTTGTTCTGCCATATCAATATCAATTGTACTAACACGACATCCACTTTGAGGAATAATATCTACAAGTCTTTCATTTGAGAGTTTTAGAAAAGCATCCCTTATGGGAGAACGAGATACACCTAAAGTAGCTATTAATTCTTTAATACTTAGCTGAGCACCTGGCTCTAATTTCAAAGATATTATGTCTTTTTTTAGTTTTAGATATATTTCATTTCCCTGCGTTGATTTCATTTATTCACCCTTTGTATTTTTAGCAATTGCTTCCCAAAGACCGTTAATATATGTAGCACCAAGAGCTCTATCATATAAGCCATAACCTGGCATACACTTTTCACCCCAAATAGTTCTACCGTGATCTGGTCTAATAGGTCCTTCAAATCCTACACTATATAGAGCTTTTACGATTTCGTACATATCAAATGAACCATCTGATGATAAATGTGCTGCTTCTTCAAATACTCCTGGTGAGAAATGTTGTAAATTTCTAACGTGTGCAAAGTGAATTCTAGGTCCAAAAGCTCTAATCATCTTAGGTAGATCATTTTCTAAATTAGTTCCAAGTGAACCAGTACAGAAAGTTAAACCATTGAAAGGAGCATCAACTGCTTTTAATAATCTTGTAATCATCTCTTGGTTTCTGATGATTCTAGGTAGACCGAATAGAGGCCATGATGGATCATCTGGGTGGATAGCCATTTTGATACCATATTTTTCACAAACAGGCTGAATAGCTTTCAAGAAATAAACTAAGTTATTAAATAGTTTTTCTTCATCAACACCTTTATAAGATTCAAATAAACCCTTGATGTGATCAAGTCTTTCAGGTTCCCAACCAGGTAGAATGAAACCATTATTAGAGTTTTGAATTTCATCAAAAAGCATTTGAGGAGTAAGATTTTCAACAACAGCAGCATCATATGCTAATACAGTTGATTCATCAGGTCTCTTTTTATCAAGCTTAGTTCTAAGCCAGTCAAATACAGGCATGAAATTATAACAAACCATTTTAATGTTTTGTTTACCTAATTCTTCAAGAGTTTCAATATAATTTTGGATATATTTATCTCTATCAGGAGTACCAATTTTAATTGAATCATGAATGTTTACACTTTCAATACCACTAACTTCTAAGCCAGCTGCTTCAACTTCATCAATCATTGCTTTAATTCTTTCAGCAGGCCATTTTTCACCAGCTTGAAGATCATAAAGAGTTGTAATAACACCAGTTACGCCTGGAATTTGTTTTATCTGTTCTAAAGTTACACTATCGTATGCTGAACCATACCATCTTAATGTCATTTTCATAATTTTATTTTCCTTATTTTAATACTTCATGTAATGATTTTCTAACCATTTTAATATCTGATACCATTGATACAAAATATTTAACAACGCTATCTTTAAGTTTTGAATTATATAAATCAAAACCCCATAAATCATCTTTTTGTAGAATTGGCTTTAATAGTTCTTGAGCCTCTTCATTTGAATATGCTTTTAATTTAAAGTCTTTTACTAAATCCCATAGTTCTTCAGCTCTTGGATCTGAACTTAATGTGAATGAATCACCTTCATCATCGATAGCCATTAAATATCTAATATATGTAGCCATAAAGAATGGAATTAATTTTAAATCAGCTTCATCAAGATTCTCATCTGCCATGTAAGCCTTTACAGTCTCACCGAATCTAATAGAAATCTTTTGTGATGTATCTGTTGAAATACGTTGAGGAGTATCAGGCATGAAAGGATTAGCTAATCTGTTATTAATAACATCATCAATAAATGCTTTTGGACTAATAATTTTAGGATCAACTACAACTTTAAGACCTTCATCATAACCGATGCCTTTAATGTATTTAACAATATCTGCATCTTCCATTTCATCAGAGATCTTTTTATAACCTAATAGACAACCAACAATACTCATTGCAGTGTGAAGAGGATTTAAACAAGTACAAACCTTCATTTTTTCAACTTGATTAACTGTTGCTCTATCTGTGAAATAGATACCAGCTTCTTCTAGTTTAGGTCTACCGTTAGGGAAAGTATCTTCAATTACTAGATATTCACTTTCTTCAGTATTAACAAAAGGAGCGATATATGTGTTCTTATCAGTAACTAATACATCATTATCTTCAAAACCATCATCAACTAACATTTGTTTAATAATTGGATCAGGACGAGGTGTGATTTTATCAATCATACTCCATGGGAATGCTACTTTACTTGTATCTTCTAAATAATCAAGGAAAGCTTTTTCAACACTCTTGTTTTCTACCCAAGTTGAAGCAATTGAAAGTACAGCTGCTTTTAACTTAGCACCATTGTGTGAACAGTTATCCATTGAAACAAAAGCAAATGGTTTTGCACCATCTCTAAATCTTTCAATTGCTAAAGCTGTGATAACACACATGATAGTAGAAGCTTTATCTGGACCTTTCTGAATATCTTGTTGGATAAAAGGTGAACTAATATCATAGCCTTTTTCTGTTATTGTAAAGCTAACCATCTGAAGAGATGGGCTTCTAAAAATTCTTTTTAATTCATTATAATCTGCACTCTCATTAGGAGTAGCTTTGTAAGATGCTGCAACTGAGGAAATAACTCTTTTCTCAACTTTACCAGTACCTTTAAGTGTAATAAGTAATGAATTGTTATCATATTTGTGATAGATATCATCTATAATTTGGAAATCAAAACCCTCACCAACTACGATACCTGTGTTTGCAATACCCTTTTCTAAAAGATCTTGCATACGTGCAGCAGGAAAGCCTCTAAATAAGTTACCAGCACCAAAGTGGAGCCAATTACAATTATCTTGAGTATCTTTTCTCATTTTTTCAACATCGAATTTTGGTAGTTCATAACCATCAATTAAATTAGCATTTAAATTTGTAAGTTTCATCGCATACCTCGCTAACCGAGATACTAACATACTAATATATTAGTTGTAAAGAATGAATTATTACTTTTTTGTATTTTTTATTAAATTTTAATAAAATCTTTAAACTCTATTCTAATTTATAGGTAATAGTAATTGTAGATTTATATTCACCAGCGGGCAAAGTTGCATCACCGCTCCAGCTTAATCTAAATTTTGCAAGTTCAAGACTCTCTGAAATATAACCTGATGGAAGTGTATTTGTAATGGTTGTATTATCATCTGAAAAAACACCAACTGAATCAGATGTTGGAGTAATAGATGGTACTATGCTTGTAATATAAGTTGAATTATCTACAAAAGTCCCAACAAAAACAGAAGGTTCAATGATTACCTCTAGTGTATTATCCTCTTGAACATTTCCACTTTCAGCAAAAATAGTAAATACATCAGTAGTATTAAGTATATTAGGATCATCAATTCTCCAATCAATATCACTTAAATCATAGCCACTCTGATTAGAAATATCATTATTACCATAATACAATGATAGAATATATTCACTACTAACAGCTATTCCTTGAACATTGTAGTTATAAGTATAAGTTTCTGCAAAAATTGGTGATAGTAAAACTACAAATAATAGATTGTGTAATAATACCTTTTTCATAACTCTTCCTTTAATTTTTTTTCTTTGTTTCTCAAATTGTGAACTCTTAAATGGGTGTTGTCAACGAAGAGTTTTCTAGAATTTATAAATTTAATTAAACTTGCACTTATAATATAGTTAGTTATAACACAAAAAATAGGAAATTAATGATTTCTTTTTTAAAAATGGAAATATTATTACATATTTAATATAAATTATTATTAAAAAAAGAAATTTTTCTCTAAATAAATAATTGACTTATGTCTAAAACACCACTATTGTTATAAGGTAAATGAATTTATATTTATTAGGAGCAAATTAATGATTATTGCAACAACATATCAAGATGGAGAAATTTCTCAACATTTCGGTCATACAAAAGCATTCAAGTTTTATAGTATTGAGAATCGTGAAATTAAAGCTAGTGAAGTTAAAGAACCTGTAGGTTATGCACACGGAACTCTTCCAACTTTCTTAAAAGAAAATGGAGCTAAAATTCTAATTTGTGGTGGTCTTGGAGATGGAGCTCGTCAATATATTGCTGAAGCTGGTATTGATTTATACCCAGGTGCAGCAGGAAGTTCTGACGATGCAGTTAAAGCTTTCTTAGCTGAAAAACTTCAATACAATCCTGACTTCTCTTGTTCAGGTCATGAACATGGCGAAGAAGAAGGACATGATTGCCACAATAAATAGTATATTATTAACTACTTTTTGTCCAAAACATCTTGAAATATATCTCAAGATGTTTTTTTTGGGTTAACAATTTGCAATTTATTAAAAAACAAATTATTATCTATTAAGATGATAAAGGAAATAAATTATGCCAAGACCAAAAAAGAATAGAAGAATTTGTGGCGATGCTCCGGAATATAATAGATTTGGCCCAAAAGGTAAAAGAAATAATAAATCAATTACAATGAGCTTAGATGAATATGAGGCAATTAGACTCATAGACAATGAAAACCTCATGCAAGAAGAAGCCGCTAAAAGAATGAATGTAGCAAGAACAACTACCCAAGCAATTTATACAACTGCTAGAAAGAAAATTGCAAAAGCATTAGTTGAGGGATTAGACATTATAATTGAAGGTGGAGATGTTGAAATTTGTAGTCAACAATCCCAATGTAGAGGACCTAATCCACACTGTCTAAGATGTCTTGATGAGACAAAAAACTAGGTGTGTAATAAACTTTTAAAGTTTTAACTATCTTCTACATAAAGTTTTCAGATGCTATACTATCCAAAATTTAAAATTTGGATAGGTTATGGAAAATTTAATATTCGCACTAAATGTTGTATCTCCAATATTTGTATTATTGGCCTTAGGGGCCCTTTCAAGGTCACTTGGATGGGTAAAAACAGATACACTAAATGATTTAAATAGATTCATCTTTAGACTACCTCTCCCATTAATGTTATTTTTTAATGTTTATAATATGGACAGGGGAACACCTTTTGAAGGAGATACAGTTAAACTAATATTCCTAATTATAGGAGTATTTACTTTTATTGTAGTTTTTCTTTCATTTTTCTTAAATAAAGCAACAAAACTTAAAAATCCTCAGAAAGCCGTTTTAGTACAATCCTGGTTTAGAGGTAATACAATAATATTTGGACTTCCTCTAGCCATTTCACTTTATGGAGAAAATGGTCTAGGGATTGTTTCAATAATCATAATAACAGCCATAGCTAGTTCAAATGTATTAGCTGTAATCGTATTAGAATTATATCAAGGTAAAAACATTAAAGCTCTTGCACTAGTAAAGAGTGTTTTTAAAAACCCAATATTAATAGCAGGTTTTTGTGGATTTATCCTATTTTTCACAAAGATAAAACTTCCAAACATTATTTTAAATCCATTAACTCAACTATCTAAAACAGCTACTCCTCTTGCATTTATTGTTTTAGGTGGAACACTTGAACTATCTAAACTCTCTAAAAACTTAAAACTAATAATCTTTGGTTCTATGGGGCGACTTGTAATAACACCATTAATATTGATTATTATAGGTTTAGCAATTGGACTACGTGGTGATTATATAGGATCAATTATAGCTGCAATGGCAACTCCTGTTGCAGTTGTATCATATACAATGAGTAAAGAAATGGGAGGAGATGGGGAACTTGCTGGACAACTTGTAGTTGTAAGCACATTCTTATCTGTTATAACTCTATTTCTTTGGATTTTTATTGCTAAAACAATTAACATACTTTAAGGGCTAAATACTTTATGAATAACTTAATACTTGCACTAAATGTAGTGTTCCCAATCTTTGTTCTACTTGCAGTTGGATATTTATCATCTCATATGGGGTGGATAAGTAAAAAATCTCTAAATGATTTAAATAGATTTGTATTTAGATTACCTCTTCCATTAGTACTCTTTTTAAATGTTTATAATATGGATAGAGGCTTTCATCTTGATAATTCAGCAATGAAAGTTGTCTTTGTTATATATGCAACACTCATATCAACAACTGTCATTATGCCATTAATATTTAATAAGAAAACACATTTAAACAATGGTCAAAAAGGTGTATTAACACAGGCTTGGTTTAGATGTAATACAATAATATTTGGGCTTCCTGTTATATTATCACTATATGGTGATGGTGCTAGATCTCAAACTAGTATTGTAATTGTTACTACAGTTCCACTCTTAAATGTCCTTGCAGTTGTACTGCTTGAACTATACAGTGGAAAAGAGATTAAACCTTTAAAACTAATAATTAATATATTCAAAAACCCATTAATTATCGGGGCATTACTTGGATTCTTTTTCTACGGATTCTCAATTAAAATCCCATCAATTATGTTAAACCCTATGACAAGTTTATCTAAAGTTGCTACCCCACTTGCCTTTATAATTCTAGGGGGAACATTAGAAATATCAAAGATGGAGAGCAATATAAAGTTAATATTGCTTGGAACAGTCGGTAGATTAATCGTAGTTCCTCTAATTGCTATTTTAGGATGTATTGCTCTAGGTATTACTGGTACATATCTAGGTGTTGTACTCGGTTGTATAGCAGCCCCTACCGCAGTAAGTAGCTTTACCATGGCAGCTGAAATGAATAGTGATAGTGAACTAGCTGGGCAACTTGTTGTAAGTACTACCCTTTTATCAATCATTACAATTTTCCTTTGGATCTTTATACTAGCTACATTGAATTTAATATAATAATAAATAGTAATTTAAATTTGTACTCTTTTTCATTGACCAAACAAAAATTACTATCTTATACTAAGCAAAATGAAAAAATATTTAGAAACAATAAAAAAAGCTCCTTTGTTTAAAGATGTTAGCGATGAGAATATAGTCAAATTTCTCGGTTGCTCAAAGGGCAAAGTAAAGACTTATAAAAAAAATGAGATAATTTTTTTATCAGGTAATGTTAGTGAAAATATGGGACTGATGATTGAAGGAACTGCCCATGTTGTCAGTGAAGATTTCTGGGGTAATAAAACAATTGTGGGAGAGCTTCACCAGAGAGAAATCTTTGGGGAGGTCTTTGCAATTCAACAGATTCCACTTGAAAATACAGTTATTGCAAAATCAACTGTAACAATTCTATTAATTAATACCATGTTAATACTTAATCCTTGCAAAGAGGGCTATGAATTTCATGATACAATAGTAAAAAATCTAATATTAATACTTGCTAGAAAAACTATGAACATGAATAGAAAGCTTGAACACATAACAAAAAGAACTATGAAAGATAAGATTTTATCATATCTTTCAAGTGTTTCTGAAAAGGAAAAAAAGAAAACTTTTGAAATTCCTTATAACAGAACAGAACTATCTGAGTTCTTGTGTGTAGACAGAGCAGCTCTTAGTAAGGAACTTTCTAAGTTGCAAAAAGAAGGATTTATAGATTATAAAAAGAACACTTTTACTCTTCATTAAGCAGTTTTATGAATAAAAAAATGATTATTTATACTTAATATAAAGTTTTTTTATTTTTTTTATAAAATAGGGTTGATTATATAACCGTTTTACTGTTATATTCCAACTCGTTGCAAGGGCTGCTAGCTCAGTTGGTAGAGCAACGCCCTTTTAAGGCGTGGGTCAATGGTTCGAATCCATTGCAGCTCATCTCTTGTAATATGTCTTCATCGTCTAGTGGTTAGGACACCGGGTTTTCATCCCGGCAACACGAGTTCAATCCTCGTTGAAGATGCTTATCCAGCCTTAACCGGCTGGATTTTTTTATCTCTTTTTCAAACGCCCCCCCTAGTTTTATTCGGACCAACTGAGCCAAATTAGTAATTCTTAAAATATTAAAAAATAAACAAAAGAACACATTAATTGACATTATTATAATAGGACTTTAGTTTGAAAACATTCTTTATATGTGATAAAATCATCCTTATATTAATTTCCTTGGAGAATACATTGTTTTCTGACATTTCAAACGTTGAACATCTATTTAAGAATGATAGTGGATTAACTCTATTAACAAAAAGAAATGCACCCTTTATTATTTCATTTCTTTATAAGCAATTTAAAGAAGATAAAGATGATAACAGCATTGGAATAGAGCAATCATATCTAGTTCATGTTCTCTCAACTTATCTCAATACATTAGATCAAAGTGAACTTATTCTTGATGAAGAATATCTTGATGAAACATCTTCAATTGAATTAGATAATGAGGATAAAGCTCTTAATTTAATAAAATCTTGGTCAGATCCTAAAAATGGATTTATTTTCCGATACTATGATGAAGATGGAATTGAAATGATTGAGGTCTCAGCTGGTGTTGAGCGATTATTCAGATATCTTAATGAAGTATCAGATAGTAAGAAACTATTTATAAGTACAGAATCTCGTTTTGCTGACATTCTTGAAAAACTAAGAGAACTCGATGAAAATACAATTGAGAATCCAATTTCAAGAATAGAAGAGCTAGAGCGTCAGAAAAGAGAAATTGATAAACAAATCGATGAAATCAAAGAAACAGGCAGAGCCGCTATTTTTACGCCTCTACAGGTACAAGAGAGAATTAGTACCATTGAAAGAACTGCTTCAGATTTACTTTCTGACTTTAGACAACTAAAAGATAATAACCATAAGATATTTTCAGAGCTTTGTCACAAACAATTAGAAGTAACTGAAAATAGAGGAACTCTCCTAGGCTTTATTCTTGAACAAAGTAATGAATTAGAAAATTCACCACAAGGACAAAGCTTTAATGGATTCTGGAAATATCTTTCAGCAATTGAAGCAGATTCTACAATTGCTATTAAAGCTGAAAAGATACATGAAAGACTTCCTAATCAGAAGATTAATATTGATTTCTTTAGCAACTTTGAAGATGCACTCTTTGTAGCTGGTAAAAATATTATTGATGAGAATCACCTACTATCTGAAAGACTTAAAAAAGTTATTATTAGAAAGAGTAGCGCAGATTTCCAATACATCAGTAACACACTAAAAGAGATTAAGAATATTATTGTAAACAATGATGAAATACTTCCTTATAAACAAGAATTTATGAGTCTAGATGGGAATGCAGAATATTCTAATTCGATGGTGAGACCGCTTGTACTTCCTCAAGGGGAAGGCTCTAGAGAGATTTCAGAATATAAAAAAGTTAAGGCACCAGATTTTGATTTCTCCCAACTTCTAACCGACATATATGTTAATGAAGATAAGATTAGAGAAATCATCGAAGAAGAAAGAAATTTAGCAAATAAAGAAATAAGAGTACTTACTCTACAATACATAATAAAAAAACATCCAATTAAATATGGTCTTGCCGAGGTACTCACCTACCTCTCAATTCTATTTCGTGCATCATATACTAGTGTTGATGATAGTAAAACAGATGAAATCTATTACAGATCAAGCGATGATAAAAAAGATGTTAAACTTACAATTCCAAAGGTGGTAATCAATAATGAGTGAGAATACAGGATTTAATAATTCACAAGAATGGGGAGAAGTTTGTATAAAACTTCTTCAAGGTCCATTATTTAAAGATGATAATATACTCATATTTGAAAAACTTGATTTATGGGCAAAACAAATAAACGAATACTTTAATATAATTGGTGTTCAACTTAATTACAGTAAAGATAAAGACTATGCCTTTTTACAGGAAAATGAAGATGAAGAGGGAAATGTAATTAACAATCTATCAAGATTATTGATTAAACACCCACTAACCTATGAAACATCACTTGTATTAATTGTATTAAGAGAAGAGTTAGATAAATTTGAAATTGATGATAGTTCCTCAGAACAATTTATACTAAAAGAGAGCGAAATTGCTCAAATGGTTGAACCTTATTACAGAGATACCTCTGATAAAGTTAAATTTAATGATTTAATCTCAACTCAATTAAACACAATTGCAAGTATGGGACTAATTAAAAAACTTAATACAAGTTCTTCTGCAACCAAAAATTTAACAAACGATAGAATATTCCTAATTAGAAATATCATAAGAGCTAAGGTTGATTCACAATTCTTAAGAGAATTCAAACAAAGATTAGTTGATTTAGAAAAGGGAGAAATACAATAATGCAAGAATTATTTGATTTAGGTATTGAACACAGTGGTTACCGCCTCTCATATTTTCAAGCCTTCAACTGGGGAACATTTGATAATCATATTGTAACTCTTAAAACTGATGGTAAAAACTCACTATTAACAGGTACAAATGGTTCTGGTAAAACAACACTAGTTGATGCTCTTTTAACTCTTCTTGTTCCATCAAATTATAGATCATACAATCTATCTAGTGGACAAGATGGTAAAAAAGGTAGAACTGAAGAGAGCTATGTACTAGGAACATATTCAACTGCTAAAAATGAAGATGATTATTCTAGTAGTAGAAAAACTCTTAGAGATAAGAGTTGTCATAGTATATTATTAGCTTCATTCTGTAATAATACTGCAGCAAATTCTCTAACTCTTATGCAGATTAGATACTTCGCACAAAATGGTACAATGAGAAAACAATTCTTCATTATTGAAGGAGATTTCTCCATCGAAATGATGAATGAAAAATCTGTAGGTTATAATACTAGTGCAAACTGGATTGTTGATTTAAAGAAAGCCTTCCCTAATTTAAAAATCAATACCTATGATGCATTTAAACGCTATAGCTATGAAATGGGTAAACTATTTGGTTTTAGATCCCTTGATAAGGCATTGCGTATATTTGCTCAAACAGTTGGAATGAAAGATTTATCAAATCTAAATGATTTCATTAGAACTAAAATGCTTGATGAAGATGATAGTCTAAGCGAACAGTATAAATCTCTATTAAAGAACTACCAAAACTTAATGGAACTTAAGAATATCATCGAAAAAGAAGAAAAACAGATTGAAATTCTTAAACAAATAGAAAGCAGTGGTAGAAGCTATGAGATTAATACACTCTCAAAAGAATCTAAATTATATGTAAAAGATCGCGTACTAAAGATTTGGGAAGCCGAAACTTCAAATGCATATATCTCTGAGGCTATTAATACATTCAAAAAGCAAAAAGATGAATATGAAATTAGACTAGAGAATCTAATGGAAGAGAAATCATTATATAGTTCTCAAGCAGAACAAATCAAAGATACTCTTAGAGAAGATGATCGAATTAGAACTATAAACAATCTAAAAACCAATAGATTAAATATTAAGAAAATCATTGATCAGAAAACTCCTAAAAGAGAAGACTATATAAGAAGAGCTAAAATTGCAGGCTTTGACTTCCCAGAAAATGAAGTAGAATTCAATAACAACAAAACAGAAGCAGTTGATAAAATTGAGATTGTTGAGATTAAGATTGAGAACTTAGATAATCAAAGTGCTGAGTTTAGACAAGATATTGCTGAGAGAAATAGAGAGAAAGATAATCTTCAAAAGCAATTAGATGCTATTGAAAACAGAGAAAGTAATATCCCACTTGAATACTTAAATATCAGAGATACTATGTGTGAGGAAATTGAATTAAATAGAGAGGATGTGAAATACATCGGAGAATTAATTCAAGTAAGAGAAGACTGCCTTGATCTCTCAACAAGTTGTGAAACCATACTTAATCCCCTAGCACTAACGCTCTTAGTACTACCTCAGAATCTATTAAAGGTATCTACTTGGTTACTTGAACACAAACTATCTAAGAGAATTGAAATAATTGTAATTGAGAATATTAAAGAACCTAAAATCGTTAAAGGTGAGGATAGAGATCAATTATCATTATTAGAAGATGATGAAATTCTATTTGAAGATGATCCCCGTCCTATCTATCTTGATATGATGTTGGAAATTAAAGAAAATTTTGAACATAGATATTTTTTAGAAAAGTTACTTAATAAGAGATACCATTTAGAAATTCAAGAAAAGAGTGCCGTTCTATTTGATAGCATTAATACATTTAATGAAAGTGGTATGGCTCATACAAAAAGAGGTCTTGTCAAAGGTATTACCGATGATGATGTAGACTTTAGAGTTCTTGGTTGGGATACAGGTAAAAAGAAAGCTCGACTAAAATATAATATTAAAACATTAAAATCTATAATATCTGATTTAGAGGTTGAAGATGGTAAAATCCGTTCTAGAAAACGTGAATTAACTAGTATGCTAGATTCTCTAAGAATAATTAGAGATAGTAGCAATTATTGTGATATTGATACATCTGAAGAAGAATCTGAAATCAATTCAATTGATAAACAACTGATGGAATTAAGTGAAAGCACTAGTGATTTAGAAGCACTAAAAGTTGAACTTGAAAATTTAATTGATAAAATAAAAGAAGTTGAAAGCTTAATTAATGATGCGAATAAAAAAATTGGTATTGCAGAAAATAATATTGAAACCCATGTAAATCAGAAAAAGATGTTTGATAATATCATCAATTCTGAAGATATGATTTCCTATGTTGAACCAATTGCTAAAATGAAGATAGATTATAATATCCCAAAAACATTTAGCGGAGTTAGTGAAATCAATCTTACAAAAAGACGTCTTGAGAATATTATTTCAACAGAAATTAATAAGATTCAAATTGCACTTGATAGTTCAAAGAATTCACTTGTTAAATACATGAATCAATTTATACGCCCTGGAATTGAATATAATAAGAAATACCCTACTTGGGGATCAGATACAACAGATCTTGTAGCAGACCCTGAGAGCCTAAATGTTTATATTGAAAAACTTGCAACATTAGAGAATGATTCTCTTCCTCGTTATAAGGAAGAATTCTCAACTCTTCAAACTAGACAAATGAAGAATGATATTATTTCATTAAACACTAGTTTAAAGAGATGGGATAAAAATATAAATCTAAATATCAGAGAACTAAATACTAGTTTAGATGCTCTAATTTATCAAAAGGACCCTGATACTAAGCTACGTCTTACATTAGAGAGTGTTAAAGATAGTGAAATTAGACAATTTAACAAACTATTAAAAGAAGCTCTTCCTGATACCGGTGCTCCTCTTCTTGGTAAGGAAGGAGAAGAAGCTGCTAATCTTAGATTTATGGAAGCTGTTGAAAAACTAATTGAAAAGTTAAAGAACAATGATAGTTTTACAAACAAAGTTCTTGATGTTAGACAATGGCACAATTATGCAGTAGAAGAGTATAACGTTGAAAGTGGAGTTCAAGAGAGATTCTATGCAGATAGTGCAGGTATTTCTGGTGGACAAAAAGCTAAACTAGCATACACAATACTAGCTGCAGCAATTGCACATCAATTTGATGTATTTGATTCTGAAAACAAGTCCAAAGCTTTTAGATTTGTAATTGTTGATGAAGCATTCTCAAAGAGTGATGATAGTAATTCAAAGTATGCAATGAACCTTTTCAAAGAAATGGATTTACAATTAATGGTTGTAACTCCTATGGATAAAGTTAATCTTGTTGAACCTTTTATTGAAAGTATACAAGTAACTATTTGTGAAGATTCAAAACACTCATTTGTACATAACATTACTAAGGATGAAAACAATGACTTCATTTCAGGAAATACTAAATAAAGTTAAGAAAAAGAAATCATCTTATTTAAAATCTATTATTCTAGGGGAGCAAATGTTTCCCTGGAATATTCCTGTAAACAAAAAAGAAACTGGTAATCTACTTTTAGATACTGAAATATTAACTACTCTTTATTCTAATAGCAAAAACACTAAAAATAGAGGCTATAGGATTGAGTCAAAAACACTTAAGAGAACTCAGATAACAAAACTGTCTAAGATTATAATCGATAGTGAAGAAGACTTTATATATCTTTTAAAAGAAGAGAGAGAAATTAATAATTTTAAAAACAGTATTAATAAATTTAGAGATAATTTTGATTCTAAAATAATAGATGACTATCTAATGAATAATAGAGCCTTCATTTATAATTCATCAGCTCTCTTTATAGATAATTTTATTGAAGTTTCAAAATTTCTAATTGAAAATCCCTCATCAAATAAATATCCAAGAGAATTAGAACTAAAGGCAGATACTAAGTTTCTCAGTAACAATATTCAAAGAATAACAACATTTATAAGATACTTTAGAGAACTTGATGATAGTTGTGGTAAATATAAAAAGCTAGGGCTAATTAACCCCTTCTCAACACTTTCAATAAGACTAGGTAGTAATTTTAACGTAAAGGCAAATGGAAACAGTTTTGAGCCCAATTTATCAACAATCGAGCTAGAAGCTTTCTCTTCATTCGATAATACCTATGATAAAATTTTTGTAATTGAAAATAGAACTTCATTCTTAAAGTTTCCACTTGAGGAAAATGAACTTGCTATCTACATGGGTGGATTTGCTATTAACATTTTAAAAGATATTCCATTTTTATTGAAAGCTAACCTATTTTATTTTGGGGATCTTGATGAACATGGTTTTGAAATATTATCACTCTTTAGAGAGATGTATCCTAATACTAAATCATTTTGTATGGATATTGAAACAATTAAGAAATACAGAGATTTTTTAATAATGGGAAAAGAATATACAGGAATAATTAAGAATCTAGATAGTAATGAAACCCTTGCTCTAGATTATTTAATCTCTCATAAAATCAATGGATATAGTTCTAGAATTGAACAAGAAAAGATATCCCTTGATTTTATAAATTATAAATTAAAAGAAATTAATTAAGCCATAAATATTAGTGTATTCTATGCACTAATATTTATATCAAATAATTATAAATTTCTCTTTCCAAGATATTTCTCTAGTATGGCAACAAGGCGATCGAGGGATATTGGTTTTTGGAAATTCTCATTCATTCCCACCTCTAAAACCTTACTAACATCAGAGTCAAAAGTATTTGCGGATACTGCAATAATTGGAACATTTTTAGATTTGGCAGTTCCTAAAGATCTAATGAGTTTTGAAGACTCATAGCCATCCATAATTGGCATTTGAATATCCATAAAGATAATATCAAAGTTATCATCCTCTTTAAAGATTTGATAAGCCTCTTTACCATTTTTAGCAACCACAACATTAATTTTCGTTTGTGATAACATCTTGAGTAAAACTTTAATATTAATATCCATATCTTCAACTAACAAAAGTTTCTTATTTGAGAAATCAAAATCCTCAAGATGCGCTAAGTCTTTATTTTCTTCTTCTCGTTTTATTTCAAATGGTATTTCTAGTGTAATAGTAGTACCAACTTTGTATTCACTATCTACAGAGATTGAACCATTCATTTTATCGACTATACCCTTAGCAATATTAAGACCAATTCCAAGACCACCTGTTTTATAACTTTCACTTCCTTTAGCAGTATAGAACTTGTCAAATATTCTATCTTTTTGTTCTTGGGTCATTCCAATTCCAGTATCATTAATAACTATTTTATATAATGAACTAGAATCATTAATTCTACTTTCAGTTAAACTTAAATTAATTGAACCGTATTTTGTATATTCAATTGAATTGTTTACAATATTTGTTATAACTTTAACTAGCTTTTCTTTATCTCCAATTATGATTGGATTCTCTAGAGAGAAATGTGAATGCAATTCAATATTTTTAACACTAGTTTTTCTAAATGTCTTATCTACAATTTTACTAAAAGCATCCTCTAAATTAAATTCATCATTTATTAAATGAATATCATTTTGTTCAATTGTACTCATATAGAGAAGTTGTTCTAATATACCCAATAAAATGTTTGAAGCTTTTTTTATTTCTAAGATGCTACTTTTAACATTCTCTTTATCTCCAAGATGAGACAAAGCAAGATCACTATTACCAATAATTGAATTCATTGGAGTTCTTAAATCGTGAGTCATCGAAAGAAGGAATATAGATTTTGCTTCATCAGATTCTTTTGCTTTCTGTAACGCTACTTTTAATTCATCATTATGTTTAACTTTAAGAATATTAATTCTTCGTAATATAATTACAAGAGCTAGTAGAATTAAATTTATTAAAACAAAGAGAGATAATAGAACAATATTAGCTTCAATAAATTGAAGTGCAGTCATTGGCTGGTGGTATATAGTGTTTTTTTCCATTATTGCCAAAGCTTCTTGTTGAGTGATATTTCCAATAGTTTTATCTAGAACACTAAATAATCTAGGATCTGAATCTTGGCTAATACCTAAGTCCATAGCTAATTCATGTGTGGTATTTATTTGCAAATCTTTACTATGTAAATACTCAATTATTCTATTATACTCCAACACATTCATAAAACCTGCATCAATTTTTTTCTTTAAAACAGCTTTTACAACGTCTAATTCACTCTCATAATAAACAATTTCATATTTCTCAAGTAAATCTTCAGGAATTATTGAAAATTCTAGAGCCCCTATCTTTCTTATAACAGAATCATCGTCTATTTTTCTTACGAATCCTTTCTGAAAAGTTATAAAAGGTTGTGTGATTCTAATATTATGTTCTAAAGATTTCTGGAAATCATCTCTAGCTAATCCAATATTTGCCTTACTTTTTCCAATTTGTTCTTCTCGTGTAGTATTATCATTTGCAACTACATAGGTAAAATTGATACCTGATTTTTTGGAAATCAATTTATAATAATCAATTAATATACCTTCAAATTCACCTGTTTCTTCATTCTTAGATGAAAAAGGTGGTAAGTTATCTGAAGTTAATATACTAAGACTTGGATTAGTAGCTATGTAATCATAATCACTTCTTGTATATGAAATATTGAGTTTCTGTGTAAAATCACCAAAATATCTTTCAAATAATTTATCATTATAATCACTATCAGCAATAGAAATTTGAGCCATAGCAGAATTTAATTCTTTTAATATCTGATTTTGATTTTTATTTACAATAAAATAATAAGAATTAGGTTTTGATCTATATACTATTTGATAAGAGTCAATTGGGAATTCATTTACATTAGATAATAGAGCGGTATCACATTCCCCAGAATTTAGAGCTTTAAACATATCTGCATGTTCAGGATATTCAATTAAATTGATATCAAAATCATATTTTTCAGCTAAATCTCTAATCAAATTTTCTCTGTATTGAGAAGGTATTGTGGCAACATTAATCCCATCAAATGACTCAAAGTCTGCAAAAGCAATTGCATCATTATCAGATTTTTTTATCATGAACATGCTGCTTGTGCCATTTGGAGTGTCGCAGAAATTATATTTTTCTAATCTTTCTGGAGTAATTGCAACATCACCTACTATATCAATGTCGCCATCAATCAACATCTGCTCACAATCTTTCCATGGTGCAAATACAAATTCAAGGTCCCAATTTGTGTAGGATTGTATCATCTTTAAATATTCATAATTGTAACCACCTAATGAATCTTCACTGTCTCCATTCTGTAGTCCAGGAGCATCATACCAACCAATCCTAACTACTTTTGAAGAAAATAACGAAGTCACAAAAATAAGACTAAGTAATAAAATTGTTAGTGTTTTCTTCATAGGTTTTCCTTTTATGTGCAAGTTAAATTATAAAAGGTATCTTAGATAATTTAAAAATAAAATGCTCTAAGATAGTATTATACCACAAACTTTTTATAATGAAATAATAAATTTTCTCAAATCAAAAAAATAATGAGCTCATTAACAAAAAGATAGTTAATATTCATTAAGTATAAGCAAACTCTAATGACTTAAGTTCATAAATAAAAACATTTGTCAAAAATAATAGCAATTGCAAGTAGTGGTCTGATACATCTTTTTTCTATATATAAACATTTAAATAGTTTTAATTCTAGTATTAAAGTTGCTAAATTCTATTAATTCATTTTTTATCGTATAAAAGTGACTTAAAAACGCTTTTAAAAAGCTTATAAACACATTATTTATAGATTTTGTATTAATGGAAACTATACCAATATGTCATAGCTTTTTATTAATATATAGATTTAAATCACTAATAACGCTCTTGAAATTTAGAACCCTAATATGATGTTTAAATATGAAAGAGGCATCATTAATATATCCTTAAAGTAATAAGGAGTATGATCTAGAACATATCTATTTAGGAATAGAGAAAATATAAGGGCGACTACAAATGTAATACATATATTTATAGCATTTTTTCTCATAGATTTTTTTTCAATTTTTACAAATTCATCTAAATCTATTATATCATCATAACTACCAAATTTTTTGTTTGCTTTTAGAGAATCAATTTCATCATATTTAATCTTTAAAATATGAACTATTGTTTTATCTAAATTAATTTCTTCTTTTTTTATAGCTATAAATCTGATGAGATTAGGAATGTTTTTTAATAGAGATATCATTATTACTAATATGGTAACAATAATAAATATTGAGCTTAGTAATATTGATAATGGAGTATTCATACCCATCAATATTGAAGCTAATATAATAAGAGATAGAGATAAAATACATTTAGTAAAAATCGACTTTTCTCTTTTATAATTACTATCTAGAAGGACTTTTCTGGCTCTGTAAATCAGAGCATCATAATTAAATTTGGAAGTTTCTATTTCCTTTGACTTTATGGTGCTTTTTAATAGTTTTATATCTTTTTCTAAAAACTCTTCTCTCTCTTCAACTATTCTATTACGGCTCTCTAGTGATGATATTCTTCTTTCAAGAGATTCAACTTTTTCTTCATGAGCTATTAAAGTTTTATCTCTATCTTCGCCGTAGTTTTCAAGGGTAAACATTCTCCCCTCAATTTTATCAATTCTATTATTAAGATTTTGTTCTAATTTATTAAATCGATTGTCTCTAAACTTTCTATCGAGGCCTTCTAATTTACTTTTAGTTGGGGAGCTTACTATAGAGGATATAATATCGTTGGGACTACTTTCTTTTAGTTTATCACTTCTTTCCTCGACAATAGGCTCAGTAGGACTGTCAATATAATAATCTTTAACATTATTCTCGTTATCCACAGAATTATCTTTATTAAAGGCCTTTGTACTTTTTCTTATAAAATCAGATGCTCTTTTCCCTATATTCAATTAAAGCAATCTCCTCATGATTAGATTGTGTTTATTATGCATAATATTTATAACAAATTAAATACATATTAGAATAATTAAAACTAAATAAGCTTTTGTGTTTATTTAGTTTTAATTGTTTATTGTAGTCGATTTTTATTACATCAAATATTTATCTATGAGATTGAAGCAATCAGATTTTTAAAAGGAAGAAGTAGAAGAGAAATAGTTGTATAAGGTGTTTGATAAATTAAATAACGTCTCAATACAAAGAACATTATAATAACAAGAGCAACTGTTAATGAAACAGTTATTATTGTTTTCCTTAATGCTGTTCTTTGCATTCTAATAATAATTTCCAAATCTGGAACATCATCTAGGATTTTTAATTTGTTTTTTAAACCCTCAAGTGGTTCTATAAAACTATACCTGTTTTTCAAATATAGAGAAATTGATTTATCGATATCTCTAGTTTGCCTATAATATTTAAGGAATCTATATACATTCGGAATATTCCTAATAATATTAACACTTGTTCTAATAGCAAGATAAACTAAGCCAATAGCGCCAATTAAAATAGATGTATCTGTATCATTTATAATAAACAAATAAGATACTATGAAAATACCTAGTGTTACAAAACTATTATAGATAGTCTTTCTAGCTTTTGCTCTAATAACTTCATCAAGTTTATCTTGTGCAACTTTATAAGCCTTCTCATAGGCATTCTTCATATGAAGTTGTACTTTATCAATTATATTCATTTTTTGTTCTCCACCACCACTAATAGCGGAAGTGACTTTTGCAATTCTAGTTAATTTGTTCCACATTAGGGTTAAAACGCTAACATCATCAATAAGGCCTACAAAGGGAAGAGTATCAGGTACAACATCTAGAGGAAGTATTAGATAAAGTAGAGAACCTATTAAAAGAACTTTCATAGATACAGGCGTGGATGGATCTTTAAAGCCATTCCAAATATCTGTAACTTTATCCCATATTTTAGCAACAGGACCTCTTTTCATTTGCGGAAGTTTGTCCTCAACTTTCTCAATATCTTTTTCAGTTGCCTCAGCTCCTAATTTTTCAGTCATTTTTATTGACCGCCTCTTAGTGTCTAAGGTTATTTCATCATCATTTTTTATACTCATATATTTTAAAAGATTACTCTTTTCTCTCCTTAAATTAGTAAGCCTTTGATTAATAGCTATGGTGCATTATATCATGTTTTTATTTATCAAGATTAATTATATAAAAAAAATTAAAAATGAACCTATTAACAATGGGGTGTAAAAGTTCAAATAAACACAGAAAGCAAATATGAAATGTTTTTTAATATCTTGTAAAAAGTTTATTCTTTTGACTCCATGAATTATTAAGCCTTATATCAATAGCAATGAAGTCTTAAATAATGTTTTTATAACAATTACTCTATTCTAATATATCTAGGGCTATAAGACTCATAGTAAATATTACAATACTTAATAAATCCGCTACGCCACCGGGGCTAAGATTATTCTCTATGAAATTCTTATCCTCATTAAAAAGTATTTCTCTTAGTTCTTTATAGCTATAGTTACTATTATCAATTTCATTAAATCGTGAATTAATATCATTTAACGAAGAAAGACCACCTCTATAAATAATATTAGAATCTTTTACACTAGATAGTAGAGTACACATAATTCGAATACAAATAGGTTCAATTTTTTTATTGAATAATATCTCATCATCTCTATATTCATAAATTATACTATTTAAATAAGATTTTAACTCTTCATCTTTTTTAAAAAGAGTCAGATATTTACTGCACTTTGAAAATACTGATAAATATCCTGAAATTGTTTCTTCATAAATACCATAACTACCTATATTAGCTCTTATTGTTTTACCATGAGATTGTTTTTCATCATTATGGTCTTTTGCCCACTCTCCAAACTCTTTTGCAAAAAGTCTAATATTATCTGTGGAAACACTCATTTCATGTGAGATACAAAAGCATATTGCACAGCCTATTGTAGATAGAGAGAAAAATGCCCCTTTATGAGTATTAATTCCATTTGTAGAAAGTAGCATTTCTCTCTCGGCCGCCAGCCCTATAGTTTTCATTTTAAGAAATAGTTCTTCTTTTATAATAGTAGTAAATCCACTTTGATATTCTCTCTCAAGGTATGGGATAATCGTATCAATACTATCTAGGAAGAGATTATAATTCATATCGCTATGAGAGCCATTATTTAATCGATCAACAAGGCCTGGTTTTGGTGTTGTTGATAATTCACACTTTAGTGCAAATCTTGCAAGACTTGATAAAATAGTAGATATAGATTTAATACACCGAGTATCTATTTCATCTCTTATTTCATCTATAGAGTGGCATCTATTACCTCGACAGATTAGATATGGGACATCCTTACAGATTAAACAGGTTCTAGGTTCTTTTCCAAATTGAGTCCTAGATATTGGTTTTAAGGAAGTATTATCTATTACATCAATGTCATAAAGACGAGTCAATTCATTATAGTCCTCTAGCTCTATCATTGACGCTTTTACATCATTAATATTAAGAGAATATATAAAAAAGGCTGTATTTCCACTTTTACTACACAGTATTTCTTTATGAATTAATTGTTTATTTGACAGATAATTTTCAATCTGTTTACAACCAAGATTAAATATAATATCAATAAGCTTATTTCGTTTAATATTTCCAGCGATGTTAAGAGAAAATGAAATTAGTGGAAGATTGTATTTTTCACACAACTCTCTTTGTCTCAAGGCCCTCTCATCACGAGCCCTCATTATTTCAAGAACCATATCATCCATTCGGTATTTCCAATTTCTTTAACTCTTCAAATGTAGATAGAGGTACAATTTTTGATAAAGATGCAAAATCATTGTTAGAAATATCTTCTCTAACTGTAGTTGCACTTATATATTTATTACCCTCTTTTAATCTCTCAATTTCTATTGCTTCAATTCCATTTTTACTTAGGATTTTGTGCATCATAGTATTATATATATTAGTTGTTTCACTATAGGGTTCAGTACCAAAATATCTTTTACTTATATGAAGGTTCTTTGCAATAAGAGATGAGAATATATTTAGATCTAATTCAATATTACTCTCAACTTTCTCTATTTCAGTTTTACCTTTATAAAAGTATGAAGGAAATGTTAATGGGGATACCATTAGAGATTGTGTTCCAACTACTACAACATTATCTATATTTGAAACACCTTTTTTAACCAAGTCAAACCGACTTTTATATGGAAAATGAGTATTACCCTCTTCAACTACGAATATGATTAATAAATCACAGGTAAGAGAAGCAGTTTTAACCAAATATTGATGACCAAGTGTAAAAGGATCGGCTTTCATGACAATTGAACCTACAACGCAATTTCCGATATCAAAGGAAGATAGTTGTGATTTAATACTTTCAATATATGATTTAATCACATTTCTATCATTACACAAAAGAGCTACAGATTTACTCTCTATTATTTCTGTAAAACCTGATTGTACAAAGAATTTAACATTCTTTGGTTTAGTAAATATATAAAGAGTCTTAATATTATTAAGATGAGCTTTATATAATAATTTTGTTAAAACTGATGTTGATAAATTTTCGCCTTGGAATTTAGGATCAATTGCAAAGCAAACAAGAATTGATGAAGATAGAGAGCCTGTTGCAACAACTTCTCCCTCATAAAGATACATGAGTGAATATTCAATGTCTCTATTATAATCAAGACCCATTTTATTCAAGAATGCTTTCAACTTAATTAAATCATTCCTTTTAAAAGGTTCTCCTTCTCTAAATTCTAAATTTTCAACAATCATTAAATTATCCTTCTTAATATTTAAGGTTGCAAAAATGCAACCTTAAATACTATTAACTAGTCTTTTACTTGATAAATTTTATCAATCAAAGTTCCATCACGGTATGTAACATTACCAACTACTTTATCAGTATATTCAATAGCCTTTGGAATTCCAGTCATTGTTACGGCAATATTATAAAGTTCTTTTAAATCCATAGTTTTAATATGATTTTCTTTCATAATCTTTATAATTTTTTTTCTTGCAGGATTTACTGCAATACCATAATCAGTAACAACAATATCGATACTCTTTCCTGGTGTTACAAGTGTATTAACTTTATCAACAACACAAGGTATTCTTCCGCGTAGTAGAGGAACAACAACTACTGCAAGTCTAGCTCCAGCGGCTGTATCCTGGTGACCACCGATTGCACCACGGATCATACCATCTGCACCAGTTAATACATTAACATTGAAATCAACATCAACTTCTAATGCAGATAATACAACTATATCTAATTGGTTAACTGCTGCACCAAGGTTTGAAGGAGATGCATAATATGATGCTGATATCTGTTGATGGAAACGGTTATTCTTTAGAGAATTTGCTGCTTTCAAATCAAAACTCTGAACATCAAGAAGTTTTTCAATTAAGCCCTCTTCATGTAATTCAACAATAGAGGCAGAAATACCACCTAGAGCAAAACGAGCTTTATAGTTTCTCTCAATCATAGCCTGTCTTAAAAACTGAGCAACTGCAAGAGATGCTCCACCAGAACCTAGTTGAAGAGAAAAACCATCTCTAAATAATCCACTATTAATAATAACAGTTGCAGCTTTTTCAGCTATAAGTAATTCTTTTGGATTCTTTGTAAATCTTGTAGCACCACTCATTATACCACTTGGGTCTCCAATATCATCAACTTCAACGATGTAGTCAACTTGAGATTCAGGAATACCGAATGGAGTATTTGGATAAGGTACTATATGGTTTGTTAATATAACTGTTGTTTTCGCATATTCTGCATCACTTTTAGCATAACCTAAAGAACCACAGATAACATCTTTTTCTCTCTCATCATCACGAGAGTAACCATTTGCATTTCCAAGAGGATCACAAGATGGAACTCCTAAGAAAGCAACATCAATACTAATTATTCCTTTTTCAATGGCATCAGCTCTACCACCATGAGATCTAAAGATTACAGGTTTTTCCATTATTCCATGGGATATTGCATCTGCTAGAGGACCTCTTAAACCAGAGGTATCAATTTGGGTAATTAATCCTGATTTAATATGTTCTATAATTGGTGCATGACAAACATTAAGAGAAGAAGAGGCAAGATATAAATCCTTAAATCCCATTTTATCAAGAGTATCTAATACTAGATTTATAGTATGGTCTCCGTTTCTAAAATGGTGATGAAAAGAAATTGTCATTCCATCCTTTAATCCTGTTGCTTTTATTGCAGATTCTAAAGACTCTGCAATCTTATTATTTTCAACTCTGTGAGTAATATATGATTCATTCTTTGTTTCAATATTTGTAGAATCAAATGGTTTAAAGCTTTGTTCTTTACTCATTATATTCGTCCTCAATTCTTGCTAATTGGCCAGTTACAGTTGCTACTTCTAGTACTCGTTTAGCTCTTTCGATAATAGGTTTATCAACCATCTTACCATGTAATGATATAACCCCAAGACCTCTCTTTTTAGCATCTTTCATTGTTTCAACAATCTCAATAGCATCTAAAATTTCTTTTTCTGTTGGAGAGAATACATCATGTATAATTTGAATTTGTCTTGGATTAATAATACTCTTACCATCAAAACCGAGTTGCTTAATCATTTCAACTTCAGCCTTAAAGCCTTCCATATTATTTAAGTTAGAATAAACTGTATCAATTGCAGAGATTCCTGCGCTTCGAGCTGCCATTAGGATCATTGAACGAGAAAAGTTCAATTCTATTCCACTAGGACTTCTTTTTGTGTGTAAATCGGTAACTAAATCTTCAGCACCTAATGCTATTCCAATAAGTCTTTTTGAAGAGTGTGCAATTGAGTAAGCATTTAAAACTCCATTTGCACTTTCAATTGCGGCCATCATCTTTGTACTGCCGATTTTCATATGATGTTTCTTTTCAATGTTGGCGATATATTCTTCACAATCAATAATATCTTGAGCACTGTCAGTCTTTGGTAATCTAATTGCTACTTTTCCAAGTGGAATTAAATAATCAAGGTCCATTTGGCCCATTCCATTAGCTAAAGAGTTGATTCTTACAATTAACTCTTTTCCTTGGTAATTTATTGTTCTGAGTGCTTCATGTAAAACAAAACGAGCATTTTCTTTTTGATCTAATGCTACGGAGTCCTCTAAATCAAACATAAGACTATCGACAGGATAAATACCTGCATTTACTACCATACTTGTGTTATTTCCGGGTACAAATAACATTGTTCTTCTCAATCTAGTACTCATGCCTTAAATACCTCACTCTGTTTATCTTCCTCTGATACACTGTGATAGATAGCGGCTTTTAACCTTGCAATAATAATACAGTCTAAAGCACCTTTATCAATGGCACTAACTTTTGCATTATTTATATCAAATGCTTTTAAAGTTGTATTAATTGTATTCTTAATTGAATCCCCAAATTGTTTTTCAACGCTACTGTTGAGATCAATCTGATTACCAATTTCTGACTTTTCAATTGTGATCATAATATCACTGGATTCTAGTGTTCCTGAAACACTCGTTTTTGTGATTTCCATTACTCGCCTCTCATTAATACGTATAGTAAAACATGAATGCATATAAAAAACAAATGCAAAAGTATATAATCAATGACTTTTTTTATCTTTTTTTGCGCTCGTTAATTTTGTTTAATTATTCTAGTAGAAACCCTTAAAAAAATATCGAAAATAGATTATCTTTATTACACAGTTGAGTTAAAATACTCAATCATTTAATATTTATAATATAAAGAAAATCTTAAGTATTTATTTTTTATTCTTCTTTTGATTGAATAAAAATTAACTAAGATTTATTATCGTGAAATACTATAAACAAGGGTTATGAAGATGAAATACGAAAGAGCAAAAGATAGCGATATTCAATCACTTAAAAAGATTTGGAAATGTGTCTTTGATAATGAAGAATCACTGATTGATGAAATCTTTGAAAAAAGATGGGAAATAGATCACTGTTATGTTGCAAGAGATGAAAAACATGGAATTGTAAGCATGTTACATTGTCTTCAATGGTCATTTACAAGAGAAATGAATACAACTCCTATAGCATATATAATCGGAGCTGCAACTCTCCCAGAATTCAGAAATCAAGGATGTATGGATAATCTAATTAGACTTGCTCACGATGATGAAGGTAAAATTCTTGTAATAAACCCAGGTCTTGGAAGTTTCTTCCTACGTCATGGATTCTATCATACAACAAGCAGTGTATGTTATAGCTTTAATGGTGATGTGAATGGAATTATCGAAGACGATAAAGAGGCTGATTTATCTGCAATTTACACTAATGCAACTGTTAAAATTGGGGCAGTAGATAGAGATGATTATGCTTGGAAACTTCTTAGAAAAAACTGTAAAACAGTTGTAGTAACAGAACAAGGACAAAGTGCATATGCTCTTATTATGGGTGATGTAGCATTTGAAACAATGTGTGAAGGTTTTAAAGCTGCAGAAGCTTTAAAAGAAAAACTTTCAACACTTCCAATTACTCAAATTTGGATGCACTCCTCTTCAACACTATCATATCTATTTGAAGATACTCCAGCTTTCCTTCCAATGGGAATGAGTAATCAAAAGAATATTTGCTCAGGTCTATTTATTGCTCAACAGTTCTAAATTTGTCTTGAAATAATAAATCCTCTGTTTAATACTAATCAGTATTGAAATAGAGGATTTTATTTAAACTATATATAAATTTTACTAATTACTCTTCTTCCTCTTTTACAAGAGCAAGACCACCAAGACTAGTTTCTCTATATAAAGATGGAATATCCTGTCCGGTTTCCATCATAACAGCTACTACATTATCAAAGGATACTTTATGTCTTCCATCTGATAAAAGAGCATAAGTACAATGGTCAATTGATCTCATTGTTGCCATAGCATTTCTTTCTATACATGGTATTTGAACTAGGCCTAACATAGGATCACAAGTTAAACCTAAATGGTGTTCTAATCCCATTTCTGCAGCATATTCAATCTGATGAATTGTACCACCCATCAACTGAGTAGCAGCTCCACTTGCCATAGCACAGGCAACACCAATTTCACCTTGGCAACCAACCTCCGCTCCACTAATAGAACCGTTTGTTTTTACAATATTTCCTATTAATGCAGCTGTTAGTAAAGCTTTATATATTCTTTTGTCTTTAATTGAGTTTCTTTTTTTAAGATAATATAGAACACCTGGAAGAACACCACAGCTTCCACAAGTTGGAGCTGTTACAATAACTCCACCAGAAGCATTTTCTTCTGATACGGCTAGTGCATAAGATAAAGCTTCAGCACTCTTTCCCTCATCACCTTTAAACTGTAGAGCTTTTTCATAATAAGAGCTTGCCTTACGTGGCATTTTTAATCCACCTGGTAATACGCCCTCATCCTCTAAACCTCTTTGAATTGCATCTTGCATGGTTTCCCAAACTAATTTTATATAATCAATAATTTGAGCATCTTCATATTTAAGAACAAATTCCCAAAGTTGAATTCCTTCTCTTGTGCAATATTTAAGGATTTTAGTCATTGTATCTAATTCTTTAGGATAGATTGAAGATTTTTCATCTTCTTCTTGGAAACCTTCCTCAACAATCTTACCACCACCAACACTATAATATGTTTGTTCAGCAAGTTTTTTATCATTTATATCAAATGCCATAAACGTAACGGCATTTGTATGATAAGGTTTTACTTCATTTGGTTTCCAAAATATTGATACAGATTTACCTTTATTTTCAAAAGATTGTCTTATTGCAACATCAGTTAAATGGCCCTTTCCTGTAGCAGCAAGGGATCCATAAAGGTATGCAAAATATTGAATTGCATCACTGCAATGATCGTTTAAGAAAGCAGTAGCTGCTTTACGAGGTCCCATAGTGTGACTACTTGATGGGCCAACACCTATATTATAAAGTTCTCTTATTGATTCCATAGGGGAATATTACTTATTTTTTAAAAAAAGATACACTATTAAGACTCTAAATAGACTATAATAATAAAAATATTACATAAGATAATTTTAAAATTAATATTTTTTTACCCTGTAATAATTATTTATATCTCAAAATTAGATGCACTATTTTTATCTTTTCACAAATAAAAATAGCTCTTATCCAATAAATAAAGGTATTATATAGATTTAGTATTCAATCTTTTCTTTTGCGCTTTGACCTTTTGATCTATAGTGATGTTTAACATTCTCAACCTTTGAAACTGTATCAAATAAGTCAATTAAATCTTTATCTGCATCACGACCTGTAACTACAATACTTGGATAGTATTTCTCTGCTAAATGTTAAATAATATTGTTACAAACCAAAAATAACAAAGCTTTCTAAAAATTCTTTAAAATACTATCAAAAAAATATAGTAAAAACACTTTATTAATTTATTTTTTTTACATCAGTTTGGGAACAGCGTAAGTTAAAGGATGAAGTTTATATTACAATGGGTCAATCGCCAGATGGTAGTACTTATTCTGATATTCCTGGCGAACATATTCTTGTCCAAGGCAATGCTGACTTGAAAAATGGGTGGGTCTATCCTAGAATTTGGACTACCCAAGTTACAAAAAAAGCAGATAAAGGCGATTTAATAATGAGTGTTCGTGCACCAGCTGGAGAAATGGGAAAAACAGCATACAATGTAGTTTTAGGACGAGGTGTGGCTGCCATTAAAGGAAATGAATTTATATACCAAATACTTTTAAAAATGAATAAGGATGGTTATTGGAAGAAAGTTTCTTGTGGTTCAACGTTTGATTCTTTAAATTCTGAAAATATTAAATCTGCTGAAATAAAGATTCCAAATTCAGTAGAACAAGATAAAATTGGATCTTATTTTTATCAACTAGACAACCTTGTCACCCTTCATCAGCGTAAGTATTATTTCTAATTTAATAAACCAGATAATGATCTCATTACCAAATCTATATCTTTGCTTTCTAATTCTTGAATTATATGCAAATATGTTTTCTGTGTTGTTGTCATACTAGAATGTCCTAATCTTCTTGCCACACTTGCAATAGAAACTCCCGCAAATAGCAATAATGATGCATGTGTATGTCTAAGACCATGGATTGAAATTACAGGAATATTTAACTTTTTACAGTACCTTCCTAAAATTTCATTAACTGTAGAATTATATACCTTTTTGTTTACAAATATTGGCTTATCTTTTGGTTTATTTTTTATAAGCACTGAAAATTTAATTACCATTTGCCAATCAATTTGCACTTTTCTAACAGATGAATGATTTTTAGTTGGTAGAAAACCTCCATGCCCTTTATAATCCCATGTCTTATTTACAAATATAAGTTGATGAGCAAAATCAAAATCATTTGGAGTTAATGCAAGAGCCTCTGAAAAACGTAATCCAGTTTTTGCTACTAGTAGAATAAACCAATCCCAATTTATATCACCATTCAAATTTAAACTTGATAATAAAGTTTGTAATTCAAAATGATTTAAGTATTTAGGTTTCTTTTTTCTTGGTGGTTTACCTTTTATAATAGCTTTTCTTGTTGGATCTCTATCTATAAAGCCCTCATCAACAGCATCTAGAATTGAAGCTTTCAGTTGATGATGAAAATCCATAGTCGTTTGACGTTCATGAAATTCAGCATAATCATTAAGTAATTTTTGATAAATTAAGCGATTTAAATCACAAATCTTTAGTTCTGGAATCAATTTCTTTAGCCAAAGTTCGGTTTGCCTATATTTATCCATTGTTACTTTTCTTATGGCACCTTCTTTATATATACAAATCCATTCTGTGTAATATATATGAAATAATTCATTTTTATTTATTGAATCTAACATATTCCCCTCCTCTATTTTACACTGATGAAAGATAATAGGTTTAATAATACTAAGGTATATTTTTAAGTTATAATTATGATTATCATCAAATTATAACCAGTAAACACTAGTCAGATATCAAGTATTAAAAATAGAGGGAGTAATTAAGTCTCTGTAGAGGAATTGAATAATTTATAAATTATGCTGATTCAAGTTCATAACCGCCTTTAATAATAAAATCTTTTAACAAATTCCGAACTTTAACATTAACCATACCATTTGGTATTTTTCTATTTTCTAATTTTTCAAAATATTCTTTTGCTTTATTTATATCAACAGAATCTCTCAAAGCGTCAAACCTACCACATTCATTTAGATTGGAAATAGTTACTGAAGACTCCATAATTAGTCTTAGTTTTTTTTCATCTATTCCAAATAGTTGAGATAGCTTATGAATTTTATCATTTGTTGCATTAAATTGATATTCAACAATGTAATCTCTAAAAGACTTTCGATTATCTATTTGTATATTACCACTTTGTACATCATGTAAAAAGATATTAGCAAATTTTTGTTCTTCTTGAGAAAGAGAAGCAAAAGATCTATGCAGTTCATCTAAAACACTTTGTTTTTTTTCATCATCACTTAAATCATCATTTAAAACTTTTAGATATTTTTGAAAGCGTGTATTTAAATAGTCGGCATTTATTGCTTCAGTATCTATTTCAATCAAATAGCCTTCAATATCAAACGGAACATCATCTGTTCCTGTAGACTCACTAAATAATTCTTTATATCTTTGAGCTAATATTAAATAATGAATTCTATCAAAAACAACAGCTATGATTAAATCATTTTTCTCAGCAAAGCAATATTCAGTTTTATTCCAATTAAATCCTTGAATTTTAGACGCTTCTAAATGTGAATTAAATTTAGAGAATAATTTTGCAAATTCTTTTCTCTCCGATAAATCATCAGGAAGTCTTTCAAAGTTCTCAATACCAGCTTTAGTAAATAAATCATCAATATGTTGATATAACTCATTCATTTGTAATAAATGATAATCAAGTTTCTGCGCAAATAATTCCAAAGGCTTATTCCCTGAATACAATTTCACAGCTCTCTCAATGTTTTTTTCCATTGTATGAGGCTTTCTGTAGTATCTTATTGTTCCAAATGGTTTTTCTTCATCAAATAGTCTATTGGTTCTTGAGAATGCTTGAATAATATTCTCATATTCCAAAAGTTTATCTAAATACAAAGTATTAATCCATTTAGAATCAAATCCAGTCAACATTTGGTCAACAACTATTAATAAATCAATTTGTTTATCTTTTGAGTTTTCAATTCGCAAATATGGTTCTTTATGAGCTAATCTTGCAGCAATATCTTTTTTGAATTTGCTATGAGTTGCTATTGAGAAATCTTGGTTAAATAACTCATTATAATCAGTAATTATTTCTACAAGTCCGTCTTCTTTAAATATTTGCCCCTCATTATTATCTATATTTGGATCAAATAATGCAGTTATCTTTAATTCAGGACTAGCCTTTTTTATTAACCTATAATAAATAATTGCTTCATTAATACTACTTGTTGCAAAAATAGCATGGAATTTGCCATCATGACTTAATTCAGTCCATTTATTCAAGATATCTTCAACAACTTTATCTTGATGAGCTTTTCTAGTGTATTGAGATTTACCTAAATAATCTTCTATTCCTTTAACATAAGTGCCATCATTTGAAGTGTATCCAGCCATCTTAACTTGTGAAGAATCCATGTATTTATAGTATATTGTACGTCTTTTTGGGTCAGCAATGGCCTTTCTTACTGAATCTGTCTTAGATTTCATCAAAGCAACACTTTCTCTTAAATCAGAATCTTTATATGTTAATATTTTATAGGGATCAAAACCAAGAACATTCTTGTCTCTAATACCATCAGCAATGCTATAACGATGTAATTCATTACCGAAAATCGATGATGTTGTACTTAATCTTTTTTGATTCTCATCTTGAATTGGAGTTCCTGTAAAACCAAAGAATAAAGCATTATTAAATGTGTTTTTAATTATTACTAACATATCACCAAAAGTAGAACGATGAGCCTCATCAACAATAAATACTATTCTTTTTGAACTCATTAACTCGATATCACGGTCGTTAAAATTTGATTCTTCATTCTTTATATTACTCATCTTTTGAATGGACGTAACAATCAAAGTATCAACAGGTGAATCACTTTTTAATTTAGCAACCAACATATTGGTATTTTCAGTTGCTTGAACATCTTCACTATCATCGGCAAAGGAACGATATTCTTTCAATGATTGAGTACCAAGTTCTATTCTATCCATTAAAAAGATAACTTTATCTGCGTCTTGGGAATTTGCAATAAGTTGTGCAGATTTAAAACTAGTCATCGTTTTACCGGAACCAGTTGTGTGCCAAACAAAACCACCTAGTTGGTTACCTTCATCCCAACGAATCTTTGAAACACGGTCAGAAATAGCATTAGCAGCAAAGTATTGATAGCTTCTCATCACTTTTAGAACACCATCAGAATCATCAGCTACGGTATAGTACCCAATCAATTGATGAGCCATTGGTATAGATAATAATGTTGCAGCTATGTCTTTCCAATTATGGTATGGTTCATTATTAAAGTCAGCCCAATGAAAATAATAATTTTCATTAAACTTTCCTTCTGGACCTGGATTTGCAAAATAAACTGTTTCATTAGGTTCCATTGCGACAAAGATTTGTACTAAGGAGAACAAATCAGAAAAAACACCTTCATGAGCATATTTCTTTATTTGATGACAAGCTTGGCTTACAGGAACACCACTTCTCTTCAATTCAACATGAATTAATGGCATTCCATTTATTAAAAGAGTTATATCTCCACGACGATCATTAAGAATCTTTGACTTTTTTCTATACACAGGTTGTTGTGCTATTTGATAGCGACTAGAACCTGCGGCAATCTCAGCTCTATCATAAATTTTTAGACTAATTTCTTTACCGAGATGTAATTTATCATCTGGGTTATCACGAATTATAGAAATAGTCCTTCCATTGATAAAACCATTTAATTTTAATGGAGTTCTCAATGCAATTATTTGCTCAATTATCTGCTGCATTTCTCCATCAGTTAATGGAAAATCATTTAATCTATCAATACCTCTATTATTTTCAAATAAAATATTAGCCCAGTTTGTTAATAAATCCTTTTCTGTAGGATATTTTAAAATATTTGATTCCCAACCTTTTTGAACTAAAGTTTTTATCAAAGCTTCTTCAAAAGTTGATTCTTCTTTAAATACCATAATTTTTTCTTCCTTTTAAATTATACAAACATCTTTTCAAGTAATGATTTCTTAATTTTCTTTAGTTTTTCTAACTCACGTTGATGAAGGGTGATAAGGTTATCAAGTTTTTTAAATAATAAACCTGTTTGTTCCTGTTCTCCAAAAGAAGGAACGCTAATTATAGTTCTTTTGCCACTATCAATTGTGTATGTACCAACGGTTCCTATTCCTGCAGATTCCTTAATGAATGTTTGAATTCTATATCCTATGAATGAATAATATAAGAATTCTCCGTTTATAATATTACCATTTTTAAACCAAATAATATTACCATCTTTGAAATAAATTCTTGTATTAGTTTTAATTAATAATGGGATTCCAATTGTTCCAACACCTGTTACCAACAAATCTCCTACTTGAACTTTACCGGATAAAGATGAATATTTTTGATATTTTTCTTCAGAAATAAATAAATAATCAGAAGGTTCTTCTCCCTTTGCAGCACATACTATATCCCTTGCTCGCAAAAATCTTATTCCTGAATCAGTCCAATCAGATTGATGAATCCTTTTAACAGACCCTACATTCATTAAATCTCCCAACTTACGTTGTTCCCAAGTGTCAGTAAAACCTTTAAATCTTATAGCAGGAACTGTTTCTCCATTTTTTGGAAACATTTTTTCCAATAATGATTTTTTTACAAGTTTTAATTTGTCGTACTTACGTTGATGAAGGGTGATAAGGTTATCTAATTTCTCAAAACAATTTCCAATTTTGATTTGCTCTGAATTTCCAGGGAGTTCTATCTTTTTATTTTTCACTAATTCTGAATTGAGATTTACTTGACTTCCAGGTTGTCCATATTTCGACCAATTTGGGCGGAACATTTCCAACCATTGGAACATGAACTCTTTTTCAAAAATAGGATTCATGAAAATTAAAAAACCATCATGAACACCTGTAGGAACATAGTTAATTAAAGGCTTTCCTACGGTTGCCGCTATACTTAGTAGGAGATGAGGAGTAATTAGAACTCGAGTTTTTTCTTGCCCAATGGCTGATATACGTTGTTCAAGAAAATGAATACGTCCTTCTTGATTTGTAACATCAGAAATTCGTAGCCAACCAATATTTGATTTTGTATCAAACCATTTCGGATCTTTGATTGGTCTTGGGCTTGCTCCACGTACTATGTCAGCAACTTCACTTAACTTACGCTGTTCCCAAAGGTCTGTGAATCCACTAAAACGAATTTCAGGTATATTCTCTTTCTTTTTCATTTTATTCATCCTCAAGCAAATCTTTTAGGGCAGCAATTCCCTTCATGTCATATTCCGATCCAACGAGTTCATCAAGCATTTTAGAAAGAGATTGTTCTGTCTCATGAATTTCTTTTTCTATGTCTTCATATGTAGTTAAATATTTTTCTGACAACGATTTAACTTTATCAGCAAGTATATTTATTACTTCTTTTGGTAATACTTCTAGTTCAGAACAAAGAGTATCAATCCACTTAAGTTCTAATAAAGCGTAAACTTGTTCATCAGATAGATTTTCAATAGTTTCTTTTGTAATTCTGTCTAATTCTAAAGTCTCTTTCTTTACCAAGGCTTTTAATTTTTTCTCTTCACTTATTAACTTATCAACTTCTAATAGTTTTAAGTCTAAAGAATCATCTTCAAATTTGACCTTTTTCTTTATATCAGCGCGAACTCTTTTTGCCTCTTTAATTACCATTGAATTAATGAATGCTGTTTTATCTTCATTTAAAACATTAGATTCTTTATCGTCTTCTGATAATGATTCAATTGTTTCGCTATATATTGATGTAATTTCAACTAATCTAGATTCCTTGTCTTTTAGAGCATCAATTTCTTTTTGTAAGAAGCATTTTTGAACAAGACTAAATGGTAGTAAATGACCGACCCAACCTTCTTGAACTTCATGATCCTTACCATTCTTTTTCTTCAATACCATTAGTGGGTCAACTTTCTTTGTTGCTGAAAAACCTTCAGTTTTAAGTATTTCAAAGTCTATTTCAGTTTTAGACCATTCATCATCAAAAATTTGATATGCTTCATATTTATTTATTAATTCAAATGATGATAATCTATTAAAAATATCAGTACTAATAATATCCTTTTCTTTAGAAATGTTTATATTTTCTAAATTTTCAATTAACTCTTTCTTTAAGAAATCTTTAAAATCAAAAAATGATTTATTAAATTCTCTGTAAAAATCTTTTACTGCAGAAAATTCAATTATTTCATTTTTTATATCTTCAACTGATAAACTAAAATATGGACCATCATTCTTTGTAAATAATTTTTCTTTTAATCCAGGAAAAGCTTTCCAATAAGCTTCTAAAGGAGCAAGTTCATCTTCAGGAATACCTCCAAACATAGAAGCATAAAGATCCCAACTTTCATTTTCTTCTGAAGAATCAACATATCTAGGAATATTTAAATTATATTCATTCTCTCTAATTTCTTCGCGACTAACTAATCTAGAATATTTATCCAAATTGCTTCGTTGAGTAACTGTATCAACTACTTTCTTTATATCTGAAGCTCTTAGCTTATTGCTTTTACCTTCTTTAATAAAATCTTTAGATGCATCTACAATTAAGATATCAGTATTATCTCTTTTTCTTTTTAAAATCATAATAACCGTTGGAATACCTGTTCCAAAGAATAGATTTGCAGGTAATCCAATAATTGTATCAATATGATTCTTCTCAATTAGATTCTTACGAATATTACCTTCTTCGCCACCTCTGAATAAAACACCATGAGGTAATACAATAGACATAATTCCATCAGTTTTTAGATGGAATAAATCGTGAAGTAAAAAAGCATAATCTGCTTTAGATTTAGGAGCCAATCCAAATGGAGCATAGCGAGGATCGTTTTCCTTATTACTTGCATCCCAAACTTGAGAATATGGTGGATTTGATACAACTGCATCAACTCGTAGAGGTTCATAGGAATCAATTGGGTTACTTTCATCGAAATATGGCCAATCGTCTTCTAGCGTATCACCATTTCTAGTTTTAATATTATTAGGTAATATACCTCTCATAATTAAATTCATACGAGTAAGGTTATACGTATTTTGTTTCAATTCTTGAGCGAAATATCTAATATTATTATCTTTTTCAACATGCTTTGAAATTGATTTACCAATATTAATTAATAGAGATCCAGATCCACTTGTAGGATCATAAATATCAAAAGTATCTCTATCTTTTAGATGATCTGCTACAATTTCAGACATCAATAGAGAAACTTCATGAGGAGTATAGAATTCACCTGCTTTTTTACCAGCATTTGCAGCAAACATACTAATTAAGTATTCGTAGATAAACCCAAGAACATCATAATCTTGCTTACCATCCATCGGAATATCTTTAATTAAATCAATTAAGTTAATAATTGCTTTTGATTGTGCTGCAGCACTTTCACCTAATTTACTTAATCCTGTTTGTAATGTATTAAAAATACCTTTATAAACTTTATCAAAATTTGGATTAATTAAACGGCTAAAAGCAGATAAAGCATCTCTTACATTAGAAACATCAAAAGCTTTTCCCTTTTCAATCCAAGTTGAAAATAAATTTTCATAAGAAATAAAATATCCAATTTCTTCAGAAACACATTCCTTGATTTCAGTATTGTCTTCATTGATAGTTTTTAAAGCATCACTAGTAAAGTCCATATTTAATAAGAACTTAACTTCTTTATCTGATAAATATTTATAAAAAATAAATCCTAATATATAATCTTTATATTCATTTGGTTCAATTTTGGAACGCATTCTATTTGCGGATTCCCATATTTTATTAGCAAGTTGCTGTTTATTCATTTTTCCATCCATTTATCATTAAAATTTTATGTATCTAAAATTAAAAGTTATTTTTATATTTTTTTATTAAATATCTTATTAATTTATAAAACTAATTAATAAATAATTAATAGTCACAAGTTTAACATATAAAAGGACATTTTTGAATAAAATTATATATAAAAGCATTAAGGATATTATCAAATTTTGGGTTATTATTTGTACAGAGATTATTTAACAATATAACTGTAAATAAAAACCTATTTCTATATTCTATAATTAAGATGATTAAAGAATTAATTATTTTAATTAGTGCATATAAAATAAGCCCCCTATTTTACTAAGGGAGCTATAATTAACTATATATTTATCTACTATTATTCTTTTAAAATAATAAATTTGTTATATGTATTTATTTATTTTCTATACTCTAGTATTCAATCTTTTCTTTTGCGCTTTGACCTTTTGATCTATAGTGATGTTTAACATTCTCAACCTTTGAAACTGTATCAAATAAGTCAATTAAATCTTTATCTGCATCACGACCTGTAACTACAATACTTGGATAATGATCTTTCTCTTTTAATTCCTTAAAAAATGATAATACTTCAGCTTTATTTAATAATTCTAACTTGAGTAAATATGTAAATTCATCAAGTACTATTAAATCATAAGGCTCATTAACTAACTCTTTAAATTTAGCCCAACCCTGTTCACATAATTCTCTTGTTTTATCAAGAGAATCTTGTTGCCAAGTAAAACCCTCTCCATAACTTTCCCATTCAACTCCTAAAGAGCTAAATAGTTTATATTCACCAAAACGTTCAACATCTTTTTTAATAAATTGCATCACAAAAGCTTTACCATCATGTCCTAAAACACGAGCAACCATACCTAAGGCACTAGTTGTTTTGCCTTTTCCGTTTCCAGTAATAATAAATAATGTTCCACTTTCTTTGTTCATAATTCCTAGTCCTTTTTGGTATCTCTGTAATTAATCATAGCTTTTATAAAATGATCAACTATTGAGGGATTTGATGGAAAATATAAATGAGGGAAACCTGCATAGAGGCTTTTTGTATGTATAACATCCTCATATTTCTTTTTAGATCTCATTTTCTCAACAATTATATCACCAAATTTTCCACTCGAAACATAGGTGTGATATTCATGAGCTTTTATGATATCTCCTCCATCCATTATAATACCATCAGAGGAAGCTTGTAATGTTGAATACCCAAAGTTTTGAAGAGTTTTTGTTTTATTAGCAGAATATGGTATAATATTTGCCATTTTCTCATTATCTAGAGTTTTATGGAGATATAGAAAACCACCACATTCTGCAATAGTTGGTAAACCATATTCGATTTTATTTTTAACGTCATCTAGCATTGTTTTATTTGAAGATAATTCTTTAAGATATAGTTCAGGATATCCGCCAACTAGATAAAGGGCATCAATATCAGGAGGAAGTTCTTTATCTCTCATTGGGGAGAAATAAACTATCTCACAACCATTTTCTTCTAACATATCAACATTCTCTGAATATATAAAAGAGAAAGCTCTATCTCTAGCAATTGCTACTCTAAGATTTTTACTCTCTTTTATAGTTTTCTTTTGACTACTCTCGATAGCTGAAGCTGAGGAGGCAAGATTTATAATAGCATCAAGGTCTAAAGTATTAGATGCACTTTCTCTTAATTTTAAAAGCTTGTCTTTTAACTCTTCATTCTCAAGCGGAGTAATTAGTCCTAGATATCTGCTTTCAAAATTAAAACTCTCATCCTCTTCAATATAACCAAAGACTTTTATGCCCTCTTTTTCTATCAATGATTTGAGATTACCATAATAGCTTTTTGACACTCTATTTAAGATAACACCTTTAATATTGCTCTCTTTATAATCCATAAAGCCTTTTACTAGAGGGATAACTGATTGATACATTCCCCTAGCATTAACAACTAAGATTACAGGAGTATCAATTATCTTTGAGATATTATAGGTAGAACCTGAAAGGGACTCTCCAACTCCGTCAAAGTATCCCATAACACCTTCAATTACAGAGATGTCTTTATCACTATGGTTACATAATTGTGATTTAAGTTGTTCCGGGCTACTAAAGATGCTATCTAAATTATATGAGTCTATGTTCTGAAGATTCCTATGAAAAGCTGTATCTAAATAATCAGGGCCACATTTAAAGGCACAAACATCTAGATTTTGTGCTTTTAAGCACTCTAATAGTGCATGAGTGACAAGAGTTTTTCCACATCCACTATGAGTTCCTGCTATAATTACTCTATTTACATTTTTCATTTTCTATTCCTTATAACTCTCTTAAGATACTCTAATTCTCAAATAGTTCATCGATGTTGATATTGTGAAAATCAGGGAGAACACTGTGAGTCTCATTTAAATTTCTCACACTCTCTACAGCACTTAGAGGACTGTTGATTGCAAATACCTTATTAACTTTTGCATTATATGCACTAAGAATACCACTTTTGGTATCTTCAAAAACAACAACATTTGAATGTGATACATTAAGAGTTTCTATTGCCTTAATATAAATCTCAGAATCTGGTTTACTCTTATAATTTCCATCATTTGCAATTATAAATTGCTTATCAAAATACTTGTGGAGTTTAAAATATTTATCATATTCATTCATATATTCAGTTGTTGCACTAGTGGCTATGGCTACATTTATACCACGATTTTTTAGATTCTCTATAAATGTAGTTACACCAGGGGCTAGTGAAATACTTTCTTCTCTCTCTTTCATAATTTTAAAATATTCATTAGCTTTTTGTAATGAATATTCTTCAACTTCAATATCACTTAAATCTCTATCAAATAGAATGAATAAAGTTTCTTTTGTGGTTCTACCATTTAAAATAAAGTATTCATCTATACTATATTCCCTATCAAACCAAATCTTAACAACTCTCTTCCAAGCTTCAAAATTAATCTCGCTATCCCAAAACAAAGTGCCATTGAAATCAAATATTACAGCTTTATCTTCCATAAATTTATCCCCTTAATTCTATAATATCCAACCCTTTGCAGGGGTATCGATTCCATCATCTATGATTTTATCAAGTAAATCAAAGTCTAAATATTCTTCTAAACAATCTGCTAATTTATCATATTGTCTCTCTTTGTATTCCTGATAATTAAAAGTTGTATCATCTATATCAATACCCTTATGAGAGCATAGGGTTTTAATCATTTCTCTAAGTAATTTATCATTATCAAATAGACCATGAGTATAGGTACCATAGCAGTTTCCAATTTGATACCCATCTTCTCTATCACCAATACTGATAATTGATGATGGTGTATCAACAGGAGTACTAATCCCCATATGTATCTCATAACCATTTATAGGACATCTTTCTATGTCTTTAAAGATACCACACTTAAATTTAAGGCTTCCTTTAATTTGTACTGTTGATTTCTTTTTTTCATATTTTGTAACTATGGGTAATAGAGATAATCCATTTATTTCATTATAGCCACTCTCTTCAATGCAATCATCAATTATAGTATTTCCCATAATTTGATAACCACCACATATTCCAAGAATTGGAATATTCTTATCTGCAGCTTTTAATAAAATAGCTTCTAATCCACTTGTACGCAAATATAGCATGTCATCAATGGTATTCTTAGTTCCTGGTATTATTATTAAATCAGGATTACCAACATCTCTATAATCATCAACATATCTTAGTCCTACTTCTTCTTGGGCAGAGAGAGCGGTAAAATCACTATAATTTGACATGTGTTTTAATTTAATAACAACAATATCTAGTAGTGATGTTTTACTTGAACTAAATACACTACTCTGACTATCTTCTTCTTCAATATCAATATCTAACATGGGAAGAGTTCCAATAACAGGAACATTAACTAAATCCTCAAGTTGCTTAAGTCCTGGTTTTAAAATATCAAGATCGCCTCTAAATTTATTAATAATTACACCTTTTACTAATTTTTTCTCACACTCTTCTAATAATTCAATAGTCCCATAGAGTTGTGCAAAAACACCACCTCTATCAATGTCACCAACAATTAATACAGGAGAATTTACCATTCTTGCTAAACCCATGTTTACATAATCTTTAGATTTAAGATTAATCTCAGATGGAGATCCAGCTCCCTCAATAATTATTAAATCATAGGATTTTTCGAGTTCTTCATAGCACTCTTTTATTGAAGAGAGAAATTCTTCTTTCCTCTTATAATAATCAACTGCCTTTAGGGTATCTTCGACAATGCCTTTAACAATTATTTGAGAGCCACTGTTTGTTACGGGTTTAAGTAATATTGGATTCATTAAATAGCTTGGCTCTATTTTAGCAGCCTCAGCTTGTATAGCTTGGGCTCTACCAATCTCAAGTCCATCTTTAGTTATATAAGAATTGAGTGCCATATTTTGAGATTTAAATGGAGATACATTAACTCCTCGTCTTTTAAAAACTCTACATAAACCAGCTACTACAATACTTTTACCGACATTAGACATTGAACCTTGTATCATTAATACTTTGCTCATAAAATTGTCCTTAATACGCTTATTAATATGCTATTTGTAGTACTGTCTTTAACGGCTATACGATAATAACCTTTTGTTAGATTGTGGTAGTTAGAACAATCTCTAATGGCTATACTATAGTTTAATAATTTATTAACTAAATTCTCATCATCTGTTTTAAATAATATAAAAGGAGCTACACCACCATAGGTTTTTAGATGGTGGGATTTAAGAGCTTTTTCTAATACAGCTCTCTCTTTTTTTATTAAAGTCCTTGTTCTTTTCTCGTATTCACCATCATTAAAACACTCAGGTAGAACAGATATAGCAAGAGCTGATAAAGCCCATGCGGGAGCCGCGTTATCAAGAGCCTCTTTTATCTCATCATTTGATAGTACTAAATAACCAATTCTGATACCCGCGATACAGTACATCTTAGTTAGAGAACGTAATACAATTAGATACTTTGATTTATCTATTAATTCAATACTACTCTTTTCATTAGTAAAGGGTAAAAAAGCTTCATCAATTATTAGGTATATTTTATTTTTATTACATCTATCAATTATCTTATCTATTAATTCTCTAGATACAAGATTACCAACAGGATTTGATGGATTAGTTAGAAATAGTGCATCTATACTCTTATCTAGTTTAGTAAGTATTGATTCATCTAAGTTAAAATCATTTTCCTCATCGAGATTATGATAATCAAATTCAATATTATTAACATTCAAGGCTCTCTCATATTCACTAAATGTAGGAGCTATTAGTAGAGCCTTTTTAAGAGGCAGTGTTGAAACACATCTCATTATTAATTCACTAACACCGGAACCAATAACTACATTATTCTCTCCTATTTTATGATAATCAGCAATTATCTTTATAGACTCTCTATTATCCACTGAAGGATAAGATGATAAGAGAAATCTGTTTAATAATACATTCTGTATATTACTCGAAATTGATTGCTTTATTCCTAGAGGGTTAAGATTAACAGAGTAGTCAAAATCTACTTTATTATTTCCACCATGTTCAAAGTATTCCATAAATTAAACTCCTTATACTATAAAATGATAAAAAGGCAATTAGCGATGTTATATACATTAGTATCATCATTTTACTTATTGATTTATCATCGATTTCTTTAATGGGATCTCCTATATATGGTTTATCTTTTAAAATACCATTATAGGAGGTGGGACCTGCAAGCCTTAATGAAAGAGCACCGGATGCCACCGATTCGCACTGTGCTGAGTTAGGACTCTCATGATTAAATCTATCTCGATAGAAGATTTTGATAGCGCCTTTAAAACTGTAGCTAGGAGCTATTGATGCAATTATCATAAAGAGTGCACTCAATCTAGATGGAATGAAATTTAATATATCATCACAAATGGCAGCAAAACTTCCAAAGTATTTATACTTTTCACTCTTATAACCAATCATTGAATCCATTGTATTAACAGCTTTATAAAAAACTCCACCAAGAGGTCCAAAGAGAAATAGATAAAAAAGTGGTGCTATTATACCATCACTAGTATTCTCTGCAATTGTTTCTACAGTAGCCTCTCTAATTTGATTTTTATTTAAGTTCTTTGTATCGCGACCAACTATATAACTGATTGCAACTCTTGCTCTTTCAAGACTACCTCTTTTTAATTCTTTCAGAACTTTATTACTCTCTCTAGCAAGAGATGAGGTTGCAAGACTTTGATAAATTATAAAGACATAAAGGGCATAGTAGAGATAATAATTAATTCTATAGGCAATAAATAAAAGAGTTGTTGCCACTAAAACTGATGATATTGTTACAATGAAGAAAAGACCTGCACCGGCTCTATTTAATTGTTTCTTAGACAAATTTCTCTTATTTAATTTTTTATCAAGATAGGAAATTAATTTCCCAATTAATTGAACATAGTGATATATAAAATGAGGATCTCCAAATATTAAATCTAGGATGTATCCAAGTATTAATGCATCAATCATCGCTATCCCCTAATAATTATTAATTAAGTAAATTAGCCTCTCTTTTTATAATTCAGGCACAAATACTCATTATTTCAAATACATTTTTATTAAAATTTACACTTGATACGTTTATTCTATTAAATACTTATTTGAATGTTTGTAAATACAATGTATGATAAAAATATGTTTAATGAAAGAGATATTATAAAAAGACAGGCTCAATTGATTTTAAATAATGGTGCAAAAATTCCATCATCTTTAGGAATTCTTGAAGACACTATTATTAAAATTGCACAAATTCAAAATTCTCTAAATCCATCTTTAGAAAAAGCCACACTACTTCTATGTGCCTCCGATACCGGTATAATCGATGAAGATATTTCAAAGAGTTGTGATGTTGTAACAAAAGAGCAGATGGAGAATTTCTCTAGAGAGAATGGTGTTTGTGCTCTCCTTGCCTCTCAAAATAATATTGAATTAGACTTGTGTAATGTTGGAATTAAATATGATATTGATTCAAAATATAATATTAAAAACTATTGTTTAAGCCGCGCAACTAATAATCCTTTAAAACAAAGAGCTCTAAATAAAGACATTGCTAAATCAACTTTTAACAATGGTAGAAATGAGGTCTCATCCCTTTATGAGAGTGGCACTAAAACTTTACTACTTGGAGAGATGGGAATTGGAAATTCTACCATTGCCGCTCTATTAACAGGTGCTATATTAAAATTAGATATAGAAGATTTACTTGATCAATTCTTTGAGGATGATATTTATTATAACAAATATAATGCTATTAAAAGCTCTTTAGCAAAGCATGGTTATTTAGAATCAAATAAAGAGGATGATATTTTTAATATGTTAGAGTGCTATGGTGGACTTGATATGATTTTCTTATCAGGTGCTATTATTGAAGCTCATCATAGAGGTATGGTAATTCTTCTTGATGGTCTAATGACTACAGTATCACTACTAGTTGCATCTCTATTTGATAAAAGAGTAGTAGAATCAACAATAGCATGTACAAATAGCAAATTAAAACTTCATAAAAGAATACTAGACTATTTAAATTTGAAACCTCTTTTAGATTTATCCCTTGCTCTTGGCGAAGGAAGTGGAGCTCTCTTTGCCTATCCTCTTATTAAGAACAGTGTTTATGTATTTAATAACTTATTATCACTAGAAAAAGCTAAAGTTCATGATGTTAATAATCACAATAAAGTAGCTTTTCCTATCGGTACAACTTCAAATATATTGAGAGCAGATATCATTGAAAATGTTGAAGCATTAGCTCATCTTGTTGATGATATTGAGATAACTTTATTTGAATCAAAAGAAGAGTATTGCTACCCAAGCCTTGATGTTATAAATAGACTTTGTGAAATAGCCTATGATAATAATATCAGCTATACAATACATCTTCCCTATGATGTAGATCTTGGGTCATTAATAAAAGAAGAGAGAGATGAGGCAATAGAGAATTATCTTAGAATGATAGAGATTACAAAATCTCTTCCTATCCACTCCTATGTAATTCATCTTGTTTATAAGGAAGAGGATAAAGATAGATCTCTCAGCTATATCAAAAGCGGAATGAGTGATTTAATTAGATTATCAAAAGTTGAATCAACAGCTTTTTGTGCTGAAACACTCTTTCAACCATTTGAACCTTTGCTTGAAATAGTAAAAGAATTAAATCTATCAATTACCATCGATATTGGTCACCTTGTTAAACATAATTACTTTAGCGATTCATTCCTTAGAACTCTTTTACCATATGCTAGGATAATTCACTTTCACGGTGTAAAAGAAGAAGAGAGAGAAAATGGAATAGTTAAACTAGTAGATCACAAGAGTATATGTGAATATCCTAGAGAATTCCTAGATAATCTATATTCAACCATAAATACATATTCTCATCTTCCACTTGTTTTCACAATTGAAGTTTTTAATATCAATTATTTAAATGAGAGTTTAGAAGAAATACAAGTTAAAGGTGTAAGAGATAATAAATGAAAAATATAAGTCTTGTAATTGGCGGCAGCAGAAGTGGTAAAAGTAGATATAGCGAAGAGATTTCAAAATCGCTTGTAGATAATCCTAAAAAGAGATATTACATTGCAACAGCTGAAGCTTTTGATGATGAAATGAAAGATAGAATTAGAATCCATAGAGAAAATAGAGCCGATGATTTTATTACTATTGAAGAGCCCATAAAATTAAGTGAAGCAATTGATTCAATTTCTGATAAGGCTTCAATTATTCTAATTGATTGTCTTACTGTATGGCTTGGTAATCTAATGTACTACAAAAAGGAAGAAGAATTAAATAAACTCTATAAGAGTTTAGAGAACCTAGATATTCCTATTGTTATGGTTTCAAATGAAACTAGTTGGGAAGTTATTCCTGATAATGATGAGGCTAGAGAATTTATAAATTTATCACAGAATATGAATATGGATATTGCAAAAATAGCAGATAATTTAATTCTTTGTATGAGTGGAATTCCCATAGCAGTAAAAGGAGAATTACAATGAAATATGGAATAGGAATTGCATCGGCATTTCATTCAATCACAAGATTTAATTTTCCAGGAAAGGAATGCAAAGATATAGAGAGAACAATCTATTTCTTCCCTCTAATAGGTTTCGCACTAGCTCTATATTCTATGTTTATTCCATTCCTATTTAATCTAGTCTTCCACTCAAGTTTCATAGCAAATTCTCCACTATTAGCCCTCCTTGAAGGAGCAATAACATGTACAATGTTGGCCTATGGATCTAGGGGATTTCATCTTGATGGACTAGGTGATACATTCGATGGATTTGGTGGAGCTTATAAAAAAGATAGAATACTAGAAATCATGAGTGATTCAAGATCAGGTGCTTTTTCTATTATTGCAATATCTTCAAACTTAATATTAAAGACTATTGGTTTTTCAATACTCTACTCTGTTAATCCATTTTTCATAATACTTGTATTAGTAAATTCAAGAATTGTATTAACAATATTAGCATTTACATCAAAATATGCAAAAGAGAGTGGTCTTGCTAAAGCTTTAGTAGACAATTGTAGAGTAAAGCATTTAGTAGTTAATTTAATTATTCTTTCAGTCCTTGCATTCATCTTCATTAATGCAGGCTATGGATGGAATATTCTATTCTTCTACATTGCCTATTTCTATAGCATATATAAAGTACGCTCGGTTGCCTATAAAAAGATAAACGGAATTAGTGGTGATGTATTTGGTGCTTGTGTTGAAATGACTGAAACAATTAGTCTATGTGCCCTTTCCCTATCTCTTCTTAGTTAGTCTTTTGATTAAATTTTCCACTATTCTTTATATTTTTATAGAATAATAGAGAAAGCTTCTTCTAGTTTATAAAAGTAATAAGCAGATATTTATAATTTTATTAAAGTTAATTACTTATTAAGTTTCAAAATGGAAACAATGTACACTGTTTTTGTTAACAAACGAATAATAAAATGCTAGACTAGCAAAGATATTACTTTCAAGATTCAATAAACAAGGTAGAAGAGGAAAAATTATGCAACATTCATGGGAAAAAAAATTAGAACCTTATAGAGGCAAATATTTTACAGGCGACTGGCCAACAATAGTTGAAATGTTTTTAATAACAAAAGATAAATTCCCCAATAGAAATTGTTTTACTACATTTAACCCAGAAAGATTCACACTAAGCTATAGTGATGTTTATGCACATCTAATAAGAATTAGTGCATATCTAAAAGACCAAGGACTTCAAATTGGAGACAAAGTTATGATCCAAGGTCAAAACTCAATCCAATGGGGACTTTCATATTTAGCAGTTCACTTTGCAGGTGGTGTAGTTGTTCCACTAGATGCTCAAATGCATGCAGATAGAATTATAAAATTATGCCAATTTGCCGAGTGTAAATTTGTTATTGCTGATACAAGCATTTTAACAAAAGTAGCTAAAGCAAAAGGTGGTGAAGAATTTTTATCATCAATGAATGATGTTATAACTCTTAATAAAAAATCAGAAAATGGCCCATCTATCTGGGATGTTAATACAGATAAAAAATACGACATTGAAAAAAGCGGCATTGATGAAGTAGCTGCTATTTTATTCACCAGTGGAACAACTGGAAATGAGAAAGGTGTTGTATTAACTCAAAAAAATATTATTACTGATGTTTATCAAGCATGTGAGGATGATTTTTTAAATCTCCGTGAAACAGATATCATGTATGCACTCCTTCCTCTTCACCACAGCTATTGTTGTACTACAGTTTTACTTGAAACTGTTTGTAATGGTGCTGAATGTGTATTTGGTCATGGTATTGTTGTATCTAGAATGATTAATGATTTAATTAGAGGTAAAGTAAACTTCTTCATGGGAATTCCTCTCCTCTATAACAAGCTTCTAGCTGGTATGATGAAGGAAGTTAAAAAGAAAGGTCCATTTATCAATGGCTTTATCCACACATTAATGGCAATTAATGGATTCTTCAAAAGTCACTTTGGCCTAAATCCATTTAGACCATTCTTCAATAAAATGATTCTATCTAAAATTGGTTTAGATCATAATAAAATATTAATCTGTGGTGCAGGTCCTCTTGCTCCTGAAGTATTTAAGCAATATCAACAATTAGGATTAGACTTTGTACAAGGATATGGTTTAACTGAAACATCTCCTGTTGTAACACTTAATCCAACATCTAAATTTAAAATTGAATCTGTTGGTAGAGTATTCCCTCTCAATGAATGTAAAATCTTAGATCCAGATGAAAATGGAGTTGGTGAAATTGCATTTAGAGGTCCAAATAACTGTCTTGGTTATTATAAAGATGAGAAAAATACTAAAGAATTATTTACCGAGGACGGTTTCCTTAAAACAGGTGATTTAGGTTATCTTGATAGCGATAATTATCTTTATCTAAAAGGTAGAGCTAAGAATATTATTGTAACTGAGGGCGGTAAGAATGTTTTCCCTGAAGAAATAGAGGATATGTTCCAATTATATGCTCCTGTTAATCAAATATTAATTAGAGGTTACCAAGAGAAGAAAAATGTACCCGCTGAATGTATCGAAGCAGTTGTATTCCCAGATGAAACATATTTCAAAGAAAATGATGTTCCAATTCAAGAGACAATTGATGATATTATTAAGAGTGTTAACAAAGAATTATCTGGTTATAAAAAGATTACTAAGACAACAATCATTGATAAACCAATGGTAATGACTAGTACTCAAAAGATTAAGAGAAATTTAATCAAATAATTATTAACAAAAATATTCTATGGGGCTGTTGATTATCAATGGCCTCATATTTTTTGCAAAAAAATACCCTCCTAAGATATTCTCGGGAGGGATCTATTAAAAACTAAGTCTTATTCTTCGTCTTTGTAGTAGTGACCAATTTCATTAGCAGTCATGATTGCATCATAAACCATTGATTCATCTACAGGGAAAGGCATGTTGTGAAGAGTATCAGATTCAGCACAAGCTAATTTAGCAACCTGTCTGATTTCTTCTTCTTTAATTTCCTTGATTCCTAATTCTTCAAGAGTTACAGGAAGTCCAACTTCTAGTAAGAATGAAACAACTTCTTCTAATTCATCTCTTTCTACATTTTCAAGGATAAGTTGAGTTAATACACCGAAAGCAACTTTTTCACCATGATACATGTGATGAGTTTCTTCAATTGATGTGAAACCATTGTGAATTGCGTGAGCTGCAGCAATACCACCTGATTCAAAACCAACACCTGATAGGTATGTGTTTGCTTCAATAATTTCTTCAACAGCTTTAGTACAAGTACCGTTTTTAGCAGCTAGAAGAGCTTGGTAACCATTCTTGATTAAAGTATCATAACATAATTTTGAAATAGCTAATGCTGTTACTGAACAACTACCGCCGAAACAGTTTTTAGCGTTTGCTTTTTTACAAGCTCTTGTTTCAAAATATGTTGCAAGTGCATCACCCATACCAGATACTAATAATCTTGCAGGAGCTTTAGCAGCAATTGATGTATCCATTAATACTAATGATGGGTTTGTTGGTAGGAATAAATATGATTCTACAACACCTTCTTCAGTATAGATAACACTTAATGCAGAACAAGGTGCATCTGTGCTTGCAGCTGTTGGGCAGATAACTACTGGTAATTTAGCATAGTGTGCAGCAGCTTTTGCAGCATCCATAGTTTTACCACCACCGATACCAACTAATACTTCTGCGCCAGAAGCTAATGCTTCTTCTTTAATTCTAGTAATTTCAGTATTACTACATTCGCCATTGAAATAACAAAGAGTAATTGATGAACCTTCAACTCTTTTTGTACATTCAGTAAGTTGAGTTTCAATTCTTTTATAACCTGATTTTGTAATTAATACAAAAAGTTTTTTACCTAAGTTTTCTGTGAAAGATACTAGATCTGAAAGTGCATCACGTTGTTGAATGTAGCGAGAAGGGCTACCGATTATTGTTGCCATTATTGACTCCTTGAAGCGTATATATTTTTTATCTTGTAATAAGATAATCTATTATCGATATAAAGGGAATACAATAACAAATATATAATGCAAAAAATCAAAATTATTTCATTCAAAACACAAAATTCAATAATATTGAATAATATATTCGCTATTATTGAATTTTTAAAAGCCTATAAATAGTAGGTATTTTATTATCCCTTCAAGAATTAGAAAAAGTCCATCTATAAGATTAGATTTTTATCGAATTTAGATGGTAACAGTAAAATATGGAGTTCCAATACTGAATGAATTTTCTCCAATATCATAGTAATTTTCCATTTTCATATGGAAAATACCAATAACTCTAAAGTCTAAGTTCAAGTATATTTTATGACTAAAACTATCTTCACTTGGATAATTTAATACTCCATTATAATTGTTTAGCGCACCCCATTGATAATTTGCATAATAGTAAAGAGAGATGAGAGGATAGGTATCGCTTGTAATTATTTGAGGACCATAAATACTTAATTTGAATGTATTATTTATATCGTGTCTTATGTTATCAAAGTCTTGTATAAACATAGGAACAGCATCACCATTAAGATATCTATAACTAAGAGAATTAGATAGTTTTAATTTTAATAATCTAGAATCCTCTTGTGTTAATAAATCATTATATCTTTTTTCTAATAGAACATTGCTGATAGTAAAGTTAGTTTTTGATTTGAAATAATCAGAGGTACCACCGTAGGTATCATTACTTTCATTAAAGAACCATTGTGGTGCATAATAATTATTAAAAGATATTGAATATGGTAGTTCAAAAAGAGTGTGTGAATATTTTAGTCCAGCATTAATTGCATTAGAGTTTAGATATCTATTGCCACTTAAATCAGGTGTTCCTATAAGTTCATTACTAGAGGTAAAGACACTATTAAAAGAGCCATCTGCATTTCTAAATATTGATAAAGATGTACCATCTGTTGACCAATAATCAGCTAGATCAACAGGTCTCTCAAACCTAGTTGTATAACTAGTCCAAAAACTTAATTTACCTACTATATCATCTGAGATGGGAAGTGTTTGCGAAAACTTGAATTCACCACCTGTAAATATTTTACCAAAATCATAGGTTGCTAAAGAATCTGGAAAAGCATCACTCCAATCAGGAATTCCAGTAGTAGGATCTTGTTCAATAGTCTCAACTTCATAGCCACCATATATTTGAACGTCAAAACTTAGTGGATATTTATCATTAATTGGAAAATTATATACATTATAATCTAATACAGAGCTAACTGGATAAATACTAAGTCCTACATCTTCATCTTGACCAATTCCACTTACAGATGATGTAGGTGATATTGCAAACAAAGTATTTAATGATAAGGATAAAACTATAGAGATGATAACAATCTTACTAATTTCTTTTTTATACATAGTAATGTTTATACACTAATACCATATAATATTCCATTAAAAATATTATACGATAGATATTTTGGTAAGAGTAAAAGATTATTTTTAAACAAATACATACGAATGTGTAGTAATTTAATCAAGAAGCTGAAGTTCTAAGCGTGTTAGATATTTATCTATATCGCTTGAATTGAACTGATCTATAATATTAAAAGTATAAGTTTTGCTGCTGAAATTTAAAGATGGATATGTATTCTTTATATCCTCTATATGTTCCCCTATTCCATCATAGGAACCATTGTGATAATCAATGAAGAAATAACCTCTAGGGATTGTAATTATATCGGCCTCATCTTCAGCTAATGCCTCATTTTTTTCTAATAGAGCACCAAAAGTCTTAGAATCATCTTCATATATTGCAATTGTTGGATAGAAATAGAAAGCATCACTACTGTAGACAATACTCTCCCCGCCCATATCTAGATATTTTCGCTCATCTTTATGAATTACCTTATATATAGTTTCATTGACTAATGATTTTTCTCTCTCAACATATTCAAGTTTTCTGTGAATTGCATTATCAATTTTAGTAATTTCATCCCAATTCTTTTTGAGTTCATTAGATCTCTCTGTCAGCTTCTTCTGTGCTGTTTCAGGTGTGAGTGTTCTTAATGAGTCTTTAATCTCTTCAAGCGAGAGTCCTAGCTTTCGTAAATAAAGTATTGTTGATAATTCATAAATTTGATCAAAAGCATATTGCCTTACATTAGTCTTTTCATTTCTATTTTCGGGTGAAAACAACCCAATTCTATCATAGAAATATAGTGTCTGGATATTTATCCCAAACAACGTGGCTAATTGACCAATAGTATAAACTTTATTCATTTTTAATCCCTCGTATATTAAAATCTAATTATTAACTCTAAATTTTTGTTTATCAGCAAATTTAAAAACAACAATAATTGTTATTAAATACTATAATAAAATTCTATGCTAATAATTTTCTAACTTTATAAACATAAAATATTAACAACTCTACACTAAATTATACATTTATTATCTAAAATGTTACAGTAAATATTAAGTTTTAACACTTTTTTAACATATTTGTAGAACATTTTCCTAATAAATAGCATAAAATTTATTCAACTATAGTGAAATTACACTATATTGCTATTATTAAAGTTAAAAAAAATATTAAGATAATAACACATTTATGTAAATATACCAATTTTTAGTCACAATTAGTTAGTAGCATACAATCTATACTCACTATAGATTCAAGCATTTATTTAAAAATGTTCGTAATATAATAAGATGAATATTTAAATTAATTTATCTAAAACAAACATCAGATATAAATTCTTTAAATAGTGATTGATATAAAAATATTAACAACTAACTCTAAAAAAGGTTTCTAATAAATCTATATTTAAAGTAAATATTTACCATTATAGAAAATTTATACTAAAGGAGTGAAACATATTTAGTAAAAATGTGTTTTTTTATAAAAAGGACTTACAAAGTTTATGGAATATTGTAATATATTAGAAAAAATAGATAATGATATAGAATTTACTCAGAAGCTTTTGCTTCTGGGTATTTATTTTTTATAGAGGATTCTTTTTAATTCAATCAATTGCTCATCAATCTTATTAACTAAAGGAGATGGTAGATTATCTATATTAAACCAAGCAGATTCTTCCATTTCACTGACAAATAAATTTCTTTTATCAAATGCAACTTCAGCTATATATGTAATCCATTCTAGATGAGGAAAATGTAGTCTATCAATTTCAATTAATGGTTTTTCAATTTTTATGGTAGTCTCTTCAAAGCACTCTCTTATCGCAGTATTTTGACAATCATCTCCATCACATTCCTCCATTCCACCGCCAGGAATTCCCCAGTTTCCTTTACCAGGATTATAGATTCTTTTGCCAAGTAAAACGCAAATATTGTTATCTTTATCATAGGAATATAGTATTACTCCTGCACCTTTTTTCATAAATAAAACCTCAATTCAATTTTTCTAATTGTAACATACATATATTACTTATAAGTGCCATTTTTTTAAAATTAATACTTTTTTAATAATATTATTTAATTTTGTTTAATTTAAATTTTGACGCAAAACAAGCCTTTTTAATGTATTTTTACCTCTTTACTCACTTACTAAAGCTTAGAAAAATAAAAAACTTTTAAAAAAACTATTATAAGGGGTGAGCAATTCAAGAATTATTATAGACTTTTATTTAATACCTAGTATACTAAAGAATATGGAGGAGAGATTTTTATGAAAAAAATTAATCGATCAATTATTTTAGTGACAATTTTGTTGTCTCTAGCTTTAGTAAGTTGTAAAACTAAAGCTCCAGAAATGAGCCACTCAGATTCTTATGCAGGTGTATCAGAAGTAACTCTAGATACAAGTTCACAAGCTAATCAAGTAAATATTATTTACTTCAATGACTTCCATGGTAACGTTGCTGAAGACGTTAGTGAATGGGGTAAAAACATTGGTATGGCAAAAATGGTAGGCTATGCAAATAATGCAAAAGCAACATTACCTAACACATTTGTACTTTCCGGTGGAGATAACTACCAAGGTACAGCAATTTCTAACCTAACATATGGTGCTCCTGTAACAGCTATGTTTAAAGGTTTAGAAGTTCCTTTCTGTGCTGTTGGTAACCACGAATTTGACTGGGGTACAAAACATTTAGTAACATGGCAAGAAGATGGTGGGTTCACTTTCCTAGCTGCTAACATTGTTGATAAGGCATCTGGAGAACCTGTTTCCTATGTTAAACCTTATGGTATTGTAAACATTGGTAAATACAAAATTGCATTTATTGGTTTAGCTCACCCTGACACAGCAACTTTAGTTGATGCAAAGAATGTTGAAAACATTGAATTCACAGATCCTGTAGCTGCTGCTCAAAAATGGGTAACTTACCTAAAATCAGGTATGGCTCCTGAAGGAACACCTGATGCTATCATAGCTTTAACTCATATTGATTCATCACAAGATTATGATACTATGGGTATTTCTGGTAATGCTACTAAATTAACAACTGTTGATGGCTTAGATGCAATCTTAAGTGCACACAGTCACCAAAGCGTAAGTGGAGTTGTTAATGGAGTACCTATTCTACAGGCTTACAAATATGGTAGATCAATCGGTAAAATGACTCTTAACTTCAATGATGATGGTAGCCTAGCTGACATTCAAACAGAAGTTGATCCAGTTTACAAAACTAAGAGCAATATCATCCCTGATGAAAAAGCTACTGCTGATTTAGCAATGTATGAAGAACAAACTAATGAAATTACTCAAGAACTATTAGGAACTGCTACAGCAGATTTCACACATGATAGATCAAGTAACAACGTTTCAAAATTAGGTTACTGGTTCACAAAACTATTAACAGAAAAATTTGATACTCAAGTTGCTATCTACAATGGTGGTGGTTTAAGAAGAACATTATACGCTGGTGCAATTACAATGGGTGATGCTTATGAAATCATGCCATTTGATGGTTATGCTGTAACATTGAAATTACCTGGTAAAGACCTTAAAGCTGCAATCGATCATGGTATCGAAAACCCAGAAATCACAGATGGTGAATTCTACGGTGTAAAAGTAGTTTATGATCCTGCTAAAGAATTCGAACACAGAATTGTTTCTATCACATTAAATGATGGAACACCTATTGTTGATGATCAATTATACACAGTTACAATTGGTGATTACATGTTAACAGGTGGTGATAAGTATGATTTCTCTAACGCAACTGATGTTAATGAAACATATGTTGATATTAGATCAATTATTGTTAACGAAGTTAAAGCTAAGGGAACACTAACACCAATGGATGTTGATAATATTACAACAGTAAACTAGTTTTAATATTTATTAAGAATTTTTAACAATTAATGGGTACTTTTTAGTACCCATTAATATTATACAGGGAAAAGTTATGAAGAAAGTGTTATTAACTTTATTAATCCTTTTATTACCTCTCTTCACTATTATGGCAGCTAGTGATAATACTGAAAACTTAGCTAATTATTATGAAGAGGCTATGAATACAACTCAAAGTGTTGAGAGAGCAAAAGTCATTGATGTAATTTATGATAATACAAAAGAAGTTAGAGAGAATGTCCCAATTGAATCTGATTTTAGAGTTCAACATTTAGAACTAGAGATTACCTCAGGTTCTCATAAGGGTGAGACTTATAAAATTCAAAACCAAATACAAATGGCAATGCCATTTAAGATTATCTGTCAAAAGAATGATCGAATATTAGTTCAAACTGATATATCAAGCAAAGATGAAATTACTAATTTAATCATCTATGATAGAGATAGGTCATCTATACTCTATTTTTGTTTAATCTCATTTATAGCTCTTATATTATTAATAGGTAGATGGAAAGGCTTAAAGTCTCTAGTAAGTTTATTAATAACAGTATCACTGATATTCTTTGTCTTTATACCATTAATAACAAGAGGATATAGTCCTCTATTAACGGCTTTCTTCATATGTGTTTTTGCAACATTTACAACTCTCTTCCTTGTTGCCGGAGTTAATAAGAAGAGTCTTAGTGCAATCCTTGGAACACTTTCAGGAACTATCTGTGCTATGATTTTTGCAATTATTGCGGGCAGACTTGCACAGTTAACAGGACTTGGCAATGAAGAGGCTCAGATGCTTGCCTACATTCCTCAACACAGTGATATAAATTATCAATCTCTTCTATTTGCAGGTATTGCAATAGGAGCACTTGGAGCTGTTATGGATACAGCTCTATCAATAAGTAGTGCAATGAGTGAAATAGTCAGTACAAATGAAAATATAAGTATTAAACAACTTAGAAAAAGTGGAATGAATATAGGACGTGATATAATAGGTTCTATGAGTAATACGCTAATACTAGCCTATACTAGTACTAATATTCCTTTGATTTTACTTTTAGTATTATTCAATACTCAATTAAAGGATGTAATGAATTTAGATGTTATTGCCTCTGAAATACTAAGAGCTAGTGCAGGTTCTATTGGTTTGATATTAACCATTCCTTTGACTGTATTTATCAGAACACTGTTTGAAAAATCTAATAGATCTGCTAAGCAGAAATAATAAACGAGTAAACAAACAAGTGCTATGAGGTATTAACAACTGCACAATAAAGGGTTATTTTAATAATAGAATATGAGAAAAAATGCAAAGCTAATGAGCACTGGCTCAATAAGCAAAAATATTATCTTATTTGCAATTCCTATATCTTTAGGAAACATGTTTCAACAATTGTATCACACAGTCGATACCATAGTTGTTGGTAACTTTGTCGATGAAAAGGCACTTGCTGCCCTAACATCTTGCGGCCCTTTATTATTCCTTTTAATAGGTTTCTTCATGGGTGTATTTGTAGGAGCCGGCGTTGTAATTTCAAAATACTTTGGCAAAAATGAAATACACAATGTTAAATTAGCAATACATACATCAATAGCCTTTGCTATTGCTAGTAGCATTATTTTAACAATCTTTGGCTATTTTGCCACACCTACTATATTAAAAGCCATGTCCACTCCTGATGATGTTATTGAAGGAGCTATTACATATACAAGAATCTACTTCTTAGGAATTGGTTCTCTTATAATGTATAACAGTGCCGCCGGCATACTACGTGCCATAGGAGATAGTTCTCATCCCCTATATTTTCTAATAATATCATCAACTATAAATATAGTATTAGACCTTGTTTTTGTAATCTATTTTAAATTGGGAATAGCAGGAGTTGCCTATGCAACTATCATAGGACAGAGTGTTAGTGCAATCCTAGCCTATAGAATATTAATAAATACTAATGAGATATATAAAGTAACTATTAAAGACATTGCCTTTGATAAACTGATGTTAAAACAAATATTAATAATTGGAATTCCATCAGGATTACAAAACTCTGTAGTATCACTTTCAAATGTATTAATTCAATCAAGTATTAACTCATTTGGTTCGATTGTAATGGCAGGTAATGGTGCCTATGTAAGAATACAGGCTTTTGCAATTATACCACTAAAGGGTTTTGCAATGTCACTTACAACATTTACCAGTCAGAACCTAGGGGCTGGAGAATATGATAGAGTAAGGAAAGGAGCTCGCTTCAGTTTCTTTACCGCCATGATAGTATCAGAAATAGTTGCAATTGTACTTTATTTATTTATGCCTCAATTATTGAGACTCTTCAGCCAATCAGATGCAGTTATTCAGGTAGGACTTACTAAGGCATATATATCACTTCCATTTTTATTATTCTTAGCACTTTCTCAGGTAATGGCAGGTCTATATAGAGGAGCTGGAAAATCAATAGTACCTATGATTGTTATGTTCTCTATTTGGGGAGTATTTAGAATTGGATTTGTTATATTTATATTAAATATAAATAGAGTAATTGAGAATGTATTTATATCTTATCCTATTACTTGGACACTGGGATCTACAATCTTTATAATCTACTACTTTAAAGGTGATTGGATGGGATTAAAAAAGAAAAAATAAATAGTAATGAAAGAAAATTTAAAAACTCGTATTTAAAGATAGAGTCTCTAAATACGAGTTTTATATATTTAAATCTATTAAAATACTAAGCCATTAACATGGGTGCCCAAATATTAAATAGATAACCAACTATAATAATAGAAATACTTGTTATTATAATAAAGGCTGCTATTAGTTTTGGTTTTATTACTTTTCTTAAAAGAATCATCTCAGGAAGTGATAGTGCGGTAGTTGCCATCATAAATGATAGAGCAGTACCAATTCCAACTCCTTTTGCAATTAAAGCCTCGGCAATAGGAATTGTTCCTAGAGCATTAGAATATAGAGGAACAGCTACAATGGTTGCAATAATTACTGAGAATGGATTATTAGGTCCTGCATATTTACTTAGTAATTCAGCTGGTGCCCATCCGTGAATTGCTGCTCCGATACCAATACCAATTAGAAGGAAAACCCAAACTCTTTTAACAATGTCACTAACATTTTCAAAAGCAAAATCAATTCTATCTTTAAAAGTCATTTCCTGAATGAATACTTCACTATTAGCTCTTGCATAAACATACTCTTCTACCTCTTTTTCAAGGTGAAGTGCACCAATAATGATTCCTCCAACAATACCAATTATAACACCTGTTACAACATAGGCAGTAGCTAATTTCCATCCAAATGATGCTAATAGGATTGCAAAGGCAGCCTCATTAACAATTGGGGATGTAATTAGAAAGCTAAATGTAAAACTTAGTGGTATTCCGCCTTCTACAAAACCAATGAAGATTGGAACTGAAGAACAAGAACAGAATGGAGTTACAATACCAAGAAGAGATGCAATTATATTACCAATAATTCCATTAAATCTTCCAAGGATCTTTTTTGTTCTCTCTGGTGGAAAATAACTTCTTATATATGATATTGCAAATACCATAAGTGATAATAAGATTATTATCTTTATTGTATCGTAGAAAAAGAAGTGAACACTAGAACCAATGGGTGAATTAACATCCAATTTAAATACATTTTCAACAAGTGCTGTGATTAAATAATTCAACCAACCAAACATATATTAATACCTTCTCAATTAATTTTTGTGATTTTATTTTTTTATTAGGGTATAAAAACCAATTCCCTAGGGGTTAATTTATAAAATATTACGTTTAATATAATTATTTAAGGGTCTTCTAACCTATATGTGGGTTAGAGCCTAATTAATTTTCTCTTTAAGTCCCTTTGTTAACATAATTTATCTGTTCGCTAAAGGGATTTTTATGTTGCTACAAACCAAAAGTACAGAATTGACCAAATTATTGATGTTCCTGAATCCGTAAGCCCTACGAATACACAATTTTATTTTGTTATTTAAAGATTCTGTTTTCGCATTACTAATCTTGTATGTTCTAGTTGCTATTATAGCTTCATAATGACGCTTTATCTTTCTTCCCAAAGCTACAAAGCTTGGTATTCTACATCTTCTTGCCCAAGATAACCAAGAATTTAGATGATCTTTAACTTCTTCAATATCATCTAATTTGAAAATAAATCTTAGCTTTTCCTTCAACATATATGCTCTGTATAATTGATTGTCTCCAAGCTTTATCATTTCTAACTTTTCTCTTTGGTTTTTTGTCAAATTTTCAGGGTTCTTACGTAAAGCAAATTTAGAATTCTTTATAATCTTAGATTCATCTATTGGGTTCTCATCTCCTTTCTTAGGTCGTCCTCTACCTCTCTTCTTTGGTTTTCCTTCCTTCTGTTCAAGTATTGCTCTTGCTCTTTGAGAAGCTGCTTTTCTTACATCATCAAGTGCAACTTGTGCCCAAGAGATAGTATGAAAAGGATCAATGCATCGTCTGGCTTGTGGGATATACTTATCCATACAAGCTTGTATCCATCTAGCTCCATCACCACTGACAGTCTTGATAGAGGCTCTCTGCTCAGGCGTTAATAGCTCAAAGAATTTGGTTAAAGTTTCTATACTGTGTCCTTCTGCAGCCCATATAACTGTACTATTATCGTTATTTACAACAGTTGTTATGTAATTATGACCTTTTCTGTAGCTTGTCTCGTCAATTCCTATATTCACCAAATTTTTAAATCTATCTTCATATTTAGGAGCTACATCCAATAACACTCTATTGATTATATCACCTACAGTATTCCAAGAAACTCCCATAAATTCAGATAAAGTCTTTTTACTTAAATTGAAAACTAACCAAGCTACTTGATTTTCAAAATCTTTAGTAAATCTAGAGTTCTGTCTTGCCCATGGAACTGATGCTGTAATCACACCATGGTCTGGACAAGACACTCTATTGGTATTTGCCAAAACATATACAGGAATGGTTCCAACATCAAGAGATCTCCATTTTCGAGGTGTTTCTTTTTTATCGTATCCAGGTAATTTTTTTCCACAGATTGGGCATCTGTTTTGCTCTCTTTTATATGGCTCTACATGAATATAAAGCTCTTTAATATTTTTAGAATTAGTAATTAAATTCCAATTTAAAACTTTTACATTATTGACACCGATTAATTCTTTTAATAAGCTCTTGATTGTCATTGGTTATCGTCCTTTGTGTGTTGTAGTAAATTTACAATAGACGATAACTGGTGACTTTTTCAATAAAATCCTTAAAAAACTAATTTCTGTATTCTTTATTCATTCCTTTTTCCCTTTCTTTTTAAATTCTCAATTATAAAATTTACCCACACTTACTGATGAAGCCTCTTATTTAATAAATGTTTTAGATAATTTTATCTGATTTCTCATAGACTAAATCTCTATCTTTATCATTTAAACTAAGAGTTAAAACAGTAGCAATTATACTTATTCCAATAAGACTTAAAGCGAGTCTAGTTAGAGCAAATTTATAGCCCATACTTGCTATTTCAAAAGTTACCATAGGAATTTTAGTTGTTGACCAAGCTCCTATAAAAATAAAGACATTAAATAAACTAGCTCTCTTTTTAAGCATAACTAGTGCTATTGGGAATGCAGCATATAAAGGTCCAGCTGCAACCGATCCAAGTAATAGTGCAATGGCAAAACCCTTTAGACCACTTCCCTTTCCTAGATATTTAATCATTGTAGATCTCTCTACCCAAACATCTAAGAGTCCTAGTAATACAAAAATTGGAGGTAATACTGCCAAAATAGTTAATAAATTTGACTGAGTTATCTTTATTGAGGATCTTCCAATTTCTGGATAAATAATCCCAACAATAAGGTTAATTACTAATAAAATAATAAAGAAAATATATCTTTTAACAGTCTTACTTATCATATAATTACCCCCATAAGTAGTGCTACAACTAAGGAAAATATAACTGCCGATACATTTCTTATGGCTGTTACCTTAGTACCAAACATTTTTACTTCCATTGGTATTGTTACAACACCAACCATCATAAGAGATGAAATAAATGCAGCAATTTGAGCAACCCCTGCTCCATTATTTAATAGAGCTGCGGCTAGAGGAAATGCTACAAAACCCGGAATCAGAGTAATACTACCTATGGCTAGCGCCATGAACATACCTAGTAAACCAGAGTTATCTCCAATAAATCGACTAATTGTTTGCTCATCTAATACACTTAAGAGCATACCAATTATAATAATAATAGCTAAAAATTGAGGAAGTATGTTTTCAAAAGACTTTAGGGCCTTTTTTAGCGCTTTCTTAGTTTTTGCTCTGTCTTTGACAAATGAAAAAACTAGAGTTATTGCTACCACTACATACAATAATATTGTAAACACTCTGGTCTATCTCCTTAGTAAGAATTATTTTAATAACTCTTCAATTGCTTTTGGTTTTAAAACTTTACCAGCTGATACAACTTTTTCATCAACTACTAAACCAGGAGTACTCATGATATTATATTTCATAATATCTTCGTATTCAGTTACATGTTCAATTTCTGCAGTTACTCCAGAATTCTTTAGAGCCTCTACTACATTTGCTTCGAGTTTCTTACATTTTGCACAACCAGAACCTAATACTTTAATTACCATAATTAAACCTCTCTATATTTTAAAATTCATATATCTAAGTATTTTAACAAGTACAAAAACTTAAATATTGATCTTTATCAATTAACTTTTTACTATCCTCACTAAATAGAGGATAGTTATCTCGGCTCTTAACAATGTCTGCTAAGAAATTATTTACACAATCATCATCACAACTGAAGGAATAATAGATATATTTACCATCTTTCTCGCTCTCAACAAATTTAGTATCTCTAAATTTAGCTAAGTTCTTTGAAACAGTTGGTTGAGATAGATTTAGAATTCCACTCATGTGACAAACACATAGTTTATCCTGAAATAGTAGGAGTAACATTCTAAATCTATCTTCGTTTGCTGCAAGTTTTAAAAATTCTTGTAATTTGTTCATTTATAATCCTTAATATATACTCATATTCCCATATTGGTATATGTACTATATTTCTCTCTCTTTTTTTTGTCAATAAAAAATTAAATAAAAAACCTAATTTAAAAGTTACTTTAATAATAGAATTATTCAGTTTAAAAATTATAATTAATACAAATTCTTATCCCATTTATATTTATAAAGCATAATAAATTAAGAGCATGAGCAAAAAAAAATATCTGAATTTTAAAATTAATCCAGATATTTTTATTTATTTTTCAAATTTACTAGTTAAGTTCAGGTTTTTCACCCTCTTTCATATAAACAATCCACTTACAAATAGTTGTTACATGATCCCCAAGTCTTTCTAATTCTTTGACCAAATAGAACAATTCAAACAACTCATTATCATAGGTTTTACTTGATTTAAGATTTGAATTAGCCTCATAGATCATAGTGTTTATCTCTTGTCTATAATTATCAATAATATTGTCTTTTTTAGCAATTTCTTTAGCAGCTACTGCATCAGTTTTAGAAAGTGCAACCGTTGCCTCTCTAAACATTGCAGCATCGGCATTTGCCATCTCTACAATTTTATCAACTATTAGTATTTCATCATTTTGAGCTACACCTATTTTAGATGCAACCTTAGCAAGGTGAGCGGCATGGTCTCCCATTCGCTCAAGGGAGGTAACCATTTTCAAACCTGCAATTACGACTCTCATATAATGGGCATAAGGAGCCTCACTAATTAACAATCTAACTGCATCATTTTCAATCATCTCTCTCATTTGGTCTATGAAATAGTCATCGGCAATAACTTTCTTTGCCATTTCTACATCGTGGTCTCTAAATGCAACAGTTGCCTTTAATAGAGCCTCTTCAACACGAGTCACCATCTGAAGTAATAATTCATTAAAGAAGTTTAGCTTCTCATCAATTTGTATTGTTTTCTCTTTATTCATATTAATTTCTCCTCTCTTTTAACCAAATTTTCCAGATATATAATCTTCACTTCTCTTATCCTTAGGTTTAAAGAAAATATCTTTAGTATCCCCAGTTTCAACAAGGAAACCACATCTTTTATCATCAATCATAAAGAAGCTTGTTGTATCTGAGATACGAGAGGCTTGTTGCATATTATGAGTAACAATTACGATTGAATAATCTTTTTTTAACTCAACCATAAGCTCTTCAATTCTAGATGTAGAAATAGGATCTAGAGCTGAGGTTGGTTCATCCATTAGTATTACCTTCGGATTGGTTGCAAGAGTTCTTGCAAGACATAGTCTCTGTTGTTGTCCACCTGAGAGTGATAGTGCATTAGTGTTTAATCTATCTTTAATTTCATCCCATAATGAGGCTTGTTTTAGAGAGGTTTCAACTATTTCATTCATTTCTGCTTTTTTATATTTTCTAAATAGACGAGGTCCATAGGCAACATTATCATAAATACTCATCGGGAAAGGATTTGGCTTTTGAAAAACCATTCCAACTTCCTGTCGTAAATCCATGATATCGACATCATTGAAGATGTTTTTACCATTGAATTCGACATTTCCCTCAATTTTAACACCATCAATTAAATCATTCATTCTATTTAAAACTCTTAGAAATGTTGATTTACCACATCCTGATGGACCAATAAAAGCAGTAATTTTATTGGCTTCAATTTCCATATTTATATCATTTAATGCCTTATGTTCCCCGTACCAGAGATTTAAGTTATTTATTTTAAATAGTTTATTATCCATTTTTATTTCCTTTATTCATTAGCCTTTTAGCAGTTGAATTAATAATCAATTCAAGTATTATTAATACAAGAGCAGCAGAGAATGCATGATCTATTGATTGTCCTTCTATAATTGTTAGATAGATATGTTGAGCAAGTACTCTTGAGCTACTTGTTAGATTTGTTGCTATATCTGTTGAAGAGCCAATTGTAAATACAAGGGCAGCAGTTTCCCCAAGGGCTCTTCCAACAGCAAGTATTATTCCAGTCACAATTCCATTCTTTGCAGAAGGCAGTACAATTTTAAAGATAGTTTCAATCTTTGTTGCACCAAGACCACGACTAGCTGAAATCATATTTTTATCAACACTATTAATTGATTCTTCACTTGTTCTTATAATCGTTGGTAAAATCATGAGGGATAGTGTTAGAGAACCACTTATGAGTGAGAAACTCCAACCAAATAGTTGTACAAATATTAGCATACCAAATAGACCAAAGATTATTGATGGTACACCTGATAATAGATCAATTCCAGATCTAATTATTGTAGTAAGCCTACCTCTCTTTGCATATTGAGATAAATAAACTGCAGCCCCAACACCAATTGGAGTTGAAATTAATATAACAAGTATTATCATAATTAAGGTATTAATTATAATCGAGAATATTCCACCAAAGGCTCCTGATTCCTCAGAATTAGATAGTAGGTAATCAAGACTAATATTCCAGCCACTCTCGGTATTAACTATCTTTAATGAATCAACTCCATCCATACTTGAATACTCTTTTGCGCCTATAATTGAAAAGGATCCACTGTTATTTATTATATTTTCTTCTCTTGCATTTTCTATATAGATAGGTGCAAGGGAGGGACCATTAAAGTCCTTCCAGCTATCTATTTTATTATTAAGAATTTCATCAAGTTGAGTTAAATTAATAGCACCTATTTTCTTATTATTAAGCAATTTAGTAACATCTTTATTTACAACTACAACATTATCATAGATTGCAACTCGTCTATATGATGAGGGAGCACTTGCATTGATTGGCAATACAATCATTCCACCTTTATCGGCTTTATAATTAATCTGAGAAGACTCATTTACTATGTACTCATCATTTTTATCAAGAGATAGGTAGGAATAAAACTCATCTTCAACTCTCTCATCAACATATAAATGAAACTTCTCATTTACCTTTGAAATACTTCGAAGTGTTCTAACTCTGCCCTTTCCCATACTCTGAAGGGTAAACCAATCAAGAGTATCTAGTTTGGCACTTTTGTTTGCCCAAATGCTAAATTCATTATTTATACTCTCAGTAGGTATAACGTTAATTTCTTTTGTATTTGAATATCTAAGTCCTCTAAATACAAGATAGCCCAATATTACTGCAAGTATAGCAATTGATATAATGGAGAGTATTTTAATTAATAATAATGCAATTTGATTTGATTTCTTTCTATCCATCAAGTCTCTCCTTTCTCATTATTGCTACTACAATTAGATTTAGTATTAAAATGAAGATAAATAATAACATTGCAGTTGCAAATAAAGCACTCATATGAGTTCCTTCGGCATAGCTCATATCAGTTATGATATTCATAGTTAGCGTTCTTCCCATTTCAAGGGGGTTAGTTGTAAATATGGGAGCATTTCCTCCAACTAATACAACAGCAGTTGTTTCACCAATAGCTCTACCGAGAGCTAATATAATGGAAGAAACAATTCCACTTAATGATGCAGGTATTGTAACTCTATAGAGTGTTTGCCACTCGGTAGCTCCCATTGCTATAGAAGCAGCTTTTAATTCATCAGGTACAGCTTTAATTGATACCTCTGAAAAATTTATTATTGTGGGAAGTATCATGATTGCAAGAATTATTGAAGCAGATAGAAGAGAATAGCCATTACCACCTATAAAGGTACGAACTAGAGGAACTACTACTGCAATTCCAAATAATCCATAAATGATTGATGGAATACCAGCTAGTAATTCAATTCCAGATCTCAATATTTTGGCAAATCTTCCTGATGCAAATTCACTCAAATATATTGCACTTGAGAGTGCGATAGGGAGTGCAAATAACATCGATAAAAGAGTTACCTCAATACTTGCTATTACAAATGATGCAATACCGTAGTGAGGAACCTCTGCTGAGGGACTCCAATTTGTTGAAAACAAAAACTCTTTTAAAGAGACATCTTTAAAGGTAGGAAGTCCTTGTTGGAGTATAAATATTGTTATTAGTATTACGCTAAAGACTGAAATCGCTCCACATAGTAGTAGCACTATGCTACTACTACTTTCCAATCTTTTTCTTATTTTGATTGATTTATTTCTCATGGATATTCTTTTAGTTAACTGGGATAAATTGTTTTTCTACAACGATATCTTGTCCAGATTCACTTAATAGGTAATCGATAAATGCTTTTTCAACACTTCCATCTTTTGGCTCACCCATTGTTACTACATAAAGGGCTCTTGAAATTGGGTATTTCTTATCAAGTACATTGTCGATTGTTGGAAGTTCATTATCGATTGATAATTCTTTACCACCCTTATCAGTAACAATTGAAGCAAAGCCCATTCCGATATAGCCAATAGCACCAGGAGTTGATGCAATCTTTGTTGCAACCTCGCCGTTCTCTTTTGCTACAATGGCTTTCTTAGCCTGAGTCTTACCCTTTCCAAGTGTATCTTCAATAACAATCTCAGTGAATGAACCATAAGTTCCAGATGTTTCATCTCTTACGATTAGTTCGATATTCATATCAGAACCACCTACTTCACTCCAATTAGTTATATTACCTGCAAAGATATTAGCAAGTTGTACCATGCTTAGATTAGATATATTAACTGATTTATTTACAGCTACTGTTAATCCATCTAATGCTATCTTTGTTTTATAAGCACCACTCTCAACTTCTGAGGATTTTAATTCTCTTGAAGAACCAGCTAGTGAGAATGTTGATGATAATAGGTTTTTAATACCAACAGAGGAGCCTGTTGTTTCATATGTTAATTTCACATTTTTATTTTCTGCTTCAAAACCAGCAATTGCAGCATTTGCGATTGGAGCAACTGTTGAAGATCCGCCGAATGTGTAATTACTTATTTCAACTTTTTGAGAAGGTGAAGAAGTTTCTTTATTACCACTTGCAAATACAATTGAACTTGCAGTTAGGAGTACACTTAAAATAATTAATATTTTTTTCATTTAATTTTCCTCGTAATATATTTTTTATAATCACAATTTAGACCTAATTGATGAGGAAATTATTAATCAGATGTTAAGAAAGTGTTAATATCGATGAATTTTGAATAAATCATAGAAAAAAAATAAAACACCTATGATTTTTAATTATTATCAAAGATGTTTATATTAAAATTTAGAACTGAGGATATAGAGCTTTGCTTTTGTCTTTTAAGATACTAATATCTAACTGCTCTTTTGGAATTGATAGAATGAAGATAGAGCCCTCTCCCTCTTTACTATCACAGCTAACAGAGCCTCCATGAAGACTCATTATGTGATTTACAATGGAGAGCCCAAGACCAGTTCCTCCGCTACTTTTAGATCTAGCTTTATCAACTCGGTAGAATCGCTCAAAAATCCTAGATAGATCCTTTTTTGGTATTCCCACACCAAAGTCCTTAACACTAATTAAATAATCTTTATTATCTTCTTTTGCACTAATAATTATTTTTTGATTATCATCACTGTAGGAGATAGCATTAGTTAATAAATTCACTATTGCAACACGAAGTAATGATTTAGAACAAAATAGATTAAGTGATGGCGATATATCCCTCTCAATCTCAATATTCTTCTCTCTCTTTTTATAATCAACGCTTTCAATGGCTTCATCAATTATAGGATTAAGTGATTCAAGATTCATTTCAATCTGTATATTATCTTTCTCAAGATTTGCAAGTGTTAATAAATCATCAATAACTTCTTTCATTTGTAGAGAATTCTTTTCTATTATTGCAGCAAATTTCTTTGTTTTTTCAAGATCTAGATTTCCATGGACTAAAATATCGGCAAAGCCAGCAATAGATGTAAGTGGAGTTTTTAACTCATGTGATACATTTGATACAAAGTCTTTTCTAACATTTTCTAAATGCTTTAATTCGCTAACATCGTTAAATGTTAATACAGCTCCACTACACTCACCTTTATAGGAAATAGGGGCAATAATAACGTGATAGGTTCTATCCTCTCCATCTCCAACTATCTTTGCACTATCACCACTTAGATTTCCAAATCTTGAAAATATATAAGATGATGCAACATTATCTCTCATAGCATTTGTTACAACAGTATCAAATTTGATATCACTAAATAAGCCAATAAGAGTTACAGGTTCAGTAACATCAAGGCCAAAATAGTTAATTGCGGCTTTATTACAAAGGCTTATTCTTTTATTTTTATCAGTTACTAATACACCTTCAACCATTGAAGAAAGTATTGAGGAATATGTATTTCTATCATCTGTTAATTTATTGACCTGCTCTTCAATATCACTTGCCATTTGATTCATAACAGATGATAATCTTGCAAATTCATAAGGTCTCTCAATTGCTGTTTTGTATTTAAACTCACCATGGCGATATTGATGAGCAGCCTCGGCTAATTCTTTAACGGGTTTATTTATAATTGATATTAATATCAAGGCTATTATTAAGATTACAATAGCAATTACAAGTAGAAAAGGAATTAACTGTCGAATAAATCTAGAGTCCCAAACATTGAGTGATTCAATATTAGTAGAGGCTCTTACATATAATTTTACATCAGGAAAATACGTTGCACTGTAGAGAGTATTATAGTTTGTAGTATCAGAGACTCTTATTGAAAAAGCCTCATTTTCATCTCTAGCTCCAATTATTTCTTCTCTATAATAATGATTCTCCATATCTTTAACATTGCTCATAGAATCATAGAGAGGGATGCCCTTATCATCAATAAGAGTTATTCTAATATCATGAGAAAATGCATAATCATCTAATTTAGAAGAAGATGATTCTATTAGATTTGATTTAATATATTGAGTTTCTGATGCTAATAAACTTTTCTCATTTTCGAGCAAAGTTGAACTAAATGTTGATCTTGCTAGAGTAACACTTGAAAATAAAACAAATATTACACTAATAAACATTACTAGTATTAACTGGTTTTTAAACTTCATTTTCAATCTTATATCCTATTCCCCATACTGTTTTTATAGTATTTTTTCCAAATTCTCCTAATTTCTTTCTTAGAGAGACTACTTGGACATCAATAGATCTTTGAGTTACTGGGTAATCACTACCCTTTGAATCATTTATAAGTTGATTTCTTGTAAATACTCTCCCTATATCTGACGCCATTAAAAATAATAGTTCAAACTCAGTTGCGGTTAATTCAATATTCTTTGAATCAAGAGTACAGGTGTATTTATTTCTATCTAATACAAGAGATGAGAATTTGATTATTTGAGTATCCTCAATAACATTTTCAACAGTTTTACTCTCAAATCTTCTCTTAATTGCTTTAACTTTTGCAGATAAGACTTTAAGACTAAAGGGTTTTGTTAAATAATCATCGGCTCCTAAATCTAATCCCATAACAACATCATCTTCACTACTTTTAGCAGATACTATGATTATTGGGAGATGAGAGTCCTCTTCTTTAGCTCTAATTAATTTAATAACATCTAAGCCACTCATTCGTGGCATCATGATATCTAGAATAACTAAAGATGGATTCTCTTTGTTTATTTTAACAATAGCTTCCATTCCATCATTAGCACTAATTACATCAAAGCCATCATTTTCTAATTGAAAGCTCATTAATTCAACAATATCTTCTTCATCATCTACTACTAATATTTTATTATTCATAATTTTATATTCTCATGATGTGTGTAAGTTAGCAAGACAGAAGATATTAATTAACAAATTATTAACATATTTTTACAAATATAGATGATTTTTTATTATTCACTCAAAGAGAAATTCAATTAACAGTTGAGGATATTTGTGATAATATACTAACTATGAAAGACAAAAATAATAACTCATTTGATCTTGATGTAGTTTTATCTATCTCAGACATACACAATCATTATCCTCAACTGCACAAAAAATTCCTTGAAAATAAAGGATGCAGAGGAGATTACAAACTTGAATGGGATACTTATGTATATACACTAAATAATAAAATAGTTGCTATAATGAGTCACAATAGTGTTTTTAATGAAGATATTTTAACTCTTAAATTAAGAGTTGAGAATAATATGAGTTTACGAGATATTTACCCTGGAATCATAATTCCTGGATATCACATGAATAAGATGCACTGGAGTTCCATAATTCTTAGAAGAATTGATGAACTACCTCAATCATTAATATATGAATTAATTGATGAATCTTATTTTCTTATTTACTCAGGATTAACAAAGAAAGATAGACTTCAAATAGATGAATTAGAGGATAATTAAAATGGATAAAGAAGATATACTATATAAAATGCACAACAAAAAATTATATCAAGCTATCGATTCTGATTCTACAGATGAACAAAGAAGTTTTCTTGATAGTATTAAAGAATATAATGATACTAGGCCCTCAGAACAGCATAGACAAGAGAGAATGTTACAGGATATATTTGCCGAAATCGGTGAAGGAACTACAGTTCTTCCACCTTTTCATGCAAACATGGGTGGTAAATATGTACATATAGGATCACAAGTATTTATTAATTACAATCTAACTTTGGTTGATGATACAGATATATATATTGGCTCTCATTGTATGTTTGGTCCAAACGTTACACTATCGACTGCAGCACATCCAATTAGTCCTAGACTAAGAAAAGAGCATTATCAATATAATTTACCAATAGTAATTGAAGATAATGTTTGGCTTGGAGCATCTGTTGTTGTTTTAGCAGGAGTTACAATTGGAGAAAATAGTATAATTGGTGCAGGATCTGTTGTAACAAAAGATATTCCACCAAATGTAGTCGCCTTTGGAACTCCTTGCAAAGTGCAAAGAGAAATAAGTGAAGACGATGAATTATATTACAATGGTGATATGAAAATAGAGGTATAATATATAATTATTTATATCTTTTATTCTTAAAAATATTAAAGGCCTGTATAAAAAATATACAAGCCCAAATATAAACAATGAAATCTCTTCAATATTATTCTAAATCAAGCATGATCTTGATAGCATCACCTGGTTCTGTTGCACCAAATTCGAATGCTTCAATAGCATCTTCAAATTTATATCTATGTGTAATTAAAGGTTTTACAGGAAGAGCACCACTACTAATTAATTTAAGAGCTCTATCAAAAGTATTTACATATCTGAAAATAGTATACATTGTAATTTCCTTAGCCTGACAACCTACAATATCAACTTTAACTGGTCCTTGAGGCATGCCGATTAATACAGCACGTCCACCTGGTCTTACATACTGAGTAAAAGTAGATAGAATAGATGGTGCACCTGTTGCTTCAAAGAATACGTCTACACCACGAGGTGCAATTTCTTTTACCTTTTCAGCTAGATCTTCATTTTTAGAATTTATGCAAATAATATTCTCACTATAGTTTTCTTTTACAATCTGAAGTTTGTCATCTTTTATATCAGTAATAATTACTTTAGAACATCCTGATGCCAATGCTGAAATAGCAGTAACTATTCCAATTGTACCAGCACCCATTACTAATGCAACATCACCTGGCTCTATTTTTGCTTTCTTAGCGGAATACATACCAATTGCTACAGGTTCTACAGTAGCTCCTTCTTCATAAGAAACATTATCAGGTAATTTAAATGTTAAAATTGCAGGATGAACAAAAGATTCTCTAAGACAACCATGGATAGGTGGGGTTGCCCAGAATCTAACAGAAGGATCAATATTATACATTCCGCTCATAGTTTCTGTACTTTGGAAATTAGGAATTCCTGGTTCCATGCAAACTCTATCTCCAACTTTTAAATCAGTTACTTTTGAACCAACTTCAGTTACTATACCACTAGCTTCATGACCTAAAATCATAGGCTCTTTAACTACAAAATCACCAATATTGCCATATTTATAATAATGTATATCACTACCACAAATACCAACTTTCTTAGGTTCTACTCTTACATCATAAGGAGATAATGTTTCCTCAATAGGAAAATCTCTAAGTGAGAGTTCTTTTACTTTTTCTAAAACTAATGCTTTCATATATACCTCTTTTTATTAATTACTTTCTATTTCTTTTCAAATAATTACATACAAAATAAGCAATGTCAAGAAAAAATTGTTTAAATTTGTATAAGTTTTGCGCAAAAGATAATTAATTAATAAATCTTTTTTTATCTATTAAATGCCCTATTATATGGAATTAGTGAGAGAAAAATGTTAAAAAAATTTCTTGACAACTTATTTTTTTGTGTTAGTATGAGTTTAAGCTCATCAATTTTATTAATTTTTTGCGAAAAATATTTGATTTTTGAGCAAGCAAAAAAAAAGGAGATTCGACAAATGTTAAAAAAAATTTTAACTATCGCATTAGCTATTTCAATTACTGGTAGTATGTTATTTGCTAGTGGATCAAAAGAAACAAGTAACTCAGGAGAAAAAGTTTATAAGGTAGCTTATATTGCAAGAACACAAGCCGATTCATTTGCAGCTTGGATGGCAAATGCAGTTAAAGCAGAAGCAGAAAAATACCCAAATATTGAGGTTAGTATATTTGATGGTCAAGCATCTGATGCTATTGAAAACTCAATGATTGAAAATGCTATTACAAATCAATTTGATTGTGTAATAATTCAACCAAACAATGGTGAATCACAACGTCCTTATGCAGAGAAAGTAGTAGCAGCTGGTATTGTATGTATTACAACTAATGCTAGAATCTCTGGAATTGAAGGAGCTTCATCTGTTGATGCAGATCCTTATGAACAAGCAGCTGTAAATGCACGTGTAGCTTTAACTCAAGTTCCTAAAAACGCTAATGTAGTTGTATTGTTGGGCCCTCCAGGAAACTTCCACGCTGATCAAAGAAGACTTAGCTGGCAGAAAGAATTCTTCGACAAACGTAGTGATGTAACTATTGTTGGAGAACAGATTGCTAACTGGAATAAAGATGAAGCTATGGCTCATATGGAAGACTGGGTTCAAGCTAATGATAAAATTGATGCAGTAATTTCAATGAATGATAATATGTGTGCTGGTGCTTTAGAAGTTGTAAAAAATGATTCTAGCTATTCAGATATTTTATCTTATGGTGTTGATGGTACAGCTGAAGCTTGTCTATTAATCCAAGAGGGTAAAATGACTTCAACTAGTCTACAAAACGCATTCGAACTTGCAACAAATTTATTAGCTACAGCTAATTCATTGTTAACAGGTGAAGAAACACAGATTGATATTGATATCAATTGTCCACTTATTAATAGCGACAACGTTGCTGAATACATCACAATGTATAAAGAAGTTGGATTTATTAAATAATATAAATTATTAATTCTTATTGAATGAGGTGTTTTAGCCTCATTCAATTTTTATAATTATACAAGGATACTACATATGAGTGAATACAAACTTGAAGTAACTGATATAGAGAAGTCATTCCCTGGTGTCAAAGCACTTGATAAAATTAAGTTCGCAGTAAGACCTGGAACAGTACATGTCTTATGTGGAGAAAATGGAGCAGGTAAATCGACATTAATGAAAATCATTAATGGAGTTTATTCACCTGATTGCGGAACCATAAAGATTGACGACAAAGAAGTTACTATTAAGAATCCAATTCAAGCAAGAGAATTAGGGATTTCAATGATATTTCAAGAACTTAACTTTGTTCCTGAATTAACAGTTGAAGAAACATTGTTTTTAGGAAAATGGCCTAAAAATAAGAGAGGAAAGATTGACTGGAAATTAATCAGAGAAGAAACTGAAAAACTGTTAAAACAAGAACATTTATCATATAAAAGTGATCAACTTGTAAAAGAACTATCTGTTTCTGATATTCAAATGTTAGAAATATTAAAAGCTATTTCAAATAATTCAAGCATTATAATAATGGATGAACCAACTTCTGCTATTTCAAATAAAGAAGTTGATAAGCTATTTGCCAAAATAGATCAACTTAAAGCAAATGGAGCTTGCATTATTTATATTTCTCACAAAATGGATGAGATATTTAAAATAGCTGATGATATTACTATTCTTCGAGATGGAACGGTTGTTGATTCTAGAAGAAAAGAAGATTTAACCATTGAGGAAGTTATAAACTTAATGGTTGGTAGAAAATTTGATAGTAGCCAATATCCTAAAGAAGATGTAAAAATTGGTGATACAAAATTATTAGTTAAAGATTTTAATAGTGGAAAGACTTTTAAAAATATTAATTTTGAAGTAAAAGCCGGTGAAATTGTTGGTTTTGCAGGCCTTATGGGGGCTGGTAGAACAGAAGTAATGAGAGCAATCTTTGGTCTTGATGAGTTTGATAGTGGTACAATTGAAATTTCAGGAAAAGAAACTCAAATTAAGAATGTTGCTACAAGTATTAAAAATAAATTAGTCATGCTATCTGAAGATAGAAGACGTTATGGCATTATTCCTGTTAGAAGCATAAAAGAAAACACAACATTATCTAGTTTAAAAAAGATTTTTTATAAAGGATTCCTTCATTCCCATGAAGAAAACAATTGTGTTAGAGAAATGCATAAAAAGATGAGAGTAAAAGCACCTACAATGGATACTGCTATTGAAGCTTTAAGTGGTGGAAATCAACAAAAAGTAGTTCTAGCAAAATGGCTTTTAAGTGATCCTGAAATACTTATTCTAGATGAACCTACACGAGGTATTGATATTGGAGCTAAATTTGAAATCTACAAGTTGATGACTGATTTAGCAAGAGAAGGAAGAGCTCAAATAATGGTTTCCTCAGAACTACCAGAATTAATGGGAATGTGTGATCGCATTTACGTTATGGCAGAAGGAAAGATTATGGGCCAATTACAAAGAAATGAATTTTCACAAGAAAACATTATGCGCTATGCCACTGGTATAAGCGTACAACAATAAGGAGCGTGTTATGGAAAGTAATACAAAAAAATTAAGATCTTCTTGGTCTGTTATATCTAAAAAGTACAGTATATTTTTCGTACTTGTTATATTATTTATCATATTTTCATTTATCAATGAGAATTTTCTATCAGCACGTAACTTATCTAATGTTTCAAGACAAATTTCAGTTACAACAATACTAGCATTTGGTGAAACACTGCTAATAATATGTGGTATGTTGGATTTATCTGCAGGTTCAGTTTTAGCATTCTCCGGAGTACTATCTGTTGCTGCATACCAAAATACACACTCTATGTTCATGGCATTTGCAGTAGCTATTGCTGTTGCTGTAGCTTGTAACTTTATAAATGGTTTAATGGTTACTAAATTTAAAGCTCCCCCTTTCATTGCAACATTAGCTATGCAAGCAATGGCTAGAGGTGGTGCACTTCTATTTACAAACGGTCAAAATCTTTATCAAATTGGAGATTATGTTCAAGTTGGTCAAGGTTCAATTGGTTTTATTCCAACTCCACTAATCTTCTTGATTATTGCCCTAATTTTTACTTGGTACATATTAAGAAATACGGCCTTTGGTAGATCTCTTTATGCAATCGGTGGTAATGAAGAAGCAGCAGTTGCATCTGGAATTAATGTAAACAGAAACAAAATGATTGCATTCTTAATCAATGGTGTTTTAGTTGGTATTGCTGGTGTATTATTCATGAGTCGTGTTAATGCAGGTCTTCCTAATGGTGCTATTAACTATGAATTTACAGCTCTTACTTCCTCAGTTATTGGTGGTACTAGTTTCAGTGGTGGTATTGGTACAGCAGGTGGTACAGTAGTTGGTGCATTTATTGTAGGTTTCTTAAACAACATTATGAATTTACAAAATGTTAACTCTTATCTACAACAAGTAGTTAGAGGTGCAATTATTGCATTAGCTGTTATTTATGATATCTGGTCAAAGACAAAAAGAACAAAGAGTCACATTGGTGATATCAACAAAAAAGAAAGTAAATAATGGGGTATTATAAAGAAAAAAAATTAGCTTTATTTTCTTTATAATATAGAATATACTCACACCTGTGGTAAGCAAAAAATGAAAGAAAAACAACATATTACATTACAAGAAATTGCAAGCAAATCAGGTGTGTCTATTTCCACCGTTTCACATATCATTAACAATACAAGATTTGTAAAACAAGAGACGAGAGAACAAGTAGAAAAAGTAATGAAAGAAATGAATTACAATAAACCTGTAAACATTTCAAAAAAAAATAAATACATTGGTTTGATTGTAGCTGATATTACTGAGGATTATTCAATATCAATAATAAAGGCAATCGAAAATCAATGTAAATTATTAGGCTATTCTATACTTGTTGCTGACTCTCAGGATGATATAAAAGTCGAGCATCAGAACATTAGTAAGATGCTCGATAATGAGCGAATCAGTGGTATTTTAATTTCACCTGTAGACTCTCAAAACTGTGATAAAAAACTTAAGAATTCATCAATACCTGTTGTCTGTTTAGACAGAAGATATGATGATGCTAATTTTGTATTTTTTGGTATTAACAATTTACAAACAGGTTACAAAGCAGCTCAATATCTTGATAAAAACAATTGTTCTAACATTGGTTTTGTGGGATATCCTAAACAAGTCTACAGTGTGCATCAAAGAGAATCTGGGTATCGTATTTTCTGGCAAGAAGTTCATGCAGAAAAACTACCTAATGTTTTAAAAATTCAATACTTCCAAAAAGATTCAGTTGAAAAAATAGCAGAATTCATTGAGACTAAAAAACTTGATGGTGTAATTTGTGCAACCTCTGGGGTTTGCCATGATGTACTATTAGCTGTTGAAAAACTAAATTTAAATATTCCTAAAGATGTTAAAGTTGTCTCTTATGATGATAATAGATGGCTAAATTTTGTAAAATATCCTATCTCCGTAATTACTCAACCTATAAAAGAGATTGGTATTGGCAGTGTTAACAAGGTAGTTCAATTAATTGAAAAACCAGAATCTGCATTACAAGAGACTTCAGAGGTGTATTTTGAAACAGGATTTATTGATCGTCTAAATAAATAAGAGGATTAAATATGTCAATAACCGCAGGAATTGATTGTGGTACACAAAGCACAAAGGTAATTTGTTATGATTCAATAACAAAACAAATATTAGCAAAAACTTCTTCTACTCACAAATTAATCAGCAAAGATGATGGAAGTAGAGAACAAGAGGCTATTTGGTATGAAAAAGCAATAATTGACTGTTTCAATCAAATTCCAGCAGATATCAAAAATAAAATTGAAGGAATTGGTGTATCTGGTCAACAACATGGTTTTGTGGCACTTGATAGTGATGGAAATTCTATAACTTCCGTTAAACTTTGGTGTGATACTTCTACTACAAAGCAATGCGAATACTTAACAAAAAAATTAGGTGGAGAGGACAAAGTCTTCTCGTTAATCGGGAACCAAATATTACCTGGATATACTGCAAGTAAAGTACTAGCTTTAAAACAGAATAAACCTGAGATTTATAAAAAATTAGCTCATATTCTTCTTCCTCATGATTACATTAACTATTTTTTAACAGGTAATTATGTAATGGAAAAAGGAGATGCTAGTGGTACAGCATTTTTTGATGTAGTTAATCAATGTTGGTCAACAGAAGTACTTAAGGCAATCGATGAAACCCAAGATTTAGAGGCAATGCTTCCAAAATTAATAAATGCGGATGAAAAAGCTGGTACAGTGAGTTCTAAAAGTGCAAAGCTACTAGGAATTAAAGAAAATGTAATTGTATCCTGTGGTGGTGGTGATAATATGATGGGTGCCATTGGTTGTGGATGTACACAAGAAGGTAATCTTGTTATGAGCATGGGTACAAGTGGAACCTTATTTGGCTACAGTAATTCTTGTGTAACTGATAACAAAGGACGACTGGCTGCATTTATGTCTAGCTCAGGTGGATATTTACCTCTTTTATGTACTATGAATTTTACAGTTGTTAGTGAACAAATTCGAAATGCTCTTGGATTAAGTGTTCGTGATTTTGACAACTTAGCAAGCCTCTCTGTAGCAGGATCAAATGGACTTGTAATACTACCCTATTTTAATGGAGAGAGAACTCCAAACTATCCAAATGGTGAAGCTGCAATGGTAGGTATGAATATTAATAATACCTCTAAAGAAAATATCGCAAGAGCATCTTTAGAAAGTGTAGTATTTGGAATGAAAGTTGGACTTGAAGCTTTTATAGAACAAGGTTTCTCAGCAACCAAATTATTAATTATCGGTGGTGGAGCAAATAGTAAAATATGGGCACAAATAGTTAGTGATATATTTGAACTACCTGTAGAAATTCCTTCGATAAAAGAGAGTGCTGCTTTTGGTGGGGCATTACAAGTTTTATCATTAATTGAAAACAAATTAATTAGTGAAATTACTAGCATTCATCATAAAGTAGATGAAAGTAATAAATATTATCCAAACCAAGATAATCATGACTTATATGAAAAAGCTTATGCAAAGTATAAGAAATATGATAATCAGTTAGCTCCGCTATTCAAATAATTAAAAGCAGATTAAATTTAAGAACTTTTTATTATATGCTATCTTGAGTAATCTCAGATAGCATATTTTTTAACTCTTTATTAAATTTGGTTTTAGATTTCTTGCAATAAGTGCAAATATAAAGGCAAATGGGAAGAATATTACTACACTTAATAGCATTGTAATTTCATATAGGATATTAGATCTACTATCTCTCTTATCGATTGCAGCTTTATTAAATCTAGATATTAGAGAACCTAATGGAATACCATAGGCATTTCCCATCATTATGATATTAATACTTGCACAAATAGCATTACTCTTATCTCTACCATAGGTTTTAATAAGGTCTTCAGTACTTTTACTACTAGGTATCCCTCTAGTCTCTGCAAAGTGTTGAGCATACATAATTGCAACTAGTTGTTCAGATGGAACATCATCAAAACTTCCTGCAAGTAGGTTTTTAATTTCATCACCATTTAATCCAGCCTCTAGTGCCATTTTTGTGTGAGCATAGCTACACATAGCACAGCCATTAACATCGGTAACAGAAAGCATTATTCTTTCACTAAATTCTTTTGTGATTATATTATTTTTAAGCGCTCTAGAATATATTTTCATAGACTTAAATGCTCGATACATTAATTTATAACCACCAAACATACTATACAAACGATGGGCTTCATTACTCATAGAATGGCCTCCCTCAATATTTATTATAATAGTAATTGATTATAAAAGATATAAGTGTAATAAAGTCACAAAAACTAAAAACTCACCCAATATATGAGTGAGCTTAGAAAGTGTATTATTTCTTATTTTTTACATTCTATTAATTAGCAGTTACACTAAATATTACATTAGAATAAACAGGTTCTCTTCCGACAAATTGATAACCATTATTATGACTTTGTGAATAATCATTTACTGCTTGGAGTGTTGTTTTATCCCAAGTAAAATAGAATTCTAAAATATTTGAAATATTCTGATATTTATTTGCTAAATGTATATTAAATTCTGAATAATAATAATGATCTTCAGTGTTATAAGGATTTGTTAAACTACTTTTCTTATTATCAACAGTTCTTCTAAAACTATGTATTTCACCATTACTACTCTTATAAATCCAATTTATATTTAAATCTATATCTATATTAGTTTTTTTATCTCGATATCCTGAAAGATTAGAATAGAATTGTGGTAAATAATATATGGCAATATCATATTTCTTTGAACCTTTGTTATAGCCAGAATAGGATAGAAAAAAATGTTCGCTCTCTTCTTCCTCTCCTAATTCATAGAATTTAGTTTCATAAGGAGATGAGTAGCTCATACTTCCAGTATAGTCACTAATTTTTACTTTATCATAGGATTCAGATTTTACAATGAAAGTAGGAGTAATTGATGCATTAGTTGGTGTATAATATTCTTCAATTGGAAGGCTTATAGTATTTGGACCGTAACCAGTAACTTCGGGTGAGGTTCCATCAGAAAGGGTTCCAACAAAAGCACCATAAATACCATTATAATTAACACTTACATCATCAAGAGTATTTACAACAGCCCAAATATTAATGCTAATCAGGGCTAAAAATGTAAATATCAATGTTGCTATTTTATATTTCTTATTCATATAGTTTTCCTTTATATTAGTAAATTAGCACAAATTGTTAAGCTTCCTCTAATTTTTATAAATATTTCTTAATTTTAATAGTAAATTATTTTAAACCCTATCAAATGAGTAGTAAAATAAAAACATATTAGTTCAAAACCCTCAACTTTTATAATTTTGTACAATATTGTTAAGTAAAAATCATTTAAAATGTTAGTTATTTGATATTATTATTATATAGCAATCCTATTTTATTGACAACTTATGACTCATTGTTTATTCTTAATTTATGAAAAATAAAAAACAATTTATCTTGCACATATTACTATTTTTAATTTTATCTTCCTCTATTTTTGCTAGTAGCAATAGTTCAGGAACAATTGATTATACCCGAAATGGAGCAGAATCCTCTTACGATTACACTTTTAGTAAAATTTCAAAACCTGAAATGGAAAAAGTTAGTATATATTACCCAACACATGCAACATCAGAGGTATTAAATAATGTACCAGCATTTAAGATGGGTTCAGCAAATTTTAAAGTTAATGATAATATCAACCAATTTTCAATAGTGCAACATAATATTGAATATTATACCGTAGCTTATATAAGTAGTGATACAACTGATTTAAATAGTGGAAATAGAAACAATCTTGATACAGTTACTCTATATGAAAAAGTTAGTTATTATAATTATGATGGTTTAAAACAAATCGAATGGATAAAACCAACTGGTTATTATGACTCTTCATTTGAACAAGTTGTTGGAGGATCTATAAATATTGACTATTATTATGTTGTTGATGAACCTTCTAATTTTACTGATGAAAAAGATTTATATATTTATGTAAAATATACATGGGACAATGCACAAAATGTTTATTATAGACTTATAAACAATTATACATCACCTTTTGGTAGTAATTTATATGATACAGTACTTGGAGAGAATGAAACTTTCCCAGTTGGTAGTATTCCTAAAAGTTATTCAATTGATGCTAAAACTCTGAATGTTACAATTACTAAAATATATGAGAGTAATGATAATACATTCTTTAATAATAATACAAATGACTATTATAAATTAGTATTAAATCCTCAGCAAAATGGTGTTTCCTTAAATGAAGACTATACTGTTGGATTAACACTCTCAAGTGCACATAATTTTAATCTTTATTTAGATAATAAATCATCTCCTGCTACTAATGAGATTATTCCTTATAAACTATATTTTAAATATGGTAATAGTGGATCAAAATTATTAGCAATCGGTGGAAAGAAACTAATAATCAATGGTATTAATTCAGGAAACTCTAACATATATGATAATACTATCTATCTTACTACTCAGACACAGATTACAAATGAACCTGTAGAAGGAGTATATAGAGATACAATTTATCTAAACTTCATAACTGATGACATAGTTGGAGACTCTTCTTATACTATTAATCTTTAATAATTGTTAAGTAGTTTTTTAATATTTCAAAGAAAAAAAGTTAGCACATATAATCAAATATTGCTAACTTTTTTTATTTCAATTTTAAATTCAATGGAGTTACTATAGCTTTTATTTCCTCAATTCTAGGCAATTCTCTATCATTAGTAACACTAAATTGCTTTCTAAGTGCATAGGGAGTTAATTCTACAAATAGCATATTAGCACCACTTCTTATAGCATCAAGATTCCCTTGGGGATCTTTAAACCCAAGTGTTGAATTTTTTCTAGGTTGAGCTGCTGTAATTTTCATCTTAGGCTTTAATAGCCTCAATAGAGAGATACTTCTCAGTGTAAATGAAATATCACCAGGTGGAGTATCAACTGCCATTCTAGTTCCAAGAGAGGGCAAATAAGGGACAATTGGTGCCCATTCAACATCTAGATCAATGGTTAACTTAATATCATTAACTATATCATCTATACTTTGACCTTTTAATCCGACTATAGAACTAGATGCCAATTTTAATCCTGCTTTCTTAACATTCTTAATTGATTCTATTCTATCCTCAAAAGATATATCTGGCTTAGATGATTCAAATACACTCTTGTTTGATGATTCGAATTTTAAAGTATAGGTATCAAGTCCAGCATCTTTTAATTCAATATATTCATCTAAGCTAAATACGCCCATAGCAAGATTTGTTTTTAAACCAAGCTTTTTAGCCTCTTTAATATATTTCACATAAGATTCAATTTTTATTGCGGGATTTTCTCCACCAATAAAAAATATCTCGCTGAGATTATTATCCTTTGCCATATGAATTGAATTATATATATCTTCATCTGAGAGTGTAAATCTCTTTATTTTATTAGATCTTCCTAATCCACAATAACTACAATCATTTTTACAAACGTTGCTCAATGCTAATAGTCCGGAAACATTAACTACTCCACTATCTACTAAACTATTGTAAGCTTTTGATCTAATCTCTTTTTCAAATTTGTCACTATCCATTAACAAATATGATTTTAATGAGCCATATATTTTTTCATTCATAATTAAACCTCAGTATTATAATAGCATGGATTATTTAATCAGTGATATAAAAAGCTTGACAGAGTACAGGTTTTTCAATACTATTTAGACAAACATCTAATTAGATAATTATCTAAATAGTCTAGGAGATAGAAAATGTTAGCAAATGTTATAAAAGCCTTAAATGATCCAGTAAGAAGAAAAATATTGGACTTACTAAAAGAGAGGCCCCTAAATGCAGGTGATATTTTATCCCATTTAGAAATCAGTGGAGCAACACTTTCTCATCATCTAAAAATATTAAATGATGCAGGTCTTGTTACTAAGATTAGGGATGGTAATTTTATAATCTATGAAGTTAACACATCAGTTATGGAAGATGTTATGAAATGGCTATCATCTTTTATGGATAGAGGAGATCAAAATGAATAATAAAAATGCTAACTATATTAATGCAATCTTAATGATACTAACACTTATTGGAATTAGTGTAGTATATAAGGGATTAGATGCTAATATCCCAACACATTGGGGATTGGATGGAACTGTTGATAAAAGTGGTCCTAAATCTACACTATACCTATTATATTCCATACTATTGGGTATAAATGTATTACTAATAATCATTAGTAAGATTGATCCTAAAAAAGAGAATTTCAAAGTTTTTGAGAGAACCTATAGTATTTTTAGAGTTGTATTTAACATTTTCTTTATCGCAATTATATCAATTATGATTTTAGCTGCTAAGGGAAATTCAAGTTTTAATACAACAACTGCAGTGTTATTCTCTGTGAGTTTATTACTTGCAATTATCGGGAATTATCTTCCTAAGTTTAAATCAAACTATAGTGCTGGTATTAGAACTCCATGGACACTAGCAAGTAATAATGTTTGGTCAAAGACTCATAGAATGGCAGGTCCTATTTGGGTGTTAGGTGGTACTATTTTAGCTATTACATCTATCTTATTGCCTATGAGTATTAAGATGATTGTATTTATAATTGGTATACTAATTATGAGCTTAATTCCTGTAGTTTATTCATACATAGAGTTTCAAAAAGAGAAAAGGTAATATATTTAATAGAGCTACTAAGACAAGTCTTGTAGCTCTATTTTATATTAATCTATCAACCATTTAACACTTTTTTCAATCCAGTTACTCCAGAATATCCAATCATGTATTCCATCTCCCTCTTTATAGACACAATCAACACTATGATCTTTTAAGAAGTCTCTAAAGTCTCTATTAAATTCTATTAAGAAATCATTATTTCCACAGGCTAGATAGATTTGAGGAATGTCACACTTATTTTCAATTGCTTTTTTAACTAATACTTCAGGATTATGTTCACTATCTATTACGTTTTTTAAATCGCCAAAGATAAATTCAAAATCATTAAGCTTTTCAATATCACGATTTGGACTATTACTTCCTATATCATTAATAATTAGAGCCGAGGAAAGACCAACTATTTTAGAAAAACTATCACAATAACTAAGTCCTATGGTTAATGCACCATAGCCTCCCATCGAAAGTCCTGCTATAAAGTTATCTTCTCTCTTACTTGATAGAGAAAAGGTTGATTCAACATAAGTTTTTAGTTCTTCTGCAATAAATTTCTTATATTTATAGAGTCTACTATTTTTATCAACATACCAAGAGTTTTCTCCTGATGGGAGAATGATTGCAAGATTATATTGCTCAGAGAGACTTATTATATTTGTTCTATATAGCCAATCAGAATTATCGCCACCACTTCCATGTAATAGATAAAGAGTTTTCATATCTCTTTGGTAATAAGTCTCATAATTATTCTTTTTATAATCTTGAGTATCATTTGGTATAATTGCTTTAAAGCTTACAAATCTATCAAATAACTTTGAAAAAAATCTTATATCCATTACTGCCATAATTAACCTCGTTTAAACTACTCTATAAATTATCTGTGAGTGTATTTTATTAATCTTGAAAGTCTCTCTAATTCTTTATCAATATTTCTATCTAGTCTCCATGACCAGTTAATATCATTACAAGTAGATGGGGTATTCATTCTACCCTCTTTAGATAGTCCCATTAAATCAGATAACATTACTACAACACTTTTAGATTTAGAATGATAAATTTCTCTAATTAAAGCATTGTGAATATTATTATAATCAGTTGCAAGATATTCACAAACTCTATCTTTTTGATTTGTTGTTAAATCACTAAACCATTGCTGTATTGTTGTATTATCGTGGGTACCAGGATATGCAAAACAGTTTTCATCATAGTTTTGAGGTAAATCCATATTATTAATATCAATATTATCACTCTCATCAAATCCAAAACCAAATACACCTATCTTCATTCCAGGTAGATTTAAATCAGTTCTAAGTTTTACAACCTCTTCAGTCATAAAGCCAAGGTCCTCTGCGATTAAAGGAGTTTTTCCTAATTCTTTATTAATTGCTTTAAATAGTTTTATTCCAGGTCCTTTGACCCATTTACCATTTTTGGCATCAGGTGCACCCTCTTTAATTTCCCAATATGATTCAAAGCCTCTAAAGTGATCAATTCTTAATATATCACAGAGTGTTAGTTGATATTTAATTCTCTGAATCCACCATTTGAATCCAGTTTTTTCACAACTTTCCCAATCATATACAGGCGTACCCCATAATTGGCCAAGAGGGGTAAAACCATCTGGTGGACAGCCTGAAACGCAGGAGAAGTCCCCTTTTGCATCAGTCTTAAATAGTTCTCTATTTGTCCATGCATCAACGCTATCGCGTGCTACAAAGATAGGGATATCACCTATGATTTTTATATTTTTACTATTAGCATAGGCTTTTAATTTAAACCATTGTTTAAAAAATAGATATTGTAGAATACTGTAGTACTCTATTTTTTCACTATGTGCATCTCGTTTGATTTGTAGAGCTTTTTCATCACGATTTTTTAGTTTTTCATCCCAGATACTATCCCATCTACTATCATTATATTCATCATATATTGATATAAACAGGCAATAATCTTCTAACCATTTATTCTCTTTAACAAATGCTTTATATTCTTTTTCTTCTTTATTTGCTTTGATAAAATTTTTTGCAGCTTTAAATAAAAGGGGTTTTTTCCATTTATTTACTCGATCATATTCTACTTTTTTTGTTGAGAATTCAGGAATATTTTCAATGTCTGAAAAAGATAAATAACCATCTTCTAGGAGTTTATCTATACTTATTAATAATTCATTACCTGCAAAGGAGGATCTGCTTGCATATGGAGAATTCCCATATCCAGTTGGTCCAAGTGGAAGTGTTTGCCACATCTTAACACCACTTTTAGCAAGTTTATCTACAAATTCAAAGGCCTCAAAGCCAAAATCACCTATCCCATATTTTCCACTTAATGATGTAATATGAAATAAAATACCGCTACTTCTTTTATTATTGACCATTATATTCTCCTAGGGATTCTCTAATTACCACCTTGTATGGGACATTTATTCTTGAATTCTTATCAACTTTACCACTCATATAATCAAATAGGAGTTTTGCAGCAAGAATACCTTTGTCTAAGCCAGGTTGATCTACTGTTGTTAATCGAGGTGAAATTAATTTTGATTCTAATAGATTATCAAATCCTACAACAGATAGAGATGAAGGAACACTTACGCCCTTAGCTCTAAGTTCATATAAAAGCCCGATAGCAACAATGTCACTCATAGTTACAACACATGATACAGATGGTTGTTGTGCTATTATTTTATCATAGATAGAAGCACCATCTTCAAAGGTACACTCAGATAATATTACATTAACACTCTCATCTTTTAATGATAAACCATATTCACTAAGGGCTCTCTCATAACCATGTCTTCTTAGATTTGGAACTGTTTTAACATTTGATAATTTCTCAGTAAATAAGTCTTCACTTAGTGAAACAATTGTAATGTTTCTATGTCCTCTTTTAAGGACCTCACACATAATATCATAGGATGCTGATTCATCATCGATATTAACTGATGGTAAATTTAAACAAGGATTACCATCGATAGCAACTAGTGGAATATTACGTTTTTCTAATATCTCTATTATATTAGCTTCAAGGCCCATTCCCATTGTGATAAGTCCATCAACGGCTGCACTTTTAACTGCTTCTTCGATACTAGATCTTAGTGGTGGAATAATAGTTAATGTAAAGTTTTTACTCTCACATACTTTAGAAATACCTTCAATAACCTTAAGAATATATGGGTTATTCATAGTATGATTAATATTTTGAGGTAATAAGAATCCAATTGAGAAATGTTTTTGTAGTGATAAATTCCTAGCTAGAGGATTTGGAAAATAACCAAGGGACTTAGCTGTCTCTAATATTTTATCAACAGTATCAGAGCTTAAACGAGAGGGTTCATTGAAGGCAAAAGACACGGCAGTCTTTGAAAAACCACTTGCATTTGCTATATCCTTAATCGTTGGTCTTTTCTTTTTTATATCATTCATTTTTTTCACAACCTATTTTTAAACTGAGTATTATTTGTTTATATCTTATAAATAATATAATGTACAACTATGCATAATATATAAATAAAAAATAACTAAGATTGAGTGCACAACTTTATTAGATCTGTGGGGTAAGAAATACCCCACAGAAAGTCTGTCTCTGTTATTTAATAGCCAATAATATTTATTAGCTTTTAATAGCTCCTGCTGAAATACCCTTAACAATATACTTTTGAAGAGCTAAGAATATTGCTACCATTGGTAAGATGGTTATTAATACAGCTGGGAATATTAACTCCCAAGGGTTACCATATTGTCCTGCAAGAATTCTTGCAAAATACAATTCTAATACAAGTGTTTTGTTTGTTGTATTACCAATAACTAAGAATGGTAATAGGTAGTCATTCCATATCCACATTGCATTTAAGATAATTACAGTAACTGTAATTGATGATAATAGTGGCATTACAACATTTGAATAAATTTGAAAGATATTACATCCATCAATAAGGGCTGCCTCTTCAACACCACGAGGTACACCTTTTACAAAGCCATGATATAGGAATGCAGACATTGATAGTCCAAATCCACCATACATTATGATTAATCCACCAATATTCTTTAATCCTGCATCTTCAAATAGTTGAATAAGAGGATACATAATTGCTTGGAATGGGATTAGCATAGCTGCTGCAAAACAAAGATAAACAAGGCTACTTGCTTTTGATTTGTTTCTTACCATTACCCAGGCAGCTAGTGATGAAACTAATACAATTAATGTAACAGATGCTGCTGTAATAAATGCTGTTATACCTAATGCTTTAAAGAAGTGAATTTCACTTGCAGCATTAGCTATGTATTGGAAAGACCATGTTGTAGGAAGTGATAATGGACTTCCTACAATATCAACATTACCCTTAAAACTGTTTACTAATAGGAAATATAGAGGTGCAAGTGTATATATTGCAATTAGTATAAGAATAATATAGACAATGGTTTTCTTGATTTTTTTTCTTCTGAAATAATCACCTTCTGAAACTACTTTTAATTCTGCCATTTTAATACTCCAACTCTCTTTTTGATGTAATCCTAACCTGAGTTATGGATACAATCGCAATAATTACGAAGAAGATAACTGCCTGAGCTTGTGCTCTACCATAGTTTGGTGGGGTTGTATCTTTTACTGTTCTCAAAATTTGAAGAGCTAACATTCTTGTATTAAAATCACCATTAGTTAAAGCTACGTTTTGATCTAACATTTTAAATGAGTTTGCAATAACCATGAATAAACAAATTGTAAAGCTACTCATTAACATTGGAACGGTAATCTTTTTAAACTTAACCCAAGCTGAAGCTCCATCAAGGGATGCTGCTTCGTAGAAGTCGATTGGAATATTGTTAAGTCCTGCGGTGTAAATAATCATCATATAACCAGCATATTGCCATACATTTAAAATAACTAATGCGAACATGGCTTTATTAGTATCCTGGGTCATATAACGTAAAAATTCATTATGGAAAATTGATGATGGTGCGAATAGGATATCTGTGTAAACAATTTGGAAAATGAACTGCCAAATAAAACCTAAAGCAAGTCCTCCTAACATATTTGGAAGGAAGTATGTTGTTCTAAGTGCTCCTGAGCCTTTGCTAATATTGTCTAATAAAACTGCAAGTGCTAGTGCAACTATGTTGATTGCAATAACTGCAATAATTGTATATTTAATTGTATACCAGAAAGCATTCATGAATCTTTCATCTTGAAAAGCTTCTTTATAGTTTGTTAGGCCAACAAAAGACTGCAAGATACTAGATGCTCTGCTATTTGTCTCAGGATTAAAATAGTATGTTCCTCTCCATGCTAAGAAGGAGTTTACAAATCCAACTACAAATGGAACTAAGATAACTGCTATAAATAAAATGAGAGCGGGAGCAACTAATGGCCAAAACCATTTCTTGTATATGTTCATCACTATCCCCTTGTGAAATTCTTTAAAGATATGGGCTTTGGCCAACTAGGCCGCCGCCCAAATTTCTCTACAAATCTAATTCAATGAATTAGTTCATAGCCTGCCATTGTTGTACTGCATAGTCTGCAATAGCTTTGTAATCTGAAGAATTCCAATTTAATTTAGTTAAGTATTCTTCCATTACTTTCTTACCAACTACATCGCCAGACCAACCAGCTGGTGAACCATTGTATGGTGCACTAATTGTGTTATCACTATCGATGTAAGAGATAATTGAGTTACCTAGACTGTTTGGTACAGTTGTTGTTGCTGGATCTGCATTGTAAGGAATGAAGTTGAATTCGTTTATGATGTAGTTTTTACCAGTTTCACTGTTGTTTAACCAATATAAGAAGTCATAAGCTAATTCTTTTTGTGAATCACTTACTAGAGCGTTAACTGCATAGTAGTTAGGTACGAATACAGGAATTGCTGAGTTTAATTGAGCAACAGATTTGTTTACTTTAACATCAGATGCTTCATAAGGCATCTTAACTGGTAAGAATTCAAGTCTTGAAGCCATATCTGCATCAACACCTTCGATATTACCATAAGCCCAGTTACCTTGTTTTAGAAGTAGAGCTTTTGATTGTGCGAAGATTTGAACAGCTTGATCATAACCAAATTTAGCAGATGATACTAAATCTTGTCCTCTTTGTGCAGGACCATTAGCACCAGCTAAGTTACTTGTCATTAAATCAATAACTTGAGCATATTTCATGAATGGTTTTTCAAGTTGTGCAACTTGTTCATCAGTAGCTGATGCTGCAGCTCTTGAAGAATCAAATACAGAGTTAATTGCAACGTTGATTAGGTGATCACCATATGTCCATTTTTCAGAACCCATTACAGCAAATACACCGTTTAATTTACTACTTAGTGCATCTTTAGAAGCAGCTAATGTATAAGTTTTATTATTGAATGTAACATTCATAGCAGATGGCATTTTAATCCATGATGTTAATGTTTTTACAAAGTTTTCCCATTCTGCATATGTTGCAGCTTGGATATCAGCTGATGGGTCTGTGCCAAATAATGAATTTAGCATAGCTTTATCAACAATATAGCCATAACCTTCAACATTGTATGGAACACCATAACTGTTTGAGCCATTAGAAGAAAGTCTTAGACCTTCAGGAATAGCTTGAACCATTTTACCAAAATCACCTGTTGTTACTTTTGATAAATCTTGAACAAAACCACCCTGTTCCCACTCAGGAAGTTCTTTCATTCCTTGAATAGAGAATATTGTTGGCATATCTTTACTATTCATCTCAGCTCTAAGAGTTTCCATGTGATCTTGTCCAGAACCAATTGAGAAGTTCTTTACATGAATACCAGTCTCAGCCTCGTATGCTGCACACATAGCTGCAAACTGTTCTGCGTTCTCACCTTTTGAATTGTAAACATAAATGCTATCAGCCTTTGCCTCTGATGATTTAGTTTCACTACTACCATTAGCAAATACGTTAGTACTACAAGCTAAAGCTACGATAGATAGACCAATTAATAATTTTTTCATTATTTTTTCTCCTTATCCTTTTAGGATTATTGTCTTAATTTGAAGTTTCCTTTTGTAAAAATTATAAACCGATTTACTAAACCGGTCAACAAAAATATATAATATTTTTTAAATACCTATATAGTAAGGATTTATCAATGCTAAACCGATTTAGTATAATTATATAGCTAGCTCTTTGTTTATATTACTAAAACTAATGTAATTAACATATTATACTTAACATATTACTGTACATTAACCTAGGACAAAAAAAAATAAGCATACTAGTGAGTGTTATCTCAATTAGTATGCTCAATATTTATAGATCTAATTTATCTATTTATTTTGTCCGTAATATGCACCTTCTCCGTGTTTTCTCTCATAGTGTTTTTTAACTATGTATTGAGGAAAAACTTCAAAGTTTCCTTTTAACTCTTTTACAAACAATGCCATTTTACAACATTCTTCAAGTACAGCTGAATTATAAACACTATCGCTTGCACTTTTACCCCAACAAAAAGGTCCATGACCAGCTACTAGCATCATTGGATTCTCCTCCACATTTAGTTTATCTAAATGAGGGAAAGCTCCTTGAGTTGCAACATCTTGTATTGTTTTAGGATTATTAATTGCTTCAATTATTACTTTAGCTGTATTTTTCTCATAATTCTCTATTACCTCACTCTCACTCAGTAATCGAGTACATGGTACTGGATATTGAGAGTGATCGGCATGGGTTGTTCCAAGAAGTGGTAGAGAGTACATAGATTGTGCCCAAGCTGTTGCATAGGGAGAATGAGTGTGAGTAATTCCACCTAATTGAGGAAAGGCTCTATATAACTCTAGATGAGTTGGTGTATCTGATGAGGGATTAAGTGTTCCCTCAACTATCTCTCCTTCAAGAGATAATACAACAATATCATCAACTTTTAACTTATCATAGGGAACGCCTGATGGCTTTATTGCAAACACACCTTTTTCCCTATCAAAGGAAGAAACATTACCCCAGGTATAAATAGCTAGTTGTCTTTGAGGAATTTCTAGATTTGCTTCATAGGCTTCTTCTTTTAATGATTTATAGCTCATAAAATACTCTCCTATTTTGTGCTAGCTTTTGGATATTCAGTACACAATAGTCTATAAGGGGCCTCATCTTCTTCAATTTCAGGAAAACGTGGAATATCTTCATAGAACATGTTATCACTATCATCATCATTAGTTTGTGATACTTCACCTATTAATATATCATCGGTATCAAGTGCTGTTGCAAATTCATGATATTGATATGGATAGAGTGTAATGCTCTCACCTGGCTCTAATTTAATAGCTGTTCCAGCCTTTACAGTGTATGTGCGACCATCGGTGTGAACTAAAACATCAGTATCTAGTTTTTCACCTTTCTTATTAGAATTAAATAGAGTTATAAAGAGTGTTCCTCCACCTCTATTTATTATGTCTTCACTTTTATTTACATGATAATGAAGTGGTGCTGTTTGATTTGATTCTAACATTATCAACTTCTCAGCATATACTTTGGTATATTTCTTATTCTTTTGATTACCATTTCTCAATGTAATAAGGGCAAAACCTGATTTAGCAAAATTACCACCACCAAAGTCAGTTATATCCCAACCAAGTTTATTATCCCTGATTTCATCATATTCGCTGTTTTTATCTTGCCATTCTTCAGGAGTCCAATGACAAAAAGGAGGGAGAGAGAATTTGTATTTATCTAATAGTTTCTCCATTTTTTTAATTACTTCATTTATCTCAGATCTTTTCATATTCTACCTCAAATTTGTATTTATCATAAATTTCCAAAACGCCCTTTGCATCTTTCATACTACTTGAACCATCACAGGCAAAGAGCGAGGAGCCGGCAGTAGCTGAGGCAAATTTTAGTGCTTCTAAAAGATTTTTCTCTTTATAAACACAATAAAGTACACCTGCACAGAAGGCATCTCCTGCACCTGTTGTTCCAACTATTATTTCTTTTGGAATATTTAGTGATGGGACTTTGTAAATTTCATTTGTTTCACAATCAAGGCCCATACTATATTGGGCACTATGAATAATTACCCATTTAGATACGCCCATTTTTTGTAATATCTTCAGTGCAGATATCATATTAATACTATTGATTTTTCCCTCAATAATAATTTCTTGTCCAGTAATTTCCTGGGCCTCTATTTCATTAATAGTACAATAGTCAGTATATTTTAGTGCATAAGGAACAAGAGTAGCGGCACGAGGGCCTTTTTCAGAGACTATATCTATAGAGGTTAAAAAGCCTCTATTTTTTGCTTCCGATAGTATTCTTGCAGCAACGGTTCCAAACTCTTCATCTCTCTCATCTATTTTCTTTAATAACAACAGATATTCAAGTTGAAAGATATCAGAATCAATGGAATCCCAATTGATATCTGATATAGTGAATTCATCACTAGCTCCTGGGTAGTAGAAAAAGCTTCTACTCTTGTTTGCCAGAGAGTTAATAACAAGTGTCATAGAGGTATTAGCTCCATAGACAATTCCTTGTGAATCGATATTAGGATAGTTGCTAAATTCTTTGAGAATTCTATCTCCATTAACACCACGACCTATCATTCCACAGGCTTTAATACTACAATCGCCATCAATTTTTGCTAGATCTAGTATTAGATTACCAGAACCACCAACAAATTCATCTCCTAGATATTTGATATTTGAGAGAGCACTTTCACTTGGGAAAGAATCAACAAAATAATGTTTATCTAGGATTAATGAACCAACTACACTTATTCCTTTTTTCAAAACAACCTTCTCTTTATTTCTTTAATGAAAATATTTTTATTGCTTCAATTATATTTTCTTTCATTGCAGCAATTGCAACATTTGGAATGTCATGGAAGAACACTAATTCATCATCTTTTTTACTATCGACAAATTCTTTAATAGCCTTACCACCACATAGACTCATATAGGTGTAATAATTGATTTTACGAACACCATTGATTACTGCTTTTTGGAATTCTTCTTTACTAAGACCGGAGCCTCCGTGCATAACAAAAGGCATATCAATTTCAGCTTTGATTTCTGAGATTCTGTTTAGATCTAATTCAGGTTTTGTTAGATAAACACCATGTGATGTACCAAATGCAATGGCTAGTGCATCAACTTGGGTTGCCTCAACAAATTCTTTAGCAACTTTTGGATTAGTATAAACATCATTTAGATCTTTAAAGCTCTCTCTTGTTTCAACTTCAGTAGCACTGTCGTTTTCTGCAATACCAATTTCAGATGAGAAAATATGACCAAGTTCTGCCTCTACTGAGACACCAACACTGTGTGCGGCTCTTACAACGGCTCTTGTTTCTTTAATATTGTCTTCAAGAGATTTACCAGATGCATCTATCATAACAGATGTAAATCCAAGTCTAATTGCTTTCATACATATTTCAAAAGAAGCACCATGATCTAGGTGTACACAAATTGGAACAGTTGCTTTTTTAGCATAATGAAGCATTAAGAATGCAGCTTCTTCTATATCCATAAAACATGAATGAACTGGAGCATAATTTAATATAACAGGAGTATCACACTCTTGTGCTGCTGCAACAATAGCTTTAAGTGATTCTAAATTAGGAACATTAAAGGCCCCAATTCCAATTTTCATTTCTTCTGCATAATCCATTATGCTTTTTAAATTAACTAACATATAATCTCCTAGTCTTTCTTTTGTGTTCTCATAAAATCAATAAATACTGCTAATAGAATAACAAAACCCTTAACAACATATTGCCAGAACGAATTAACATTTAATAAGTTCAATCCATTGTTTAGATAACCAATAATTAGTGCACCAATAATTGTACCACCAATATTTCCGCTACCACCTGCCATTGATGTACCACCAACTACTACGGCTGCAATTGCATCCATTTCTGCGCCTTGACCGGCTGTTGGTTGACCTGAATACATTCTTGAAGCTAATACGATACCAGCTAAACCACTCATTAAACCTGAGAATACATGTACTAAGAATTTAATTTTTGCTGCATCAATACCTGAGAAACGAGCTGCTTGAGCATTTCCACCTACTGCATACAAGTGACGTCCAAATTTCGTATTATCCATCAATATCGTCGTTATTATCAGGACGACTATGAGTATTACAACCGGTGTTGGAATAGGTCCGATATAACCTGCACCAATGAACTGCCATTCTTTACTAACAACTCTTACAGGAGATCCACCTGTATAAACATAGGCAAGACCTCTACAAATATTCATGGTAGCTAAAGTTACGATGAATGCAGGAATTGTTGTTTTTGCTATTACAAGACCATTGAAAGCACCAACTAATACACCAACTATTAAGCCCATTACAATAGCAACAGGAATAGGCAATGAATATCTTGCAACACCTGCGGCTGCTACACAACCAGATAGTGCTATAATTGAACCAACGGATAAATCAATACCACCAAGTATGATTACCATCGTCATTCCACAAGCTAGATATAGATTGGTAGAAATTTGTCTTAAAACATTAAACATATTTCTAGAAGTCATAAATGAACTATGAGTTTTAGGATTGAGTGCAAGGAATGCAAACAATACAATGAAAGCTACAATAATTCCTAAATTGGTTTTAAAATACAATTTAAGAAATTGTATCATTTTATCAGATCTATTATCTTTTATTTTCAAATTTTCTGTGCCAGACATTTTAAAATTCTCCCTTTATTCTGCTGCAAATTGCATAATTTTTTCTTGAGAAATAACTTCGTGCGCAATACAACCTTTTGTTGCTCCATGAGCCATTACATAGACCCTATCACTCATATTTATGATTTCAGATAGTTCTGATGAAATCATAATTATAGCCATTCCCTCTTTTGCTAGCCTGTTCATAATTGTATAAATTTCAGCTTTTGCACCTACATCTACACCTCTAGTAGGTTCATCTAAAATTAATATCTTTGGATCTGTTGCAAGCCATCTTGCAATCATAACTTTTTGTTGATTACCACCAGATAAATTAATAATTTTCTGCTTTTGTGATGGAGTTTTTGTATCCATCATTTTGATATACTTGTCTGTAATCTCATATTCCTTAGAAGAATTGTAAAATATTCCTTTTATAAATTCGTTTAAAACTTCAATTGTTGTATTGAATTGAATGTTTTGCTGTAAATATAAACCTTCAAATTTTCTATCTTCAGGAACAAGAGCAATGCCTGCGTTTAATGCATCAGTTGGTGAGTTAATTTTTATTGATTTGCCATCAATTAAAATGTCACCAGTATAGTTTTTAGTTAGTCCAAAAAGGCACTTCATTAATTCGGATCTTCCGGCACCAACTAGTCCTGCAAAACCAATAATTTCACCTTTCCTAAGTTCAAATGAAGCATCTTTAACCATATTTGAATCACAAATATGTTCACATTTTAATATAACTTCTTGAGGTTTTTGGAAATCTCTTATGTAGTAGCTCTCTAGCTGTCTACCTACCATCATAGATATCAATTCATCTTTTGATGTATCTGCAACAACCTTAGTACCTACATATTCTCCATCTCTTAAAACTGTAACACGATCACAAATATCGCCTAATTCACTCATTTTATGGGAGATGTAAATAATACCAATGCCTTTCTCTACTAAAGTTCTCATTATTCCAAATAAGAATTTAACATCAGTTTCAGATATAGATGATGTTGGTTCATCCATAACTAGGATTTTTGAATTAAAGGATATTGCTTTAATGATTTCTACCATTTGTTGTTGAGCAATTGTAAGATTTACAATTAACTCAGTTGCCTTGAAACCAAGATTATATGAATTTAAAAGATCTTGAGCTTTTTCATTCATTTCACTTTTGTTTACAAAATGATTTTTCATAGGTTCTCTACCTAGATAAATATTTTCAGCAACACTCATATGTGGAACGAGTACTAATTCTTGGTGAATTATAGCAATACCATTTTTCTGTGCATCTAATACACTTTCAATTTTAACTTCTTCTCCATTGATAAAAATTTTACCTTCATCTCTTTCATAGATGCCACCCAAAACTTTAATCAATGTAGATTTTCCAGCGCCATTTTCACCTAACAGAGCATGAACTTCTCCAGGTTTTAATTCAAAATTAACAGATTTTAAGGCATAAACCCCTGGAAACCTTTTATGAATATCTTCCATTTTTAATAAAATGTTATCCATTATTTTTTCCTTTTGTTTTACAAGATATGGAAGTGCTAGAATTAGCACTTCCAATTTTACTTTATAAGTTAAAGTTTACTGCCAGCCATCTACACCATATTCTGCAACGTTATCAATTGTGATTAAGAATGTTGGAACAGGATATCTTGATTCAACTTTTTCACCAGCCATGATTTTGTACATTAGGTCTACAGAAGTTTTTGCAATACTAATTGGAGATTGTGCACCAGAGCCTTCGATTAATGAGTCTGCACCACGTGCAATTTCACCCTTAATGTCAGGAGAGCCATCAACACCGTAGATTAAACATTTTGTTAAGCCTGCTGCATTAGCTGCTGCAAGTGCGCCTAAAGCTGTTGGGTCATTACCACCAAAGATAGCAACTACATCAGGATGAGCTTGTAATAAGTCTTCTGAGATGCCCATTGATTTTTGTAGGTTACCCTTTGCATCTTGTTGAGCAACAATGTTAAAGTTATGGCCTTTGATTACATCAGTAAAACCGTTAACTCTGTCTGTAACTGAATTCATTGTAGGTGAATCTAGAACGATGATATCACCACCTTGAGGAATTTTTTTGATTAAATCTTCACCACAAACTTTACCAGCATTGTAGTTATCAGAACCTGCATATGTTGCAATATAACTCATATCAGCAACTTCAGTATCAAAGTTAACAATTGGTACTCCAGCATCTTTTAACATATCAAGACCAGGAATAACGCCTTCTGCTTCAGCAGGATTTAAGAACATACCATCAATGTTTTGAGCAACTACATCTTCAATTTGTTGAATTTGTCTTGTAACATCGTTAGCTGGATCAACAGAGATTAATACATCTCCTCTCTTCTCAACTTCTTCTCTAATTGTTTGTTCAATTAGAACAAAGAATGGGTTTGATTGGTCCATACAAGTAAAACCAAACTTGTAATGTCCATCATCTACGTCCTTAGTTGTTTCGCTTGAACCTTGGGCAAATACTGAGCCCATTACTAGTGATGCTAGTAAAATTGCACATAAAAATTTTTTCATTATGCTTCTCCTTCTTTTGTTTATAAAAGAAGTATGAACCATAAAAAAATTACAACAAGTATCAAATGTAATTAGAATTTAAATGACATTTGTAATATTTCTATTCAAGGCGTTGTGAGATTGTTCTTTGGAATTTTCTAAGACTACTATCTGCATTCTTATCTTGGGTGATAATTTTATCTATTTCCTTATCTGCTAAGCTAATAATTTCATCATATTTTCTAAATTGTGATGATATTATACTATTATTTAGTACTTGAACAATCATATCTCTATCATATCTCATGTCAGTTTCTGCCATTTTATTGTTCAAAATCACATCAACTTTTTCAGATGAGGCAGCTTTTTTATAGGGAGATGCACCATGTGCATATTTATATAAATCTATCTGAATTGTCTCATTTGTTGTAAATGTTTTTAGTAGTTTATAGGCTAAATCTTTATGTTTTGAATTATTGCTAATAGAGAGTAATAGAGTATCTGCTTTAGCGGCATTACTTCCTTGAGGGCCCGATGGCATTGGAATGAATTTCCATTTAATATTTAAATATTTTTCAATTTTATTTGGGTAGGTTGTATAGGTTTTATACTCTGAAAATGTTAACGGCATAAAGGCAACTTTACCTGAGTCAAAGTCATCTTTAGTTAGTACAATATCTTTATTAAGATTATATAGTTTTTGCATAAACTTAACTGACTCAATTACACGAGGATCATTAAAATAGGAAACAGTTCCCTCTTTATTAAAGAGCATTGTTCCGTTTGAATAGACTGCATCTCGCCAATCATAGTTACAAACTCCAAAGATATCTAATACAGAATCTCCATCAATGTCTTTGCTCATGGCCTTACAAAGAGTGTAAAAATCATCCCAGCTCCAATCATTTTCAGGAACTGAGTAACCCTCTTTTTCAAGAAGAGTTTCATTAATTGCCATCATCATAGGATTAACTTCACAAGGAATACCATATTGTATGTCCTTGTGAACTCCCGAGTTTATTGCAAAATTAAAGAAATCATCATGTGAAATATCGCTATCGTTTTCCATTAGTTCATCAAGGTTTTGCAATAATCCAAGGGTGGTAAATGTATTAAAATCTTCACTAAGGACCATCATAACATCAGGAGCATTTCCTGTAATTATCTGCTTAGATAGCCATTCACTATAATCAAATTTTCTAATTCCTGAATAATAGTGAACACTTACTCCAGGATTTTCTTTTTCAAATTGAGATATTCCCTGATTAATAAACTTATAATAATCCTCATTAACAACATTCCAATTTGAGCCAGCAAATACACCTAATTCGAGCACAGATGTTTTGCTCTTATAGTTTCTATAGATAGCAAAGCTAACTATAATTATAAGAATTATTAAAAGTGTAATAGATAGTATTTTCTCTTTAAATTTAGTCACCAGTATTTATTAACCTATTTTCAATTGCCCATATTGCTAATTGGGTTCTATCTCTTAGTTCTAATTTATTTAAAATACTTGATAAATAATTCCTAATTGTTCCCTCAGTTAGATTTAATTTACTAGCTATTTCTTTATTAGATAAGCCTTTTTCAATCTCTTTTATAATATGCCAATCAGATTGAGTGAGTGTTTTCACATAATCTTTATCTATGTTAATTGTTTGATAAACTCTTGTATTTACATTTGCTAATTGAGAGAAGAGTCTTACAACTTTGGAGGCAATATCAGGATTTATCATAGCCTGACCATCATATACAGTTCTAATAGCCTCTACTAAATAATCCATTGATATTCCTTTTAATAAATAGCCACTTGCTCCATATTTTAGTGCATTAAATACATACTCATCATCATCGAATGTTGTTAATATTATTATTTTAATATTAGGGTATTTTTCTTTGATTTCTTTAGTACATTGAACACCATCCATGTGTGGCATTCTAATATCCATTAGAATAACATCAGGGGGATCTTTTTTGACTGCCTGAAGTACTAAAAACCCATTGCCAACACTTTCTAAAACATCAAAGTCTTCAATTTGCTCCAATACAATTTGTAGACTTTGTCTAATTAGCTGTTGATCATCTGCTATTAGAATTTTAACCATTTAAACTCTCCTTTCTCATAGGTATACTCACACTAACTGTAAAACCATTGTCTGAAAAATATTCTAATTCTCCCTGAAGCATAGATATTCTCTCCCGCATATGCATCATTCCAAATCCACTAACAAGGTGTTTGCAACCAACACCATTGTCTTTTATCAAAATAAGTAGATTACTATTTTCCATTTTAATGTTTATATCTATTTTAGTAGCCTTACCATGCTTAATTGAATTAGTTATACATTCCTGTACAACTCTAAAGATTGCATTTTCCTCATCTTCTTCGGCATTGATTTTATCAATACAATCAAAGTTAATTTCAATGCCAGTAGTACTTACAGTTTTATCAACTAGGTGTGATAGTTGTTGATTTAGTCTGTGTGCACCAGGGGTATCAGGACGAAGTGTACTCACAGATCTTCTAACATCTGCAATGCCCTCTTGAGCTGCAGCCGATACTGCCATTAATTGTTTTTTAGCTGCCTGAGGATTATGATCTATTATTGTAAGGGAAGCATCAACTCCAACTGAAATTGCCATAAGAGAGTGACCGATAGTATCATGAATTTCTCTTGCTATTCTGTTTCTCTCTTTTGTTTCACCCATTTTTTCTTTAATGGTTGCAAGCTTTTGTAATTCCTTATTAGCCTCACTTAATTTATCATTAAGTTCATTAATTTCTAGCACTTTACCCTTTTGTTCTTGAATTACTATTACACAGAATATGATAAATAGAATTAGATTAAAGGCACTGAGGGTGTAGTAAAAAATAAAGCAGATTTTCTGTAGTAATGGTGGAAAATATAGAAAATATTGGACAACAGAGTAGAGCGGATAATATATTGATAATAGGCCATAATTTGTAAATATATAGGCAGCAATACCAAATCCCAGTGCAATGTATTTTCTTGATATATCATTGTAGTAAACAATATTTGCTATAACCCACAATATTATTCCATTATAGTTAAAATCTTGTATATAAATTATTAGTAGCACTATAATTGCATCTACTAAGATACTTAGATTTCGCCTTTTAGTATTTCCAAGTAATATAAATTGTCTCATTAAAAAGCCAATTATTAGAAGAATAGACAATGCAATTACACTCAAATAATCTCTCATAGGATCTGTACTAATTGCTTGTGCGTTTGATAAAAATTCAAGAGAATGAGAGAATATACATATAAGAGATGTTGAACTTTTAATAACAGTGCTTATAAATATAACTGCTATAATATTTATAGATAGTAGTAAATATTTAATTATTCTTATTCTTTGTTCATTCATCTTACTGCCATCCTGCAATGTCAAAGTCTTCAAGATTATCTTTAGTAATTAATTCAACAGGTATTAGGATATTTTTAGGAACACTCTCCCCATTTAATAGAGAATATGCTATCTCAGCAGATTTTCTTCCAATGGCGATCGGAAATTGTGCACTTGTTCCTTCCATATAGCCTTGCTTTATCATTTCCTTTCCAAGAGGAGAGCCATCAATACCATATATTAAGGTATCATTTTTTATATTACACTTTTGCATGGCAGCAAGAGCGCCGAGAGCTGTTGGATCATTTCCTCCGATAATTACATCAAAGTCTACATTATCTTCTAGAAATTTAAGCATTACTTCCATAGAAGATTCTAAAGTTACACTAGTGTTTTCTTTGTAGACAATTTCATAATCACCATCGAAAGTGTTTATGGTTTCTACAAAACCTCTAATTCTCTCATAGGTTGAAAAGATACTATCATGAGATAGTATTACAATTCTTGCACTATCTTTTTTTCTTTCAACATCATAGGCAATTTGTACCCCTGCTTGATAATTATCTGAGAGGATAATTGAATTAACATATTCATCATCAAAAACATTGGTATCAATATCGACAACTGGAATGTTTGCATTTTTGCAAGCAATGAGAGCGGGAGTAACATTCTTCCAATCAACTGGATTAATGAATAGAAGATCTATTCCTGAGTCAATCATATCGAATATTTGTTGGTTTTGTTTTTCTTGGCTTTGGGATGGATTTCTTGAGATTAAAACATCACCATTTGCCTCTACACTTTCTTGAATTGCGGAGTTCAATTCTTCAAAATAAGGATTGTCCATAGACATGTAGGTAGCCCCAAATTTTTGAGGAAGTCGTCTATTTAATTGTTTACTATTAATTAGGAAAGTTAATAGTAAAATTATTAAGAATGTTATAATTAATGCTATTAAAATTTTAAAGAATTCCTTTCTCATCAAATCTCCAATTGGTAAAATTATAAGAGATAAATTGAGAGGACACAACGATTATTTTTTTTAATTATTTTAATCATAAATAATTGAGTTTTATATATATAAACATTTAAGTATTTTGATTGGTATAAGTTTTAGGTGAGATTCCCATGTATTTTTTAAATACTTGAAAGAAATAAGCATAATCAGAAAAGCCACAGACTCGGGAAATTTCATCCATGTTTAAACTTGTATTCTTCATCAAGTCTAATGATTTTTGTATCTTCTTTTTGTTAACTAAATCAACAAAATTTACACCGGTTTCTTTTTTTACAATACTACTTAAATAAGCAGGGCTAACTGAGCAAAGAGAGGCTACAGTTGTTAATGATACCTGATGATCTAGATTTTTATCAATGTATGAAAGTGCAAATCTGACGTTCCTACTATAGGTTGTACTCTGTGCTTTTTTGTTCAAAATATCCTTAATAAAATTTAATAGTTTCTCTATTTTGGCACTTAAAAACTTCTCATCTTTTATATGTTGATAGCTCTCATAATCACTTTTGATTAATACAAGTTTATCTGATATATCCTTTAGGAAAAAAGCTAGAAATAAATTAATATTCTCTCCAATTGCCATGGTATTATCTAGTGATTCTTCAAGTAAAAACTTGATAAACTCTTCAAAGTTTTCATCAACTGTTTCACTTTTGCAACTTGATAAAAGAATAGAATAATCTGCTATTGTTTTTCTAGAGTTTTTTTTATCATCATCACTAGATTCATCTATCTGTACTAAGAATTTTTCCCTAATTATTTTACTCTCTAACATGGATAGCACTTTATTAGCACTATAGTATAGTGTTTCCTCTATTTTAATTACATCTGATATAATAAATGAATTTTTTACAACGCTCTCAAAACTCTCTACAATATTAATAATATTTTCTGCACTATTACCCATTACAACAATAATGGGATAATCCTTATATGTTGTAACTACAATTTGACGTCTCTCTTTTAATTTAAGTGTTTCAGCAAATGCAAATAATCTATCTTCTTCAGTTTTTTGAGCTATTAATATAGAGCATAGTTTATAACTTATTTTACTTTTATCTAAATCACTATTATTCTCTAAAGCTCGTTTGATTAGTTTGTTTTGCTTTAATAGCATCTTAGCAATTCTTCCCATATCATCGGAGGACTGCAGGCTTTTTTGCAATTGCAATTCTTCTGAAATATTCAAAACAGAGGCAAGGAGTTCCTCATTATTTATGGGTTTAACAATGTACTCTTTTACACCTAGAGAAAGAGCTTTTTGAGCATACTCAAAGTCTTTATAGGCTGATATAATAATAATTTTTGGATTATAATTTGTTTTAGCTAAAGCTTTTATAAATTCAATACCCGATAATCCTGGCATTCTAATATCTGTTATAATGATATCGGGTCTTTTTTCTAAAACACACTCAAGTGCATTTTTACCATTATTTTCATAACCGACTAAATCTAGATTATTTTTCTTCCAATCAATAGATTTACAAAGAGATTCTAATACCATAGGATTATCATCAGAAATAAATATTTTTATCATACTATATTTTCCTTTAATGGAAGTTGCAATGTAAATACAGTTCCATTTCCCTTTTCGCTTACAAAAGAAAAATCACACCTTTTACCATAGAGAATCTTAAGTCTCTTATAAACACTTTCAACACCAATATGTGCTGAATTAGAGTCATCAAGTTGTAAAGAATTTTGCAAATTATTTATCTCTTCTTCACTCATTCCTATGCCATTATCTTGGATTTGTATGTAAATTAATTGAGAGTCAACAAAACAATCTATGGTAATAATTCTAAAATCATTAACACCTTTGAATCCATGAATTAATGCATTTTCAACTAATGGTTCAAGTAATAGTTTTGGAACCTCTACGCCTAAAAGATCATCTTCAACATTAATGTCTAATACAACTTCACCGCTATGAGTTAATTTATAGATTTCAAGATAATCTTTTGTGTAGGCAAGTTCATCAGATAGTGGAACCATTTTAACATTAGTTTCCATTGCAACCCTAAGAAGTCTTCCTAGTGTACAAACAACCTCACTGATTGCATAATTTCCTTCCATTTTAGCACTACTGTTGATAATTTCTAAACTATTATAGAGGAAATGAGGATTCAATTGAGACTGTAATGCATTATATTGGAATTCCATCTGTCGAATTAATGCTTCAGATTTAAGGTGTTCTTGCTCCTTTACCTCTTTAATCAAAGTTGCTATTTCTTCAACCATTTTATTAAATAGAATGGTCATCTCACCAACTTCATCTTCATCGATTACACTTAATTTAATATCTAAGGCTCCTCTTGCAGCTCTTTGATAACCATAGGCTAAATTATTAACACCAGCTGTAATTCTTCTAGTAACAAAGAATGATATAATGTAGGCAATAATTAAACTAAAGATAGATATAGCTAAAATCATATAGGGTAAATATTGAATGCTTTCAGTTAGTTGAGATGTACTCATTATACAACTGATAATCCAACCATCTTCATCAGGAACTGTAGAGGATACATAATAATTTTTATCTTGATACCAAAAGTTTCTTTCCTCTGTTATCATTTTTCCCGATACTTTTAGATCATAGTTTGTTGCAAAATATAGAAGATTATTTTTAACTATTGCAAAGTTTTTAGTGCCTCTAGAACTCTCAAATATTGCACTAAAATAATCTGTATTTATTAGAAAAACACCATAACCTACATAGGATGTGTCGATTGGACTATATAGGGCTCTTCTAATGAGTATATGATTATTATCGTATGGAAGATAATCACATCTTCCATACAATAGTTTTAGATCTTTTGCATCATTTTCTGAAAAGGCACTTGATGCTATAGGAGAGCCATTAACAACTGAGATCTCCCATTTCTTATTATCATTATCGACAATGGTAACGGCCTCTACATAAATATCTCCGTATAAAAAATTCCATAATAAATTACTATAGAAGTTTTCTTTTTTATAGGAGTCTTCAAAAGATTGAGCATTATTAGAGGAGGACTCGATAAAGCTTGCTTTTATATAGAGTTTTTCTTCAAGACTTTTTCTAGCAGTTTCAAAATTATCATTTAATTGCTCACTCAAATCAAGAGCATTACCTCTTGATTCCTTTAGTGAGATATATTTACTATATTGGTAAATAGCAATTGATGAAAATATTGTTGAAATGATTGTGATGAATACAAATATCTGATTCATCTTTCTAGTAATAGTCTGGTTAAAAAATCTATTTAACAATTATTGCTCCTATTAAAGAAGTTTCACTTTAGCAACAGCCCACTGATCTTTAAAAGGATTATCTAAAACAACTTGAGAGTAATCCTCAATAGTTTCAAGGTCCTTTTTATTTATAACAACTGTATTTTTTTTAGCTGTGAACATATCAAACCATTCAACTTCTAAAGATTCATAGCTCTCTTGAATATTAAATAAAGCATGTTCATTCTTCTCAATGAGGAATAAATATTCTCTATTATTATTTTTCTTCAAGCATCTTCCTCTCCACCAACATAGTTCAGGGTGGATTGAATAATCCCAATATTTAACTTCTTCCATGTACTCTTTTAAATACTTCCAGTAGAAATATCCTGTAGGTACATGTTCAGGTATTATAATGTCCCAGGCTGTATAAGTATAGTAATAGCTAGGATAAGAAAGTGCAAAGGCAATTTCCCAAGCTCTCTCTACAAATACCTCAGGACTTTGTCCATACATGTATGATAGATCTTTGCTACCCGCTAGACCACATTCATATCCAAATTCTGAAGAATATATTGGCATTTTATATTTATCTCTCTGCCATATAGCATTTGTATAAATATCATAGTGCTGTTGAGTGGTACAGAAATCTAATACTTTAATTTTCTCTGAATCTTCATAAAAACCTTTATTATCATGGAGGGTTTTTAATCTATGATAAGAATCAAGGCTATCAATATTCTTATAGAAGGACTCTAGATAATCAAAATCTTCTTCATAATAAGCTTCTTTTGCAAAGTCCCATATGATATTTGAGAAGCCTTGATATCTTTTAACTATATAATCAAAGAAAACTCTCTCTTCAACTGAGCCTTTTTTTGGCCAGTTAACTTCTTTATTAAATACTTTAAAGTATAGATGGGAGTACATCTTTTTATTATGAATGGCTTCAATTACATCATCAAAGGAGCTAAAATAATCCTCATTAAATTTAGAGAAATCAGGATTATCATTAGTACCTGCCCAAGGAAATAGTTCGGATGGACCATAATCATCTTCCATTACTTTACCCTTGCACCAGGTAGTATCATAGGCAAATACATTGATGTTAAGTGTATTAAATCCATGATTTTTTATTAAATCTAAGAATTTAATTAATCTTGTATCATTACCCTCTCTTTGGGTAAAAACACCTAACCAGTTACACTCATATCCAAACATATAGAAAGGTTTATTATCACTTTCTAATAGGAGTTTCTCACTATTTACAGTTAATGATGATGGATAATCACAACTAGATTCTACTACTATTTCCATATTCTGAGAGATTAAATCTACTGAATAAGAACCAATTTCAGAGCCTGAAAATCTAAGTGTTGAAACATTTCCTTTATTAAATACAGGTAATTTAATTTCATTTTTATTTGGACTTAATATATTAATAAATTCCAAGCTATTTGATACTTCAATATCAATTACTTCGTTTTTTGCAATTACAATTTTATTTTTTGGTTTTATACTTTTCATAAAATTTATTATCCTTTTACTGCGCCACTTGTTATTCCACCAACAATGTATTGTTGGAAAACCAAGTATAGAGCTAAGAGTGGTATCATAGAGAGTGTGAATGCAGCAAATGCTAAATTCAATTGAATACTGTGTTCACTAAAGAAGAAGAACTGTGTTAATGGAAGAGTTCTTGCAAAATCTTTTTGCAATACAACCAAAGCAATTTGGAAGTCATTCCAAGTATAGACGGCATTAATAACTAGTGAAGTTAATACAATAGGTCTTAGTAGAGGTAATACAATAGAGAAAAATACCTTAGGGTATGATGCACCATCTATCGTAGCTGATTCTTCTAATTCATAGGGAACTGTTTTAACAAATCCAGTAACTAATAAAATTGTTATGGCAATTAATGAACCTGATTTAACAAGTACAAAGCCCTGGATAGTATTTAACAAACCCCAGTTTTTTAGGTTTATATATAGAGGTAACATTATAGCTTGGAAAGGAATAACGATAGCTCCAACTAGAAATAGATATAAACGGTTATAGCCTTTAGTATTATTTCGTGCAATTACATAGGCAGCCATAATTGAAAACATAGTAACAATAATAACGGTTGGAACTGTAGTCATTACAGTGTTATATAATGCATTTGCAAAATCTGATAATATAATTGCTTCTACATAGTTGTTCCAGTGGAAAACCTTTGGCCAAGCTAGGTGTGTAAAAGTTATTTCTTGGTTTGTTTTAACAGAGTAAACAAAGGCTACATAAAATGGAGCACACATTAAAATAGTAACAATTACCATAAAAAGAGTTAACAATTTATTATTTTTAAGTTTTTTCATTATAGTTCAACCTCTTTTGATCTTAGTTTTTTTGCTACTAAAGTAGTAAGTAGGAAAATTACTAAAGTGAAAATCATAGCTAAAGCTTGTCCATATCCCGCATGATAAAAACCAAATATATTATTATAAATATATAAGTTTATTGTTGTAGATGCAGTTCCAGGACCACCACCGGTAATTGAGAAAGGATAATCAAAAACCTTTAAGCCCCAAGAAAGTAGTAATGATACATTTGCAGTAAGGGCAGGAACTATCATAGGTAGTGTTATTGATTTAAATTGAGCCAATCTTTTAGCACCTTCTAAAGATGCTGCTTCATAGAAACTCTCAGGAATAGCATTTAAGGCAGCAATATATATAACCATACAATAACCGGCATCTCTCCAAACTGAAATAAAACCAAGTCCAACCATTACCCAAGTTGTGCTTCCTAGAATTGATCTTGCACCAAATATAGGTGCTATAACATCAGAGTATAAATAACTCCATATAAATGATGCTAATACCATAGAAATAACAAATGGCATGAATAATAATGTTCTCATTATATTATTTGCTTTACTCTTAGCTTTTAGACCTAAAGCGAAAAGTAATCCAAATATATTTGAAAAAACTACTTCCATAAAAGTAAACTGAATAGTGTGCCATGATGATGATAAAACCATTCTATCTTTGAAAATATTGATATAGTTTTTAAAATTTACTACCTCATAGGTTAAACTAAATCCATCCCAATTTCGAAATGAATAAGGTATTCCTTGTACAAATGGTAAAATTATAAAAACAAAAAATAATAAACAAGCTGGAAGGACAAAGATAAGATTCCAAATATCTTTCTTTGTATATTTTTGTTGCATAAAACTCTCCTGAAAATATACCCATCCATATTGGATGGGTAATAAATTTAAACTTAAAATCTAATTTATTTTGCTAATGCAGTTGTTAAATCTTTATCTAAGTTAGAAATAAAACTATCTATGTCAGCTTTTAAGCTATCATTACCAACTAGAGCATGTAATGATTGACGATAAATTGCTTTAGGTTCCCCAGTTAATTCAATAACATCTGAAGAAGAACAGCCCCATCCATTTGAAAGGTTATTGCTAAGTTCAACAAGTAATGTTGGCATATTTGCATCTGTTTTAACATTGATGTTTGTTGAAATTAATTTAGCTTTATCCATCCAAATCATGCCGCCCTCTGTGCTACCAACAAAGTTGATAAAATCAATTGCAACATCTTTATTCTTAGATCCTTGAGCAACCATCATTGCATCATCACCCTTAACTTCATATTGGTTATCTGCAGGATTTTCTGACCAAGGAACAGGGAAACAACCAAAGTTACCATCAGGATTTAATGATAATAGATCACCACTTATCCAAGCACCGTTAATCATCATAGGAGCCTCACCAGCTGCAAATAATTGAAGAGCTCTTGAACCATCCATTGCATAATCATCAAAAGATGAATAAGACATTCTCTTAACAAATTTTGTTAATTCTTCTTTAAAGATTGGGAAATCAGTAATGTGTTTTTCACCACTAGCAATTTGAACCCACATGTTTGGACTTTCTTTTGCAAGTGTTACTGAGAAAGATGCTTTAAAGTCTGTTTCAGGAGCATTTGTGTCTTTGAAAGGACGAGCAAAAGGAACTTGTCCTGCATTTTCAAAAGTATCCATTACCTTAACAAAATCACTAAATGTTCTAGGTACTTCTAAATTATATTCATCAAACATATCCATGTTATAGAATACACCCTTGATTGAATAATCAATTGGTAGGCCATAAACCTTATTGTTGATACTCATTTCATTTACAAAATCCTTAGGTAGGTTTGCAATAAATGATTCACCACTTAAATCTTGGATATGTCCAGCTTCAACAAATTGATTAAAGTCTCTAGGACGACCACCAATAATATCAGGAACATCACCGGCTGCAATTTTTGTTTGTAATTGTTGACCGAATTGAGAATAAGGTACTGCTTGAATTTCAAATACTACATCAGGATGTGATGCTGTATAAGTATCACAGAATGTCTGTAGACCACTTCTTTTTGTTTCTTCACCCATGTAATGCATAATTGAGATAACTGTTTTACCTTCATTTGCCTTATTGGCTTCTTCTGCTCTACCGTTTGCAAAACCGCTAGATAAAGCTGTAATTGCTATTGCTAGCATTACTAAATATTTTTTCATTTTTTCCTCCAAATGATTTATTAAATAAATACTAACATCAGTTTTTTGAATAGGATACTTTTAATATTTTTCAATTTTATTAGTTATTTATGGATTATTTACAATTTTTAGATAAATTATTTACTTATCATCATTTATCAAAGCTAAATATTTTGATTGGAGTTTTAGATTAATAGAATATTATAAAGGGATATTATAGACAAAAAAACCATACAATAAGCCCAAATAGATTATTGTATGATTTAATATTTATTTTATTTAACTATTTTTTATATAGTGTTGAAAATTTAGTAACTAGAGACTCTGCCATTTCAGCAAACATTGCTATAAAGGTTCCTGTAAAAGTCATGTAGCTAGTTGATTCTGTACAAAGAGCTGCACTCATTCCTTTATCGAGAAGAATATAATAGTCACCAGAAAGACTATAGTAGAATCTATAATTCTCTTTATCTGCTTTTATCTTAAATGAAAAGGACTCACTATATTCTATTTCCTTTGAAACTGTTATTACATATAGATCATGGATTTTCTTAGCTACCTCAACATAATATTTATTATCTTTATATGTGATATAAATCTCATAATGATAGTCTTTATTATAATAGGCACTCAATCCTATTTTCATAGCTTCAACAGGTTTTATTACCGATAGATTAAGGGAAGCTTCTAGATTAAATTCTTTTTGCCTTACACCCATCCAAGTTGGAGAATCTTGATCATTTAAACCTATATTTGTTCCTTTTAATAAAAGAGTTTTATCATCTGTATTTAGTTCATAGTTCTCAATTATAGGATTTCTTAAATATTCATAATTAGTACTTTTTGAACTAAAATCATCCATAAAATCGAGTGAAACAGGGCTTACTTTATTTGGAAGCTGTCCTTCCATTTCTAAAGAAACAACTCCATTATTACCTACTACAGGAAAGCCTTTATCATTCCAAACTACAGGAGCCAAATGAGTTTCCCGTCCAAGATTATGTAAACTGACATAATTTTTTTCTCTTGATATTGTTCTTACACCTAAAAAAACAATCCACCAATTATCATTTTGGTCCTGAATTAAATCGGCATGTCCTGTACATGATATTTCACTATGAACTTCATCAAGATGATTAATAATTGGATTATCCTCATTTGCAACAAAAGGTCCAAAGGGATCATCTGATACTTGAATCGTCTCTCTATGACCATAGGAGGTACCACCTTCTGCTAGCATTAGATAGAATTTATTATTTATTTCATATAGGTGTGGTCCCTCAGGATATATGCCACCACAGCCATAGCTAATAATCTTACTCTCACTAAGTTTTTCACCAGTAAATGGGTCTATCTTACATGATTGTATTATTTGCCTATTATCTGAACTAACACCATTTGAAGTAAAATAAACATCACCATTACTTGCAAATAATAGGGATGGATCTATTCCACCTTGGTCTATAAAAACAGGGTTTGACCAATCACCTCTAATGTCTTTTGTATAGACAATGAAGTTCTTATTAATTGATACATTTGTAGTTGTCATAAAGAAATATCCATTTGAATATCTTATGGTTGGAGCATAAATTCCCTTTGATGGACCACATTTATGAAGTTCAAGTTGTTCATCCCTATCTAATACATGAGATATTAACTCCCAATTTACTAGATTTTTACTATGATAAATCGGAACACCTGGAAAGTATTCAAAAGTTGAAGTTACTAGATAAAAGTCTTCACCGCAACGACATATTGAAGGATCTGGATTGAAACCAGAGATAATTGGATTATTATATTTATACATTTTTTTTCCTTTGTTATATAAATTAGCCCTTTAGGCCAGATAGTTTTATTCCTTCTACAAAGTACTTTTGACAGAAAGCGAAAATGGCTAATACAGGTAATAGAGATACAAGCGACATTGCCATCATTTGTCCCATTTTAACTGTGCCTTGAGCACTCTTAAAGAATTGAAGTCCAACTGCTATTGTGAATTTCTTAGAATCATTTAAATAGATAAGAGGATTAAAGAAATCATTCCAGTTATAAACTAAAGCCATTACTAAAACAGCTAAGATTACAGATTTTACCATTGGTATGAGAATTCGCCAGTAAATTTGAAAAGAATTTGCACCTTCAATTTCTGCAGCTTCATCTAATTCTTTTGGCATAGTATTAAAGAACTGAATAAACAAGAATATGTTAAATGCCCCACCACCTAGCCAACTTGGTAATATTAGAGGCCAATAAGTATTTATCATATGAATTTTATTAAATAATAAATACTGTGGAATCATAGTTACTTGGGTTGGTAACATGAGTGTAGATAACAAGATTGTAAATAACAACTTTGAATATTTAGACTTAAATCTTGAAAAACCGTAGGCAACAATTGATGATGATATTACACATCCAACTGTTGCTAATATTGTAACAAACAGTGAATTCCCAAAATAGTCTTTAAAATCAGCACCATTCCAACCATCTTGAAAATTTGATAAATTAAAGGTTTTAGGAAATAGTTTTGGTGGCATTGAATAGATTTCTGATGTTTGTTTGAATGCAGTTGCTATAATCCAAACAAATGGAAAAAGACAGATAGTTGCGCTCAATATTAGGATCAAATAGATAAATGCTCTAGATATTTTTCTTGAACTGCTAAGACTTTTATTATACATAATTAACTCCTAGTTATTATAAAACACCCAGTGTTTTGAAGATTTTTGGATTATTAAAGTTATACTCATAATAACAATGAATAAGCCCCATCCCATCATTGATGCATATCCCATTTTTCCATATAAGAATCCATTGTTATACAAATGCATTGAGAGTGTATATGTTGAATTAAGTGGACCACCACCTGTTAAAATAAATGGTTGTTGGAATATTTGGAAAGCTGCAATTACTGTAACAATTAGATTAAAGTAGATAGTTGGTGTTGATAGAGGAATAGTAATTGCACTTAATTGTTTTAGTGAATTAGCTCCATCTATTTGAGCACTTTCATAATATGATCTAGGGATATCTTGAATACCTGCTAGCATGATTATAATGTTATTACCTATTGTCCAAAGAGATAATATTACAATTGAAATCATTGCTACATTTACATCTCCAAGCCAATTAGGTCCTTGAATGTGTAGTTTTGAAAGAACATAGTTTAATATTCCAAAATCATAATTGAAAATCCAACCCCAAAGTATGGTTACAGCTACACCGGATGTGATGTAGGGAATATAAAAGGCAGTTCTAAAGAAGCCAAGTCCTTTAACGTTTTTGCTTAGTAACAAAGCAATAAAATATGATAAGACAATACTACTTGGTACGAAATACAATACATACTTGAGAGTATTAAAGAAAGATTTTAAAAACAGAGTATCTTTTTCAAAGGCATATACCCAGTTTGAGAGGCCTACATACTCCCCGCCTCCAGAGAGATTTGTGTTAGTAAACATTAGAAAGAAAGAGTATATAATTGGATAGGCAGTTAATATAATAAAGCCTATTAACCACGGAGCTATATATAGATAAAAATTTCTTGCAACTCTTTTTTCTTTTGAATTTATTTTTTTGTTTCTTTTCATTCAAAACTCCTGTTAATTAAAAAAGAGTAAGCAAAAGATGGAAGAATTTTAAAATCTTTTGCTTACCTTAATCAATTTTTAAATCAAATTATTAATTATTTGATTTAGCTTCATTAAAAGCTTGCTCTAATTGAGGATAATACTTTTGCATAGCTACTTTTCCTGAATCTCCAGCAACAGTAACTGTTTGCCACATTTGATACCATTGATCATTTGCAGCTGAGAAAGCGCCACCCCAAATATTTAATCTTGAGTTAGCTGCACCTTCTAAATATTTAGAATTATCTATAGGGCCATTCTTTATATTGCTATAGGTACTTTCAGCTATGCTTTTATTTGCAGGCATTCCAACTCTTGCAGTAATTTTAGCCATTTCATCATTTGCATATGATATTTCTTTTACAAATTCCCAAGCAGCATCTTTGTGTTCTGAAATTTTTAAAATAGAATATCCTGTAGCATACATAATATTATTTGGATTGTTATTTTTGATTTTTGGCATTGTAACAACATCCCAATCAAAATTATCACCAACTTCTTCTGCAATTAAACTTGTTTCAAATCCACCAAGAGGATACATTGCTGCATGTCCTGATACAAATAATTGTTCTTTAGGTATGCTCTTAGCAGCTGCATCTGAAGGCATTGCTTTGCTACCGATTAATTCACCAAATAAATCTAAACCATCTTCAACTTCAGGACTATTTACAAGACAAGTCTGTAGATCTGCTGTGTATGGTTCTCCACCTTTACAAATTAGTGCAAAGTTTGATAATACCCAGTGATTTACAAAACCATATGTAGCAGTTGCACCTTTTCCACCTACAAATTTCTTAGCAGCATTTAATAAATCATCCCAAGTCCAATCATCTGTTGGATAATCAACACCAAAGTCATCAAACATTTGTTTGTTATAAGCAAGTACAAATACATTTTCTAGTAATGGCATACCATCGAGCTTACCATTAGCATTATAATAAGGAGCTAACATTCCTGGAGTTATAACTTTATCAACATCAATATTTTCTTTTTCAAGATATGGAGCTAAATCTTCATATTCATCAGAATAAAGGCCATAATAATCAGGTGACATTTGAATAACATCAGGTCCTGTTCCTGCTGCAAATGCTGCAATCATCTTTTGATCCCATGCATGATCTGTTGTTGGAATTACTGAGTGTTCAACCTCAATTTCAGGGTGTTCCTTTTGAAAAATATCAACTGCATCTTCTCTTGCTTTTTTCTCATTATCTGCACCAAAGGACCAAATAACTAATTTTTCTTTGCTTTGATTTCCCTTTTCATTTTGTCCATTAGCAAACAATGGAGAACCCATTGCTAATACCATTAACATTGTAATAAATATCTTTTTCATATTATTACTCTCCTTTTTTATTAATTAATAAGAAAGAATTATAAAGGTGCGCGCTATCTTTATTTTTCTCAATATTATAAATTTATTTTTTTAACTGTATCCCCTTCCAGGATTTTGATTTTTGCCCAATTAACATATTTGTATGGTTTCTTCTCTAATATATTAATTAGAAGATTCACACAGTCTGCTCCAATTCTTTCTGGAAATGTTGCAACTGAACTAAGTTTCTTTTGATAATGATTTCTTATATAGGTACCATCAATTCCTAAAATTGAAACATCTTCTGGTACATTGACCCCAAGAAATTCAAGTCGATTAATCATTCCATGAGCCATATCATCATTGAAACATAAATATGCACTGGCTTTTCTTTTTGTTCTCATATATTTTTCTGCTGCTAATTCACCAATATGGAAGAGATCAAAATACTCAAAAGTATTTGATACATTGTAATAAAATTCCATATCATCAACGCCTACAAAATCCGTATGAGAGTCTATTAGGATTTCATAGTCTTTGTAGTTTTCAATTCTTTCAAATGCTAATCTTGCTTCCCAAAAGCCTAATCTGTACTTTGAATAGGAGCTATCTGAGGGAGTTGCAATTCCAATTTTTCTATGTCCCATATTTAATAAATAATCTATGGCTGTGTTTATAACATCTCTATCATCTAGCAATACTTCAGGAATGGACTTAGAAAATTGAGAGGCCATATTAAAAGCAACTGTTACAGTGGGCAGCATATAATTATGTCCAACAGTGCTAGCATATTTTTCTGCAACACTATCATTTGGAAAGATAATACCATCGACTAATAGATTTTTTATGTTAGCAAAATCATATTGAGCATCTAGTAAAACTCTGTAATCTCTCTTTTTTGCCTCACGGGTAATACCGTGAAACATTTGGTTGAAATAAGCTCCTGTTAAATCTTCTTTAAAAAATATTATTTGCTTTGTTTTCTGTTGTTGCATTGCTAAAGTAATGCTTGTGTTTTTATACCCAAGTTCTTTAGCAGCTTTAATAATTCTATCTTTCTTATCTTGTTTAACATAACCACTATTATTAATAGTTCTTGAAACTGCAGTAACTGAAACGCCTGCTGCATTAGCTATGTCTTCACGAGTTATTTTCTTGTTCATGAGTTCATTATAAGGTCAAGAAAATATAAAACAAGAAGTAATTTTGTGAACGAATGTGCACATTTTATATAATGATATTATAGAATATGTGCACACAATCAAAATATAAATGGTAAATTTAGATAAATGGTTCCATTTTTCAATCAATTAGAATGACATAATTTTTTAAAGAGTTAAAATAAATACTTATAGAATAGTAAATTAATAAATTTAATCATCTTCTAATTTTTATTTTTAATATTATTAAAGAATAGAAATATAAAATATTCTAAAAATCGAATTTAGGAATTAAATGCACACTTAAAATGTGTTTTTTATTAGAAATTTAAGATTTACAGCTTTATATCATTTGGCTATTTTTCATAAAGATTATTGAATTTTCCATATTTGATTGTCTTTATTTCCATTTCTTTATTCTTATTTCCATTCATATAATTAGCTCAAAAGATTGTGATTCCTTTATTTATCACTCTCTCTTATCAAAAGGAATGGTTTTATGAAAAACAAAAGTTTAAGTAAAAACTACCCTCTCTGGGTAGCTCTCCCTACAGGTCTGATTTATACAATCTTTACTGTAGCTCCTCTATTTATGAGTGGGTATCTCTCATTAACAGACTGGAATATTGATAGATTAAGTACTCCTGTTTTTAAAGGTCTTGTTAACTATCAAGCTATCCTAGCTGATCATATTTTTACAACATCTCTTATTAATACATTAATCTATGCTATTTCAACCTCTTTTCTTAAAGTATTCTTTGGTTTTATCCTAGCTATTTTATTAGTTAGAGCTACTAAAAAGAATAACTTTCTAAGAACTCTCTACTACATGCCTTGTGTATTAAGTACCACTCTTATAGGTGTTCTATTCCACTCTATATTAGCTAGTAACGGTATGCTTAATAATATGCTATCAGGTGTGGGGCTATCTTTTCTAACAACTGACTGGCTTGGTAGCTATGGCTCTGCTATGGGTTCTATTATCGCTATCCAAACTTGGATGTGGGCCGGCTTTAATATGTTCATCATGATCAGTGGTCTACAAGCTATTCCTGATAGTTACTATGAATTTGCTGAAATGGAAGGGGCTTCTAACTGGGTTAAGATGAAAAATATTACTATCCCTTATTTAGTTCCTGCCTTTACTGTTAACTTCACTCTTAATATTACTGGTGGATTAAAAGTATTTGATATGGTTTACGTTCTAACCGAAGGTGGTCCTGGTTTTGATACTCAAGTATTAAGCACCTATGTTTATCGAGACTTTGGTATTGGACTCTTAGGTGAATCTTGTGCAGCATCTATTGTTCTATTCTTAATTGTTGCACTACTCACATATATTACTAACAGATATTTCACAAACAGAGAGGTAGAAATGTAATGAAAAAAGAAAGAAAAACTATAGGATTCTTTATCAAATATATTATTTTATTTACCCTAGCTTATTTCTATGTAATTCCAATCATTATGATGGTTTTCGGATCTTTCAAAGCTCCTGGTGAAGTATTAAGTTTCAACCTAAGCCCTCCTAAAAAATGGTTAGGCTCTAACTACTCTCATGTTATTGCAGTAGGTCATATTCTTAGAGGTTATAAAAATAGTTTTATTATAACTAGTTTTGCAACTATTATTTCTATTATATTTGGAGCCTTTACTGGTATTGTAATTACAAGACGTGGTGATAAAATTAGCCACTCTCTATATTACTATTTCATCTTTGGTCTATCTATAACATTCCAAACAGCTTCAACCTTTGGTCTTATTAAAGCTTTAGGAATTTATGGAACCTATGCATCTATTATCTTTATATTTGTAGCCCTTAGAACTCCTTTCACAGTAATGACTTTCTCATCCTTTATTAAAGGTGTTCCAAAGGATATCGATGAAGCTGCTATTGTTGATGGATGTGGCCCTGTTAGGATGATGGTTCAAGTATTGTTTCCAATATTAAAACCTATAATTATTACAAATATTATTCTTACTGCTATTAGTGTATGGAACAACTTTATGATTCCTCTATTCTATTTAGGAAGAGCTTCTAAATGGCCTGTAACACTTACTATTTACAACTTCTTCTCTCAATATGTTAGAGACTGGCAATATGTATTTGCTGCATTAACACTTACTGTTATGCCTATGATTATACTATTCCTTGCTCTTCAGAAATACATTGTTGGTGGTATGACTAATGGTGCTGTTAAAGGTTAATTAAACAAAACTAAGGTAATTAAATTATGAATAAAAATGAATATCTAAAAGAAATTAATAGAGTAATAAAGAGTGGTCCATATGATGATAATTGGGAATCTCTTTGTAAACATAGAACTCCTAGATGGTATGAAGATTCAAAGTTTGGAATTTTCATTCACTGGGGAGTATATAGTGTACCGGCCTTTGGCAATGAGTGGTACCCACGTAATGTTTATAGAAAGGGTTCTAAAGAAAATATCCATCACATTAATAAATATGGTGAGCTCAATAAATTTGGTTATAAAGACTTTATACCAATGTTTAAAGCAGAAAAGTTTGATCCACAAGAATGGGCTACACTTTTCAAAGAATCAGGTGCTAAATTTGTAATGCCTGTTGCAGAACATCATGATGGATTTCAGATGTATGATAGTGATTTATCTCCTTGGAATGCAAAGAATATGGGTCCAAAGAGAGATATCGTTGGAGAGCTTAAAGAGGCTGTAGAAAGTGAAGATCTTAGAATTTGTACATCCTCTCATAGAGCAGAACACTGGTGGTTCTATAACTATGGCAGAGAAATTGATTGCGATGTGAATGATGAGAAATATGCATCTTTATATGGACCTGCTGCGGGAGTTACTCACAATTATAGTTCTTTATATGATAATAAACCAGAGATTGATTTCTTAGAAGATTGGCTTGTTAGAACTTGTGAGATTGTTGATAAATATCAACCAAAGATTATGTTCTTTGATTGGTGGATTCAAGTATCAGCATTTAAACCTTATCTAAAGAGGTTTGCAGCCTATTATTATAATAGAGCAGCTCAATGGAATGAAGAGGTAGCAATAGATGCCAAATTTGATGCTTTTACTCATAGAAGTTGTACAAAAGATATTGAGAGAGGTCAGATGGCAAGTATTCAACCTGATTTATGGCAAAATGATACTTCTGTTGCAAAGAATTCTTGGTGCTTTACAGAGGGTAATGATTATAAAAGTGCAACAAGCATAATATGTGATCTAGTAGATATTGTTAGTAAAAATGGTGCACTACTTCTAAACGTTGGACCAAAAAGTGATGGCAGTATTCCCCTTAAAGATAAGAATATACTAAGAGAAATTGGTAAATGGTTATCTGTAAATGGAGAGGCTATTTATAACACAACATATTGGAAGACATTTGGAGAGGGTCCTACATCAGTTCCTGAGGGAATGATGAGTGATACAGAAAGAGAACCTTTTACAAGCGATGATATTAGATTTACAGCAAGAGCTAATTACATTTATGCAATAGTTATGAGATGGAATGAGAGCGGTAATGTAAAGATAAAATCACTTGGAGATCATTCTCATTATTTAAAAAGTTGTGTTCGTGATATTGAGATTCTTGGAGATGAGATTCATCCACTCTTTGAACAACGGGATGCTTCCTTAGAAATTTATAGCAATCATAAAGTTATAGATGATAAGCCTGTTGTAATTAAAATTACAATAGATTAATTTGAAATTTTGCTTTAGGCAAATAAAATAATTATAGATAGGAAAAGAAAATGAGAATAATTTATATTGATATTGATACTCTAAATCCAAGTCATCTTGGTTGTTATGGTTATAATAGAAACACAAGTCCTAATATAGACTCAGTTGCAAAGAAAGGCGTTAGATTTGAAAACTATTACTGTTCAAATGCTCCATGCCTACCATCAAGAGCTGCATTAGTTTCAGGTATGTTTGGTATTCACAATGGTTGTGTTGGTCATGGTAATGAGGCAGCAGAAAAAAAGGTTAATTTTAAAGAAAGAGGTTTTAGAAATCCTGATGATGAGAATAACCTTTTTAATGTATTTAGAAAATGTGGAATGCATACAACATCTATAAGTACCTTTGCTGAAAGACATAGTGCCTGGTGGTTTAATTCAGGTTTCCATGAAATGTATAATAATGGTACTTGTGGACAAGAATCTGGTGAAGAAGTTGAACCTCTTGCCATCGATTGGTTAAAGAGAAACAAAGATAGAGATAACTGGTTCCTTCACTTCCACCTATGGGACCCTCATACTTCAATTAGAGTTCCTGAAAGCTATCCAAATCCATTTAAAGATGAAGAACTAGATCCTTGGTATACTCAAGAATTACTTGATAAACACATGAACTGTGTTGGTCCTCACTCTTGTAGAGAAATTAGTGGTTTAAATGATATTCAAGATCCTCAACATCCACGTCAAAAACCTAAGGCTACAACTATGAAAGAGCTAAAAGAGGTTATCGATAGTTATGATACAGGCATTAGTTATGCAGATTATATTGTAGGCCATATTCTTGATTTATTAAAAGAACAAGGAATATATGAAGAGACAGCAATAATAATTAGTAGTGACCATGGTGAAAATGTTGGAGAGCTTGGTATTTATCAAGAACATGGAAGTGCAGATCAAGCAACTTGCCACATTCCTCTTATCTTCAAATTACCAGAAGGTGCTGAAAATGTAGTTGCTAAAAATCTATATTACAATGTTGATTTAGCTCCAACTATGGCAGATTTATTAGGTGTTGAACCATACCATAAATGGGATGGTGAATCTTATAGCAATGTATTAAAGACTGGAGAAGAGACAGAGGGTCGTGAATTTATTGTAGTATCTCAAATGTCTCATATAGCACAAAGAGCAGTCAGATATAAAGATTGGATTTATATTAGATCCTACCATGATGGATTCCATTTATTTGATGATGAAATGTTATTTGATCTTAAAAATGATCCTCATGAAGAATTTGATATTAAAGATTCAAATCCTGATGTAATTGAGAAATGTAGAGCACTTCTTGGTAAATGGACAGAAGATCAATTAGCCACTTCAGACTTTAGAGAAGATCCTCTTAGAACTGTTATGCACGAAGGTGGTCCCTTCCATGCAAGAAATTGTGATTTACCTCCTTATCTTGATAGATTAAGAAAAACAGGTAGAGCATCTCAGGCTGATGAACTTGAGAAAAAGTTTTTAGTAAAAAATATTAATAGAGAATATGTTTAATGAGTAAAAACCCAAACGTAATTTTAGTGATAACAGATGATCAAGGATATGGGGATTTAGGTTTCACCCACAACCCCTATATTAATACTCCCTCTTTAGATGAATTTGAAAGGGATAGTACTTCTTTTAACGATTTTCATGTTGCTCCTCTTTGTGCTCCAACACGTGGTGAATTAATGAGTGGATGTTGTGCACTAAGAAATGGCGTTTGGGCTACTTGTTGGGGTAGATCTATAATGTCTACTAAGCATAAAACCATGGCCCAATCATTTTCTGATGCTGGTTATGCAACAGGAATGTTTGGAAAATGGCATTTAGGCGATAATTATCCATATCGTCCACAGGATAGAGGTTTTCAAAGAGTTGTAGCCCATAAAGGTGGTGGTGTTGGTCAAACTCCAGATTTTTGGGGAAACAACTACTTTGATGATACTTATTTTAAAGATGGAGTACCTACAAAATTTGATGGATACTGTACTGATGTATGGTTCAAATGTGCTCAAGATTTTATTTATGAAAACAAAGAAAAACCCTTTTTTGCTTATATAGCAACAAATGCTCCTCACTCACCATATCTTGTTGATGAGAAATATGCTGCAAAATATAGAAATAATGAAAATATTCTTCATCCTGAATTTTATGGGATGATTGAAAATATTGATGAAAACTTTGGCAATCTTAGAGGCAAACTAAAAGAATGGGGAATTGAAGATAATACCCTATTAATTTTCATGAGCGATAATGGTTCAAGTGGTTGTGGAGAATTTGATGATAGTGAGCATCTTATAAAAGGCTATAATGCAAATATGAGAGGAATGAAAGGCTCTTTTTATGATGGTGGTCATCGTGTTCCCCTAATAATGAGATGGAGTGATGGTAATATAAAAGGTCATAGAGAAATTAATGATTGTTGCTATGGTGTTGATATTTTTCCATCCCTTGGTGAGATTTGTAATCTAGATATTCCATCAGACATTGATGGAAGAAGTTTTGCAAAAACTCTTTTAGATGATAGGAAAGTAGAAAAAGGCAGAATTGGAATAATACAGTGTGAACAACACACAAATATTCCTCACAAAACAAGTGTAACACTCTCCCTTGATAACTATCGTCTTGTTAGATGTAAAGAATTATATGATATAAAAAAAGATCCATCTCAATTGCATGATATTTCAAAAGAACATCCAGAATTAATCACTAAAATGTTATCATTCTATGATAGTTGGTGGAACAAAAATGTTGATGATGCAAAACTCTATAATCCAATTTATTTAGGTTCAGATTGTGAAAATCCAACTAGACTAGATGCAATGGATGTACTAGGTGATGTGGCATGGAATCAAAACCAAATAGTAAAAGCTGTTAGAAGTTCTGGGATATGGAGTGTAAGTATAAGAGAAAAAGGAGAGTATGAATTTACTCTCAAAAGATGGCCAAATGAAAAGAGTACTCTTAAAAACTTTTCAATAGCCCCCTATTCTCCTCTTCAAAAGCAATTAACAATGGCTCCCATAAAAATGGGACAAATAAAAATTGGTAATAAAATTTATAATTCAACTTGGAATGAAGAAAGTGAGAGTTCAGTTATAAAAATCAAACTTGAAAAAACAGAAGAGCAAAAATTAGAAGCACATTTTATATTAGAGGACAATGAGGCCTTTGGTGCTTATTACGTGTATGTTAAAAAATTATAAAAGGATATTTTAAAATATATGAAAAACTATGATATTATATGGACTACTCAAAGTAAAAATTCATCAGAATCTATGCCACTTAGCGGAAAAGATAGTGGCGCAAATGTTTGGGTAGAGGAAAATCGCTTATATATTTATTTACAACAAGGTGGTTGGTTTGATGAGAATAATTCCCTATTAAAATATGGACGAATTGTCATAGAGAATCAAGAATTCGATTCTAATAGTTTCAAACAAATACTTCACCTAGAAGAGGGATATATTGAAATCTGTGTAAATAATGGAAATTTCTACATTTGGTTTGATATAGAGCTTGGGACATTCCAGGTAGATGCAACTTTTGAATTTGAAGAAGAATTTAAAGTATCTTTTGAAAGTTGGAGAGATAAAGATAGATATGTTGAAAGCAGTTCATCAGAACTATTTCAATGTAAAGAAGTCTATCAAAAGCCAGCTAGTAAAGCCCATTTTATAAGTGATAAATTTATAAGAGATGATAATAGTATAATTTCATATCATAAAAATGAAAATGATAAACTATCATTTGATATTCTAGTTGAAGATCAAGGATTAAACGAAATAAAAGATAGACTTTATAATCCTCAAAAAGATAGAATTTTTGGTGGAAAATTAAGAGTAGAAAACATGGTCTATGATTCCTCAAAACAAGTAAAATATCTTGATACAAATGCAACGTCTTATACTTTTAAAAGCATTAAAAAAAGTAAATCATTATCTCTATCCGTAGCTCTTTTACTAAAGGTTGGAGTTGATAAAGATTTATTCTTTGATGAACTTAACTCTCTTTCAAAGAAGAGTTTATTAAATAAGAAAGAGAGATTTGAAAATTCAAAATTAAAGAGAGCTGAATATTATAATAAAAGCTATATAGAAATAGACAGTCCTGAGGAAAGTCCTCTATCTAGAGTTTCTAAAAACTATCAACTATTTCGCTATATGCTATCATCGAATCTTGATGGATTTTGGCCAACCAAATTTAACGGTGGTCTATTCACCTTTGATCCATCTCTCAACACAATTGGTGTTGGTGATATTAATGAAGAGTTTAAATTTACTCCTGATTATAGACGATGGGGAGGAGCAGCTCATACCATACAAAATCAAAGACTAGTTTATTGGCCAATGTTAAAACAGGGTGATTTTAAAACTATGAAACAACAATTTGATTTAATGAATAGAGTTTTAGAAAATGCAAAATTAAGAACATCATACTGCTTTGGTTGTGAGGGTGCTGTTTATCCTGAACAGATGAGTATTAATGGTTTATGTAATAACCAAGATATGGGATGGGGTAATACTACAGGATGGCCTGAAAAAGAGCATATACGCTATCATCTTTCAAACTCACTAGAGATGATTCTAATGATTTTAGATTATAAAGATTATAGTGGTGAAAGTATTGAAGAATACATGGATTTTATTGAATCTATTTTAGCTTTCTATAATGATTTTTATGATAAAAATGATTCAAAAGGAAAGATGATTATATATCCAGCAGGATGCATGGAAACATATGCAAATGTTAAAAACCCAATTGATTCAATAGCAGGTCTAAATAGTGTACTTAAGAGATTACTTAAACTAGATGATGATTATATTAGCAGAAAACAAAAAGAATTCTTTAATTCATTGTTTAACAGAATACCTCCATACTCCTATGCTATTGATGAGGAGACTGGCGAAAAATATCTTAAATATGGTGAGAGTCCAGGGCATCTAATGAACTGTGAAAATCCTGAAACCTATGTATTGTTTCCCTATAGAGAAATTGGAAACTCAAAAGAAGATATAAAAATTGGCAAAAAAACAATTGAAAAATCAATAAGAACTGAAGCTCAAAATTACTACTATAGTTGGCACACTTTAGGTGTAGAATATGCTCAAGTTAATGATTTTGATAAAGCATGTGAGAGATTAATTCTAAAAATGGATGATGGTCCATTTAGGTTCCCATCTTTTTGGGGACCAGGACATGATTGGAGCCCAGATTTTAACTGGGGAGGTTCTGGTATGTTACAATTACAAGAAATGATACTACGAGAAGATGATGAGTCTATCTATGTACTTCCTAGTTGGAGTAAAAATATTTATATAAAATATCGACTTTACTGTAGGGATAATCTAATAATTAATGTCAACTATAATAAGGAAGGACTTAAAATAAAAACAAATAAAGCTATTACAAAAAAGATAATAACTCCTAATTATTGTAAATGTGAAGTAAATTAAATCAGTTATAAGAGCTTTAAAAAAGCTCTTATTGTAAATAAAGCCTTATCAAAATATATATTTTATTTATGTAATATGTTAATTCATTATTAGATAAGTAAATACTAGCATTTTCAACAATATATACTACTTAACATATTTGAGCGTTGACAGAAGTTACATCCAGTAGTACTATAATTTACATAGATAACATGAGAAAAATGCAAATATTACAATAAGGATTAAAGATGAAGAAGTTTATATATATTATATCATTGATGAGTATAACACTAAGTACACTCTATGCAGCAACCACGCAATTGCCATATAGATCTGAAGTTGTTTTACAATCGAAGATAGAAACTATTCCATATCAGTTTACAGTAAACTATGAGAATGAAGAAATAAATCCAGCTCAGAGTTTTATTATTAATGGACTCTCAATTACACAAGATGGAGAGACTGGTCTTTTTACGATTTATTTATCTGATGGAAATGGTAATAAAACTGTAACTTTTAAGGCTATAATCACACCGAATAGATTTATAAATACTGATGCACCTGAATCTGAATCAGATACGGATGTAGTTCCATATATAATAAACGGATTAACCGAAGATGAGCAGAATGTTTATGAAGCCGTTAGAGCTCCTGGCTTTAAAGATGGCAAAGAAATTGGTGTATTCAGAATTCGATGGACAGGAGATCCTGATTTACAAACAGGTTTTTATACTAGTGTAAACACACTCGATATCTCAGTTGAATAAATACAACTATTTTCCTATTGCTATATAATGAAATTATTATCTTATTCTAAAGTATTTCCCAATAAAGCCTTCATTTAACTATAAAAATATTAGTAACTCACAGACAGTCTGATATAGAAAATTTAATTAATAATTGAATCTTCCATATCAGACTGTCTTTATTTCCATTTCTTTATTCTTATTTCCATTCATATAATTAGCTCAAAAGATTGTGATTCCTTTATTTATCACTCTCTCTTATCAAAAGGAATGGTTTTATGAAAAACAAAAGTTTAAGTAAAAACTACCCTCTCTGGGTAGCTCTCCCTACAGGTCTGATTTATACAATCTTTACTGTAGCTCCTCTATTTATGAGTGGGTATCTCTCATTAACAGACTGGAATATTGATAGATTAAGTACTCCTGTTTTTAAAGGTCTTGTTAACTATCAAGCTATACTAGCTGATCATATTTTTACAACATCTCTTATTAATACATTAATCTATGCTATTTCAACTTCATTTCTTAAAGTATTCTTTGGTTTTATCCTAGCTATTTTATTAGTTAGAGCTACTAAAAAGAATAACTTTCTAAGAACTCTCTACTACATGCCTTGTGTATTAAGTACCACTCTTATAGGTGTTCTATTCCACTCTATATTAGCTAGTAACGGTATGCTTAATAATATGCTATCAGGTGTGGGGCTATCTTTTCTAACAACTGACTGGCTTGGTAGCTATGGCTCTGCTATGGGTTCTATTATCGCTATCCAAACTTGGATGTGGGCCGGCTTTAATATGTTCATCATGATCAGTGGTCTACAAGCTATTCCTGATAGTTACTATGAATTTGCTGAAATGGAAGGGGCTTCTAACTGGGTTAAGATGAAAAATATTACTATCCCTTATTTAGTTCCTGCCTTTACTGTTAACTTCACTCTTAATATTACTGGTGGATTAAAAGTATTTGATATGGTTTACGTTCTAACCGAAGGTGGTCCTGGTTTTGATACTCAAGTATTAAGCACCTATGTTTATCGAGACTTTGGTATTGGACTCTTAGGTGAATCTTGTGCAGCATCTATTGTTCTATTCTTAATTGTTGCACTACTCACATATATTACTAATAGATATTTCACAAACAGAGAGGTAGAAATGTAATGAAAAAAGAAAGAAAAACTATAGGATTCTTTATCAAATATATTATTTTATTTACCCTAGCTTATTTCTATGTAATTCCAATCATTATGATGGTTTTCGGATCTTTCAAAGCTCCTGGTGAAGTATTAAGTTTCAACCTAAGCCCTCCTAAAAAATGGTTAGGCTCTAACTACTCTCATGTTATTGCAGTAGGTCATATTCTTAGAGGTTATAAAAATAGTTTTATTATAACTAGTTTTGCAACTATTATTTCTATTATATTTGGAGCCTTTACTGGTATTGTAATTACAAGACGTGGTGATAAAATTAGCCACTCTCTATATTACTATTTCATCTTTGGTCTATCTATAACATTCCAAACAGCTTCAACCTTTGGTCTTATTAAAGCTTTAGGAATTTATGGAACCTATGCATCTATTATCTTTATATTTGTAGCCCTTAGAACTCCTTTCACAGTAATGACTTTCTCATCCTTTATTAAAGGTGTTCCAAAGGATATCGATGAAGCTGCTATTGTTGATGGATGTGGCCCTGTTAGGATGATGGTTCAAGTATTGTTTCCAATATTAAAACCTATAATTATTACAAATATTATTCTTACTGCTATTAGTGTATGGAACAACTTTATGATTCCTCTATTCTATTTAGGAAGAGCTTCTAAATGGCCTGTAACACTTACTATTTACAACTTCTTCTCTCAATATGTTAGAGACTGGCAATATGTATTTGCTGCATTAACACTTACTGTTATGCCTATGATTATACTATTCCTTGCTCTTCAGAAATACATTGTTGGTGGTATGACTAATGGTGCTGTTAAAGGTTAATTAAACAAAACTAAGGTAATTAAATTATGAGTAAAAAAAATATATTATTTCTTTTCACAGATGATCAGAGATTTGATACTATTGCGGAACTTGGAAATAAGGAAATTAAAACACCAAATTTAGATAAATTAGTAAAATGTGGAACTACATTTACCCATGCACATATTCCAGGAGGAACAGTTGGAGCTGTTTGTATGCCAAGCCGAGCTATGGTTAATTCCTCTCGCTCACTATTTCATTTATTTGAACGCGGGAAAGAGATTCCGTTAGAGGATCCTCTACTTGGTGAAGAGCTAATTAAAAATGGTTATGATACTTTTGGTATTGGTAAATGGCATAATGGAACATCTGCTTATGCTAGATCTTTTAGCGATGGAGATGAAATATACTTTGGGGGTATGTGGGATCACTGGAATGTTCCTTCACACCATTTTGATAAAACTGGTAAATATGCTGAAAGAATTCCTTATTGCATGAATATGTTTCATTCAAATAAGCTTGAAATTAAAATAAGTGATCACATAAACCCAGGTAAACATTCAACAGATTTATTCAGTGAGACAGCAATAAAATATTTGAAAGATAGAGCAAATGGAACAAGAGATAATTCAAAACCATTTTATCTTTATACTGCATTTATGGCACCACATGATCCTAGAACCATGCCTCAAAGATTTCTTGATATGTACAAAGATGTAGAGATTAGTCTTCCTGAAAATTATATGGAAATACATCCATTTGAATTTGGAATTCATGAATGTAGAGATGAAACTCTTGCTCCATATCCTCGTAGCAAAGAAGAAGTAATCAAACAAATTAGAGAATACTATGGTATGATTTCTCATCTTGATTGGGCAATTGGAAATATCATAAAAGCTCTTAAGGAAAGTGGAGAATATGATAATACAATTATAGTATTTGCCGGTGATAATGGTTTAGCACTTGGACAACATGGATTAATGGGAAAGCAAAATGCATATGAGCATTCACTAAGAGTTCCCTTAGTCTTTTCTGGACCTGGTATAAAGAAAAATCAAAGAATTGATAATCCTTGTCTATTAATGGATATATTCCCAACTCTTTGTGATGAGATAGATGTTGAAATTCCTAAAAGAGTTGAAGGACTAAGTTTATCTCCACTCTTACATGGAGAAAAAACTAAAACACGTGATTCTTTATATTTTACATATGAGAGTTTATTAAGAGGAATTCAAATAAATAATTATAAATTAATTGCCTATGCTGGAAAATGGGGAAGACGCTTTCAACTCTTTGATGAAGAAAAAGATCCATTTGAATTAAACAATCTTGTAGATGATAAAGAATATAGTGATATATTTGATTCATTAAAAAAAGAACTTGAATATCAAAGAGATATTCAAGATGACAATAAAATCGAACAGAGTCTTGTATTCTGGGATTTTTACTATAAAGCTGAGAATTAAGTTTTTTTAACACACAATAAAAACAATTTCCTTTTTGCTCACTCTTTTAACTAAGGGTGAGCTTTTTGTGGTATATATTTATCTAAGAAACCGTTAGTTATTTTACATATGTAATTATCGTTTTTTCCATGGTGCAATTTTAAAAGTTGTTCATATAATACTTTATAAACAAAAGGAAAATCTTTTGATTTTCAAAAAAATATATTTATTCAAATTCAAATTGGAGGAATTTATGAAGAAATTATTAACTCTTCTTGGTGTAGCTACACTCAGCGTTGCAACACTAATGGCTCAAGGTGCTCAGGAATCTGGTTCAAAAGATTCAAGTAAACCTACTCTTATAACTGCAACTGTTATGCAATCAAGAAATGTACCTGGTCTACAGAAAATGGTAGAAAAACTTAAAGCTGAAGAGAACATTGAATTAGACATTCAAGTTGTTCCTGATGCTCAATATGATAATTTAATTAAAATGAAGATTAACTCTGGTGAGGCACCTGATTTAATTGATTATAACCAACCTCAAATCTGTGGTGTTCTTCCTCCTGAAAAATATCTTTATGATTTAACTGATCAACCATGGGTAGATAAGCTTGTTGCTAAATCAAACTTACAATGGACTGATGGTCATATTTATGGCTTTCCATTCCAAGCTTTAGCTGGTATTCAATCAATGATTTATAACAAAGATGCATTTGCAAAAGCTGGTATTACAGATATCCCTAGAACTCCTGCAGAATTTGATACAGTTTGCCAAAAATTAAATGCAGCTGGTATCTCTCCTGTACTATTCCCTCAAGATAGTTGGGTTCCACAAATCTTCATGACAGCAGGTTTTGCTAAAGTAGTTGGTAGTGATGCAGCTGCTATTAAATTATCAGAAGATTTATTTACCGGTAAAACAACTTTAACAGATCATCCTGAATTAGCAGAAGTTATTGATGACTATGCACAAATCTTCAAAAAAGGTTATGTAAATAAAGACTGGTTAACAGTATCTAATGATGAAAACTTAACACGTCTTGCAAGTGGTGAAGGTGGTATGTTATTTGGTAATGGCTTAACAATGGTAGCTAGCATGATGAATCAGTTCCCTGATGCAAATATCGGTGTATTTAACTACCCTTCATATTATAGTGATGATTTATTAAGCTTAACTCCACACTCAATTGGTTTCTCAGTTTATAAAAACACTGAAAAACTTGATACCTGCTTAAAGGTATTAAACCTATTTGCAACACCTGAATATGGTAACTACTGGTATGAAGATGGTCGTGATGCATTCCCAGCAATCGAAGGTATTGATGGTGGTACTATTCCTGCAGTAACACAAGCTATCTATGATGAATATGTTCCAAGTGGTAAATTTGTTGCTGAAATGAATTCTCACTGGACACCAATCCAACCATTATTCAAGAGCACACTTTGGGTATATTACCAAGAAGTAGCTCAAGGTAAATATGATGGTACAGAACTACTTAGAAAGTTCCAACTTGATATTAACAAACTATTAAAATCTAGAAATACTCCTGGATTCAACTAATATGTAAATCAATAAAGCTCATCTTCGGATGGGCTTTTTTTATTTGTCTTTCTAAAATACTTTTAAAAAATGCTAAAAAAATATTCCTAATATTTATATATTAAGAATATTTTTTATTTCAAAACTTACTATCTTTATTCTTTTTCATCCCAGTATGTTGAATAGGCTCTATAGATTTTTCGACTCTTACAAAATTCATTATAAGAACTATCAAGTCCTGCACTCTCAAGCAATTTAATTTGCTCCTCAGTTGCTATAGGAAAAACAATTGGAATACTATCTTTATAGGATGGTAATATATCTCTTATTCCATCTTGTGTCTTTGGAGTTAAATCCTGAGCTTCAATGCCAATGCCTTTTGCAACAATCATATTATCTACAATCAATTTCATTTTCTCATTGATGATACTGCTATAATCACTATTGTTTGATAAATTTATCAATTCATTATCTCGTCTAAATAATTCCTGTTCCCCGCTAAATGGGTAGTAAGAGAAAACATAATCTTTATCAACAATCATTTTAATGCTGTCGCAGAATTCACTATATACATATTTTCTCTCTAATTCTTTATCTTTGAGCATTTTAATAATTGATCTTGAATAACCAAGAGCTCTATCATCACCTGCGGCATCTAATACAGTTGAAGCTATATCTAGATTTCCAGTTAATATATCACTTTGAATTCCTTTTGACTCTAAATCAGAACAAGTTAGTATTAGTGGTATTTCTAATTGAGCTTTGTATGGCAATGGTCCTTTCTGCCACATTGAATAATCTCCTAGTAAATCACCATGGTCACTTGAGAATATAAAAAGGGTATCATCATAATCTCCATTACTTTTTATTAGATTTATTATTTCACCTATTTTAAGGTCAATTTCTTCAATTAATCGAGCATAGCCTGCTCTAAATTTAGTAGTTGCTTCTCTGTTTAATACATTGTTTCTAACTTTACGATAAAGTGGTACTTCACAAGGTGGATCAAAATCTACTGCAAATGGATCAGGTATTTTTGATTCATCCTCATTTATAATAGAATCTAGTGGGTCAATTGGGGTATGTGGGCCTTGAAAAGAAATCCAGGCAAACATATTTTCACCTCTCTTGTGCATTTCACTAATAAAGTTCATTGCATTTTGAGCTATGTATTCTTCATAATAGCTCTCTTTCTCAAAAGCATAGGAACCATCTTCTTTTTGATTAAAGATATCTGTTATTTCAGGATGTATTTTAGCTAGCCATTTATAATAATCATCTTCTTTTTTTAATCTATTTTCTTCCATCTGAAAGGCTATTTCAAAGCCCTTTGTATCTTTTCCAGGAAAGTGATGAAGTTTACCAAAGGCTCCTGTTCTATAATTGTTTTCATTCATTCTAGAAGCTAAATATTCTAAGTTCTCACGAAATGGAACATCATTTGTAAATACTCCATGGTCTGATACATAGCGACCACTCATCATACAAGCTCTACCGGGAGCACATACAGGAGAGGCTGTAATTCCATTATTAAAGAGAATACCATCTTTAGCTAGAGAATCAATATTAGGAGTTTTCAATCCATTAAAACCATAGCAGGATAAAAAATCTTTTCGCAATTGATCACATAATATAACAACAATGTTTTTCTTTTTTTTCACCTTATTCACCTCTTTTTGTTCTTTCATAAAAAGCCAATTATTATTATAGTTTTGAATTTCAATTGAAATTATGTAATAAACGCAATTATGGTATGTAAAAAAGGTGTATAGCGATTTTTAGGAATTCTTTTTGATTGACTTAGCTATATTGTATAGTACAATTTAAACATGCCAAAATATCGTATCCAAAGAAAGATTTTATACTTTAACTCTATCCTTATCTTTGTTGTTACATTGGTTATAATAGTTTTTGCCTATATAGTTTTTCAAAACCAACAACATACAAAATATATTAATATGCTCAATAATGTAGCAGATAACCAAGAATCTCATGTATCTCAACTATTAACTGCAGCTGATACTGTAAGTTTGCAAATTGCCTTTAATAATCAAATAGTCGATACTTTTTCAGATCCTGAAATTGAAACCGATGGACCATCAAACTACTTTACAGATCTTGTTGATGAGAGAGTTGCGTTGTATGAAGGATTAATTCCATATGTAATAAATTATAATACAATCAATAGAATTGTATTACTAAATGATAAAGGTGATTTTGTTTGTACAGGTAAGGCTATTAATGATAATGCTGCTACAAATTTATTTACTAAAGAGTATGTTGATAATCTTCAAGATCGTTTGGCTCGTAATAATTATAAACCAATTCTTGTCTTTCATTTAAAGGATTCTCTTAGAATTAATGAAAGAGAAAAAGAGGGTTATATTGCTCTCATTAGACCCATCTTTGATATTAGATCAACTACCGTTGCAGGTATAAATTTAGGATTATGTGAGGTTCATATCCCTGTTAGTAATCTACAAATAGATACTGATATTTTATCTAATATGGATTATAAAATATATTATAATAACCAGGTGGTCCAAGAATACAGAACTCTTTCTGATAGCGATCCTAAGGAAGTTATTACAAAGGAAATTAATAAATACCCTGGATTTAATCTTACTATTAGCGGAAATAATGTAACCCAGCCTTTAATTCGTTCTTCTTTTATATTTTTTATAATTGCTATAGCAATTTTAATGGGAACATTAATATTTGTCTTTGAAAGGCTTGTTTTAATAAGGGCCACTAACCCACTTGTTGAATTATGTAATGATATTCAATTGCAATCATTAGGAGAGAATTTCCAATCTGTTGATAAAAAAGAATTAGATGAAGTTGGAACACTGTATAACTCATTTAATAATATGATTAATAGATTACAAAATACAGTTGATGAGTTAGTAGCTGCAAGGACAGGAAAAGTAGAGGCTCAGATGTTAGCACTACAGGCACAGGTAAATCCTCATTTTATTCATAACACTCTTGCAATTATCTCTTCCCTTGCAGAGGAAGGTCGCGTTGATAAGGTTGAAACAATTACTACAAAGTTATCGTCTCTAATTCGATATTCTTCAGATTTTTCTCACCAAGAGAAACTATTAAGTGAAGAATTAGATTATATTAAAGACTATCTAGATTTACTTAAGGAGAGGTTTGAAGAAAATTTCTCATATTCAATCGAAGGTAGAAATACTGTTGAAAATATTGAGGTCCCTAAATTTATATTACAACCTCTTATTGAAAATTCTATGAATCATAGTCTTAAGTTTTCTGATTATCCTTGGAGAATTAATATAAAGGCTATATCGAACCAAAAATATTGGAGAGTTCTTATAGAAGATAATGGAGCCGGTATTAGTGATGAAAAGATAATTGAGATATCTGATAAAATTTCAAAGATATCTCAGAGTAGTTTAGAAGAGTTAATGAATAGAATTCACATCGGTGGATTCTCCCTTCTTAATTCAATGGTAAGGCTTTACCTCATGTTCCCAGGTAATACCTACTTTAAGATTGAAAGAAATGAAAATGGTGGAACATCAATAACAATTGGAGCAGATATTAATGAGTGAAAAAGAAGATAATTATATTAGCGTTTTAGTAGTTGAAGATGAGAAACCAATTTCAAGAAATATATGCCATAAAATTGAAAGAATTAATCCAAAGTTTAAAGTAGTTGCTACGGCATTTAATGGTAAACAGGCTATGGATAAAATCAAAGAAGAAAGTTTTGATGTATTATTCTTAGACATCAATATTCCATTTTTTAGTGGGCTTGATATATTAAAATTCATAAAAGAAAAGAAGATTAATAGCTATTGTGTATTACTAACAGGCTATCAAACTTTTGAATATGCTCAAACAGCTCTAAGAAATAATGCTTTTGATTATCTACTAAAGCCTTTAGATACAACAAAATTACAAGAGGTTCTTTCAAAAATAGAAAAACAGAAAGAAAGAGAGAGACGTAATAAAATATTATCATATCTTACAAGTCTTCCACACAATATATTTGAGAGAGATAATAATACATTCTCAACTGCCTATGTTTCATACATTCTATATAATTCTCTTCAGGGAAAATTATATCTTACTGAAACTGTTGATTATATGAACAGTGTAAGAAAGAGTCTATTATTGAATTTAAAAAAGGAATTTAGAGCTAATGAATTTGCTCTGATTGAAGGTATTGATATTGTAGAAGATATATTACTTTTTTCTAGTGATGTAGAAAATCTTAGAGAAAAATGTAAAAAAATCAAAAAGGCAATGCAGAGTGATAATAAAATATTTGGAATGGCTTTAAATACAGAACTAAAAGAAATTGAGGATATTCGTAAAACATATCGAGAATTAAGATTAGAATTAACTACTTATATATCCTATAAAACTTGCATATTAATAACTACTCCATATCATTGGTGCCAACCAAAAGAAGATAAATCTAAAAATTGGAGTCTAGAACTAATTGTTGATAAGGTTAAAGGAATAAATGCAAATGCTACAAGTTCACAAGTTAAGAATTTACTCAAAGAATGCTTAGATAGTTGTGATTCTCATAGAATTATTAGCATAAAAACAGTAAAGACATTTTTTCAATATTTATGTACAAAACTACCATCAAATGTTCACTATCTAAATATTGAAGATGAGATTATTGAGATTATGGAAAATTCATTCAATATTGATATGGCTTATAAGGATTTATGTTCGCTAATTGATGATAACTTTTATTTCAAAGTAACTGCTCTTGAAAACAAGGAACAACTTGCTCAGCAAATTCATGATTATATTGAAGCTAATTACCAATTTACTTTCTCTAATCAAATTCTAAGCGAAAAGTTTGGCTATGTTCCATATTACCTTAGAAGAATATTTAAAGAGGTTTATGTTGTATCTCCTAATGAATATATTATTAAATATAGGATTGAGAAATCAAAAGAATTTTTACTCAAAAATATGCATGCAAAAGATGTAGCTGAAATTGTAGGATTCAAAGATCCTTTATATTTTTCTAAAGTATTTAAGAAGATAGAGGGTATTGCTCCAACTGAATACATAAAGTTACATTCTTGTGAAGAGTAGTGTTTTTTATCCATATTAGTATTTCCTATATTACCTGTTAATAATGAATAACTCATAATAAAATTAATCTTAGCTAATATAAAAAGAGAGAGTTTATATGAAAAAGAAGAACATATTATTTATTATGCCAGATCAATTAAGATGGGATTTTGTAGGAACCTATGGTGCTGAATTTGCACTCACTCCAAATATTGATCAATTAGCTAAAGAAGGTGTTAAATTCAATAATTGCATATCTCCTTCCCCTTTATGTGTACCAGCTCGGGCCTCTCTTCTAACAGGTTTTAATGCAGTACGAAATGGTGTTTTAGAAAATAATGTATGGCTTCGTGAGGACCATGAGGATTGTGGTATAACAACTTGGCCAAAGCAATTATCAGATGCAGGTTATGAAACTATTGCAGTTGGAAAAATGCATTTCTATCCTTGGGATGCAAAAGAAGGTTTTGATCGAAGAATAATAAGTGAAGATAAAAGACATATAAGAATAAAGGATGATTATTGCGATTATTTAGAAACAAAAGGTAAACATAAATATCATGGAAATGAAATAGATGGATACTTTGAAAACAAAGGTGCAATTATAAATCCTTTTGAGAAAGAGGAACAGTGGGATAATTGGATTTGCGATCAAGCTATTAATGTGTTATCAGAAGAAAGAGATAAGCCTTTTGCTATGATGGTTGGTTTTGTATCTCCTCACTGTCCCTATGATCCTGATATAGAGGATGAAAAACTTTTTGAAAATAAAGAAATGCCACCTTCTATAAAAAATAACAGTGAAAGCGATCAATTGAGGAAGATAAATATAGAGAGTTGTAAAAAAGCTTGGAATGGTGTTGATTATACTGATTTTAGTGATAAACAAAAAGAAAAAATCAGAGTACATTATTCTTCCCTAATTCATAATATAGATACACAAGTAGGAAATTTAGTTCAAAAACTAAAGGATGAGGGTCTATATGATGATACAATAATCATTTTCAGTAGCGACCATGGAGATTTTGTTGGAGATTATGGAATGGTAGGCAAACACTTTTTCTATGAATCATCCATTCATGTTCCTCTAATAATTAGAGATAGTGATTTAGGTGAAAATACTGAAATTAATGATGTAGTTAGTCTTACTGATTTAAATGCTACAATTAAGTATTTAGCAGGATTAAAAGATGTTGAGAGCACTGATTCAAAGATTCTTCCCATTTATGCAGATTATGAGTCTAAAGAGGATAGAGCAATATTTGGTGCTTCTAATTTAGGATTAATGATAAGAACAAATGGTTGGATGTATTGTAAATATAAAAATGGATTAACTCAATTATTTAATCTTATAAAGGATCCTAGTGAAGAGAATAATTTAGCCTATAATAAAGATTATATGAAAAAAATGATTAAACTTGATAATCAACTAAACTATCAACTATTAGATTCTATCTATGCTGCAAATAATGAAAAAGTAGTAATTTTCAATGATGAATTTTATGAGAGAAATGCAAAAAGAGAATATCCTCACTTTGTAAAACAAAACTAAATTGGTTTTTGAGTGACTATTATAATAATATTTGAAAATTTCAATAACAAATGAGTGGCCTAAAGCATTGCTCTAACCCTATTTAATAAATATACTTTTCATAAAATATGGAAAACTATAGGAAAAACACAATGCCGAAGAAATCAATATCAAAATTTATTAGAAACACCTTTTTAAAGGGGTTCTTTATAATTCTACCAATAGGATTAACAGTTTGGATAATTGCAAAAGCAATAGAAATTGGGGATTCCTTTTTAGGTACTTACATAACAGAGATTAGTGATATTGATATCCCAGGTCTTGGTTTAATAGTAGCAATAATATTAATTTTCATTATCGGGCTACTAGTAACTGGAATTGTTGGACGTAGAATTAATAAAATAGTTGAAGCTCTATTTAGTAAAGTTCCTCTTGTAAAATCTATTTACAAACCAATTAAAGATATTGTAGATAATTTTGGAACAGACAAAAATGATAATTTTAAACAGGTTGTACTAGTTAATTATCCAAATGAGCATACTAAAAGTATTGGCTTTGTAACAAAGAAAAATGTTGGTTTTAGAGAAGATTTCTATTCAGCTGTATTTATCCCAACTACTCCAAACCCTACTAATGGTTTTTTAGTTTACTTTAAACCATCTGATATGGAAGAATTAGATATTCCAGTAAACGAAGCTCTTAAGCTAGTTATTTCTCTAGGTTCAACCTCTCCTGAATGTTTTAATAAAAAGAGTTCACTTCAAGAAATATAAACAACAGTAAAAATCTTATATAACATAGCAGTCCTCATCAATTGATGAGGATTCTTTTATAATAGGCTTAAATAATTTGTTATTAATACAATTGTGTGATATTGATAAAACTTATCCACAAATTCCCATTACAAAGTTTACTCTAATAACTCATAGTATAAATGAATGATCACTTTATGAATAAAGATGTTACTTTATTAGCTATATTTATCATATATTGGGAAAAGTTGAGATTTTTTCCCATAACTATTATAATAGAGATATGTTAATAAAATTAACACAAGTGTTAGAGATAATAACTCTTTAAATAAAGGATGGCATAAATGAAAAAGGCTTGTTTCATTGGAGATAACAAAAACAGAATAGATTATGTATTCTCGAAAGAGAGAATAGCTATGATAAAAGAGAGAGTTGATTTGTTTGATACAATCATAACTCATAATAACATGGAAGAAAATAAAGAAATTCTTAAAGATGTTGAGATTGCTTTTGGAAGTTGGGAAATGGCAATATTAACAAAAGAAGAAATAGAAACATACTTCCCTAATTTGAAAATATTCTTTTATGCTGCAGGTTCTGTTCAAAGATTTGGAAGACCTTTACTTGAGAATGGTATTAGAATTGCAAATGCTTCACCGGCTATGGCTTACCATGTTGCACAGTTTGCACTCTCTCTTATAATTCTGCTTTCTAAGGGTGCTGGGTTTGCAAGTGATAACTATAAAAAGATGGGTTGGCATGCAGCTCGTGATGTAACTTTTACAAAATATCCAGGACTATATGATAAAACTAAAATTGGTATTTTAGGTGTTGGTAGAATTGGTACAGATTTAATTAATTATCTAAAGCCTTTTGATGTTGAAATATTAGCCTATGATCCATTCTTATCTGAAGAGAGAGCAAGAGAGCTTAATATTAGCAAAACAACTATTGAAGATGTATTTAAAAGATCTCAAGTAATTAGTAACCACATTCCTAATAATATCCACACTCAAGGAATACTTGATTATTCACTCTTTTCTCTCATGAAAGATAATGCTGCATTTATAAATACAGGTCGAGGAGCTCAAGTTGTAGAGGAAGACCTTGCAAGAGTAATGAGAGAAAAACCAGGTTGTTATAGTGTATTAGATGTTACAACAGTAGAGCCTTATCCTGATGATGGTATACTTAGAAGTGTCGATAATATACACATTCTTCCTCACATTGCAGGCTATGCTGCTAGTGAAGTTAATACATTAACTGACTGTGTTATTAAACAACTTGATGATTATCTAGTTAATAAACCACTAGAGAACGAAGTTAAGATCGAAATGTTAGAAACAATGGCTTAGAAATAAAAGGAGAGAGCAAATGAATTTATTCGACATTAAAGGTAAGAATGCAATTATTACCGGTGGTAATAGAGGTCTTGGTAAGGCAATAGTTGAGGGTTATCTTAACAGTGGTGCTAATGTAATAATTATTGCTAGAGCAAAAGAGACTGAGATACAGGTTAAAGAATACAAAAATAGAGGTCTCTCTTGTGAGGTTGTTTTCTGTGATTTAGCCTCTAGATCAGATAGAGAGAAAGCTTTTAATAGAGCTCTTGAAATCTTTAATAACAAACTCGATATTTTAGTTAATGTTGCCGGAATGCAGATTCGTCATCCTGCAGAGGACTTTCCTCTAGAAGATTTTGATAAAGTAATCGAAGTTAATTTAACTGCTACCTATGATTTCTGCCAGAGAGCTGTACGTGCTATGAAAGAAAACAAATACGGTAAAATTATTAACTTTGCCTCAATGTTATCGTGGCTTGGTGGATTTACAGTCTCAGCCTATGCAGCTAGTAAAGGTGGTGTTGCTCAAATTACAAAGGCCTTCTCAAATGATTGTGCTAGATATGGAATAAATATTAATGCAATTGCACCAGGTTATATGGATACAGAAATGAATACAGCCCTTATAAATGATCCAAATAGAAATGGTGCTATTACTGCAAGAATTCCTCAAAATAGATGGGGAACTCCAGAGGATTGTGTTGGTCCTGCAATATTCTTAGCATCTAGTGCTTCAGATTATTTAAATGGTGCAATTATACCAGTTGATGGTGGTTTCCTAAATAGATAGTTATTAAGAGTACATAAGTTGAGCATTGAAGTAATTTCAATGCTCTTTGTTTTAGGTATACATACTATCAAATTTATGTTTAACCTCGACAAGGCTATCTTTTATACCCTCACTAAAACTTGGATGAGGGTAAATATCTTTTAACATATCATCAATATTATAGTGATTATTAAGTGCACTTACAAAGATAGTTATCATATCAGAGGCCCTACTACAATTAATTGAAGCGCCTTTAAAGTATCCATCTTTTCTAAATATTAATTTAATAAATCCACGACTCTCATCATTAATAATACATCTTGCATTTGATATGAGTGAATGTTTTATGCAAACATCATCATCACATTCACTCTCTCCTACAGTTGCTATTTCACTATTGGTATAAACACAACTTGGAACGTTTTTAATTTGAATGTTTGTTATTGTATTAAACATATTATTAACGCTATATATTGCAAGAGATGAAGCATAATGGGCTAGTTTATAGGAGTTAATACAATCTCCTATTGCATAGATATTCTTAATATTAGTTTTAAATTCACTATCAACAACAATTGAGCCTCTATCTTTTTCAATTAGTGATAAGGGATCAACATCTTTAGTATTTGAAACTCTTCCTATTGCACAAAGAATAGTTGAAGCTTCAATTTTTTTATCATCAATGTAGATTCCATCTTTCTCAATTTTAGTTACTTTTGAATTTAATAAAACAGTGCAACCATCTTTTTTTAAGACTCTCTTAACAGATGATGATACATCTTGATCCATATTAGTTAATAATCTATCTTGGGCTTCAACAATGATTACTCTCTTTTCAAGATTTGTAAAAATAGTTGCTATTTCAACACCTATAAAGCCACCACCAATTATGATTATATCATCTATTTTACTATAATCCATTGATAGTATTTCATCGCTAAATATGGCATTTTCAATTCCATCAATTTTAGGAATTAATGGAGAGGAGCCTGTTGCTAGGAGAATAAATTCACCATTGTATTCAACTCCATCAACACTAACACAGTGCTCATCAACTAAAGTGGCCATTCCTCTAATGTATTTAACTTTTGCTTTTTTTAATAAATATTCGATTCCTTTTTTTTGTTTTTCAACTACAGATGATTTATCATCCATAAGGTTTTTATAAAAACTATCATTAATATTTATATTAAAGTCTTTTGACTTTCTAGCATTATAATAGTCTTCACTTTTTTTAAGGAGAGATTTTGTTGGAATACAACCAACATTAAGGCATGTTCCACCTAATTCATTTTTCTCAATTAGTAGCACACTCTTATTTCTATAACTTGCCTCAAGTGCAGCTGTATAACCAGCAGGTCCTGCACCAATAATGATTAAGTCATACATAAATTCTCTCCTATCAAAACTCTAAGATCTGAGGCAATTCTTTCATTACTTAATCTAAATGAATCAATTAAACTCTCATCAAAGGCTCTATTAATAAGTTGCTCTCTAATCTCATCTATTAATGAGGTATCCATTACATCGCTATTAATAACAAGAGAGACTATGATATTATTTTTCAGTTCTAGATTGATATCAATGAGGCCATAACTAAATCGTCTTTTAAGTCTCAATCCATCAATATTTATTCTATAAAGCCACTCATCTGAACTATATTTAGACTCATCAGCCTTAGGTAATTTGTATTCTAATAAAGGGAGATTATATGTTTTAATAATACTTTTTTTTAATGCTTTTTTGATTTTCTCAATACTTAAATTACTATTAAAGTCTTTAATATTTTTGACTCTTTGAATGTGGCTTTGAACACCGTGGGTTTTAAGTTTCTCACTATCTGTTTTCAGATATTTTCCAAGGTCTTCAATGTTTACATCAAAAAGGAGTGTTCCATGGTGTAAGACTTTTCCTCTTTTTTTCAGAAAAGCCTGTCCACTAATCTTAAAGCCATCAATGTATAAATCATTTCTACCACTGAAATAACATTCAATTCCAAATGAATTTAGGGCCTCTATTACTACATCCAATTGTTTTTTATTATCAAAATATTCTGCACCAGTAATAAAGGTAAAATTTAAATTACCCATATCATGATAAACAGAGCCGCCGCCAGATGAGCGTCTTGCAAGTTTAATATTATCTTCATTCATGAGAGATAAATTACACTCATCAGATGCACATTGGTTTTTACCAATAACAACAGTATCTTTATTTTGCCAAAGATAAAAAACTAGTGTTCCACTTTCATAAGTTTCCATTAGTTTTTCTTCCATGGCTAAATTTAGATATGGATTATATCCAGGACTTTCATAATATTTAATTAATCTAAGGGCATTTTCACTCATGTATATATCTCAAAATTGGTTCTCTTGCAGCTCTAACTTCATCCATTCTTTTATAATACTTAGTAAAAGGTGCCTTAGTTAAATCTACAGTCCCAGCTTTTGCCTCATTTGATATTACCTTTAATATTTCAACTACCTTATCAAGGGTTTGTTTACTCTCTGTTTCAGTTGGTTCAAACATAAGGGCTTCATGAATAATTAATGGGAAATACATGGTAGGTGGATGAATTCCAAAGTCGATCATCCTCTTACATATATCTATTGCTCTCACTCCATATTTCTTTTTATAAGAGCTTAAATCTAATACAAATTCATGCATGCAATTATTATCAAATGGTTCATCAAAGATATCTTTAAGGTGAAAGCGTAGGTAGTTTGCATTTAGTACTGCATACTCACTAACTTCTCTTAGTCCATTACATCCTAGATGTTTTATATAGGTCAAAGTTCTAACTACAATTAAGAAGTTTCCATAAAACTGTGTTACTTTGCCTACACTTAATTTACTATTTTCAAATTCAAATTCACCGGCTTTATTTTTAACAACTCTTGGATTTAATAAATAGGGATATAAGAAGTCCTTACAACCACAAGCTCCGACTCCAGGTCCACCTCCACCATGAGGTGTTGAGAAGGTTTTATGTAGGTTTAGATGGATACAATCAAATCCCATAGCACCTGGTTTACATATTCCCATGATTGCATTTAGATTGGCACCATCATAATAACAAAGACCACCTACTGAATGAACTTTTTCTGTAATTTTTAAGATGCCCTTATCATATAGACCTAGAGTATTAGGATTAGTTAGCATAAGGCCTGCTACACTATCATCTAATACTTTATCAAGTTCATCTAAATCAACTACTCCTTCTTTACTTGGAATAGTAATAACACTAAAACCGTTCATTGCAGCACTTGCTGGATTTGTTCCATGGGCACTATCTGGAACTATTATTTTAGTTCTATTAAAATCACCACGGCTTTGGTGATATTTTTTAATCATCAATAATCCACTAAATTCACCATGGGCACCTGCCCCTGGTTGAAAGCTCATATGATCCATTCCAGTAACTTCATTTAGAGCTTTTTCACATTCATAAAGTACTTCCATAGCTCCTTGAACATCTTGCTCAGAGCTTGTTGGATTAATATCTGTGAAGCCTTTTAATGCTACTACACTTTCATTAATCTTAGGATTATATTTCATAGTACAAGAGCCTAGAGGATAAAATCCATCATCAACTCCAAAACTTTCTTTACTGAGTTTTGTATAATGTCTAACTAAATCTATTTCTGCAATTTCAACAAGATCAAATGGGGTATCACGAACAACACTACTATCTAATTCATAAAGAGGAACATCTAATTTAGGGAGATGAGTACATCTATGATTCTTAACTGATTTTTCAAATATTAACTCCATCTAGAAACCTCCTTTAATACAGAAACAAACTCATCAATTTCTTCTTTTGAGAGTGCCTCTGTTACACAGACAAGCATTGAGGATGAAGATAATTTTAATGGTCCCTCAATATTTAGGGCCCTTAATCTATTATTTATTTCATCAATATCATAGGGGGTATGAATTATAAACTCATCAAAGAATTCTCCACTATATTTACAGCTATATCCTTCAATTTTAATAATTTCATTTAGTGCATAATGGGATTTACTTAGACACTGGGTAGCAACTTCTTTTAGTCCTTGCTTTCCCATAGCTGCCATATAGATTGCACATCTGAGAGCTGAGTTTGCCTGATTAGTACATATACTAGATGATGCTCTCTCACGCCTTATATGTTGTTCTCTAGCTTGAAGCGTTAATACGTAGGCTTTTTTGTTTTCACTATCAAGGGTTTGACCAACAATTCTTCCTGGCATTTTTCTCATATTAGCTGTAGTTGTTGCCATAAAACCAACATAGGGACCACCAAAGGCTCTATCGAGTCCTAGAGGTTGAGCCTCACCACATACTATATCAACACCAAGGGATCCTGGAGATTTTAATAGAGGAGCTGTTAGTGGATTTACAGATTCAACTAACATAATTCCTTCTCTGTGTGCTAATTGAACTATTTCTTCAACATCTTCAAATAGTCCATAATAATTTGGGCTTTGGATGACTAATGAGGCTACCCCATCATCCATCTTAGATAGAAAATCATCAGTATCAAGACAACCCTCTTTTGTTGATACTTCAATTAATTCAACATCTCTTGCAAAGGCATAGGTTTTTAATACTTCTTTTACATTTGGATTAATTGATTTAGAAAAGAGTACTTTTCTCTTTTTCCTAGTAACACTCATTAACATGGACTCAGCTACGGCTGAAGCTCCATCATATACTGAGGAATTACTTACATCCATATCAAATAGATTACAAATTTCACTTTGGAACTCAAACATTGCTTGAAGTATTCCCTGTGATATTTCAGCTTGATATGGTGTATAGCTAGTTACAAAGCCACTAATTGAGCTTAGGTGTTTTACAACCTCAGGAATTAGGTGCTTATAGCTTCCAGCTCCTCTAAATGTAGATTTAAACAATCTATTTTTAGAGGCCAACTTTTCCATATCTTTCAATACTTCAAATTCACTAACTCCCTCTTTAATATTTAATGGAGTTTTTAGGAGAACAGAGGGTGGGACATCACTGAATAATTCTTCAATGTTTTTATATCCCATTTCCTCTAACATCTGAGCTTGTTCTTCCTTTGTAGATGCCACATAGCTCATAGACTACTCCTTTTCAACTTTATCATACTCTGCTCTACTTAGGAGGTGATCACTTTCTTTTATATCAACAATTTTGCAAATCCAAATTTCCTCAGGTTTTACGTTAATTAATTCAGGGCTATTAATGACTTCTTCATTAACAAGAGAGACTTTTCCTGTGAAAGGAGAAAATAAATCAGATACTGCTTTTACAGATTCAACATCACCTAGAACTTCACCGACTTCAGTTTCATCATTCTCGATATTCACATAAACAATATCACCAAGGCTATCTGCAGCATATTGACTTAATCCTACATAGGCCTCAGTTTTTTCTTCATTTAACCACTGTATCCACTCATGTGTTTTAGTAAACAATAATTCATTTTCCATAAAATTCTCCTATATATTTTATGAATTAAATATCACATTTTATTAATGAATCATGTGTAGATTATTAATAAAATGTAATAATCTATTTCTCTCTTTTGTAAAAAGGTAGTTCAACGATTTCAACTGGAGTACATTTTTCTCTAATTTTAACTCTTAATTGAGTACCTGGAATTGCTACTTTTTTTCTTATAATTGCCATAGCATATGAGCCCTTTAGAGATGGAAGGTAGGTACCACTTGTTGTGCAACCTACTTTTTCAAAACCATCATAAACACTCATGTTTTCTCTAATAATTCCGCCATCAAGGTTTTTAAGTCCTACTCGAACTTTATTTCTACTCTTGAGGGCAGATTTACCAATGAATTTTTCTTTATCTAGTTTTGTGAACATTTCAAGAGAAGTATCTAGGGGTGAGATTTTATCACTCATCTCATGACCATATAATGGCATTCCTGCCTCAAGTCTTAATGTGTCTCTACAACCTAGTCCACAAGGGGCTACTCCATCTTCAATTAGTTGATTAAACAATTCTCTAATTGAATCTCCATCACCATATATTTCATATCCATCTTCACCGGTATAGCCGTTTCTAGATACCATGAATTTATGAGATAATATTTCAACGTTTTCATTAAAGCTATAGTATTTTTTAGGAAGAATTTCTTCATTTACATATTTTAATAAATGTTTTTTAGCATTGGGACCTTGTAGTGCTATTTGAGAATAAGAATCTCCAACATCACTTATGTGTACTCTGTATTTTTTATGAGAGAGAATCCACTCATAGTCTTTTTCACGGTTTGAAGCATTAACTATTAGTAGGAATTTTTTCTCACTAAGTGCATATATTAATAGGTCATCGATGATCCCCCCTTCTTCATTAAGCATTGGAGAATATTTTATTCTTCCAACCTTCAATGTGGATACATCGTTACATACTAAATAATTGACAAATTTTCTGCACTCACCTTCTATGAGTATCTCGCCCATGTGAGATACATCAAATAAGCCTACATCTTGCCGAACACTAAGGTGTTCTTTAATTATTGAAGAATATTGTACTGGTAAATTATATCCAGCAAAATCAACAATCTTCCCTCCTAACCTAATATGATCCTCATACATAGGCGTATTTTTACTCATACACAACCCCATTTTCGCTTTTGTTTTGTACAAAAAAAAGAAATCTAGGCAATTAAAATATATTATACTTAACTCTATTTCTCCTATGACTTCTTTTGTTTATAAATTTATTATAAGGAGGGAACTGTGGTGGCGCAATATAAATATATTTTTATCGATTTAAATTAGGCTTAAAATATTATTATTTGAGAAAATTAGGGAAACTTAACTAATAAATTAATTATTAAAATTTAATTAATTTAAAGGGAAATATTTAGAGTAAAAATAATACATTTTAGTAAAAATCAATTTATATAAGTTCTTTCTATACAGAAAAATATTGCTCTTTACTTATTAGACTAATAGAGTAATACTATATATATACAATAATAAAAGGAGAAAGATTTTTATGAAAATTGCTATTAGGTATTATACAAAAACTGGTAATACAAAGGCTCTTGCTCAAGGAATTGCAGAGGTTTGTGGGGTTGAAGCATTAAGTGTTGATAATGAATTAAAAGAAGATGTAGATATTCTATTTCTATGTAATAGTATCTATGCCGCAGGTGTTGATAATAGTGTTAAGAAATTTATAGAAGATAATACAAAGAATATTGGTCAAATTGTTAACATCTCATCAGCTGCTATGAAAACTTCTTCTTATAAGAATATAAAGAAATTAACTGATCAAAAAGGATTAACTCTTTCAGAAAAAGAATGGCATTGTAAAGGGCAATTCAAGATATTTAATAAAAACAGACCTAATGAGGCCGACATTGAGGACTTAAAGAACTTTGTTAAAAGCATCATTAAGTAGGTGATTGATAGAGAGATTCTAATTGCTAGAATCTCTCTTTAGTTTTATCTTAAAACAGATTTAAGATCTTTTTTAATTCTCTGTTTTTCTTCATACATAAGTTCATCAACTATGTTAATTGCCTCATCAGTGTTTATATCACTCTCTCTTTCAAATTGGGCAATTCCATGAGAAACACTTATTATATAAGGGCGTTTTTCACTCTCATTTATTTCTCTATATTGTTTTATAATATCAGACCAAACTAATTCAGCTTCATCTCTTGTTTTAGATTTGAATACAATGATAAGTTCATCACCGCCTAGACGAATTACATAATCATCTTTTCCTATTGTTTTTCTAATTACCGAAGCTACGCTTATAATTAATTCAGAGCCCTTATGGTGGCCTAAATTATCATTTACTTGTTTTAATCCATTAATATCTAAATAACAAAGGGATACTGGGAAACCTTTACGATTGTCAGGATTAAAGAGTTTTCCAATAAGGTTCATTCCATAACCTCTATTATAGATACTAGTTAGACTATCATATCTTGAGAAGTTCTTTATCCTTGTATGATATCTATTATTTAGGAAAACAAAGAATCCAATTACTACAGATAATATAAATAATAAAATATACATCAAATAGTTCTTAGTTATAATATCAAGAAGTAAATCAAAAGAGTTATCATAGAAATAATAGTCATTTGCACTATCTCTTGGGATGATTGATACAACTACCCAATAGTGATCATCACCATTAATTTTTGCATCTATTCCTGTTTCAAAGATTGAAGAGATATTTACTTGATGAGAGAAGAAGTAACCACTACTATTTAGTATTTCTTCTTCACCCTTAACCATTCTCTCCCAAGCATCTGGAAAATCAACTTTGTAGGTTTCATTAACTTTATCAAACATGAATCCCCATTCTTTTGAAGAATTTTCTGATGATAAATAATAGCCATCACTGTTTAATAGAGAAACATTACCAACAGAGCCTTTTGAAATAGTTCTAAGACTATTTAATAGATCTCCTGCAAGATAGTTTAATACAATAACACCTGAGATATTTTCTCCATCAAATACTGGCATTAATAATCTTAGCATTGGTTTATATGGTATCTCTACAACTCCATTCTCAACATTTAAATCAAGTGGAGAGAGATAGATTTCTCCATCATCTAATAATAGAGAGGAGCTAAAATAATATCTATCAGCTTTATTTTGTAAATCTTCTTTAGCTACTATTGTATAGGAGGCATCAGGATTTTTATTGATTCTTATTTGTTCATCACCATCAAATGAAATATATCTTATTTGATCATATAGTTTTCTTTGTTTTGAAAACTCTAACCAATTACTTGCAATAGAGTCATAGTCTTTATTATTAATTAGGCTTTCTTTAAAAGCATTGTGAAGATACTGTAAATCACTTGTAACTAATTTAAGATCATTTGTTAGAGTAATATCTGTAATATTTACAACCTGTATTTCAGATTGTCTTAAATCTTCTATATCAGATGATCGTTGATTGAACTCATAATATGAAAAAATTGATACGGATATTAAAAAAATAACTATTGCTGTTACAAAGAAATACCTTCTATGATAATCTTTTAACCCATCTTCACTATAATTCAAAATAATAATCCCCTAATTGCTCTGTATTTTATTAACTATATATTATTGGTAAATAAAAATAAATACATTCATCTTTTTGAAAAATTAAATACACTATTAAGTTTAAAATAACATACTTAATTACAAATAGCCATTTTTATTGCTTGCTAATTAATATTTGTGCTCTATACTATTAATAGGCTTAGTAATCTAATAAATATAAAAAGGAGTATTTAATTATGGGAATTAGAAAAATTACACTGATTGTCGATAACTTTCAATTTAGCAAAGCACCAATGAAAGAGATTATCGAACAAAGACTTACAATCAATAAACAGGGCAGAATCTGGTTTAGTGAATATATATCAGGATTAAAATATGCTAAAAAGACTCAAATAAGATATGAGCAATTTAGTATAAGTGATGATGTCAGTGAAGAAATATTTTCTCTTTTTGAATCCATTTTTACTCCTTTATTTAAGAGTGTCGTTGTAAAGGATGGTCGTGATTGGGATTTAACTATCACCGATGATGATGATGTGGAAACACACTTTGTAGGTGCAATTGGTTATGAATTAAAAGCACAGAATAAGAATCTATCAGAATACTTAAGAGATGTAATACAGATAGATAACTTATTCCTATTTGATGGAGAAGGTATTGTCCTTGAATAGAGTCTAGGCTCTCTCCATATCGTGTGTGTTTGCAAAATCAATAAACTCTTCAAGGAGTAGAGGCTTACTAAAATAATAGCCTTGTACTGTTTCACAACCAATTTTCTTAAGGAATCTGATTTGCGCTTCGCTTTCAGCTCCTTCAGTTAGTACGGCCTTGTTTAAGCTTTTACTCATCTTAACAAGCATACTAGCAAGTCCTCCATTTTCTTCTTGAGGATAATCTTTGATGAAGGCTCGATCTATCTTAATTTTATCAATTGGTATTTTATTAAGATACAAGAAAGATGAATAGCCTGTTCCAAAGTCATCAATTGCAATACTAATTCCCTTGTCTCTTATATCACAGAGTATTGTGTTTATACGGCTCATTTGAGTTATAAATACATTCTCAGTAATCTCTATTTCAATGTTTGAATAGCTTAAATTATTTTTACCGATACTCTCATAAAAATGATTTAAAAATTGTGAATCATCAAATTGCATTGTTGATATATTAATAGCACATCTTAGATATTCACTATTATCTATCAATGGCAGCATATAGGAAAGATCGCTACAAACTCTCTCAATAATCCATTTACCAAGATAAATCATCATATGGTGTTTTTCAGCAATTGGTATAAATAGAGCTGGTGATATAGAGCCAAGCTCTGCGCTATCCCATCTAAGGAGGGCTTCCATTCCACTAACTTTATTTGTTTTTAAATCAACCTGAGGTTGATAAACCATGTATAATTCACCTCTATCGATGGCTTTTTTAAGGTTTCTAAATACTTTTTTCTCACTATATAATTGCTCTCTCATCTCATTATTATAGAGAGAGAGATTTGAATCATTATTCATATTAGTCCACTCATGGGCTATTAATGAATTATGGAATAGTAATGAGATGTCTTTTGTATCGGTGGGATATACAGATGAACCAATTTTTGTTTTATAAAAGATTTCCTTAGAATTAATGTGTATAATCTGTGAGATTTCCTCATTAAATCTTTCTAGATAGAGAGAAAGTGGTTCATCAACATAATCAAGATTGATCATAACACATAGTTGATTTATCCCAATTTTAGCAATTATATCATCTTGGTGAACAACAGGTTTGATTAATGATACAAATGTTTGTAACAGATCATCATCATTAATATTAAATAAATCCATCAAGAAATTGTAATTTTCTATACTAATATATAGTAATAGGAAATGATCCATTCCTGTAGCTACGCTAGAACTTATCATATTTACTATTACTTCATTTCTAATGTTCTTAAGATAATTAAGTGATGTTGACTCTTCTCTATCAATAAATTGTGTATTTGTAAAATCTGCAAAGATTCCTATATATTGTTGATTTATATAGCAGTTATCATTCATTCTAAAGACACTTAGTTTAAGTGGATAGGTTAAACCATTTTTCTTATCACTCCAAATAATGCCTTTCCAACTACCCTTTTTATCAAGGGCCGAAGCAATTTCAACTCTACTATCAATATTATTTACAACAGAGAATAGGAAGTTATAGGTTTTTCCTTTTGATTCAAGTTTGCTATAGCCTGTTATCTTAGTAAAGGAATCGTTGGTATATGTAAAACCATAGTCTTTATTATACATAATGACTGCATCATTTGTAGTTTTAGCAATTTCACTACTAATACTAAGTTCATCATCTTTAACTTTTAAACAGTTTAATATTAGGGCAATAATTAGTGCTAATATAATTAATAGTATAAGCGATAAGCCATAGAGAGAGAAAACAAAGGTAGATAGTGATAATGGCAGAAGAGGAAACATTTTATTTACATTAAAAGAATTAACTACAACCCATTTTTCATTTCCGTTGAGATTAAATCCACTAGATGTGGCAAATAGATTAAAATATGTGATTATATAATCACCACTTTTAATGGTTCCGTAGGATTTAGAATTAATTTCACTTGAAAGAAGATTTTCTAAATCCCATTTATCAAGTTCTATTTGGGGAGCACTATTGAATTGGTAATTATGAGTAATTGAAGAATTATCACCATCAAATATTAATAGATTTAATCTACCACCCTCTCCCTCCGTAGTATAATTATTGATAACGCTGATGATTTCATCTGCATCATAATCTACTTCAATAACACCACTTAAAACCTCATCATGAATTATGGGAGTATAAATTCTTAAATAGGAAGTATTAGGCTCACTAAAATTAATATCTAATTGATCAAAGAACAATCTTGATATTACTAAATTACTATCATTTTCAATTGTTTTTAAATTACTAAAAATAGATGTAGCTAAATTATCAAAGGACGTAGTAGATTTCTTTGTTAATTGATTAGAAATCTTCTCAGTCTCTAATACCTTCTCATTTTCATAATCAAAAAATCTAATTCTTTGGTAATTCTTCTTATTATTAATGTATTTTTCAAACATGTCTAATACATTATCTTCACTACTCTTACTCGGTTTCACTCTAAGTGTATATAAATATTCAGAATCACCGAGAACTTTTGCATTTTCACTAATTTTTTCAATATAATTTGATATTAAAAAACTAGTATTTTTGGCACACATTTCATTCTCAAAATTCAAATTACTGACAAAATGTTTTTTTTGAATTAACCGAAAGTTAACAAAAATCATCATCCAGAGTAACAAAAAAATAAGTGCAATAAACGCAAATTTAGTCAATAAGTTCCTGTTTTTACTAGTCACCTAAACCTCTCTTAAAAAATAAACAACTTGTTATAACTATATCATATAATATAAACTTGTCCTATTTTTATTTACAAGAAAAGGGAATAAATATACATATTTTTAATCGATTTGCACCATTTTTTAAAAGTGCATTTTATAATTTAATGTCATTTTATATTCATAACTAAATATATTTTTGTCAATAAAATAACATAAATATGATTTATGTCAAATAATTACTAATTAATGAATTTATTGTATTAACTTACTTTTTGAAACGATAATTATTCTTTATATTTGCAAAATTCTTCATAAAATACTCAGTAGTACTAATTATTTTAGAACTTTTCAAAATCAAATGTGTTTATAAACTCTATTGTTTCATCGATTGAAAGAGGTTTACTATAATAATATCCTTGAATAAATTGGCAACCAATGTTTTTTAAGAAAGCTGTCTGTTCTTTTGTTTCAGAGCCTTCTGTTAATACTTCTTTCTTAAGTGTTTTACTCATTTTCACAAGGAAGGTAGTAAGTTTGCCATCATCTTTGTGAGGATAGTCTTTAATAAAACCACGGTCAATTTTAATCTTATCAATTGGTATTCTATTAAGGTATGAAAGAGATGAATATCCTGTTCCAAAGTCATCAATGGCAATGGTGATTCCACGACTACTAATATCATCTAAAATAGGTTTTGTTCTCTCAATCTGATCTAAGAAAGAGTTCTCAGTTATTTCAATTTCAATATTTTCATATTTCAAATCATTTGCTTTGATTGCTCTATAGAAATGCTCTAAGAAATCTTCACTATCTAATTGTTTAGCAGATACATTAATGGCACATCTAAATGAAGAATAATCTACAATTAGATTAGAGTAGATATGTTTTAAATCTGAACAAACTCTCTCAATAATCCATTTTCCTAAATCACTCATTAAATGGTTCTTTTCAGCTATTGGTATGAATTCAGCTGGAGATATATAACCAAGGCTATCACTCTTCCATCTTATTAATGCCTCTATTCCAACAACACATCCCTTTTGAATATCAACCTGTGGTTGATAATTCATGAAGAATTCATTTCTCTCTAATGCATGACGAAGGTGGGAAACAATAAGTTTCTCTCTATTAATATCTTCATTCATTGATTGATTAAAAATAGAGAAATCTGATGTTCCAATTAGGCTATTCCACTCATAGGACACAAAGGAATTCTTAAATAGTTTTCCAACATCTTCAGTATCATATGGATAGAGTGAGATTCCTGTATTTATCTTAAAGAAGATGTCTTGTTTTCCACATTTTACACTCTTTGATAATAAATCATGTATTTTTTTAACATATACTGATTCACTCTCTTCAATATTATCCAGGTTTACTAAAACATTGATAATATATTCTCCAGTCTTAGCAATAATGCCTGTACTACCTATGTGAGGATGAAGAATTGATACAATGGTATCAATTATATCAACTTTCTCAGTTGCAAAGATGTCTACAAGGTCTCTATGGTTTTCTATACCAATGTAGAGAAGAGCATATTTATGATTTTTTATAATGTTCTTTGATAATATGTCATGTATTATTTTACTATTACAGCGCTCTGAATTATCTTTTGGAATACTATTTGAATCATTTAATGTTAGATCTGATATAATACCAATGAATTGTTTTTCACTGCCATTATTGTCTGTAGCATATATACTTACTCGAGTTGGGAAATATAATCCATTTATCTTTTGGACCCATATATCATCAGACCAGGTTCTATCATCAACTATACTCTTCCAGGTCTCTTTATTCATCAATGGATTATTAACATCCACATTGACTGATATAATTGAGGCACCAAGTAGATCTTTTGAATTATAACCTAGGAGTCTTTCAAAGGATTTATTAACAAAGGTCATTCTTAATTTATGATCTAAAATGAAAACTGAATCATTTGTAGTTACAGCTACCATTCTAGCTAGATTTATCTCATCCTCATTATTTCTAATTTTATTTAGGAAATAAGAAGCAATTAGAGAGAATAACAATATTATGATTACAACTGAGCCATGATTTGATTCAAGTGTATTTATCAATAGATTTCTTAGGGAGTAGATTTGTTTTATATCAAAATTATTAACAACTACCCATTTTTGATTACCTAATATATTAACACTATCGACTTTAGAGAGAACATTATAATAGGTAAATAGTTGATTTTGCTGTATTATATAACCAACATCAGAGGTTTTACTCATCTCTAATAATTCATTCTCTATTTTATCACAATCAACACAGGTGTTTCTCTCCTCCATGCAAGTTCTACTATTAATCTCATATTCACCCTCATCATTTTCAACTAAGACTAGAAGATGAGATTGTTTATTCTCAATCGCTGAATATTTCATTAGTATTTCTAAAAGATTATTTGCATCATATTCAACTGCAAGATTGGCTCTAAGTGTGCAATCACTATTGAAGATAGGAACAGAGAATTCAATTTTAGCAATATTTGAATCAACCATTTTATCCATTGATGAGTCATACATATTATAATACATTGGCATTTTTGGATTCTGATTAATTAAATCTTCAATGCTAAGTGATGATAAAAAGACATTCATACTATTTGAATCATAATCAGAATAGAGTGAGGAATCACTACCATCAAAGGGTGAGGTATCACTATTAATCATATTGAAATAGGATGATTCAACTGAATGTACTTTATTGTATTTATAATCATAGAGTGCTAGTTTTGATATTTCAGTTTCATCAACTACTCTATGGGTGAATTTTTTTCTTAAGCTCTATTTCAGTCTCAACATTAGAATTAGCAAGATATTGTTTTATGGCATCATTATCACTAAAGATTTTGGAACTGTCGATTAAGTTTATAACAAAACTCGATACTAAAAAGGCTGTATTATCATTATTTATAACATTCTCTGAGATAACTTTCTCTTTGAAATTTTCTTCTTGTAATTTATTATTATTAATTAATAAAAGAACCCATAATATTATAAGGGGTATTGCAAGTATCAGAGCTTGTTTTATCATCTTTTTAGTTTTAATAGTCACGTAATATCCAATATATTTATAATAAATATTATAAATAAAAATTTATTTTTTTATTTTTGAATAAAATATACAAAATTTATTCAAAAAATTATATAAATATTACACAATTTTTTACAAGATTGACAACTTGTCACCTATTTATGCATAAAATGACCATTTTTTTTATATTTATTCCACAATCTCAATTTTTATACACTATATATTGAATAGGTATTCTTATTTTTTTATATTAGTTTTTATTATATAATGTACCTGTAATTTACATTAAGGATGGTAAGTGTGATTGATATAGAGAAATTTAATAGAATACTATTATGCTACAAAAAAGATTTTCCATCTAAGGTTTGGCCTCTAGAACATTTTAAGTGGGAAGCTATTAAGCATTTCCAAAACAATTGGGATCCTGATGCAGAGAATTTTGCAACTATGTTGAAAAAATCTCTAGATAAATGTGGAATCCTATTATTTTCTATGCACAATTTTTCAGCTGGCATGATAATTAACTTTGCCAAATTAGCTGAAAGAGAAACCAAAGCTATGTTTGAGAATCTTTATGATGAATCAATTCCACTTGCAAAGAGAATAACATCATTTCAACTAAATTCTGAAAAACTTAGAAGAGAATTCGATGATGGTACCTGGATTGATGATTATCAAAGTACTAATGCTATTAGTATATATCTATGGTTACGCTATCCTGATAAATATTATATTTTTAAAAGTCCTGTATTCGACAAGGTTGCAAAGAAACTAGGCTCTGTTTTTGAGAGTGAAAATTCAAGCAATCCTAATACTTTAATTGAAGGTTTTAAATTCTATGATAGAATTCACAATCTTTTGCTTAAGGATCCTGAACTAAGGATTATGCTTGATTCTGTTTTAACTGATGATTGCTATGATGATAAATATCTTACTACATTAACAACTGATTTTGGTTACTACATTTATTCAATGTATAGTTGCATTGAATGTGTTAATGAGGCCTATAGTATCAGCATGGAGATGTGGTATGAACTATTAAATGATCCTTTTATATTCAATGAAAGTTCTCTTAAAATAATGAAGAGAATAAAGGACTTTGGCAAAGAGGTTTCAGGCTACGAATTATCTGTTAAATATGGGGAATCTGAAATATATTACATTTCAGAATCAGAATCTCTTGCCTCTCATATTGTTGAAAAACTAAATCTTGATATTAATACTCAAAGTGATAATATAACTGATTTACTAAAGATTATTTATGATGAGGTAGAAGTAGATGATAATAAGACAAAGAGCTATATCTTTAAATTAAAAGAAAATCTTAATGAGGCTCTTGATAAAATAGATTTATCAAATATAAATCTATTTGAAAATATGAGTCCATCTATTTGGAAGATAAATTTAAGTAGTAAAGATTTTAGCGATCGGGAACTAGAAGATAATGTTTATAAATCACGAGTCATTATTGATTCTAAACTTAAGGCAGTTGGCCCTACTCGATTAACTCAAAGCGATGCTTTTTCTCTTAAAATCAAAAAAGGTGATTATTTTTATTTAACCTATGATGATAAGGTTAGACTAATTGGTCAATTTTCTACTAATAAAGCTACTAAGAGTTCAAAAGAAGGACACAAATGGATTCAAAGAAGCTACGTTGAAATTGCTAGTGCTAAAGATTTAAAGACTTACTCAAGTATTAAAAAATGGTGGACTCCTAATATTAGTTCTACCTGTGTTAAGGTTCCTGAGACTGACTTAGCTCTTTTTCAAGATTTAGTTCTATCACCATATTTTGATTTAGATCTTGATACATTGTATCAAAATAACATTAAAAACCCATCATTTTGGTTATTAAATGTTAATCCACTCTATTGGAGTTTTGATGATAAGAGAGCTGGAGAAGAACAAAAGATTTCATTATATACAGAAAATGGAAAGAGAAGAAAAATATTTCAAAACTTTCTAGATTCAAAGGTAGATGATATAATCATCTGCTATGAATCGTCCCCTAGTAAACAAATTGTAGCAATTGCACAAATTACTAAAGCAAGTGATGATGAGTATTTATATCTTAAAAAGATTGAGGGATTAAATAAACCTATAGATTATTCAACTCTAAAAAATAGTATTGAATTAAAGAACATGGAGTATTTTACTAATCCTCTTGGTACACTCTTTAAATTAACTAATGCCGAGGGAGAATTTATCATTGATTTAATTAGAGAGTTAAATCCTATTGAAAAGAATAATGGAATACAACTTTATTCTAAGGATGATTTTCTAAGAGAAGTTTATATGGATTCAGGAAGACTGGATTTATTAATTTCACTATTAAAACACAAGATGAATATAATATTACAGGGAGCAGCTGGAGTGGGAAAGACTTTCTCGGCAAAGCGACTTGCCTATGTTATGATAGGAAAAAAAGATGATTCTCATATTGAATTAGTTCAATTCCATCAAAACTATAGCTATGAAGATTTTATATTAAACTTTAGGGTTCAAGATGATAGTAGAGAAATGAAAAAAGGTATTTTCTATAGATTCTGTTCTAAGGCTCTTAATAATCCAAATGAACCATATTTCTTTATTATTGATGAAATCAATAGAGGAAATATGAGAAAGATCTTTGGAGAGGTTTGTATGCTAATGGAAAAGGAATATAGAGGTACTAAAGCAACTCTTGCCTACAGTGGAATGCCATTCACTGTTCCAAAGAATCTCTACATTATTGGGATGATGAATACAGCAGATAGGACTCTATCTAAGATTGATTACACCCTTAGAAGAAGGTTTAGTTTCTTTGAAATGTATCCAGGTTTTGATAGCAAAGAGTTTAAAAGCTATCAAAGTAAATTCAAGAATCCTAAATTTGATGAATTAATAGAGTGTATTAAAGCACTTAATATAGAGATTGAGGAAGATAAAAACCTTGGTCTTGGATTTTGTATTGGCCACAGTTATTTCACATCTCAGGATAGAATTAGTAAGGAATGGATGAATGAGGTTATTGAATTTGATATCATTCCTTTAATAAATGAATATTGGTTTGATGATAGTGTTAAATTAAATAACTGGGGAGAATAGACTTAGATTGTCTATTCTATAATAAAAATTAAATATATCTAAATTAAGATACTGTAAAAGAAAATCTTTTACAGTATCACTAAGTTTTATAAAATCTATTCTATTGTTTTCTCTAATTCTTCAATTTCTTCTAAACTAGGAAGAGATTTAATAACACCTTTTCTACTTGCAACAAGAGATGCTGCAGCATTAGCAAATCTCAATGTTTCACTAAGATTATCAATATTTAAATTCTCAAGACCATAGCTAAGTATTTTAGTTATAGCACTTCCCATAAATGAATCACCAGCTCCTGTAGTATCAACTGCTTTTAAACTCAAGAATGTAGGAGCAAATGCAACAATATCTTTATAATATGCTCTACTACCATCTTTACCCAAGGTTAATAGTATCAAATCAATTGGGTACTTTTCTCTAAAGCTAATAATAGCTTCATCTAGATTATCAATGCCAGTAAACCATTGTAGTTCATTATCTGCAATTTTTAGGATATTACAAACATTAAAGCCTTCAACAAAAGCCTCTCTTGCACTAGAGAGATCATCCCATAGTTTTTCTCTAAGATTAGGATCAAAGGAAATCAAAATATTCTTTTTCTTTGCAATCTTAATAGCTTTAAGTGTTGCAGCTCTACAGATTTCATTGGTCATTGAAAGTGTTCCAAAATGGAATAATGAGGTCTCATCAAATACACTTTCTTTTACATCATCTTCACAAAGAGCTGCATCTGCACCATTTTTTCTATAGAATGTAAAACTTCTATCGCCACACTCATCATGATGAACAAAAGCAAGTGTTGTTGGTTCAGTTTCACTTTTAACTAAACTAGTTGTATTAATTCCAGCCTCATCAAGTGTTGCCTCTAATTGATTACCAAAATTATCGTTTCCAACTTTTCCGATAAAATGTGCTGAAGAACCTAGTTTTTGAGCCATTGCTAAAAAATTACAAGGTGCACCACCAGGATTTGCTTCATAGATTGGATTACCATTTTCCGAAATACCACTTTGAATAAAATCAATCAACAATTCACCTAAACCAACTATTTTTGCCATTTTTATTACCTCTCTTACAAGTTAAACCATGAATATATATATACAATATCACGGAAACTCAATTACTCAATCTAAATTTCTTTATTTAATACCAGTTCTAACAGAACCCTCAACAATATAATTTTGGAATATACTGTAGATAATTATTACAGGAATACTTGCAATAGTTAGGGCTGCCATTGTGTGGTTAGTAAATATATGATCCCTATCGCTGAAAATTGCATTAAGTGCAACTTGAATAGGCATCATTTTCTGTTTTGTTAATGCCATTACAGGCCATAGGAAATCATTCCAAGATGCTAGGAAAGTTAATACACCAACTGTTACATAAATAGATACACTTGTTGGAATAACAACTTTGAAGAAAAATTTAAAGGATGAAATACCATCAATTTTACCAGCCTCTACTAGTTCTTTTGGGTAGGTGATAAAAGTTTGTCTAAAAAGGAATATGTTCATTACATTTGCAACAAATGGAAGGATATAACCTGGGACTGTGTTTAATAGATGTAAATCATGAACTACAAGATACATAGGTAAAATAATAGCTTCAATAGGAACAATCATCATTGCAATGATAAATAAGAATATTATTTTTTTACCTGGATAATCATACATTGCAAGAGAATATCCTGCAAAACTATTAACGATTAAACCAAGTATTACCATTATACTTGCATACATCATTGAGTTAATAATATTTCTAAAGATATTATAAAACTCTAATAATTGGGTGTATGAGATAATTGTTACATTATGTGGTATAAAGGCCATGAAGCTATTCATATCAGTATAAATACTTGCCTCTGTTTTAAATGATGATACAATCATCCATTCTGTTGGAATTAAAAAGAGAATTGCTAGTAAGGTTATACCTATATAAAATAAAATGCTATTAAGTTTTTTTCTATTTGGACTCATCTGGTAAAATCCTCCTTATAATTAAAGAAACAACAACTAAGAAGATTGTAAATACTACGGTTACTGCACTTGCGTAACCAATATATCTATGTCTAAATCCTTCTTCATAAATAAATTGAAGTATAGTAAGAGTACTATAATCAGGACCACCACCGGTCATAACCATAGGTTGTACAATTAACTTAAATGCTTGAATAACGATTGTAATCAATTGATAAACCATAATTGCTTGTAGTGCAGGTAAGGTAATCTTTGTAAATTGTTTCCACTTTCCAGCTCCATCAATTGTAGCTGCCTCATACATACTCTGATCAATATTTTTAAGTCCAGCTAAGAATATTAACATTTGATAACCGCAACTTGAATATGCTGATATTAATACAATTGAGTTCATAGCCTGAGATACACTTGTTAAAAAAGGTTGTTGATTGCCACCTAATTTCATAATAAGAATATTAACAAGACCTGAAGTTGGATTTAATAAACTAGACCAAAGTATTGAAACAACAACTAATGAAAGTATAGCAGGAGAAAAATATGCAACTCTATAAAAACCATTACCTCTAAATTTCTTATTAATAATTAGAGCAAGAGCTAAAGCAATTGCAAGTTGAATAGGAACTACCATAAATACAAAGTGGCAAGTATTTAGAAAACTCTTTAATACCTGTTCATCACTAAATATTCTCTTATAATTTTCTAATCCAATAAATTTTTGTTGTCCAGGTTTTAGTAAGAAATAGTCTGTAAAACTATAGGTTACAGCAGAAGCCATAGGCCATATGATAAATAAAAATAGCAATATAAGTGCAGGTAGGATAAAAAGATAACCCACAATCATATCATTTCTTTTATTTGAGATACTCATACAATTCTCCCTCTTTTTGTAAAGGGCCGCTAAAAACGGCCCTATCTCATTAAAATAATTTCATTAATTAAAAACGATCATATTCTTTTTGAATTTTATTCATTGCTTTATTAACAATTGTTCTAATTTCTTCTTTATCATTAGTTTGAGATTGTCCAATTGCTAGTACTACATCTTTAGCCCATAGTTCTGATAAAACAGGATATCCCTTTGTGATAGGACGAGCGTGGTTAGTATTTGCAACTTCATAAGCAATTACATGCCAAGCCTCATTAGCTCTTGCATCTGCTGAATTTTCATTGATAACTGAAACTGTATTAACACGTGTTGGAACAGATCCGTTTAATTCATAATAAAGAGCAGATGATTCATCATTTGTTAATTTCTGAAGAACCTCTCCTACTGCTTTACCATAGTCAGTTGATAAATCTACTGAACTACTACATACGAATGCCCAAGATCCTGATGGAGTATAAAGACCATCATATGATTTATCTACTTTTGGATAACGAACTGTTGAGTAGTTTAAATCTGGATAGTTAGCTGTGATTTCTGTGATAAACCAGAAACCTGCAATACACATACCAGCTTGTCCTGTGTAGAATGCTTTAAGAGGTTCAGTTGGAATTACAAGTCCTTCTTTAAAGAATGTACCCATAATTGAAAGTGCATCAATATTTTCTTCACTGTTGAAATAGCCATCGAGAGTTAATCCATCAGGACTAATTAATGAACCACCATTTGCCCATAGTAAAGGAGTTAGGAAGTAAGTTCCTGTTTCATAAGCACCTTTTGTGATATCACTAGTTGTCCAATCACAAGCTACTTTCATGTTCTTTATTGCTGGGATATCCATGGTATCAGGATTACTCTTAAGAGCTTGAATACCACGGCTAACCTCTAGCATATCAGCCCAAGTCCAATCTTCATCAGCACTAGGAATTAAGGCTTTAATGTTTTCAGGTAGGTATTTGATAATGTCATTATTGTAGAAAATTGCTACACCACTATCTGCATAACCTAGTGCATAGAAATCATCTTCAAATGTACCTTGTTGTCTAATACTTGATGTAAATCCATCAATAAATGATTGTGGAACAACACTTTCAACAGGTTGGATAACACCACTGTCTGCATAAGATGCAACATCTGGTCCATCAAGTGTGAAGATTTCAGGCATACTATCTGATGTTAGTGCTGCATTCAATTTATCGATATAACCTGAACCAGCTCCAGCTCTTGTAATATTCTGTACTACAACTTGATATCCATCACTGTGCTCTGCATTGTATTCATCAATAACCTTTTGGAACATTTTGCCTTCACTTGAATCAGCTGAGGCTTGGGTCCAAACGTTAATTGTTTGTTTTTCATCTGTCTTTTCACTATTACCACTTGCGAACAAAGGTAAACTTAATGCTATTAGAGATATTGCTAAAATACTCAATAATTTTTTCATATTTGACTCCTTTTTGTAAAATACTTTAAATCAACAAACCAACAATACAATGGATTTTTCAATAATGCAAGTAAAATTTTCAATAAATCACTAAAAATAATCACAATAATCATAACAAATATATAATTATATGATTATTTTGATTATTTTCTTGACTTTTTAAACTTTGTAATTTAATCTGTTTTCATGGAAAGAGAAGAAATAAGTAATAGACAAAAACAGATATTATCACTTTTAAAAATTGATTGTGAATTAAATGTTAAAGATATAAGTGATAAGATTCAGGTTGCTGAGGCTACAGTTAGACGTGATTTAACAAAGCTATCAGAGTTACATTACATAGAAAAAAGTTATGGAAAAATATCAATAGTTGATCCAGCTGAAAGAAGAATTAAGGGAAGTAGCAAAAATCTTAACAAAGATGAGATTTCTCTAGTAAATGCAACAGCTAATCAAATTCACAATGGTAATGTTGTTTTAATTACGAATAGTAAAATTAACTGCCAAATTGTAGATAAGCTTTTAATTGATGAGAAATATCTTACAGTTGTAACTAACTCTCTTGATATCTTTGATCGAACAAAGGATTCAAAAACTCTAACTAATATACTTTTAGCGGGATTATATAGCCGTGAAACAAGAACTTTTTCAGGAACAACAACTTATTCTATTCTCTCTACATTAAGAGCCGATTGTTTTGTAATGCATCCCTCAGGAATTGATTTCTCCATGGGATTTCTAGCAGGAGCTACAGAAGATTTACCACTCATACAGAGTATGATAAATGTAGCTAGAAAAGTTATTTTATACATTGATGAAGAATGTATTACTAAAACTTCAGGATTACTTGTTGCCCCATTTACAGTTGTTAGCACAATAATTGTTACAAGAAATGTCTATAAAAAATACCTAAATGATTTGAAATTATTCGACTTCAATATCGTTATAGCTGAATAAAAATATCCTTAAACTATTATAAACAAACATAGGAGTTGGCATTAATGAGCACAACGTACCCACATTATCACTTTAGACCTTCTAAAAATTGGATAAATGACCCAAATGGTACAATTTATCACAATAATTACTATCATCTTTTCTATCAATACAATCCCACATCTGATTGTTGGGGTAACCTTCATTGGGGTCATGCTAGAACAAAAGATTTTATTAATTATGAAGTTCTAAAAGATTCTCTTTATCCTCAACATGAATTAAATGAAAAACATTGTTTTTCAGGTTGTCTTGCAATAAGTAAAACAGGCGTTCCAACTGTACTCTATACAAGTGTAGCAGATGATAATGAAGATACTCCAAACATTCAAAAAGCAGTATTTTTTGATGAAAATATTGAGCACTTTGAAGAAAAAAGAGTTGATGCACTAACTGTTGATATGGAAGGAATTCCTGAGATTAGAAATGATTGGAGAGATCCTTATGTATTCCAAGCCGAAGGTAGATATTTCCTAGTTATAGGGGCTGCAATTGGAGTTAAACAATCTCCTTCTGTATTACTTTTTGAATGTAGTGATGGAAGTCTTACTAATTGGACTTATAAAAAAGAGTTGATTCAATTTAAACCAATTATTGAATTATTTGAATGTCCTAACTTCTTTAGAGTTCAAGACAAATGGATTTTATTAGGTTCTCCTTACAATGAAGTTGAATACTACATAGGTACTTTTGATATAAATACTCTTGATTTTAAGGTTGAGAAATCAGGTATTGTTGATCATTGTGCTCAATTCTATGCTACTAATACATTCCAAGATGATAAAAATAGATCAATAGTTGTAGCTTTTGAAAGAGGTTTTAGTAAAGACCAAGGATGGAATAATGTTATATCAATCCCTAGAGAATTTACACTCAGTGAAAAGGAAGAACTAATTCAACAACCAATTGAAGAGATGAAGAATCTTAGAGGTGATTTCATTGTTGATGAGAGCAGAACTCCATTTGATTTAAATGAGGTTAAACAGTTTATTGATCCTAAACTTGTACAGAGTGAAATTAATTTCAAATTAAATTTATCAGATAATCTTAAAACAAATATTATATTAAGATCTAATAATTCTGGAATTTGTCAAATATTATTCTCTCAGACAAGTCTTAAATTTGATAGTATATATATTCCTTTTGAAAAAAGAGATTCTATTGATGTTAAACTATTAATTGATCACAGTATCATGGAAATATTCATCAATGGTGGAAGACAATGTGCTACAAGAGTTGTAGAGGCTCTAAAAGATTTAGATACACTAGAATTCAGAGGCAATGGAACTATTGAAGGATTAAAGATATTTGAAATGAATAATATTAATGTTAGTGAAGAAGTTTAAGTAAAACATAGAGTGTAAAAGCAGAGTCATTTAGTGCTCTGCTTTTTTATTCTATGATGAGATCTTTTCTCTATCAAGAATTTCTTTAATAGCTACCCTCTTATTTTCTTTGAGTTTATGGTAGGTATTAGAATTTCTTCTTCTAAGTTCAGAGCATATGATGCGAGGGAAAACACTTCCCATTTTATCAATTGTCTTTTGAGCATTTATCTCATTCTTTTCATCAAAACTACAGCCGTTAAAGAAATTCTTTATTGCAATTTTATTTTTAAATGAAATGCAGTGAACCTTATGTAGGTCATTTTGAAATCTATCAATTGATTCTCTGTATTCAGGAAGTGGTCCTTGAGCACCAACTATGTAATCACCTAGGAGGTGAGTGTAATAGACTATGGTGGCTATAAAGATTGCAAGCTCTCTTTGAGGCCTTCTTTTTAAATTTAAATCAAAAGCATTGGCAACTGATGGAACTAGTATTTTAGTTCTTCCTATTTTCCATCTTCCAGGAGAATTTAAGAATCTTTTCTTCTGAGCTTCTTTAGAAAGTAGAGATCTATTTTTACCAATACCAAATTTCTTCTCTTGGTATGATTCTAATAGACGAGCTTTAAGAGAATCTTCTGCACTACTTCTATCTACTAAAAATCCAGAATGGCAGTAATTTCTATGCATAATTCCAAAGCCTAAACTTGGCATATCTTCTATGCGAGGAATATCAGTTTTGTTTCTACAAAATTGAACCATTTGAAAATAGTTCTCAAGGATGAAGAAATCATTACTTTGACTCCCCTCAGTTCCTGAGTAGTCGATTGCAATTGCAGCTGCACTGCTAATTATATCTTTGACTTGAATGGTAAATAATAGAGGATCTTTTGCAGATAATGTTTTATTCCATTCCCGAAGATTTTCCCAATCTTTATAACCTAATACGGTTTTAGCGAAGTCGAGACCGTGAGCCTCTCCTCCTTTAGCCGATAAAGGATTTAATACGTTTAAAAGTAATATAGTGAATATTATAATTAGTAAAATTGACATAAATTAAGCATCCTAAGAAAATAAGATGCTTAATAGTAAGATAAATATATACATAATTCAATATTAAATCTTAATATATGTATAGTTATTTAGAGGGTATTGAACTAAATTAGAATACAGCCTCTAAAACCTCTAGCTTTGTAATATGATTCTGCACCGTTGTGATAAACAAATACGGTGTTATAACGGCAATCACCAAAGATGGCACCACCAAAGGCTCTAACATTATCAGGAGTTTTAATCCAGCTTGATGTTTTTGTATCAAACTTACCATATTTATATAATTCTCTGTATTGAGATTCTGTTAAAATATCAATTCCCATTTCTGTTGCCATATTAACTGCACTATCTTTAGGTTTATTATTCTTTCTTGACTCAAGAGCTTCTTTATCATAGCAAAGAGATCTTCTGCCCTCAGGAGATTGAACTGAACAGTCAACAAAAAGATACTTGTCGGTTTCACTATTATATTGGAGCACATCAGGTTCTCCACCCGTTTCCTCCATTGCTAGAAGGGAATAGAGTTTATCTTTATTGTCTAATAGTTTTTTTTCAACATCACTCCATTCTAATGAATAATGTCGAATTTTATTATTTTTAAATCTTATTCTCAATATTTCAAGAAGCTCACTGATTTTCTCATCTGAAAGCTTTGTATCTTTTTTGACTTTATATTGGCCACCTATTTGCTCATTATATTGAGCACTAGTTGTTTCATTAACTCTAAAAATAACCATTTTTCTAAGTAAATCTAATGGAAGTGGTTCATCAAGAGGTATGGCAAGGGAGCCTTTAGAGTTCTTATATTTTCCAATTTCATCTTTGAAAGCTTCTATTGCAGAAGGAGTTGGGTAAAATCCAATATGAGATTTATAGGCAGCAAAGTGGACCAGATTCTCATTCAAATAAAATGTTGGCATTTGATAAGCTATTTTTTCACTAGATTCAGGGGCTAATTCTTTAATCATATCTCTAATTTGATTTAGCTTTTTCTGTATTTCAACTGGAAATCTAGATATATATTCATCTATATTTCTGTATTTATTTTGTGGCATTTCTTCCTCCTTATTATCTATTTATTTATATTAAGTATTATTTAAATTTATTTTACAATTTAATATATAGAATAGTTTTTTCGATGACTCCATAGCATAGGATACTAACTTATACTAAAACAAAAATCAAATACATCTTCGATTTACTAATCTAATTATTAGTCCTATTACCTTTTAAAATATATCACACTTTCTGAAAGTAAAATAATGAATATGTGATAAAATCAGATAAAATATTTAAATGTAATGATTATAGTTAACAAATTCTAAGTACAATCATTATTCCCTCAAAAAGAAGATGGATTTTGAGTGAATAAGTTAAATGTATTAAAATTGATAAAATAGAGGATAAAAGAATTTTCAAAAGTAGATTATATCAATTCATATATCTATATAGTAGGCATTAATATTTAAGGGAAGGTGTTTGAAGAGTTTTTATTATACTCCTATGATATAGTTCCTAGTGATTCATAGTAATCAACATAACTCATGAATCTAAGTTAAGCTTAAAAACTATTTGTGTACTTAGAGATGATACCTTAATACACCTGCTTAAATAAACTCAGGTGCACAAGTCATTGGTTAAACGACTTAAACACCTGAGTTAATAATCTCTAATAATTTTATTATTAGCTTAATCTTTCTTTTAATTCTTTAATTTTTTTATCAATTATAGAAATAGTTTTCTTAAACTCTTCATCAGATTTACCACTAGGATCATCTAATCCCCAATCTTCTTTTTCTTTGCAAGGTAAATAGGGACAATTAACATTACATCCCATTGTAACTACTACATCAATTGGAGGTAATTCAGTAATCAATTTTGATTTCTGAGTTTCTTCCATATCAATGTTATAGATTTCTTTCATTAATCTAACTGCATCTTGATTGATCTGGGGTTTTGTTTCTGTTCCTGCAGAATAACTCTCAAATACATCTGATGCATAATATTTACCTAATGCCTCGGCTATTTGACTACGACAAGAATTGTGAACACATATGAAAGCTACTTTAGTTTTACTCATTTTTAAACCATCCTTTAGTATTATTTGCAATCTTAACAAGGGTTAACATAACTGGAACTTCAACTAGTACTCCTACTATAGTTGCCAAGGCAACAGGGCTTTGTGCACCAAATAGAGAAATAGCTACAGCAACAGCTAACTCAAAAAAATTAGAGGCTCCAATCATTCCAGCAGGGGCTGCTATATTGTGAGGTAATTTTAAAACCTTACTAGCTAGATATGCTATAAAAAATATTAAGAATGTTTGAATAATTAATGGTATAGCAATCAAAACAATATGCAAAGGATTTTCTAAAATTACCTTTCCTTGGAAAGAAAATATTATAACAAGAGTTAAAAGTAATCCAACTATGGTTATATTTCCAAATTTTGGAATAAATTTATCTTGGAAATAACTCAATCCATGTTTTTTAGTTACAAACATCCTAGTTAATACACCACCTAACAATGGTATTACAACAAATAAAACAACTGATAAAATAAGGGTATTCCATGGAATACTTACACCACCAACACCTAGGAGGAACCCTACAATAGGTGTAAAAGCTAGGAGAATAATAATATCATTTGTTGCTACCTGTACTACAGTGTAAGCGGGATTTCCTTTTGTAAGATGACTCCATACAAAAACCATTGCAGTACAAGGAGCTGCTCCTAGTAATATTGCGCCAGCTAAATAGTCTTTTGCTAATTCAGATGGAATCAAGGATTTAAATACTACAAAGAAAAATAACCAAGCAATTCCAAACATTGTAAAAGGCTTTATGAGCCAGTTTGTTATCCAGGTTACAAATAAACCCTTTGGATTTTTACCAACATCCTTGATACTTTTAAAATCAATCTTTAGCATCATAGGATAAATCATTAACCATATTAAAATCGCAATAGGAATTGAAACATTTGCATATTCAAATTCTCCAAGAAAACTAGGAATCGCTGGTAAGAATTTACCTATTAAAACTCCGGTAATCATACATAATACAACCCAAAGAGTTAAATATCTCTCAAAAAAACTGATACCAGCCATTTTATTTTTTTCCATACTATAATTTCTCCGATAATTAATTTTGTATAGTTTTTTTGTTGTCTATAAAAATTAATTCATATTTTATTAATACAACAAATTTGTTAATAAATTATTAATTCTAATTTTATTTATTCAAAAAAAATTAGCAATTTTTACTTTTGCAGTAATTTTCACGTTTTTCAATAGAATTTATTTTGGTTATTTCCATTAAAATATTAATGGCGTTTTCTCTACCCATTTCACTAATATTATAATAAATCCATTTTCCATCTTGCTTGCTTTCTACTATTCCAGATTCAAGTAGAATCTTCATATGATAGGATAGAGAGGATTGACCAATTTCTACCTTTTCTAGAAGTTCACATGCACAATAGGCTCCATTGCGGAGTAAATCTAATATTTGAAGTCTCGTTTCATCACTAAGAGCTTTAAATATTTTTGAATTTTTTTTTCTTGAAGTTTCCAAACCTATTACCTCATATCGAAAATATTTGATATGTAAAATATAGACATCATATCGAAATTTGTCAATATGACAAATATAAATATTATTTATCATATCTTAAAATTTAATATTCAAATATTCTTAAAAGGAGGGTTTGTTAACTTTTAGATATTTTTAATTCATTTGAGTATTTGTTAAGAACTTTTAGAATTTCTTTTTTTTCAATCTCTTTAATAGAAATGAATGGATCAGGTGAGTCATTATAATCACCAATAGTCTTCTCAAATAGCATAACATCATGCCAGGAATCACATTTATATCCTGAATTATGATAGTAACCTATCTTATTGAAGCCAAAATATTTATGTAATTTTTCACTAGTCTCATTAGGAGATGTAACAACACCATAAACATTTTTAATATTTTGAAATTTCAAAATATCAATAAGAGCACTATATAGAATTTTACCTATACCATAACCTTGATAAGATGGAGATATATAAACAGATAGTTCAGCATTCCATTGATATGCATCCCTTTCCTTGTGTCTATTAGCATAGGCATACCCCACTATTTTATTATTTATTGAACAAACTAGGTAGGGATAATTATCACTTATTTTTTTAATACGTTCAGTAAATGATTCAAGAGAGGGAACACTACACTCAAATGTTACTGAAGTGTTCTCTATGAAAGGTTTATAAATATTTAAAATTTCATTAAAATCTGAAGCATCTACAAATCTAATTAATTTTTCTTCCATTTTATAAGACCTCCCTTAAGTTCAGATGTTAGATAAAAACTATTCTAGTTTCTCTTAGTTAATAAAGTGATTGTTTCAATATGAGTGGTATATGGGAACATATCAATAGGTTGAATTCCAACAATATTATACTCATTACTTTTGTTTAAAACTTTCAAATCTCTATCTAGAGTATTCATATTACAAGAAATATAAACAATAGTTTTAGGGGATAGTTTTAATACAGAGATTAAAAAACTATTATCACTTCCTGCCCTTGGAGGATCCATAAATAAAACATCAATATTCTCTTTTCTTTCTGCTAATTCACTAATATAAGCAGAAGCATCAGCACATACAAATTCAGCATTTTCAATACCATTTTTAAAAGCATTAAGTTTAGCATCTTCTATTGCCTGAGCATTTAATTCAACACCGATTAGTTTCTTGATGCCTTCTTTTGCTGCAATTAAGCCTATTGTACCAGTACCACAGTAGGCATCAAGAACAACATCATCCTTTTCTAATCTTGCCATCTTCATAGCTATACTATACATCTTTTCAGCTTGTACTGAATTTACTTGATAAAATGATTTAGGAGAGATTCTAAATCTCATTCCACATAATTCATCTTCGATATAGCCTTTACCATATAGTATTTGTTCAGGTTGATCTGATAAAACCATGCTAGTTTTTTCATCATTTAGGTTTAATAAAATTGATTTAATATTTGAGTGTTCTTGTCTTAATAGTGACACAAAATTCTTAAGGTTATTAATAATTGGAGAACCACAAATAAGTACTACCATTACTTGATTTGTATTAAATCCTTTTCTTATTAATACGTGACGTACAACGCCATGACCTGTATCTTCATTATATGGAAGGATTGAAAATTTCTTAATCAAATGTCTAATGGTTTGTAATATTGCATCAGAGTCACGGTCTTGAATCATACAATCATGGATAGCTACAACTCTATGAGTTCCACTTTGGTAGATACCACTTACTATTTTACCTTTTTGCTTATCAAAAACGACTTGGGTTTTATTTCTATAATTTGTTGGATCTTCCATAGAAACAATAGGAGCTATTCTCCCCCATGTATAGAGAGTATCATAGACCTCATCCATTTTAAACTCTAACTGTTCTTTGTAAGATAAAGACTGTAACTGACAACCACCACACTTATGTGCTAAAGGACATTCTGAATATTTTTTCATATGCCTATATTCAAATCCTTTGACTATTTTGTCAATAAGGATTGAATTAAAATTAGGCTTATTTACAAATCAAATAGAATTAAAATTGTGATACCCTAGCTTTTACAAGAGATAATATACGAGCCTCAGAAATTTTCTGATTATTCAATACAGATTCCTTAATAACCTCATCACAGACCCTTACTATTTCAGAATGGGCTAATAATTGAGATTGGAAAATTAATTGATTTGATGCAACAAACCCTTCTTCAAAGCTGGATAATTTATTTCTATAGATATTTTCAATTTCTTCTTCAGTTGGCATTTTGAAATGAAGTATCTCATCAAATGTTCTAAGAGAGGCCTCTTCAATTATCTTTTTATTATTTGTAATAATAATGATAATACTATTTGAAAAATCTTGAGTTATAAATTGCATAAATTCATCTAGAAAATTTCTATCAATTATGCAGAAATTATCTAATTCATCAAATAGGTAAACACCTTCATTTGTATCTATTGAATTAAAAATTTGCCTCAATTTAGATTGAGTTTCACCCATATACTTTTGAACTAGTCTATCTAGTTGGACAACATAGAGAGGTAAATTCAATTCAGATGCAATCACAGATGCAGTATAAGTTCTTCCAGTACCTTTATTTCCTTCAAAAAGTAGTTTACGTCTATGTGATAGACCATAATCCTTTGATTTTTTTGACTTATTATATTCTTTCAAAATGGTTCTAAGTCTTATATGAATGTCATGAGAAACTATTAAATCTGAGAAAGTTTCTTTTGGTTCATATTTTTTTATTATTAAATTCTTTTGTATAGTATCTAATAATACAGATTGTCCTCTTTTTGTTGAATTAGCCAAAGTTTTAAGTTCACGCGAAAAATCAGTATGTCCTGATTTTTCTTCTTCTTTTGCTATTTGCAAAATGATTTTTCTAAATTCTTCATCATTACTATTATTATGTGCCTTTATTAACCCTTTTACTTGGTTTTCTGTAATCATTAAATTGCTCCTCAATATTACCCCTTTCAAATAAAATACTTGTATCTATAACGTTAATTCATTGTATAAAAGATTTCAATCGGAGAAATTATTGTAATCAATGCATTAATAAAAAAAGAAATTTATGTTAAGTAAAATTTTATATAGATGTTTTACTTGAAAGCAATTATTTCTCTATTAAATAGTTATTAAAACAATATAAAGTTATATAACTAATCTTTTGAAAAGTACTTTTTCCCTCTTTTATCAAAAAATATTATTAAATTTGAAAAAAGAATAAAACAAAATATAAAAATATCATTAGACTAATAACTATAATTTTAAAATTTTGATTTCCCTCTTATTACTAATAATAATATCAAGATTTTATTTTAATTTTTAAGTATGTGTTATTGAGAGAATAAATTTCATACATCATTAATTTCTACAAGGAGAGATTATGTACAAAACAGGTGAAAAACCAGGAAAAGGAACTTATCGTTGCACAAATTGCAACCAAGAAGTAGTGCTTGATAATATGAATGACACTTTACCACCATGTCCAAAGTGCAATAAGACTACATACACCAAGTAATTAAAAAGTAGAGACGATTATTATTATAGTCATCTCTACTTTTACTATTAAAAATTATGTAGTTGTCGCTAATCTAAATTTCTTTTTCTAAATTAGGTAATCCACCATAGCGGCCCAATAAATAATCATCACCTAGCTTTCTTTTAATATCTGATCTTACTTTAAAATCTGATAAAGGATACATCCTACTTGAATGGTCTTTTTCACGCTCAATGAACCAAATTTCATCCTGTCTTTCTAAATCTAAGTCCATCAACAATATATCATGCGTTGTAAATATTAACTGCTTTTTTATTGTTTTACATAAAGACATAAACAACTCATAAAATAGTTGAGCAAGTTTTGTGTGAAGACTTTGATCTAATTCATCAATTAATATTAAGCTATCTTCATTTTCTATTGATAGTAAAGGTAATAAATCAAAGATTCTTTTCGTTCCATCAGATTCATCTTTTAACTCAAAAAAATCATCATTATTTCCATGATCAAATAAAATAGTACGAGTTGTTAACTCTATCTCCCCAGATGACTTTTTACTTCCGTTGATAAAGTAAGTATTACCATTCATATTAAGAATAGATGTCTTAGTAATGTCTTTAATAAGTGTATTAGTAATATTTTTTATTAAATCTTCTTTTATAGGTTGAGCTAACTCTTTCACTATATTCTCAAACTTAACACCTTGAAGTATAGGCTTTTCTATACCAGTATCCAGGCCATCAAAAAAAGTATTAAGCAAATTTTCATTTGTCAAAAAAGTACTGATTTTTAGAGGGTCAGTATGAGCATTAGGATAAATAACAATTATGTTAGCAAACCATTTAAGTATAGCTCTTAATATATCACATTCTCTAATATCTGAAGTTCTCTTTGCCAAATCAGTAATTACTAATAAATTAGACATATCATTCTTTCTGAAATCTTCTAAATATATAGATAATCTATTTTTAAACTTAGAATCAACTATTTTGAAGTTGGACTCTATTTCATACCCATCTTCATTTTTTGCCTTCAAGAAAATTACATTCTCGGTGTTTGTTGAAATATCAATTAACCACTCACCTAAAATTTCATTACTTAGATAAGAAAGTGCAAAACCATAAGTGTAATATTTACCATCTAGCTCAATATCAAATTGGAATACACCTGGTTTATTTTTATAATCTTTATCAACTCTAAAATATCTCTTGTCAGTATAAACTCTAGAAGTATCACCTTGAATAACTATTGCTCGTGCAAAATCTATAGCTTTAATGAAATTAGATTTACCACTCGCATTAGCGCCAAATAATAAAGCTGATTTTAAAATTCTATGTGATTTACTTGAAATGAGATGATGCTTTAATCTATTTGACTTATTACTTTCCATTGATAAAGACTGAGTATCTTTAAAAGACAGAAAGTTGGAAACTGAAAATTTAATTAACATGTTTGATTCCTTTATATAAATATCATATATAATCATACATAATATTGGTATAAAATTACTTAGAATTGTATTAAATAGCGTTTTTATAGTACTTTCTTACAGATTTACGTATTTAAATAGTTTTTTACTACATTTAATTATAGTATTTTATGTTAATTTTAAAGTAAAAAATATGATACCCAAAAGCCCGGAGGATATGAGTATCAATATTTTTAATATTTAAGAGTTAAGATTTAGAAGTTATCTACAGCTGCTCTTTCAATAACAAGACCATCAAGATATCTATGATAGTATTCATTAAAGCCATCAATATCATCTTGATCTGCTAAGAATATATGTGATTCTCCATCTGAGAATACTTCATCATTTAGGAAATCACCTAAACTTTGTTTAGCTTTCTTATTAACTACATATGAGGCTAGAACTGCGATACCAAAAGCACCACCTTCACCAGCATCACTTAATACTTCAACCTTATTATGGGTTGCAGCACTCATTATAAGTCCACCAACATTTTGAGTTTTAAAGAATCCACCATGACCTACAATCTTATCAACACTAACGCCTTCATCTTCAAATAAGATATCAAGTCCTACTCTCATAGCGCAAAGAGAAGCAAACAATTCAGCTCTCATAAAATTAGAAAGATTAAATTCTTTTATGTCATTTTTAATAACCATAGGACGGCCTTCACTAAAGCCTGTTCCATGTTCTCCTGATACATATGGATAAGTTAATAAACCTTTACAGTTCTTAGAACCTTCAAGGGCTTTATTTAGTAGATAGTCATATAATTGTGGAGTTGAAACATTAAGGTTTAAATCACCAATCATTTCTTTAAATAAACCAATCCAACTATCATATTCACTAGTACAGTTATTTGAGTGAGCCATAGCAACAGAGTGACCCTCTGGAGTTGTTACTAAATCAAGTTTATCATAATTCTTTGATAGAGGTTTTTCTAAAACTATCATTGAGAATACACTTGTTCCCGCTGATACGTTACCACATCTAGGAGCAACACTATTAGTTGCAACCATACCAGTCTCTGCATCACCTTCTGGTGGACAGAAAGGTATTCCCTCTACTAGTTCACCACTAGGGTCTAATAGTTGAGCACCTTCTTTTGTAAGAGTTCCTGCAAGATCTGAACAAACTAAAACTTTAGGGAAGATTTCTTCAATTTTATATGAATAACCACTCTCTTTTAGAATCTTATCAAATTTGTTTAGACTATCTTTTTTATAATCAATTCCTTCAATAGGGAACATACCTGATGCATCACCAATACCTATAACTTTCTTATCAGTTAATAGACGGTGAACATAGCCACTAAGAGTTGAAGCATAATCTAGTTTTGATAGATCAACGCCCTCTTTAATTAATTTATATAAGTGAGCAATTGTCCAACGTTGAGGAATTGGATAATCAAAAAGTTCTGTTAATTCTTTTGATTCAACAGAAGTTATATTATTTCTCCATGTTCTAAAAGGAGTAATTAAATTATTGTCTTTGTCTACAGCAATAATACCATGCATCATTGCACTTACACCCATTGCTTTAAAGGTGTGTAATCTAATTCCGTATTTCTTTAATACAGATTTTTTTAAACTACTATAACATTCTCTTAAGCCTTTTAGAATTTCATCACTTTCATAAGTCCAAATACCATCGATATTCTTATTATTCCAATCATAGTTTCCACTAGCAATAGAGTTGTTTTCACTATCGATTAATACAGCCTTGATTCTTGTTGAACCGAATTCAATTCCAAGACTACATTCACCCTTTTCTAACTCAACCTTAATATCATTAATCACCTTTTACTCCCCTTATATAATTCAAGCCACCTTAAAACTTAAAGTGGCAAGAATACCTTATATATTTTTTTAATTATATCACATTATTTATAAAGCGGGCCATAAACTTTACAAGCTCTATAATCTTGGCCTTCTTTATCCATACCATAAGCATTCCAAGCAGCAGGTCTGTAGATATCACCTTCATCCACGTTATGCATACATACAGGAATTCTTAGCATTGAACACATAGTAATAACATCAGCTCCGATGTGACCATAGCTAATTGCACCGTGGTTTGCACCCCAGTTGTTCATAACACTATAGGCATCTTTGAAAGGACCTTCTTTACCATCACATCTTGGTGTAAACCAAGTACAAGGCCAAGTATAATCAGTTCTCTTCCAAATCTTATCACTAACTTCATCTGGTAGTTCAACAGTCCAACCTTCAGCAAGTTGTAGTACAGGACCAAGACCTTTAACCATATTAATACGAATCATTGTTACAGGCATTTGAGCTTTTGTTAAGAAACGTGATGAGAAACCACCACCTCTGAAATAACCATTATCTGCTGCACACCATGATGTTTCTGAGAGAATTTTCTTTTGTTCTTCTTCAGTTACTTTCCACCATTCTTTCATCTCACCATCACAAGCACCTGTTGCATCTAATGCTGTAGCACCTGAGTTAATTAGGTGAATGAAACCACCATTTTCTTTAGCAACACCAGATAGTTCATAACCTGTTGTGCGCTTAACTGATTCTGCACTCCAATAAGATCTAACATCACTGAACATTTGAGCTCTATTTGTTAATAGTTTTAAGAATAACATGCTAACTGCATTCAATGTATCATTCTCAGTTGCAAGAATGTAAGGTTCTCTTGCACCATTCCAGTCAAAAGAAGTGTTAAGAATTGCTTCACCAAAGTCACAGTTTGGATAGAAATCTGTCCACTGTCTTTGTCCTTGGAAACCAGCTGCTAATGCATTATGTCCAAGTCTCTCTTCACTCTCTTTTATGTTTTCATTACCGTTCATGAGGTCTTTAACAATAAGAGCTGTTTTAACAACAAATTCCCACTGTTCTTCTTTTTCTTTAGGTGAACTTTGAACTGCTTTAGGATTCTTATCAAAACCTTCTTTACAGTTTTCTTTAGTCCATTTCATTGCCTTTTTGAATTCTTCCTCATCATAGAGGCCTTCTTTCATACGGCGAATTACTTCAACTTCATCAACAGATTCAACTCTCATTCCAAGATATTCTTCAAAGAAATCAACATCAATTTGAGATCCTGCAATACCCATGCATAAAGAACCAATTTGTAGGTAAGATTTACCTCTCATTGTCTTTGCAGCAACAGCAGCTCTTGCAAATCTTAATAGCTTTTCTTTTACATCATCAGGGATACTCATATCATCTGCTTCTAAAACATCTTTACCATAAATACCAAATGCAGGAAGTCCTTTTTGTGCATGAGCTGCTAATACAGCTGCAAGATAAACAGCACCAGGTCTCTCTGTTGCATTCATTCCCCAAACAGCTTTAATAGTGTTTTTGTCCATATCCATGGTTTCACTACCATAACACCAACAAGGAGTTACAGATAAAGTAATATCAACACCTTCTCTTTCAAATTGAGCTTGGCAAGCTGCAGTTTCAGGAACACGACCGATTGAATGATCTGCTATAATAACTTTAACAGGTTCACCATTAGAATAATGGATATTTTCTTCAAACAATTTCTTAGCACCTTTTGCCATATTCATTGTTTGTTCTTCTAATGAATCTCTAACTTTCATAAAACCTTGTCTAGCATCGATAATTGGTCTGATACCAATTACAGGATATTCTCCCCTTAATCTACTCTTTGCCATAATAAAATGCTCCTTTTTGTAAAAATATTTTTATTTGCTTTATTAATTTTTCTATAATATAATATTAGTATATCTTGAATAAACTAATAATCTTGTACAAAAAATGGCAAATATTATGACAATATTCAGATTTTTGGAGTATACAATGAAATATATCACTTTTAAAGAAAATAGGGTTCACGGAAGTTTAGCATTTCCCGTTGCTTCATATTATATTACAAAACAGCACCCACGCTACAAAATGATTTTGCACTGGCATGAAGAGGTTGAAATCATAAGAGTATTAGAGGGAGAGCTTAATATTAGCATGGATGCAAGACACTATACTGCAACAAAAGGTGATATTGTTTTCCTCTCTCAGGGCGTATTACATAGTGCAATACCAACAAAATGTATCTATGAATGTCTTGTCTTTGATTTAAAGTATCTCTATAAGAATAATACAGAATGTGCCACTCTACTAAGAGGATTTGCAACAGGTGAGAAAAAGATTAATCTTTTTCTACCTAGTGTTAATAATGATATTTCATCATATATTGACGAGATATTCAAAATAATGAGACTTAAAGAATTTGGCTATGAATTACATGTATCCGCATATCTATATTTATTATTTTATGAAATATTGAATCATCACCTATATGAGGAGAGATTAGAATTCTCATCAGTATCACAACAAAGACTCGCTCAATTTAAAAAGGTAATACACTATATTGAAATTAATATTGAATCAAAAATAACCCTTGAAGATCTATCAAAGATAGCAGGATATGATAAGAAATACTTTTGTGCTTTCTTCAAAGAACTTAGCGGAAAAACTCCTATTCAATATTTAAATTCTTATAGAATTGATTTTGCAGGAGAGCTATTATTAACAACAAAACTACCTATAACAGAAATTGCTTATCAAAGTGGGCTTGAGGATGTAAGCTACTTTTCTAAGCAATTTAAGAAACACAAAGGCTGTACTCCTAGGGAGTACCGAGGAAGAGTAAGTTAGCTATTTCTTTGTGGAAATGCCATTTATTGCGACACCTATTGCTGATTTATCTCCAAGTGTTTCTTGGAGTGCACTAGGAAGGAGTACTAAATCTTTATAAGATTCATCTAAGGATTCACGTCTCATCATTTGAAGAACTCTATCTCTAAATAATTCTTCGGATCTAGTATATATATTACCAATGATAATACAATCTGGATTAAGTGTATCAACAAGAAGAGCTAGGCCTTTACCTAAATAAGTGGCACTTTGGAATATGATATCTAAAGCTTTTTTATCACCATCTTTTGCTCGTCTTGAGATCTCTCTTGCAGTTATTTTATTTGTATATTTTTTAGAATACATTTTTGCGATTCCACCACCGCTACAAAAGCTCTCTAAACTACCATGTTTTCTATAGCAATAGGGACCTTCATCATTCATTCTGATATGTCCGATTTCACCAGCTATTCCGCTAGCACCACGATAGAGTTTACCATCTAGAATTAAGCCAGCTCCTATTCCTGAACCAAACATAACAAATATTATATTATTATAATCTTTTCCATTACCCCACTTCCATTCAGCTAAAGCACAAGCATTAGCATCATTTTCTAGGTATGTTGGAATACTAAATTTATCATAGAAATCTTTACAAATTGGAGAATTGTCCAACCAGGGAATATTTGGAGGAGATAATATGAGTCCCTTTTTACTATCAATTAAACCTGAGCAAGCAATTCCTATTGCTTCTACACTGTAGAGTCTAAGATAATCATCAATTAAATAGAATACATGATGTTTAACAGCTTCATAAGTTAAAGGGGTTTTGAAAACATTATTATCTATTATATTACCAGAGAAATCACCAATTGATACTGATATTTTTAAAGCTCCAATATCAACACCAATGAGATATTTTTCTTCACTACCCATTTATTCCTCCTTAAAATCTAAGTATATCAAGATCTTGTATTAGAGAGAGCGTAAAGTAATAAATAGGAGTAATATCTCTAATACTTATAAAATCAGATTCAATGTATTCTCCTATCTTTTATCTACCTAAATGATACCACACCTTATTTGATATCACAAGAAAGATGCAAATAATAAAAAATTCCTACTATCTAAGTAGATTTTAATAGAATCTACTTACTATTAATAAACGACAATGCAGATAAATTTCCAAGTTCTATCAATTTTTATGATAAATCAAAGATAAAATATAAGTTTATGCAAACAAAAATACACCCTTTTTAGTATTAATTACCATTTATTTAGTCATTAGGGGTAAAAATATCCTTTTTTTGATATTTCATTATTTCTGTAATATAATAAATTTAAATTGTTGAAATAAGGAGTAAGTTTTGGGAATAACTATGAAGGATATAGCTCAAAAAGCTAACGTTAGTGTGGCTACAGTATCAAAAGTACTCTCTGGTAAATCTTCTGAAATAAGCGATTTGACTAAGGATAAGGTTAAAAGAATATCTAGAGAATTACATTATAAACCAAACCTATTAGCTTCAGGGTTAAAACAAAACAATTCAAAAACAATTGGTTTTATAATGCCTGAAATTAAGAACCCCTATTTCTCAACAATCTCAGAGGGAATATATTCAGTTGCTAAACAACACAACTATAGTTTATTAATATGTATAACTGAGGGTGAATACAGTGAGGAGATAAAAGCTCTTAATCTACTACAATCTAAAAGAGTTGATGGAATTATTCTATCAAGCATAGATCCTCTATTATTAGAAGATCAAGTAAAATATTGTGAATGTCCTCTTGTCTATGTTGATAGAACTCCAATTCCTAAAACTCTCAATGAAAACATAGGTAGTGTCTCTATTAATACAGTTAATGAGTTTAGAAAAAACACAACCTATCTAATTAAACAAGGTTGTAAAAAAATAGCTTTCATCTCGGCTGCTAATAATAATAGTCTAAAGAGAAAAGTTGGCTATGAAAAAGCTCTATTTAACTATGGTATTAAGATAGATTATGCACTTGAATATCTTAAAAAATATGATATTGAATCAGGATATGATGGAACTCTTTCTCTATTAAAAGATAATAATGATATTGATGGTATAATCTGTGGTAATGATTTAATTGCCATTGGAGTATTAAAGGCTCTAAGAGAAAAAAACATAAACTGTCCTCAAGATATAAAGGTAATTGGCTTTGATGATATTGATTGGTCAGCCTATACTATTCCATCATTGACTAGTGTTAAACAACCCTCTTTTGATTATGGGAAAATAGCATGTAAAATGCTAATAGAAAAAATCAAGAATAATAAAGCTCTAGACAACAAGATTATAAAATGTGAATTAGTTGAAAGAGATAGTACTAGCAATAATAAAAGTACAATTTAAATTCATAAAAAAGTTACTATAATAATATTAAAAACTAATTAATTAACTAATAAGTCAATTAATAGCCTTATTTGTTTGCCCTATAACAAAATACAATTTACAAAATGTAAGTAATCTACACAAATAGAGTTTATATTCAATTAAAAATGCATATCATAAAATACACCTTTACAAGTAGAATGTAATCATAAATACTTAATTAAGTAATCGATTACGTAATCTATTACATTTTTCAAAACACATTTCGGAGGTCGTTTTATGAAAAAGATTTTAGTAGTTTTAACTACAGTTTTATTGTGTGTCGGTGGGGTATTCGCACAGGGAGTAAAGGAAGCAGATGCAAATGCAAAACCTAAAGTAGGTCTTGTAATGAAATCATTGGCTAATGAGTACTTCAAAACCATGGAAGAAGGTGCAAAAGCTTATCAAATGGAGAAAGGTACTTTTGAATTAACATCTGTTGGTATGAATAGTGAAACTGATATTGATACTCAAATCAATGCAATCGATAACTTTATTTCAAAAGGAATGGATATTATAGTATTAGCTCCTGCAGATAGTACAGGTTTAGTTGCTTCAGTTAAAAAAGCAGTTGATGCTGGAATCACAGTTGTTAACATTGATGTTAAATTAGATAATGGCGCTTTAATGAAAGCTAAATTACCTGAAGATTTCTTATTTGTAGGTCCTGATAATGCAGATGGTGCTCAACTATCTGGTGATGCTCTAGCTATGGAAATTGGCAATGGCGGAAAAGTTATTATAATTGAAGGTAACCCTGGAGCTGATAATGCAACACAAAGAAAAGTTGGATTCATGAGATCAGTTGATAAATACAATCTTAAAGTATTAGCATCTAATACTGCACACTGGGAAACAGAAGAAGCTAACTCTGTAATGACTAACCTTTTAGTTAAATACCCTGAAGTACAAGGTGTTATGTGCGCAAACGATTCTATGGTAATTGGTGTTGTTAAAGCACTAGAAGCTGCTGGTAGAATGGATGTTAAGGTAGTTGGATTTGATAATATTACTGCTGTTCAAGAATTAATCAAACAAGGAAAGGTTCTAGCAACTGTTGACCAATATGGTCCACAACAAGCTGCAATGGGAATCCAAACTGGTTTAGATATTCTAGGCGGTGCTACTCTAACAGGATGGCAGAAATCTCCTGTAAAACTAATTACAAAAGCAGAATTAATGAAATAAATTAAATTATATATGAGGAGAGAAATCTCCTCATATACTATTAAAGTCAACAAAGTTAAGATCTATAAAATTCAATAGATTTTTTTTTACTTAAAATATCAAAAACATATATTTTATTAGATTGTGAAAACTTTCAAGTTATAGAGGGAATAATGGTAGAGAATATAATTGAATTCAAGAATGTAACAAAAGAATTTCCTGGAGTAACTGCTTTATCAGAAGTCTCATTTTCTATTATAAAAGGTGAAACTCACGTTCTCATCGGTGAAAATGGTGCAGGTAAAAGTACACTCATTAAATTACTATGTGGTGTTCATAAATATGAAAAAGGAAGTATCTATTATAGAGGCAAAGAATATGCTCCAGCAAATCCTTTTGATTCAATTCAAAAAGGAATTAGATGTGTATATCAAGAATTCAATCTACTTGAACACATGTCGATAGCTGAAAATATTTATTTTCAACATTTACCTAGAAAAAGAGGACTTGTTGATTTTAAAAAACTCGAATCAGATACTTCAGCAATGCTAGAAAAAGTAGGTATGAATGATGCAAGTCCTAATACAAAGGTAGAATTACTAGGTATTGCTCAAAAACAATTAGTTGAAATAGCAAAAGCCATTTCACAAGATTGTGATGTATTAATTCTAGATGAACCAACTGCAACACTAACTCCCCCAGAAACAGAGCATCTATTTTCAATTATTAAATCACTACAAGAAAAAGGTGTAACGATTATCTATATTTCACATAGATTACAAGAAATTAGAGAAATTGGGGATAGAGTTTCAATACTTAGAAATGGTAAGTATGTTGGAACTTGGGGAATTGAAGAAAAAACTGTTGATGAATTAGTTACACAAATGGTTGGTAAGGAAATTTCTGATATCTACCCATATTTATATGATTTAGAAAAGAAAGAAATTAATCTTGAAGTTAAAGACTTAGTTATTCCAACAAGTCCTGAAGGTGTATCATTTTCAACATTCAAGGGTGAGATTTTAGGTTTCTCAGGTTTAGTAGGAGCAGGTAGAACTGAATTAGTTAGAGCTATATTTGGAGCAGATCCTATCGATAGTGGTGAAATAATTATTGAGGGGAAAAGCATTAAAATAAACAATCCACGAGATGCAATTAAAAATGGAATATGTTTATTAACAGAAGATAGAAAATCACAAGGATTAATACTTCCACTAAGTTGTGCGATAAATATTAGTCTTCCTAAGGTAAAAGAGTTTGCTAAGAGTGGAATTATTAACAGAGATGATGAGAATGAACTTGCTACAAAACTAATTGATGATTTATCAATTAAAGTTTCCTCATACAATCAATTAGTTGGAACACTTTCTGGAGGAAATCAACAAAAGGTAGTACTTGCAAAATGGTTAGCTATTAATCCTAGGGTTATTATTCTTGATGAACCTACTCGTGGTATTGATGTAGGTGCAAAACAAGAAATCTATTTGCTACTGTGGGAATTAGCAAAGAAAGGTACTAGTGTAATTTGTGTAAGTTCTGATATGCCAGAATTGATTGGAATATGTCATAGAATTTCTGTCTTTTCCAAAGGAAAACTAGTTAAAACATTAAATCGTAATGAGTTCTCTCAAAAAGAAATACTTCAGTATTCTTATCAAGAATATTTAAACTAAAAGGAAATCAAAATGCAAATAAAAGGAAAAAATGTAACTTATTTACTATTAAACGAGGGAGGCATAGGAGCTGTTTTAGTTCTTATCTGTATAATATTTGTACTCTTTGCTCCAAACTTTGGTTCTATTTCAAACCTATCTAATATTTTAACACAAATAAGTATTAACACAGTTATTTCAATTGGAATGACATTTGTTATTCTTTTAGGTGGTATTGATTTATCGGTTGGTTCGGTTATTGCTCTTTGTTCAATAATTTCTGGTAAAGTTATAACAAACGCAGGACTTCCTATTTGGTTAGCTATATTCATTTCAATAATTGTATCTGTTTTAGTTGGTATGCTTTGTGGTGTATTTAATGGTTATGTAACAGAAAAATGGGTAATTCCATCATTCGTTGTAACAATGGGTATGTTAAATATTGCTAGAGGATTTGCACTTGTTATAAGTGATTCAAGAACTATATTTGGTTTCCCAGATGCTTTTAATAGCCTAGGTTCTGCAAATATTGCATTTATACCTGTAATATTCATTATAGCAATTTTACTTGTTCTTCTAGGTAACTTTGTACTAAAGAAAACAGTTTATGGAAGAATGATCTATGCGATTGGTAATAATGAAGAAGCAGTTAGATTATCAGGTCATAATGTAAGAATCTATAAGATTTCTGCATATATCATCTGTGGTGGATTAACTGGTATTGCAGCTATTCTTTATATGATGAGATTAAATATCTCTAGTCCAATTCTTGGTAATGGTTTTGAATTAACAGCCATTGCTGCCGTTGTAATTGGTGGAACAAGTATGACCGGTGGTAAGGGTTCTATGATTGGTACCCTTCTTGGTGCTTGTATTCTAGGGGTATTAAACAATGGTTTATTACTAATTGGACTTGGGGACTTTGCAAGACAAATTGTAACTGGTTTTATTATTGTCTTTGCAGTTGTATTAGATTCATATAGAACTAAATTAATTAGTTTAAGCTTAGGACTAAGTAAATAATGTTAAAATATTGTGTTATTGGGAGTTTAAATTATGATTTAATTATAAACTGCCCTATCTTTCCAAAAATGGGACAAACTATAATAGGCGACTCTCTTTCAGAAATACCTGGAGGTAAAGGCGGAAATCAAGCAATGGCAATTGCCAAACTAGGAGGCAATGTTAGCTTTTTAGGAAATCTTGGTAATGATAATTATGGTAAATTCTATTTGAAAGAATTAAACAGGGAAGGAATTAACACATCAAATATTATTATTAATAATGATAATAGAACTGGTATTGGAATTTGCTCTGTCGATTATAAAGGGAATAGTCAAATAATCGTTATTCCTGGAGCTAACTATGTATATGATAGCTCAACTCTTGAGAGATGGGAGAATAGCATAAAAGAGAGTGATGTATTCTTATTACAAAATGAAATCAATAGTAAGCTATTGTATAAAGTTATTGATAAAATTAGAGAATATCCTAATAAGATAATAATACTAGATGCCTCCCCTGCCATGGATTTTGATGAATCAATTTATGCAAAAATTGATTATTTGACATGCAGCAGAGGTGAAGCAAAGACAATCACCTCTATTAATCCCCAGAGTAGAGAGAGTGCTAAAGAGTGTGCCACATGGTTTCTAAGTAGGGGTTTATCTCATCTCATTATCTACATTGATAAAGAGGGTATATACTATTTTGATAAAACTCAATCTCTCTATAGTCCAACCTATAAGAATATAGTTCATGTTGATTCAACAGGTGCTGGAGATTCTTTTAATGGTGCTTTTGCACTATCTCTTGAGAAAAAGTTTAGTATTAGAGAGGCCCTGTGGTTCTCTCAAGCAGTAGCTGCTATATCAATTACTAAAACGGGTGCACAAACGGCACTACCATCCTTTGAAGAGGCAATGGAGTTATATGCTAATACAATTCCAAACTTTAGTGAGTTATAATTCTATAATACACAATTAATTACAAAAATAAGATTAAAGAGAGAGCACAATATTAATTGTGCTCTCATTTGTCAAAAACTATTTATACTATTTCATAACTAGTGCAGGTAATACTACATCATTCCAAAAGAGTTCTTCATCAATGTAATTTTGTATTGCAGCCTTCTTAGTACCTACTGGACCTTTATTAGTTCTATAGGCAATGGAGCGACCATAATCAACACTCATTTCTGAATCAACATCAATGTAAACTCCATAAATATCTTGAACACTAGAGTCCTTTGGACGCGGACTATCATTCCATGAGATTACTATATCAGGATTTATTACATAGCCAACTGCAAGTACATCCCAAATATTAGATGGTGCTTTTAGTCCATTCTTTTTCATAAACAAATCCTTAAGTTCTGGATATGTAGTATTAAGCATCTTCTCATATAAATCTTGTGGCATTCCAGATGTATTAGAATTTGCTTCTAATCCTGAAATTACTTGATTATTATAGAGTTGTCCCTCAGGGGATTCTTGATCACCCCAAGCAGATCTTACACATATTTTTGAAGCATCAGGGTCTGCCCACCAGTTAAATTCAGCGGCAGCAGTTGAGTTTCCTTCCTCATAGAAAGAGCCACCCATATAGACTATCTTCTTTATCTTTGATGGGAAAGTTGGATCTTTTAATATAGCTCTTGCTATATTAGTTGTAGGTCCTATGGCAATTAATGTAATCTCTCCAGGATACATATTTGCTTGGTTGATAAGGAAATTAACAGCTCCATCATTACCATTCATATCTTTATGATTCATACCATATACATATTTATAGCTAGGTTCTCTATTGTATAGATATCTATAAACATCTATCCATTTTGCCATTGGATTATAGTCAATATTTCCATATTTTTTAGGATCTTGATAGACTCTTGCATATCCTGCATAGCCTATTGGTCCAAGTAGGTTTTCTTCAGCTTTGATAGCTGCCTCAGAAAATCTATAATTTCTAATTCCATAACGACTTCCCTCATATATAGGGACAGTAGAATTAATTATCTCTAACTGTCTAACTCCAGTTGCAACACCATTTGGCATACTTCTATTACCGGCTACAGTTGTTACACCTAATAGATTAATTGAAGGAGTAGATGCTAGTGTTATCATTGCAATACCATCATCAAAACATTCTACCATATCAGTATCAAGGATTACTTTTGCTCTACCATCATCATTAGTACTAGTTAGCTCTTCTAGGCCTTGAGAATAAAGCGATAAAGTAATTATTGATAATATAGCAATTAATATTATTTTTTTGCTTTTCATTTCTATTTCCTCTATTTAGTTAGTAGTGGATAAACTATATAATTCCAGAATTTATCTTCATCAAGATGACTTTGGATTGCTGCTTTTTGTGTTCCAACAGGTCCTTTATTTGCTCTAAATGCTAAAGATCTACCATAATCAGGTCCCATTTCTGCATTAACATCAATGTAGACACCATTAATAGGTTCAATCATTTTATCAGGAGCTTCATCGTGATTATTCCAACTTAAAACGATAGTTGGGTCAATTATATAACCGACTGCCAATACATCCCAAATATTATTAGGAGCTTTTGTACCGTAATTCTTAATAAATAATTCTCTTAATCCTGGGTTCATATTCTTAACTGCCATATCAAAAACGTCTTGAGGCATTGCACCTGTATTAGCATTAGCCTCTAGGCCAGATATCATCTGATTACCATAGGTTTTATAAGAAATAGAATTTTTATCACCCCAAGCAGATCTTACACAAATCTTAGCAGCATCAGGGTCTGCCCACCAGTTAAATTCTGCAGAAGCAGATGAGTTACCAGGGATATAGAAAGAACCACCCATATAAACTATTTCTTTAACTTTTGATGGGAAAGTTGGGTCTTTCATTATTGCTCTTGCAATGTTTGTTAAAGGGCCAATTGCTGCAATTACTATTTCACCAGGATACATATTAACTTGCTCAACTAAGAAATCAACTGCATCATCTTTTACATATTTATATGTTGGTTCTTGATTATATTTATAGCGATAAACTGTTTTCCAGTCAGCCATAACATCAAAAAGAGGTCCATTATATTTTTCAGGATCTCTAGCAGTTCTTAAATAACCAGCCCAAGATACAACGGGACTAATCATCTCTTCAGCTGCCATAACTTCAGGCATAATTCTGCTATTTCTAATACCTACTCTACTTCCTTGATAAATAGGAGTTGTAGAATTTAATATTTCTAATTGTCTTACACCTGATGCAACACCATGAGGCATTGATGTATTACCAGCTACTACTGTAACACCTAGTAAATCAATGTTTCGTGAATTTTCTAATAAGATCATGGCAACACCATCATCAAAACATTCAACCATATCTGTATCGAGAATAACTTTTTGAGGAACTGCAGATAAATTAACTGCAAACATTAATAATACTAAGCTAATTGATATAAATTTTCTTTTCATAATTTCCTTCCTTTTTTTGTAAAAAACACACTCTCAAAAAATATCTACCTATAAATTTAGATATTGATATATCTCTTTATATGAGTAGAACTAATTAGATTCATCTCCTATCTTTTTTGTAGTTTTCTAGATTGATATGATTTATTTATAATTGATACAAATCTTCACTAATAAGATTTTAGAATCTAATTTCTAAAATAAAAAATGATTAATGTAAGTACAAAACTCTGCTATTATTTATTCTCCTCTGTAGAATTTTTAGATATTTACGTAATCGTTTACCTAAAGATTAGCACTCTCCATTTTGTTGTCAATGAACTAACAGTTTGAATAATTGAAATAGTTAATATAAGCAATTTTAATGTATTTAATTGAGATTTTTAGAAACACCGAAACTTAATAAAAACAAAATCTAATTATATTTTGTGAATTACTATTTATATATTTTTTACATATATAAAAGTACATGTAACATAATAACTTACTTTTTATGTTATATTTACAATTTTCCAGTATTGCATGGTAATTTGATAGGAGGAAATAAATAGAGTTTATAGAAACATTTTAGATTCTAATTAATCTCTATCTCCGCAAAAAGTAGCCATATTCTGCGGAGATAGAATTGTTTATCTCCGCATAATTCAATAGATTCTTGCGGAGATAAAAAACATCCCCTATTTATAGAGGATGCTCAATAATATTATTATTTATTATGTAAGTGAATAAAGTAATTCACCATATGTTGGTAGAGGCCATACATCACTTGGTACTAGTAGTTCAAGTGAATCACAAACTTCTCTAACATCATTCATCTTAGGTAGTACTACTTTATAAAAGAACTTAGACCTTGCTATTGAAGTAGGTTTAGACTTAGCTAAAATAGTAGAGCTTTCTAATTGAGATATATTGATGTGTAAATCTTCAACTAATGATGCAATCTTATTTAAATCCTTAATTGAAGATTCTAAATAATTAACATCTACATAGGCAGAACTTTCTTTAATATCTCTAGCTAGAGATCCCATGTGTCTAGTAACAGACGGGAGAATCTGTTTACGAACCATATCAGTTAATGTTAAAGATTCAATATTAATACTCTTTTCATAGGTTTCAAATAAAATATCATGACGAGAATATAACTCTTCACGGCTTAATACATTAAACTTTTCAAAGACTTCAATGTTCTTTTTAGCAATATAAGCAGGTATTGCATCAACTGTTGAACAATTATTAACAAGACCTCTCTTTTTAGCCTCATCAACCCACTCTTGAGTGTAGTTATTACCATTAAAGATAATTCTACTATGTTTTTTGTAAGTCTTCTTAATTAGCTTTTTTAGAGCCGCAGTGAGATCACTAGCTTTTTCAAGTTCATCAGCAAATTCTTCTAACTCTTTTGCAACAATAGTATTTAAAATAGTATTAGGGCCGGATACACTAAATGATGAACCAAGCATTCTAAATTCAAACTTATTACCAGTAAATGCTAATGGAGAAGTTCTATTTCTATCAGTTGCATCTTTTGGGAAATCAGGGAGTACATGTACACCTAGTTCCATACTTTGTTTTATATATCCAACATTCTTTCTTTCATTTGCAATATCATCAAGAATTTGAGTTAACTCATCTCCTAGGAACATTGATACAATAGCAGGAGGTGCTTCATCTCCTCCTAAACGATTATCATTTCCAGATGATGCAACGGATACTCTAAGTAGATCTTGATATTCATCAACTGCTTTAATAATTGCTACAAGGAATAATAAGAATTGAATATTATCTTTTGGGGATTCACCAGGTTCTAATAGATTAAGTCCAGTATCTGTTGATAAAGACCAGTTATCGTGTTTACCAGAACCATTAACACCAGCAAATGGTTTTTCATGTAATAGACAAGCAAGTCCTTGCTTCTCTGCAACTTTCTTCATCATTTCCATTGTTAATTGGTTGTGATCACATGCTATGTTGGTAGTTGTGTAAACAGGAGCTAGTTCATGTTGAGATGGAGCTACTTCATTGTGTTCTGTTTTAGCATATATTCCAAGTTTCCATAGAGTTTCATCTAGTTCTTTCATGTATGCACTAACACGAGGTTTAAGATTACCAAAATAATGGTCATCTAACTCTTGTCCCTTAGGAGCTCTAGCTCCAACTAGTGTTCGACCTGTATAAACTAAATCTTTTCTTTTTTTATAAAGTTCTCTATCAATTAAGAAGTATTCTTGCTCAGGACCTACTGTTGTAATGATATTTTGAACATCATCATTGCCAAATAGTTTTACTATTCTTAGAGCTTGTTTTTCAATTACTTCCATAGAACGTAGTAGAGGAGTTTTTTTATCTAGCGCTGCACCGCTGTAAGAACAGAATGCTGTTGGTATACAGAGTGTTCCTTCTTTTACAAAAGCATAGCTTGTTGGATCCCAAGCTGTATAACCTCTTGCTTCAAAAGTTACTCTTAAACCACCTGATGGGAAGGAGGAAGCATCTGGTTCACCCTTAACTAATTCTTTTCCAGAAAAAGATAGAATCATTTTGCCATTACTTGTTGGACTTAAAAATGAGTCGTGTTTCTCAGCTGTAATTCCTGTTAGTGGTTGGAACCAGTGAGTAAAATGAGTAGCACCCATTTCAATTGCCCATTGTTTCATAGCGTGTGCTACTGCATTAGCTATATTAAGATCTAAATCTTTACCTTTTCTAATAGTTTCCTTTAGTGCGAGATATGTTTCTTTAGGAAGCCTTTCCCTCATTGCATCATCGCCAAAAACCATAGAACCGAATTCGTTTAATTTATTATCCATTATTTTCTCTCCAAAAGACATAGCAAACAATTCTAAATTCTTTTATTAATTTTTATAACATATCATACCTTATTACAAGAAGTTATAATTGATATAAATCATATTTTAATAGATTTGTTGCAAAATATTTATTTTTGCAACAAATACTAATAACTAATTATTTTTATAATGTTCTATTTAAATATGAAGTTCCTTTATATTGTTTGAGGGTGCAAGTAAAGAGTAGCTTTTTATATTAATATTGTTGTCACCGATTAATTTTTTACAATGCTCTTGATTGTCATTGGTTATCGCCTTGTGCGTTTTTTAGTAGATATTAACAATAGATAATAACTGATGACTTTTTCAATATATTTCTTTTAATTTTCTAATTCAAATTCTCCCTAAATAATCTAATTTTACTCATTTTAATATTTCACTCTTTAAAACTTTACCCACAAAAGGTAACGAAGCCTCAATTATTACCAATATCATATAAAACTAATTTCAAATATTTATTCAAAAATAGTATTATTATCAAATTGAGGAATACCGCCATATCTACCATCTAAATAAGCTCTAATAATTTTCTTATCAAATCTTTCATTGAATTCATCCAAAGAATAAACTTTAGTAGTACCTTTATTAGTCTTATTTAACATCCAAATCTCATCCTTACGCAATAGATTAAAATCCATTAATTGAGATTCATGAGTTGTTACAATTAGCTGAATATTTTTCTTCTTAGCAATTTCTAAAAAAGTTTTCACATACTTTTTTGATAATAATGGATGTAAACATCTATCTATTTCATCAATAATAAAAACTTTTCCTTCTTCCTCACTTAATAAAACGGTTAATAATTCCATCAACCTTTTAGTTCCATCTGATTCCTCAGAAAACAAGAGTGAAATATCATCTTCACCATGGTTAAATTGGAGTATTTTATATACCATCGAACCATCATCTTTTAATTCAAACAAGAAAAAGCCACCATTGTTGAAACTTACTAAAATAGATTTTTCTTTAAAATTCGGTTCATCTCTTTTGTTAAATTCTTGTAATACATCTTCTAATATTTTTCTAGGTAGAGCATCTTTAATATCTTCTCTACTTACCTCTTTTGTAATAACTTTATTAACTCCAGTACCAAATAATCTTAGATACTTTTCAATTTTACAAGAAACATTCTCATCAAATATATTAGTGTAAGAATTCTTTAATGATCTATTTGCATAATTAACATCTAAGTCTCTCAAAAACCATAAGAATATGTCTCTTAGAATAGAAACTTCTTGAAACTCTTTATATAAGGAATCCTTTTTCGTATTTATATCATGCAAAAACAATACTGAATCATCATTTTTAATTACATCAATAAAGACATTTAATTTTTGAACAATTTCAGGTGATTTAAAATAATTATTAATTGAAAATACGCCTTTTTCTACATCTCTTGTATATATTTCCTTTGGTTTTGCTTTACCAATTTCATACAACCATTCTGATTTTATAGAACGTTTACTTAAAAGTATTTCAAATCCATAATTATAGTAATGTCCATGTAGTTTAATTTCAAACTCAAAAGAACTAATCTTATTTTTATTCAAAGTATTAACTTTTGAATAAGAGGAAATACATTTTGTTGGAATTTCGCGCAATACTATAGTTCTAGCAAAATCTATTGCTTTTATCAAATTTGACTTACCTGATGCATTTGCTCCATAAATAGCAGCAAATTTGATTAATTTCAAAGTTCCATCATCATACAATCTATCCGAATTATTTTGACTGTGCCCTGCAATCATTGAAAATTCTTGATTATCTTCAAAAGATAAAAAATTTTCTACATTAAATCGTATTAACATAAGCCCTCCTTCATGTACATATATTACTATAACGTAAATATATCACTAATCAAGAAATATACCTTATGTTTATTTAAGAGATAAATTAACATTATGATTTTTTTCACTTCGAGTTAAAAAAAGCAAAAGGGATCATTCAAGTTTTAACTTAAACAATCCCTAATGTACTTAAAAGATTTTTTTCAGAAAATTAACCAATGCGTCAACACACCTAAAAAATTTAATTTAGATTTAAGGTCTTTCTAGATCAACATCTTTTGAGTAATCGATGTCTTTATAGCCAAAGCCATGAAGATGAGAATAATCTTCTCTAAAACGAACTAAGTCGCCTTGAGTAAATTCCTCACCCTCTTTCAGAGTCTTCCAAATAGTCTCAACTGCTTCTTGTACATCTTCTCTCATTTCCCAATCATCAAGGCGTATTCTGCCCTGTTCATCAGTAGATTCTGAAGGTAACTTTGTGCTGAAGAGTCTATATATTTGCTCGATACAGTCTTCATGAATTCCTTTATCTTCCATTACTTTATAAAGAATGGCAGTGTATAGAGGAACTACAGGAATAACTGCACTTGCGCGAGTAACTAAAGCTTTATTCACTGAAATATATGCTTTACCACCCTTTTTTGAGATTAAAGAGTTTATTTCACTAACCGAACTCTCTAAATCCTCTTTTGCCTTACCAATTGTTCCTTCTCTATAAATAGGGAAAGTAATTTTTGGGCCAATATATGAATAAGCAACAGTTTTGAAATTGTCACTTACAAGGTCATTTTCAATTAAACATTCCATCCAAAGTTTCCAGTCTTCTCCACCCATAACTTTACGGGTCGCTTCAACTTGTTCTTCAGTTGCAGTTTCAAAAGAAGCTTTTTCAAGAATACCAGTCTTTGTATTAATGCTTAATTCTTTAAAAGGTTTACCAATTGGTTTTAATACTGATTTGTACATAATACCAGTTTTAGGATCAGTCCTTACAGGAGATGCTAAACTATAAATAACTAAATCAATTTTACCTAAGTCATTTTTAATTGTTTCACAAACGCTTTTTTTAACTTCATCTGAGAATGCATCACCATTAATAGTTTTTGCATAAAGACCGCGTTCTTGAGCTAATTCTTCAAATACTTTTGTATTATACCAACCTGGAGTTGCAGGTTTTCTCGCAGTAGGTGTTCTTTCAAAACAAACACCTAGAGTAGATGCACCCATTCCCATTGCACTTACAATTCTTGAAGATAGACCATAACCGGTAGAACAGCCTAATACTAGAACGTTCAAAGGAGTGGATTCTAATCTTGGATATCTTTCAGTATTTTCACTCATAGCTTTATCTACAAATGCAACTTCTCTGTTTACATATTCTCTACAACCCTGTGGGTGTGCACTTATACATACATTTCTTAATATTTTTTCCTGAACTACCATTATAAATTAACCTTCTACCTTTACACAAAGCCAAGTAGCGGAAGCTGCTATTTCGCCATTAACGATTACGCTTCCTTTTTGTTTTATCAAATGAGTTGATACTCTTAGATTTTCTACTTCTACACGACAAGTGTCTAGAGGACGAACTTCTTTTTTGAATTTTGCTTTCTCAACTGTACCTAATACAAATAAACTTTGCTCCATTAATCCAGCATAGCCTAAACCTGCACCACCTACCTGAGCCATTAGTTCAATTAATAGTACACCTGGTACTACAGGGTGAGATGGGAAATGTCCTTTAAAGAAGAATTCATCTTCTTTATAAGTGTATGTTCCAACAGTATGTTTTTCATCAGCCTCTTCAATTGAATCAACAAAAAGGAAAGGAGCTCTGTGTAATAGAGTATCTTCTATTTTTAAATCTTTCATATCTTTTTATGCCTCGTACTTTTTAAATATTAATACACCGTTATGTCCACCAAAACCTAGTGACTCACTTAAAGCGTATTTCATTGGTGCATTTATGCCTTTATTAGGAATATAATCCAAATCGCATTCTTCATCCATTGTGTTATAGTTTATTGTAGCAGGATAATAAGAATTATTAATACTTTCAACACATACAATGGCCTCTACAGCACCTGCGGCACCTACTAAGTGAGAAGTCATACCTTTTGTTGATGAAATTTTAACGTCTTTTGCACCGTCTCCAAATACTAATTTAATAGCACGAGTTTCCATTACATCATTTGCCGCAGTACTTGTACCATGAGCGTTGATATAATCAATGTCTTTTGCTTCAATACCAGCCATTTTAAGAGCTTTGTTCATAGCAAGAGCTGCACCCTTACCACTTGGTTCTGGAGCTGTAATATGGAATGCATCACAAGAGGCACCATAGCCTACAATTTCTCCAAGGATTTTTGCACCACGAGCAATTGCTGCTTCTTCTGTTTCAAGAACTAAGATACCAGCACCTTCACCGATTGTAAAACCATCTCTGTTTTTATCAAATGGAGAACAAGCTTGTAATGGAGTATCATTATGAGATGCAGAGAGTGCATGTAATCTTGCAAAACCACCAACTGATAGTTGAGATATTGCTGCCTCTGTTCCACCTGTAATTGCCATATCAATTAAACCTGTTTTAATTGCTAAGTATGCACTACCTATTGCATCAGTTCCTGATGCACAAGCTGTTGATACAGTTATACATGGACCATGTGTTTGGTGGATTAATGCAATATTAGCTGCTGCTTCATTTTCAATTAGTAGAGGAATTGTTAATGGTGATATAGCTCTAGGGCCTCTTGCAAATAACTTTTCAAGGTTATTTTCTGCAATTTCAAAACCACCAATACCGTTACCAATATAAACACCAACTTCTTTTTCTTCTTCGATTGGAGTTCCAACTGGGTATCCAGCTTGTTCCATAGCTTGAATGGATGCATATGTTGCAAATTGTGAGAAACGTGCCATAGATCTAACTTGTTTTTTAGTCAATAAATCTGATGGATCGAAGTCTCTAACTTCACCTGCAATTTTTACAGGATATTCTGTTGAGTCGAATAATGTAATATCGCCGATACCACATTTTCCATTTTTAATATTTTCATAAAATTCATCAACTCTCTTACCAATTGGGTTAATAGTACCCATACCTGTTATAACTACTCTATTTGACATATTTACTCCTTAGATTACCATTCCGCCGTCAACACATATGACTTGGCCAGTTATATATTGTGATGCACTTGAGGATAGAAATAATACTGTATCTGCTACCATTTCTGCACTTCCTAATTTCTTTAGTGGAATTTGTGTAAGAATTACTTCTTTTTGTGCTTCACTTAATTTATCAGTCATACTTGTTTCAATGAAACCAGGGGCAACTGCATTAACTCTAATTCCTCTTGATGCAAATTCCTTTGCAAGAGATTTTGTTAGACCAATTAAGCCTGCCTTTGATGCTGAGTAGTTTGCCTGTCCTGCATTACCAGTTATTCCAACTACACTACTGATATTTACAATTACACCGTGTTTTTGTTTTAAAAGAGTTCTTGATAGAGTTTTGCATGTAACAAAAGCTGAAGTTAGATTTACGTTTAATACATCTTCCCAGTTTTCATCGCTCATTCTCATCAATAGTCCATCTCTTGTTATACCTGCATTATTAACTAGTAGATCAACTACTTTTGCTTCACTTACTGCAGTATTAAGAGATTTAACTAGATTCTCTTTATCAGAAACATCTGTTTTAATGTGGTGAAGAGAAGGTCCTAAATCCTCTGCTACTGCAGATCTACTTAAATACCAAATCTCATAATTAGAATCTAATAATTTTTTTATGATTGCTAATCCGATTCCTCTAGAACCACCTGTAATTATAGCTTTTTGTTTTTCCATTTCTACTCTTCCCTTAAACCTAATATGTTCTCAAGTGTTCCACATGGGTGAGATATCATATTCTCTGATGCAAAGAATGAACTAAGTACCTTTTTAGGTCCGGCCTCAACAATTCTAAAATTGTCTGAGCTATTCATCTTTTTTATTTCTCTCATTATACTTAACCATTTGACACCATGAGTTATCTGCTTGCTAGCTAAGCCTCTTATAATATTTCCATCTACTTCCTGTAATCCACTTACATTTGCATAGAAAGGAACTGATGGATTATTAAATTTGTAATCTTTTAATACAGTAGCAAATTCTCTTTCAGCACTTGCCATAAATGGGGAATGGAAAGCACTATCTACCTTAAGTTTTATAACTCTCCTAGCACCTTTTTCTTTCAAAAGAGGTGTAATTAAATCTATCTGTGATAGAGTTCCTGAGATTACAACTTGTTTAGTACTATTATCATTTGCTATGAAGATATGATTAAATGTAGGATCTTCTAATAGAGGTTGAATTGATTCACTATTAGCACCAATAACTGCTGCCATTGAAAGGGTTTCATCAGAAATCTCGCTAGAGGCCTTATCCATTAGAGTTCCTCTAATTTTAACAAGTTTAAAGATATCTTCTTCACTAACTACACCACTTGCATAATAAGAACTTAGTTCTCCAAGAGAAAATCCTGCAGTAGATGCAACCTCGTATCCTTCTTCTCTAAGTACTTGAAGTGCACTTAATTCTGCAAGAACTATTGTAGTTTGAGTTATAATTGTCTTTGATAATTGCTTTAAATCATAGGTTTCTAAAATATTCTTAAAATCCATTTCACAAATATCACTTGCTCTTTGGAATAATTCTCTAACAGACGGAGAATGATTATAAAGATCTAAAGCCATTTTTGGTTCCTGGATTCCTTGACCCGGGAAACATACTATTAGTTTTTCCATTTTATATAATTACCTCCGAAGGTTAAGCCTGCTCCAAATCCTACAAAAATTAGGTTATCACCACTCTTTAATTTGCCACTCTTATTTAATTCATCAAGGGCAATTGGAATTGATGCTGCACTAGTATTTGCGGTTCTCTCAACATTTAAATAGAATTTACTCTCATCTATCTTTAGTCTTTGAGCTGCTGCTTTTATGATTCTTGAATTTGCTTGATGCGGGATTATGTATGCAATATCATCAAAACTTAGATTGTTTTCTTCACATATTGAACTAATTACATCGGTAATTGATTTTACTGCGAATTTATAAACTGCTCTTCCATCCATATGAATGTGATTGTTACTTGATATATAGAGTTTATCAGCTCCATCATTTGCACAACCTAAAAGACTGTTCATTGTAAAATTACCACTCTCAAGAAGAACACAACCTGCTCCATCACCAAATAGGACGCAAGTATTTCTATCATTAAAATCAATTACTTTAGATAGTACTTCAGTACCTACTACTATAATTTTATTACAAGTACCACTTGTTATTAGAGAGGAAGCAACCTCAAGTGCATATATGAAGCCACTACAACCTGCTGCTAAATCAAAAGCAGTGTTAACACTACTCATCTTTAATTTTTCACTAATAATACATGCTGTTGATGGGAACCCATTATAATCGGGAGTTGCTGTTGCAACTATAATTCCATCTATATCACTTAAATCACATTGCATTGATTTAATTGCATTAATAGCGAGCTCACTTGCTACCTCATCACTTACGAAATGTCTTTCTTTAATACCAGTGTGTGAATATATCCACTCATCACTAGTATCTACACTCTCACTTAATTTCTCATTACTAACCACATTAGGTGGAAGATAAGAGCCAGTATGTGAGATTCTAATAGAACTATTTTCTAGCATAGTCCCTCCTGATAACTCATATTATTACAATATCTGAAAAAATGTCAATATTGACAGAATTTAAAAAATTGTATTTAATAGAAAATAAGATTAATTTAAAAACTTACTCAAATATTAATTGAGTGAGTAATATGAGGATTGAATATGAAAGACATTACACTAGAAGAAATAATTGACAGATTTGAAGATAGTTCTCTATCTGAACTAGATGTTAGCTTTAAAGATCTCCACGTTATTTGTAAAAGATATGCGATGGGACCAACTAATAGTGAGGATAATGTAGCTTTTAGTGAACCTCCTGTTAAAAAGACTAAAACAAAAAGAGTAATAGAGGGTAAAAGTGAAGAAGTTTGTAATGATGTAGAATGTTTTAATACAATTACATCTCCGCTTGTTGGTACGTTCTATACAGCCCCATCTCCAGACTCACCTCCATTTGTTAAAAAAGGTGATAAAGTTAAGAAAGGCGATACTCTTTGTATATTAGAAGCTATGAAAATGATGAATGAATTGACAGCAGAAGAGGATTGCACAATAGAAGAAATTCTTATTCCAGAAGCAGCTCTTGTTGAATTTGGTCAACCATTATTTAAGGTTAAGAATTAATGAAGAAAGTATTAATAGCTAATAGAGGGGAAATTGCAGTTAGAATAATAAGAGCACTTAAGCTCTTAGGTATTAAATCTGTTGCAGTTTACTCCAAAGCAGACAAAGATGGTCTTTGGGTAAAAATGGCTGATGAGTCTATTTGTATAGGCCCACCTAAAAGTAGTGAAAGTTATCTTAACAGTCAAAACTTAATTACTGCGGCTCTTTTGAGTCACTGTGATGCAATACACCCAGGTGTTGGTTTTTTAAGTGAAAGTGCAGCTTTTGCTAAAGAAGTTACTGATAGTGGTCTTATTTTCATAGGTCCTTCCTACCAAACTATTGCAACTCTAGGTGATAAAATTGAAGCAAGAATACTTGCTAAAAAAGCAGGATTACCTGTAACACCCGGTGGATTTGAACCTATTAGGGATTTAGAACACCTCAAAAAAGAAGCTCAACTAATAGGTTATCCTATTATATTAAAAGCAGCTTTTGGTGGCGGTGGTAAGGGTATGAGAATTGTTGAAAAAGAAGAAGATTTAAAATCATCCTTCAATCTTGCAAAGCAAGAGGCAATGCAATTCTTTGCCAATGATACAATTCATATCGAAAAATACTTAACTCATCCACGTCATATTGAAGTACAACTACTATCTGATGGAAAAGGTAACGTTATTTTCATCGGAGAGAGAGATTGTAGTGTCCAAAAAAATCATCAAAAATTAATTGAAGAATCACCATCTCCTGTTGTTACACAAGAATTGAGAAAAACCTTAGAAGAGGCATCTATTAAATTATTTAAAGAACTCAATTATAAGGGAGCAGGAACCATTGAATTCTTAGTTGAAGATGATCTTTGTTGTTTCATGGAAGTTAACGCTAGAATTCAGGTTGAACATCCTGTAAGTGAATTAGTAAGTTCTCTTGATTTAATAAAAGAGATGACCCAGATAGCTTTTGATAAGAAAAGTGCTTGTACAAAGGGTTCTCCTATATTAAGAGGACATGCAATGGAAGTTAGAATTAATGCACTCTCTTGTGGAGTAATAACAAAATTTAATCCTCCACAGGGACCTTTTGTAAGATGTGATACTCATATCTATACAGGTTTTAATGTAAGTCCTTACTATGATTCAATGCTTGCTAAAATAATAGTTCATGGGGACTCAAGAATGGATTGTATTAAAAGAATGATTGTAGCTCTTAATGAGATAGAAATTGAAGGTATTAATACAAACATAAATGAGAGTATTAATATATTAAATAACAAACAATTTAGATCTGGGAAATACGATACAACCCTTTATAAAAAAATCGAGAAGGAGATTAAACTATGAGTGAGTTAACACAATGCCCATCATGTCATGAAGAAATTGATAAAAAAGAATTATATGATAATCTAAGTGTATGCCCTCATTGTAATTACCATTTTCGTCTTAAATCTCAAGAAAGAATTGATTTAATATGTGATAAAGGCAGTTTCAAAGAATTATTTACACAACTAAAGAGCCAAAACCCTTTAGATATGAAGGGTTATGAGCAAAAATTAGAGCAACAGAGAGAGAAATCATCTCTTGATGAAGCTGTAATTGCAGGAGAGTGCACAATTAATGGTGAACCATCTCTCCTTTGTGTAATGTCATTTGACTTCATGGGAGGCTCAATGGGAGCTCTTGTTGGAGAGAAAATAACAGAAACAATGCTTGAGGGTGTAATTAGTAATAGAGCTGTAATTATTTGTAGTGCAAGTGGCGGAGCTAGAATGCAAGAGGGTATTTTCTCTCTTATGCAAATGGCAAAAACAAGTGCTGCAGTTGCACTTATGAATAGAGCAAGAGTACCACTATTTATACTATTAACTCATCCAACTACAGGAGGAGTAACTGCCTCTTTTGCAATGCTTGGTGATGTAATATTAAGTGAAAGCGGAGCCCTAATTGGTTTTGCAGGCCCTCGTGTTATTAAAGGAACTATTGGTGGTGTATTGCCAGATGGATTCCAGACAGCAGAGTTTCAGGAAGAGCATGGTTTTGTAGATGCTATTGTAGATAGAAAAGATTTAAAGTCTACACTCACCTATTTGATTAAGACACACAAAGGATAGATTATGGCAAATATAAAATTCTCAGAAATGAAAGAAAAGCTTGATAAAATTGATCAATATACAAATGAATATAAAAATAAAAAGAAATGCAAATCAGCTTGGGAATGTGTTCAACTCTCAAGACGTGTAAATCGTCCTGGAGTAGAAGAATATATAAAATTAATCTGTGATGATTTCCTTCCTCTACACGGGGATAGATTATATGGTGATGATCATTCAATGCTAGGTGGTATTGGTACCATTAATGGCAGAGCTGTTACAATTATTGGTAATGTTAAAGGTAGTACTCTTAAAGAAAATATCGATGTAAACTACGGGATGAGTCATCCTGAAGGTTATAGAAAAGCACTAAGACTTGCTAAACAGGCTGAAAGATTTAACCGACCTATCATAAGTTTTATTGATACACCAGGGGCTTTCCCAGGACTTGGATCGGAAGAGCGTGGTATCGGTGAAGCAATTGCTATGAATCTTAAGGAGTTTGCTCTTCTTGAAGTTCCTATCATCAACTTTATTATTGGTGAAGGTGGTTCAGGTGGTGCTCTAGGTATTGGTATTGGTGATAAACTTTATCTACTAGAGAATGCTGTTTACTCAGTAATTACTCCCGAAGGCTTTGCTTCAATTTTAATGAAAGATGCATCAAAGGCTAAAGAAGCTGCTAATATTATGAAGATGACATCAAGAGATTTACTTGAGATGGAAATCATAAATGGTATTATCGATGAAGTAGAAGAAGGGGCTCAAGAGAATCCTGAATATACTGCAGCTTTAATAAAGCAAACAATAATCAATGACCTTGATAATCTTTGTTCAAAATCTAAAGAAGCTCTTGTCCGTTATAGGATTAAGAAAATTAGAAGCCTTGGTAATACAAAAGAATTAAATGCAAATACTGCAGCACTTCCAAAAGTTCTAAAAAAACTAGGATCTAATATATAAAGATTACAGGAGAGAACTAATTTTAGTTCTCTCTCTTTTTAGTTTTTAGTGAAACTTTTTAAAATCTAAATCAAAGCTAAATTCCATTGTATCAGAGGGCTTTAATATAGGGCAAGAATTATTAGAAAGTGCCTTTGAAACACTATCATAGAAGCCATTAGACATTTCGAGTGCCATATTATAATCACCTCTAAATCCACCTTGAGTATTAAAGAAACCAAGATATGGTAGAACATTTTCATCATAGCTAATAATTAATTTAAGATTATTAGATGGATAAATATATCCACATCTCCCCTCACTAACTTTATTACTAACATAGAATTTTTCACACTCTCCACTCTTTAGTGAACATACCTTTGATACATCAATACCAGATTTACTAATAGGATAGGAAACAAGATTTGTTTTAAATCTATTTTCTTCATTAACCATTAATATTTCATGAGTATTTTTAGGCATTATGAGAGAGGCATCTTCTTCACATCTAACTAGACAGTGAAAAGTATAAAAACAAGGATATGCTATGGTTGAGTTATTTTTAATTTTATAAGAGAGAGATAGTCCTCTATCTTTTAGAGTAATTGTCTTTTGAAAGTGATAGGGAATAAATTTTCCAGAAGTTGAGAGTGTAACTGATTTATCACTTTTAGACTCTTCATTCATTTTAGATGACCATATCTCACCATGATCTACATAGGTAAGTTCATTTCCTTCATAGTTTATAGTCTCTTCATTTATAGATGGAAAGGCATCATCAAAGCCACAACATTCAAATTCCTCAAACCGGCTTCCACATTTAGCTTCTTTAAAACCATCTTTAGGATTTTGAAATAATAATTCAAAATCACTTTTTTTATCATATATTGAAGTGAGCTTTCCACCATGATTTGCTAGGTACTCAATTTTAACATTTTCATTCTCTAATAACACAAAACCTCCTTAAATCTAACTAGTAGATTTTTTATGCTATTTTTAGTCTATCTTGTTTAGTTTAATCAAATATTGTTTTAAGTCTACAGGGAGACTCAAAATTAGTAGTTCAACAAGTTTCTCTTTAGATATATCTAAATATCCTGTTGCCCATTTGACGGTCATATCAATTGAACCCTTACAATACATTTCTAATAAGAAGGCTAAATCTTCACTTAGAGGTTTTTTAATCTGTTTTACAATTGATTTCTCATAGAATTGATAAATCATTTCAAAGTCATAATTGATAAGATTATTAGAATCATCAGACTTAAAAGCCTGAGAGAAAAATATCTTCTCATTCTCTATGAATGTGAATTTCTCATACAAAGCCTCTTCAAGATTAAGTGATACACCCATCAATAAGAAACTCTTATTACATAGTTCATGAAAATACCAATTTACTAGATGATATTTATCATTAAAATTTCTATAGAAAGTTTGACGACTCACATTTGCAACTTCACAGACCTTTGCAACTGAAATTTTATCTAAACTTTTACTTTTCATTAGATTTTTAATACTTAATGCTAATAATAACTTAGTTTCCATAACTCTCCATCACTCTTTTGTTATATATACTCAATAAAATTCTCTCAGAGTTACACATTAATAATATTGTAACTTGTTTTTTCATTATATCATATCAATAATTAAATATAGATTAAACATAAGGAGTTTTATAATGACAAACAGATTTGTTTTAAATGAAACATCATATTTTGGAAAAGGATCAATCGAAAGCATAGTAGACGAGGTTGAAATCAAGAACTTTAAAAAGGCTTTTGTATGTACAGACCCAAGTTTACTAAAGTTTAAAGTAGCTACAAAAGTTACTGATATTCTAGATAGAGAAAAACTAGCTTATTCTCTTTATTCAAACATTAAACCAAACCCAACTATTGAAAACGTTCAAAGTGGTGTTAAAGCATTTAAAGAAAGTGGTGCTGATTACATAATTGCAATTGGTGGTGGTTCATCAATCGATACTGCAAAAGCTATTGGTATCATTGCTAATAACAAAGAAAACGAAGATGTTAGATCTTTAGAAGGCGTTTCTCCTACAAAAAACAGATGTGTACCTATCATTGCAGTACCAACTACTGCAGGAACAGCTGCTGAAGTTACAATTAACTATGTAATTACAGATGTTGAAAAGCACAGAAAATTTGTATGTGTTGATCCAAAAGACATTCCACTAGTTGCTATTGTTGATGCAGATATGATGAGTAGCATGCCAAAGGGCCTAACAGCTTCAACAGGTATGGACGCATTAACTCACGCAATTGAAGGTTATATAACAAAAGGTGCTTGGGAATTATCTGATATGTTCCATATCAAGGCAATTGAAGTAATTGGAAGATCTCTAAGATCTGCTGTTAAAAACGAAGAGAAAGGCCGTGAAGATATGGCACTTGGACAATATATTGCAGGAATGGGATTCTCTAATGTAGGTCTAGGAATTGACCACTCAATGGCTCACCCTCTAAGTGCATTATATGATACACCACACGGTGTTGCTTGTGCTATTTTACTTCCACCAATCATGGAATTCAACAAAGAATTCACAGGTGAAAAGTATAAAAGAAATAGCTAGAGTTCTTGGTGTAAAAGATGTTGATAAAATGAGCCAGGCTGAATATAGAGATGCTGCAATTAATGCTGTTAAACAATTAGGTATTGATGTAGGTATTCCACAAAATCTTAAAGGCATTGTTAAGGAAGAAGATATTGAATTCTTAGCAGACTGTGCATTTAAAGATGCTTGTGCTCCTGGTAACCCTAGAGATTGTACAAAAGAAGAAATTGTTGAACTATATAAATCACTTATATAATCAATAATTAGTAATAATACAAACACATTGTTTTGAATCTTTTGAATCACAAACAATGTGTTTTTTATATCTCAATTTTACTGTAGAAATTATAGAGTACTCAAAAGAGTTGCTATACTATATAGATTGTAGAATAACAACTCTTTAATTTATCAAAAATATATTTAAATACTAATGACTAGGTGGAGCCCCTGCTCCCATATCGCCTAAAGCACTCATTAATTCTTCTTCAGTAATACCTAATTTAGCAGCAATTGCAGCAAAATCAGGAAGGCCTTGAGAAGGTTCACCAAAGGCTGATAATACCTCATCTTCACTAAGTCCTAAAGTAGTAGCAACAGAGGCAAAATCAGGGCCCATCATTGGAGGTTTATTTCCACTCTTCATATTAGGCTGAGTCGAATTAGGACCATCGGGATGACCACTTGCATGCATATCATTAGGAGAAGGACCATTTGCTCCAATATTTCCGGTATCACCATCTTCAAAACTAACAACACGGTCAGTTTTAACTGTTGATGGATCACCATCAGGTGTTTGCACAACATCACCACCACGAACTAAACGTACATAATTATAATATCTCTCACCATCAGGACCATCGGCACCTTCCTCATGTTTTGTATCAAAACGTACAGCACCAGAACCATGTAAATCTTGGCCATCAGTACCAACGGCATATCCAAAAGCAACATACCATGCATACCAGTAACCATCTTCATCATTTGGATCTATATATGGATTTGTTGTACTGCTCCAGAAATAAGGATAATCATCATTTCCAGCTTCATTTACAATTTCAGAAATGTTAAATACTGAAGTATCAATTGATGGAAAAACTCCAGAATAATCTACGATACTTTGTAATTCCTTAACATTAGGAAGTCTCCAATCATCATAGCCTGCATATTCAGAATTCTCAGCATAGGAAAGAGCATCTTCCCAATTCATTGGTTCACCACTGTCATCTTGAGCCCACATAAGTCCTGTAGCTTCATCACTAACAGTTTTATCACCATTATCTTTAAACTCATTAATTCCATAAACTGATCCACTAACACAACGCACAAATCTTTGACCATCCATTGCCTTTATATGACCTGTCCAATCATTAACTACAAAAGCAATATTATCTTTAGATTCATCTGTATCAACTCTATAGTAATTGCTTGACCAAGAATGTTGCTGAGCACCCTCAGTTCCATCTCCAACTAAATAGAAGTAATCAGTATCAACCCATGGCCAACCTTGAGAGAAATCACGTATAGACCATAGCTCTTTGAGAGTTGGAACTCTCCAATCTGTAATTCCGCCTGTATTAAGAGATTCAGCATAAGAGTCAGCGTCTTCCCATAACATTGAATAACTTGATAACTCTTGAGTCCAAATTAAACCTGTAACATTATCTGTAATGGTTCCATCACCATTATCAGTATAGCTTGGGACATTGCCGGTATACTGAGCATCTTGACCGTAGAAGGCTTCTCCTTCTTCAGGGCATTCAATTTGTTCTGTATTATCATAGCATAAGCCTTGATTAGTATCGACAAGAGGAAAGCTGAGAGTAGTTGAAGAATCATCATCAGCTTTAACCTCAGTTTTATTTGAATTACTTGCACAACTTACTAAAGCAAATATTAGTGCAGTTGTAAAACCACATAAAAAAACTCTTTTTTTCATTGAAGCATCCTTTATCTAATGAATTTATTATTATGTTAATACTCAAATGTGAAATGTAGGTGAACTAAAGGTTGAAAATTAATTTTGTTTTATGAATAGAAAAAGTAAGAACATACTAAGAATTATCAGAAATAATTTATGGAAGAAGTAAATCTTTTTAAAAATTCACTAGATTTATCTGAGCCCCTCAGGAGTGTTGTGAGCCACCAAATCTATAATATTAGGTAAAAATCCAATATATAAGCTAGTTAATTAAATAACAAATTCATATCTTATACATTTATTTCATTAATTAATTTGTTATATAGTAAGTATATAATTATTATTGCAAAAATATTTATATTTTTTATTTTATAAGTATTGACATAAGTTACATTAACTTATATATTATGAGCATGAAGCAACGGAAAACTGCTTCACTAATTAATAAACCACAAGGAAACAAAAAAAACATTATGAAAAAATTATTAACAATCATTACTCTAGCAGCTCTTACAATTACAGCAACTTTCGCAACAACAGATAACAGAGATATCAAAATCAACGGTGCAGTTAAAGCATCTAATTATGAATTTGCTCTATCTTACGACGGTACATCTTTAAATGATGAAAGTGTATTATCTGATTCTTTTGATCTTTCTACAGTATCTACTACTAAAGACTTCATTGTTCAAAGAACAAGTGGTAACCTTAATGATGATTTAGGTGTTACAGTAACAGTTGATGCAGGTTCATTTATCGGTGAATTTAACGGTGAAGAAAATTATGATACGGATTTATATCCACAAGTTAACATTGTAAAGACTGGTTATACTTATAGAGATGCTAATGTTGAAGGAAATGCTGGTAAATTCGGTGTAATCATTGATGCTGGTGCAAACCTTAAAGCTGCTGACTTAGCTGCATTCAATCTTACTATCAATGGTGATTCTTCAATCCCAGCTGGTGAATTTGTATCTACAGTAAGCATTGCTTACACATACGAACAGTAAAACAAAAACAAACAAAAACAAACAAAAACAAACAAAAACAAACAACTAGAACTATGATCCTGAAACTTAATAATATTTGTTTCAGGATTGTTTTTGTGCAAAAGTTTTACCTAAATTTTAACTCTACCTCATATTCATATTGGATCTATTTTATCGCTCTTGTTAAGTAGCAATATAGATGTATGTAATTATGAACAAAAAAAGGTATGCTAAGTTTGGTTATTTAATAAAAACTAATTAGAAGATTTATAATAAAAGAATTACAACCAGTTCAACTAACAATAATGCCAAAGGCTAAAAAATAAACAACAGCCTAACTTCCAAAATAGAAATCCGAAAGGGTTTCTTTTTTTTAGAAAAGCTAGAGGTATTTGCTTTCATGCACACTTATACAATGGCATCAAAATATAACATATTAAGATAATAGCACTATTATTTATATTACATATTCATTATATAAGTTATTAATTGTATAAGATATTTCTTTGCCTAGTAAGTATATAATTATTATTACAAAAATATTTATATTTTTTATTTAATAAGTATTGACATAAGTTACATTAACTTGTATATTATGACCATGAAGCAACGGAAAACTGCTTCACTAATTAAAAACCACAAGGAAACAAAAAAACATTATGAAAAAATTATTAACAATCATTACTCTAGCAGCTCTTACAATTACAGCAACTTTCGCAACAACAGATAACAGAGATATCAAAATCAACGGTGCAGTTAAAGCATCTAATTATGAATTTGCTCTATCTTACGACGGTACATCTTTAAATGATGAAAGTGTATTATCTGATTCTTTTGATCTTTCTACAGTATCTACTACTAAAGACTTCATTGTTCAAAGAACAAGTGGTAACCTTAATGATGATTTAGGTGTTGCAGTTACAATTAAAGCTGGTTCATTTATCGGTGAATTTAATGGCGAAGCAGATTATGATACAGAATTATATCCACAAGTTAACATTGTAAAGACTGGTTATGAATACAATGATGCAGATGCAAAAAACAACTATGGTAAATTAGAATTAACTATTGATGCTGGTTCAAACCTTAAAGCTGCTGACTTAGCTGCATTCAATCTTACTATCAATGGTGATTCTTCAATCCCAGCTGGTGAATTTGTATCTACAGTAAGCATTGCTTATACATACGAACAGTAAAACAAAATAACAAATAGCAAATAATAAACAAACTCCAAATATACTAATAATCCTGAAACTTTCCTCCTTTTGTTTCAGGATTATTTTTGTCCAAAAGGTTTATTTAAATTTCTTTCTATATACCATTTAAAAACTACTACCTAAATTTTAACTCTACATCATATTAACATTGGATCTATTTGTATCGCTCTTGGTGAAGTAGCAATATATATGCAAGTGAACTAAAGGTTGGAAATTAATTTTGTTTTGAAAATAGAGAAAATAAGAACTTACTAAGTATTATCAGAAAGGATTTATGGAAGAAGTAAATCTTTTTAAAAATTCTCCCAATTTATCTGAGCCCCTCAGGAGTGTTGTGAGCCACCAAATCTATAATATTAGGTAAAAATCCAACATATAAGCTAGTTAATTAAATAACAAATTCATATCTTATACATTAATTTCATTAATTAATTTGTTATATAGTAAGTATATAATTATTATTGCAAAAATATTTATATTTTTATTTAATAAGTATTGACATAAGTTGCATTAACTTGTATATTGTGACCATGAAGCAATGGAAAACTGCTTCACTAATTAATAAACCACAAGGAAACAAAAAAACATTATGAAAAAATTATTAACAATCATTACTCTAGCAGCTCTTACAATTACAGCAACTTTCGCAGCAACAGATAACAGAGATATCAAAATCAACGGTTTAGTTGGTGCTTCACCTTATGAATTCTCTCTATCTTACAACGGTACATCTTTAAATGATGAAAGTGTATTATCTGATTCTTTTGATCTTTCTAAAGTTTCTACTACAAAAGACTTTATTGTTCAAAGAACAGCTGGTAACTTAAATGATAGTGTAAATTTATCAGTAACAGTTGATGCAGGTTCATTTATAGGTGAATTTAACGGTGATGAAAATTTTGATACAGATTTATATCCACAAGTTAACATTGTAGAATCTGGCTATGAATATACCAGTGCTAAAGCAGACAGTGCAACTGGTAAATTTGGTGTAACTATTCCTGCAGGTGCAAACTTAAGTACTGCTAAATTAGCTGCATTCAATCTTACAATCAATGGTGATTCTTCAATCCCAGCTGGTAGCTTTGTATCTACAGTAAGCATTGCTTATACATACGAACAGTAAAACAAATAACAAACAGTAAATAATAAAACAACTCCATACATACTAATAATCCTGAAACTTTCCTCCTTTTGTTTCAGGATTATTTTTGTCTAAGTTATAACTCATTTTTCTCCATTTTATAGTTGATAAATTGATACGTTATGATAATTCATTAATAAATGATAATATTATTCTCCTAATTAATTATTTTTATTTCTAACTCATAAATTTTATGGTATTGTTTATGCATTGGAGATTTAAATTTATGAAAACAGAAATGAAGTTTGCTGTATTAATTGATTCAGATAATATAGCTTCAAAATACATTAACATCATTCTTGATGAAGTAACAAAAGAAGGTATTGCCACTTATAAGAGAATTTATGGAGATTGGACTGATACACGTTTAAGACAGTGGAAAAAAGTTCTTCTCGATAGTTCTATTATTCCAATTCAACAATATAGTTATACCGTTGGAAAGAACGCAACAGATAGTGCAATGATCATTGATGCCATGGATATTCTTTATTCAGGACAAGTTGATGGTTTTTGTTTAGTATCAAGTGATAGTGATTTTACTCGATTAGCTTCTAGACTAAGAGAATCAGGAAAGACTGTTATAGGAATGGGAGAAAAGAAAACTCCTAAACCATTTATAGCTTCTTGTGAAAAATTTAAATATCTTGATAAATTATATAGCGCTCTACAAGAAAAAGATGAAGAAGAAAATAACAAGATTAATCCTGTAAGTAAAGTTGTAAAACAATCTGAAGAAGAGAAAGAAGAATTTAAAAAGACTGTTACAGCAATTCGTGCAATCATCAATGAAGCAAGTGAAGAAGATGGTTGGATATATGCAGGTCACTTAGGGTCTCTCCTTGTAAAAAGATATCCTGATTTTGATGTAAGAAACTTTGGTTTTTCAAAAATGACACCATTTTTAGAATCAATTCCTAATATTGAAGCTAGAAGAACAGAACCTAATGAAAAAGGTGTTCAACTAGTTTATGTAAGGAACATTATCAAAAAAAGACAGAGAAGAAGAAACTAATTCCTTATTGTGAAGAAAAATGTATTTCTCTAAAAAAAACTTTATTTTTTTGACTCCTAGTATTATTTTAATTGTATCAAATAAATACTAGGAGCAAAGATATGAAAAACAAAACAAAATCAGTATTTTCAGTGTTATTAGTATTATTGGTACTCTCACCAATTTTCGCATCTACAAAATTAGCAAGTACTAATGATGGATCTATTTACCTTCTTAAGGATAATAATACCTATGAGAAGTTTGTTCCAAAATCATACGATAGTGATATGGGATATGAGGCAGTTGATACAACTCAAACCACGTTTGGTAATCAAAGCTGGGATAAGATATCACTAACGGCTTTAGGTAATTATTTACCAACTGTTGGTTATAATAAACTTGGCTCATACACAAGTGGTGAATATTTTCTATTGCAAATGAAAAAAGATATTAGCACTAGAGAAAGAGTTGTACTACAGAACCATGTTATTCCATCTATTAAATTAGACGATGGTACAACAATTCAAGGAACTAATGAAAGATTCCAGACTGCTGCATCATCATCAGTGGTTGGATGGTATACAAATAGAACAAGTTCAAAGAGTATTACCTACAGTGTATTATATAATATACCAGAAGGAAGAACTCCTGTAGCAGTTGTATTTACTGATTCAGATAATTCAACTCAAACTTGTGATTTAGGTTCATATAAAGCTCTATAGAGAGCTTTGACTAAAAAATCGTCTTAGAAAACTAAGGCGATTTTTTATTTCTATATTAACAGAAGAAACAAATTCACTTATAAAATGGAATGTAACACCTATTGCGGAACTCTTTTAAGGATATTTACAGAACTTTAAATATTCACACTTTTTTAGAGTATTTTATCAAAGTAAATTATATTGCTGTTATTTTTACATCTTTATATGCACAACGACTAGACTCCATTACGGTAAACCCTTGTTGGCCAAAACTATAATGGTTATTAGCATCTTGATAATCAAATATAAGTTCATCATTAATATAACATTTAAATATATTGTCTTTCACGACTACTTTTAAACGATACCATTTATTCTTTTTATATTGATATTTATTAGAGAGAATTACATTATTTTCAATATGCTTTTTAATTAAAGAAACACGTTCTTCACCTGTGAATCCAAATAAATAACTACGAGATAAGCCTTGTACTCTAAAATTAATAAGATGTTTAAACCCTAGTTGAGGTTTTATGGAAACTTCATAAATAAAATTTTTTGAAGGATAATATCCAAATAACAATTCACCACTATCGGTACAACTACCAGATAATACATTATTTTCAAGATCCCATAACCCCTTTGAGTAGGAACAACCTTGAACTTCTGTATGGAGTTTGCCATTTGAAAATCCATAATTTTCAATTTTGTAATTCTTAAAATCTATTTCATAGGTCGGATAATCTGATATTTTCAAGTAATTTACAAATATCTTATTGGTATTTGTAGAAGATTTTCCAATAATTCTAATACCTATTCTTGAAACTAGCGCTTCTGTGTAATTTTTTATTACTCCTTTGAAAACACAAGTTCCGGGATTAATATCAGTCATTTGAGTTATTACAATTCTTTTTTTACTTAGTAAATCAACAAAATATATTTCAGCATTCACTGGATTTTCATTTGCATTCTCAATCATAAATTCAATACTTTGTCCTGGATATACAATGGGAGAAAAGGAAGGGTCGTATCTAGAGTCTTCTAAATCCTCAGGACAGTAATAAGTTTTTATGTAAGTATCAATAATATTAGAATTTAAACTTTCTAATAACAAAGTTCTATGATTTTGTAAAATTTCATGTGTACTATTTTTAATTATAGTATCATCATCTACTCTGAAGCCTTGAATCGAATTAGGCATGTCAAAGTGCAAATATAAACAATCTTCAATAGTATTCTCTTTCCATTTTTTTGGAACATCTTTTTTTGCAAAATAACAACCTAAAGATGCAAATCTCTGTGCTGAATTAGATATTGTATCAATGTTTAAAGATCCAATACAACTTGATGAAATTATCACATCTTTGATTGGAGTAATCCAATATTCATCAATTCCTTTAATACCATTTAAAATACCAAGAATAGAGCCAAGATTACCTGAATTGCAATCAGTATCCCATCCACAGGTATTACAAATCATTTGTGAATATGAGAAATCACCATTCCCATATATTAATGATAAAATAATTATTGCAGCGTTAGGCATTATATGACAATTTCCAGGAAACTTATCATATCCATAATTATCTTGAATATATCTAAAACCATTGCGCCAATTCTTTTCTAAATCTGATTCATAATATCGTATTATATCTTTAACTAAATTTGCATACTCACAATTTTCAGGTATAACAGATAAACCTAAATCTATTACATCAAAGACATCTTTTGATATATAAGCAGAACTAATACAAGCTGTAATAAACATTCCCCCATAAAGAGCTTCTCCATCATGTGATACAGCAATCATTTTTTTTGCAAAATTTGCTGCTTTAATAGGATTTCCTGGAAATACAAACCCCCAAGTATCAATAAAAATTTGCCCACCAATTTGCTCTGCACAAGTACTTCCATTCCTTTCAATTGAAGCATTATCAGGAGCTCTAATACCATACTTTAAATTATCATATGCTGTATTTTCTGTAGATATTCCATAGCCACCCCACCAAAAGAATCCATGTCCATCACATACATAATTTAGCCAAGTTTCTGCCATATCTTCGACAGATATATCATCCATCTTCTCTTTAAAATCTATTAAAGATCTAATAAAAAATAGAGGACCATTAATATCATCATCTGCTGCATAATCATTATAGTCTTGAACATAGCGATCAATTTCACCGTATTTAGCTTCAATTTCAGAATTTAGCCACCCTTCGATAGGTGAACCCATTCTAACTCCAATTATTTTACCTAACCATCCAGCATAAGTTCTTTGAAAATATGCATCATCATATTTAAATTCTTTCATTATTTTTCCTTTTATTTAATACTTCCTGAAGTCATTCCATCAATGAAGTAATTTTGCAATACAATAAATATTATTATGATTGGCATCATAGTTATAATTCCTGCTGCATATATTAGTGATAGATCAGAACCTCGTTGTCCAACAAAGAAAACATATCGAGTTGCTGCAGTTTTAATTTCTGGAACTTGTAAAAAAGTATTTGCAATCATAAATTCATTCCATGTTGAAACAAAAACAATAAGCAGAATTGTCGTCACAATTGGTTTTGCTAATGGCAATATTATTCTCATTATTACTTGATAAGTAGAGCATCCATCAATTATTGCAGCCTCATCTAAGGTCCTGGGTATTCCTGAAATGAAAGTATTAGCTAGAATAATATTAAATGGTAGATTTAATGCGATATATATAAGAATTACGGTTAATCTAGAATTAATCATATCTATTTGAGCAAATGCATAATATAGAGGAACCATATAAGTAAAAACAGATATTGATAAAACAACACCATAGTACACATTCAAGAATCTTATAAATCTAATTCTTGATCTAGATAGAAAATATCCAGATAAAATAGATCCAAATAATACAATTATACTTGTTGTTATACTTATTACTAAACTATTAATAAATGCAACACCATATTGTCCAACAACCCACGCATCTCTAAAATTTTTAATTTGTAAAGCTTTTGGAAAACCAATAGCTATTTTTTTTATCTCGGCATTAGTTCTAAAGGAATTCATTAATGCAATTAGCACTGGTAAAATTTCTAGAATTGCTATGATAATTAAAAATATATATAAAATAGTTTTTGAAATTTTTCTTTTATTAGTCACTATTTTAATCTCCCATCTTTTGTTGTATTTTACTAAAACCAAAGAAAATCACAAAAGAAATAAAAGCTTGAATAATTGCAATCGTACAACCATAACCTGCTCTATATTTTAGAATAGAGTTTTTATACATCATTGTTGATAATATTGATGAGCCAACTGAACCCTTTGTCATTACCCAAACATAGTCGAATGTACTAATTGACCAAACCATAGACACTAAAATTACAAAGGTAATAGTTTGTTTTATACTTGGTACTGTTATATACCATAACTTTTGGGTTTCTGATGCACCTTCCAAATCTGCACTTTCATATAAAAAAGGATCAATCTGCTGAAGAGCACTCATAAATATTACTAGTAAGAACCCCCACCAGTGCCAAATATCAACAAAGGCAACAGTTACCAACGCATTTTTAGGCGATAACCAATCTATTGCTAAGAAGTCTAAACCTACATTAGAAAAGAACGTATTTATACCTAGAAATGGATTAAAATATGCAGCAAATATTTTACCTGCAATAGCTGCTGATATAACATATGGTAAGAAATAGAGCATCCTTAAAATAAATCTACCAGTGTTAACTTTTGTTAATAAAAATCCCATTATTATTGAAAAAATTACAGGAATAGTAATAAAAATTAACATCCATTTGAGATTGTTTGAAAATGCCTCATAAAAATTTGGATCGTGGAATAGTTCTATATAATTATCTAATCCAATGAAATCTTTTGTTTTTAATCCATTCCAATTTGTGAATGAACTAAAGATTGTATTCATAGAAGGTAAAATAACTAATATAAAATGATATAGAAAAATAGGGATTAAAGTTAGTAAAGTAACTTTATCAAAATGTGAAGTTTTATTTTTGTTCATTATTTAATATTTTTGTCTTTGTATACTTACGACAGGATTTAATGTCTTGTCGTAAGTATTAGTTTTATAATACTTCTGGAATTATAGGAGTGAATCCATTAGCAATTTCTTTAGTATTCAATTTTTGCATTTCATCTAGATATTCATCTACGCTAATATTGTTTTCTAGAACGTTAACAATACCTTCATAAGCATACAATCTTGTTTCAGGTGGATAGAAAGCGTATGTAGCATATCCATATGAATTATTAGCCAAAGCATCGTTTACCATACTCCACATTTCTTGAACAACTGGAGCTAAGTTTTCAAATTGTTTAGCTGATATTTTAACAGGAGCAACATCACAACCTGTTTCAAGATAAGTACTTTGGAATTCATCTCTCATTGTACCATCAAGAATATATGCAGCAATATCAGCATTATTTGAATCTGCAGAGATACACCAGTTTTGGCCGATTGCTAATGGTAAATGTGGTTTTTCTGTATCATTAATTGAAGGATGAAGCATTACACCAATATTAGCTTGTTCTTCAGGTGTTAAAGGAGTAATCCAATAAGGTGCCCAAGTTCCTTCTAACTTAAATAAGGCTTTATTAGTAGTAAATGCATTGATTGCATCATCTGATGTTAGAATAAAAGATTTTCCATTTGCTAAATATCCTTTTTGATGCCAATTTTTATAAAGCTCAACAGTCTTTTTAAATCTAGGATCATTCCAACCTAATTTATCAGTACCTTCTAGAGTATTCTTTAATAATGTTCTTGATGTGTAACTATAAAGAATTGATAAATACCATTCTTGAGCCCAAGGCCAATCCTGACTTCCTAACATAATAGGAATGTAACCACTATCCTGAGCTTTCTGAAGAGCTGTTTCAAATTCAGGTAAAGTATCTAGAGTTGAGGCATCAATACCTAATTCTTTCATCATAGATTTGTTATACCAAATAACTAAACCTTCATACCCAAAGGGAACACTCATTACCTTTCCATTTACTTGAGATAAATCATAAGCCCATGAGAACATGGAATCTTTCCAACCGTATTTAGTTGCATATTCAGTTAAATCATATAGTAATCCATCATTAGCAAATCTTGTTGCATCAGCAGGTGAATCAACAGGGAAAATATCTGGCTTATCTTTTGAACTCATTCTTGTATTGATAATATCCATTCCTTGGTTAGCTGTAAATTTGAGTTCATAGTTAGTGCCATTCTTTTGATTATATTCATCAACTAATGTCTGATAAATTTTTGACATTTCATCGACCTGAGAAGCTTGTGTAATATTTGAAGCTATAGATATAACAGGTCTATCAGCATCAGCCTCTTTAGTTCCACTTGCAAATAACATTGAACAACTTATTAAAGTTGTTAATCCCAATAATAATAGTTTTTTCATAAAATCCTCCAATTTGTATAGTTAATGATTGCATTGATTTGTGTATAAATCATTGCAATAACAACTCAATTATGATTAAAAACGACTTTTATATATTCTGAAGTTGTTCTTTTTTCCATAAGTAAGGAGATTTACCAACTATTTTTTTAAAAGATCTATTAAAATTGGAAAGACTGTCGAATCCACTATCTAGTGCTATTTTTAGAATTTTATCATTTGAATATAATAATAGGGACATTGCTTTTTTGATTTTAAGCTTTGTCTGATACTCTTTAGGAGAAATCCCAATTTGCTTATTAAATAATTGTCTAAAATATGATTCTGATAGGCAACATTCATTAGCAATTTGCGAGATTGATAGACTTTCCATATTAGCCATTAGCTCAATTGCTTTTTTGATTCTCAAATCCAATATTAGGTTAACATGATTGTTACTTATATTTTCGTAATCATTTTTCTTTTTTAGATATAAATAGGTAGTATAAAGTAAACTAGAAATAATATTATTATCATATTCTTGCTTAGATTTTAGTATTTCTTGAAAAAGTAATTTTATAAAAATAGAAATTTCATAATTCTCGAATTTATTAAGAACCAAGTCAAAAGAATAATTTTCATCAATGGGAATCCAATCTTCTAAAAGTAGATAACAAAAAGTCCATAAGTCATCATTAGCATTGTTCGCATGAGCTCTATGATAAATATCTTTACTTATAACAACTACATCACCTTGTTTATAGCTATATATTTTATTTCCAATAATGAATATTCCATTACCTTTTCTACATATACCAATTTCAAAAGTATTATGACAATGTAATTTTGTTATGGAATCTTCTGAAACCCCGTAGTCAAAAATTATTAGAGGAGTTTTTTCTTGTACTTTTATATTTTCAACGTTATAGGAGAAATCTAGATTGTTAATAGATTTAAGTTTTTTCATAAATTCCCCTTTTTTTATAGTATTAAATTAACTATAACTGAAAAAAAATCCGATAGCTATAAATTTATGATTTATTTAAAAGAAGAATATCTTGTATATTCAATAATTATAAATCTTTTTAGAGAAAGATTTCTCTGTTTAAGACAAAATAAAAAATACAATAATTAGAAAATAAAAATTTATCAAAAGATATTTGAAATAATATTTTTGGAAAAATATAAAAAAAGGAATGTTAAAGAGCCAATAACTTTTAGCTTTTTTTTAACATACCTTTTTATTATTTAGAATTTAACTCTTTCTAACCTAGCAATAAGTGTTTGAGTTATTTCACTACTTTCACTTATGAAAGGATTTTCCTCAACAGCACCTAATACTATATCTCTTTCAATATTATCTCTGAAAGTAATATCTCTAAATGGATTATTATAATCCTTTACTTTAGTTTCAAATACTTGATTTTCAATATAAATTCTAGTTTTCTTAGCTCTCTTTTTAATTACTTCCCAATCAACAGCATTTATATAATCAACCTTAAGACATTTTTTAAGAACTCCTAAAGCATTTGCAACTTGGTCTCTCTCATATTCACTGCCCCATTGTTTATAAACATCATGCATGTCATCCCAGCTATTTACATTACCTAAAGCTACATCTTCTCTTAGTCTATCTACTTTTTTAAGTGGAACTAATTGGCCACCAACATTTACCCATGGTTCAAGAGATGGATTAATACTCTCTTGTATTTGAGATAAACTTTGGTTTGTTTTAGCTACCCAATTTGCAATTGTTCTAGCACCATAATAAATTAACATTTCACCATAGGCTGCATAGGCATTATATGATTTTGATATTATTACAGGAGTATTAGAATTTTCAATGTCGTAGCTTACAACTTCAAGTGAATCAACAATATTAGCATCGCCATGAAGAAGATCATGACCAAGGTTTTGTAATTTTTCCTCAGTAGAGTAACTACTCTCATCTAATCTACCTTTGATCCAAGCCTTTGCAACAAGCTTTCTTAAACTTGCTCTTGCATTAAGTATTTCAATTGCAGTATCAGGAGCTAAATATTCACTGTGAATTATCTGATTAATAACAACTCTATTATCTCTCTTTTTAACCTTATAAGAGTTTCTCTCTAATGCATATAGATTATACATCCACCAATAAGCTGGCATTACTAATCTAGATTCGCCTTCACAACTTAAAAGAGCAAATGGGAATTTAAGATTTAATTCAACAGGATAATTTCCTTTTGCAATTAATGTATAAGCAGCAAATTTACAGTTATGCTTTAGTGTACTAGATAGAGCTGGCCAGAAACCTCTCTCTGCAACAATTTCTCCATCAGCGCCCCTACTATTATGGTTTGAACCAATATTCGCACCAGCTGCCATATTCGATAAACCTTGAATATTTGAGGCAATTAAGAATGAATTGTTATGATGTTGTTCATGACCTGCGAAAACAAGGTTATTTAATAATTCGCAACAACTAACTGTTGAGTTTTCACCTAGTATTGAATTGATTAGTCTTGCACCATATTTAAGATTAGATGAGTCCATCATTACAAATCTTATGGCTTTACAACCATAGAAAATATGACAACCAACTCCTACAATACCATTAACCATCTCAACACCTTCACCTATTTGAGTACTTCTTTCCTCAGATGATTTGATGCTTAGATTCTTTAATTTATTAGAGCCTTTAACGTATGTACAAGGGCCAAAGTTTACATCCTTAATTGTCTTTGTACTCTTTATTACACATTGCTCACCAATAATTCCATAATAGCCACGCTTAGAATCCATAGTATTAATTGTGAATTCATCTAGTTTATTCATAAATGCAATATCGCCACGGTAGCTTCCCCAAAGCCAAGCATCCGCTAACCTCATATCAACAAAAGGATATACTTTTCTTCCTCCTGCTTCATTCATAATTGATATATCTACCCTTACCGATGGATCCTCTCCATCTTTAGTAATACCAACACCGAACTTTGCATGGTTTGTTGTTTGAATCTCATCATTATTATGAAGCATTACTCTATCTTCAATTATATAATGACTTATATAAGAACAATGGTGTATTGCACAGTTATTGCCAATATCACAATTGATTATTGTACTATATGTTATACCTTGAAATAATTCTAAATCATGGAACCTTAATATTTCTGATGATATATTTCCAATTCTAATTAGTCCATAAAAATTGGAATTGCGAATTAAAGAAGGATTAAAAATATCAGTTACAAAGAAGGTATCAAAGTCATCAACTATATTATTATTGTTTAATAATATTGCTTTTTCTTCATCGCTAACAAGTCGCCAATTTTTCTTAGATACTTGATTGTTTCTAAGTACAAACTCATCCTCTATTCCATCTTCTAAAAAGATACTACCTATCACATTATTATCTATTAATTTCACTTTATTCATAAAATCAGTATAAAGTTTATTAATTTAGTAATGCAAGAAAATTAGTACAAAAATAGTTACTTTCATAGCATATTTTATCAATTTTGTTTATAATTTGTTAAATTTGTTATATAACACTTAATTATAATTAGTTTCATCTACTCTTTTAAGAGTGAATAAGGTAATCATATTATGTAATATTTTAACCTTAATTTACTCAAAATCTAATAAATGTGCTAATTCCACTATA
>CAXXVM010000007.1:0-416475 GCA_963678765.2 Sphaerochaetaceae bacterium | reverse complement strand
GGGAAAACATATCTCTATGTTCGTCCAATATATGTCAAGTCCTGGTAAGGTTTCTCGCGTATCATCGAATTAAACCACATGCTCCACCGCTTGTGCGGGCCCCCGTCAATTCCTTTGAGTTTCACCCTTGCGAGCATACTCCCCAGGCGGTACACTTAATGCGTTAGCTTCGGTACCAAGTCTTGTGACCTGCCACCTAGTGTACATCGTTTACTGTGCGGACTACCAGGGTATCTAAACCTGTTTGCTCCCCGCACCTTCGCGTCTCAGCGTCAGTATATGACCAGACATTCGCCTTCGCCACCGGTGTTCTTCCAGATATCTACAGATTTCACCCCTACACCTGGAATTCCAATGTCCCCTTCTATACTCTAGCCTTACAGTTTCCAACGCGTTCCCTCGGTTAAGCCGAGATCTTTCACGTCAGACTTGCAAGGCCGCCTGCACGCCCTTTACGCCCAATAATTCCGAACAACGCTTGCCCCCTACGTGTTACCGCGGCTGCTGGCACGTAGTTAGCCGGGGCTTATTCCGAGATTAACGTCATCAGTCTGCCATTCCCTGCAAACCTTATTCCTCCTCTCGAAAAGAACTTTACAACCTCACGGCCTTCATCGTTCACGCGGCGTCGCTCCGTCAGACTTTCGTCCATTGCGGAAGATTCTTAGCTGCTGCCCCCCGTAGGAGTCTGGACCGTATCTCAGTTCCAATGTGGCCGATCACCCTCTCAGGCCGGCTACCCATCATTGCCACGGTAGGCTTTTACCCTGCCGTCTAGCTAATGGGCCGCGGACTCATCCCCTTGCGACGCCTCAGCGCCTTTCCTTCAAGTGTCTTTTGACTCTCAAATCTCATCCGGTATTACCTCATGTTTCCACAAGCTATCCCAAACAAGGGGGTAGATTATCCACGTGTTACTCACCCGTCCGCCGCTCTAGGCTAACCGAAGTTAGCTTACCGCTCGACTTGCATGCTTAAAACGCGCCGCCAGCGTTCGTTCTGAGCCAGGATCAAACTCTCCGTTATATATTATGGTCCGAAGACCATTTTTAAATAATTTCAATATTTAATTCCTGTCACCACTCAGAAGAACCTAGCTTAATTTCTTATTCTAGTTCTTATTTTTGAATTGACAGAAAGCCCTCTCAACATCCATAAAATAAATTTTACAAATATCACGGTTTGCTTTCTTTTCTTCTTCTCTTTCCTATCGCTCTAAATTTCAATAAACTGTGTTGCATAGACCCTATTTCTAAAGCCTCTTGCAAGTGCTCTAATTCTTTTTGAGCACTCGATTAACATATCAGAAACTGCATTAATAAGTCAATAGACTTTTTAATATTTTTCGCTAAATTTTCACTGTAGTTTTTACTACTATTTGTCTGTTTAGCTATCTGCTTTGTTAAGCCTTGATGAAACTACATCATATGCTATTTTTATGCAATAGGGTTTTATAAAAAAGTCCTTTTTTTTTAATTTTTTTTTAAATTGTTTGATTTTTGTCAATTTTTATATAACAAATTTGATTTTAACTCATTTTTATAGATTAAAATTATCGTTTAATTCATAATTCATATTAGATCTTTACAAATTGTATAGAAATAGAAAAGGATAACAATAATATATAAATATCAAAGTTATCCTATTTCGATGATTCTAAATTAACAATGTTAAAATTAGCATATTATAGATTATTAGATATAACCTACTCTTAGTTCTTCAATAGCGCTACTAACAGCTTCATGAGCTATCTTATATGAATAGAAATTACCAGAAGATAAACTCTTTTGGAAAGATGACTGGCTAAGGCCTAATAGTTTAGCAACTTCACTCTGAGATTTAGAATGGAACAACATTGTCCAAATAACCTCTCGTTGTCTATTAGTCCATGAATTCGAAATAACAGCAATCAATGATAAGATGATATTTAATTCTCTTACCCTTAAATCTCCACTATTCGAAGTTTCTACTCTTATATACTCGTTACTAGTCTGATTTTTTCTTTCATTCTTCTGAACTTTTTCGATAGAGCTTCTAGCACGTTGATATGCAGGACCATCTGCACCAATAGCTAACTCTCTATTAATCCTAGTAGTAATAGTACCAATTCCAATTCCAAATCTTAATTTGATTGGAAATAAAGCCTTCTCTATTTCAGATAAAATATACATCACGTTTGTAGATTCACTTAACAATCCTTGAAATTCATCCCCTAAAGTAATTGTAAAGTTGGAAGCTATTTGATCTGAATACGAGCTGTTGATTTTTTTGAGCACATTCTCAAGCTTAATTTGGATCTCATTTCGGTTTTCAATTTTTTTTGAATTCTTAATTTCTCCAATTATTGCAATGTAGTTGTAATTCATCTGCTCCTCCTCATATACATAATAGGCTATTATAATAATAAAGCAAGCATACTTTAAAAAAACTGAATAAATATAATTTAATCAATAAAAACATCATAATTATATACAAACTTGCATTTATTCACTTATAATATGCTTTTCATAGAAAGTCATTAATAAAATATTTTTTTGAAAATTTATGACTTATTTATAATTATTTGCCATATTATTCCATTATTCTACACATTTTCAGTTTTTTAGCCTATTTTTTTGTCGTGTCTTGCAATATATAAGGTAAAAATTCATTCTTCTAAAACTATCAAAATTGTACATAAAATTGTTCAATTTCATTTGAATTAGTGCATTATTGAATATATTTTTTTGTATTATAGATGAACAATAAAATGAACTTTTAAACGGGTTTATTTTTGGAAATTAATATATATTCACATATACCCTAATTTACACATAAAATTTCAATATTTTTTCATATAAATAGATGTCCATCATCTTTAAAAATTAGAAATAAAATCGATTTAATCTGCAAAACGATTTAACGTAAATATAAACAAAACAATGGGTATATGTGTAATCTACGTTTTTGTAATATTTATAATTTATCATTTATTATTCCATTTTAAGAAAAAAATATTCAATTAATATACAAAATATTATTTTGAGGCTGTAAAATACCTCTAAATGATAGTGAATTAAAAATCATTTTTGTTAGTATATTAATAAAAAATAACTACTTTTTGTTAATTATCACTTTTATATCAATTTTCTTAGATTTTTAATTTTGAATATAATTTATATAAATCCTTTTCTATTCTAATAAATATTATTACTTTTATTTAATAGATAAAACCAGGAGAATATAAATTAATGAATCAAGTAAAAAAGCCAAATAATAGAACTAAATATCCATTTTATTTAGTCTTATTATTTTTTTTAATAATAGCAAATTTTGTAATATTACCATTATTTGTTAATAGCAGTATTGAAAAAGTAGATTATAGTACTTTTTTGAATATGCTAAATAGCGGTAGTATTGATACAGTTCAAGTAAGAGATAGTGAAATTTACTTCACTAGTAAAGATGATTTTGCACAAACAACACAGGTTTATTCAACAGCAGTATTTAATGATCCATCCCTCGTTGATAGGCTTCTTGAAGCTGGGAGTAATTTTGGTAGTGTTGCACCAAAAGAACAGAATCCTTTTATAGCATTGATATTAGGTTGGATAATTCCAATAATTATTTTTGTTTCATTAGGTAGATACTTGAGTAAAAAACTTCAAGGAGGAGCTAGTAATCTTGGAGGAGCAATGAAATTTGGCAAAAGTAATGCTAAAGTATATGTACCCTCATCATCAGGAATTACTTTCAACGATGTCGCAGGAGAAGAAGAAGCAAAAGAATTATTGACTGAGATAGTAGACTTTCTTGAACATAGCGATAAATATTCAAATATTGGCGCAAAGTTACCAAAAGGTGCTTTACTAGTAGGCCCTCCTGGAACAGGTAAAACAATGCTAGCAAAAGCTGTAGCCGGTGAGGCAAAAGTTCCATTCTTTTCAATATCAGGTTCAGAATTTGTTGAAATGTTTGTAGGTATGGGAGCTGCAAAAGTTCGTGACTTATTTAAACAAGCCAATGAAAAAGCACCTTGTATTGTATTTATAGATGAAATTGATGCTATCGGTAAAAAAAGAGATACAAATGGTATGGGTGGAAATGATGAAAGAGAACAAACTCTAAATCAATTACTAACAGAAATGGATGGTTTTGATGCATCAAAAGGTGTTGTTATACTTGCTGCTACTAACCGACCTGAAATACTAGACCCTGCACTATTAAGACCAGGAAGATTCGATCGACGCATTCCCGTTGAACTACCAGATTTGATTGGAAGAGAAGCTATTTTAAAAGTACATGCTAAAGATGTAAAAATTGAAGAAAGTGTAAATTTCAATGCTATTGCTAGAAGTGCAACAGGAATGAGTGGTGCTGAGCTAGCTAATATTATTAACGAAGCAGCACTACATGCAGTTCGAGAGAAAAGAGAAAAAGTTAATCAAACTGACCTAGAAGAAAGCATTGAAGTGGTAGCCGCAGGGTATCAGAAGAAAAATAAGATTCTAAGCGAGCATGAGCGAAAAATAGTTTCTTATCATGAAATTGGTCATGCTCTTGTAGCGGCTCTTCAAACGAACAGTGCTCCAGTCCAAAAAATTACAATAATTCCTAGAACTTCAGGTGCTCTTGGATATACAATGCAAGTAGAAGAAGGTGAGCATAATCTTATGAGTAAGGAAGAACTCGAAAATAAAATTGCTACATTTACAGGAGGACGAGTCGCTGAGGAATTAATTTTTAAAAGTATTACAACTGGAGCTTCTAATGATATTGAACAAGCTACTAAAATTTCACGAGCAATGATTACTAGATTCGGAATGGATGAAGGAATTGGTATGGTAGCTCTAGAAACTGTAAATGGCCAATATTTAGGAGGAGATACTTCCCTAGCATGTTCTGCGGAAACAGCATCAAATGTAGATAAACTTGTAATAGCAGAGGTTCAGAAGCAGTATAATAAAGCTAAGGAACTATTATCTAGCAACATTGATAAGCTTCATGAATTAGCTGAATATTTACTCAAGGAAGAAACCATAACTGGTGAACAATTTATGAATATCTTGAATAGAAAAGAAATCACTAAATAAATAGCAGCTTAATAAACGAGTCTAATATTAATATTTTTAAAAAAAGAATATTAATATTGGGCCTTTTTTTTAGCTAATTTGCTTTAATAAATTAATAAATAAAGTAACCCAAAGATAACAAATTTATCTAGAAATAATATTTTCGTGAATTGCAAAGGTAAACGCGACACTTTTAAGGTTTGCAATACTTAATGCAATACTTTGTTTAAAAATCTTCTTAAAAAACTTTATTTTTGTTTGACTTATAATATTTTTAAGTCCAAAATGACTATGAAATCAAGTAGATTTAAAAATTTGTCAATATCTAACCGGAATTGGCAAAATATCTGTTTTTTGCAGTATAAAATGCAACACTTATTTTTACTTCATATTAGTTAAGGTTGTTGGCATTATTATCTATTTTATTAGACTAGGTTTTAATATTATTTCATCTGGTGGGATGAGTTCTAGACCTAGTTTTTTTATGATTTCAATACCATACATTTTTTCAAAAATCTCATAAGGTGAATTATTCCCTAATTTAGCTCTTTTGTATGAATTTATGTGATTCATCATCTGGTTTACTTTTTCTTGTGTTAGGAAATCAAAACAGGTACCTTTTGGTAAAACTCTTCTTATAAATTCATGATTTACCTCACATTGCCCTTTTTGCCAGCTAGCCATTGCATCACAGTAGAATACTTTGGTTCGAGGTTTCCCTTTTATCGTGTTTTCGATAGCTTTGGGATTAGAAAATTCCGAGCCTCGATCACCGAGAGTGATAGGGAAAAGTTTTTTAAAGTCATTAATACCTAGAATATCATTAAGCTTATTAAAGGCATCTATAACCGATTGTGAATCATTTCTATCTCTAAGAAAAGCAAGCATTAAGCTACAATTAATAAAGTGTATTGTTAATAATACATTACTTCCTTTTGTTCCAATAACAGAATCCATTTGAACAACTGCTATATCAGGATTTTCATCTAATAATTTTTTATAGTCAGAATAACTTCTGCCTATATAACATTTTTTGTCAATCTTTAATTTTTTATGATTTGTATTAACTCTTGATTTGTATTTAACCATTCTTGGCATATCTAAAGGTCCAGATTCCAGGTTTCCTTGTTTAATGAATGAATATAAGGTTCTTTCAGATACTAGAATTTCATCCTTATGAGTCTCATATATATGATGAAGAGATTGCCATTTTCTCAATAAAGGATAAATTAAATCGCTCACAAATTGTAATTCAGCTTCACTAATAGAAATTCCAGATCTTGATTCATTTAAGACCTCTTTATACTGTTTCTGAGCTAAAATACTATCATAAATCCTTTTTTCTAAATGACATTTTGATCTAATTTTACACCCATTGCAAACATAGGGGGGCTTCTCTCTTATATCACATTCTTCTCTTTTGTATTTGGAGCAATAATTAATACATTTGCCACAATTGCGACAAGTATCTTTAGTACAATTAATATCATTGCATTTATAAATCTCATTGCATTCATTTCTATAAATGCAATCGTTAAATCCATGTTGGTAAGCTGCTCCTTTTCGTTTAATTATCATATGAGACTTTATTTCTCTTGAAACAGTAGATACATCTTTTCCTATATCAAGAGCTATATGCCTTAAAGACTTCCTTGTTAACAAACCTCCTACTATTTTATTTCTATCAAATATTGATAAATGTTTATTCTTGGACATTTGATTTACTCCTTTATAGAATAAATTAAGCCAACAACCTTATACTTAGAATAAACTCAATTAATCAGAAATCAATACTAAGGCCTAAATTAGTTTGTTATACTAAATGCAACTAGCTAGTTTGTAATATTAACTGCAACAAAAGAAAAATAAAGAAAAGCAGTTACTTTTTCAATTCACAGAAATAATATTTTTACTACTTTTTTAAATATTATTATTGACAAAAATATAATAATAGCTTATATTCAAGTTAGTTGATGCTAACAAATAAAAAGCATAAACATATTTCTTCCCAATAAGAAATAAAATTAATAATATTTAAAACTAACCTTGAGGAGGCCCATATAGAAACACATTATTTATTTACTCCATTATTAAAAAAACGTATTTTGAAATAGTAGACCTACCTTGCTGGTCTACTATTTTTTTGTTTTAAAATCTTCAACAAATTCTGATATGGAACTTAGTAATAAATATTATCGATTAATTTACAAATAATTAATAATTTTTTACGAAAATTTCCCAGAGATAAATCTCTGGGAAAACTAATTAAATAAGAAAGGTTTAGTATCTAAGAATCAATATATTTGATCCTCTATACTTCTCAATCAATAAGAGCTATATAATTAACAATATATAGAGGAAACCTCTTATCAAAGAATATTCTATAGTAAGATTTTTTACTTCTTGCTATCTTATAAATTTAATATATATTAATGTGTAACTTATGTCAATAGGCTTTAAACAAATTATTACACTATGATGTTCATCAATTAAACATTAATGCTATAAATCTTTATATAGTGACAAGTTATAAGAATATATTGAAAAAAATATGCGAAATATTTTTTACTAATTTTGACATAATCTTGCATAAAATACATCTCTCATTGTAAATATACTATGAGAGATATATAGTATTAAATAACTAATTTAAACTAACTTGAGAATAAATTTCACAGTCTTTAAAATTATTTTGAACTATCAAGACTATCACTATAATAACAAATGCCTGACCTATTTGCATTTCTTCCTAATCCATCACTATTCATATACCTAGGATTTGATGTATTTGAATAAACACTTTTATCACGATCATTCATAACTCTAAAATTTTTATTATTCTGCATAGCAGACCTGTTATTCATTTTAAAAGTTGAAGCAATACTTGAAGTTTTTGAAGTATTAGTTCTAGAAGAGTTATTTACCATCATCCTAGAAGAACTATTTCTTTTTAATGATTGTATGTGACTTATATTAGCCTTATGAGAGTGTTTAAAACGTTGTGTGCTAGTTATTTTATTGTTTAAAGAACCGCTGTAAGATTGATTCTTATTGCCCTCTAATGAACGTATTCTACCTGATACCATAGAATTACTCATTACTCTACTTTGACTAGTAGCTCCCATTGTTCGCTGATTTCTATCACCAATCGAAGAATTTTGATTTTCAATAGATCTATAACCTGATCCATCAATTTTTCTAGTTCTAGAATTAAGTTCTTCTGTATTATATCTACGTCTTGGAATAAATAAAATTACACCATCAGTAGTAGATTGAGTCTCATTAGTTTGTGTCATTTCATTATTCTCACTACTTTCACCTCTGAGCGTAGCAAGAGTTACTGAACTGCTTTGATTTTCCATAACATTTGTACCATCAGATTCAATGGTGCCTTCAGCAAAAAGATTCATACTAGCAAACATTGCCATTGTTACAACTAGACTAATTAATAATGTTAATTTTCTAAACTTCATATATTCACCTCTAAATATTAATTTCAGTTTTTAGTAACTGATATTCAAAAGATAAAGAAAACCTATTACGTAGTAATAAACGAAATATTAACAATTTATAAACTTAGAAAAAACTACAATACGGCTCTAGAGTTAGAAAAAAATAAAATGAAAAAGATTCAAAAGATAAAGACATAATTACTAATATTTCAAATAGACAAAAGGGCAAAAAAAATACATCCCATAGGATGCAATTCTTATATATTAAAATCGTAAAGAAAAAAAAAGGCCCGGCAGCTATCTACTCTCCCACATAATTGTAGTACCATCGACGTGAGAGTGCTTAACTTCCGTGTTCGGGATGGGAACGGGTGTATCCACTCTGCTATGGCCACCGGGCCAGCTTAAATTCAGAGTACTAAAAACTAATTTAGTAATCCAATTTAAGGCGATTTAAGGATCGCAACGATAATATGGTCAAGCCTCACGGCTGATTAGTATCGATAAGCTGAACATGTCGCCATGCTTACACTCTCGACCTATCGACCAGGTATTCTTCCTGGTTCCTTTAGTCCTTTTAAAAAGGATGGGATGTCTCATCTTGGGGAGGGCTTCCCGCTTAGATGCTTTCAGCGGTTATCCCTTCCAAACGTAGCTACTCAGCACCTGCCGTTGGCACGACAACTGATACACCAGAGGTTTGTCCACTTCGGTCCTCTCGTACTAAAAGCAGAACCCCTCAAACATCCAACGCTTGTGGCAGATAGGGACCGAACTGTCTCACGACGTTCTGAACCCAGCTCGCGTACCGCTTTAATTGGCGAACAGCCAAACCCTTGGGACCTGCTCCAGCCCCAGGATGCGATGAGCCGACATCGAGGTGCCAAACCTTGCCGTCGATATGAACTCTTGGGCAAGATCAGCCTGTTATCCCCGGAGTACCTTTTATCCGTTAAGTGACGGCGCTTCCACTCGCTACCGCCAGATCACTAAGACCTACTTTCGTACCTGCTCGACTTGTATGTCTCGCAGTCAAGCCACCTTGTGCCTTTACACTTGAGGAATGATTCCCAACCATTCTAAGGTGACCATCGCGCGCCTCCGTTACACTTTAGGAGGCGACCGCCCCAGTCAAACTTCCCGCCTGACACTGTCCCTTTACCGGATTACGGCAAAGGTTAGAAAACTGGAAAAGGAAGGGTGGTATTTCACCAACGACTCTGCGCAAACTGACGTCCACGCTTCTACGTCTCCCACCTATCCTACACATCCTTGTCCAATTCTCAATGTCAAGTTGAAGTAAAGGTTCACGGGGTCTTTCCGTCTAACCACAAGTATCAGGCATCTTCACCTGAACTTCAATTTCACCGGATCTCACGTTGAGACAGCGCCCATATCGTTACACCATTCGTGCGGGTCGGAACTTACCCGACAAGGAATTTCGCTACCTTAGGACCGTTATAGTTACGGCCGCCGTTTACTGGGGCTTGAGTTCGTAGCTTCTCATTAAATGATAACCACTCCCCTTAACCTTCCAGCACCGGGCAGGTGTCAGTCCATATACTTCTTATTGCTAATTCGCATGGACCTGTGTTTTTGGTAAACAGTCGCATGGGCCATTTCTCTGCAACTCACTTGCGTGAGCCATACTTATCCCTAAGTTACGTATGCAATTTGCCGAGTTCCTTAACGTGAGTTCTTCCGTACGCCTTCGCATTCTCAGCTCGCCCACCTGTGTCGGTTTATAGTACGGTCCCTCAGTGCCTTGCCTTAGAAACTATTTCTCGGCACGACGACTACACGCGCTTCTCACTTCCGTAGAAGTAATCGCTCACAGCTCTTCTCTACTGACGGATTTGCCTATCAGTATTAACGCCTCGCTGCTTCGACAGGGACAACCGTCGCCCTGCCGCGTTTCGCCCTATGCTTCGTTCCTTCGAAACACTGAGAGGTGCGGGAATATTGACCCGCTTCCCATCGACTACGACTTTCGTCCTCGCCTTAGGGGCCGACTAACCCTTGGGTAGATTGACTTTACCCTGGAAACCTTAGGCTTTCGGCGGAGGGGGATCTCACCCCTCTTTTCGTTACTCATGCCTGCATTCTCTCTTCTGTCCCGTCCACCAGAGTTTCCACCCTGACTTCATCCGTACACAGAATGCTCCCCTACCCACAGAATCTAGTTCTGTGCCGTAGCTTCGGTGATATACTTAGCCCCGTTGGATTGTCGGCGCATGACTACTCGACCAGTGAGCTATTACGCACTCTTTAAAGGAATGGCTGCTTCTGAGCCAACCTCCTGGCTGTCTGGGCAATCACACTTCCTTTCCCACTTAGTATATCTTTGGGACCTTAGCTGACGGTCTGGGCTGTTTCCCTCTTGACGGCGGCCCTTATCAGTCGTCGTCTGACTGCTACGCATTGTACCACGGCATTCAGAGTTTGGTTAAACTTGGTACCCGGTGAAGGGCCCGCATCTATCCAGTGCTTTACCTCCGTGGCAGTCCACGTAACGCTAGCCCTAAAGCTATTTCGGGGAGTACCAGCTATCTCCAAGTTTGTTTAGCCTTTCACTCCAAACCACAGCTCATCTCAACCCTTTACAGCGGATTTAAGTTCGACCCTCCACTGAATTTTACTCCAGCTTCAGTCTGGCCATGGTTAGATCACTTGGCTTCGGGTCTACCCCATGCAACTTATCGCCCTATTCAGACTCGGTTTCCCTACGGCTCCAGGACTTCTATCCCTTAACCTTGCTACATACGGTAACTCGCAGGCTCATTCTACAAAAGGCACGCCATCACCCAATAAATAGGCTTTGACCGCTTGTAAGTCCACGGTTTCAGGTTCTCTTTCACTCCCTTTCCAGGGTACTTTTCACCTTTCCCTCACGGTACTATGCGCTATCGGTAGCCGCCGAGTATTTAGCCTTGGAGGGTGGTCCCCCCAGATTCCGACAGGATTTCTCGTGTCCCGCCGTACTCAGGAAATGCATCCAGATAGATAAAGTGTTTTAAACTACGAGGCTTTCACTCTCTTTGACTGCTCTTCCCAGAAACATTCGTCTAACACTCTATTTTATCACTACCCGGGTTACCCCAGATGCACCCCTACAACCCCAAACACTACAAGAGCGCTTGGTTTGGGCTCTTCCCCCTTCGCTCGCCGCTACTAAGGGAATCTCAATTGATTTCTACTCCTGCTGGTACTTAGATGGTTCAGTTCCCAGCGTATTCCTCTTATATGCTATTTTATTCACACATAAGTGACAATCATCCAGACTGTCGGGTTACCCCATTCGGATATCTACGGATCATTGGGTGTTGGCCCCTCCCCGTAGCTTTTCGCAGCTAACCACGTCCTTCATCGCCTGGCGGCTCCTAGGCATCCTCCGTGGACCCTAATTCACTTGACCATATTATCTTTACGATCCCTACGCTATTATAATTTTCACAAAAAAAAATCTCCTGTGAACATTTCTTTTAAAAAAACTAGCATTACTGCTATTATGGGACTGACAAGATTTGAACTTGTGACCTCTTGCTTATCAGGCAAGCGCTCTAACCAACTGAGCTACAGTCCCGGCTAGTAACATAAATACAAGAGAAGAGAAGAAAATACATTAGGGACTTTGCTTAGTAGGTCTTTCACCTACTGGATAACATCCTATAGTTTTAGAGTCTAACTGTGAGTAGTTAGTCTCTGCCTTTCTTTGTAGAAAGGAGGTGATCCAGCCGCACCTTCCGGTACGGCTACCTTGTTACGACTTCACCCTCCTCGCCAAGCATACCTTCGGAACCGTCCTCCTTTGCAGGTTAGACTAGCGACTTCGGGTACCCCCAACTCGGATGGTGTGACGGGCGGTGTGTACAAGGCCCGGGAACGTATTCACCGTATCATGCTGATATACGATTACTAGCGATTCCAACTTCATGGAGTCGAGTTGCAGACTCCAATCCGTACTGGGACCGGCTTTTTGCGATTCGCTTAGCCTCGCGGCTTCGCTGCGCTTTGTACCGGCCATTGTAGCACGTGTGTAGCCCAGGACATAAGGGCCATGATGACTTGACGTCGTCCCCACCTTCCTCCGGTTTGTCACCGGCAGTCCCACCTGAGTCCCCACCATAACGTGATGGTAACAGGCAGTAGGGGTTGCGCTCGTTGCGGGACTTAACCCAACACTTCACAGCACGAGCTGACGACAGCCATGCAGCACCTGTATATCGACCCCGAAGGGAAAACATATCTCTATGTTCGTCCAATATATGTCAAGTCCTGGTAAGGTTTCTCGCGTATCATCGAATTAAACCACATGCTCCACCGCTTGTGCGGGCCCCCGTCAATTCCTTTGAGTTTCACCCTTGCGAGCATACTCCCCAGGCGGTACACTTAATGCGTTAGCTTCGGTACCAAGTCTTGTGACCTGCCACCTAGTGTACATCGTTTACTGTGCGGACTACCAGGGTATCTAAACCTGTTTGCTCCCCGCACCTTCGCGTCTCAGCGTCAGTATATGACCAGACATTCGCCTTCGCCACCGGTGTTCTTCCAGATATCTACAGATTTCACCCCTACACCTGGAATTCCAATGTCCCCTTCTATACTCTAGCCTTACAGTTTCCAACGCGTTCCCTCGGTTAAGCCGAGATCTTTCACGTCAGACTTGCAAGGCCGCCTGCACGCCCTTTACGCCCAATAATTCCGAACAACGCTTGCCCCCTACGTGTTACCGCGGCTGCTGGCACGTAGTTAGCCGGGGCTTATTCCGAGATTAACGTCATCAGTCTGCCATTCCCTGCAAACCTTATTCCTCCTCTCGAAAAGAACTTTACAACCTCACGGCCTTCATCGTTCACGCGGCGTCGCTCCGTCAGACTTTCGTCCATTGCGGAAGATTCTTAGCTGCTGCCCCCCGTAGGAGTCTGGACCGTATCTCAGTTCCAATGTGGCCGATCACCCTCTCAGGCCGGCTACCCATCATTGCCACGGTAGGCTTTTACCCTGCCGTCTAGCTAATGGGCCGCGGACTCATCCCCTTGCGACGCCTCAGCGCCTTTCCTTCAAGTGTCTTTTGACTCTCAAATCTCATCCGGTATTACCTCATGTTTCCACAAGCTATCCCAAACAAGGGGGTAGATTATCCACGTGTTACTCACCCGTCCGCCGCTCTAGGCTAACCGAAGTTAGCTTACCGCTCGACTTGCATGCTTAAAACGCGCCGCCAGCGTTCGTTCTGAGCCAGGATCAAACTCTCCGTTATATATTTATGGTCCGAAGACCATTTTTAAATAATTTCAATATTTAATTCCTGTCACCACTCAGAAGAACCTAGCTTAATTTCTTATTCTAGTTCTTATTTTTGAATTGACAGAAAGCCCTAATGCTTTCTAATATTCACTTCTTTACCAACGACTAAAAGTAATCGTAAAAAAGTTATTTTATCTTCTCTTCTCTTCTCTAATATTTATGTCAAAAATCACAATTCCAAGATAAAACAAATATGATTTGCTTCTCTTAGTCAGCTTGTTGAATTTATCATTTATACCAATTTACGTCAATAACTAAATGATAATTATTTGCAAAAAAAATACATCCATATAGTTAAATCCTTTCAAGAAAAGAATTAAAAAAATATTTTTTTGTAAAAATATACCTATTTTCTAATATCCTTATTAATTATCCATTTAATATTCAATTTTTCAAGAAATTAACCAATTTATTACTGTAATTATTAAGTGTTGTAAATTTTCAATTTCCTTTTTTTCACAAATAATAGCTTAAATTAATTTAGAAATTTAACTTTTTCTTTCAATTATTGACATAATAAATAATTAAATAAACTTATAAGAAATACTCAATTACAGTACTTAAAAACCTTTCATATTTATATATACTTAGAATTGTTGCAACTTTATTTCAAGAGCAAGAATTATATGTATGCTAAATTCTGGAAATATTAAATGTTAGTGGTACGACAACTTCAAAACATTTATTAATTTTAATAAAGGCAAAAGCATTCGCAAGCCAAAAAGATTCTAGTTGGGCTTATTATAAAATCAACAGAAATAATATAAAAATAGACAATCTTCTTATTTTGATAAAGGAACAAATTAATGATAATTCTATATTTAAAGATGATTGTAAAAAACTTGAGACAATAATTAGTGGAGACAAAGGGGTTCTTTGGAAAGTACAAAGAGGAAATACCTCTTGTTCTTGCAATAAAAACTAAATAACAGATAAGAGCTAAAATATGAATTTCAATTAATCTATGACAAATAGAAAAATGAGTAGCAATTTTGAAAAATTCTTAACTTTGTGAGTAGTATTATTTATTATTGATAGAATAGTATTAAGTAAATTAGCACCCAATTTAACAAGAACAATGGATAAAATATCAATATATGTTAAAGGAGCTCTAGCTATAAAAGCTGAAAAAAGTGGTAAACTTGTTTTATTACATTATATATAAAAGGGTGCGTAAAACCTTTTACAACGCATACGATTACAATATTCTTTTAAGATTTGTTTTCAAAGGTTTAATTAGTACAGAAGCTATAGATTTAGCAAAAATACCATTTGAATTAGATTTTCCCTGTTGGAGCTATCAGAGGAGATGGAATTTTAGTCATATATGAAGAAATGAAAATATTACAAATTTCTTTTGGCGAAGTTATTTTTTAGGTTTCATTCTTCTTGAAATTGCTCAATGTACTTCAATGTTTCTAGTGTGAGAATATTTAGCAGAAGGCAATGATTAATTAACATTGGTTATGGTTGCAATAAATTCTTTAGCAATGTTGATGCTTTATAGAGTTCTTGGATGATTCTTATTAGGTGGTGGTAAACTTCCAATACATTGACAAGCAGTATTACTATCAGTTTCAATTTATTTAATTAATAATTAAAAATTTTATATAAAATTGATACATTCAGACCTTTTTGCTTTATGAATGGTCTTTTTTTTTATTTGTTTATGTAATGTTTATAATTTGTTTATTGTCTAGATATTAAAAATATCAACAATAAAGATAAAAATAGTAATAATCCCATTACATATAAAATATGGTGAACTCATTAATTGTATGTTATAGTTAACTATATTTCAGGAGCAAGTAATTTGAAAATACGAAATAAATTATTTATCACAAATTTCATTATGATAGTTCTACCACTAACACTTGCCATTATTTTTGGAATAATCATTTTTCAAACAGTTGGAAAACGCTATTGGGTCTCAATCCAACAAATGTATAAGGATGATAATGGTGTCTTTTATGCTCGTTGGACTATTAGAAAGCGAGCCTCTAATGAAATGTGCAAAAAAAATGTATAGAGATTTTATGGAATTCAGGTATAATAAAGGATAAGTTAAATGAAATTTAAAAATGACAGTAATTGATACTAATGAAAATTCTATATCTCAACATGCATAGGTATGCAGCAAATTCCAAAGTAATGTCATATGATAGGTTGTAGTGACCCCATTCAAAGGGACCAGCCATATGCCTTTAAACAAATGGAATATAGAACAACTTGAATATGGGATGATCAACCAGGAGGATACTATGAGTTTTATTCCTGTACCCAATAATAGATGATACATATATTCGCAACATGAATAATACTGATTTACCAAATGTAGCACTTTTCTTGCTGAAAAATCAGTAAAGCAATTACGAATTTAGTTACATACATTGATGGAAGTTGGACATCACTAAAGAAATAATGCCATTGTAAAACATAATCTACAGACGTCTTCGAAATTATAGCAGTTAGATTAAACAACTGAAGAATCTATCTTCTTCGGTGCTAACTCTATATGTCAAACATATAGAATTTTCTTTATATTTGCATTTATTGCATCTCAACCTTTTAGTATTACTATTTATGTAGTTTCATTATTACTCAGAAACCTCTGATTTTATCTACAAAACCTTTTGAAGTAACTGAGAAATATATTCTGGCATCACTAAAGCAATCAGTGAGGGTCAACTGGAAAGCCAAAATAAATTATTCAGAAGATAATGAATTTGGAGAGGTTTCTTAGGCTTGGCGGACGAAGAAGGTGCGATCATTTAAATTTAGTTCATTCCTGAAGAATCCAACTTACAGATACTTGAAGAATAGTATGAGAAACATAATTGAGAATGGTGTTAGTGATTTAGCGCTTTGTGATATTGATAATGATGGAGAATTAGAATTAGCTACCATTGAAGCTTTCCATGGAAATATCTGCAGATTTATAAAAAAACGATAATAAGTACAAATGTGTGCATGAAATTGAAATTGATTTTGGTCATGTTATTTGGGGTGGAAAACTTGGAGCATCAGATCATTTTATTTTAGGCTATCGAGGTGGTGATATGAAACTTCTATGTATTAATTATATTGATGATAAATTTTCTACAACTTTAATTGATGAAGCTACAGGACCTAGTCAAATATCAGTAAAAACTGTAGAAAATAAATCTATAATTTTAGCAGCTAACAGACAGATTAATCAATTAGCTATTTACGAAGCAACAGAATAAAAGAAAGATGAGTCATTTTAAATTATTTCTTCAATACAATTTAAAATATATCAATATTAGCTGTTTATAAGCTCTAAAATAATTTTAATATTTTAAAACATATTGAAAGGGAGAGGTTAAAATGACTCACACAATTATGGAGAAAAAAATTATAACCAACAAGCATCTGATTTATTATTAATGAATTAATAATAATACTTTAAGTCAGTAGAAGAAATACAAAATAAGAGAGACTTCTATAAGTTTAGTAATTAGAAGTCTTTAGCCGGTAGGTAACTAAGACTAAAAAAGATATAAATACTTTATTGCATTGGTGAAAAAATTCAAGAATTATAAAAAAATAAAAATCAATAAGGATAAAGTTAATTTTATTGAACTATATAAAAATGGATATATCGCATATAATGAGTACTAAAAAGTAACAAAATTTATGATAAATCACTCATTAGTAAAAACAATAACCATTTAGTTAATGTTTCCAATTAACTAATATACTTAACAATGTAATATATATAAAAGGACTTTTAAATTAGCATGAACTCTTATGCGAAAAAAATAAAACCAATAAATTGTAAGACTACAATGATCAATTATTAATCCTGTGCTTGTTATAATTTATTTACGCTTTTATCCTCTTGCAACATTTTTTGCAATCTATTAAATCTTAATTACTATTCTTTTAATATTGTTATTTGGTATATTATATATCAACAATTCTAATGATTTTGGGGAGTTATTTATATACATAAGTAAAAACATTTATTGGTTCAATTAATCTATCTAAAATCTATATTAATTTACTCCTTACTAGTCTCATTTGTTAATTATGCAATAGACGTAGTTATTAGTATTAATACAAAATAAAGTTCCAAAAGGGCAAAAAAAAATACATCCCATAGGATGTAATTCTTATATATTAAAATCGTAAAGAAAAAAATAAAGGCCCGGCAGCTATCTACTCTCCCACATAATTGTAGTACCATCGACGTGAGAGTGCTTAACTTCCGTGTTCGGGATGGGAACGGGTGTATCCACTCTGCTATGGCCACCGGGCCAGCTTAAATTCAGAGTACTAAAAACTAATTTAGTAATCCAATTTAAGGCGATTTAAGGATCGCAACGATAATATGGTCAAGCCTCACGGCTGATTAGTATCGATAAGCTGAACATGTCGCCATGCTTACACTCTCGACCTATCGACCAGGTATTCTTCCTGGTTCCTTTAGTCCTTTTAAAAAGGATGGGATGTCTCATCTTGGGGAGGGCTTCCCGCTTAGATGCTTTCAGCGGTTATCCCTTCCAAACGTAGCTACTCAGCACCTGCCGTTGGCACGACAACTGATACACCAGAGGTTTGTCCACTTCGGTCCTCTCGTACTAAAAGCAGAACCCCTCAAACATCCAACGCTTGTGGCAGATAGGGACCGAACTGTCTCACGACGTTCTGAACCCAGCTCGCGTACCGCTTTAATTGGCGAACAGCCAAACCCTTGGGACCTGCTCCAGCCCCAGGATGCGATGAGCCGACATCGAGGTGCCAAACCTTGCCGTCGATATGAACTCTTGGGCAAGATCAGCCTGTTATCCCCGGAGTACCTTTTATCCGTTAAGTGACGGCGCTTCCACTCGCTACCGCCAGATCACTAAGACCTACTTTCGTACCTGCTCGACTTGTATGTCTCGCAGTCAAGCCACCTTGTGCCTTTACACTTGAGGAATGATTCCCAACCATTCTAAGGTGACCATCGCGCGCCTCCGTTACACTTTAGGAGGCGACCGCCCCAGTCAAACTTCCCGCCTGACACTGTCCCTTTACCGGATTACGGCAAAGGTTAGAAAACTGGAAAAGGAAGGGTGGTATTTCACCAACGACTCTGCGCAAACTGACGTCCACGCTTCTACGTCTCCCACCTATCCTACACATCCTTGTCCAATTCTCAATGTCAAGTTGAAGTAAAAGGTTCACGGGGTCTTTCCGTCTAACCACAAGTATCAGGCATCTTCACCTGAACTTCAATTTCACCGGATCTCACGTTGAGACAGCGCCCATATCGTTACACCATTCGTGCGGGTCGGAACTTACCCGACAAGGAATTTCGCTACCTTAGGACCGTTATAGTTACGGCCGCCGTTTACTGGGGCTTGAGTTCGTAGCTTCTCATTAAATGATAACCACTCCCCTTAACCTTCCAGCACCGGGCAGGTGTCAGTCCATATACTTCTTATTGCTAATTCGCATGGACCTGTGTTTTTGGTAAACAGTCGCATGGGCCATTTCTCTGCAACTCACTTGCGTGAGCCATACTTATCCCTAAGTTACGTATGCAATTTGCCGAGTTCCTTAACGTGAGTTCTTCCGTACGCCTTCGCATTCTCAGCTCGCCCACCTGTGTCGGTTTATAGTACGGTCCCTCAGTGCCTTGCCTTAGAAACTATTTCTCGGCACGACGACTACACGCGCTTCTCACTTCCGTAGAAGTAATCGCTCACAGCTCTTCTCTACTGACGGATTTGCCTATCAGTATTAACGCCTCGCTGCTTCGACAGGGACAACCGTCGCCCTGCCGCGTTTCGCCCTATGCTTCGTTCCTTCGAAACACTGAGAGGTGCGGGAATATTGACCCGCTTCCCATCGACTACGACTTTCGTCCTCGCCTTAGGGGCCGACTAACCCTTGGGTAGATTGACTTTACCCTGGAAACCTTAGGCTTTCGGCGGAGGGGGATCTCACCCCTCTTTTCGTTACTCATGCCTGCATTCTCTCTTCTGTCCCGTCCACCAGAGTTTCCACCCTGACTTCATCCGTACACAGAATGCTCCCCTACCCACAGAATCTAGTTCTGTGCCGTAGCTTCGGTGATATACTTAGCCCCGTTGGATTGTCGGCGCATGACTACTCGACCAGTGAGCTATTACGCACTCTTTAAAGGAATGGCTGCTTCTGAGCCAACCTCCTGGCTGTCTGGGCAATCACACTTCCTTTCCCACTTAGTATATCTTTGGGACCTTAGCTGACGGTCTGGGCTGTTTCCCTCTTGACGGCGGCCCTTATCAGTCGTCGTCTGACTGCTACGCATTGTACCACGGCATTCAGAGTTTGGTTAAACTTGGTACCCGGTGAAGGGCCCGCATCTATCCAGTGCTTTACCTCCGTGGCAGTCCACGTAACGCTAGCCCTAAAGCTATTTCGGGGAGTACCAGCTATCTCCAAGTTTGTTTAGCCTTTCACTCCAAACCACAGCTCATCTCAACCCTTTACAGCGGATTTAAGTTCGACCCTCCACTGAATTTTACTCCAGCTTCAGTCTGGCCATGGTTAGATCACTTGGCTTCGGGTCTACCCCATGCAACTTATCGCCCTATTCAGACTCGGTTTCCCTACGGCTCCAGGACTTCTATCCCTTAACCTTGCTACATACGGTAACTCGCAGGCTCATTCTACAAAAGGCACGCCATCACCCAATAAATAGGCTTTGACCGCTTGTAAGTCCACGGTTTCAGGTTCTCTTTCACTCCCTTTCCAGGGTACTTTTCACCTTTCCCTCACGGTACTATGCGCTATCGGTAGCCGCCGAGTATTTAGCCTTGGAGGGTGGTCCCCCCAGATTCCGACAGGATTTCTCGTGTCCCGCCGTACTCAGGAAATGCATCCAGATAGATAAAGTGTTTTAAACTACGAGGCTTTCACTCTCTTTGACTGCTCTTCCCAGAAACATTCGTCTAACACTCTATTTTATCACTATCCGGGTTACCCCAGATGCACCCCTACAACCCCAAACACTACAAGAGCGCTTGGTTTGGGCTCTTCCCCCTTCGCTCGCCGCTACTAAGGGAATCTCAATTGATTTCTACTCCTGCTGGTACTTAGATGGTTCAGTTCCCAGCGTATTCCTCTTATATGCTATTTTATTCACACATAAGTGACAATCATCCAGACTGTCGGGTTACCCCATTCGGATATCTACGGATCATTGGGTGTTGGCCCCTCCCCGTAGCTTTTCGCAGCTAACCACGTCCTTCATCGCCTGGCGGCTCCTAGGCATCCTCCGTGGACCCTAATTCACTTGACCATATTATCTTTACGATCCCTACGCTATTATAATTTTCACAAAAAAAAATCTCCTGTGAACATTTCTTTTAAAAAAACTAGCATTACTGCTATTATGGGACTGACAAGATTTGAACTTGTGACCTCTTGCTTATCAGGCAAGCGCTCTAACCAACTGAGCTACAGTCCCGGCTAGTAACATAAATACAAGAGAAGAGAAGAAAATACATTAGGGACTTTGCTTAGTAGGTCTTTCACCTACTGGATAACATCCTATAGTTTTAGAGTCTAACTGTGAGTAGTTAGTCTCTGCCTTTCTTTGTAGAAAGGAGGTGATCCAGCCGCACCTTCCGGTACGGCTACCTTGTTACGACTTCACCCTCCTCGCCAAGCATACCTTCGGAACCGTCCTCCTTTGCAGGTTAGACTAGCGACTTCGGGTACCCCCAACTCGGATGGTGTGACGGGCGGTGTGTACAAGGCCCGGGAACGTATTCACCGTATCATGCTGATATACGATTACTAGCGATTCCAACTTCATGGAGTCGAGTTGCAGACTCCAATCCGTACTGGGACCGGCTTTTTGCGATTCGCTTAGCCTCGCGGCTTCGCTGCGCTTTGTACCGGCCATTGTAGCACGTGTGTAGCCCAGGACATAAGGGCCATGATGACTTGACGTCGTCCCCACCTTCCTCCGGTTTGTCACCGGCAGTCCCACCTGAGTCCCCACCATAACGTGATGGTAACAGGCAGTAGGGGTTGCGCTCGTTGCGGGACTTAACCCAAACACTTCACAGCACGAGCTGACGACAGCCATGCAGCACCTGTATATCGACCCCGAAGGGGAAAACATATCTCTATGTTCGTCCAATATATGTCAAGTCCTGGTAAGGTTTCTCGCGTATCATCGAATTAAACCACATGCTCCACCGCTTGTGCGGGCCCCCGTCAATTCCTTTGAGTTTTCACCCTTGCGAGCATACTCCCCAGGCGGTACACTTAATGCGTTAGCTTCGGTACAAAGTCTTGTGACCTGCCACCTAGTGTACATCGTTTACTGTGCGGACTACCAGGGTATCTAAACCTGTTTGCTCCCCGCACCTTCGCGTCTCAGCGTCAGTATAAGACCAGACATTCGCCTTCGCCACCGGTGTTCTTCCAGATATCTACAGATTTCACCCCTACACCTGGAATTCCAATGTCCCCTTCTATACTCTAGCCTTACAGTTTCCAACGCGTTCCCTCGGTTAAGCCGAGATCTTTCACGTCAGACTTGCAAGGCCGCCTGCACGCCCTTTACGCCCAATAATTCCGAACAACGCTTGCCCCCTACGTGTTACCGCGGCTGCTGGCACGTAGTTAGCCGGGGCTTATTCCGAGATTAACGTCATCAGTCTGCCATTCCCTGCAAACCTTATTCCTCCTCTCGAAAAGAACTTTACAACCTCACGGCCTTCATCGTTCACGCGGCGTCGCTCCGTCAGACTTTCGTCCATTGCGGAAGATTCTTAGCTGCTGCCCCCCGTAGGAGTCTGGACCGTATCTCAGTTCCAATGTGGCCGATCACCCTCTCAGGCCGGCTACCCATCATTGCCACGGTAGGCTTTTACCCTGCCGTCTAGCTAATGGGCCGCGGACTCATCCCCTTGCGACGCCTCAGCGCCTTTCCTTCAAGTGTCTTTTGACTCTCAAATCTCATCCGGTATTACCTCATGTTTCCACAAGCTATCCCAAACAAGGGGGTAGATTATCCACGTGTTACTCACCCGTCCGCCGCTCTAGGCTAACCGAAGTTAGCTTACCGCTCGACTTGCATGCTTAAAACGCGCCGCCAGCGTTCGTTCTGAGCCAGGATCAAACTCTCCGTTATATATTTATGGTCCGAAGACCATTTTTAAATAATTTCAATATTTAATTCCTGTCACCACTCAGAAGAACCTAGCTTAATTTCTTATTCTAGTTCTTATTTTTGAATTGACAGAAAGCCCTAATGCTTTCTAATATTCACTTCTTTACCAACAACTAAAAGTAATCGTAAAAAAGTTATTTTATCTTCTCTTCTCTTCTCTAATATTTATGTCAAAAAACTCTAAACAATAAATTTTAACATTAATTATTTAGTACTTATCCTTAAGATAATCAGCAAACTGTTTGTCTTAAGCACAAGATGGATAATACGGTAACATTGAATTTTTGTCTACCCTCTTTTTGATTTTTTTTCAACTTTTTTATTTTTCTTTAGTATTTCTGCAATAATTTGAGCAAAACCAAGGCCACCATCACCCTTTGCAACATACTTAGGCTTTATTTTTAGCTCTTTCTCTTTTTTGTAAATGTTTGCTGGAGCAAAACTTAAAGGAAATGTTTCAAACATTAGCTGATCATTTGGAGCATCACCACAATAAATACTAATTTTTTCAATTTTTTTTATATCTAATCCATAAATATCTTTCAAAAAAGCTAAAGTTCCCTGTTTTTTATTATAATCTCCTAACCAAGCATTTATATGTATAGAACTGACTGAATAATTAAATCCTTCTTCTTTACACATATGGACAATTTTTTCAACAATTTCGTTACTCAGAACTGGTAATTCAGAACCATAATCAAATGCAATATCATATATTCTTGAGAATTGATCTGAGGATAATCTTGCCTCAGGGATTAATTTTAGTACTTTATCTATCAAGTGATTTTTTCGCTCCTGATAGTTTTCAATGTCGATACATGGATTTACCCATTTCCTATATTGTCCATTCTTTTTATAAAAGCCTAAAGCACCACTTTCAGTCACTACAGCCTCAATTGGCCATTGTCTAAGGTAAATATCTGCCCATCCTGCGCTTCCTCCAGTTACACAGATAGTTTTAATACCATTTTCTTGTAATTTCCACAAAGCCTCAAGAGATGCGCTTATAAGCTTACCATTTAGTGTTATGGTATCATCAACATCACTAAAGACATATTCTATTTTATCTACTAATTTATAATTTTTATATAATGAGAGCTCTTGCATTTCTGCAAAAGCTCCAATTTGAGTATCAATTTTCATTAATTATTACAAACCTATCTAGTTATGTTATCTAAGGCTTTTGTATCTTTAATGCCCTTAATATAGGTTAAAAAAAGAAGCAACAGATGCAATGGCTGCTAAATAGAATATTATAGTTAATACAGTACCTGCTGTATTAATCCATCCCGCTGTAGGCATTACTCTAACAATAGCTAAATAAATCACACCTAATACTGCTGAAACTGCATATAAAACAGCCTTACTCTTTCCCCAAATATTAGCAGGAAGAGCCTTTCCCTCTCTCATCATTAACATTCTAACGAATGATTGAGCAAACTCTCTCCACATTATTACAATAAAAGCAATTACAGGCATTATTCCAACTGTCATTAAACAAACAAAATAAGTCAAACGGCTGAAAGTATCAGCAAATGGGTCCATTACTTTCCCAAGGTCTGTAACTAGATTTCTGCCACGAGCGATTATACCGTCTAATAGATCAGTTAACTCAATACATACAAACAGAATTAATACTAATACTGTTGATAGAGTATAATACTTTTCACCAAACCATGTAGGTAGATTAAAAGATATAAAAAACAAAGGTGTCATACACAATCGTGCGAAAGTCAATTTATTAGGTAAATTCACATTTAAGCTCCTTTTACTTTGTAAGTGTAAATAACTTCTTATTAAGGTACTCGGTGAAGTAATTCCCGTCAAGAGGCTTTTTAGTAATCTGATAAATTAGATTTTCAGGAGTATATAATCCACCTTTTGAGTGAACATTTTTATTTAAATATTCACTAATTGGAAGAATTCCATTTTCAGAGAAAGACTTCTCAAACATTTCAATTCCGCCAAAATCTTCAACCATTTTGCTATAAATTTGTGCAGAATATAGATTTCCAAGTGCATAAGTTGGAAAATATCCAAATAAACCACTTGACCAGTGCACATCTTGAAGGCAACCCTCAGCTATTCTATCAATTTTTATATTAAACATTTTAAAGAATAATTTATTCCACTCTTCAGGTAAATCATCAACTTCCAACTCGCCTTCTATCAATTTTTTTTCTAGAATATAACGTAAAATTATATGAAGATTATATGTAGCTTCATCTGCATTTGTCCTAATAAAAGTAGGTTTTACTTTATTTATAGCCTTCACAAACTCATCTTTAGTTATATTTGCTAAATTCTCAGGGAATGTTTCTTGAAGTTTTTCAAAATATTTATCCCAGAACATAGGAGAACGAAGAATTACATTTTCATAAAATCTACTTTGACTTTCATGAAAACCCATACTTACACCCTCTCCAAGACTTGTTCCTTTAATCTCTCCACTTGAAGCACCCATCTCATAAAGAGCATGACCTGCTTCATGAACAGTTGAGCTTAAGGGATCAATAATACTTGGATCTGAATATCTAGTTGTTATTCTAATATCATCTGCACCTAAAGTTGATGTAAATGGATGCACAGCAAGAGATAATGTTCCACGAGACATATCAAATCCCATATCTTTTATAATACTAATTGCAAATTGTTCTTGTTTTTTCTTATCATATTTTTTATATAAAAAATCATCTTTTATATCAGATGCAGAATAGGTTTTAACCATCTCTACAAGCTTAGGTTCTAAATCACCAAAGATTTGATCTAATTTTGCAGAACTCATTCCTTCTTCATAAGAATCTAATAAAGCATCATAGAGACTTTGACCATCTTCTTTGATGTAAGATGCTTCTTCTTTTTCTAATTCAACAACATCTTTGAGAAATGGTGCAAATAGAGGGAAGTTCTCAGTCTGTCTTGCTTCAACCCATTTATCATAAGATAAAGATAGTGCTTTTTCTTTTCTTCCAATAAATTCGTTTGGAATTTTGCTATTTCTCAAATATGTTTTATATCTAATTTTAATAAGAGCTTTCTCAAAATCGGATTCACCAAAACCCTCTTTATTCTCTTCACTAGCGCCAAGAGACTCTAAAAGAGTTAATAATTCTTTATCAGTTTCTAGGCTATGTGTTTTTTGAGCTATTAGAGCAATTTGAGTAGCTCTCTCCACTCCTGCTCCCTGAGAACCGGCAGTTTCTAAATCATATTCCAATACAGCACCAATATGCTTATAAACTACAATTTCCTTATCTTTTTCTACTAACTTATTAAAAAGTTTTTTATCTATCATTATATAAATACTCCTACAAAATATAAAAATTATATTTTACATTCGTTCTCTATTATATATTTAATATTATTAAAAATATAGATAAGGCACTGTAATTGAATACAGTGCCTATAACTAATGTTTTATATCTTTAAAGTTCGATTTGGTGAGAATTTACGATACCATGTAGTTTTTCAACAAATGAATCATAATCACCCCATTGTTGTTGTTTACCAGTTCTAAGTCTTACAGAGAATTCTCCACTCTCCATTTCTTTTTCACCAACAACCAACATGTAAGGAACTTTATCCTTCTGAGCATTCTTAATTTTAACCTTCATGTGATCACTACTTAAATCTGCAGTTGCTCTGAATTCTTCCATTCTGAGTTTTCCTTCAAGATCTTTACAGTAATCAAAACAGTTTTCACCAACAGGAATAATTTTTACCTGTTCAGGAGCAAGCCAAGCTGGGAAAGCACCTGCATAATGTTCAAGAAGTACACCAAAGAATCTTTCGATTGAACCAAGGAGTGCTCTATGAATCATATATGGACGTTTTTCAATTCCATCTCTATCTGTGAAAGTCATATTAAATCTTTCAGGTAAGTTAAAGTCGAATTGAACTGTAGATAGCTGCCAAGCTCTACCAATAGCATCTTTTATCTTAAGGTCAATTTTTGGACCGTAGAAAGCACCACCGCCCTCATCAACATCATAATCAATACCTTCAGCTTCAATAGCCTTACGAAGAGCCTCAGTTGCAGCATCCCATTTTTCAGGTTCACCAACAGCTTTTTCAGGTCTTGTTGAAAGATATGCTTTGATGTCTTGGAATCCAAAACTATGTAACATTTTAAGAGAGAATTTTAATACTGTTAGAATTTCCTCATCCATTTGTTCTGGTGTAACAAAAAGGTGAGCATCATCTTGAGTAAATCCTCTTACTCTTAATAGACCATGTAAAGCACCAGCTTTCTCATATCGATAAACAGTACCTAATTCAGCCCATCTAAATGGTAAATCTCTATAAGAGTGTTTTGTGTTATTATAAATCATGATATGGAATGGGCAGTTCATAGGTTTTGCATAATAATCTGCTTTATCCATTTCCATTGGAGGATACATACCATCATGATAAAAATCTAAGTGACCGCTAGTTTCCCATAGCCAAGATTTACCAACGTGAGGAGTATAAACCATTTCATAACCATTTTTATAATGTTCAGCTCTCCAGAAATCTTCAATAACTTGTCTAATTCTAGCACCTTTAGGATGCCAATATACAAGACCTGGGCCTGCTTCTTCATGCATTGAGAATAAATCTAGTTCTTTACCAAGTTTTCTATGATCTCTTTTCTCGATATCTGCTAATTTTTCAATATATAATCTTAAGTCTTTCTTATTTGACCAAGCTGTAGCATAGATACGAGTTAGCATTGGATTAGATTCTTTTCCTCTCCAATATGCACCAGCAATACTCATTAATTTAAAAGAATCAGTTCTTAATTTTCTTGTTGATTCAACATGTGGACCTCTACAAAGGTCTGTAAAATTACCTTGATTATAAAGAGTAACAGTTTCATCTTCAGGAATAGAATCTAATAATTCTAATTTATATTTTTGATCTTTGAATACTTCTCTAGCTTCATCTCTACTTACTTCACTTCTTACGAAAGTTCTATCACTTTTGATAATTTCTTTCATTTTTTCTGTAATAGTATCAAGATCTTCTGCAACCAATTGTCTTGGTAATTCAAAATCATAGTAGAAACCTGTATCAATTGCAGGTCCAATTGCTATTTGTGCTGTTGGAAACATTTCCAATACAGCTTCTGCCATTACGTGAGCCATAGAGTGACGCATCATTTTTAGTTTTTCATCTGCGCTTAATTTCTCTGCCATATAATCCTCCTATCCATTAGGTATAAAATACAAAAACTCTTACGTCATCGACTTTGTAGTTGATGAGTAACACCACTACAAGGACGAAAACATAAGAGTTCCGCGGTTCCACCTTGCTTCCTTCTCTAAAGAGAAGACGCTTAATTGATTCCTTTTACGCAGGAAGTACGACGTAGCTAATAAAAGAATATCTTTTTTCACCTTGCAGCTCGAAAGTGGTTTTCATTAAATGGTTACTAGAAGTTTTCCAGCCTAGAACTTCTTCTCTCAGAGTACCTATATTTAATTACTCGTCTTTGTCATTGCTTTTATAACACAAGAATGCACTTTTTATTAACAATCGTCAATAAGAAGGACATATATTTATAAAAATAAAGTATTTACAATTATAATTGCCATTTCCTCTAACAATTCTTTGTCTTTATCATTGAACCTAGCAAAGTTTAAACTATCAATATCAATTAAGCCTACAACTTCACCATTTGCAATTAGAGGAACAACTATTTCACTATTTGTTTCACTATCACAAGCAATATGATCATCAAAGGTGTGAACATTATCAACTACAACAGTTTGTGCATCTCTATAAGCTTTACCACAAACACCTCTATCAAAAGCAACTGTAGAACAAGCTATTTTCCCTTGAAAAGGACCTAATTTCAAATTATCTCCATCTTTCAAATAGAAACCAACCCAATTGATATTTTCAAATATCGAATTTAAGTAGGCACTAGCATTTGCTAATTCACTATAACGCGTTGCTATATTATTATTCCAATTTCCCAAAAGGGTTTCTAAAACGGAAGCTTCATCACTCATAATTTAACTCCTAACAGCCTTAGCTGGAGCACTTGCTTTTCCACCTCTAAGCTTTAATGCAAGTTTCGGACTTACTATGGTACCGGGGCCATTTATACAACCACCTTCACATACCATAACTTCTACTAAATTCGCAGAGGGTGCTCTTTTTGGCCAAATTTTCATCCCTCTAAATGTTTTAGTATCTAAACCATTAATATACATAGGTCTTATTGAAACGCCTTCTTGTAATCTATGAACTACACAGGAGGCAACACCTTCAGATACAGCAAACTCTCTACAATCTTCAAAAGATTCAGTATCACCCATATCAGAGGCTTTTACTTCTCTAACATCTATATCTTTTGCCATAAATATGGCAGCTAATTCATTGAAAGTTATAACAGCATCGACTGTTTTAAGACGTACTGCTTCAATTCTTTTTGCAAGGCACGGTCCTATAAAGACTGTTTTACAATTTGGATCTCTTTCTTTTAATAATTTTGCAGTATATCCCATAGGAGATAATGTTGTTGATTTCTTTTCTTTTAAAAATGGTAAATGCCTATTTACTAATTCTACATAGGATGGACAACATGATGTTGTCATATAATCTTCGCCACTCTCAAGTCTCTCAACAAATTCATTTGCTTCATTTATAGCAGTAATATTAGCACCTTCACTAACTTCAATTACTTCATCAAAACCAGAATCTAATAAACTTTGTTTTATTTGACCAAGAGTACCTGGAAATTGTCCATCAATCGCAGAAGCTATCATGGCTACTACTTTTTCATTGCCCTGTAATAATTTTAAAGCAGAAAACAAACCAGATCGCTCTACTATAGAACCGAAAGGACAACTTCGTGTACATTTTCCACAACTGATGCACTTTGTATAATCAATTATAGCAATGCCTTTATTATTTTTCTTAATTGCACCCACAGGACATGCGGCTTCACAAGGAACAGGAATGTGTACAACACTGTGGAAAGGACAAACATCCATGCATTTTCCACATCTAACACATAATTCTTCATTAATACGAGCTTTTCCATTTGTAAATGAAATTGCATTTTTTGGACAGTTAACATAACATGGACGAGCTAAACAACCTCTACATGCATCACTAATTAAATACTGATCTTGTGGACAACCACTACATGCTGTACTAATTGTAGTAATCACAGGAGAAGATGGAATTTTTTTTTGCATAATCTCTCTATAGTATGCACTAAGAGGCTTCATTTCATCATCTTCTTTTTCGATATTTACACCCATGAAAGCCATGATTCTATAACGAATCATAGCTCTTTCTTTATAAATGCAACATCTACTTGGATCAGTATCTTTAGGAATAATTAGAAAAGGTATTTTATCAATATCTTCTTCTAATGTTCCATTAAAAAACGATTTAAGAACCATTGTGTATACTCTACTTTTAATTCGAGTATATTGATTGTTCATGTCTAACATGTTCTATACCGCCAGTTTTTTATTTTGTTTTGTCACTCAATATTTACTTTGTTTCTTTATATTCTTTCTTTGTTTAGGTTCTAAATCTCTTCTGATAACAACTTGTTTAATTTATCAGGATTCATATTCCCATGTAATTTACCATTAATCATAACAAATGGTGGTTTAGACTCTCCATCTGAATCATTAACTTCTTTACAAGCTTCAAGACATGAACAACCTTCAAATTCAAATCTATCAAGCAGTTCAGGATTTAAGAAATCATTATATAATAATAAATCCGATCCGCCTTGTACAAAACATGATGTACCTACACAAATTTTGACAAGCATCTTATCTCTTTTTTTCATATTTATCTCCATCTCTTACATAGTACGTAAGTCTACAATATTTATTCTCTAATTTAAAGTATTTTGTATTTCTATATTATAAGTATTCTTGAGAAGTTTCTTTCAAATAATTATCTTCAAGTGCTTTTCTTAATCTTCCTATAATAGTTCTTCTAATTCCTATTTCAACAGGTATATTTGGATCTTGATGAGCTTCATTAATTTTAGTTCCAACAATAAAATGTACTTGGTCACTTTTTTCAATTATCTCAATAAATTTCCTTACAGGGTCATTGGGCAAATCATACAAAGGAGTCTTTGCCTCAAGATGTGTTGCGACCTTACTCAATGTTAACATTCCCTCTGTTACAAGATTTATACCTTCCATCTTTGAAGCCGGAGGAACATCGGATGACCAACAAGATAAATCAACCTTTAACTTTTTATCAAACAATCTACTAACAATTAATGCAGTAGTTCCACCAGATACTATTTTTTTACCATTAAAAGCCTTTATTTTTTCTCCTAATAGCACATCAGATTCTTTAGAAAAAGGAGGACCTGTTACAATAAGAGTCCTTCTTGGTTTTCTAACATATATACATGAACAAGTAATATCATCACGAGAGGTAAATCCATCTAGATTTAAAGCCTTATTAACAATTGCTTTTGTTAAATCTTTGCTACTAATCTCAGGATTATTTTCTAAAGTTCTCTCAATAAATTTATTAACTCCTCCAATTCTCCAGCCAAGAGGCATACTCAGGCCTAATCCCGATTGCGTTACACCATCGCTAAACATCAATAGCCTATCGCCGACTTCAAGATTAAAGGTTTGTCTATGCAATAACTCTTTCTTAAATGCACCTTTTCTTTGTAGATCTATTGTTTCTCCAGTCCAAGGAATATTCTTTGTACCTTTGAAAAAAAGTGCAGGAGGGTTATCGTACTCTAAAAAATTAACAATAATTTTTTCGCCCGTATTATCATACCTAATATCTGCAATAGAAAATGTTGAATAACTAATCTTCCTTTCTTTACAAACAGGAAGGGTATCCATAATTATTTTAGCAGAATGAGTTAAATCCATAGGAGAAAAACTTAAATTATGCGCCATATGAGCGGTAAGGGATGCTAATACATTTGCCTTTACACCTGATCCCAAACCATCACTTAAAATGGCAACAATCTGGTTTCTATCAGGATTTCTACTTAAAAGAAAGACATCACCGCCAATTTGCTGTCCATGTTTATAGACTTGCGAATAATCAACATCTATAAAAATGTCGTTCACAGTAAATCCTCCTCATTATCAATTGTAAAACCATCTTCTTCACTTGCTGATGGAACTTGGAATGCTTCAATCAAAGAATTTAATGTTATCTCTGTATCTGCAGCATTTTCTCCTAATAAAGAAGCTATTTGTTGAACAGTTTGTAAACTCTTTTGAATAACAACCTCAGCTTTATTTACTACTGTTTCTCTTCTTACTGTAGGAGATGTAACATCTTCAAAAATAGCACCTACTAACTGGTGATTTTCAATTGAGAAGAATGATACACGCAAGAACTTACCATTATGTCTTAATCTATATTGTTGACTCTTTTTACGAGCAAATTGTTCTTTAAACTTATCAGTGAATGAAACAAATCTCTCTACAGGAAGACCACCTATGAGGCTAAGAATATCCTCATCGATTTCAACTTCCATATCACCAAATAATGATATAAAGATTGAGTTACAATCAACAATATTTAACTTATCATCAACCATAACAACTCCAAGAGGAATTGTTCTCAATAATACATCAATTTTTGTTTGGGCCTCTTTTCTCATTTTAGTAACACACATTTCAACTTCAGCCATTCCATCTAGAAAAGCTATAGCCATATCTCTACAAGAATTATAGCCACAACCTCCACAATTTAGCTGATCTGCTTCAACATATTTACCAAGACTCTCTAGAGCACCTTTTATTTGTTCTTCACTATACTTCTTCTTAACAAAACATCTATCAGCGTTAACACTAACCTTTAGTAAATTATAACCTTCATCAAGAGCTTTTAATATAAAGTCATGTGGGACTTTAAATAAATGCTCTTCTTTGATTCTTCTCGAAGTATATTCAACAGAAGCTTTTTTCTTTTTAGAAATACTTCTATCTTTTTGGGTTCCCGGACCATTAATACAACCACCATCACAAGATAGTAGTTCTAGAAAGGTATCAAGAGGATCTGATGTTAATAAATTATTAAGGGAGGATTCAATTTGTTTAGTTCCACTTGCAGCTACGGCTTCATCTTGATAAACATTATCGCCACATGCGAGAGATGAAATCATACCACCTTCAATTGAATAAGCAGTTGTTCTTGCAGCTTTTGCAGGAACAAAGTTAGGTACTATCTCAAGTGATGATTTAATGCGAAGTGATAATTCATCAAGATTAATCTTTTCTTCATCAAGCCAAGTTCTAAATTCATCAAAAGTTAGTGCATAATTAGGATAGCCTGGATGAGTATCAGCCTCACCTTTCTTAGCAATACAAGGTCCAATAAAGACAATACCAATATTTTCTCCATATATTTCTCTAAGATAGGCACAATGCATTTGTAGAGGTGATGGTACAGGAGCTAAATCTTTTCGAAGAGAAGGGTAATATTTATTAACATGATCTACCACAGAAGGACATGCTGTAGAAATCCAAGGACATTTGCCATCATGATTCTTCGCATATTCATCCACACTTGCACTAACAAGAGCCGCTCCTATTGCAGTTTCACTAATAAAAGAAAATCCAAGTTTTGTAAGAGCCACTAATACGGCATCTTCATTACCCTTAAATTCAGCACTGAAAGATGGAGCTAATGAACAATACATAGGATTGCCACTTTTCATGAACATTCTTACGCGAGATAAATCTGAACGTATTTTTTTAGCATCAGATGGACATACATCGACACAAACGCCGCAGTAAATACATCTCTCATGTATAACAATTGCATTTCCATCTTTTACTTGAATAGCCTTAACAGGACATGCTCTAACACATTTATAGCAATCTCGGCATTCTGTTAATTCAGTATAAATTGGATGTATCATAAAAATCCCCTATTTGTTTAATTCTCTTTCAACCAAATCTACAAGACAATCAGGATCAAGACCTTCAAATGACTTACCATTGATTTTAATATTTGGACCATTTTTGCAATTACATAAACACAAATGCCCTACTAATTCCACATATTCTTCTAAATTATTTTCACTAATATAGTTTTCAATATTCTCTAAAGCTTTGGAATTACCTCTTGCAAAACAGGAACTACCCATACACAGTTCAACTTTAACATGGTTCATTATACTATCCTTTGTTTTTGAATCTCTTATAATATTGGAACAAATGGCATTATACTAAATTAATATTACCTCCATATTATTAATTTAACCTACCATTCATCATCAGGGAGATTTTCATTGTTATCAATTTTAGTTCTTAGTTTTTGAGCTAAAACAGCAAAGTGAGTTGCAAGGTCAGTTCTTTGAAGAGCAATTCTGCTTGGTAATCTTAAATCGGTTGGAACAAAACTCCAGATAGCTTTAATACCACATTTAACAAGTAACTCAGCGGTTACCTGAGCTTGAGCTACAGGAACTGCTAAAATAGCAATATTAATTCTGTTTTCAATGATATATTCTTCCATTTTTATTAATGGTTTTATTTCTACTTTACCGACATGAACTCCTGTTTTAGCAGGATCTTTATCAAAAGCAGCAACAATTTGGAATCCATAATTGTCAAAACCTTCATAGGAAATCAAGGCTTTACCTAAGTTACCAGCACCAATGATTATTGCATCAGTTACATTATCCCATCCCAGAGAATATGTAAGAGACTCAATTAATTCAGTAACCTTAAAACCTACTTTAGGTTTTCCCTCTATTCCTGAAAAAGATAAATCTTTTCTAACTTGGATAGGATTCAAACCTAAATCCTTAGCTAGAATAGTTGCAGAAATAGTCTCACGACCTTCTTCATTATATTTTTTCATTAATCTTAAATAAGATGGAAATCTCTTAATTGTTGGAATCGGAATTTTATGTTTCACTATACTCTCCTCTTAAAGTTTCTACAATTTCATCAATAATAAATGTAGGTGTTGATGTACCAGTTGCTATTCCAACACTCTTTAATTTTAGTAAAGATGATGGAATTTCTTCCTTTGAATTAATTCTAAATACAGGTTTTCCAAAGCTCTCAGCATGTAATTTTAAACTATTTGTATTAGAGCTATTCTCTCCGCCAATAATAAGTATACACTCGGTAGCCTCTGAAAGAGCCTCTATCTCTAGTTGCCTTCTTTTTGTACTAGCACAAAGAGAGTTTGCAAAAACAACCTCTCGTTTATCATTCCCTAATTCATATAGTTTTTCATATATAGCTTTTGCCTTACTCAATGGGTATGTCGATTGAACAACTACAAACAAAGGTTTATCACTCTCTATCTTATCAATATCAGAGGCAGTTGTTACTAATGATTTAGTATGAGAGGTTTCCACACTATAAAGAAATTCAGCTTCAGGATGATTCTTTTTACCAATTATCACAATATGATACTTTTCATCTGCTTCTTTTATAGAATTTTGCTCTTGAATCACAATAGGACAAGTAGCATCAACAACAATGAAGCCTTTCTTAAGAAGTTTTCTCAATAAGTCATCTTTTACACCATGGGCTCTAAGAACAATAATACCAGGTATTGCATCATCAATATCTTTTTCTTCTAGAACTTTAACACCTAAATCAGTCAAATTTTGAATTGCACGGTCATTGTGTATTAAATTCCCTAGAGAATAAACAATTCTATTGTTTTCTTTTCCCCACTTTATGGAGTTATACATTTTTTCCATTGCAATAGATACCCCACTACAATAGCTTATGTATTTTGACATTATTACTTTCAAAAAATATCTCCGTATATTATTTTTTCTTATCAAATTATAATAGCTTTTCATCCTTTTGGCAAACAGATAAAATTATATTAAATATTTATAAGAACAAAATTCCCCTTATTAGAATATAAATACTCATATAAGGGGAATAATTTATTTTTTTGAAATAATTAATTTTATATAATTATCTTTTATTTTTTCTCTTTTCTAAAGCACCTGAAATCCAATATAGGAATGAAGGAGCGATAAAGTTAGAAGAATATGTACCAATTACAATACCAAAAATCATTTCAACTGCGAATAATCTGATACTTCCACTTGCAAGAATTGCTAATGGTAATACAGCTAATACAGTTGTTAAACTTGATAAAATTGTACGAGATAAAGTTTGAGTTACACTATGTTCGATAATATCATTCATAGCAGCACCCTTCATCAAGCCACGATTCTCACGTACTCTATCAAAGATAACGATTGTTGCATTCAAGGAATAACCAATAATAGTTAATACAGCAGCAATTGTTGTACTAGATACTTCAAAGTTAAACAATGCGATAAATCCTAATAGGATTAATACATCATGTGTTAATGCAATAATACTTGAAATAGCATAAGCAATTTGGAAACGAATCCAAACATATATTAGAATTAATACTAATGCTGCAAGAACTGCTAAAATTGATCCAGAGATCAATGATTGTGAGAACTTAGGACCAATAAAGTTACTTTCTAATACAACGAATCCTTCAGAAGTGAATGCATTTGAGAAGTCATCACTAACTGCTTTTTCCATTGAAGATTGAGTATCTCCATCTTTTGTTCCAATTCTTACTTGGAAAATCTGAGAATCAGAACTTCCAACAGTTTGAACTTGTACACCAGATAAATCATCTAAAGCTGCTCTAACTACATCAATAGTTACTTCTTCACCAGACTTACCTTCAAAATTTAATGAAGTATTGTCAGAATCAAGAGTTGCAGGGAAGCCATAACCAGATAGAATTTTTTCTGTTGCTAATGAACCATCAACAACATTAACTTTAACACCATCTACAGTTTCTAAAGCTTTTGCTAAATCAGATGCAGTTGGATATTCAGAAGCACTGAATGCCTTCTTAGTTACACCTTGATCACTACGAGATGTTACACTGATAAGATTGCTATCTAATGATAGTTCTACATCATTTGTACCACTGTATGTTACTTCAAGACCAACTGGAGCAACTTGAATACGTTGGCTTAAACCACTTTCGAAGTCAATACCAGTATTAAAACCACCAATTGTCATTGAAAAAATACCTACTAATAACAATACAATTGAAATAGTTAGTGCAATAAAACGTACTTTAATTACAGGAAGATTTTTCTTTGCCATTATTTTTTCCTCCTACCCATGTGTAATGTTGCACCTTCTTTATCTGTAACTGTTGCATCAAAGATTAAGTGAGATACAAATAATGAAGTAAATAATGAACTAATAATACCAATAGCTAATGTATTAGCAAAACCCTTAACACTACTTGAACCAAGTTGAGATAGTACAAGTGCAGCGATAATAGTTGTTATATTAGCATCCATAATTGTCCAGAAAGCTTTACCAAAACCAGCTCTAATTGAAGCTTGTGAGCTCTTCTTAAGTGCAAGTTCTTCTCTAATTCTTTCATAGATAATAACGTTGGCATCAACGGCCATACCTAGTGTTAAAATAAGACCAGCTATTGAAGTTAATGTTAATGTAAAGTGTAGTGCGGATAATATAGAGAGCATTATAACTAAGTTAAATACAAGAGCTAAATCAGCTACTAAACCACTTAATCCATAATAAACAAGCATGAATATTACAACTAATGAAAGACCGATTAAGATAGCTTTAAGACCAGCTGCTACAGCATCTTCACCAAGAGTAGCACCGACAGCCTGTTGACTTGATACAATCAATTCAATAGGAAGAGCTGCTGTTCTTAATACGATTGCTAAATCAGAAGCTTCTGAAGTTGAGAAACCGGAAATTTGAACATCTTGTCTAATTGGTTCGTTAATTGTTGCAATAGATTTAACTTTACCATCCATAACAACTGCCATAGATTCACCTACGTGAGTTGATGTGAATTTATAGAAAGCATCACCACCAGCTGAATCAAGATGGAAATTAACTACAGGTTGACCTGTAATACCATTTGTTCCAGTTTGTGCACTTTCTAAGTGAATACCATCAAGACCAATTTCGCTGTCTAATACTACAAATTGTTGTAATTCATCAATACCATATGAATCTTTTGTATAATAACCAGCTGCAATCTTACCTGCAGGTAAGAAATCAGGTTGTTGAATAGCACCAGTTTCACTATATGCTTCAGTTGGGTTTTCAGTGAAGTAATCATTTAATTGAGTTGTCAATTGTTGATCTACAACTTGGAATAATAGAGAACCTTTACCTTGTAAGAATGAATTTACTCTTTCAGGGTCAGATGCACCTGGGATTTCAATTAATATTTGATCATCACCTTGTAATCTGATTTCTGGTTCACTAACACCAAATTGGTCAATTCTATTTTGTAGAATTTCAATATCTTGGTTAACTAAAGTTTTTACTTCAGCAGCAGATACACTCTTTCCAACTTTTTCTTCATAAGTTGCAGTATCTGCATCTAGAAGAATACTCATACCACCCTTAAGATCAAGACCTAATTGTAATACATTATTACTTAGAGTCTTAACATCAACAATAGTGGAACGATAGTGTTGCTCGATTGTGTTAAACATATCAAGTTCGGTATAGAAACCTGCACATAAAGTTTCAATATTCCATGAAGGAACATCTTTCTTCATAGCTTTATAGTTTGTCTTCGCATCTGCTTCAAGGTAAGTAAATTCAGCTGGTACAGCAGCACTAGCATCACTTGCAACTAAATCCTTGATAGTACGAAGATCCCTGGTAGCCTGCCCTCTGGCATACTCCCTAATTTGCTCATTTGAGCCACTTGCGAGATCTTTGGTTGCTTGAGGCACAGCTGTATACCACTTAATAGTAGGATACAAGAAATAACCACACATCAAAAGAACCAAAAGAACTATGATCAGTCGATCACGTTTTTTCATAACTTTCTCCAATCGTAACGTTTGATAATATTATTTATTTTTTTTATCTGATTCATCTGTTGTTTCAACAGAAGATTCATCAGCTTCTTCTTTAGATGCTACAGCTTCTGCTTTAGCTTTTTTCTTTGCTGAAGGTTTAGCTGCGCCTTTTTTAGAAACAACGCTACTGATAGCACCTTTAGTAAACTCGATACGAGCATTATCATCTACTTTTAAAACAACAGTTTTTTCACGAACAGCCACAACAGTACCGTGGATACCACCAATTGTTACAACTTTGTCGCCTTTTGCTACTGAATTAACCAGTTCTTTTGCTTCTTTATCTTTCTTTCTCTGTGGACGAATGATAAGAAAATACATAATTACAATAATAAGGGCAAAAGTAATTAAAGAGGTAGCCATAGAGCCTGTAGTCCCAGCACTAGATCCGGTAGTACCTGTAGTACCCAAAAGTGTTAACAATGAAATCATGTTAGACCTTCCTTTTATAATTCAAAATTAACCTAGAGGCTAATCTCAACTAAAATATTCCTAAAAATTAGGTAGAGTGAAAAAAATTACTCTATTTGATAGTTTATCAATGAAATTTAAAATACCATGTAAGACTAGGGATAGTCAAGAAATAGTTTTTTATATCCCATATAAATGGCTAAAATGCACAAAAAGGACTTCGAATACTCGAAGCCCTTTGTTTTACACAGGCAAAATGATGATTACATCATTCCTCCCATGCCTCCCATTCCAGGAGCGCCACCTGGCATACCAGCTGGTGCATCATTTGATGGGATATCAGTAATAGCACATTCTGTTGTTAAAATTAACTGAGCAATAGATGCTGCATTCTGTAGAGCACAACGTGTAACTTTCATAGGATCAAGAATACCATTCTCTACCATGTTAACCCACTGCATTGCAGAAGCATCAAAACCAATACCCATTTCACTGTTCTTACATTTGTCAGCGATGATTGAACCATCAAGGCCAGCATTTTGAGCAATTTGTCTAATTGGTTCTTCTAGAGCACGACGAACGATTTTGTAACCAATTCTTTCATCTTCACTCATATCACTAAAGTCTTTTTTATCAAGAGCATTGATTGCTTGAACAAGAGCAACACCACCACCTGGGATAACACCCTCTTCGATAGCAGCACGAGTTGCGCTTAATGCATCTTCAACTCTATGTTTCTTTTCTTTTAATTCAGCTTCAGTTGCAGCACCAACATTAACAACTGCTACACCACCTGCAAGTTTAGCAAGTCTTTCTTGTAGTTTTTCTTTATCATAGTCACTTGTTGATTCCATGATTTGTGCTTTAATTTGAGCAGTTCTATCTTCAATATCACCTTTCTTACCAGCACCGTTAATGATTGTTGTATTTTCTTTACCAACTTTAACACTCTTTGCTCTACCTAACATTGTTAAATCAGCACTCTCTAGTGTTAAGCCAATTTCTTCACTAATTAATTGTCCACCAGTTAATACTGCAATATCTTCTAGCATTGCTTTACGTCTATCACCAAAACCAGGTGCTTTAACTGCTACAACATTTAAGATACCACGAACACTGTTAACAACAAGTGTTGCTAATGCTTCTGATTCAACATCTTCAGCAATAATTAATAAAGGTTTATTTGTTTGAGCTACTTTCTCTAGTACAGGAAGTAATTCTTTCATGTTTGAAATTTTCTTATCATAAACAAGAATGAATGGATCTTCTAAAATTGAAGTCATTGTTTCTCTGTTATTACAGAAATAAGCACTTAGATAACCTCTATCGAATTGCATACCTTCAACAAAATCAGTTGTTGTTTCAAAAGTCTTAGACTCTTCAACTGTGATAACACCATCTTTACCAACTTTTTCCATTGCATTAGAAATTTCATCACCAATTGTTCTGTCGTTGTTTGCACTAATTGTAGCAACTTGAGCAATTTCTTCTTTGTCTTTAATAGCTTTAGACATCTTGCTAATTTCTTTAACAGCGTCTGCAACAGCTATATCAATACCACGACGAATACCCATTGGATTTACACCAGAAGCTACGCTTTTCATACCTTCTTTAGTAATTGACCATGCTAGAACAGTAGCGGTTGTTGTACCATCACCTGCAACATCGTTTGTTTTTGTAGCTACTTCTTTAAGAAGTTGTGCACCCATATTTTCAAAGGGATCTTCTAACTCAATTTCACGTGCTACAGATACACCGTCTTTTGTTACAGTTGGAGCACCAAACTTTTTGTCTAATAAAACTAATCTACCCTTAGGGCCTAATGTAGTCATTACTGCGCGAGAAATCTTCTCAACACCATTTACTAAAGATTTTCGTGATTCTTCACCAAATTGTAGTTGTTTTGCCATTATTTTAAATCCTCTCTTTAAATATTTTAATAAATATTATTTATCTTCTTTTTCATTAATAAAGGGTATTCCCCTTTGGTAATAAAAAATACTAACAAAATTAGCTAAGGGCAAGCCTTAGTAAATAATTTTTATTTATTTTGTTTCTCTATAATATAAGCAATGAAAACAATAGAGCAAATATTACGCTGAATAAATTGCTTAAAAAATTGACTCTATCATTATCAAAGAAAGCATTTCCTTTAACTAAAGGAAGTGCTCTACCATTTATATGTGATTTTTCTGTTATCTTTTCTTTTTCACTATCCCAATAATGTGCTTGAATTGTAGCACCTAGAATACTATCGACAATACATCCTGAAAAACCTGCGATTATAACTATGAAGAAAAAAGTAATTGTTGCAAAGCCTGTAGTGAAAAAACAAGTATACCAGATCATTGCAGTTATAAGAGCGGCAACAAATCCCCCAAGTGTTCCTTCATAAGATACACCACCAGAGAGGCCACTTTTTTGTGGAATTCCAGTAACTATTGATACCGTTTTACCGTTAAAAAGCATCCCAACTTCGCCAGAGGCCGTATCACATACAGCCTCACAAATGGATGCTCCAAATAGAATTAATATGATTATTGAAGGTTGGAAGATATACATAAAAGCTAAAATGAATACTATTCCACCATTAGCGAATACTTGGATAGCATCTCTTTGCGAGCCTTTTTCCTGTATTTCTTCAGCCTCTTTATATATTTCATTATTTTCATTAATTTTTGAAAGTACACCGGCAGCTATTACAAAAAAGATATATACAAGCAAACCGCCAGTTCCAAATGCAAGTGTAACAGCGGAGCCAAATATAATTGCAGCTAGAGCTCCTGAGAGTGTAAGTTGCTTTGTTTTTATACTTATAATTGCAATAACAAACATAATTGCAATTATAATTAAATAAAAATATGGAAGTTTTATGATTTTAGAATCTAAAAAACCATTTATTGAATTAATCGCTCCAGCTCTCATTAAATTATCTATCATAATAACATCCCTGTAATTAGTGCTAACCCCAAAGGAACACTAAGATTATCAAGATTTTTCGGAGTCACTAATTCGATTAATGCTCCACTTAGTCCTATAATTATTGAGAAATATACTATTGAGGAAATTGATAAATCGCTCATAAGGGTTAATGTAATTAATGATACAAAATTACAAATAACGGCCATGAAAAATGTACCTAAATAAGTTTTATTTCCTGTATACTTAGAAACTTTTCTCTTACCCCACTTTAAACCAATTAAGGCAGCAAATCCATCACCATAACCCATAGACATGGCACCAATGGTTCCTGCAGCATAAGCTAATTTGTTATTATAGCAGAAATAAATTAAAATTAAAAAAGAAATGGGATAATAAACTAATCCTATATTCCTAGTATTACTAGAAAATCCAAATTTTACACCACTCTCTGGTTTGAAGACAAAAATTGAATTCACGCAAATAAAAATTATAGGAGCGATTAATGCTATTTGTGGATCTTTTATAAAGAATAAATTGAATATCCACCAGTTAGAAACGGTGATATGAACTATCTTTCTCAAGATCTCATCACTAAGATTAGTTTTCTTTTTAAGTAACATTACAAATAAAAGTATTAAACTAATCAAAAACGTAGCAATTATTAAGCCCAAAATGTCTGTATTCATGAGTGAATAATGAAATAATAAAAGATTTTTATCAAGTACTATGAATAAAAATGGATTCTATCATTGACAACAATCATAGGAAGGGGTACTCTGAAATAGCTTCGAAGTAGCAATTACTATATTCTCTCTCTCTTTATTCCTTTCGGCAATGTGTTGGAACCCTTAAGATTAATAGATAATAGATTCTTTAGTTATCGCACAATACTATTACAAGCAAATTAATTTTAAAGGATGTCAACATGGCAAAAAAACTTTATGTAGGTAACTTAAGTTACAACACAACAGAAGATGGTCTAAGAGACCTATTCGCTCAATTCGGTACTGTAAACAGTGCTAATATCATCATCGACAGAGAAACTCGTCGTTCAAAGGGCTTCGGCTTTGTAGAACTAGAAGAAGATGATGCTGCAGAAGCTGCAATTTCTCAACTTGACGGTCAAGAATTTGAAAGACGTAACCTACGTGTTAACGAAGCAATTTCAAAACCAAGAAACAATGACCGTGGTGGTTATAGAAGATAATTGTTATTAATTAACATCCAACACACAATCGAGATGATTGGTATTTATTAATGCTACTCGCTCAAAGCCCTCTTTGCAAACCTTAATTGGTAAGTTGAGAGGGTTTATTTTTCCCTAAATTCCAGATAGATTTGCATTTTTGGATCATAAAATACAAAATATCTTATAAAACAAATACTCTAAAACTATTTTTGATGCAAAAAGAACTCTCTCGAGTCCTTTTTTTTTAAATTATTAAGTTTGAAGGTTTTAAACTATTTCTTTTGTGTATATAAAGAAATTTGTCCTCTCATCACCTTTAATATACATAGTACTAAATATTGATGATTCTCTATCAAATCCTAAATGATTATAAAATCTATAATTACAATCAGCGCCAGTTTGAAGGCCAATTTTTTTAATATTATTTTTTCGGCACTTATTTATGTACTCATTAATAAGCTTCTTCCCAAGTCCCTTGCCTTTTGCTAAAGGAGAAACTGCTAGAAGATGAACTTCTTTATCAAAAGAGGCTCCACTATAAAGTTTTTTACACTCTTTTTGGTATTTCTTAAAAAAGGAAATTGCTACACTTCGCTTTCCAAAGTTCCCAAAAATGGCATGTAACCAAATTCTTAATTCAAATATTTTTATTTTTAATTTGTTTTGGCTGTTTTCAATTTCACCGAAAAACATAGCCACTAGATTATCACTCTCATCTACAATTACCCTGCCGTATGAACAAGATAATAATGTATATTTCATATAGAGCTTATACGGAAAATTTTCATTTTTTAAATTTTCAAAATGTGTAGTAAAGTCCCAAGTTGAGCTAATAAGTTCAACTGCTTGGCTAAAATATTTGTCCTCGTATTCTTTGTTTTTTAAATTCATATATACATATTTTAACATATATATATATTTTATAGAATTGAACATTTGTATAGCTACATATTTTTTGAGTATATTCTGTTATTATATACACAAGCACCTTGTATTATAGCAAAATCTATTGTATATTTATACATAAAAAATACACTCAAAATTAGACTTAAATTCATGTAGGAGAATTATATGCGAGAACGTCATACCAGACTAACAGTTGTTAAGGAAATGATCAAAAACAATAGAATTGACAACCAGGATATGCTTTTGGAAATGCTAAAAAAAGAAGGGTTTACAGTAACACAAGCTACTCTATCAAGAGACTTAAAAATGTTAAAAGTAGGCAAAATTTCTGACGGATGGTCTGGATATTATTATGCACTTCCTGAAAATGATTTAATCAGTGAATCTGAAAAGAGTTATATGCAGGATGTAAGAAGAGGAATTTTATCCATTGAATTTAGTGGTAATTTTGGAGTTATTAAGACTAGATCCGGTCATGCAAATAGTGTAGCTATAGCTCTTGATGTGTTGGCATTGCCTGAAATTTTAGGTACACTTGCAGGTGATGATACTATTTTTGTTATCCTTCGTGAGGGTATGAGTAAAGAAGACCTTCAAGAAAGTTTCAAAAACAGAATCCCTGATATTCAGGAATAATCACATATCTAATTTAGGAGCGACAAAAATGGAATACAAAAACCTTGATTCTTTGTCATCTTTCAAAGATTTAGAAAATCTAAATCCCTATAATGTAAAAAGCAACATTAACAAGAGTCGTATTGATTCTTATAAAGTTAGTGAAGGCGCTGGTTTAACTTATAGTTATGCAACCATGCCAGTTGATGAGACACACTTGAAAACTTTTCAAGATTTAGCAGATGAATGTTCTGTTATTGAAAAGTATAAGGCTCTTCTTAATGGAGAAAGAATTAATACAGGTGAAGATAGACTTGTATTACACCAATTAACTCGTGGTCAAATCTTAAATGATGTTATTGCTGATGGCGAAAACAAAGGCGAGTTCTATAAATTACAGTTAGAAAGAATAAAAGCTTTTTCAGAAAGTGTTAGAAACGGTAATATTGTAGGCTCTACAGGAAAACGCTTTAAGAAAGTTGTTCAAATTGGTATTGGTGGTAGTGATTTAGGTCCTAGAGCTTTATACCTTGCTCTTAGAGGATATTGTTTAGGTCAAGGGAAAAAGGTTATTGAAGCAGATTTCATAAGTAATGTTGATCCTGATGATGTAGCAAATGTTACTAAAGATTTAGACTTTGAAGAAACATTATTTGTTCTTGTTTCAAAGAGTGGTACAACTCAAGAAACATTAACAAACAGAGATTTAGTACTTCAAGCTCTAAAGAGTACAAATATTGAAGGCTTTGATAGCAAGAAACACATGATTGCTGTAACAAGTAAAACGAGTCCTCTTGCAAATAGCCCAGATGTATTAGATGCTTTCTTTATTGATGATTATATTGGTGGTCGTTATAGTTCAACTAGTGCAGTAGGTGGTGCAATTCTATCTATCGCTTTAGGTTTTGATGTATTTAAAGAACTATTAGAAGGCGCTCATGAAGTAGATGAATTAGCACTAAATGAAAAAGTTGAAGAAAACCCTTCATTATTAGATGCACTAATCGGTGTTTATCTAAGAAATGTTTTAGGATTAGGTTCAACAGCTGTTCTTCCTTACTCTCAAGCTTTATCAAGATTCCCAGCACATCTACAACAACTAGATATGGAAAGTAATGGTAAGAGTGTTAATAGAGAAAATGAAAGAATTACATACCAAAGTGGTCCTGCAATCTTCGGTGAACCAGGAACTAATGGACAGCATTCATTCTATCAACTATTACACCAAGGTACAGATACAATTCCTCTACAATTTATTGGTTTCAAAAAAAGCCAATTCGAAAAGGATATTGTAACTGATGGTTCAACTAGCCAAGCAAAATTAAACGCTAACCTTGCAGCTCAGATTGTTGCTTTTGCTTTAGGTAAGAATGATGAAAATCCAAACAAAGTATTCTCTGGTAATCGTTATTCTTCACTCCTTAGTGCAGAAAAATTAACTCCAGCAGTACTTGGAGCACTTTTAGCTCACTTTGAAAATAAAGTAATGTTCCAAGGATTCTTATGGAATCTTAATTCTTTTGATCAAGAAGGTGTACAATTAGGTAAACTTCTAGCTAAGAAAGTATTAAGAGGTTGTGATGGTGATGAAATCTTACAAGCTTATTCAGATATGCTTAAATAATTAAGATACCTATACAAAGAGCACCAAGAATAATTATTTATCTTGGTGCCTTTTTATGTCTTTAAATTACTTTATTTTAATTATATCTTAAATTACTTTCTTATCAGCCCACTTTCCACCTTTAGCTCTTAAAAGGTAACAAGTTGATCTACAAATCCAATCGATAATCATAGCACCCCAAACTCCCATCAATCCAAGAGAAAAATACTTTGCAAGAAGATATGCTCCACCTAATCTAAAAATAACCATACTAGTTAATGAACAGACTAGAGTATATTTAACATCACCGGCAGACCTTAGAAAATTAGGAAGTGCAAAAGAACTCGTCCATAGTATTGCAGTTGCAATTAGCACAATTAAACTTACACTATATGCGATGCTATAGGCACCATCACTTAGATTATATAAATTTATTATAAAAGGCATACACAGTATTAAGATAACTGATAATGATGAAATTAACACCAAAGAGATTTTAAAAAGCAAGCGTAAATAGTATTTTGCCATCTTCTTTTCATTTGCACCTAAACATTGTCCTATTATTGTAGGAGCCGCTAAAGATATTGCAGAGCCAGGAAGTATAGCAAATGTACATAAGTTACCAACAACAACGTTTGCTGCAATTGAGGCCAATCCTAGACTAGCCACAATACTTTGCACTAGTATTTTACCAACCTGAAAAACACTATTTTCAATGGCATTTGGAATACTAATGTTAAATATTCTTTTTAACATATCCCATTTTAATCTAATTTTATACAATTTTGAAAGTTTTAAAGGTGTTTCCTTAGTACTAATTAATACGAGCATTATAATAGCAGCGACTACTCGTGAGATTAGAGTTGCAAGTCCAGCGCCAAATACACCTAATTTAAATATAAAAATAAATACTGCATTTAAGCTAACATTAATAAAGTTCATTAATAGAGACACTTTTAAAGAAATCTTAGAATCACCAATTGATCTAAAAAGTGCAGAGATTGAAGTATATATACCTAGAAATGGAAAATATAGAAATACAAAGTTAAAATAGGTAAGACTTGCCTCTTCAACTGATTTATCAATAGATCCAAATAAAAGATTAACTATAGGTTTTTTTATAGGAATAAATATGATAGCCATAAGAATACCTAATAATAAGGATACAAAGAAAAGTTGTTTTGCGGCCTCTTTTGCATTTTCTTCATCTTTCCTACCAAGGTACTGACTAGTTACAACAGCACCTCCTGTTGCAAAAGCTGCAAATAAAAAGATAAATAATTGAGATAAACTATCTATTAAAGAAACACCACTAATTGCGGCCTCTCCAACAGAGGCAACCATAATAGAATCTGCCATTCCAATTAGAACAGCTAATAGTTGTTCTCCTAATAATGGAAGTATTAATGCTATTAGGAATTTATTTGAAAACATCAATTTATCTTTTTCAATATGTATTTTACTCATGAAATATGATATTAAACCGTATAATTTAAAAAATCAACTAAATCACAAATATGGTAAATCAATTACATTGACTTATTAATTTTATGCTATAATTAATGTATTAAAAAATACAGGAGATTTTGGTATGAAATTTTTACGTTATCTATATAAGGATAAAGTCCATTACGGAATTATAAATAAGGAAAACAATAACTCAATAATATGTATTGATGGTTCTCCATTTGGAGAATACAAGATCCTCGATTGTGAAATTAAATTAAGTGATGTTAAGATTTTGACTCCTTGTGATTTTTCTAAAGCAGTATGTATTGGTTTAAATTATAAAGATCATGCAGAAGAATTTAATCTTCCAATTCCATCATCTCCAGTTGTTTTTATTAAACCATCAACATCTGCACTAGCCTATGGAGAAGCTGTAATTAAACCAGATATGTGTAAAAGACTAGATTATGAGGCAGAACTGGCAATAATAATAAAGAAAAAAGCAAAGAATGTTGAAACCCAAAATGTACGCGATTACATACTCGGTTATACATGTGCTAATGATATTACAGCAAGAGATTTGCAAGAAACGGGAGGACAATGGACAATTGCAAAGGGTTTTGATACGTTCTGTCCCTTTGGCCCTTTTATCCAAACTGATGTTGATCCAAACAATTTAAAAATTAAGAGTATTTTAGATGGCAAAATCATGCAGGAAAGCAATACAAAAAACTTAATTTTCAATACTGATTATATAGTATCTTATATTTCAAAAATAATGAGTCTCAATCCTGGTGATATAATACTAACAGGAACACCTGGTGGAATAGCAGGAATGAAAAAAGGTGCGGTGATTGAAATAGAAATTGAAAATATTGGAATATTAAAAAATACAATATCATAGATAATAGATAAGGCACTCACAAGGAGTGCCACTTTTCTATTGTAATGCTTTTTCTTCTCGTCTATTGTATTTAAAGACTAAAACTCCAGCTATTATTACTAATAGATAACCAATCATTGCATAAAATGTTGGAACTTCTTTAAAGAGAAAGAAAGAGAACAGAGCAGCAAACAATACTGCAAAGTATTCAAAGACTGAAATGTCTCTTGCAGCCGCATATCCATATGCATAGGTTACGCCTATTTGACCACCACAAGCTGCAAAACCAGCTAGTAATAGATATATCCATTGCATTGAATTCATAGGATGATATGATACTAGTGTAAATGGAAGACAGAATAAACAAGAGAAGATTGAGAAGAATGCAATCATTACATTCTTATTACAACCATCATTGCTAATCTTTCTTACAAGAGTATAGGCAAGACCTGCTCCAGCTCCGCCTCCAATTGCAATTAGGTAATCTGATATAAGACCACCATTTAATGCTGGATTAGCAACTAAGGCCGCTCCTATAAAGGCTATGAAAACAAATCCAACTTGAGCAAATTTAGGTTTTTCTTTTAAGATGAATGCTGAGAAGATAATTGTACAAAAAGGTCCTATCTTTTGTAGTACTACAGCATCACTTAAAATCAAGTGATCAACTGCATAATAGTTTGCAATCATTGCAAGTGAACCTATAAGAGATCTTAAAACTAATAGAGGTACATGTCTCTTTTCAAGTCTTGGCTTATTCTTTTTATCTCTAAAAATGAATAATAATATTACAATTCCGGCAACAAAATTTCTAAAAAATGCTTTTTGTATTGAAGGTAAATCTCCAGATAATCTAACAAATACATTCATTAGATCAAAACTAAATACACTAAATATTAGAAATATTATGCCCTTTTGTTTATTGGTCATATATAAACTCCAAATTTTTTTTTAATTTATCAGAACTCTACTCTTAAGAAATATATATTGCAATAGGAAAATAAAATTTGAAGAGTTTTGAAGATAATAAATAGTTGTATATTTTTAAAGTTTTCAATTGAATAAAAAAGTGAATATCTCAGAAAAAAAATAATCCCCGGAAGACCAAAAGGAGGTAAAAGTCAACCGAGGCAAAACAAAAGGAGGTTGAAGAGTTTTAACTCTTCTGAAAGAGAGTGTTTAAATCTCTCTTATGCTCAACAATATATAAACTTTTAAAAAAAATATCAAGTATTTTTTTTAAAAAAATAAATAATAATACTTTTTTAACATTTTTTTTCAAAATTAAATCCCTATATTGCAATGATTTATTACATTATTACATTATATTTTGATAAAAAAGCTTTAAAATAAAATACAAATTAATTATATAAAAAATATTTAATACAATCAAAATTTTAATAGAAAATTCTTTAATTAAAATCCTATTTTTAAAAGGTATATAGAATTATAATTACTATTTAGCAATACAAAAGGACTGTATTGCTACAGTCCCTATTACAGATTTGTTAAATCTTTTATTTATCTATGATTGAATCATTCTTCATTGAAGAAGGTTGACGAGTATTTTCAAGAACATCTCTCCATAAACTTCCTTCAACATCAACATGATTTCTCTTCGATACAGCCTGCTTAATTGGAATTAATACAAAGCGATTATTTATCTGTGAAATTAAGCATTGTGTCTTACCACTCATAGCGGCATGAGCTGCATGAGCACCTAATCTTGCACAATAAATTGAATCATATGAATTTGCTGCTGCAGATCTAATGATATAAGATGGATCAATATATTTAACATTAGTCTCAATTCCTTCTTCATTAAAGAACTTTTTAATTTCTTCTTTTAGGAATAAACCAATATCAGTATATTTTACATTTCCTGAAGCATCTTTTTCACCAGTTGCAGGAACTAAATCTTGACCAGCGCCTTCAGCTATTAATATAACAGCATGTTTTCTTGTTAATATTCTCTCTTTAAGATGAGCAAATAATCCGTTTGGACCATATAAGTCAAATGGACTCTCAGGAATTAAACAGAAATTAACATCACTCTGAGCTAAAGATGTGTGTGCAGCGATAAAACCACTTTCACGACCCATAACTTTTACAAGACCAACACCGTTTATAGAATTTTTTGCTTCAACATGAGCACCACGAACACTAGGAACTGCGGCACCTACTGCTGTATCAAAACCAAATGAGCTTTGAATGAAAGATAGATCATTATCAATTGTTTTTGGAACACCAATAACGCTAATCTTCAAACCTCTCTTCTTAATTTCTTCACCGATATCATATGCACCACGAAGAGTACCATCACCACCGACAGCTATTAAGATATTAATATTCATTTTTTCAAGAGAATCTACGATTTCATCAACCTGCATTCCACCACCACGTGCTGAACCTAAGATTGTACCGCCTTTTTCTTGAATATCATCTACTACATCAGGATTAAGTGGGATTAATGGCCAAGGACTATTTTCTAGTAATCCTCTATATCCGTATTGAACACCACTGATTCTTCTAACACCATATCGGTACCAAAAACAGCGAACAACGGCTCTTATAACATTATTTAACCCAGGACAGATACCACCGCAAGTACAAATAGCAGCATGAACATGAGCTGGATTAAAATATAATTTAGCTCTAGGACCTGCTCTCTCAACAGTATCCTTAATTAAAGGTTCTCTGTATTCTTTATCACTCTCTACAGTATCTACACTAAAAAATAAGCGATCATTATCATCAACATAATTAGCAAGACCATCACCCTGACTTGTACTCATCATAATTGGGGTTGGAATTTTTGCTTCCCCTAGATTAGAAATATCAAAGTCATATTTCAGGTAATCTTTTTTAGGCTGTTTATTCATGTTATACCACTCTCCTTATTATATTAAAAATGGGAAGAAAATATACATAAAATCTTCCCACATTATTTTGCTTATAGCATCTCACCATTCTTATCAAATGATGAAAGAATATTATTAAAATCTTTAGAAAACTCTTCATAAGGAGCTTTTGTTACTTCTTTAATTGAAGAATGAAAAACTTTGTATCTATCAAGTAATATAATTCCAAAGTCTGTTAGAGTAGCACCTGAGCGTGAGGAACCACCTTTTCTTCTAACTAATACTGATTTTCCTAAAGATTTTTCAAGTTTAGAAATCATAGTATAGGCTTTAGAATAAGAAATACCAAGTTTAGCTGCAGCAGATCTTAAAGAGCCTTTTTCATTCACTTGCTCTAATAACCATACAACACCTATACCCATAAACTTCTCATCATTTTCGTTTACAAGATAAATTTTTGTCTTTAACTCCATAATTCTCCAGCTGCCTTATATAATGTTTCTAATAAATCAGGAATATTTTCACTATCAACACTACAATAAGCAACACGAAGTACTTTATCCATAATGTTTATAACGCCAACACCATAATTTTCTAATAAATAGATTCTTAATTCGTCTATATTACCACTACATTCAAAGGATAGGAAGTATCCACTGTTAAATGCAAGTGGTTTTAGATAAGTTATATCCTTTTTTTCTGCTAATTTAGACTTAATAATTAAATATCTCTTTTCCATTTCATCTTTAGCTGCTTTTTTATCAGATTCATATGATTTTTCATCTAACAAAGCTTTAACTAATAGACTCTGTCCAGGTTTTGTACAGTTTGAAACACTACAACGAATACTACCCATAATTTTCTTTTCAAAGGCTGCATATTGTTCATCACTCATTCCCTTACAAGAATATGTAATAAAACCAATTCTGAAACCCCAAACCATAGCTTCTTTAGTAGCTGCATCACCCTTAATTGCAAGAATATTTTCATGTGCATCAGCTAAAAGTGCAAATAAACTCTCTGTTGATGTATTTTCTTCATAGAATAAACCAAAATATGCATCATCGCTTAAAACAACTAATTTTTTGCCTTTATCAGCTTGTCTCATTAATACATCTTTAATCTTAACCATTTCTTCAATAGTTGGAGTATAACCTGTTGGATTATTTGGGAAGTTTAATATAGTTACAATCTTATTACTTTTACTATTTTCAATAGCACTCTCAAAGCCCTCTAGATTAAAGTGAGCACCACTCTCATCATATAGTGGGAATGTAGTAATTTTAGCACCAGCATTTTCTTGTGCAATTAAATCATAGTTGTCCCAAAAAAGATTAGGAAGAAGTAATTCTTCATTACTATCTAAAAACATTCTTAGAAGAATTGAGATAGCATGAGTTAATCCAGATGTAACAATAGGTCTAGATGTTTTCTTACCAACTAAAGTTGGATTTTTTAATAACATATCTTTCAACCATAAATCTCTTAACTCAGGAATACCAGCCCCTGGTGCATATGTAAAAATATCTGCTGGAGACATTTTTGATTCATCAAAACAATCGTAAATAGAACTCAAATATAGTGGAGTCTTATTAACAAAAGCTTGTCCAACAGTTGCATTATGATTAGTTGCTTTAGCTTTTGCTTGAGCACTCTGTGCAACGATACCTTTTGGGAAATACATACGTTTACCATAGGATGAAAGACTCTGTCCAATTGTACAATTCTCTAGTACATCATTTAGTTCTACTGCTAATTCATTCATAATTAATTCCTCTCTCCTCAGGGGATATTCACTACATACATTATTGTTATTATATTAACAAAATGTAAGATTTATCGACTATAATCTATATCTTGTTAATAAAAGCACAAAATCAATCTTAAAACAACTCTCCTTGCATAAAATCGTCATCTTTTTTTAATTTTTTATCTATTTGCTTATTTTGATTCTCATTTTCATCATTATTAGAATCATCAGAGCCTTCATTTTTACTTGAACCTTTAAGTTTTTCGAGGAATTCTAACTCTCCAACTATTTTAACTCCAAGTTTCTCAGCCTTTGCAACCTTTGATCCACCACCTTTACCAAGTAGTAAATGAGTAGTTTTACCTGTAATTGAACTTACAGTTCTACCACCTCTTTTTTCTATTTCTTCTAAAGCTTTTGTTCTAGGATTAAAGTTTTCAAAAGAACCTGTAGCACACCAAACTTCATCAACAAAACTCTGCTCAAGTAACTCTTCATTATTTTTTTCCTGAACCATTGAAAGACCTGCTGCTTTTAGCCCCTCAATTCTTTTAATCATTGTGGGATCTTTTAAACTTGTGAATATATTTTCGCTTGTTTTTCTAGCAATAAGTGGAATATTTTCTAACAATTCATAATCCTCATTTTCAACAACCTCAAATATTTTATCCATTGATGAAAGACCATTTTCAATTAGCATATCAACAATCTTCTTACCAACCTCAGGAATACCAAGAGATACTAATACTCTTGAAAAAGGAGATTTCTTGCTCTCTTCCAATCCTTTTATAATAGTATTAACTTTTTTCTCACCAAATCCAGGTTGTCCAACAAGAGAACTAATATCGGCAGTATATAAATCTTGAACATCACTAACCATGTTAGTATCTACAAGATACTTAACCGTCTTAGGGCCTAAGGAGGCTATATCCATCTGAGCTTTTCCAACAAAGAATTCTAATCTTCCGAGAACCTGAGAGGGACAATAAGGATTAGGACAGAAGAGATGAGCACCTTTTTGAATTAATTCACTATCACACTCGGGACAATTGTGAGGTAGATGATAGGTTGTATTACCTACTTCATTTTTTTCAACTACGCTTTCTACAGCAGGAATTACATCCCCTCTTTTACTAACTTCGACACTATCGCCGACTGCAAGTTCTAATTCATCAATGTAACTTTGATTATGAAGTGTAACATTCTTTACAGTTGATCCACCAATTAAAACAGCTTTAATTCTTGCAACAGGAGTAACTCTACCGGTTCTTCCAACCTGAACATCGATACTCTGAATTACACTCTGAGCTTGTGGTGATTCAAATTTATAAGCAATTGCCCATCTAGGATGATGAACAGTATAACCAAGTTTTTCTCGAACTTTTAACTCATTAACCTTCATAACAAGACCATCTATCTCATAGGCTAGAGAAGATCTGTTTTTAGTCTGAATTTCAACTTGTTTTGGTAAATCGGAATAGCTACCACTAATACCACTAAGACCTACATCTTTTAATCTTTTCTCGGCCTCTGAAAGAGAATTACAGAAAACACCGAATGTAGGGTTAATTCTAAATCCCAAATCCTTTAATTCTGCAAGAATTTCAAGATGATCTGTATGAGGGTTTGTATTTCCGGGCCAAAATCCTTCATAAACAAATATGTTTAGTGGAATTTTTGCACTCTCACTACTTTTTTTACGTCTGATTGTACCAGCACATAAATTTCTAGGATTTGCAAAAGGTTCCTCAAGAGTCGAATTAATCTTTTCAAATTCTGCTTTAGGCAGATATATCTCGCCTCTAACTGCTATATCAATTGGTTTTGTTAATTTTAAAGGAATTGAAGATATCGTTTTTACATTATTTGTAACATCATTACCAACGGCACCATTACCTCGTGTTACACCACGAACTAATTCACCCTTCTCATAATATAATACAATCGAAATACCATCTATTTTTTGCTCTAGAACAAATGATAATTCTTTTTCTTCTTTGTTTTCGCATTTCTCAATCCATGACTTAATTAATTCTGTATCATAAGCTTTATCTAGGCTCAGAACAGGAATAGTATGTTCTATTTCAGGGAAATCACTTGAAAGATCACTTCCAACTCTATGAGTTGGGGAGTTTGGGAAACAAAGAGAAGGATAAGCCTTTTCAATTTGTTGTAATCGATCAAAAAGTCTATCATATTCTCTGTCAGATACTAATGGTTGAGCATCGACATAATAAGCTTTCTGATATGCTAAAAGCTTATCATTTAATTCAACGGTTTCTCTATATAATTTATCTTTATCATCCATAGTCCTATATTACAACAGTTATAATCAATTATCTAGAATTTAGAGAAAAAAAATAGTATTTCGTATCTATTATACATACCTTAAATAATCAAATTACGGGGAGTTATTGCTTGAAATCTCAAATAAATTACCTTGATATGTGATGATAAAAAAAGAAACAAATTAAGTTTTAATTTAACTAGCACCAATATTTATACTAAATTATGGTATAATATTTAAACAAATCCCAAATTTTTTGAAAAGGAAAACAAATGAAAACTCAAACAATTTATAACTCTCTTAGTCTAGGAGAAGGACCATTATATCTTAAAGAAATTAATACCATACTTTGGGTAGATATTAATAAATGCAAAGTCCATTCTATCAAATTAGATAATAATGAAAAAAAGGAATATACTCTTAGCGATAAGGTTGGAGCAATAGTACCATTTAAACTCCCACTCATTATTTGTTGTGTGGGCGATAGTCTATGTTATTTAAACATAGATAGCGGAAAAGTTGAAAAGAGTGTTAAAATATATGATAATCCAAAACTTCGTTTCAATGATGGAAAATGTGATAAATATGGAAATCTCTGGGTTGGTACAATGAGTCGCAACTACGATAGTAAATCATCCTATAGAAAAGGATCTTTGTACTGTATCAAAAATGATAGTGTAATAAAAGAATACAAAGGTTTTTCTATTCCCAATGGAATGGATTGGATAGATAATAAATTCTATCATATTGATACCATCGATAAATGTATCTACAGATACACCGTAGAAAATGAATTTAATTTGATAAATAAGGAAGAATATCTAAAGATAGATGATGAACCAGATGGAATGTGCATAGATAGTGAAAATAATCTTTGGGTTGCTCTCTGGAACAGGGGCAAAATTATAGGAATTAAAGACAAGAGCATAATAGAGGAGATTAGAATTAATAATATTCACTCAACTTGTATTGCCTTTGGAGATTCTGATTATAGTGGGATGTATATAAGTTCTGCTGAAGATGAGGAACAAAAAAATAATGGCTCTCTATATTATTTAAAATCTAAATACAAAGGGTTAGCTCCTTATAGCTACAAAGCAAAATAGTTTTCATTATATATATTTAGGTAAAGCAAAGCTCAATTCTATTTCCCGTAGAATTGAGCTTTATATTTGTCCATGTCGTTTTAGGATAATTTTCTTATTTATTATGAAGCAACTACATTGAAAACTGAAGCATTGTAAGCATCTGTTTCGTTTCCATCATTATCATAGAAACCATAGTTAACATCAGATACATTAGAATTTACTTGGTAACCATCAGCTGTTGCTTCAAAAGCAACTTTTTCTGGTACATAAGCATTAAGAGTAATAGTGAATGTTGTTGTTTTAGCAACTAAGCTACTAACTGCTATAACAGATATTATTAATGATGTTAATAAAAACTTTTTCATGTATTACTCCTTTTTCTTTTGTATATATGTACTATATCGTAGAAGTTTGTAGAAGTCAACAGCAAAACATCATAACTTCTTACATAAAACATGTAATATGTTTGTATTTTAGCCATTTTTAGGCGTATAAGTGTGTATTAGTTGTAAAAATACAGTAAAATGCCCCTAAATAGTCATGTAATAAGTTTGTATAAGTTGTGCAAACTAATGAAAAAGTAGTCAATTTAAGCCTTGAATTGAGTATTTATTCTACCTTCAAGCAAAAGTGCTTGTTTTCACAAATTCTAGATAAATTATTTCTTAATATTTTTAAGATTTTTTAAAAAAACTATTAATTTTTTTATTTTTTTGAGAAATTCTCCAAAATGAGTTCAAATTTAATTAAAGATGACAATATGGATGATAAAAAGTTAAATCATAATTTCTTTTAATAACATAAAACAGGATTGTGAAGTTTATGAGAAATTTAAAAAATACTCTTATTATTTAAATCAATGTATAAAGTCTAATATATAGAGAGTGAGTCTGTAATTTATAATTGCAGATTACCTTCAAAAATGATATCTTATATATATTGAGGTAACAAATGGCAAAGAATAAAAAATTAAATGCTACAAAGGATCTTTTACAAGGTGTCATTGTTAGAGCAAAGGACGGGATTGGCCAAATTCCTTCCCATATTTTTCCTAAGCTTGAAGAAGATTGCTACATTATAAGGGCAAAAGATATTCTAGGTTCAAATAGAATAGAAGTATTGAAAGATGCCCTACCTCTTTTAAATTCTTCAGTTATCACTCATATAGGGCAGCCTCTATTACTTGTACTCGCACCATCTCTTGAAAAAGCAGAGAAAATTAAATCTTCAATAATTACATCTTACATGACAATAGAGCAACCCAAACCTCTCAAAGAGCCTCAGGTATTTGAATATTCATTTGGAAACTTTGATGAAGAGTTAAAGAAAATAACTAAATTAAAGAAAAAGATTGAAGAAACTGATGAAGATGGTTTAATCATTCCTAAAGATGAAGATGAGGACGATAAAAAAGCAGAACTCTCTACTTTCACAACATCTGTAGCTCAAGAGAGAAGAAGTAGCAAAATAGATCCAATCTACAAAGTTGTTGCAGAACTCAATGATGATTGTGTTGATATATATGCTCCAACTCAATGGTCTGCACTAGTACAAAGTTGCGTAGCAACAACTTGTGCGCTAAAAAAACAAAAAATAATAGTTCATAAAGAAAAATACTTTTCTCCAAAAGATGAAAAGTTAATTAACCCAGCTATTCTTGCATCCCTCGCTACTCTTGGTGCTTTGATTTCTCAAAAGAGTGTTGCTATACACTCTAATTATCCTACATACCATAGTGAAAGTCATATTGAACGAACAACATGGTTAGATGGAGAACAAAACATAATTGCAGAAGAAGTTGAGGCAACAATAGATCAAGGAGCATATCCTTTATTCAGTGAAGAATTAAGTAGACAATACCTTGCAGGGCTAATGCCTATATATAAAGTAAAAGCCTTTAAGGTTAAAATTACTGTAGTATCCTCAAATAATCCCCCATCAAATTTCTTTGATGGACTCGGTTATATTGAAGCAATTGCATCCTCTCAAGTTCATAATACAAAACTTGGTAAACTACTAGGTTATACTCCTTTCCTTTGGATTGAACAAAATCTAAAAGAAAACGAGATACAATCTCAAATTGTCAGTTTATCAAATATAAATGAGCAAAAAGCGGTACTAGAGAAACTCGAAGGAAACAGTTATTTTAACAGAAAGTATGCAGCTTATAAGGTAAATACATCACTAAATACGAAATTATCAACTTTTTCTCCATATGCTAGAGGAATTGGAATTAGTATCGCTCCTGGGATAAGTGGATTCTCAAATTATTTCACAGCACTTCCAAAACAAGCAATTGAGCTAACACTTAAAGTAAGTGGTAATATTGAAATCAATACATCACTATATAATAACTCAAAAAGCTCAACTATTTGGAAAAATATTGTTTGCAAATCTCTCGATTTAAAAGAAGAAAATATTGAATTTACCGAAGAGGGTGTAGATTTAATAGATAGTGGTCCATCTGTATTATCGACAAACACAGGAAATATGGCTCGTTTGATTAAAAAAGGTTGTGAACAAATAAATAATAAGAGATTCCAACAAGGACTACCTATTAAAGAATTTGTTGAAATAGATAGACCTCCTTTAAAACAAGGAACACCATACTTCAAAAGTAACACCTGGGTTGCATCTGTAATTGAGCTACGAATCAATCCAATATCACTAGAACCGGTTGTATTTAACGTTTCTCTATTTTGTAGTGTTGGTTTGATTGCAAATGAAAATAGCTATAAAGCAAAATTAAAACACTCAGTAATATCAACACTTGATGAAATGGGTGCAAAACTCGCAAAAGCAGATGATTTTCAGATTGAGATTATTATACAACATATTTCGAATGAATTTACGGACTCAGTTACTAGTGGATTAAAAGGAACTATCATTGCCTCATTTAATTCGGCATTGAATATGGCACTAAATGAAGATGTAGTTAGCCTACCTACTTCCTCAGAAGAATTATTAGAATTAATCAAGGATAAAATATGATAAAGCTATCATTTACTTTAAATAAGAATAGATTAGAAATACTTGTTAATGAATTAAAACCACTATCTCAAATTCTTTATGAAGATCTTCAAATAGATACCCAAGAGAGAAATTGTAATGGTAATGTATGTGGAAACTGTCTTGTTTTAGTTGATAAAGAACCAACCCTTGGTTGTTTGATTCCGGCTTTTAAATTACAGGATAAGACTGTAACAACATTTGATTCCTTTATGCAAACAGCACATTATAGAAATATTAGAAGGATATATACTCAATTAAACAATGAGCCATGTCCTCACTGTTATGCTGCAAAAACATTAATCTTTGAATCCATACTATTAAAATCAAAGACAAAGGCGTCCGCGCCTTCAACTCTTGATGATTTTTCAAAGAAATTTGTCAACAAAGGTAAAAACATTTTTGATAAACCAGAAATTTTAGCCGAAACAATTGAAAGAGAATTCTTAATTAGTCCATGCCATTGCATGAACTCTCAAGAATTATTTGAAATTGCCATTAAAGCCCAAGAAGATAGGATAAAACGTCGTGTTCTATAGTAATAATAAATTAATAAGCCCAACAACAATGAATGAATTACATTCAATAGTAAAAGCTAATAACAACGGTATCTTCTTTGCCGGTGGTACCTACCTTATGAATAAACAAGAAACTCTTGACGAAGATGCTACTATTATTGATTTATCAAATATTAAAGAACTTGATGAGATAACAAGAAATATTCGCTTTGTTGATGTAGGTTGTATGGTAAGTGCTAATAAATTACTTGATATAGGTAAATTAGCATTTACAGACCTTCTTCTTGATACACTTAATAATACGGCAACTCATATTGTAAGAAACCAAATTACAATAGGTGGTGCGATATGCACACCTGATGTAAGATATTCTCTTCCAGGTACCCTTGCCATTATGAATAGTGTAGTTGAATTAATTGATCTAACTCATGATAAATTAGTATCAAAATTCATTCCTATTGAGAAACTCTATGATTCAAAGGGCGAATTGCAAATTGGGCAAGGAGTATTATTGAAGAAAATCAGGATATCATTAGAAAATTATGATTTTGAAAAAGTTGTATGTATTGGAGATCCAATTAGAAAACCAGAATCAACGCTAATAATTTCTTTTAGAGCAAATATTGACCAAACACTGTTAAATAAAGTAAATATGTGTGTAACTTTCCCTACCTATGGAATGTATATATCCGAGGATATAGCACATGAATTAAATGGAGCACAGCTACCATTAACTATTTCAAGAGCTATTGTAATATCAGAAAAGATAGCAAAAAACATTAAATCAGAATTAAATGAAATTAGTGCTTTACAAATAGAACGTTGTAAAAGATTAATTCAATCGATATTATTTGAAATAGAACCAAATCAAGAATCAATAGAAAGAAGCGATAGCTTATTCTAATTTTCTTAGTTCATATTTTTATATGATCTTTAACAAAATACGGAGATACAATTGTCAGAATTTGTCCATTTACATAATCACAGCGACTATTCATTATTAGATGGTGCTGCACCTATAGCAAAATATATTAATAAAGCAAAAGAAGTTGGAATGAAAAGCTTAGCATTAACCGATCACGGTAACATGTTTGGAGCTCTTCGTTTTTATTACGCTTGTAAAGAAAACGATATCAACCCAATTGTCGGTTGTGAATTTTATACAAACCCAAAGAGCCATACTGAAAAACCTAAATTAGGTATCGATAATTCACACCGTTACCATTTAATACTATTAGCGATGAATGAAGTTGGATATCACAATCTTATGAAACTTGACTCAATTGCATTCACAGAAGGTTATTATTATAAGCCTAGAATCGATGATGAATTGCTTGAACAATATAATGAGGGAATTATTTGTCTCTCAGCATGTCTTGGTGGTGAAATACTTCAGTTACTATTGAAAGATAAATATGAAGAAGCTAAAGAGAGAGCTCTTTGGTATAATTCTGTATTTGACAATGATAGATATTATTTAGAACTTCAAGACCATGGACTAGAAGAGCAAAAAAAGACTAATCCACTCCTAGCTAAGCTTTCTAAAGAAACAGGAATTCCTCTAGTATGTACAAATGATATTCACTACATAGATAAAAGTGATGCTGAGGCTCAAGATGTATTACTATGTATTGGTACTGCATCTAAAGTACAAGATGAAAAAAGGATGAAATTTCCATGTCCTGAATTCTATTTCAAAACTCAAGAAGAAATGGAAGAATTATTTATAGATTATCCTGAGGCCATTCGAAATACTGCAAAAATTGCAAGTATGTGTAATTTAACAATTAATCTGCCAGGCCCAATTCTTCCTGTTTGCGATATTCCTGAACAATTTAAGAACGAAGGCGAGTATCTAAGATATTTATCCTATGAAGGCATTAAGAAAAGATATAATCCAGTTCCACCAGAATACATGGAAAGATTAGAATATGAGCTTAAAATTATCATTGATATGGATTTCCCTGGATACTTCTTAATCGTTCGTGATTATATTCACTGGGCAAAAGTACATGACATTCCAGTAGGTCCAGGACGTGGTTCAGGAGCTGGTTCTATTGTTGCCTACTCAACTGACATTACTGATGTTGACCCTATGAAATACAATCTACTCTTTGAAAGATTCTTGAATCCTGAAAGAGTTAGTATGCCCGATTTTGATATTGACTTCTGCCAGGAAAGACGTGGAGAAGTAATTGATTATGTAACAAAGCACTACGGACAATCAAAGGTTGCTCAGATTGCTACATTTGGAACACTTAAAACAAAAGCTGTATTAAAAGACTGTGCAAGAGCTCTAGATATTCCTTTCGCAGAGGCAAATAAAATTGCTAAATTAGTTCCTGATGAAAGAAAAATATCAATACCAAAAGCATTAGAAATGAGTGAAGAACTAAGAGCCATAAGAGATCAAGGTGGTATTTATGAAACACTATTTGATGTATCTGCTAGACTTGAAGGTTTAAACAGACATACTTCAACCCATGCCGCAGGTGTTGTTATTGGTCGTAAAGATTTAGTTGAATATGTTCCACTATATAGAGATCCAAAGACTGGAGCTGCATCTACTCAGTACACAATGGACTTAATTGAACCTTGTGGATTAGTTAAAATGGACTTTTTGGGTCTTAAGACCCTTACACTAATTAAACACTCTGTTGATTTGATTCATAAAAAGGACCCTCTATTTAGAATCGAAGATATATCAGAAAGTGACCCTGCCACATTTAAAATGCTACAGGCTGGCGATAGTACAGCAGTATTCCAGTTTGAATCTGCTGGTATGCAAAAGATTTTAAAACAAGCTGAGCCAAGTGATATGGAAGATTTAGTTGCCTTAAATGCTCTATACAGACCAGGTCCAATGGCTTATATTCCCCAGTTTATTGAATGTAAACACGGAAGACAACCAATTACTTATGCAGATCCAGCTTTAGAAGATGAATTAAAAACTACCTATGGGGTTATTGTTTATCAAGAACAAGTTATGAAAGTAGCTCAAATAATTGCAGGATATACACTTGGTCAAGCTGATATCCTTCGTCGTATCATGGGTAAAAAGAAAGTTGAGAAACTTGCACATGAAAAACTTAATTTCATTGCAGGTGCAGCTAAAAACGGGCACTCAAAAGAACATGCTATTGAAATATTTGAAATGCTAGAGCCCTTTGCTGGTTATGGTTTTAACAAATCCCATGCTGTTGCCTATAGTGTTGTTGCTTATCAAACTGCATATTTAAAAGCTAATTATCCAGCAGAATTTCTTGCAGCCAACCTAACAAATGAAATGAACAACCCTGACAAGTTCACAGAATACCTAAATGTTGCTGAGGCCATGGGTCTTGAGATTCTACCTCCGACAATTAACTATTCTGAACAACATTTCTCTGTTGTTGATAACAAAATTGTTTATGGACTTGCAGGTATTAAAAACGTCGGTGCAGCCGCTGTTACAAGAATTGTAGCTGAAAGAGAAAAAAATGGACCATATAAAGACTTTATTGACTTCTTAAAAAGAAGTGAACCACGTGTATTGAACTCTAAACTTTTAGAGTCTTTAATCACAGCAGGAGCCTTTGATAGTCTTGGAATTAATCGTAATTCTCTTCTTAACTGTCTACCAGATGCAATTAAATTTGCTCAAATGGTTAACGCTGATAAAGCCTATGGACAACTCTCTCTATTTGGAGAAGAAGAGGAAAGTAGTTTCAATCAGTTTAATATTCCTTTATTAGAAGATTGGAGTATTATGGAGAAACTTGAAAAAGAAAGAGAGCTTTTAGGCTTCTATATTTCAGGTCACCCTCTTGATGTATATAAAGAAGAGATAAAGAATAGTGTAGTAGTTGATTTGTCGGTACCTCAAAAGATTCCACTTGAAAAAAGAACCCAATTAATTGCAACAATTAATACAAAACGTGTAATTGTTACAAAAAAAGGAACTGAGATGTGTTTCTTAACTATTTCAGATAAAAATGGGTCTGTAGATTGTACTATATTCCCTAAACTATATGAGAAATATAAGGATAAAATTGAAGTAGAAAGTATTCAAGGATTTATTGGTAAATTCCAAAAGAATTATAAAGATGATACGAAAATTGATTTTACAATTGATGAAATTAGAGAACCAAAAGATCTACCACCTTTAGCATTAACTTCTTGCTACATAAAAATTAATAAAACAGTAGCAAAGGATACTGGATTACTAAATTTAAGAGATACTTGCCTAGATCACCATGGACCACTATCTTTAACTATATTAATAGAAGAAAAAGACGAACTAATAGATGAAATTGAGGAAGTTGAACTTAATACAACTGTTGATGATGAAGAGGTAGAGAAAAAAGCTCAAGAAGAAGATTTATCTACTCTTCCAAGAATTGCCTGTGGCAGTGTATTTAGTGTTAAGAGATGTCCTGAATTCATTGATGATGTAAAATCACTACCAGAGGTCACAGACATCTGGTTCGACTAAAAGGAAAAATATATGAACACACCTACAGTATTACAAGATTTAGCAGGGTTATTAGCATCCATTCTCAGGATCTATAGCATTTTAATCTGGATTAGAATTATATTCAGTTGGATTAAAATACCAAATCAGCAATATCGACAAGAGGGAGCAGTTATGCTTTTCATAGGAAAGATTGTAGATCCATTCTTAAATCTTTTCTCAGGAGTTAAATTTCTTCGTTCTAAGACGATGGATTTTAGCCCATTATTAGCTTTTGCTCTTTTATCAATTGTAACAAGTCTATTACAAATATATGGGATTCAAGGATATTTAACACTTGGAATAACTTTAGCTCTTATAGCTCAAACATTTTATTCATACATTATATCACCATTCTTCTTTATATTTATAATTCTATTAGTAGTGAGATTATTCTTCTGTTATAAAAGAACTCCAACTACAATTGTAATGGCTAGGGGCATTGAATCTATTGTAGGCGGATTAATGAATTGGGTACAAAAAGTATTCTTTGGCTCAAAGGGTGTTGCTAATAGAACATTAGTAATTGCAACTCTTGTATTCACAATTATTTTATATGTTGCCTTTAGAATGGGTTTTACATACATAATTTCACAACTAGCTCAATTATAGAATAAATGTTTTATAGAGAACTAAATAACAAAGTTACAACACTAAAAGGAGTTGGACCTTCAATAGCTTCTAGCTATAGAGATGCCCAGATAAAAACCTGGGCAGAGCTTTTGCAACTCTCTCCACGTGATTTTGAAGATAGATCTCATATAATTGACTTAGATATTATTCCTCGCGATAGCGAAGAGGCCTACCATATAAATACTATAATTAGGGTAATCTCACATACTTTTTTTGGAGGATTTTCTGCAAAAGGAAGAACTCTAAAAATTATTGTTGAGGATGAGAGTTCTCATAAAAGATTAAGTTTAATGTGTTTTGGCAGAAATTTTCTTTCAAAAACAATTAAAGTTAATCAACTCTACTATATGTTTGGCTCGGCAGCAATTCATTACAATGAATACCAATCATCTCAATTTGAATTAAAACCAATTGAATCACTTGATCCAAAATTACCTCCTCCTTTTGGTGAATATATTCCTATATATCCATTAAGGGGATCTTTAACTCAGAAAATTATAAGACGTGATATAGATTATATATTAAAAAACTCTCCAACCTTTGATGATGAACTTCCCTCTTATATAAGAGACGAGCTATCTCTTATGAGTACAGATACTGCAATTAGGATGTATCATCAACCCACTAGTAAAGAAATGTGGGAGCTAAGTAGAAAAACATTAGCCATAACAGAACTATTCTACATGCAAGTAATTGCGAGAAGGAACATGTTCACTAATGAAATTGAGTATGAAAGAAAAGAGGGAATTTGTACTACTAAAGAAAATGAATTAATAGCATCCCTTCCTTTCTCTCTTACAAGCGATCAAATGAAAGTTTTAAAAGAAATTAGAGATGATTTAGATTGCCCAGTTACAATGAATAGAATGCTACAAGGTGATGTAGGTAGTGGTAAAACTCTAATCGCATGGATTAGTGCTCTCCATGTAATTGCAAAAGGTTTTCAAGTTGTATTTATGGCTCCCACTGAACTTTTAGCAACTCAACATTATAAAAATGCAGTAGAACTTTTGTCTCCACTCAATATTAATAGTGCATTACTTACAGGCTCAGTTAGTAAGAAAAATAGAACTAAGATTCTGAAAGATATAGCAAATGGTAGTGTAAATATAATCATAGGGACACATGCAGTTTTTTCAACTGATGTACAATTTAAAGATCTGAAATATGTTATAATTGATGAACAACATAGGTTTGGAGTAGCTCAAAGAGAAGCTCTAATGAATAAGGGAGAAAATCCCGATATACTTATGATGAGTGCAACCCCTATTCCACGTTCTCTAGCTCTAACAGTTTTTGGAGATTTACATATATCCACAATTAGAGAAAAACCTTTAAATAGAGTTGAGATAATCAGTTATCTTGTCTCTCAACAAAGTCGAGAGAGAATGTATAGTGCAATTGCTGTTGAATTTCAAAGAGGCCATCAGGCATACTTTGTATATCCAAGGATAGATGATAGTGGAACAAGAGAACTAAGAGATGTTACAAATATGTTCCAGAAATTAAAAGAAGAATATCCATCTGTACCTTCTGCTTTGTTACATAGTAAAATTCCAGACGATGAGAAAATAGATATTTTAGAGAGATTTAAAAGAAAAGAAATTTCTTATCTTGTTTCAACTAGTGTTATTGAAGTTGGTATTGATGTACCAAATGCTACTTGCATGGTTATTGAACACGCTGATATTTTTGGATTATCAGCACTTCATCAACTAAGAGGAAGAGTCGGTAGATCAAATTTACAATCCTATTGTTTTTTTGTATACGGCGATAATATTAGTGAAATTGGTAAAGAAAGATTGAAAGCACTCAAAGAAAGCACGGATGGTTTTGTTTTATCAGAAAAAGACCTTTCACTTCGTGGTCCTGGAGATATAACGGGGACAAAACAATCTGGGTACTTGAAACTTCACTTCTCATCATTTATTAATGATACAGATTATATTTTAATTGCAAGAAAATTTTGTGATAAAATATTAAGTACTGATTCAAAGTTAGAGTTAAGTAAAAATAAAATTATAGATAAAGTATTAAAAGAAGCTAATCCTTTTTCAAATGAAGAAGATTAGATTTAGGAGCATATAATGAGAGTAACTGGTGGTAAATACAGAGGAAGAACAGTAGTTTGTCCTCCTGGTGTTATTAGACCTGCAATGGATAGAATGAGAGAATCTCTTTTCTCAATCCTAGGAAATTTAGATGAGAGCTCTTTTTTAGATTTATTTACAGGATCTGGATGTGTTGGAATTGAAGCTGCTTCTAGAGGCGCAGAACCTGTACATATCGTTGAAAAAGATAGAGGTAAAAAGACTGTAATACTAAAAAACATTTCAATGGTTGATACTAAAATTCAACTGTTTATGAGTGATGTTTATAGATTTATTCCTTCAGCTAAAAGAACCTATGATGTAGTTTATGCAGATCCACCATTTCCAATGGATGGAAAAGTCAAATTAGCACAAGTTATTGCAGATGCTGAAATTGTTGAAGAAGGCGGATTGTTCATAATTCACTATCCTAGAGAAGAAAATGCATCATGGCCTGAACAGATTGGAGATTTGAAATTTATCGATGAAAGAAAGTATGGGAGATCTCTTCTTAGATTCTACAAAAGAGAATATAAAGAAGAACCTGTATCACTGATTGATTAAGGTTTAGTTTATTTAAGGAAAAGAAGACCAATATATATCTTCTTTTTCTTAATTGCTAATTCTCACATAAATAATCAAAGTTATAATAAAACATTTTTTGAGTTTCTGAATATGAAAGCTCATAATCTATTTCATGGACTATAAGCAATATGAAATATTCATCTTTAGAAAGATTACTATTTGTTTTGTTTAATTCTTTCACAAATTGTTCAACTTTTTCATCTGAATTTTGATAACCACTATCACTTATAAAATGTAATGTATACACAGGCACATCTTCAGCATCAATTTCAATAAATATGGCAGATAGTTCATTGCTAAATTTCTTTATCTTATGCCGTAATCTTAATTCATTATTAATCCTATGATTGACATTATCTGGCAATACTTGCCTTTTATATCTTGAAGACAACCTATTTTGAAAAGAAGAAATTGGCAAATTACAATGTATATTTTTCAGTATTTCTTCTTGATTAACGTCACTTTTATCAACAAATAACTTCTCATTAGCATAAAGACAATAAAACTTTTTTGTAGAATTATCCTCTACTTCAAAATTAATTATTCTAACATTTCTTCCTTTGATATTTGCATTATTCAATTCAGGAATTACATGACAAGGAAAAACCTCAATATTGGGTTCTTTATCACTGCTTCTAGCAATATCACAAGAATGTGAAGCCACAATACATATTTTACAATCTTGATATTTCTTGGTACAATTTCTTATAAAATCCATCTGTTCCAAATCCATTGGTTACTCCTCATGAAAGATAGGAGTACTAAAGGCTTCTTTATTTATTTTGATTTTATTATCATAATTCTTAATCTTTTTTCTTCGTTCTATCTCAGAAATACAAATAGAATTTACAAATTTTTCAAGTTCAGGTAAATCATTACTAAAATATTCAACTAAACTATTTCCATCATTATCTCTATGTTTAAACAAGGATGGGAAAGAGTTTATTTCGTATTTCTCCCTAACAATTGTTAAAATCAATCTTAATTTTTTTATTTTATCAAAATTAGAAAAATCACCAACAGAATTTCCCTTCAAATATGAATACACTGTAGGACGGGATATCTTTAAAATTGTTGAAATAGTAGATATATTCAAACCAAGAAATTTCTTTGAATCAAGTAATATGTCTTGATATAAAAAAGCTTCTTTAGATTTATGTGCATCTTGTTTTATTATGTCAAAGTTAAAATTTTTAATATTATCTAATTTTTCGCCATAATTAAAATAATACAAAGAATTTTTTGATATCGCAACAAAAGCATCCCTTGGCGCTGTATTAGAAATAATCCAAAAATCTCCTTGTTTTACTATATTATTATAATTCTCATAATATGAATTAGAATGACTAAAACAAGCTCCACTCAACTCATAGCAATCATCATAAGATGGATTATATAAAGTATCATAATTATATTGTTCTATTTCCATGCATCTTTTCCTTCCGCTGTTATTGAATCAAAGAAAATCTCTGCTGAACGATCATTTAATTCGGTAGAAAAATCTAGAATCTCTGTTGTATTCTTTAAAACAAAATTATTAAAAGTCATTGATAAATCTAAATCAAAAAATGTTATAAGTTTAGATTTCTCAGATTTTCGTTCTTTAAAAGCCAAAACATTCATTGGTATCATAACACCCCTATTATTTTGATAAACTTTTAATAAAAGATTAGTTTTTTTTTCAAATTCTTCATTTAATACACAACTAATATTAGAATTAATCAAAGTCTCGCCTTTTATATTAATACTTGAGGGCAAAGTAATACCATGATAATTCTTTTTAAAATATTTCTTAAAGTCATCTACATTTTCAATACAATTTGCATAGCGAAGTCCAATTCTATATATAGATGTACCATTTGTAAAATCTATAATATCTGAAAATAAATCTAAGATATTTTTAAATTTTTCGAGAAAATTTACAAAATTTGTATATTTAGATACTTGAAAAGTAATTTGTGATTTATCTATTATAATCAACTCTTGCTCATCCAAAGAATGAAACAACCATTTTTTATTTTCATTAGTAGCTGTATCTTGAGTTTTACTATCTATAGAATAAATAGTCTCTTTAATATTTCTAAAGCTAGGAAATCCTGATTTTCTAAAAGCATCTTGTAAATTGCTTATATTGTTTTCAATTATTAAAATTGGAGAAAAGCTTACCTGAATAATACAAGTATTAATCGGATTATTTTTTAACACAATCTCTCTCATATATAACTCCTGCTTGCTTATACTTTACACTATTCTTTACAGTTTTACAATAAAATTAAAGCGAAGATATTATTTCAAGCACTTTTAGTTATTCTAGAAAATCAAATATTACAGAAAAGAAGAGCTTTTAGGGCTCTTCTTTTCATTTATTTTAATAATGTGGAGGTTTTCTGCTTGGTAAGTCTTCTCCACCACCAACTTCTTCTAAGGCTTCAACTTTCTTCTTAAGAAGTAAAATATGGTTTTCCATTATACCAATCTCTTTTGTATGAGATGCTACAATTTCATTTAACTCAGCTATCGTAGCTTCTTGATAAGATAGTTTAATCTCAAGGCTACTCAACATATCCTCTAATTCTTTTTGTTCCATATGTCCTCCTAAAATAGATTGTATTATAATGATAATACAAATGTAAAAATTTAGCCACTCAGATTTGTCATTTTTGATTATAAATTTTACAAAGTATTGTTTAATGCGGTATATGCAATTTTTGTCACAATTTTTCTACTTATTCACAAATAACCGTTTAAAATTAAATTTTCTGCATATAAATTATTTAATTTTGTTGTTTTTTTGTTGCATTTATATATATTTATGTTATTGTTATAATGTTGCAGGTTGGTGCAAGGACCTCAACAAGGGAAAAATATGAAAGGCGAAAGAGTAGCTCAATTAGAGCTTTTATTATTATCACATCCAGAAGGATTACGTAGAGCAGAAATTGCTAGAAGACTCGGTGTACACCGGTCTACAATATCTCGATACGTTACTGATTTAAGTAAATATATAGATGTATATGAAGAAAATAATCTTATCAAGATTAGACCAAAAGATAGTGAAGAAGAAAACATTGAACTAAGCATATATGAAAGTTTAGCTTTCAATATGTCAGCTGAAATACTAGCACAAAATGCTGAATACCAAAATCCACACTTAGCTTCAGGACTTCGAAAAATTGCACTAAACATGAGATCTTATGCACCTAAAATAAGTGATAACATAGTTGCATTATCAGAAGAGATTGATAAGAGTGTTCAAAAGAAAACAGGGAATAGCCAATATAATTCAATATTAGATGTTTTAATTGATTCTTGGGTTTCTGGTAGAATTGTCAAAATTGAACATAGTGTTGATGGATTAAGTAGAGTAACAGAAGTTGCTCCATACTTTATTGGTTTTAGAGAAGAAGCTACAGGTCGTAACCCTATCAGTGTTACAGGGCGTCTTAGACATACTCAAGAAATGATTACAATTGATATTAGTTCAATTACAAAAGCAACAATATTAGATCAAACCTATACAATTCCAGATAACCTTAAGCCGTTTAGAATGCCTCAAGGTACAAATGGATATGCACCTATAGATGTTATTCCTTTAAAATTGAAAGTTAAAGAAATTTCTGCATTAAATGCATTCAATTACCTTAAACATTCAGAACCTACAATTGAAGAATGTGATGGATATTTTATATATAATATGGATATTGAAAACTCAATAGAACTTATTCTTAGAATAATTCAATGTGGTCCATCCATTGAAATACTGGGTCCAGAATCGTTTAGAAAGAAGTTTTACACCTCTTTAGAGGAAATATTAGCACTTTATAAATAAAAAAGCTTGCTAATAAAAAAAATCGAGGTTATTATTTCAATATATAGGAGACATGAACATGAAAAGTTACGAATGTGATTTATGTGGTTATATTTATGACCCTGCAGTTGGTGATCCAGACGGCGGTATCGCTCCTGGAACAGCTTTTGAAGATATTCCAGAGGATTGGGTTTGCCCACTTTGTGGAGCTTCAAAGGATGATTTCTCAGTAGTTGAGTAACCAATAATTTTAAACAAAATGCTAGATGAAGAAATTCATCTAGTTTTTTTATTCCTTTAATAGTCAATTATATTAAAATTCTTAAAATCTACTAATTATTGATGCAGTTACATTAATATCAATTGATAGATAATCCATACTTGTTGTTTGATTTCCATCATATTTTAGATTTATAAAATCAAATGTACCAGTTGTCCCAAATTCAAGTATTGAAGAAGAACTTAGGTAATATTGAAGACCACCATCAATAGAGAGTCCAAACCCATATAGTAGGTAATTTCTGCTAGAAATAGGATTTTCATATAGCATATAATATGAATGAATGCCAGATCCAATATAAGAACTAGTATTTCTTGAGCTAAATGATGAATAGTTTGAACCAATTATAAAATCCATGAATAGAATATCTGAGGAATCAACTCCTAATAGAGAGCTATCAAAATAAGGTCCATTATCATTAATTGTAGATACAAAAGGAAGCATTATATTTGATTCAAAAAAGAGAGTTCTATTTAGTTCATTTCTAATTGATACTTCTCTTTTAAAGTGGAGAGATGTTCCATATAGGTTAAAAGATGAATTACTATCATCAACAAAAGCCTGTGACTGATAACCAAGACCAAAACCAATATTGTTTTTATAAGCTCCATAATTTGAAGAACCATCAAATGCAAATAATGCCGTGCTCGCTAAACAAAACAAAAATATCATAATTATTTTTTTCATAAATATTAACCTCTTAATTATTATAATCCAATGAGTAATTAATAAACAGATATACTTTTGAACATTTATTTAAAATATAATTTCAAAATGAGAAAACTTATAATTATCTCATAAAAAATAGATTTCAATACAAGGCAATAAAGGCTATATAAGCACTCATGCTAGATTATACCTTAATGTTTTAGCTTTAATGGCTACAATAGCCATTAAAACAATTCTAGACCTAAACTAGAGTAAAATAAGGACCATAAGTACTATTATCAATTATAGTTTAATAAAAATAGCATAATAATTTATTAAATAGTTCTAATTTTTAAATAGTAAAGCATATTCATCTATTGTTTAAACACTAATTATAAAATCTACCTTCACATAAAAATCAGTTATAAAAAGACAAATAAAAAGCTGCCACCTTTACTTTAATAAGTATCAGTAGCAGCTATATAAGGATATATTACTATATCTTTATCAATTACATGATTTCACCAATCTGTTCGTAGAAAGTCATACGACGTTTTGCATCAGCTTCTGCTTTAGCAAATAATTCGTCAGCATGTTCTGGGTTAGTCTTGTAAAGAGAAGTATAACGAACTTCACCCTTTAGGAAGTCTTGATAAGCAACTGTTGGTGCTTTCTTAATATCCCAAGTGAATTTCTTTCCTTCTTCTAGAGCTGGGTTGTAACGGTATAAAGGCCAGTAACCAGCATCAACTGCTTTCTTAGCTTCAACCTGTGAATAACGCATGTTCATACCATGGTTAATACATGAAGAATAACAGAATACAATTGAAGGACCATTCCAAGCAACAGCTTCTTGTAGAGCTTTTTGAGCATGTAGTCTGTTTGCACCTAAAGCGATAGAAGCAACATATACATAACCATAACTCATACACATGAATCCAAGGTTCTTCTTACCAAGTTGTTTACCTGAGTTAGCAAACTTAGCTACAGCACCAATTGGAGTTGCTTTTGAAGCTTGTCCACCAGTGTTAGAGTAAACTTCTGTATCTAATACAAGGATGTTAACGTTTTTACCAGAAGCAACAACGTGGTCAACACCACCGTAACCGATATCATAAGCCCAACCATCACCACCGATGATGAATACGTTCTTATCACAGAAGTAATCTTTTAATTCATCAATCTTAGTTAATAGGTCTCTATTAGCATCAGTTGCAGCTTCGATAGCAGCAGGTAATGCAGCTTGAACAGCATTCTGAGCTTCAATAGCATCTTCTTTAGCTGAGCCCCATACTTCTAAGCTCTTCTTAATAGCAGCTGTTAATTCTTCAGTTGTACCAACTTCTAGAAGTTGATCAATGTTAAGTTTTAGTAAGTTACGGTTGCTATCAACAGCCATTCTCATACCTAAACCATATTCAGCGTTATCTTCGAATAATGAGTTACCCCAAGCTGGACCACGACCATCAGAATCACGTTTTGTGTAAGGAATTGTTGGGTATGTACCAGAATAGATTGAAGAACAACCTGTTGCGTTAGCAGCAATCATGTTTTCACCACAAATCTGAGATACTAATTTAACATATGGAGTTTCTCCACAACCTGCACAAGCACCACTAAATTCAAATAAAGGTTGTTTGAACTGAAGACCCTTTACTGAAGTATCATTGATACCATCCATAACTGCGTATGGTTGAGTTTCAAAGAATTCAAGGTTTTCGTTTTCACCCTTATCTCTCTGAGTTTGAGCTGGAGAGAATTCAAGAGCTTTTGTAGGACAAGTTTCAACACAAACACCACAACCTTGACAATCTTCAACAAATACCTGGATTTTGAATTCAAGATCACGAGTATTTTTAGTTTTTGATTTAAGAGTTGTAAATGTTTCAGGAGCATCTTTAAGAGCAGCTGGATCAATCTGTTTAGAACGAATTGCTGCGTGAGGACAAGCCTGTACACATTGGTTACATTGAATACATTTATCACTAAGCCATTCAGGAACAAATGGAGCAACACCACGTTTTTCTAATTTAGCTGTAGCTGAAGGTAATTTACCATCATAAGACATCTTAGAAACAGGAATGCTATCACCTTCTCTGTGCATGATTGGAAGAATAATATCTTTAGCAAAGTCAGAAGCGTCATCGCTAATTAACTTAGCAGGAACATAGCTTTCTGTGATTGTTGTAGGAATCTTAACTTCATGTAATGCAGCAGATGCTCCATCAACAGCAGCCCAGTTCTTTTTAACAATAGCTTCGCCCTTTCTTGAGAAAGTTTTTTCGATATATGTTTTGATTAAAGAAATTGCTTCTGCTTCTGGTAGGATTGCACTAATCTTGAAGAATGCAGCCTGCATAACAGTATTAATTCTTGTTCCTAGACCTGCTGCTTCAGCAATTTCTAAAGCGTTAATGTTGTAGAAACGAATGTTTTTAGCAATAATTTGATCTTGCATTTCTTTTGTTAGGTGTGAGAATACTTCATCAGATGGAATCTGAGAGTTAAGTAAGAATACACCATTCTTTTTAACACAACTTAGCATATCGTAACGACCAATGTAAGCTGGGTTATGACAAGCAACGAAATCAGCATGGTCAATTAACCAAGGCATGTTTAATTTGCTATCGCCGAATCTTAGGTGAGATACTGTGATACCACCAGATTTCTTTGAGTCATATGAGAAATAAGCTTGAGCATTCTTAGGAGTATTGTTACCAATAATCTTGATTGAGTTTTTGTTAGCACCAACTGTACCATCAGAACCAAGACCCCAGAACATACATGATACAACGTCTTTAGGAGTTACATCGATGCTTTCGCCAATTTTAATAGAACGGTTAGTAACATCATCGTTGATACCAACTGTGAAGTTATGCCATGCATCTTTTGATGCTAGGTGTTCAAATACTGCTTTAGCGTGTGTTGGAGGGAAATCTTTAGAAGATAGACCATAACGACCACCAATAACTTTAACACCTTGTACATTTTCTTGTGAAAGAGCTGCAACAACGTCTAAGTATAGAGGTTCGCCAAGAGCACCAGGTTCTTTAGTTCTATCAAGAACAGCAATTCTTTTAACTGTTTTTGGAAGAGCTGCAATTAAGTGTTTAGCACTAAATGGACGATATAGGTGAACATTGATAACACCAGTTTTCGCACCGTTTTGGTTCATGTAGTTACTTGCCCATTCACATGTATCAGCACCACTACCCATAACAATAACAACATCAGTTGCATCAGCTGCACCAGTGTATGTAAATAAGTTAAGAGGACGACCTGTTAATTCTGAAACAACACCCATGTATTCTTCAACTACTTGAGGAACTGCATCATAATAAGGGTTAACTGTTTCACGACCTTGGAAGTAAACATCTTCATTCTGAGCTGCAACTTTAATCATTGGATGTTCTGGACGTTGAGCACGTTCACGGAACTTTCTGATTAATGCTTCATCAACTAAAGGTTTAATTGCATCATATGAAAGTTCTTCAACCTTCTGATATTCGTGAGAAGTTCTAAAACCATCAAAGAAAGCTAAGAAAGGAACATCAGTTTTTAATGTTGCTAAGTGAGCTACTAAAGCCATATCTTCAGTTTCTTGGATGCTACTTGCTGCAGTCATTGCAAAACCAGTATTACGGCAAGCCATTACATCTGAATGGTCACCAAATATTGATAGTGATTGAGCTGCTAAAGAACGAGCTGAAACATGGAATACTGTTGGTGTCATTTCACCAGCAATTTTATACATGTTAGGGATCATTAATAATAAACCCTGAGATGCTGTGAATGTTGTTGTTAAAGCACCAGCTGCTAATGCACCGTGAACGGCACCTGCTGCACCAGCTTCAGATTGCATTTCAACGATTTCAACTTTTTTGCCCCAAAGGTTCTTTTTACCTGTACTTGCCCAAGAATCAGCATATTCACCCATTGGTGAAGATGGTGTAATTGGGTAGATAGCAGCTACTTCACTGAAAGCATAAGCAATATGCGCAGCAGCGGTGTTACCATCGATTGTAACCATTTTCTTTTTGTCCATTTCGACACTCCATTATCAAAATAATTTGATTGACCTAAAAAAGGTCTCATATTTTGTGAATAATAAAAATTATATTTGTAAATCTTGGTAAGTATAATACACTGATAGGGTGTTTTCAAGTGTAAATCTAAGATACCATAAAAAAACTATAGGCAAAAATGGAACATTATTTCATTTTTTCACCTAGGTTGAATAAATATAATTTTACGAAGAACAAAAACAATACAAACTCATTATTTTTTAAAGATGCTAAGCATCTATTCTGCTTAGCATCTAATACATATGATAATTGAACTATAATGAGGCATGTTACTTAAAAGAATTATTTTTTCTTTTTTAAAAAGTTAAATAAACTTTTCTTTCTGATATTAGTTTTTTCTGCGATATGAACACTTTTCATCTCCATAGGTTTTGCAACAATTTTATCAGGATTCATAGAGATAGTCTTTTTATTTTCGACGTTAGAAAAAATACCTCTACTCTCTTCAGAATTAAAAATATTATTATTTAAATTATTATTATTCCTACTTGTTTTGATTTCGTATGTATTTTCTACCATCACTAAACTCCTTGCTTTTAACACAAGCACACCCTATCACGGACTAAAAATTGGGGCAAGTGCTTAACCCAAAAAAAATTCAACAAGATTAGTTATATAGTTTTTATATAATTATAGTATGTAAAATAACCATTTTTGTTTGATTATTTATACATTAGTAATTAAATCAATTTATTTTATTCATAAATAATTTTATATAGATGACAAGCAAACATAAGTTTTACTTAACAAATATTTTTTAAAGATTTTATTTTTTTAAAGAAATTTAATTTTTAAAATTTTTTTTACTTAATAAATTTCAAGCAATTTTTTATATTCAAAAATGTTTTTTGTAAAAAGAAAAGACCCAAGCTTATAACTCAGATCTTTTCAAAGTGTTTTTTTAAATTATTTTTTAATAACCTTGTGCTACCATTGCATCTGCAACTTTCTTAAATCCAGCAATATTAGCGCCTGCAATATAATCAATACTACCATCTTCAAGTGTTCCTTCTTTAACACACTGTGAGTGAATAGATTTCATTATATGTTTTAAACGAACATCAACCTCTTCTTCTCTCCAATATATGTGAGAAGCATTTTGACTCATTTCTAATCCAGAAACAGCTACACCACCTGCATTAACAGCTTTACCTGGTGCAAATACCATTTTTGTCTTTTTAACTTCTGCAATTGCATCAGAAGTACAACCCATATTTGAAGTCTCAATTAAATATTTACAACCATTCTTATTTAGTTCTTTAACATCTTCTCCATTAAGTTCATTTTGAATTGCACAACAGAAAGCCATATCAACAGGAACTTCCCAAGGTTTTCTAGCTTTAATGAATTTAGCTCCAAATTTCTTTGCATAAGGTTCTACAATATCTTGGTTAGAAGATCTTAGATATAAAAGATAATTAATCTTTTCTTCTGTATTAATTCCATCTTCATCTAAAATATATCCATCAGGACCACTAATTGTTACAACCTTAGCACCAAGCTCTGTTGCTTTTTTAACAGCACCCCAAGCTACATTACCAAATCCACTTACTGAAATTATCTTTCCTTCAATTGATTCACCATGTTGTTTTAGTACTTCTTCTGCAAAATACATTGCACCATAACCGGTTGCTTCAGGTCTAATTAAAGATCCACCAAAGTTATGAGGTTTACCAGTTAGTACTCCAGTATTTTCACGTTTGATTCTTAAATATTGACCATATAAATAACCAATTTCTCGACCACCAACACCAATATCACCAGCAGGTACATCAGTATCAGGACCAATATAATTTGCTAACTCACTCATGAAGGCTTTACAGAAACGTAGAATTTCTGAATCACTCTTTCCTTTTGGTGAGAAATCTGATCCACCTTTACCACCACCCATAGGTAGTGTTGTTAGACTGTTTTTAAATGTTTGTTCAAAACCTAAGAATTTTAATGTATCAAGTGTTACTGATGGGTGAAATCTTAAGCCACCTTTATATGGGCCTAAAGAATTGTTAAATTGAACTCTCCAACCACGGTTAACTTGAATTTCACCGTTATCATCTTCCCAACAAACTCTGAATTCAATAATTCTATCTGGTTCACAAATTCTTTCAAGAATTTTATTTTTTATATATAATGGATTATCATTAATAACAGGAAGAACACTTTCTATTACTTCTTTACAAGCCTGTAAGAACTCTTTTTGTCCAGGGTTCTTTCTTTCAATGTCTGAAACTACTTTCTCTAAATCGTACATGAAAACCTCCTAACGTTTCCTCAATGTCAGATACAGATTAAATCTAGTTTTCCCATACGTCAACTTTTTTATGAAAAAATTTATATATTCAAAAGTTTTTTTTATAATATCTTGTGAAAATAGATATTTAGTGCATATTTATTTATATATATGTAAAAAATATATTGCTTATTTTAATTAATAAGCGAATTCTAATTCTTTTTTTAACGATTTTATTCACTAAAAAATACTAAGAATTTATTTAAATAACTTTTATATTGTTTGCGCTCTTTCAGTATGCTATTATTTATTTCATGTATAATTTAGACCAAACTTGGCTGCCATTCAGCAATTTAATGTTAAAGCATATCTACAATGTATTACTAATCTGTAGTGACTATGATCGATTTCTTCTTGAGGCTGATGGAAGAGTCGAAGAAGCTCTATATATGGAATATACTCAGCTAGGACTTTCAAATCCTCCAAAAATAACTCATGTTAATTCACCTTCAGAGGCAATGGATTTACTCAATTCAAACAGAGAATTTGAACTTGTCATTTCCATGTTAGATATTGGTGATGAAAAAGTTGAGGAATTTGCAGAAGATGTAAAGAAAGTATTCCCAGCTCTTCCTTTTGTTGTACTATCACCATCCCCTATTCATAAACGTAATAAACAAATCAAGAAGATAACTTCAATTGATAATTTTTTCTATTATCAAGGAGATCCTATGATTTTCTTAGCAATGGTAAAACTAATGGAAGATAGTATTAATATAGAACACGATACAAAAGAGGCTGATATACAAGTTATAATTCTTGTTGAAAACTCAGTAAGATTCTATTCATCATTCCTCCCACTTCTATATAAATGTCTAATTCATCAAAATAGATCTAGTATTCTTGAAGCCCTAAATAACTGGGGTAAAATATTAAGGATGAGAGGTCGTCCTAAAATTGTTCTTGCAAAAGACTTTGAAGAGGCTGAATCTCTATTCAATAAATATAAGAACAACTTATTAGGTGTAATAACAGATATGTCTTTTAACCAAAACGGTGTTGAAAACAAATATGCTGGTCTTGAATTTAATAAGTTAGTAAAATCTTTTAATCCTAGATTACCTGTATTAATTCAAAGTATGAACAAAGATATTAAAGATGAAGTACTTTCTAATGGAGCAGAGTTTATATGGAAAAAGTCTTCAAGACTCCTCTCTCTACTATATAACTATGTAATTAATTACTATGGGTTTGGTCCATTTTTATTTAAAGACCCAAAAACTGGAACAACCATATGTGAAGCGGCAAGCATGAGTCAATTACAAAAAGCAATTGCAACTGTCCCAATAGAATCCTTTTTATATCACTCGGAGCGAGATGATTATTCAAAATGGCTTAGAGCCCAAAGTCTTTATGCGCTTTCTGCTAAACTAAAGCCTATTAAATTTAACGTAACTTGCGCTCAAGATGCAGAAAAAGCAAGAACAGAGATTGTTGAATTAATAAAAAATTATAGAGCAGAGAGAACAAAAGGTGTTATAGCATCTTTTAGTAGAGATTATTATGATGAGACGCTATTCTTTAGTAGAATAGGTTCAGGTTCCCTCGGAGGAAAAGGAAGAGGTTTAGCTTTCATAGATAAAGAGGTCAGAGCAAACCATCTATGTGATAAATATCCAGAGGTATATCTTTCGATACCTCGAACAGTTGTGATTGCAACTGATGTGTTTGACAGATTCATTGATATTAATGATTTAAAAGAATTCATAGTAGAGGATTATAGTAATACTGAAATAATTAATAAATTCTTATCCTGCAAATTACCAAAAGACCTTAGTGACGATTTAAAAGAAGTTATAAATGTTATTAAACAGCCAATATCTGTTAGATCATCTTCTCTTCTAGAAGATTCACACTTCCAACCATTTGCTGGAGTTTATGAAACTTGTATGATTGCAAATAGAGGAAGTGAAGAAAAAAGATTAAAGGATCTTGAAAAGGCAATTAAAACTGTTTGGGCTTCAACCTATTTTAAACAGGCAAAAGACTATCTTAGTGCTACAGATCATATTCTCGAAGAAGAGAAAATGGCTGTAGTTATACAGCAAATAACAGGCTCTCAGCATGGAGATTATTGGTATCCAAATATTAGTGGTGTTGCAAGATCTCTAAATTATTATCCGCTAAAAGGTGAACAAACTACTGATGGTATTGGAATGCTATCCTTTGGCTTTGGTAAATCTGTTGTTGATAATGGTAGTGTATTGCGATTTTCACCACAAAATCCAAAACGGCCTGTTCATTATTTAGGTGGAGGAAGTTCCTTTAGCCAATCGCTTTTTTATGCACTTGATATGAGAGAGCCTTATGACCCTTTAACCGATATTGATAATCTAAAACTATTAGATATTAAAGAAGCTGCAAAGTATCCCGAAACACTTAGAGGTTGTGCAAGTACAATTGATAATATGGGGAATTTGAGCGAAAGCTTTAGAGCAAAAGGTGAAAAAGTAATTACATTCAACGGCATATTACAATATGACTACTTCCCATTAGCTAGTATAGTGAAGGATTTATTAAAACTTGGAAAAGAGGCAATGGGAACTCCTATTGAAATAGAATTTGCAGTTAACCTTAATAAAAAAGAGCCTAAAAAACCTGAATTTAGTATTCTACAAATACGCCCTATAGCAGAGGGAAATGAAGAGGAAAGTGTACAAATCAAAGAAAATGAAATTAATGATTCACTTATTTACTCTACATCAGTTATGGGTAATGGTATAATTGAAGACATTAAAGATTTAGTATTAATAAAAACTGATAAATTTGATTCTGCAAATATGGCAAAAATGCCACAAGAAATTGAGAAATATAATGCACATTTCAATGAAGCAGATATTCCTTACATGTTAGTAGTTGCAGGCCGTCTTGGATCAAGTGATCCCTGGTTAGGAATTCCTGCATCATGGACTCAAATTTCTAAAGCAAGTTTAATAGTTGAGACAGGTTTAGAAGGTTTCCAAGTTGAACCAAGTCAAGGAACCCACTTCTTCCAAAACTTAACACTACTTGGAACAAGATATATGAGTATCAATCCTCACTATAAAGATGGAATATTGAATGAAAACTTAATTTCAAAGTCTTTAGACAAAATAAGTGAAAGTGATAACTTTATCCATTATCATTCAGATGTAGCTCTTGATATAAGAATCAATGCGCTATCTAAAGAAGGTATTGTTAAGCTACCCAAAATGGATGATTTTTAGTTTTTTAAAGGAGCAATTTTCATTGCTCCTTTTATATTATAAGTCTATTCTTTTGGTTTGCTAGACATGAAAGCATCCCAAACTACATCTTTTGGAGGATCTGCAATAATATTTACAGTCTCATCCTTTACAGGATGTGGGAAAGATATTTCTCTAGCATGGAGTGAAATACCACCATCTTTATTAGATCTCTTTGCACCATATTTAAGATCCCCTTTAATATGAACATTGATTGCAGCAAGTTGTGCTCTAATTTGATGATGACGACCTGTTAACAAATCAATTTCAACAAGAAAGAAACTTTTTGATGCTGCAAGTAGTTTATAATTCAACTTTGCAAGCTTACTACCTGGTTTCTCAATAGGAGTTGCAAAACTTTTATTCTTCTTTGCATCTCTAATTAAATAATTAACAAGAGTTCCTTCTTTTTTCTCAGGAGCATTATCTGTAATTGCCCAATATATTTTCTTAACATCGCCTTTTCTAAAAGTTTCACATAATCTCTTAAGAGCTTTCTCAGTTTTAGCATAAACAACGATTCCACTAGTTGGACGGTCAAGACGATGAGGAATACCTAAATAAACATTACCTGGTTTATTATATTTCTCTTTTAAATACATTTTAACATCATCTACAAGAGTTACATCTCCAGTAATATCACCTTGAACTAATTCTCCAGGTAATTTATTGATTACAATGATATGATTATCTTCATAGATAACTCTATCTTTAATTGGTTGATATTCCATTTATTATTCCTCGCTCTCTTCTTCAAAGAGATCTTTTTCTTTTATCTTCTTAACTTCTTTAACTGGTCTCATCTTTAATGAGCTTATAGCCTTAACTGTTAATCTATTACCCTTAGTAAATGCACCCTTAACTAAATAATCACTTAGATAGAAGCACTCTTCTTTTATTCTCAAACCAGGTTTAGGTTTATAAACAACTTTTATTTCAGCATTTTCTACAATAGAGAGTTTAACTACTTTAAAGGTTTCACTATCAGGTAGTAAACAGTATTCTTTATTAAGTTGGCCACTCTTTATCTTAAAACGCTTTATAAATAAGTACTTATAGGTTTTTTGTTGCATAATAAGAGTGAAAGTAACTTTCTCTAGTTCTTCTTTATCTGCATAACCACAATATAATAAACCCTTTCCAACATACTCTTTTTCAGGATTTACTAAGAATCTATAATTACCATCTTTTGTTATTACTAAAACTTTATCAAAAATACTTATATTTAATACTTTTGCACCATCTTTAATATTATAGCCTAAATATCCATTGTCGCTATTATAATGAAGTTCTTTATCTCTTTGAGCAACATCTTTAACATTAACTTTTTCAATATTCTTAATGGTTGTCTTTCTTTTTAATCTTTCTTTAGGAACTAGCTTTCTAATTTCACCAATATAATTAATAGAATATTCAACAATATTATCGAGTCTAGACTGACATAATTCAATAGCTGCATTAATTGCTGCTATTTCCATCTCATTCTTGTTAATATCAAATAAACTGATTCTTCTGATAGGAATTTTTAAAAGTCTATCAACATCGTCTTTTGTTACAGGGCGGAGAAGTTGAGAAGCAAATTGGTCAAAACCTTTTACAACAGACTTAATAACACCTTCTGATGTTTTTTGTTTTTCAATCTTCTTATAAATTCTCTCTTCAATGAAAATACGCTCTAATGTTCTCATTTGAAGTTTATCATTTAATTGATCTCTCTCAAGTTCTAACTCTCTTGTTAAAATTTCAACTAAGTGATGAGCATGATACTTAACAATATCGCTAACGCCCATTATTGTTGGAATATTATCTCTAATTACAAGAGGGTTACATGATATCTTCTTTTCACAATCGGTATAAGCGTAAAGAGCTTTAACAATATCCTCACTATAGGTACCACGTGCTAAATTAATTTCAATACTTACATTTTCAGCAGTATAATCATTAATTGAAGAAACTTTTAATCGTCCCTTTTTAGCAGCATCATCAATAGTTGCAATAAGCCTTTCACTAGTAACACCATAAGGTAATTCTTTTACAATAATTCTCTTAGGATCACTTATATCAAGTTTAGCTCTTACAACAATTGAACCACGTCCATCATCATATTCACTAACATCTGCAAAACCACCGCCTAGGAAATCAGGAAAAATCTCAAAAGGTTGTCCTTTTAACTCTTTTTCCATTCCATCTAATACTTCTCCAACGTTGTGAGAGAAGATAGTAGTAGCCATACCAACAGCAATACCATTTACACCTTGTATAACAACAAGTGGTATTTTAGCAGGAAAAACAGATGGTTCCTTATGTCTACCATCATAAGAATCAACAAAATTAGTTAATTCAGGATTATATAAAACCTTTTTCGCAAAAGGTAATATTCTACATTCAATATATCTTGAAGCAGCAGCCCTATCTCCGGTTAAAGAGTTACCAAAGTTTCCCTGTTTTTCAATCAACAAATCAAAGTTTGCTAGATTTACTAATGCCTCATAAATTGAAGAATCACCATGTGGGTGAAATCTCATTGACCAACCAACAACATTTGCAACTTTGTGAAATTTACCATCATCCATTTCAAAAAGAGAATGAACGATTCTTCTTTGAACCGGTTTGAATCCATCTTGCAAATCTGCGATTGCTCTTTCTTTAATAACGTAAGAGGCGTACTCTAAAAAGTTCTTTCTAAATATTTTTTCTACTTGAGCCATTAAATTAAATTCTCCATGATAAAATCTCTACGAGTTGGCGTATTATCACCCTCGTAAAATTTAACAGCACTTTGAGCTGATGAAAGAGATGAAATATTAACAGGTTCTAATCTCATTTCTTCTCCGATGAAATAACCAAATTCTTTTGGGTCTATTTCACCAAGTCCTTTAAATCGAGTAACTTCTGCGCCTTTAATTTGACTCATTAGATTATCTCTATCGGCTTCATTATAACAATAAGCAGTTTGCTTTTTGTTTCTAACTCTAAACAATGGAGTTTCTAATATATATAGTCGTCCCGCTAGTACTAACTCTTCAAAATAGGTAAGAAAATAAGTCATTAGAAGATTTCTAATATGGAAACCATCGTTATCAGCATCAGTTGCGATAATAACTTTTCCATAACGAAGTCCTTCAAGGCCATCTTCAATACCTAAAGCTTTCATCATATTATATAGTTCTGCATTTTTATAAATCTCAGCCTTACTCTTATTGTAAACATTTAAAATTTTACCTCTAAGAGAAAATACAGCTTGAGTATGAACGTCTCTAGTTTTAGTAATAGAACCAGAGGCACTATCACCTTCTGTTAAGAAAATCATTGAATTTTCACATTCATCAACATGAGAAGCACTTTGTCCTAGATGATATCTACAATCCTTAAGTTTTGGAATGTTTAATGCAACTCTTTTAGCTGAACTCTTTGCATTCTTTCTTACTGCAGATAACTCTTTTCTAAGTTTCTCATTATGATTAATCTTTGCAGATAGTTTATCCGCTGCATCAGGATTCTTTAATAAATAATCAATTAATCCAGTTTTAACTTCTTGAACTACCCAAGATCTAATTTCTGTATTACCTAGTTTGTTTTTAGTTTGACTTTCAAATACAGGATTTTCTATCTTTACTGAAATTGCACCAATAACACCTTCTCTAACATCTTGAGAGGACCAACTCTTTTTAAAATGCTCATTAACGGCTTTTAATATACCCTCTTTGAATGCGGATAAATGAGTACCACCGTCAACAGTATGTTGTCCATTTACATATGAATAATATGTTTCACCATAGTTAGTTGCTATATGAGTTAATGCAAACTCAATAAACTCTCCTCTATAGTGAACTAGAGGATACATTTCATTGCCTTCTACAACTTTATCAAGAAGGTCTAAAAGACCTCTAGCTGATTTGTAGTTTTTACCATTATATTTAAGTGTTAAACCTGGATTTAAATAAGCATAGTTCCATAACCTTGCTTCAATGAAATCCTCATTATAACTATACTTTTTGAATATTTCCTCATCGGGAATAAATTCAACATAAGTACCATCTAATTGAGTTTTATCACTACCTTTCTTTTTATCTATTAATTTACCTTGCGAAAAAGTTGCACTAACATATTTTCCATCTCTATAGCTTATAACTACAAAATGAGAAGATAGCGCATTAACAGCCTTTGTACCAACACCATTTAAACCAACAGATCTATGAAATACTTCATTTGTATATTTAGCACCTGTATTAATTTTTGATACACATTCAATAACTTTACCTAAAGGAATACCACGGCCGTAGTCTCTTACGCTTACGGTCTTATCATTTAGGGTTATTTCTATTTTATTTCCGCAATTTTCATTAAATTCATCGATACTGTTATCGATGACTTCTTTGAAAAGAACATATATACCATCATTTTGGTTTGATCCATTTCCTAACCTACCAATATACATACCAGAACGGAGTCTGATATGTTCTAAAGCAGAGAGAGACTGGATTTGATTTTCATCATATTTATTTTTAGCCATATCACTTTATTATACTATGTAATACAAAATCTTTCAAATACTTGAAATATAGTATTTTTTTTATCAATCTAGAATTATATTGATTTAAAATGTTATTTGAGCTTTTTTTACCCGAAAACATTATACCAATACATATCCTTAATATGCGTTAAGACAATATTAATATGAGGTAATTTATAACTCATATATTATTTTATCTTTAAAAGCATCCCATTTATATTTTTATAAAATATCTTTACCTAATTAATAAAAACAAAATTAAATATCAAAATTATATTCGCGCAAAAAAACTTGGATAATCATATTTGATATCCGCAATTACATAACGTTATCACTGTTATATAAAGCTAGCAAGATAAATAATTGAATATATTCAAATTGAAAATTTATAGGGCTAAAGTTATATATAAGAGAGTTACTAAAAGACTAGAAATTAAGACTTTTAGTAACTTAAATATTCTTTTTATAAGGTTATTGAAGCACCTACTACCAATTCAATATCAAAAGCATTTTCTGAGGTATCAAATTCATAGTCATCTACAAATGACAAGCTACCACTAAGTGTTACAGGTATTTTTGTCTCAATTGTATAATTACCATCAAAGCTTAATGTATTTCTCATTGAATCAATATCATCTGGGAAAACAGAAGTTGCTGCATCATAATCAGATAAGATAGTACTTGGTCCCTGTAATAGTAAAAAGTAAGTAGCACTAAATCCATAATTCTTTAATGAATAATAATTAGACTCAATTTGAGCAAAAATACAATCTCCACCATAAGGGAATCCCATGTAGTTTAAATCATGAACATAAGTTAAATTACCTTCACTACTATTAGTGTAATATCTATTATAAACTAAGAAATCAACACCTTCTCTTTTATACAACTGAGGAGAGGTGAAACCTGCTTCCATTTTTAAATCAACAAGGTAATCTTCAAAATCAAATATTTGCTTACCACCAATAATTAATCCAACTGCTGATGGTTCTGAATCATCACTCTCGGTAACAAGTTTTAATTGGTCTACTACAAATTGGAAGTATAGAGAGCGGCCTCTATCCATCTGATAAGAAAATTCAAAATTAGCTATAGAATTAAAGATTGAACTATTATTTAAATTATGGAAGAAATAGGTTGGATTAAGATTTGCAAAATTCAGAGTGTCTGCTTCATACATCATACCATCTGAGAAAGAGAAAGATAGTGAATCAGTAATTGGCATTTCAAATTTTGTTAACATAAAAATTTTAAAACCATCTAAAGTTTCTTCTTCTTGACCATTTGTATATTGTGTATCAAAGAATACATTTAACCATGAAACTTTGAACTTATCACTATAATAAGAAAGATTTGTATAATCATAATAATGTTGGCTTTCATCTAAGAGGAAGTTACCAACCATACTTTCACCAAAACTTAACTCAGTTCTAGCAAAGGAAAAAGATAGTGGACCATTTCCTAATGAAAGATAGTTTCTATATGGTCCCATAGCCTTTAGATCTCTATTGCTATCAAAGATATTGTTTGAGAAATAACTTGAATAATAAGGATCATAGGAAGGAATATATATTGAGGTCCCATCATGTGTTAATAGGGAGAATCCATTATTACTATCTATAGTATCTTCAGTAATTTTATAATAATAGTTATCATTGATTGTATCTCCATCTAATAATGGATAAAACTTTGAATTACCATATTCTAAAGACATAAACCAATAAAAATTATCTTTATAAGAAACACTACCATCAAACTTGATAATTGAATCTCTGTCATCAAGACCACCTTCAGACCATTCATAATAATTACTGTCTAATGTAGTATCATCAGATAATGCATAATCTGTATTAGTGTGAGCATAAGCTTGAGAACTTAGTGTTAAGTCAGTTGAAACTCTTGTATAGTCATCAATTTGATAGCTAGTATCAAGCGCTCTTCTATCTTTAAGAATTTTATTATATAGATTCCTCTCGGCCTTACCCATATTTTCAGTTTTAATATTACCTAGATAATAATCCAATTCTGATAAGGTCCACGGTCTACTAGAACTTGGGTGTAATTGATTTCCTAGAGAATAGATCATATCAATTTCATTATAGATATCACTATCTAAATCAACAATCATTTGACCTGATTGTGCAAACAATGAAGTGCACAATAAAAATATTAATATAAAAATACTATTTCTTTTTTTCATTTCTTTATTCCTAAACTTTGCCTTTAACATATTCTTTTTTTAAAAAAAGACTTATTAAGTATTGCGATAATAAATCTTTATGCAACCCTATATCTATTCTATTACTTATTATTTATAATAATAGTGTATTTAGAGTAAAAAAAACAAATTTAGAATACATATTACATATATAAGTGAAATATTAAATGATATCAGGTTTATTTCCTATTTTTTATCTATTATACTAGTTTAACAAATAAAAACTGATATATAATACAACTTCTGAGGGTATTTATTGTTAAATAATAAGAATTTGCAATTTATGTTGTTTTTTATTAATATTCTTCAAGAATTAATCATATTGAAAAAGTGGGCAAGAAATGAATAATACAGTATCTATAATTATACCGGTTTATGGAGTAGAGCAATATCTTGATAGATGTTTACTCAGCGTAGTAAGCCAAACGTATGAAGATTTAGAAATACTTGTTATTGATGATGGCTCAAAAGATAGATCTGGTGAAATATGTGATGAATGGGCAAAGAAAGATAAAAGAATAAAAGTTATTCATCAAGAAAACAAAGGCTTAGCTAGTGCAAGAAATACTGGATTGAGAAATATGAGTGGTAAATATTGTATAGCTATTGATTCTGATGACTTCATCTACACTACTGCAATTGAATACTTAGTAAGAGCACTAGAGGAAACTAGTTCTGATGTAGCTGTATATAAATTCTTATTTACATTCAATCAAACTATGCCAGATTCCCTTCCAACTAGTATTATTCCTTTAAGCTATTATGTTAGAGAAGGGATAGATATTCACAAAGAAATATTCTTATCAATGAACTATCAAACATTCTTTTGGAACAAAATGTATAGAAGCGAAGCTATTAAAGATATATTCCTTCAAGATGGATTAGCATGCTATGAAGATATTGAATCAGTACCTCGTTTCTTGCATGCATGTAAGAAAGCTGTTTTTCTAAACAATAATTTAATAAAATACATGATTAGAAAAGACTCACTAAGTCATGATGCAGATAAAGTTAATAGCAGATTAGATATTCTATTAGATCTTTGTACGTTAAATGAAAAACGATACAAGGAATGGTTCCCTGAATTAGGTAAGAAATATCACTTTTGGTGGATAATGCAATATATCTTATTCTATAACGATATTTTTACAAAAATCGATATGAAAGAGAAAAAGAAAATCATGTTTTCACCTAAATACACAAGAAGATTTAAGTATAATTCAAAAGGTTTCCTTTTATCCCCGTATAAACCACATTATAAAATATTATATTTGCAGGTAAAAATAGCATATTATAGATATAAATTTCACCAGAAAGTTTCTAAGAAAGTTGCCATCTCTCAAAGTTAATAATTAATATAGAAAATATATATTGCTTGCATTCTCACCATCCTAGACTTAAGATAATAGTATGAACTACATACCATTATGTTTGTTTGCAACATTAAGTGCAATTAATATTAGATCATTTGAAAAGCAATGGTATACTCTTGGTGCAGTATCTAAATTAACTCTTGCGCCATTAGCACTTTTGAATGTTCTAATAAATACAAATTTTGATTTTAGAACAAGAACTCTATTAATAATAGTTTATACTTTTTATCTGATTGGAGATGCCTTTTTATTAAGTAAAAAGTTGTATTTTTTCATTGCAGGTCTTAGTAGTTTTCTTCTAGGTCATATTGGCTTTATAATAATTTTTTTAATCCATAAATCTGTATATTTTCTAGTACCATTTGCCATAGTTATTTTAATATATCCAATATATAATATGAGCTATGTAATAGAAAAAACTGGCAAATTAAAGTTACCAATGACTCTATATATGCTCCTTTTGGCTATTTTTATAACAACTAGTACACTATTAACTAACCCAATATTTATCATTGCAACCTCTCTATTCACAATTAGTGATTCTATGATTGCAATTAACTCAAGTAATCATAACAATAAATTCAATAATTTTTACATAATGAGTACATACACACTTGCACTTATACTTCTCTCAACAGCAATGATAATTTTTTACATATCCTAAAAAAAATATTTAAAAAATTACTTAGAAACTACACAATAAATAATACTATTCAATAGTAATATTTTTATGACTATGATAAGCTACTTCAACGATGGAAAAAAAAGAAAAGAAAACGAGACAATTAACATCTAAAACGATTATATACTCTATTGGAACGGTTATCTCAAGTGTAGCGGCCATTGTGGCTGCTCCTATATATACGAGAACTCTTACTACTAGTGAATTTGGTAATTATGAATTAAGTTATGCTTTAATTTTTTTACTATGTACTGTTGGTTTCTTTGAATCCCAAACTTCTATGTTACGCTTTATGTATGGTGAGAGAGAAGAAAATAGTGAAGTGAAAAATAAGGCAATATATTCTAGTGCTTTAGTAATACTTTTTTTTGTAGGACTTTTGTTCGTTACAGTACCTTTGACAGCTTTAATTACCCCACTACCTTTTGTAAAATCAGCTATATTCTACGGAATCACCTATAGCTTAGCGGTATTTTATCAAAATGTTGCTAGAGGAAAAGATAGAGAATTAGATTATTCACTTGGTTTTTCAATATATCACTTAGCAAATTTAGGTATCGTATGTTATCTATTAATAGTGAAAGCATACGGTTCATGGGCTCTATTAGTAGCTATGGGTTGTGGACGTCTTTTTGAAATAGTATATTTTGAAACAAGGATGAAACTTATAAAAGGGTTTAAATTCAGATACATTGATTTTAGGCTTATTAGAAAAATGTTCCATTTTGCAGGACCGTTAGCTCTATCTGCCATTGGAAACTGGGTTTTAAACTATTATACAAACATCCAAATAGTTAATCATCTAGGATCTGACTCTAATGGTATTTATTCAATGTCAATTAATATATCACGGTCTATTCCATCTGTTACATATGGATTATTGATTGCTTGGCAAGAAATTGCATTTTCATTCAAAGGAAACGCTATAGAGAAGAAAGCCTTTTTCTCCGGCGCGCTTGACAATATTTTATCATTATTGTTATTAATTTATATACTATTCTTATCACTGGCAACTCTTGTAATGCCATATTACCTAGATAGTAGTTTTGATACAGTATTAACAGTATTATATTTAACAACAGGTTGTATGATGTTTGAGACAATGAGTAATATGCTAGCAAGTATATTTGGTAACAACATCAATAGCAAACCTATTATGTATTCTGTTGCTATAGGTGCTCTCATTGATATTATTATCTTAGTTCCATTTATTAAGAATTTTGGAATTATTGGAGCTGGATACTCAAGCTTGATAGGTTTTGGAGTCACTTGTATAATCAGAGTTATCTGGATTATGAAATCTGAGAAATTGAAATTAAATTTTGTTAAAATATCTACATATATAATTCTCGCAATTATAGGTGGATATATAGGAAAATCTCGCAATACAATAATGTTAATCATTGCTGCAATAATATCAGGACTGATGTTATTTAAAGAATTAACCAAAAAGAAGAAGAACAATGCATAAAATAATAAATTTCGTATTAAGACATAGCAAAATGGTTTTATTTGTCATTTTACTTATCACGGGTATTCTTGGATTTTTTGCAAAAGACATCCAAATCAATGGTAATTATTTGAATTTAATCGTCGAAGACCCTGAAATTACACAACTCAAAGCAAAATATGCTCCGGCTAAAAAATCAGATTATAATCAAGATTTTTATTTCATGATGACAAGTGATGATTTATATAACCTAGAAACTTTTGATAAAATTGATGAGGTATTATCAGAACTTTCCTCTTATGATCAATTTAATAATCCCGTTTCAGCACTTTCTATGTTCACAATGGTTAAAAAGGGTACTCGTTTAGCAGTAACTCCAATGACTAAACACGAATTAGGGACTAAATGGACACAAGAAGAGCTTGATGAATTTAAGACAAATCTATCAAACGATGATGTTATGAAAGATTTATTAGTCACAAATGATGGTAAAACATTATTGTTCTATTTCAGTACAAAGTCATTTAGTGAAGAATTTACATACAAGGTTATTGATATAGTACATACACTAGATCCATATGCAAGCAAAGTAGCATACGGTGGTAGTGGACCATTAACACTTAGTCTAAATAAATATTTATATTCTGATTTAACAACACTATTACTTCTAGGATTCCTTGTAATACTAATCATATTCTATCTCTCCTTTAGATCATGGAGAGCTGTTTTAAACACACTTACACTATCTCTAATTGGATTGATATGGACTATTGGAACAATGGTAATTCTAAACTATGAATTAACCCTGGTTAACATAGTCATACCGTGCATGGTTCTCATTCTAGGCTCAAGTTATAGTGTTCATATATTAAATGAATATTTTAGAACATATCATGAAAATGATAGTAACAAAGACATTGATAGAGCTCTTTCAAAGATAAGTAAAACAATCTTTATGGCATGTATTACTACAGCAATTGGTTTCTTATCACTATTAGTTTGTGAAATACAGACATTTAGAGAAATGGGAATTTCTGTTTCTGTTGGTATCTTATACTGCGCAATTTTATCTGTAACATTGATTCCTGCTTGGTTAAACTTATTAAGTAGACCTCGTACTATACAAATGACCCAATATAAGAGTGGTTTATTTACAGTAATCGAAAGAGTTATTCCTAATTTTGTCGTAAAATATTATAAATTTTCCATTTTGATATTCATATTCTTAATTGGTGGATTCTTTTTCACTCACAATAAAATTGAAACAGAAACAAACTATATGGAATATTTTCCACAAGAAGATCAAACAATCCAAGACTTTAAGGAATTAGCTATCAATTTTGGTAGTACAACACCTTATTATATAATTCTATCAGCTCCAAATGGAGAGAAAAACTATTTCAAGGATAGCGAAAATCTTAAGAAAGTATACGATTTTGAAGAAGCTTTAAAAGAACAAGATAAAGATATAATTCACATTACATCTATCTCACAATACGTTTCATTCCTTAATAAAGTTTATTCCGGAGAATCAGGTATTCCTGATTCAAATGGTATGATTAATATGCTATCTAGATACCTTCTAGTTATGCAAAAATCAACTGATTCAGGAACACTAATTTCTGATTTATTAAATGAAGATGGTAACCAAATTAAGCTACAGATTAACTTCTATGATAGTGAAAAGATGAATCAACCTTCTATTCAATGTGCTCAAAGATTAAATGATGCAATTTCAAATAATAAGTTCCTTCTAAATAGTGATACTCAAATTGTTTCTTGGAGTGATGCTTCAGAAGGTCTTCATCTTAGCAAATTGATAAAGAGTGACCAATTTAAATCAACTATTATATCATTTATTTTAGTATTAATATTTGTTACATTCCTCTTTAAATCTCTAAGTGAAGGATTATATACAATGATTCCTGTATTAACAGGTATCCTCGGCAACTACATCTTCATGTATTTTACGAATATTCCTTTTGATATTGTTACATCTATTTTCACATCCATCGTTGTTGGTGTTGGTGTAGATGATGCTATTCACTTTATGATTAGATATAATAAGTTCGGAAAGAACTTCTCTGATTATTCTGTTGAAAAGAAAATCACATTAACACTAAAAGAAACAATAAGACCGATAACATTAACTTCACTTTCAATTATTGGAGGAATGCTTGTTATGCTATTTGCATCATATACACCTATTAGATTCTTTGGCATATTATTAGCGTTTGCACTGTTCTTAACAACACTTGCAACACTTTTATTACTACCGGCATCAATCTTATTGGTAGAAGGTATTAAGGCAAAATTTAAAAGATAATAATGGTTAGGATAAAAAAAAGTTGTTGCAAAAGTAAATTATACTTAGCAACAACTTTTTTTATTTATTCTTTTGCATTTTATAGAAGAATAATCTGATACTTAGTTTTATGTATAACGCCTTATACATGAAATTGTAAGGCGAAGATAGGAAACCTTTTGAGTGCTTTTCATATTTAGAGAGTAAATTCTCTTCAAAGAGCATGTCCCATTTTTCCCTTTTAAAAGAGCGTGGAACTTTATCATTTGATATAAAGATATATTCTAAAGCCCACCAATATCTAATATTCTCCCCTAATTGAGGATACCAGTTATTATATTTTTCTTCACATTGAGAACAAATAGTTAATAGCAAGTCTAATTTATCTTTCAACTTAAAAGTTGTATGACTTAAAGAATTTGAACGAATCATATATTTTAATAAATGATTCTTTAGAAAAACACCTTTCTTACAAGCTTTTAAAAAATGAGGAAGAATATCTATATCTTCAAAACAATCTAGGGAGCTATTAAAATATATATCTTTTACAGCCTCAGATCTCCACATCTTATTCCAAAAGAAAGTTTGGTAATCCATTGAAAGGAAAACCTCTTCACTTATACCCCAACCCTCTCTAACATAGTATTTCAAAGAACTTTTTGATTTAGGCATTTTCCTTGGCATTTTCTGATTAAAGGAGAAATAGAATTTGTACATAGCTACATCAGAAGAACTTTCTTCCAATGCCGTTACTAAATACTCAATTGCATTTAAATATATGTGGTCATCCGAATCAATTGCTATAAAGTATTTCCCAGATATATTCTTAATACCAGTATTTCTTGTACAAGCAATACCTTGGTTCTCTTGATGAATAACTTTGACTCTACTGTCTTTATTTTCCCACTCATCACACTTAGTAGATGAAGAGTCCGTTGAACCATCATCTATTATAATGATTTCAAGATTATTATAAGTCTGATTTACTATACTAGTTAAACATCTATCTAAGTACTTTTCAACATTATAAACTGGTACTATTATTGATACTAAAGGCCTCATTTCTTAATTAAACTATTTCGTGGAATAAAGAAACCACTAGCTTTTTTTTCAAGGAGAGCCTTATACTCAATTTCAAATTCTTTAGCTACATTTCTTCCATCAAATCTATCAATATTTTTCTTAGCTTCAATTCTTTTTAATTTAACTTCATCAATGTTAGTATATGCTCTTTCAAAAACACTCGCTAAATCATCAACATCACCTGGTTTAAAATAGTATGCACTTTCTTTATTTGCTAAATCAGTCATATTAGGAACATCAGCACAGATGCAAACAACACCTGAACAGAGAGCTTCAATGATTGTCATTGATTGGTTTTCAGAAAGAGATGCAGTAACAAAACTATTAACACTGTTTAATAACTCTGATTGAATTACTCTCTCATGTTCAAGATAACCTGCTAATAAAACGCTTTTCTCTAAATTATCTTTAATAATTAGTTTTTCAATGTCCTTTTGTGCAGGACCTTTGCCAATAATAATTAGTTTTGCATCATCAAACTTTTTATGGAATCTAGTAAAGCCTTCTAAAAGTGTATCAATACCCTTTTCATAACCTAGTCGGCCAATATAAAGGAAAGTTTTATCACCTAAACCAAAATCTGTAATTCTTTTTGGAATTTCCATAGTTTTCTTTTCATTATAAACAGATACATCAATACCGTTTGAAATAAATTTAATTGGAATATCTTGTTTAACATGATGCTCTAATTCCTTACAAGTGTTCTTGCTTGGCGCTGTCATTTCCCAAATAAGTTTAAAGATAGGATCAAATACTATTTTCCAAATAGCAGAAGTTGACATTTTTGAGAGTGTCATATTTCTAAAGAAATAGTTAATATATATAGGATCATTTATAAGTGTGTGATGAGTATATAATACAGGAACTTTATTTCTTCTAGCTGAACGACTTAAGGCAACACAAATTAACCAAGGGCTAGTAATATGTACAACATCTATATTTTCAGCAACAAAAGCATCATTTAAATATCCACTATTATATGGAAGTACTTTTAAACCTTTATAAATAAAGCTATCAACAGCTTTTACATGTACAAGTTTTATGCCATTACCTATAACAGTATCAGGGTATTCTTTTTCATCTGGAATAAAAAAGACAACTTCATGTCCAAATTCTATTAGGTTATTTGCTAGATTTAAAGTTGAGGTAATTACACCATTTGTTTCGGGGTAAAAAATATCAAAACCAAATGCTATCTTCATTAATTCTTTTCCTTTGTATGCAACAATTATTATTAAAACTCTTTAACTGTATTAATATAATAGTTCAAAATTAACAATAAATAAATACAATAAAAACAATTTTCTCAGTCTACAATATTTGAGTATAAAGTCAATACCTATAAGTATTTCACTTATAGCTTAATAAGTATTTAGATATAATACATAATATAATAAATATACCAATTTAAACACATTTATAAAACATTTACTACAATTAATACAATGTATATTTATGTATTTGTATTTGAATAATGCATTATAATTGCATACATGATAATTTTAATGATAATAACTCTTTATTTTTCCACCTACTCAAATATTTTTACATTCTTTATGTGTATATTTATATTGCTAACTAATAAAATTTATTCTATGATTAATCTATGGAAGTTCCCTTAGAAAAGAAAGGTTTATATATAACCTCAACTAATTATATACAAGTCAAAGAAGAAAAATTATGGTAAGTCAATTAATTATCATATTCGTCTTAATAATCTTAAGCGCCGTTTTCTCCTCAACAGAAACTGCTTATACATCTCTTTCAATAATCAATATTAGAGAATTATTAGAAGATAAAAGTAAAGCCTCTCAAAAAGCAGTTAAACTAACTCAAAACAAAGATTCTCTATTAACAACAATCCTTATTGGAAACAATGTGGTTAATATCAGTGTATCATCTCTTGTTACTACTTTTTGTATAAAATACTTAGGTTCGGAAATGATTGCCTACGGTACAGGTGTATTAACATTAGTCATACTAATATTTGGAGAGGTAACACCCAAACAGTTAGCAATGATTTATGCAACTAGAATAGCAAAAATCATGTCCTATCCTATTTTCTTCTTAACTATCATTCTTTTCCCTGTTGTATGGGTAATTAAATCATTTGGTAATTTCATTAGCAAGATTTCTTCAAAAGGGAAAAAACATGGACTTACTGTTGAAGGAATATTAAGAGTCGTAGACTTTGCAGAAGAAGGTGGAGTTGTTGATGAATATGAAAGTGAATTAGTTCAAAAAGTACTCCACTTTTCCGAAAATCCAATTAAAACTGTTATGACCCATAGAAAGGACGTATTTCTTCTTGAAGATGATTTAACAATTGAACAAGCTTTTAAAGAAATGGTCAATTCTAATTTCTCTAGAATTCCTATTTATCATGATGATTATGAAAATATTACAGGAATTGTATTAATAAGAGATGTTTTACACTCTTATTCAGTAGGCAATATACACAACACCCTATTATCAATTGCAAGAAAACCAATCTTTGTTCCTGAGACTAAACACCTCGATTATATATTCTTCTTATTCAAGAAGAAAAATCTTCAAATGGCAATTGTCCTTGATGAATATGGTGGTTTTTCAGGAATCATAACAATGGAGGATGTTGCAGAGCAAGTTATTGGCGAAATTTATGATGAACATGAACCAGCATATGGTGAAAATATTCAAAAAGTAGAGGGTGAAGAACTCATTTATTTGATTAAAGGTGAGACTCCTTTTCTTCAATTTTGCGATGAACTTGATATCAAATACCATAAGGCTGAAAAAATTGGTACTATAGCTGCATACTTGATGACTATAACAGGAGCAATTCCTGAAGAAAATGAAATTATTCTAGACAAGAACGGAAAATATATCATTAAGAAAATGTCTGATAAAAGAATTGATGAAATTCTATATTTCCCTATGATCGAACAATAATATTATTAAATAAATTTACAAAAACACTCACTAATGTTAACAATATGTTGACCCTTTTCAAGTGCAAATGTATATTATATTCATGAGTAATTATCCCTTTAACGAAATTGAAAAAAAGTGGCAAGCATACTGGGAAGAAAACCAGACTTTCGCTACTACAGAAGATGCGTCATTTCCTAAAGAAAAGCGCAAATACGTATTGGACATGTTTCCATATCCCTCAGGTGCAGGTCTTCATGTAGGACATCCAGAAGGCTATACTGCTACAGATATTTATTGTCGTTACTTAAGAATGAACGGCTATAATGTTTTACATCCAATGGGTTTCGATTCTTTTGGCTTACCAGCTGAGAACTATGCAATAAAAACAGGTACTCCTCCACGTAAAACAACAGAAAAAAATATCGAAAACTTCAGAAAGCAGATTAAAAGCCTCGGATTCAGTTATGACTGGAACCGCGAAGTATCAACTCACACTCCTGAATATTATAAATGGACACAATGGATTTTCATTCAACTTTATAAACAGGGTCTAGCTTATGAATCAGAAAAACCAATTAACTGGTGCCCAAGTTGTAAAACAGGTCTTGCTAACGAAGAAGTTAAAGACGGTAAATGCGAACGTTGTGGTACTGTTACAGTTAGAAAAAATATCAGACAATGGGTATTCAAAATAACTGAATATGCCGATAAACTTCTTGAAGGTTTAGACGATTTAGATTGGCCTGATAGTGTTAAAACTATGCAACGCAACTGGATTGGTAGATCTGAAGGTGCAGCTGTGTTCTTCCCTCTTGAAGAAGGTGATGAAAAATTAGAAGTATATACAACTCGTTGTGATACTCTATTTGGTGCAACCTACATGGTTATCGCTCCTGAACATCCTCTAGTTGAACAATTAACAAAACCATCACAAAAAGAAGCTGTTGAAGCATATCTAAAGAAAACAGCTGAAAAGAGTGATCTTGAAAGAACTGATTTAGCTAAAGATAAAACAGGTGTTTTCTCTGGAAGTTATGCAATTAACCCAGTTAATGGTAAAAAAATTGAAATCTGGATTGCAGACTATGTATTAATTAGTTATGGTACCGGTGCAATCATGGCAGTACCTGCTCATGATAATAGAGACTGGGAATTTGCAAAGAAATTCAACCTTCCTATTATTGAAGTATTAAAGAGTGATATTGATGTACAAGAAGCAGCTTGGACTGAAGATGGTACACACGTAAACTCAGATTTCTTAAATGACTTAAATAAAGAAGATGCTATTTCTAAGATGTTAGCTTGGCTTGAAGAAAAAGGCTGTGGCCATAAAGCTGTTAACTACAAACTTAGAGACTGGATATTCTCAAGACAAAGATACTGGGGTGAACCAATTCCTCTAGTTCATTGTGAACATTGTGGTACTGTAGCTGTTCCTGAAGAACAACTACCATTAACACTACCAGAAGTTGATTCATTTGAACCTAGTGGTACAGGAGAGAGTCCTTTAGCTAAGATTGATTCTTGGGTTAACACAACATGTCCTGTTTGTGGAGGTCCTGCAAAAAGAGAAACTAACACAATGCCTCAATGGGCTGGTTCTTGTTGGTACTACCTTCGCTACCTTGATCCTAAAAATACAGAAGAATTTGTTGGTAAAGATAAAGAAGAATATTGGATGCCTGTTGATTTATATGTTGGTGGTGCAGAACATGCTGTTCTTCATCTACTATATGCAAGATTCTGGCACAAAGTATTATTTGATTTAGGAATTGTTAATACAAGTGAACCTTTCAACAGATTAGTTAACCAAGGTATGATTACAAGTTTCGCTTACCAAAGAGAAGATAAAACTTTAGTTCCTTCTGATGAAGTAAAAGACAACGGTGATGGTACATATGTTGAGATTGGAACAGATAACCAATTAGAAAAAGTTATCGCTAAAATGTCAAAGAGTTTGAAGAATGTAATTAACCCTGATGAGATCATTAATGAATTTGGTGCAGATTCAATGCGCGTTTATGAAATGTTCATGGGTCCACTACAAGTATCAAAACCTTGGGCAACATCTGGTTTATCTGGTGTATACCGTTTCTTAGACAGAATTTGGAGACTTGGAGAAGAGAGAGAAATCTCTGAAGAAGCACCTTCAAAAGATATGCTTAAGAAATTACACAAAACTATTAAAAAGGTTAATTCTGATACAGATACATTAAACTTTAACACAGCTATCTCACAAATGATGGTTTTAGTTAATGATATTTATAAAACAGATAACCTACCTAGAGAAGTTTGGGAAGATTTAATTCTAATGATGGCTCCATATACTCCACACTTGTGTGAAGAATTATGGCAGAGAGCAGGTCACGAGGATTCATTATTCAGAGCTCCTTATCCTCAATATGATGAGAAATTAACTATTGATGATGAGATTGAACTTGTTATGCAGGTTAATGGTAAACTTAGAGCTAAGGTTAAAGTTTCAAGAGATATCTCAAGAGAAGAGATGATTGAACAAACTTTAGAAAATGATAAAATCAAACCATGGCTTGAAGGAAAAACAATTGTTAAAAAGATTGCTGTTCCAGGAAAGCTTGTAAATATTGTTGTAAAATAATCTCAGGATATTATCAAAATGGAGTGTTACAAATTTTGTAGCACTCTTTTTTTAATTTCAGATAAATAATAGAAATTAAAAAATAGCATAATTAAGTCCAGTAATTTAAATAATTAAAGGGTTAATTATAATATCACAATAATATTCATAACAAACAATTCATTAATTCAACATATACATACTAATACCATATAGATAAATAAAAAATGAAATGCTTTTATCTTCCTTTTTTTATAAATATAATTTTTTTTTATTTCATAAATTAAAATTAAGCTAATATAAAGCCAAGAGAAGGATAAGCTTCAGCACAAAGACGCTATTTATTGTCTGTTCAGATATATTTTATATACTTTTACTATCTTATATGACAACAAAACTTGAAACAACTATCTCATATTATAATTTTATTTATAACAAGTAGTTATACGTTTTATTTGTACATAAAAATATTAATTTTCAAATAGTGTTGACATATCTTGCAGATTAGATTATATTAAGGACAACAAAGAAAAAAGACTAAAATAATAATTTCACGAATCAAATTGAGTTTCTTAGATTACACTTAGTTGTTGCTATTGATTAAGCGCTGTTGCTTAGGTCTGTTAATAGTTTGACACATTCTTTGATCGGTAATTACCCCTCTATTACCATAAATACCCCGCAATTAAGAGAGTAATCTCTAAAATATAAACAACTCACTTACTCAGGGCGGAAGCCCTGGGTTCTTAATTGTTTAGTTCTGTGGGAATTTCTTTAATTGAAATAAAATATCTTCCTTCTCTTGAATCAACTACGATTTTGCAAATATATCCACTATCAATATTTAAAAAAGAGTGAATTCCATCATTCAAAGACAAGATTACTTTCTTTTCTTGAAATTGGCTAATCCAAAAAGATCCATCCTTAGGATAATCACTAATCCAGTACCCTTGAGGAAGTTGTTCTAAATCAACTCTTATATTGTTTGATGTATAAATAGAAGAAAGAGATAGTTCTCCACTTAGAATTGCTTTTGCCAACATCAACTTATCAAAATTCATCAAAAGCTTTCTATCTTTTAAGATTTGAGAAAGTTTTTCATAATTTAAACACTTAAGAGCCTCATTATTTTCTTTTGTAATAGAGAGAAGATATTCAACAAGATAGCCCTCATCATAGGTCAGAATAACTTTATCAGTGGTTGAAGAATCTACAACACCACCTTGTGGAAAATAGTCGCCTAAAACTTGTGCAATAATATAAGTATTAGAATTCTTTGGAACTTCAATTTTAAAATCATGAACACCCTTTGGTATATTTTTGCTTACAATAGATCCATCAGTCCCATTATAACTAATTTTATACCAGAGTGCTTTATTCGCCTCTATTTCAAAAGGATAAGGCTCAGCTATATGAACATTTACAATCTTGTTATTACTAATTAGTGAACAAGAAATAAAAATTGAAGAAATCAATATTAATAAGAAATATTTATTCAAACGCATAAAGAATATAGCAATAATAAAATGATTATTGACTTAAATTTCTAACGATTTTTAATTTTACGATTATTTTTAATATTTTGTTTTACAGATTCTCTCTTAGCCAATAGTTTTGCAGGAGTATTAAATCTATTATAATCAGATACAATTAAATCAACAAATTTCCTTGTATCAAAGTTAAGAGGAAGATTGTTTAAAACCTCATTCATTTCATTTTGAAGGTCTTCACTTTTGAAATAATTATCAAGAGTTTCTATTTGAACTCTGCTACTATTACTAGCCCATCCAACATTATAATGCTTCATAAACCCAATAAAGGCTTTTGATATATATAATAATTCAGTAATGAAAAATGGACGTTTAAGATACAGAGATTCTAAAAATGAATTACCACCAGTCTTTCCGACCTGAACATCACAGGCTTTAATGTACAATCCTATATTGTTAACAAAACCAGGAGTTATAAGAGAAAAGTGTGGATACTGTTTTCTAAATTTATCAACTTCAATTTTAGTATTATTACTCATATCACCTAGAATAATAACTTGCCAATCAAGATTTTTTTTAGCTAGAGATTTTATAAATCTAGTATTCCCAATACCCTCACCACCAAGATTTAAAATAATTGTGGGCTTAGTAAGATGAATACCCAACTCAGCTCTTGCATCTTCTTTTGTATAAGAATAATACTCTTCCATACCTTTTTTTAAAGGAAATGGGGATACTTTAACTATTGATGGATCAAATCCATGTTTAATATAATTTAATACACCTAATTCTGATGGCATATATTGAACATCAATTAAATTACTAACACCAACTTTCTGATTATCAAAAATATCTGTTCCAAGAACAAACAGAGGAATATTAATATTATTAATCTCTAGCAGTGTTGTGACTACAGGCGCTGCTAGATAATTTGTAGCAAAAAGAAAATCTGGTTTTTCTTTTAAATACCATTTTTGAAAGGTTTGTTGTATTTTTTTATTATGTTTTGCTAGAAATCTAATAAAATAAAAGCTATAGCTATTATCAAAGATTGTATTTTCAATCCTTTCTAACTTAGGATGTTTTAATTGCTTTCTCCAAGATTCTTTGACTATTGAATTCCATTTTTCAGAGTCCAAAATATCTAGAAACAAATTATCGAGAGTTGCTTCATATCCCTTTTCTATAAATCTATCATACACAGCTTTTGCCGGTACATAATGTCCCATACCGGCATCCACATAAATAAACGAACCTTTCACTTATATTCCTTATTGGTTTGTAGAATTAAACTTACCTAATACTCTGAAGAGTGAACAAGTATTTTTCATCTTTTCACAGGCCTTATTGAAGTTTCCTTCGTCTTTTAATTCTGTTTCTACAAAGAATGAATATTCCCAAGGTTTGCCCTCTATTGGTCGTGATTCTAATTTCTTCATATTTAAACCATATTCAGAAAGTACTGCTAAAGCTTCGAATAGAGAACCTGTTTGGTGAGAAACAGAGAACATCATTGAGGCTTTGTTGATTTTACTAGCTGATACAAACTCAGAAACTCTTTCACTACGAGAGATTACATAAAATCTTGTATAGTTACTAGGATGAGATTCAATTCCAGCTGCAAGAATTTCCATATTATTGTAAGCTGCTGCAGGAGCTCCCGCAATAGCTGCTAAAGATGGGTCGTTTTGTTCTTTAATAAAAGCAACCGCACCGGCAGTATCAAAGAATGGAACAGCTTCTGCACCACTCAATTCAGTTTTTAGATACTTATCACACTGAGCTAATCCTTGAGGATGAGAATATACTTTTTTAATATCCTCTTTTTTTGTGCCAGGAAGAACTATTAAGTTATGAATAACTCTTATATGCTGTTCACCTACAACACTAATATCTGGATAATTAATTAAGTTATCAATATTATCATTAATAGTACCACCTAATGTATTTTCAATTGGGATAATACCATAATCGCTTTCTCTCTTCATTACACTTTCAAATACATCAGAGAATTCTTTTAAAGGAATAACTTTACAATCTTCATCAAAAGTTCTTCTGCAAGCTAGTTCACTAAAAGCACCTCTTTCACCTTGGAAAGAAATTTTAAGAGAATCTACTTTCTCACTTACAACTTTACCATCTTTAATAGCTGTTGGAATAATGCGAGGAATTCTTTCTAAACTTTTACCAACTACAGGAGCCATAGTTTGAACATCTCTCATTAATTTTTCAAATTGAGAAGGATATAAAGATTGTGCACCATCACTTAGTGCATCTTCAGGATGATTATGTACCTCAACTATTAAACCACTTGCTCCGCTTGCAATAATAGCAAGACTCATTGGAGAAACTAAGGATCTAATACCTGTTGCATGGCTTGGATCGCCAATTATAGGAAGGTGAGTTAATCTCTGTGCAACAGGAATAGCACTAACATCAAGAGTATTTCTTGTTGCTGTTTCATAAGTTCTTATACCTCTTTCGCAAAGTACAATCTGATCTGTTCCACTAGCCATTAAATATTCTGCAGCCATTAACCATTCTTCAATAGTTGCTGAAATACCACGTTTTAATAATACAGGCATTCCTGTAGCACCAACTGCTTTCAAGAGCTCAAAATTTTGCATATTTCTAGCTCCGATTTGGAACATATCTATATATTTAGTCATCATTTCTACATCCGATGGAGAAACAACTTCAGTAGTAACAGGCATACCATAAGTATCACCAGCTTTTCTTAAATATTTTAAACCTTCTTCTTTAAGGCCTTGGAAAGAATATGGAGAAGTCCTTGGTTTAAAAGCTCCACCACGAAGTATAACTGCACCAGAATCACGAACTTCTTTAGCAATACTCATAATCTGTTCTTCAGATTCTACGGCACAAGGACCCGCCATGATAACAATACGATTGCCACCTATTTTGACGTTTCCAACCTGTACAATGGTATCTTCTTTTTTTAATTCGCGAGATGCTAATTTATATGGTTTAGAAATAGGTACTACAGATGAAACACCCTCTAACTGAGCAACTTCTCTTGTATCTAATCCACTAGTACCAACAGCACCTAATACAGTGTCTTCTTGGCCTATTATCTCTTTTACCTTCAAACCTTTGCTTTCAAGGAAAGAAATGATGGTACTCTTTTGTTTTGGTTTTATGTTTTTATTTAAAATGACTATCATAGATGAACACTATTCTACAACATTAAAAAAATCAAGTTCATATATCCATAAAACAAAATTAAAGGATATGAATAATTTGAGAATCATCGCTATTTAAGGAAAATCACTAATCATAGTAGGTAATTTATTATATACAAGAAATTATGGATAGTTATATTAATATTCTTAATTTCTTACGTTAGACTTAAATTGATTCAAAAACTTTGGATATATATTTAATTTTATACGACAATAAAAACACCTTTTAAGTAGATTCAAACATTATTGAATTTACTTAAAAGGTGCAATATTAGACATTATATCTATAATTTTATATGCGTATATTAATACTTAAATCTTTTAAATTATATACTACCAAACTTTCCAAGGAGCTCTTTTAGAATCCCATAATTCTTGAAGAATTTCATTCTCTCTTTTGTTGTCCATACATTGCCAGTAACCATTATGTATATAAGATATTAGTTGACCTTCTGCACTTAATTTTTGTAAGGGCTCTTTTTCAAAAACTGTTTTATCATCTTCAATATAATTAAATATCTCTGGTTCTAAAACCATGTACCCAGCATTAATTAAAGCGCCATCATTAACATCCTTTTCTCTGAAACTTAAAACTGAATTATCTTCTCCAATATTTAATAATCCTTTGTCTTGAGAAATTTTTACGGCTGTTAATGTTGCAATTCTATTATTCTTTTTATGATAGTCAACAAGGTCTTTTATATTTACATCACACACACCATCTCCGTAAGTCATCAAAAAAGCTTCATCATTAACATAATCTTTAATTCGTTTAATTCTACCACCAGTCATTGTGTTTAAACCGGTATCAACAACACTCACTTTCCATGACTCACAATTTTGATTATGAACAATGATATTATTTTCTCCATTTGTGAAATCAAAAGTAATATCTGAATTATATAAAAAATAATTATTAAACCACTCTTTAATTATATGTTGCTTATATCCAGCACAAATAACAAACTCATTAAAACCATAATAAGAGAACTCTTTCATGATATGCCATAAAATAGGTTTTCCACCTATTTCAATCATAGGTTTTGGCTTATATTGAGATTCCTCTGAAAACCTAGTACCTAAGCCTCCTGCTAGTAAAACCACTTTCATATATTAACTCCTAAAAATAACTATTCTAACTCTGATAAAATCAATCCCCAAATAGACCTTATAAATATAATGCTTTTAGGTAAAATATGACTTTCTATATTAGTTCTTAATAACTCAAACATGCAAAATATACTCAATAATTAATAACATTTAAATATCTGAACTAAAGATTTATTATATATTAAACTTTTTATAGTGTAAAAGCTAGTTTTTAAAGAATACAAAAGAGTGTTTAGATGAAGAAAATATACTAGCAATATTTGTATTTAATCATTATTTATTTAAAATATGACACATAAGCATAAATCATTATTTTAAATATTTTTTTTAGTTTTTCATCACTTAAATTTCTATATATTGATCAATAATAAATATTGAATGAGATCACATATTCTAAATATGTTAAATTTATTGACATTAGTATTGTATATGAATATAGTTTTAAAACTATGAAAAGAAAAGATTTAAAAGAAATGACCAAAGATGAAATACATGATGCTATTTTAGAGGTCTTCAAAGAATTTGTTAGATATTGTGAAGAGAATAACCTACGTTATGTTATGGCTTTTGGTACATTACTTGGAGCAATCAGACATAATGGATTTATCCCTTGGGATTTAGATATGGATGTTGCTATGCCACGTCCTGATTATGATTATTTTATCAAGAATTATCCATCTAACAAAGATTTTGCAATATTTAGCTCAGAAACCCATGAAAATTATTTTCTACCATTTGCCAAACTATCAAATGAAAAAACTTTGGTGGATGAACATTACAAAGGGTTTAGCAAAAAACCTTACGGAGTTTATATGGATATTGTTCCTGTAGATGGAATCAATGAAGAAGATGCTCAAAAAATAGTTATAAAATCTGCAAAGCTTTTAAATCGTGTCACTTTATGTAGGTTTAAACCAAGCCTAGGATTTACATTCTTAGAGAATGTTGGATTTATTCTCGGTAATATTGCATGCGGTTGGTGGCCTTATAAAAAAATTGTTAAACAAGCATATGATTTAGCCCATCTAACTAGTTATGAAGAAGCAAATAAAATAGCCTTTATTGCAGCCGGTGAGAAAAAACTAAATCTTCTTGATAAATCTTTCTTTGAAAACACAATTGATTGGGATTTTGAAGATATGAAATGTAGAATTCCTCGTGATTATAAATCTTGGCTAACAGAAAGATATGGTGACTATATGACCCCTCCTTCTGAAAAAGACAAAAGAACAATTCATGATTGCAATTACTACTATTGGAAATAATTTTTCATAATATAAAAAACTTAACTCTTTGATAAACAAAATCAAGGCGTTAAGTTTTTTTTTGCCTAATTAATTATTCAAAACAATTCTTTGTAACAAAATAGGCGGGAACCTCATATGGATGAGAAGATATAAGAGCTTTTATAACATCTTTTATTAATGATTCTTCTACAACACACTCTACTTTCCACTCTTTTTCTTTGTGTAATTCTCCAATTTCACCTAAAAATGGATTTTGATTTATTCCAGCTCTATATTGCCCCATCCCTAATGTTTGCCAGCAACACAAATCATAACCACCTAAAGCACCGGCACCTGCTTTGAATATAGCATCTTTAACTATCTCTAAATGTGTATCCGGAACATAAAAAATTAATTGATACATCTTGAAGCCCTCCCTATGTACTAGTAATATAATCACTATGATAAAGATGATAGTTTTTTTAGGCAATCCAGGTAAACAATATTCAAGAACTAGGCACAACATTGGTTGGCAAATACTTGATTACAAATATACAAATCCCTCATTTCAGAAGAAATTTAACGGCGAAGTAGCTAATGAGAGAGGTATTAAATTATTAAAGCCTCAAACTTATATGAATGAAAGTGGTAGATCTGTTGGTGCAGCGGCTTCTTACTTTAATCTAAGTGCAGATGAGATACTCGTAATCCACGATGACTTAGAACTTCCTTTTGGTGAGATTAAGGTTCAAAAAGGTGGAGGATTAAAAGGTCATAATGGCCTAAAATCAATTAAAAGTTACTTAAATGATAGTTCATTCTATAGACTACGCTTCGGGATTGGCAGGCCTCAACACGGTTCTGTATCATCATTTGTTTTATCTACATTTAGCAAAGACGAATTTATATCAATGCCAATATATCTAGAAAGAGCATCCAAAGAAATTGATAAATTGGTATAATTTAATAATTCCTTTATTATAGGTATATAAACATTTGTTAATAATAAATATTGCAACTTTTACAATAATTAGGATTCTAATACTTAGGTGTATACTTGTACACCTAAAAAATTAAAACACTATCAAAAAAACTGATAATTTAAATTCAACTCTAATAATTAATCTTTTTAAACTAACAATTATTAAATCATTATACTTTCGGCATGATTTTGTTTCATTATGATGCTAAATAATGGTTTTTTACATAATTTCATTCTAGTTTTTCATGTACAGAGATATAGTTTTACGCTACACTTTATTCAATCTAAGTAATTTTATTACTTAAAAATCACTATAAAAATGATTTTCATGTACACTGAGGGGGGACAGATGGATTCAAGAGACTTTAGAATTTCTAGAAGGACAAGATCAAAAATAGATACGTATGGTAGCATTTTTTCTACAGATGCAAATTTAAATACTTATTATCAACAAGCACAAGATATAACATTTAAATACAACAATAGCCAAGATAAAGAGGTTCCTCTATTATCTGCAGCAAATGTTAATGCTAGTGGTATATTACATTATATATACCAAAATATTATTGATACATATTTAAGAGAAACTAATAATAAATTCTTTTCAAATTTAACTACAACAATTAAAACAGATAATGCTGTAGAGGATGTCTTTACTTTTTTCTCTAAAGAATTTCCATCACCAAAATTATCAGAACAACTACCCTCACTTGATGAATTCATAATTGAAACAACTAGAGGGTATTTTATTCACAAAGTAATGTGTTTTAATCCTGCTATGATAAAATCTATTAAACCTCTAATTGCACCAAATGAAGTTGTATTCCCTAAAACAGAACAAACTCTAAATGATTTGTTAGGTGGATTAAAAAATAAAGGTGTTTATAATAATAGTATAAAAGATGACCTATTCACATTCTTAATTACTCCAGCTCTATTAAATCCTGATTCATTATTTGATCAGATAGATTTTATTCTTGAAAACTGGAAAGACTATCTTAATGATAATCTTACAAAGTTATTATTAAATGCAATTGATTATTATAAAGAAGAATCAAAACCTGTATTCTCTGATAACAATGGGGGACATGTAGAAACATATGTACCTCAATACACTTGTGAAGATACTGAAATTGAAGCGTTCTCAGAAGATAGAAACTGGATGCCTAATGTAGTTATGGTTGCAAAAAGCACTCTAGTTTGGCTAGACCAATTATCTAAGTACTATAAAAGACCAATTAATACTTTAGATAAAATTCCAAATGAAGAATTAGACAAACTAAAAAATAGTGGATTCACAGCACTTTGGCTAATTGGATTATGGGAAAGATCAGATGCTAGTAAAAAGATAAAAAATCTTTGCGGTAACCCTGAAGCAGAAGCTTCTGCATATTCTCTAAAAAGCAATATGATTTCAGAATCTATTGGTGGATGGGAAGCTCTTGATGATCTAAAAAAACGTTGTAGAGAAAGAGGAATTAAACTCGCTGCAGATATGGTTCCAAATCATGTTGGATTAGATGCTGACTGGGTTGTAAATCATAGTGAATACTTTATTCAACAATCATATCCTCCTTTCCCTTGTTACACTTATAATGGTCCCGATTTATCTACTGATCCTAATATCGAAATAAAAATCGAAGACCATTATTATGATAAAACAGATGCTGCGGTTACTTTTAGACGTAGAGATAAGAGAAGTGGTGAAACCACTTATATTTTCCACGGAAATGATGGTACTAGTATGCCATGGAATGATACAGCTCAATTAGATTTTCTAAATCCAATTACAAGAGAAGCTGTTTTCCAACAAATTAGACACGTTGCTATAAACTTCCCAATTATAAGATTTGATGCAGCAATGACACTTGCAAAGAAACATATTCAACGTCTCTGGTATCCTAAACCTGGTTGTGGTGGTGATATTGCTGGAAGAACTCAAGCATCTCTAACACAAGAAGAATTTGATTCAAGAATTCCAAAAGAATTCTGGAGAGAAGTTGTTGATAGGATGGCAGAAGAGCTTCCTGATACACTACTCCTTGCAGAAGCTTTTTGGATGATGGAAGGATATTTTGTAAGAACTCTTGGAATGCATAGAGTATATAATAGTGCTTTCATGAATATGCTAAAGAATGAAGAGAACTATAAATATAAAGAAGCAATTAAAGCTACACTAAAATTTGAACCTGAAATCTTAAAAAGATATGTTAACTTTATGAGTAACCCTGATGAAGAGACAGCTTATGAGCAATTTGGTGATGGCGATAAATACTTTGGTGTTTGTTCCCTATTAACAACAATGCCAGGACTTCCTATGTTTGGTCACGGACAAATAGAAGGACTAAAAGAAAAATATGGAATGGAATACAAAAAAGCATATTGGGATGAATGGCCATCAGAATGGTTAATTGATGAACATAAGAAGAAAATATTCCCTCTTATGAAAAAGAGATACATTTTCAGTGAAGTTGAAAATTTCCAATTATATGATTTAATTGATAATGATAAAGTAAATGAAAGTGTTTTCTGTTATTCAAATGAAGGACAGGGTGAGAATGCTGTTGTTTTCTACAATAATCAATATAATAGAGCATTTGGATGTATTAAACATTCAACACAGAAACTAAATAAGAAAACTGGAAACTTAGATACAACTACAATAGCTGAGAGTTTAAATCTTAGTAATGGTTATGATAAATTCTTAGTTTACAAAAATTTTAATGATGGATTAACATACCTAATACCATCCTCAAATGTTATTAACGATGGTCTATTTATCAGTCTAAATGGATTTGAGACTACTATTTATATGAATCTTAGAGAAATTACAGATGCCGATGGCACATATAGAACATTATATAATGAACTAGGTAATACTGGAGTTAAGGATCTTGATACAAGAATCAAAGCATTAAGACTTAAACCAATTTTTAGTAGATTCAAAAATTTAAGTTCAGGTGAATTCATAGATAGTTTATCTAATATATTAAGAGGCAAGAGTGATTCTAAAGAAATTAGAAAAGCAATGCTCGAAGTATCTCGTGCCTACCTTAGTTTAAGAGAAGCTATGAATGAAATAACTGACTACACAAAAGATGAACTAGGTAAGACAAGAATAGTTCAACCAAAACAACTTCTCGATAGCTTCAATAACTTCTCAAAACTATTTGAAAACTCTCAACTACTTGCAAATGCATCACTAGTAATTGATGAATGTGATATTATTACATCAAGTGTATTATTTACTATTCCATTTGTTGAAAGAACTTCAACAATGAATGAGATCAATGACACACAGGCTAAATTATTGCTTCATTATTTCTATTCTAATGAATTAGAAAAGAAGGGAATAAAAGATGCTAATGCCCTACATTCAATTCAAAGTAGTGCTATTGTTCTTTCTTCTCACAACTTGTTAAAAGATAATAAGATTGAGCATTTTGGCAGAATTTTTGAAGACCAAGCAATAAAAGACTTTATACTTGCTAATACCTATAAGGGTATTACTTATTATAAAAAAGAAGCTTTGCAAGAGTTAATAATACTAGCAGCACTTTCACTAAAATTATTTGGAACTGAAGAATTTGATATTGAACAATATATTTCAACACTTCTTGAAATTGAAACTCAATCAGAATATCAACTAAAGAAATTCTTAGAGAATATTAAAGCTAACTAATATCTATTAAATTCATTGAAGACACCTACAATAATTGATTATTTTAGGTGTCTTTTGCTTAACTTATGCACTTCTATTTGTCATAAGTGTAAACATTTAAAGTAAACTTTCATTGACTACAATTAAATGTTGAGGTACTCTAAATGCATGAAGACTTGGATTATATATTTAGTAGCGACCTTAATGGGCCTTGCTACAACCCTATTATTAGGACAATTCCCTGCTTACGGGACCTTTATTCAATCAGTATCATCAATACTCGTGCAGTTTGGTGGTTTTGTTTTGTTTCCTATTGTTTTCTTTACCTTTGCCTCAGGAATAGCCTCTATTCGTAAAGATAAGATGGGAGGACGAATAGCTAGTTCAACAATAATTTGGACACTATTACCAACTCTTATTTTAACAATTCTTGGAGCTTTTGTATTTGCTATTTTACCAATAGCTTTCCCCGCAAGTTCTACCGCAGGATCGGGAACCAGTGCTGTTATTAATTTTATTGATACTTCTATAAAATATGCAAAAACAACATTAACACCTGTTAATCCATTTTATACACTAGCTGCGACACAAGATATGATCTTCCCCGTTGTACTAATATCATTTATTCTAGGTTACTTTTTAAAACCTACTTCAGATGTAATTAGACCAGCATATGTAACAATGAATTCGTTTAGTGAAGTAATGTACAGAATAAGTAGTGCATTTGCTATATACGGTTTTGCCTTAGTATATTTTATTTCAGCAAACTTCTTTATGGCTCTTCAAAGTGATGCAACAATATTTGTTGCCCCAACATTCCTTATAATATTATTGGTATTATTCAACCTTTCTTTATTAGGAATCCTTCCATTATTCTACGGAATTATAACTAAATTTAAAAGCAATCCTTATAGAATACTATATCGAACATTAGGAGCACATATTGCTGCTTTATTTAGTGGTTCAATATTATTCTCCACACCAATACTATATTCACTTGCAAGAAAAAACCTAGGTGTACAGAAGAGAATATCTTCTACAACAATTACTATTACATCTATGTTTGCTAGAGGTGGATCTGCAATGATTTCAGTATTCACAATACTATCATTGATTTATGCAACTACAGGATCATTACCTCAAATCCACATAATTATATTTATAGTATTATGTTCATTCTTTGTTTCCCTAATTAGTAGCGTATTTCTTGGATTTGGTGTATTCTTTATTACATACTTTACAATGAAACTTGTTGGTATTGATTTAGCAACTGCCGAGATGTCACTAGTAGGTTTATTGCCTCTATTAAGTGGACTAGGAACACTTCTAGATAGTTATATTTGTACACTTTGTAGCGTAGCTACTGGTTTTGATTTAGAAACTCAAGTAGAAGTACCATACGAGGATATGCTTTAATACAATAAACTATTAACAGAAAAACAAGGATTTGCTAAAGCCTATCCTTGTTTTTTTATTATGGGAAACTTATGAAAAATAGATCATTCACATACATTACACTTATTGTCCAACTCTTTTTATCTATAACTTTATGTACTTATATAGTTTATGAATTTGTAATTAATTATAGTTCAAATACTACTATAGTAAATAATATTTATCTCTATTTTCCTGTTTTTGTCCAAGAAATAGCATATGCATTACTAGCATTTCAACTATATCAACTACCCGACATTAACAAAGAGATTGATAACAAATTATTACATTTCAATTTAATACTATTATCTCTTGATGGAATCATTATATTCCCACTTTCTCAACAATTACTATGGGGAATTATTTTGCCTCCTGCTGTAGCTGGTAAAATTCACATATTTGTTATGTTAGCTTCTGCTCTTTTATTTTTTGTTGGAGGACTTCATAGTGAAGAAGGTGGCACAACTAAATATAAATCTAGTCCAATTTTTGCTCTGATCTTTACTCTACTTGTTGTAGACTCACAGCATATTCCATCTCCAACAACAACTTTACCATATGCATCTATAATACCTAGTAATGCGTTCTTAGTATTTGTAATTATCGTAGCAATCCTTGCAATGATTTCTTACATCCCAAGCTACTGGAATGACCGTTCAGTTCACAACCGTATCAGAATAATCTCCTTCGGAGTTCTCATATTAGCTACAACAGTATTAAGAATGTATTTCATTCTTCCTTTTATGATAACCTTAATTGCAATTATATTTCTTATACTTTCAATGATTCTTTATGTCGTAAATATCAAATCCTACACGATATAATAAAAGTGTATAATATTTAGTAAAAACTTCAAAGACACATTAATCATGTGTCTTTTTTATGTGCATTTTTCCCATAACGAGGTTCGATGTAGAAGAAAATCATAAAATATCGTGGTTAGTTATATTACAAATTCATATCTTATACATTAATTTCATTAATTAATTTCTTATATAGTAAGTATATAATTATTATTGCAAAAATATTTATATTTTTTATTTAATAAGTATTGACATAAGTTACATTAACTTATATATTATGAGCATGAAGCAACGGAAAACTGCTTCACTAATTAAAAAACTACAAGGAAACAAAACAAACATTATGAAAAAATTATTAACAATCATTACTCTAGCAGCTCTTACAATTACAGCAACTTTCGCAGCAACAGATAACAGAGATATCAAAATTAATGGTGCAGTTGAAGCATCTAATTATGAATTTGCTCTATCTTATAACGGTACATCTTTAAATGATGAAAGTGTATTATCTGATTCTTTTGATCTTTCTACAGTATCTACTACTAAAGACTTCATTGTTCAAAGAACAAGTGGTAACCTTAATGATGATTTAGGTGTTACAGTAACAGTTGATGCAGGTTCATTTATCGGTGAATTTAACGGTGAAGAAAATTATGATACGGATTTATATCCACAAGTTAACATTGTAAAGACTGGTTATACTTATAGAGATGCTAATGTTGAAGGAAATGCTGGTAAATTCGGTGTAATCATTGATGCTGGTGCAAACCTTAAAGCTGCTGACTTAGCTGCATTCAATCTTACTATCAATGGTGATTCTTCAATCCCAGCTGGTGACTTTGTATCTACAGTAAGCATAGCCTACACATACGAACAGTAAAACAAATAACAAACAGTAAATAATAAAACAAACTCCTAATACATAATCCTGAAACTTTCCTCCTTTTGTTTCAGGATTATTTTATTCACAAGAAACTAATAAGATCAAATTTACATTATACAAAAAGACTAAAATTTTTAGGCATTCTTCATTTAGACAAAAGACTAAAGCGTTGACAGGAGTTTTTAGTGATTATATTATTAGTTATCAAACTAATTAAGAAGACTGAATTTACAAACTAAACAATTATTAAGGAAAATAAAAGAAACATTATGAAAAAACTTATAATTACTTTTTTAATAGCAACTATTATAATAGGTTCAACATTTGCACAAACCGATAGCAAGGATATTCTAATTAATGGAGGAGTGTCTAAATCAGAATATTCCTTTACATTACTATATGATAAGGAATATCTACAAGATGGTTCTATTATTGGAGACACTTTCAATATTAATATTATATCTGATACAAAACCCTTTATAGTACAAAGAACCGGAGGAAATCTAAATAAAGATTTAGGTGTTAGCATTAGCATAGCGGCTTCACCCTTCACTGGATTGTTCGATGGCGAAGCAAACTATAATACTGGTATAATTCCAAAAGTAAAAGCAATTGAAGAGGGTTATAGCTACACTAGTATTGAATATGATAATCAAAATGAAAGTGGAGAAATATCACTATTAATTAAAGCTGGGAAAAACAAAGATATTGAAGATATAGCCGCTTTCTATTTTACAATTAATGGAGATGAAACTATTCCAGCAGGAAATTATCAATCAACAATAAGTATTACTTATACATATAATCAGTAAAATCTATTAATTTTCTGATTAAAATTTTATCTCTCATAAAAATTCTAATTGACATTTCAAAAGAGAACATATACTATATACATACATTTGAACAGTTATTCAAATGTATGTAAAGATTTCAAAGGATTTAACCTTTGGATTTTTTAATAAGCTACAATTGAATAAACATTCAAATGTAATAGGAGATTTAAATGAGTTTTAAACAACAATCTAATGATACTTGCTCATGTGGCCATTGCCATGAAGAAATTGAAGTAGCAGAAAGCCCTTCTTGCGGTTGTGAATCTTCAGGAGCTAAAACTATTGAAATAGATAGTCCAGTTTTATGCGGATGTTCAAGTTGCAAAGATGATAAAAATAATAAAGAAAAAAAGAGTAAATTTTTTACTACAAAAAATAGGATTATTCTTAGCCTTATATTATTCATTACAGGCTTAGTTTTAACTCATGCTACATCTTTTATGTACTCTAATTATATATTCTACATTGCATTTATAATAATCGGTTGGGATGTTGTTTATGGAGCAATTAGAAATATATTAAAAGGAGACTTTCTTGATGAGCGTTTCTTAATGTCCATTGCAGCCTTAGGTGCTTTTGGTGTTAACCAAACAGCAGAAGGTGTTGCAGTAATGCTATTTTATCAAGTTGGAGAAGCTTTTAACGGCTTTGCCATGGATAGATCCAAAAGATCTATTGAAAAGCTCATGGAATTAAAACCTCAGATAGCTCATAAAATGTTTAATAATAGAATTATAGATATAAAACCAGAAGAAGTAGCTATAGGAGATATAATTCTTATAAGAGCAGGAGAGAGAGTTCCTCTTGATGCTATTATAATAGAGGGAGAGTCTACTCTAGATGTATCTGCTCTAACAGGAGAATCAATTCCTTTAGATGTTAGCGAAAAATCACAGATACTTAGTGGAGCGGTTAATCAATCTGGTATATTAAAAGCTAGAGTTGAAAAACCATTTGGAGAATCAACATTTAGCAGAATATTGGAATTAATTGAGAATGCAAGTTCTAAAAAAGCAAAGAGTGAAGTATTTATTAGAAAATTTGCCCGCTACTACACACCTATTGTTGTATTAGCAGCTGTATTAACAGCAACAATTCCACCTCTACTATTTGCTCAAGAATTTAGCGTTTGGTTCTATAGAGCTCTAATGTTCTTAGTAGTTTCCTGCCCATGTGCTCTTGTATTATCTGTCCCACTAGCATTCTTTGGAGGAATTGGTGCAGCCTCTAAAAACGGAGTACTTATCAAAGGTGGAGCTTTTATTGAAAAATTAGCAAAGGTTGAAACAATAGTATTCGATAAAACAGGAACTCTTACAAAAGGGCAATTTTCAATTATTGGAATCGAAACCTATAATTTTGATGAAAATAAAGCTTTAGAAATTGCGGCTCGAGCGGAAAGTGCAACAACTCACCCTATTGGTCAATCAATTGTAAGTGAATATTTAAATAGAAATAACATTAAAGAATTAAAAGATGAGACAAACTTAAAAATCAATGAAGTATTTGGAAAAGGTCTTTCAGCTATTATTGACAACCAAAGTGTATTAATAGGTAATGATAAATTCTTAATAGAAAATGGAGTTAAACTATTATCTACTAAAATTGAAAGAGCAACATTAGTTCAAATAGCTGTTGAGAGTAGGCACATAGCAACAATTGCTATAGCAGATACTCTTAAAACTGAAACAATTGCTAGTCTAAAGAATCTACGAGATGAAGGTGTTAATCATCTTGTTATGCTAAGTGGTGATAGAACTGAAATTGCAACAGCTATTGCTAAAGAAGCAGGAATTGATGATGCAAGAGCACAATTACTTCCTCAGGATAAAGTAGATAGTCTTGAAGAAATAATGAAGAGTTCAAAAATTACAGCCTTTGTAGGTGATGGAATTAATGATGCTCCATCTATTGCTAGATCCGATATCGGAATTGCTATGGGAGCCTTAGGCTCAGATGCCGCTATTGAGGCAAGTGATGTTGTTCTTATGGGAGATGAACTATCATCTTTACCAACACTAATTAAAATATCTAAAAAAACTCTAAGAATTGCTAAACAGAATATAGTGTTTGCAATTGGAGTAAAGGTATTAATCATGATACTTGCAGTACTTGGAATTGGCTCAATGTGGCTTGCAGTATTTGGTGATGTAGGTGTTTCGATACTTGCAATATTAAACGCTCTAAGATTGCTATTAATTAAAAAACAGTAATAAATTTTAGATAGCTAAAGGCCTTCTTACACAAGGAAGGCCTTTTTTATACCCTTATTTTTCACTTTAGTCTTAACGAAATTTATATTGAATACTATTATATTAGATAAATAATAAAAATTAAAAGGAAATTAAAAAAATGAATAAAATAACACATATAACAGCTTTTGCAACAAGAGTTGATGAAATTGAAAGTTTTGAAAAATTTTCTAAGCAACTCAATTTATCTGTAAATTGTATTTCAGATCAATTATCTCAAGATAATATTAAAGAAGCTGAAGGGACTCAGGCTATAACAATAGTAGGAAGTACAATAATTACTCGCAGTACATTAATACAACTATCTGCTATGGGAGTATCGTACATAGCCACAAGAAGTATTGGTTATAATAATATTGATATTGAGGCAGCAACAGAACTTGGATTCAAAATAAGTAATACTCAGTATTCACCAAACAGCGTAGCTGATTTTGCCCTAATGTTAGCTCTAATGGTAAATAGAAGGGTCATATCTTGTTTAAAAAGGAACGTCTCTAATGATTTTACAATAGAGGGACTAAGAGGCGTAGAGATGAAGGATATGAGAGTTGGTGTCATTGGAACTGGCAGAATTGGTGCTACAGTTATCAAGAACTTTAGTGGGCTAGGTTGCGAGATCATTGGTTATGATATAAAAGAGAGAGAAGATATAAAACAATATATGAAATATGTTTCACTAGATGAATTACTATCAACATCTGATATTATTAGCCTTCATACACCACTTTTTGAAAGCACATACCATCTAATTAATAAAGAAAGTATTGCTAAGATGAAAAAAGGTGTAAAAATAATTAATACAGCAAGAGGTGAACTAATTGATACAAAAGCACTAATTGATGGATTAAAAACTGGACACATAGGTGGAGTTGGATTAGATGTTATTGAAAACGAGGAAGGAACATATCTTACACCAAGTAGAATAAAAATAATTTCTAACGATGATATTGCAATATTGAAATCATTTGACAATGTAGTATTAACGCCTCACATTGCTTTTTATACTGATAATGCTTTATCAGACATGGTATATTATAGCCTTCTAAGTTTAAAACAATTTATAAATACAGGAAAAGCAGATTTTCAAGTCAATTAAATTATAATTTATAGAGTATCGTTTATAAATATTTTCTAAATTTATTTAATTAATATAAACATAAGCAAAGAATAAAGAGCATAATCATAGAAAATGTGGTTGTGTTCTTTATTTTTTTGCAACTTAGGCAATATCTAATAAAATAATATTTTAATAAAACGTTATTTTTTACTAATTAATTATATATACTACATGCAATTAAATCATTATACTATAAAAACATATATTTTTTATAAAAATATCTATTGACATAAGTTACATTAACTTGTATATTATGACCATGAAGCAACGGAAAACTGCTTCACTAATTAATAAACCACAAGGAAACAAAAAAACATTATGAAAAAATTATTAACAATCATTACTCTAGCAGCTCTTACAATTACAGCAACTTTCGCAACAACAGATAACAGAGATATCAAAATCAACGGTGCAGTTAAAGCATCTAATTATGAATTTGCTCTATCTTACGACGGTACATCTTTAAATGATGAAAGTGTATTATCTGATTCTTTTGATCTTTCTACAGTATCTACTACTAAAGACTTCATTGTTCAAAGAACAAGTGGTAACCTTAATGATGATTTAGGTGTTACAGTAACAGTTGATGCAGGTTCATTTATCGGTGAATTTAACGGTGAAGAAAATTATGATACAGATTTATATCCACAAGTTAACATTGTAAAAACTGGATATACTTATAGAGATGCAAAGACTGAAGGAAATGCTGGTAAATTCGGTGTAATCATTGATGCTGGTGCAAATCTTAAAGCTGCTGACTTAGCTGCATTCAATCTTACTATCAATGGTGATTCTTCAATCCCAGCTGGTGACTTTGTATCTACAGTAAGCATTGCCTATACATACGAACAATAAAACAAAAACAAACAAACAAAAACAAACAACTAGAACTATAATCCTGAAACTTAATAATATTTGTTTCAGGATTGTTTTTTTAACTATCTATTTTTTACAAAAAGAAAACCTACCTTAATAATGAATTTAATCAAAAAAGGTAGGCTTTATATCATTTAGATAAAATATCTAGATAATATTATTTTAAATTGATAATTGATTTATCATAATCTTCAGGAGCTTCAAATCCTAAGAAATTCATTAAAGTTGCAGGAATTGAACTAATTCCTAGACCTTCAACTAAGTTCTTATCATATTCACCATTGTAAGATGGATCATCAATAATAACAGGAACAGGGTTTAATGAGTGAGATGTTTTTGCTTTTGGAGAACCATTCTCTTTAATTTTAACATCACCAGATTTTTTATCATGTTCATACATATCATCTGCATTACCATGATCTGCTGTTAAGATCATTACACCACCTGCTGCTTCAATAGCTTTTCTCATACGACCAATTTGTAAATCCATAGCTTCCATTGAGCAAACTACAGCTTCAAATACACCAGTATGACCAACCATATCACCATTAGGGAAGTTTAATTTAATTAAATCCCATTTTCCAGATTCAACTTCTTCAATTACTCTGTCTGCAATTTCAGCACACTTCATCCAGGGTCTTTGTTCAAAAGGAACTATGTCTGATGGAATTTCTACATACTCTTCAAGCTTTTCATCAAAGTAACCTGTTTTATTACCGTTGAAGAAATATGTTACATGACCAAATTTTTGAGTTTCTGAAATTGAGAACTGTCTTACATTAGAAGCACAAAGGTATTCTGCCATTGTTCTATCAATTTTAGGAGGAGATACTAAGTATTGAGATGGAACATGTAAATCACCATCGTATTCCATCATACCTGCATATTCAACTTTTGGTACACGAACTCTATCGAATTCAGTTAATTCTTCTGCTTCAAAAGCTTTTGTAATTTCTAAAGCTCTATCACCTCTAAAGTTGAATAGGATAACACTATCACCATCTTCAATTGTTCCAACAGGTTTATTATCTTCAACAATTACAAATGGAGGTAAATCTTGGTCAATAGCACCAGTTTCTTCTCTTAATTTTACAATAGCTTCATGAGCTGATTCAAATTTACTACCTTCACCTAGAACGTGTGTTGCCCAACCTTTTTTAACCATGTCCCAGTTAGCATTATAACGGTCCATAGTGATTTGCATACGACCACCGCCTGAAGCAATTTTAGCATCAAAAGAATCATCAGATAAATCTTCTAAGAATTTTGCAAAAGGATCAAAGTAATCAAGAGCACTCATTTCGCCAACATCTCTTCCGTCTAATAAAGCATGAACACGAACACTCTTAACTCCGTCTTCTTTAGCTTTAAGAATCATAGCTTTTAAAGTATCAACGTGAGAGTGAACATTACCATCACTTAGTAAACCAATAAAGTGTAGTGTACTTGTTTTATCAACAACATTTTTTGTTAATTTCTTCCAAGTTGCTCCTTCAAACATTTCTTTTGATTCAATAGAGGCAGCAATTAATTTTGCGCCCTGTGCAAAAACACGACCACAACCCATTGCATTATGACCAACTTCACTGTTACCCATATCATCATCACTAGGAAGGCCAACTGCAACACCATGTGCTTTCAATTGAGTATTAGGGTAAGTTTTCATTAAGTCTTTTAAGTTATCTAGTTGAGCTGCAGCTACTGCATCACCCTTATTATACTTACCAAAACCAACACCATCCATTATAACAAGAACAACTGGACCTTTTCTAGAAAGTTTTCCGTGTTTCTTTAGTGCATCTACCATATGTTTATGCTCCTTATGATTTTATTTCTTTTTACGCATTATATATAAATTTATCGTTTTAAACTACACTCTTACTTTGTTAGAGGTGAAGTTGCTCTAATTAAATATTCTACAGCACTTTCATCAACTAAATCCATTAATTCAGTTCTAACCCAATTATGATATTCGTTAATATAATTTAATTCATCATCACTTAATAAAGTGGTATCAATTAATTCTTTTTCATATGGACAAATTGTTAATGTCTCAAATCCAAAGAACTTACCAAATTCAGTTTTGTTTAATTCTTGTACAGCAATTAAATTTTCAATTCTGATTCCATGACGACCCTCTTTATATAGACCAGGTTCATCACTGATAACCATACCCTTTTTAAGATCCTCTTCGATTGGTGCAACAGAAATTCTTTGTGGTCCTTCATGAACACATAATCTGTGACCAACACCATGACCTGTACCATGGAAAAAAGTTAGTCCATATTTCCACATAAATTGTTTTGCAAGAACATCTAATTGATAACCTTTTGTATGTTCTGGGAATACTTGAGATGCTAGAGCCATATGACCTTTTAATACAAGAGTATAGTCTCTTTTTTGTTCAGCAGTTGCTTCTCCAAATAAAAGAGTTCTTGTTATATCAGTAGTACCACAAGTATAGCAACCCCCACTATCTAGTACCATAAGACCAGAACCGGATATTGTTTTAGCAGTTTCTTTCTTTACAGCATAGTGAACAACAGCACCATTTTCTGCAAATCCTGCAATTGTATTAAATGATAATTGTACTAATTCATCAGATCTACGTCTTTCTTTTTCAAGTAATTCAGTAATCTCATATTCATCTAATTTACAATTCTTAAAATCAACCTTAGCTAAGAAGTTAACCATAGCAACACCATCTAATAGATGAGCTCTTCTCTCGCCTTCCATTTCAGTATCATTCTTACATGCTTTAAGAAGGGTAGTAACTTCAACTTCATTTACTACTTCACATTTTTCAAAAGTAGAAATAAAGAGTGAATTAACTTTATCTTTATTAAGCATTACTTTAGTGTTTTCTTGGATAAGTGTTGGGATAATTGATGGAGCATCTTCATAAGGATAAATTTCAACATCTTTTTCAACTTCTTTTAATAGGTCTTCACTGAATCTATCTTTATTAGTAAATAAATAAGCCTTTTCATGAGTTACAAATAAATATGCCATGAATAAAGAATTGTATTTAATATCATCGCCTCTAAGAGATAGAGCCCAAGCAATATCATCAAGAGATGCAATAAATTGATATGCAACTTGTTTTTCACCAAGATATATTCTAATCATATTAAGTTTTTGAGCTCTAGAGAAACCTGTTAATTCAACACTCATCTCAGTAACTGGTGCACAAGGAATAGGAGCTCTATCACTCCAGATATCATTTAGATAATCATCTGTTGCAATAATTTCAATATTTGGACACTTTTCTTCCATCTTCTCTTTAGCACCTAGCATAAGAGTATCTGATGAAATACCAAGTTTTGAACCTTTCTCAAGGGATGCTGCAATATATTCAGTTGGAGATGGATTATCATCAATTCCCTCTTTTACAAGTGTAAAACAAGTACCTTCTATTTGTTTCTCCCCCTGCAAATGATAACGTGAATCAACCCATAGGATTGCTTTTTTCATTGTAATTAATACAGTTCCTGCAGAACCTGTAAACCCTGTGATAAATGCACGAGTCTCCCATCTAGGGCATACATACTCACTATTGTGAGGATCTGTACCATTAATTAGATAAGCATCAATACCTTCTTTATTCATTCTTTCTCGTAGCGCAGCTACTTTTTCGTCAACGTTCATTTTGAAACACTCCTCTGAGTTTTTTTACTTAGTTTTTTAGTTATTATCATTAATACAACCCCTGCTAAAATCATCAATAGGCAAAAAATCTGCCCCATACTGATATTGAAATAGGATTGTAGTAAAGCGGGATTACTGTAATTCTTATTCATTTGTATTATAAAACCTAGGTTTGAATCAGGTTCTCTAAAATATTCAATAAAGAATCTTGCAATACCATAGCCAATTAGGTACCAAGATAATACAAATCCAGGATACTTTCTATTAGATAATTTGCGTATTACAAACCACATGAATAAAAATAGTACTATTCCTTCGAATAATGCCTCATATAATTGAGATGGATGGCGTGGTAAATTAACAACTCCACCTTGAACAAACGAAATATTCAATTGATTTGCTAAATTTCTAACCCATTCATAGTTTGTTGAAAACCTTTCTGCATTAGGAAATATCATTCCTATAGAGGAGGATGTGACACGTCCCCATAACTCTGCATTAATAAAATTACCGAGCCTTCCAAAAGTATAACCTAATGGAATTGCAGCACAGGCAATATCTGCAACTTTAAAAAAGCTCAACTTATTTTTTCTACAATAGATTAATGTACCAATTATGGCACCTACTAATCCACCATGATAACTCATTCCAGGAAGACCTACAAACTGACCATTTTCAAAAGGCCAAAAGATTAACCAAGGATGAGTCCAATAATATGAGCTCCCATTATAAATTAGTACAGAGAACAATCTAGCCCCTAGTAGTAAAAATATAATGGCATACATAAATAATGTTTGAGTATCATCACTATTTATTTCAATTGCATGATGATTTGCTTGATATCTAAATAAAAGATATGTAGTTAGAAAAGCTAACACATACATAAGACCATACCATCTAAAAGGTAAGCCTGGAATTATTGTTGCATTAATCCAGGTTGGAAAAGTTGTAAATAATAACATGTGTGAAAGTGTAACCTTAGAGAAAGTAGTGGTCAACTCCTAAAGTTTAATGTATTATAAAAGTATGAAAAAAACTTTTAATATAATTTGCTTATTTTTATTAACTTCAAGCCTGGTATTTGCTTCAGGTTCAAGTGAGCCTTCATCAAAGATAGATAATAATATTCAAAACAATAATACTATTGCCTCTCCTCTTGATTTAATATCGCCCACAACAACAGTAATTCCTTCAGATCAAAATGTGGAGGAAAGTGTAAACACGCCAGAATTAGATGAGAATGTAAGAACTAATCTTAATGCGCTATATTCAATTTATAGTTTAATTAATACTTATTCTATTAATGAATTAGATCAAGAAAAAGCCTTTGATGAACAAGCTAGTGCTCTTGTAAATGCTCTTGGTGATAAATATTCAGTTTATATATCAAAAGATGAAATGCAAGACTTTGAAGAATTAAACCTTGGTACATATAGTGGAATCGGCTCATACATACTAAAGCCTAATCCAAAAAATGTTGATTTATCCGAAAAAGAAACTTATATGATTAAAATTGAATCACCATTTCCAGATGGACCTGCTGATAGAGCAGGCTTAAAGGCAAATGATTTAATTTCAGCAATCGATGGAGAAAGTGTTAATTCTTTAACAGGCACAGAGGCTTCTAATATGCTTAAAGGTGAAGAAGGAACTTTTGTTACACTAACTATTCATAGAGGCGAACAAGTCTTTGATATCACATTAAAGAGAGAATTAGTAAAAGTTCCATCTATTATTTATGATATTATAAATGAACATATTGGATACATTAGAATAAACCAATTCATTGTATCAACTGATATAGATACAGCAAAAGCTATACAGGAGATGCTAAATAGAGGCATTGATTCACTTATAATTGATTTACGTAATAATGGTGGTGGCATTGTAACAGATGCAACTAATATAGCTAATTTATTCCTTGATGGACAAACTATATTAACAACTCAGAATAAGAAAACATTAAATGAGAATACTAAAATTACTCTAGCATCCAAAGATACTTTAGTTCCTAATGATTTCCCTCTAGTTGTACTAGTTAATGGTGGAACAGCATCTTCTTCTGAAATATTAACAGGAGCATTAAAAGACAACGGTAGAGCTACTGTTATTGGGAATCAAACCTTTGGTAAGGGAGTTATGCAACAATTATTCTCTATTAAAGATGCTCTTATTAAATTAACAATTGCTCATTACTATACTCCAAGTGGTGCAGATATAAACAAAATTGGGATAACACCTGATATTGTTATTGAAGATCATGAACTTACTGATGAAGAAATAAAACAATATGAAACAATAATGAATGACAATTTAATTTCAAACTATGTTGATGAAAATCCTAAATATTCTAAAGAGAATATTGAAAACTTTGTAAAATCATTTAACGAAGATGAAATTTATAAACCTTTCTTATACTCTCTAGTTAGAAATGAATATTTATATAGAATGGATTATGCAGATCGTCCTAAGTTTGATACAGAATATGATGAATACCTAAAGACAGCTGTAACATATTTAGAAGATCTATAAATTAAAGAGAGAGATAAAAATTGAGACAATATATTCTACCACCTACATATGATGGTGAGGCTTTACTGAACTTAGAAAAAAAAGATAGCCAATATTTTATAAAAGTTTTAAGACTTAAAAAAGGAGATAAAATCATCGCTAGAGATAATAAAGGTAAAATATACCAACTTATACTCATCGATGGCGACAGTGATAGTTGTAGCCTCTCTGTTGCGCCTCTTGATTCCATCAAGGATGGAGAGTCTACAGATACTCTCCCATCCTACAGTGGAAAGTATCCACAAATTCATTTATTCCAATGTACATGCAAGGGAAAGAAAAATGATGGAATAATACGTATGGCAACTGAAATGGGTGTTCAATCTATTACCTTAGTTCAAAGTAGATATTGTGTATCTAAAAAGGATAAAAAGGATAATAGTAGATTTAATTCTATTATAAAAGAAGCTATACAACAATCAGGCTCACCAGTTCCAACAACCTTTAACGATGTCATAAAAATAGAAGAACTACCATCAAGATGGAAGCATAAGCTATTATTTTTCCATCAAAGTGAATTAGAAGAGCAAAAAGATTTGCATACACTTCTTAAGGATTTCCCACTAGATGAACCCATTGGATTATTAATAGGATCTGAGGGAGGTCTTAGCAATGCTGAGTGCAATCTACTTATAAACAGTGGATTTGATCCTGTCTTACTAAAAACAAATATACTAAGAGCAGAGACTGCATCTATTGCTGCAATTTCTGCAATTCATACATTGTTAATGGAAAAATAAAACTATTTTATCAAAGTAAATCCTACCCATTTAAAAAGGTAGGATTTACAATTTTAACGAAAATAAAAGAAAAAAATGTGAATCATAAAGTTTAAAATATAATCAAATACCGTATATAGAATTCAAAACTCTATATTCAAACTAAATATATAACTTTATTCCTTTGTTAGAAAATCAAAGTTTGCATGACATGAACCGCCACAAGAACTACAGTTCCCGGAGCATCCATCTCCAATTGGTTTTCCATTCTTTTTATCAATAAGAGCTTTTACAACAATACCAATAACTAATACTGCGGTACCAATTCCAATTATATAATCAACCATTTTGATGGCCTCCTAAAATCCAAAGAGTAATCCTATAAGTCTTACAGCTAAGGCGACTACATATGCACTGAGCATTTGTATTCCAACACCCTGAAGTGTCTTCTTAGTTGTTTTTAACTCTGTCTTCATTGCACTAACAGCAGCAAAACAAGGCATACATAATAAGTTAAACATAATGTAGGCAAAGCCCGCACTAGTATCACCTAAATCTCTCTTAACTGATGGCAATGCATTTACATCCTCACCATTAGCTAATACATCGGCATATAAAGATTCAGCTGTGACTAAATCAAATTCACCGTTTTCAAACCCAAAGTCTTCTAAAGCACTTGGATCTGAGCCAAAGTAATCTCTTAGATAACCTTCGCTTATATCTTCATTATAAACTTGAGCAAAAGTTGCTACAACGTTTTCTTTAGCAATCCAACCGGTAATAATACCAACAGTGGGTCTCCAACCGTGGAAGCCTAAAGGATAGAATACTGGTGATATAAAATTACCAAGAGAAGCCATATAAGAATCATCCATTTGACTCATTACACTGTGATCCTCATTATTAGCTTTATTTTCACCTGTAAATGAGGCGGTGTTAAAGTTTGTTAAAAACCAAATTAAAATTGTAGATAACAAGATAATTGTTCCAGCTTTTCTAGCAAAGCCTTTAACTTTCTCATAACCATGGTCCCATACACTTCTTATTGTAGGGAATCTATATTGAGGTAACTCCATCAAGAAATTAGATGTTGCTCCTTTATAGAAAATCTTATTAAGTATAAGAGAAACTACAATAGCAGTCATAAATGTAATTGCATATATTAAAAATGTAATATTTGCGGTTTGGCTCTTTGGAAAGAGTATTGCAACAAATAATGCAATAATAGGTAATTTAGCACCACAAGGAATAAAAGATGTAACAATTGTTGTGATATGTCTATCTTTTTCCTCATCAAGTGTTCTTGTTGCCATAATAGCTGGAACACTACAACCAAATCCCATCAAAAGTGGAATAAAAGACTTTCCAGATAATCCAAAATGTCTAAATATTCTATCTAATACAAATGCTACACGAGCCATATAGCCACTATCTTCTAATATAGTTAAGAACATATATAAGACTAATACCAATGGCATAAAACCTAGAACAGCACCAACACCACCCATTATACCATCAATTACTAAGCCATAAGCCCAAGGAGAAGCATTTACAATTAAACCTGCAATTACATTAGTCAATAATTCCCATATAAAATTAACTAAATTTGAAAATGCTATACCAAGTCCAGGGATACCAAGTCCAAATAAATTTTCACTTAAACTGAGTTGGAATAATAAATACATTATTAGAGCAAATATTGGAATTCCAAAAGCTTTTGAAGTTACATACTTATCAATTTTACTACTATTAGTTTCTTCTTTAATTATTCCTGAGTTCTTTTTATATACTTTAGGAACTATCTTTCCTATTTCATCATATCTAGCATTAGCTACTTCTTCATCATTTAAAGTACTAAGTTTATCATATAGAGGCAAATGATGTGGGACAATATTCTTTTCAATTGTCTCTTTTACGGCGGAGAATAATTCATCTACACCTTTACCAGTTTTAGCTACAATTCGTACAACTTTAACTCCAAAGTGTTTCTCAAGCCCCTTAACATCAATATATTCACCTTTCTTTTCAAGTTCATCACTCATATTAAGAGCTAAAACTGTAGGAACACCAGTTTCCATAATCTGAAGAGCTAAATAAAGATTCCTCTCTAGGTTAGGGGATTCTATAATATCAATAACAACAGAAGGTCTATCTTTTACAATAAAATCTCTTGCAATCTTTTCTTCCGCACTATAGGGGGAAAGAGAATATGTACCAGGTAAATCAATAACTTGGAAATCTGAATGCTTTACCCACACACCTTCTTTTTTATCTACTGTAACTCCAGGCCAGTTACCAACATGCTGTTTAGACCCTGTGATATTATTAAACAATGTTGTTTTACCACAGTTAGGATTGCCTGCTAAAGCAATAGTATATTTGTCCATTAAAAAATCCTTATAAATATGTATTTATGTTAACTTAAGCTAACATTTGAGTTAAAAAATAATTCTCCTTATTTCAAGAGATATTATTATCCTAATTATAATTTTATTATATTAATTCTATATTTATTGATTGAGCTTCAGCTTTTCTAATACTTAAATTATAACCTCTTAACTCAACTTCTAAAGGATCTCCTAATGGAGCAACTTTGATTAATTTAATTTTAACCCCAGTTGTTATTCCCATATCCAACAGTCTTCTTCTTATTAGACCTTCGCTATTAAATGATGTCACTTTACAAGACTGACCTACCAACAAATCAGATAATTTGTGCATTGTATGCTCCTATTTTTATATATTTTTATGAAACTTGTATTAATTGGGCTAGACCTTTATTTAAAGCGAAGCGTGTATTTTGCACTTCAATAATCATTCCAGCCGGTGTGATATCTATTATTTTAATTGTTCGTCCAGGGCAAATACCCATAGCAAGTAATCGATCTCTAAATTTGTCTTCTGCATGGAAAGAAATAACTTTTCTTGTTTCACCTTGGTTTACAAATGATAATGGCATATAGAGTCTCCTTGTATTTGTTATACGACAACAACATGTTAACCAAAGCTAATAAATATGTCAATAAAAAAATTAAATAAAATTATATTTTTTAGAGGCGGTTTAATCATATCACCCTAAAAATACACAAGAAAATTACACAGATATCTTATTATATGTAAATTAATGAATTCTAAGGTTTGCTTGTGGATAACTTGTGGATAACTTTTAAATCCTACACGATAACTTCTATATGAAACTTATATATTATTATATAGGTTCTGTATGAAATTTTATATGTAAGAATAATAATTACTTACTCTATAAAGAATTAATAAAATCACACTGTATTCAAAAGAGTGAAAATACATTAATCTATTTTAATTATTATTACGTATTTAAATTTTAAATTTGCTTGTGGATAACTTGTGGATAACTTTTTTTCATCCAAAACTATTTTATAATGAATTCATTATAATTGTATAAAAATAGGAACCAAATTGTGCCCTAATGTGTATAATTGTAAACTTATATGTATATCCAAATTATTAGTTAAATTAAGAGAAGTTGTTATATTTTTTAGAAAATATTTATTAAAAATGATAATTTTATATAATAAAAACTTCAAAAAAGTAACTATTATTATCAGAAATATGTAAAAAATATATTTATATTATACACTATAAAGTTTTTGTAATATTTATACCAATATTTCTCAATTTATCTTCTAAATTCTCATAGCCTCTCTCAATTTGATAAATATTATTAATAGTACTCTCTCCTTCACTACAAGATGCAGCAATAACAAGAGCCATACCAGCTCTTACATCGGGACTACTAACAACAGCTCCATTTAATTTACTAGGACCATTAATAACAGCCCTATGAGGATCACATAAAATAATATCAGCACCCATTCTAATTAACCAATCTACAAAATACATTCTTGATTCAAACATTTTTTCATGTAAAAGAATTGTACCATTCATTTGTGTAGCGGTTACAGTTAATATAGATAATAAATCTGCAGGAAAACCTGGCCAAGGTGCATCATCTATTTTATTTATCTTTGAATCAAAACTTTTTTGTATAATTCTATTTTGTTTTGAAGGTACTAATAAATCATTATTACCCATTCTGATTAAATTTATTCCAATTTTATTAAAACTAGGCTCAATAACTCTAATTGATTGATAATCTACATTATGTAGTAAAAGTTCTCCATGTGTTGCGGCCGCTAAGCCAATATAAGAACCTGTTTCCATATAATCAGAACTGATTGTATAATTACAACCTGAAAGTCTTTTTACACCCTGTATTTTTAATAAATTAGAACCAACTCCATCAATTTTGGCACCCATAAGATTTAGCATATTACAAAGATCTTGAATATGAGGTTCTGAAGCAGCATTTCTAATAATTGATATACCATCAATAAGTGCGGCACACATAATTATATTTTCTGTGGCTGTAACACTTGCCTCTTCAAGAAAAATATCGGATGGATTTAGTTTCTCACGATGTACTCGTAAATTACCATTTTCTGCAATCAAACAGGATGCACCCATAGAATTTAAGGCTGAAAAATGAGTATCAAGACGTCTTAAACCAATTATATCACCACCAGGAGGAGCTAATTCAACAGTTTTAAAGAATGAAATTAAAGGCCCAAGAAATAAAATTGAACCTCTTATGAGATCTACACTAGCATCTGTTAGTTTATTAAATCTGTTTCCACTTTTAATTATAACTGTATTTTCTTCTCTTTTTACAGAAGAGCCTAGTAAAGAGAGCAAATACAACATGGTATCAACATCTGCAATATGTGGAACGTTATTTAATATTATTTCCTCATCGGTTAATAAAGAGGCTGCAATTAAAGGTAGTGCAGCATTTTTATTACCACTTATATTAACTTCTCCACTAACTTTATTTTTGCCAATTATTTTATAGGAATTCATCTATATCGCTCCACCTTATTTCGAGTATATCATATTTCTATAAATCACGTCATTTAAAAGTTTTTACACAAGTATTGCTTTTTGACCGTTTACTATTTCAATTTTTATTACTATATTGTTTACAACGTCGATTTGATAGCCTCCCGGCTTGCGGACGATAAATAAACTGCTAAAGAGGGAGGAGACTAGTAAGTCTTTTTATATATTACCTAGCCTCAAGCCCCCTTCCAGTAAAATTATAAGGAAGGACTTTTATGATTATAAAGAATCCAAAACACCATGTATTTACATCGGAATCAGTATCAGAGGGACACCCTGATAAAGTTTGTGACCAGATTAGTGATGCTATTCTTGATGCTTGTTTAGCTCAAGATCCAACATCTAGGGTTGCATGTGAAACTTTAGCTACAACAAACACTGTTGTAATAGCTGGTGAAATAACAACAAAAGCTGTTATTGATGTTGATTCAATTGTACGAGAAGTTATAACAGATATTGGTTATACTGAAGATTCAACAGGTTTTGATGCTAAAAGCGTTAAAATTACAAATTTAATCCACACTCAATCTCCTGATATTGCTCAAGGTGTTACAGCCTCTGATAATCTTTTTGGTGCTCAAGGTGCTGGAGATCAAGGAATGATGTTTGGTTTTGCTTGTAATGAAACTGAACAATTTATGCCAACTCCAATCATGTATTCACACATGTTATTGAAAAAAGCTGCAGAACTTAGAAAATCTAAAGCAGTTGATTTCCTTAGACCAGATTCAAAAAGCCAAGTATCTGTAGAATATGATGAAGCAAATAAACCAATTAGAATTACTAATGTTGTAATGTCTCATCAACATAGCGATAGTGTATCTCGTGATGAATTATCACAATACTTAATAGAAAACGTTATAAAGCCAGTTCTTGAGCCTACAGGACTTCTTGATGAAGATACTGAATACTTTATCAATCCAACAGGAAGATTTGTTATTGGTGGTCCTGATGGTGATACAGGTTTAACAGGAAGAAAAATTATTGTTGACACATATGGTGGTATGGGACGTCACGGTGGTGGAGCATTCTCAGGAAAAGATCCATCAAAAGTTGACAGATCTGCTGCATATATGGCTAGATACATTGCAAAAAACCTTGTTGCAAATAAACTTTGCGAAAGATGTGAAGTTGAACTAGCATATGCAATCGGTGTTCCTGAACCAGTTTCTGTTCTAGTAGATACTTTTGGTACAAGTAAATATTCTCACAAAGAATTAGGAGAAATTGTAAAAAACAATTTTGATTTAACTCCTAGTGGAATTATTAGAACTCTTGATTTATTAAGACCAATCTATAGAGAAAATGATAATTATGGTCACTTTGGTAAAGAAAATACACCATGGGAACAAATCATTACACTAAAGAAATAGTTAAAAACTATTAATTAAGGCCTAGATTTTTTCTAGGCTCTTTTTTTTCTATTGATTATGAATTAATCAAGAACTGAATAACTTACATCAATTGATGTTTTATAAGAACCTGATTCTATATCAGGATTACCATTCCACGAGAGTTTGAAATAGGATGCAATTATATTTGTTGTAGAAGTATGTATACCTCTAGGTATAAAAATTCTATAGCTTAAGGATTTATTTAATGTATTAATTGAAGTTTCATCTAAAAGCTGAGGATAAGCATAAACATCTGATATAACTAAATTATTTGTGGCACTTATCTTTTTAAAATAACTACCAGTAATTGTTATTTCAATATTTTTAGAAACTCCTTCATTTCCTAGAATATAAACTGTGAAAGGAAGAGTGTTTCCATTTTTTGTTATAACAAAAGGCTTATTATTATTATCTGTAATATTTGATTTTTGACCCAATACAACACCATTATAATAAATAATGGGCATATAATCGGTAGAAGGCAAAGTCACATATAGATCAACAGAACTCTCATTATCCGATGTTGCTGCAAATAAATTTGGAATAAAAAACATATCTATTACTAATAAAATTAGTAATGCATTTCTTTTAATATTAATAGTAAGCCTCCTAATAACTAGTTTTACTAACTAAAAGACTACTTTACCTAAATCAAAGAGTCAAGAAAAATACTTATTGAATAAAGAGATAAAAAAAGAATCCTAATCTAAATTAATAGTTAAGATTCCTTTATGAAATTAGAAATTACTTACTTACGTATAGGTATAATTCTAATTTGTTTGTAAAGACTTTCACCTTCACTCTTTGTTTCAACACCTTCAAATTCATTTAAAGCTGTATGTACTAAACGTCTTTCAAAAGGGTTCATAGGCTCTAATAAACGGCTTCTACCGTTATATTTAACCTGTTCTGCAGTCTTGTAAGCAATTCTAATAATCTGCTCTTCATGACGCATTCTGTAATTTTCACTATCAATAATTACTTTTTGGTCTGGATCAATTCTACCAACAAATACATTTGTTAATAATTGAATTGCATCAAGGTTTTTACCCTTTCGACCAATAATGATTGAAGAAAAATCGCTATCGATTGTTAAACCAATCTTTGATTCTTTTCTAAATGATACAGATACTGTTCCAGGGAAACCCATTTTATCTAATAAGCCAGTAACAAAGGTAATTACTTTTTCTTCAAACTCACTGTTTAATGGAGCTTGTTTTTTATTAACTGCCTTTTTTACTACTTCTTCACTACCATCATTATAATGGATACGAATTCTAACGTTTTTTTTGAAGAAGCCTTTTTTAACAGGTTCTAGAATCTCAATATCAAAATCTTCTCTTTCAATCTGTAATTCTTCAATAGCTTTATCAATTGCAGCTTGCTCTGTTCGGCCTTCGAATTCTCTAGTCATATATTTTCTCCGATGCGAAAGAGTAATTTTAGTTAAAATTACTCCTCGCTTATAAAATTTCTTAAAAAATATCCCTAAAAACTATTTTTTCTTTTTTTTCTTTGCAGCTGTTATAGCTTTTACATTAGTTGGTTTTTTAGGAGGTTCTTTTTTATTGTTTGTATAAACCTGTTGACCAATACTAATTGCGTTCATAACTGACCAATATAATAGTAGACCAGATGGAGCATTATAAAGAACGAAGAAGAACATAATAGGCATACCGTATGTCATTATTTTCATCATACTTTCTGTTTGTCCAGCACCAGCTGATTGTCCTGTCTGTGTAATTTTCATTGAGAAAATCATACTTACAGTATAGAAAATAGGTAATAAGTGTAATTGTGTACCAATGAATGGTAAATTTAATCCCCAACTTAATACTTGATCAGGTTGTGATAAATCTGGAATCCATCCAGGGATAAACATAGCTCCTCTTAATTCAAAGTTCTTATTTAATAGACCATAGAATGCTATCAAAATAGGGAATTGAATTAACATAGGTAGACAACCGCCTAGAGGATTAATTTTTTCTCTTTGGTATAAAGCACTTGTTTCTTTGTTTAATTTTTCAGGATTATCTTTATATTTTTCTTTTAACTCTTCCATCTGAGGGCCAAGAGCACTCATCTTTTTAGTACTTTCCATACTTTTCTTAGTTAAAGGACTTATAATAATTTTTAAGATAATTGTTAATAAGATAATAGCAACACCATAGTTTGGTATTAACTTATACAACATCTGAAGAGACCATTTAAGAATACTTTCTAACCAGTTTAACCAAGTAGAAGTATCAAGAGCTTTCTCTAGATTTAAACCAGATAGACCAAAACCATTATCAGATGCTTTATTGTATATTTTCATATCACCAGATAGTTTAGGTCCTACATAGAATCTAAATGTATCTTTATTAAAAGCACTGTTCATAGAAGGACGTGTATAATACATACCGTTCTCTTGAGAAAGACCATCTGTGTTTTCTGATTGTGTTAAAGTAATATTGTATTTTGTAGCATCAGGAATAGCAATTACACTAAAGTATTTACCAGCTAAAGCTGTCCAAGTTACATACTCATCAATATTTAAAACATCACCAACTTTTAATTGTTTTTTATTCTTATCACCATCATATTTTGCGTATAAACGACGATAAGTATAGTTATTATTTGGCATTTCCTCAAAAGATGGACCTAATTGAGGTTCAAAAGCTAAGGTATATGCTTCATTTCCGAAGTTTAGTGGAAGTGCTTTGTTTACACTATTAGCCATTTCAATGTCTACTTGGAATAAATAGTCCTTGTCGCCAAAAGTATAAGTTTTTGTTACATCAAATGAACTAGATGGATTACCATCACTATCAAGAGTTGCAAATGTTTTTGTAAAGATTACTTTATTACCCTGAGTAGAGTAATTGTATAGGGCATCGATAGGATTAGTTCTATCTGAACCTGCATACATTAAGAATGCATTTTTATCGGAATCACCTTTAAATATTAAATCAACAGGATTGTTATTAGCATCAGTATGATCTTTTAATTTAATAGATGAAACTGAAGCACCTTTAGTATCAAAGGTAACACTAAATACATCTGTATCAATTACAAATGATGTATCTTTTGCATTATCATTAACTGCTACAATAGATCCTGGTAGCCCAGAATTCCAAGCCTTATCTGCTGAAACGTAAGATGTTTCACTAGAACCAGTATATGTTATTGCAGAAGCATCAACGCCAGCTGATGCACTAGATGCTGAAGAACTCTGTTGTGTAGTTGCTTCTTGACTCTCAGCAACTGCTTGTTGTGCAGCTATTTCTTCTTGTGTTGGCAGAAAGAATTTTGTTTGAACAAACATTCCCCCTGCTATTACAACAACAGACAGTAATATCGCTAAAACTGTATTTTTTTCCATAATTACTCCTGTAGAGTATGTTTAACGGTACTCTATATACAGGAAATGAAATTAGAAATATCAAATTAAAAAAAAAGCGTCAAAAGTGGATTATTTATTGTATACCCCAGCTTCAACACAGAGATCTATGAGTTTCTTCTTTTGTTGAGAATATTCAACAACCTTTCCTGGATATACCAAAAACACAAAATCATAACCAGATTTAAAATTTTCTTTATCACATCTCCAGATTTCTTTTAATTGTCGTCGTATTCTATTACGCTGTACTGCATTACCATAATGTTTTACGGGAATTACAATTATTCGACTAAAAGGTAAATCATTTGATGTAACAATGAGCTTTAAACCATGACGAGAGTATTTCTGTCCTGCTTTGAAAGCTCTGTTAATTTCTGATTGTTTTTTTATAATTTCTTTCTTAGAAAGGCTTTTTCTCATCACAAACAGACAATTTATGTCTTCCTTTAGCTCTTCTTCTTGCTAAAATTGAACGACCACCTGGTGTTGCCATTCTTGCACGGAAACCAAACTTTCTGTTTCTTTTTACTTTACTTGGCTGGTAGGTTCTTTTTCCTTTATAACTCATCTCTTATCTCCAATATTTATCGCTCACGCGCTTTAGATTTCTTATTTTTAGGGCACAACCCCTCTGAGTGGCTCAGTATATATATCACATTGATATGAGTCAAGGGTTTATCCACAAATTATCTTTATTGATTGAATACCTAAAGATGGAAATTCTTTTTGTATTTTACTCAATATCCTAACTTTCTTTAAATTACCCTTTTGAGCCCATGCTGGATGATCCGCTCTAATAATTACAGTATTAAACTTAATTTCTTTTACTTTCAAGTGTTTAGATAACTCGCCTTGCACAATTTTATTCCAATTTAACACTAAATTCAACTCATCGTTTTGTTCTACATGAAGTTTATTTAGAAAAATTTTAATAAGTTCCTTTGAACTCATAGCATCATTAACAGCAATTCGCTTATCATCATCATCTTGAAACATCTTAGATAAATCCCCCATCTTTCACACTTAGGACCATTTTATCTGTATCTTCAAAATTCTCAGTAAAATACTGTTCCTTTGGAAGAAAAGTAAAAAATGCCTGGGAGTAACCCTCTAAAAGTGATAAAAAAGTACTTCTTTTTTTTATATCTAGCTCAAGAAGTACATCATCAACCAATAAAACTGGTTCTTTGCCTGTTTTCTTTTTATAAAATTGACTCTGAGTTGCTCTTAAAACTAAGGAAGCTAGACGAAGTTGACCGGTTGAACCAGATGAAGATAAATCACCATTGTCACTAACAATTTTAAATTTATCTCTAGAGATTCCTGTAGTATTAAATTTTAAAATTAAATCTCTATCACGATTTTTTTCTAAAATTTTTTGAATATCTTCCTCAGTTGAACAATTTTTCCATGACGGAGCATATTTTATTTTTACATTTTTTATTCCCGAAACTTTTTCATACAAGTCAGGAAAGATTTGATTCATCTCATAAACAGCTTTAATTCTTGCTCTCATAATGTTTAAACCATACTGAGAGAGAAGTTGATCATAGATAGGTAATAATTCTACTTGAGAGTTTTTGAGTGCCATATTTTTCTGTTTTAAGATTTTTGAATAATACCGAAAATCATCAAAAAACAATTTATCATACATACTCAAAGTTTGATTAAAGAACTTTCGTCTCTCCTCGGGTTGCCCATTAACAAAATCAAGATCACTGTGAGAAAAGACAATACAGGGAATATTATAAATTAATTCTTTTCTATCGGTTATTTGCTTATTATCTATTTTGATAACACGCTTACTGTTTTTATATAAAAAACTAATATCTCGCTTTAAACCTCGCTCATCTTCAAAAACACCTGAGATATAGAATGTTTTTTTACCAAAGGCTAAAAGATCTCTAAGATTATTGGTTCTAAAAGAATTTCCATAACAAAGTAAATATAAAAGCTCAAGGAAATTAGTCTTACCCTGACCATTATCACCAATGAGTAAAACTTTTTTATGATCAACATTTATTTCAGTAGACAATTCTAGGTTGCGAAAGTTTGTCGAGCTAACTTTTATAAATTTCATACTATTTTATGGATGAAACCATAATCCCCCGATGTTCTTATTCTTAAATTTATTATACAGGAAACAGATAGTAAAGGAAATAAAAAAAGAAGTCGTTTTAGGTATTTATTTTAAAACGTCTTCTTTTGATTGTTAAATTATAATAATTATTAAAACTATACTTGTTGAATAGGCATAACTACATGTAAATAATCATTAGTTGCATCTTCACTTAGTAATTTTAAAGTTCTTTGAGCACTATCAAAGTTAATAGAGAAATATTGTCCCTCCATTACTTTTAGAGGATCTAATAAGAAATTGTAATTTACAGCTATTGTTACATCTTCACCATTAAAATCACAATTTAACTCTTCAACTGCTTCACCTTGTTCTGTTTCATCACTAGTAAGTGTTAATTTATTATTAGCAATTTGTAGAAAAATTCTATAGGATTTATCAATTACAAAAAGACTAACACGCTTAACAGCTTCAATAGTATCATTAAGATTTAAAATACATTTGTATTTTTGATTTTCAGGAATAATTCTTGTATAAACAGGGAAACCTTTTTCAACAAGAGATGAGTACATAAATGTATGATCTTCAATTCTTATTGCAATGATATTTTTTTCTAAAGCAATATCAAAATCACCTGTAGATGGAAGTAGGTGTTTAAGTATTGAAACAAATTTATTTGGAATAGTTACAGGTGCAAAATTAGTTAATGTTTCACTTGTTTTTTTATTGATTAAAGATAGACGTTTTCCATCAGTTGCAACCATAGAAATTCCCTCTTCAGTTCTTTGGAAAAATAGACCACAAAGATAGTGTCTAGTTTCATCCTTACTAGCTGCAAAATCAGTCTGTTTTATCATCTCTAAAAAGTCTTTTGAAGATAGACTAAAGAACTCTTTGTTCTCTGCTGTTTCCATCTCTGGGAATTCAGATGTATCAATAGTTTTAATTTCAAAGTTAAAAGTTTTATTAGAATCTTTAGGAAGAATTAAAATATTATCTTTTTTTGATTCAATGATAATGTGTGAAATTCCTGTAAAAGCTTTTAAAACATCATTTAATTTATCACATGATACAGTGGTTTCTCCGTCTTCAAGAGTAGTTACGCTTAATATATTGGTAAAACCCATATTTCCGTTAGTAGTTTTGATAATTAAGCTATTTGAAGTAGTCTTTAAATACACATTTGCATTTATAGATAAAGAGCTTTTTGAATTAGCAAATTCCTTAGCATTATTCAATTGTTGAATTAATAAGTCTTTTTCACAAACAAATTTCAATTTTTCGATTCTCCTATTATTAATCTTTATTTTAGTAGTAGTAGTAGTAGGGCTTGTGGATAATGTGGATAACTCTGTTAAATTTTTAGCCCATCTACAATTAAAATAATTTTGCCTGTGGATAACTTGTGGATAACCTGTGCATAAGTGGTATAGTTATCCACAGGTTATCCACAAGCAAATGCTCTTTTTGAAAGTTATCCACAAGGAGAGCATAGTTATCCACAAGTTATCCACAACTTATCCACAAGCATTTTATACCTTAAATATAAAAAGTCCACAAGTTATCCACAACTTATCCACAAGAAAAAGAGAGTTATCCACAAGTTATCCACAAGCAAAGGGGGACTTATCCACAAGTTATCCACAAGCAAGTGTGTAAAAAATATTAAAAATCATTAAAATCTAATAAAATATAAGGTTTTAAATTATCAATATTACTCCTGTTTTTACACTTAAAAATACTTATTAATTATTTGCGATTTAATTTAAAAAATGCATGAAATTAAGATAAAAAAACAGCCCATATGTGAAAATGAGCTGTGAATATTTCAAAAATATTTTACAAAATTATTCTTTTGTTTTTAGTTTCTCAATAATGTCTTTAATACTTTTTGCTACCTCAGGATTTGTTTTAATATCTGATTCAACTTTTTCAATTGCATGCATTATTGTAGTATGATCTCTTGAGAAATCTGCACCAATTTCTGTTGTAGAAAGGTCGGTTAAAACTCGGGAAATATAGATTGCAATTTGACGTGGAATTACAAATTTTCTAGTTCTTTTTCGACTCTTTAAATCATAGTGAGATTGCTCATAATAATTAGCAGTTTCTCTAATGATTTCATCGACTGTAAAAGTTACTTTTTGCTTCTCTAATTGAGAGGCAGAAGGTGCTATTAAATCCATTGCTTTTTCAACTGTAATATCCGTTTTTATGAAGTCTTGGAATGCTCCAAGTTTTGTAAGAGCTGCTTCTAAATCACGAACATTTGTATTAATATTTAAGCATAAATAATCAATAACTTTATCATCAAGTTTTATATTTTGCTCAATACTTTTTTGTTTTAAAATAGCAAATTTTGTTTCATAGGTAGGTGGTTTTAAATCAATATTCATACCACGACCAAATCTAGATAAAAGACGATCGGTAATATTTTTTAATTCACTGATTGGTCTATCACAAGTGAAAACCATTTGCCTCTTTGTTTCATATAAATCATTAAAAGTATGAAATAATTCTTCTTGAGTACTTTCTTTATTTTGAAGAAAATGTATATCATCGATTAAAAGAACATCTACTTTTCTATATTTATTTTTAAAGCTACCAATTTGGTCTTTTCTAAGTGCTGATATAAATTCATTAGTAAAAGCTTCTGCTGTAACATATATTACTTTAAGTCGAGTTGAATTTTGACAAATATAGTTACCGATTGATTGAAGAAGGTGAGTTTTTCCTAAACCAACTCCTCCATATATTAAGCATGGATTATATGTTATACCTGGGTTTTTTGCAATTGTGTAAGCAATATTATAGGTAAATGTAGTATTTTCTCCGTATATAAAAGAGTCAAATGTATAACGTTCATTTAGGTTGGAGAATTTTCTTAATTCTTTAACTTTTTCTATTTTTATATTCTTATAATCATTTTTATTATTAATAAATGAATTTGCTATTTTTTTACTGTTTATATTGGTATTTACAATATTCTTAGGTTGAGTATTAGTACTTATTTCTTTTTCTACTAAATCATTAGTATAATCTTCGTTTACTTTACTCTCTTCAGCTCTTTTAGACTTTAAATTGTCAACATAATCTATACTTTTTGTAATAAATTCTACTGATAAATCTTCATTAGAAAATTCTTTTAATTTTTCATTAATAAAATTTTTTGATTTTTCAAAATAACTTGAAGTGAAATTACTAGTAGATGCAACAATAAATTTATTGCCATTTAAATTATCGAAAGCTACTCTTTCAATAAAGCTAGCACTGATTTTATTACTCTCTTCAAGTGCAGATATTATCTCTTGCCATATGGCATTATATTTGTCGTAGTTTTTATCCATAAAAGCATTTTAACCTTTATGAATAATGCTTGCAAGTATTATTTAGAAAAGCTTTTATATCATAAAAAAAATAGCACTTTTTTTAATTGTATTTTTTTTCAAGGACAAGATTTACATATGTTTTAATAACAAAATAAATCTCTTGTAACAAAATGTATTTTTTGCTATAATAAAGAGGATAAATTAATGTTTTTTTTACGTTGTGTAGATGCATTGATTTATATATCAAATAAGGAATTATCATGATAGAAGGAATGAATAAGGATGAGTCTTCTTTGGAATCTTCAGAGCTAGAAAATAGCATTGAAAAGGAAGAAGTTCAAGACTATGGTGCCAATAACATTCAAGTTTTAAAAGGACTTGAAGCGGTACGTGTTAGACCAGGTATGTACATTGGTTCAACCGGCATCGATGGATTACATCATTTAGTTTATGAAGTTATAGATAATAGTATTGATGAAGCTATGGCTGGATTCTGTACTCACATTGAAGTAACTTTATCATTAGATGAAAATGGGAATGAAGTCTGTTCCGTAAAGGATGATGGACGTGGTATTCCTGTAGAAATGCATCCAAGTGAACACAAGAGCACACTTGAGGTTGTATTAACTCAGCTCCATGCCGGAGGTAAATTTAACAAAAGTGCTTATAAAGTATCTGGTGGTTTACATGGTGTTGGTGTATCTTGTGTTAATGCGCTATCAGAATGGATGGAAGTAAGAGTATTAAGAGCTCCTGATGTTTTTCATCAAGTTTACCATAAAGGTATTGCAGAAGCTCCTGTTGCAAAAATTGGAACAACAGATCTTACAGGAACTGTAGTAACTTTTAAACCTGATTTTTCAATCATGGAAGCAAACAGTTTTAGTTATGAAGTTCTCTCAAGTAGATTTAAAGAATTATCTTATCTTAATAAAGGATTAAGAATCTCAATTGAAGATTCTAGAGATCCTAAAAACGTTAGATCAGAAACTTATCACGCTGAAGGTGGTTTAGGTGAATTTGTTGTTTACTTAAATGAATATAAAAAAGTAATTCATGAAACACCAATTCATTTTGAAGGTGAAAAGAATTCTATTAACGTAGAAATTGCACTACAGTACAATGATAAGTATGATCAAAAGATTATTACCTTTGTTAACAACATTAACACAAGAGAAGGTGGTACTCACTTATCAGGCTTTAGAGCTGGACTTTCACGAACAGTTAACAACCAATTACAGAAAAACCCTAAATTATTAAAGAAATTCAATGAAAAATTGGATTCAACTGATATCTCTGAAGGTATTACTGCAATTATTTCAGTAAAAATGCCTGAACCTCAATTTGAAGGTCAGACAAAGATGAAACTTGGTAATTCAGCTGTTGCAGGTATTGTACAATCTCTTGTATACGAACAACTTGGTAACTACTTTGATGAATATCCAAATGTTGCAGAAACTATTTTAACAAAAATAATTAGCGCAGCTCAAGGTAGAATTGCAGCTAGAAAAGCACGAGAACAGATTCGTAAAAAAAATGATGGCGGCGGACTTCCTGGAAAATTAGCTGTATGTAGTGAAAAAGACCCTGCTAAGTGTGAAGTATTCATAGTTGAGGGTGATAGTGCCGGTGGTTCTGCAAAACAAGGCAGAGACCGTTCTTTCCAAGCTATTCTTCCTCTTTGGGGTAAAATGCTCAACGTTGAAAAAGCTCAAGAGTATAAAGTTATCGGAAATGATAAACTTCAACCTATTATTCAAACAATTGCAGCAGGTATTACTCGATATAATAACTCAGTAACAGATGAAGATGAAATTGATGAAGATGGTGTAGCTATTCCTGCAAATGAGGATGATGGCCCAACATTTAACATTGAAAAAGTTAGATATCATAAAGTTATTATTATGGCTGATGCTGATGTTGATGGATCTCACATTAGAACACTATTATTAACATTCTTCTTTAGATACATGAGACCTTTAATTGAGGCTGGTTATGTTTATTTTGCAATGCCTCCTCTATATAAGATTACAATCAATAGAAAAGAATTCTATGCATATGATGAAGATGCAAGAGTTCGTATTTTAGAAGAAAACAATATTGATGATTCTTCTAAGGGTGTTTCAATACAAAGATACAAAGGTCTTGGTGAAATGAATCCTGAACAACTTTGGGAAACAACTATGAATCCTGAAACAAGAATGATCAGTAGAATTCACTTAGATGATGCAGAAGAAGCTGATAGAGTATTCTCTATGCTAATGGGGGAAGAAGTACCTCCTAGAAGAGAATTTATCGAAGCTAATGCACAATATGTAGACAATTTAGACGTATAAAAGGAAGTCAAAATGGACGATCAAATAAACGAAAAGGATGAGAGAACAATAGTTGTTGACGTATCTAAGGAAATGAAGACTTCATACCTTAATTATGCCATGTCAGTTATTGTTTCAAGAGCACTTCCTGATGTTCGTGATGGATTAAAACCTGTACATAGAAGAATTTTATTCGATATGTTTGATATGGGATTAAAATCTAGCGGACCAAATAAAAAATGTGCAAGAATTGTTGGTGACGTACTTGGTAAATACCATCCACATGGGGATGCTTCTGTTTATGAAGCACTTGTACGTTTAGCACAGGATTTTTCATTAAGATATCCTGTAGTTAGCCCTCAAGGTAACTTTGGTTCTATTGATGGTGATCCACCTGCAGCAATGAGATATACAGAATCTAAGATGAGTAAAGTCGGCGAAGAAATGTTGGTCGATATCAACAAAAATACAGTTGATTTTGGACCTAACTATGATGATTCTATGACTGAACCTACAGTATTACCTGCAGCTTTCCCATTTTTATTAGCTAATGGTACAAGTGGTATCGCAGTTGGTATGGCTACAAACATGCCTCCACATAATTTACAAGAAATTTGTGATGCAATTGAAGCTGTAATTAAAGACCCAGATATAACTATAACTGAGCTAATGAATTACATGAAGGGACCTGATTTCCCAACAGCTGGTATCATTTATGGTATGAGTGGAATTAGGGATGCTTTTACAACAGGTAGAGGTAAAATTGTAATCAGATCTCGTTATGAAATTGAAGTTCATGAACATGGTAGAGATCAAATTGTATTTACCGAACTTCCTTACCAAGTTAACAAACAAGAACTAGTTAAAAAAATTGATACTTTAAGAAAAGATAACTCAATTCCTAACATTGCTGCTGTAAAAGATGAATCAGATAGAAATGGTATTAGATTAGTTGTTGAATTAAAAGCTGGAGCAGAAGCTCTTGTTGTATTGAATTTATTATTCTCTAGAACTGCATTACAAACTAACTTTAATGTTAATAACCTTGCTCTTGTTAATGGTAGACCTCAATTGTTAAACCTAAAACAAATGCTTGTATATTATATTCAGCATAGAGAAGATGTTATAACAAGAAGAAGTAAATTTGACCTTAAAAAAGCACAAGAGAGAGCTCATGTATTAGAAGGACTAAAGATTGGTCTAGATAATATTGATGAAGTAATTGCTATTATTAAAAGCAGTTCTAATAATGCTCAAGCATCTATTCAATTACAAGAAACTTTTAATCTTGATGAGATTCAAGCTGGTGCTATCATAGATATGAAGCTTGGTAGATTATCACATCTTGAAGCAAGTAAAATTATTGATGAATTAGCTGATTTAGAACAAAAAATAGCTTACCTTGAAGATTTATTAGCTCATAAGGAAAAACTTCTTGAAGTTGTATCTGTTGAGACTAAAGAAATGTGTGCAAGATTATCTTCTAAAGACCGTCGTTTAACTGAAATTAGAGTTGAAGAACTTAGTCAGAAAAATATTGGCGACTTTATTAAAGAAGAACAGGTTGTTGTATTAATTAGTAATAAAGGCTTTGCAAAGCGTATTCCTGTTGAAGAGTATAATGCTCAAGGAAGAGGTGGAAAAGGTTCTAGAACTGCTAAACTACAAGATAACGACTTTGTTGAGCAGATGTTTATATCATCAACTCATGAAATTGTAATGTTCATAACTAGTGCTGGTAAAGCTTATTACACTAAAGTATTTGATATTCCTGAAGGTTCAAAATATGCCAAGGGTACAAGTATCAAGAATTTGATTCAAATTACAAATGATGAAAAAATTACTGGAATTATTCATTTTGATGAATTTGATGAAAATAGATTCTTAATGATGGCAACTCGTCAGGGTGTTGTAAAAAGATGTAATCTTAGTGTATTTAGAAATGCTAAACAAAGAGGTGTTAAGGCTATTATTCTTGATGAAGATGATGAGTTACTACACTGTGAATTTGTTGATGAAGATGATCAAGTATTATTAATTACTAGAAATGGTCTAGGTCTTCTTATGGCAGCCTCTCAAGTTCGTTCTATGGGCCGTGTAACTCGTGGTGTTAGAGGAATTAGCTTAAGAGAAGGTGATGAACTAGCTGGCTTATTAAAGGTAGAAGAGAATAAGAGAGCTCTTATGGTTACTGTAAATGGTAAAGGTAAACAAGTTAACTTTGACCAATTTATGGAACACAATAGAGGAACTCTTGGTCAAAAGATCTTTAGGGTTGATAGTAATTCTGGTTATATTATCAGCGCATTATCTGTTAATGAAGAGAATGATATTGTATGTGTAACAATGCAGGGTTTAACTGTTAGAGTTCACGTTAAAGATATTTCTATTCAAGGTAGAACTGCAGCTGGTGTAAGAGTTGTTACTCTTAGAAATGAGAATGATAACATTGTAGCTATAGCTCAGACTGCTTTAGAAACTGAAGATGACGAGGAAGAAGTCCCTACCCTACCAGAAAATACTGAGGAAGTTAGTGCTTCATCTGAGATAGATAAAGAAGTTGAAGGTGAAACTGTTGATAGTGAAGAAAGTTCATCAAATAATGATTAATTTCTTACTAGATAACTAAATATCTAAAATTGTAAATATCTTGAGTTTTACCCCAAAAAAAGGGCGAAAATGATAGATAAATATAAAAGGTAATAATATTACCAATAAAAACCACTCTTAATATACTAAGAGTGGTTTTTATATACTCTAAGAGTAGATACAAAATAAAGTTGCTCAAGTAAATCTGTTACTATTAATAGTAACTATATAGAATAGTGTATTGCTTAATTACTTACTGTAAAAGAAATTAAATAGGAAATTAGACACAAATTTCTAATCAATATTGACTGAACCTAAAAAAAACGAGGACTTTAGGATTAATATTGAATAAAAGAGCTAAAAATAGGGTAGGGGAGGGATAGTTTTTGTAGATATTACAATTTTTTTTGTTATTAAAGGATGGTTTAGGAATTGTTATAGTTGAGAATGTGATTATTACTTATTATTTTGATTGATTAGTAAATCAAAATCATGAATGATAAGTTCATCGAAAATCCTTCCTCTTATTGGATATATTCAAATTAATTAAGTTGAGAGTGTGATATAAGAAATTGTTTAGATTATAATAGAAATAGTTAGTGAAGTTTATACTCTAAGATTAGTGGATTGATAATGTTTCACGTGAAACATGAGAATTGCTATAGTATATGATTTCTTTTTTGGCAATTAAATATCTGAGATGATAAGTTGTTGTGTTGATTAAGCCAATAATAAATTAGATCTACTGTCTTTAAGAAAAAAATAACCCATTCTAAAACTGTTTAGAAAACAGTATTAAAATGGGTAGTAAATAACAGAAGACACTTTATAATATAACTGTATTGATGATTTGTATACTTTTTTTTTATAAAACCTGCTATTTTTTTTATATTGCTATTAAATGTTCTCTACAATAAGGTTTGCATCAACTTTATCTTGAAGATAACGTTCTACTCCACCCTTTAGAGTCATTTGTGACATTGGGCAACCTGCACAAGCGCCAACAAGTTTAACATAAACAATGTTGTTTTCCATCTTTATGTATTCTAAATCTCCACCATCAGCCTGTAGTGATGGTCTGATTTCGTTTAAAGCTAAAACTACTTTCTCTTCCATGATAGTATCTCCTGTAAAATATATTTTACTTAAAATTTCTAATTACATCTTTATAATGTATATACAATAAATATAACTAAAAGACTTTTAGAAGTCTACCTAATTAATAGGCTTTTTTATATTAATTATTATTTGTTAAAATATCAATAAAATGAAGAGGTTATTCTGATTTTAAATTTTTATACTGACATAATTTCATTTATAGCTTATATTAATTTATATGAGTGCAAATAAAATTATTTTTTTAAATCAGAAAGGTGGAGTCGGAAAAACAACTAGTGTTGTTAGCTTAGGTGCGGCTCTAGCTAAATTAGGTAAAAAAGTATTACTTGTTGATTTTGACTCTCAAGGAAATTTAACTAGTTCTGTATCAGCAGATGGAAGTATCCCTGGAGTATATGAAGTAATAACAAAACAAATTAGCGCTGTAGAAGCTTGTCAGTCCACAAGCATAACAAATTTATATGTCCTTTCTGGTAATATCAACATTGCAGGATTGAATGTAGAATTGGTTGATGAAGATAATAGAAATTTCTTTGTACGAGAAGTGCTTGCACCCCTAGATGAAGAATATGACTATATATTAGGAGATTGTCCTCCATCAGTTGGTCTAGTAACAGTAAATGCCCTAGTTTGGGCTCAACATGTTATTATACCACTGCAATGTGAATATCTTGCAATGGAAGGGTTGAACCAAGTAATGAGAACTGTTGCTAGTGTTAGAAGATCCCTTAATCCTAGCTTAGATTTTCTAGGTATACTTTTTACTATGTATAGCAAGAGAAATAAATTAGCATATGAAGTAGTGGAAGATGTTAGTAATTACTTTTCAGAAAAAGTATTCAAAAGTATTATTCCACGAAATGTAAGATTATCTGAAGCTCCTTCCCATGGGCTTCCCATATTTGCATATGATGCAAATTGTTCTGGAGCAAAAGCTTATATGAGTTTTGCTGAGGAGGTTATAAACCGTGTCGAATAGAATAAAGAAAGGTCTAGGTAAAGGAATGAATTCTCTTATTGGAGATTATTCCATGGACTTTATAAAAAGTGAAATTGGTACCGAAGTTTTAACTGTAGCAGAAAAATCTGGACAAGAAATATTACACTTATCTCTTGATAAAATAATTACCAACCCTTCACAACCAAGAAAACACTTTGATGAGGTAGCATTAAATGAATTATCTATATCAATTCAAAACCAAGGAATATTACAACCTCTCCTAGTTGAAAAAGTTGAAAATGATAAATATTCAATTATTGCTGGAGAAAGAAGATACAGAGCTGCAAAAATTGCAAATTTATCTGTTGTTCCAGTAATTGTTAAAGATTTTAGTGAGATTGAAAGACTTGAAGTAGCTTTAATTGAAAATATTCAAAGAGAAAACCTAAATTCACTTGAAGAAGCGCAAGCTTATTCTTATCTTATAAATGAGTCTGGTTTAACTCAAGAAGAATTGGCTAAGAGAGTTGGTAAGAGTAGATCTAGTATTGCTAACAGTATTAGATTACTTCAGTTAAATGATAAAATGAAAAGAAGCCTTGAAGATGGAACAATAAGTGCAGGTCATGCTAGAGCATTACTGTCACTTATAAATCCAGCAGATAGAAAGATATTAGAAAATAAACTTTTGAATGGATCTTTATCTGTTAGAGACGCAGAAAAAATAGCTAAAAACCTAAATAAAGGTATTAGAAATAATCCGGAAAAAGGAGCTAAAAAAGATTCTACTTCAGGTGAAATTGGAAATGGAATTGACCCAGATTTACAAGATGTACAGGAAAAATTCATCTCTGCTTTAGGTAGTAAAGTTGAGTTTAAAGGATCTATTAATAAGGGTAAATTTAGTATTTCTTATAATAGTATAGAAGAATTAGAAAGACTATTTCAAATCATTTCACCAGATGGTGATATGTTTGAAATATAAGGAGATAATTGCTTTATGAGTAAAGAATTAACAGATGGCTTATATGCCAAAATGGATACAGATAAAGGTGTAATAACTTTATCTTTAGAGTATAAAAAAGTACCAATGACAGTTAGTAACTTTGTAGGTTTAGCTGAAGGCGTACTAAACAGAGAAAAACCTAATACACCTTTTTATGATGGTTTAAAATTTCACCGTGTTATAGAAAACTTTATGATCCAAGGTGGTTGTCCTTTAGGTACTGGTACCGGTGGTCCTGGTTATAAATTCCCAGATGAATTTGATTCATCTCTACGTCACACTTCTGGTGGTATTTTATCAATGGCTAACGCAGGTCCTGGAACTAATGGTAGTCAATTCTTTATTACACATGTTGAAACACCTTGGTTAGATGATAAACACACTATCTTTGGTCATGTTGTTGAAGGTATGGATATTGTTAATAGTGTTGCTCAAGGTGACAAGATTAATTCAGTTAAAATTGTTCGTGTTGGTGCAGATGCCGAAGCTTTTGTTGTAACTAAAGAATCTTTTGATTCATTAATTGAAAATGCAGCTGCAGCGAGTAAAGCTAAGAAAGAAGCAGCAATGGCTGGCGTTATTGCAGAAGTTAAAGAAAAATATCCTGAAGCATTAGAAACTAAATCTGGTCTAAAATACATTGTTACAAAAGCTGGTGATGGTAAAGAAAGTCCTAAATTTGGTGCACAAGTTACTGTTCATTATGAAGGTAAGTTACTTGATGGTACTCTATTTGATTCTTCAATCAAAAGAGGACAACCTGCACAATTTGGCATTGGTCAAGTTATTGAAGGTTGGAATGAAGCATTGATGACAATGTGTAAGGGTGAAAAAAGAACTCTTATTATTCCCCCAGAATTAGGTTATGGTGAAGGCGGTTACCCTGGTGTAATTCCACCAAATTCATACCTTATCTTTGATGTAGAATTATTAGATTTTTAATCTAAATTCTTATTAAAAAATACTATTGTTGAATAATTTGTTTTATTTTTCAATAGTATTTTTTTTGTTTCACGTGAAACAATTTATGATAATTGAACACTATTTAGTACTTTTTTTATATGAAAATAATAGCCATTATATACAAATATTTTTTAGTAAGATAAATAAAAAAAGTGCTATATTAATATAACACTTTTTTAAATAATTACTTATCAAGTATAAAATTTATGTAAGGATTTTCAATAAGACTGGAAATCCAATAAAAGTACCTACTGCAGAACCTAAAGAGCAAATAAAGAATACATATAAGCTATGTAATGCTCTATTTTTATACCATCCTTTTAGAGATGTGGCATCTTCACTCATATCATTAAAATCTTTTACACTTGGTTTTTTAAATTTTAATTCTAGTAAGCCTGAAACAATTCCAACACCAATTGTCGGGTTCAAACTTGTAAAGGGGGCAGCCATCATACTGATGATTATATTTAGTGGATGGGCTAGTGCTATTATGCCACCGATGCCTGTAAAGATTGCATTTACAGCAACCCAGTATCCAAACATTTGAACACCTTTTTCAAAACCAGCTTGAGTAAAACCATATACAATAATTCCAATAATTATTGTTGGAATTAAATACTTTAAAACAGTTCCTGCTTTTCCTGCTGGGGGAAGAGAACTTATTTCAGTTAAGTCTGAACTTGCCCTACCCTCGTCAAGTGATTCAAGATATTTTAATATTCCGTTTGTATGACCTGCGCCAATAACACCTAGTTTCTTCACTCCGGGTGCTAAATACATGCTTGTAGCTAAGAATTGATCTCTTTCATCAATGAGTACCTTTTTAACAGTTGGAAGTTGTGAGGCCATCTCATTAAGCATTGTTTCAAGTACATCAGCTTTCTTTAATTCTTCCAATTCTTCCTCTGTAACTTCTTCATTACTAAAGGCTGCTGAAATTAATGTAGCTAGAAGCTTACATTTATTCCAGAAATTAGATTTTCTCCAAGATCGTTTAAATGTTGTTTGAATTTCTCTATCACAAAAAGAGAATGGAATATCTCTTTCTTTTGCCATTGTTGCAGCACTTAGAATTTCTTCACCAGGTTTAGATCCAGTTTGGTCTCCCATTCTTTTTTGAAAAGAGGCTAATGCCATATTTGCTAAAAGGAGGAAGCCTTTTCCTTCTTTTAGTACTTTAGTAATAGTTGTACTTGACCAACTATCATCATCATCTTTATTTTTATAACGTGTTTTATCTAGTTCTATACAAACTCTATCTGGTTGGAAAGAGTCCATGTATGAAGCAACTTCATCAACACTACCTTTTGATATGTGAGCTGTCCCAATTAATAACAATTCACTTTCATTTTTAAAAGTTATTTTATGGACTGTATCGCTTATTGTTTCAATTTTCATACATAGAAATATACATTCCAAATTCAATGAGGTAAAGAGAAAACTTTAATAATAATCATAATTCCTCCTAAAAGCCGTAATTAAGCAAATTATTTAATTGATTAATATATTTCTTTAATATATCTTTTTGTCATGGATACATTATTTTATCTTGCAAAACTCATTATATCTTTAGTGATTGGTGTAGTTTTTGGGAAGATTGTAAGAGAGAAAACCTGCTCTAATGTCGCAAAATTACAAACTCCAAATCTATTTGTTTTGTTATTTTTTATGGGAGTAAATACCGGATCTATTGAAGGTATTTTAACAAAACTAGATACAATAGGTACTCAAGCTTTTATCGTTGCACTCTCTAATGTTTTAGGAACAATTATAATATGTTTGATAGCCTCTCTTGTTATTGAAAGAAAAGATAAATTTGTAACTGACGAAGATGGTAATCTTAGAACTGAAACGGCTAACATTACAGTTGGTGATGTTAATAAAACCCTTGGTGGTGAAATTTCTAAAGACGGAGAAACTTTATTAAAAAGACACCGCTTATCGCGGATATTAAATATAATTCGAGAACCTTTAATACTTGTTGCAATTATATTATTAGGCTTATTAATGAAAGTTTTTACACCTTTATTTAATTGGTTCAATCCATCTCTAATAACATATTTACTATATGTTCTTTTATTTTTCTCAGGAGTTGGATTAATTAATTCTAAATTGAAATTTAGAGAAGTATTTAAATCTCCATGGTTACTATTACTACCCCTCTGGACGATAATTGGAACATATCTAGGAGCTCTTATTATTCCTATTTTAACTCCATATACGATAAAAGAGGCGTTAGGACTATCTTCTGGCTTTGGCTGGTATAGTTTGTCAGGAATAATGATTACTGACCTAGGATACCCTATGCTGGGCTCTATATCCTTTTTAAGTAATGTATTTAGAGAAAGTTTAACGTTCTTTATTGTTCCCTTTCTAGCTAAGTTTGGTAGTAGAATGTATTACTCTGCTGTTGGGAGTGGGGGAGCGACAACAATGGATGTAACACTTCCAATTATTAGTACTCACTTTGGAGTATCAACAATGGTACCTACAATGTATCATGGAGTTTTACTAACTCTATTAGTACCTTTCTTAATCCCATTATTCTTCTAGTTTTAGAATAATTTGAGAGAGAATAACCAGGGCATTTTCCTTTAGTAATCTAAAATGGAAAGTGCCTTCTTTTTTAGATGATGATGAATAAATAAATGGAATGAATGTTGAATATAGTGCATTATACTCTGGGATTAGAGGGAGTTGTACAAACTCATATTTTCCACTAGGTATTTCTATATCATATTCTCCTAATGGTATTTCTTCTGCTTTTTCTACAGCTATTCTAACTTCATCACTTGGAGAGCTAGCAAATCCAACTTCAAGAAAGTCAATTGATATTCCATCAGCGATTTTATAGTTAAAGGATATTATAGCCTCACATCCAATAGGAGAGTTATCAAGTTTTTTAATTAAAGATGAATAGATTTTATCTATATTATCATCTTCATTGATTTCTATTTTGTTATATACAAGTGGCTGGAATAAGCTTAATTTAATTGAGTTTTGATTTATCATGTTATTTAATCTAACGGATATTTTTTAATCCGTCCATTAAAATTTTCTAAATCATATAATATTTGAATAGAATAATTTTCTAACAAGTATATTCTTTGTGTTAATTTACTACCCTAATTGATAGTACTTTAAACTAATTTGATATCGTTTTTATATTTATATGTTGTTTAGCAACTTGTTATTGTTCTGAAAATTATCTATCCTAAGATACGAAGATAAATTAGATTTATTAAAAATAATTTTATATATACACAGGAGATTTAAAAATGCATTCATCCAAATTAGCAGAGAATGTTTATTGTGTAGCTGCAAAGATTGGCACAAGAGATTTATTTGAAGGTATTTGGCCTATTCCAAATGGAGTAATGTTAAACTCATACGTTGTACAAGGTAAAAATAAAAACGTTCTAGTCGACTTAGTAAAGGATTGGGATGGAGCTGAAGATCAAATAGAATCACAAATGAAAGAGCTTGGTTTAGAAGTTAAAGATATTGATATTGTTGTAATTAATCACATGGAGCCTGATCATACAGGAGCTCTTAATGATTTTGTAGCAAAAAATCCTAATATTGAATTCCTATGCTCTGCGAAAGCAAAGCCTTTAATAGAAGCATTTTATAATGTAAGTGAAAATGTTAGAGTTGTTGCAGACTGTGAAACTCTAGATATTGGTGGTAAGACTTTAAAATTCTTTATGACTCCAAATATTCACTGGCCTGAAACAATGATGACTTATCTAGTTGAAGATGAAATACTTTTCTCTTGTGATGCCTTCGGCGCATATGGTAGATTTGATCATAGATTTGATGATGAATTAACTAGTGAAGAAGAAGCTCTTTTAGCTACAGAGTTAGAGCGTTATTATGCAAATATTGTAAGTTCTTTCTCAACCTTTACACTACGTGGAATTAGTAAAATTGACCACATGCCTCTAAAGATTGTTGCACCATCACATGGTATTGTATGGCGTAAGGATCCTGTAAAAGTAATTGAATGGTATAAGAGATTAGCTACTTATATGAATGGACCACAAGAAAAAGAGATTACAATTGTTTGGTCTAGTATGTATGGTAATACACAAGCAATTCTTCAAAGCTTTATTGATGGCGTTGAAAGTGAAGGGCTTCCTGTTCATGTTATGCAGGTTCCTCAAACTCATGAGTCTTTTGTTCTTGAAAAGGTTTGGAGATCTGCTGGTATTATTGTAGGTATGCCAACATACGAATATAAAATGTTCCCTCCAATGTATGCAATATTAGATCAGATGGAACGTTCACATGTTAGTAAGAGAAAAATTGCTAGATTTGGATCTTATGGTTGGTCCGGTGGAGCAACTAAACAGTTTATGCCTTTTGTTGAATCTATGAAATTAGACTTTATGGGAGAAGTTGAATATCAAGGTGCTCCTTCCCAAGAAGATAAAGATAAGGCTTTTGAATTAGCTGCTAAAATGGCTAAAGCTATAAAAGAAGCATAAGAAAAAACTTAAATTAAATTTTGTGAAGTAGAGATGGTTAACTTGGCTATCTCTATTTTTTTGTCTAATCAAATTTATTGCTATCACAAAAAGGAGCATGTTTGAATAAGGGTTTTATAAATATCAAACTGTTCACTTCGTAATTACAGTTTAATATATACATAAAATATTTGTTTTAAAGCTAAATAACGCCGTTTCTAGGCATTCTTATTAGCAAGTTGTAAAACATGTACTCTGTTATCTAGAAAACGGCTATACGCTCATATATAACGCATTCTTTTAGATAGTAAATAAGCATTAGAGAGTTCCAAATTTATCTCAATATTGACATCAAAAATGATTATAAACTGAAGATTTTATACATCAGATGAGTACAAAAGAGTAAAAAATAATATGTCTGATATGTATAAAATATTTAGTTAATTGCTTGTTTAGTAAGTAATTAATACATCAGACCTATTTATTATTTTATTGTAATTTTAATAATCATCAGATGACTTACATTGCTAAATTTTGTAGTCATCACACCAATTACATGTCATCTGATGAGTTAAACTTTGTTTATATATTAGAATTAATTCAGTATTGGATTTGTATTGATATGGTTACATATTCTTGAACTTTAATGATTTCAATATTTTATGAAATAAAAAAAACTCCTGAGTTTATAACAATGAATTGTTACATTCTCAAGAGCTTTATACTGATTAATAAGCTATTCTTATAAACTACATCGTGTAGCAAATGCTTTGAATATCTTATCCATTATTTCTTTATTACTTACCATAGTTTCAGGATGCCATTGAACACCTACTATGAAGGTATCACTATCTTTTGATTCAAGGCCTTCAATAATTCCTTCAGGACTTTTCGCTGATTGCTTAAGTGTTGGGGCAATATCTTTAACAATTTGATGGTGAAGAGAGTTAACCCCAAGTGTATTCGTGTTAACAATTGATTTTAGAATAGTATTTTCACTAATCTCTATATCATGGGTACAACCTTCATAGTTTTTTAAATCCATATGATTTATATCTTTTTTGAAGTAGCTAATATCTTGATAAAGTGTACCGCCAAGAGCAACATTTATTAATTGAAAACCTCTACATATTCCTAGTATTGGTTTTCTTTGTTTTATACATTCCTTTATAAGTTTTATATGAAACAAATCCAATGTTATATCAGTTTTCCCACATTCTTTTACTTTCTCTTCTCCATATACTGTTGGATCAATATCAGCACCACCAGGAAGCATTAACCCATCAATTGAATTAACAAATTGAGGAATTAGTTTATCATTTTCTTCTCTGATGTATGGAATCATCATAGGAACTGCACCGGAGTTAATAATTTTTAATATAAATGCATCATTGCAGAAATGTCTTGAAAAGTTTTTAAAGGCTGTATCTTTAGGTTCTTGATTAACTAATGCAGCTAATCCTATTACAGGCTTATCTTCTAAAATAGTTTTATTATTTGGACTTAGTAAATCTTCTAAAGCTTCACTAAGCTTTAAATTAATTTCAGCCTTATTTGATTTATTATCATAAAATTCATTTGGACAGAATGTATTGTGTTTATCAATTTTACCAATATAAACTTTATTAGTTTTCAATACATTTGTATCTTTATCGTGAAATTGATTGATTTCTATAACATCTTTAGTTTTGTTATCAATATATATATACATTTAATAGTTCTCCTTATCAGTTTTAGTGAGATTAATAGAATAGCACAGTGATAGTTAGTATTAAACTATCTAAGTATATTAATTTGTGTATTTAGTAAATATTTAGATTAATTATAATTATTTGCAACAAAAGATCTAAATAATATCCGTATTTGTATTTTGAGTTCTCTATGCAAACACTTTTTTAAACCTACCCTATTGTATAGTTTTTTTATTATCATCAATGATTACGAGTTTAGAGAGAAGACAAAAAAATAGGCAGTGAATATAATTCACCGCCCAAAGTAAAATAATTTAATATTATTTTATAATTGATAGTAAGTGTTTTAAGAATTCACTTGTTCTTTTAACGGAAGAAACAGATAAGTATTCATCAACACTGTGAACTCCACCCATATCTGGACCAAATGAAACAGAATCCATTCCATCTATTCTGCTGTTAATAATTCCACATTCCAAACCAGCGTGGATAGCGGTAATTTCTGGTTTAGTGCCAGAATAGTCTTCATATGCTTTTGCACAAAAATCTTTAAGTTTGCTATCCATGTTTGGTTGCCAAGAAGGGTATGCTCCAACTGTTTGTATTTCTGCCCCACAAGTTTCAAAAGCTTCTGCGCATCTTTTTGCTACATCGTCACGGGAACTCATGATTGAAGATCTATGGCTGCTAATAATCTCAAATCCATCTTCTAAAGTTCTTAGAATTGCAAGGTTAGAGGATGTTTCTACAACACCTTCAATACTCATGCTCATTGCATCAACACCATGAGGTGCCATGTGAAGAGATCTTAATAGAGCTTTAGAGGTATGCATTGCAAATGCTTTTTTATCACAATTTTCACTATTTAGTATTACCTGTGCATGAGGTTCTTGAACACTAAATTCGTTCTTTAAAACTTCTTTAATATCTTCAACAATAGTCTTTAAATTATTTTCTTCACTTTTCTTGATTGCAAAAGTCATTTTACAATTTGAAGGAATAACATTTCTTTTTGTTCCACCAAAAGCTTCAATTAATCTAATACTTTTTAAATTGTTTAGTGCACGAGCAACTAATTTGATAGCATTTGCTCTTTGTTTATGAATTTCGCCACCACTGTGACCACCAATTAGACCTTTGATTTCTAGACTATAACAAACGTTATTAGAATCAACATCTTCTTTTTCGCCTTTTAGTGTAGCTTGGGTTTCAACACCACCCGCACAACCTATATAAATTATGCCTTCTTCTTCACTATCAAGATTAATTAATTTTTTACTCTTAATATATTCTGCTTCAACATTGAATGCACCAGTTAGACCGGTTTCTTCACTTACAGTGAAAAGACCTTCAAGAGGACCGTGCTTACATTCTTTATCTGAGAAAACATCTAAGATCATAGCGACTGCTATACCATTATCACCACCAAGAGTAGTATCTTTAGCGCTTAATATATCACCATCTAATTGAAGAGTGAGAGGGTCTTTTGTAAAGTCGTGTTTTGATTCAAGAGTTTTAACACAAACCATATCCATGTGACCTTGTAGGACTACAGGTGGAACATCTTCATAACCTTCTGTTGCAGGTACGTAAATGATAACATTTCCAATTTTGTCTACTTTGCCAACAAAACCCATTTTTTTAGCATATGCTAATAGATATTGTCTAACACCTTCTTCGTTACCGGATTCACGAGGTATATCTGAAATATCTTTAAAAAAAGAAAACAATGCTTTAGGTTCTAGTTCATTATAATTTGACATAATTTAATTGAGGGAGTCTTAAAAACATCCCTTTCTCCTTAATTTAATATGATTTGTAAGCTTATTATAACACAAAATATTGTTTTTATTAAAATATTGGAAATATGTTATAAAAATACTTATGGCCACTTTTTAAAAGGAGAGAGGTTTATAGTTTTTAGTAAATCTTTCTACCTGTTAAGAGAGCCTATCACGTATTAGCTTACCCTCAATAAATAAAGCTTTCAACTCTAAATCTTTATTTAGTATAGTTAAATCAGCTTTGTATTCAGGAATAATTGAACCTACTTTATTTATTGAGTAGATACGAGCTATATTTGTTGAAGACATTTGTACTGCATCAGATAGGGAAACTCCCCATTTCGTTAAATTTCTAATACCTTGTATCATTGTTAAGGAACTACCGAGGAATAAATCTTCATTCTCTTTACTTATGAATGCTCCCTCATCGCTTAATTTTGCAGGAACTCGATTTGCTAGTAATTCTCCAGTTCTCTGTTTAGTTGGTTTAAGTGCATCGGTTACTAATACAATGTTATCAATTGGTTTTTCTCTTAATATAAGTTTAACTAATTCTGGATGTACATGAACACCATCACATATAATTTCACAACACATATTGCTTTGAATCATAATAGCGCCAACTGTTCCAGGGTTTCTGTGATGTAATCTACTCATAGCGTTAAAGAAATGTGTTGAGTGAAGAATTCCACACTGCATTCCCTCTATTATATTTTCGTATGTTGCATCTGTATGACCTGCAAGAAGAACAACTCCAGCTTTTCTAGCTTCAAGAGCCAATGATCTCATGTGTTTTAATTCTGGAGCTACAGTCATACATACTATATGGCCTTCTCCTGCTTCAAGAAATTCATGGAATAAATCTAAATCAACTTCTTTTACACCTTCAGGTGCTTGTGCTCCAATTCTTTTTGGTGATATAAAAGGTCCTTCCAGGTTTACACCGTTAATAATTGCACCTTTTTCTTTACCCATAGCTTGAACAATAGCTTTTATGCCATCAATCATACGCTCTGGTGTATCTGTGTATATTGTAGGTTGAAATCGTGAAACACCAAAATCTGCAAGACGTTCACTCATTCCTAGAATAGATTCAACACTATTATCTTCAGTTCCAAAACCACCAATTCCATGAATGTGGGAATCAATAAATCCTGGCATGATATAACAGCCTTCTAAATCAAATTCAACGGTGTCGTTAGGGAAGCTTTTTTGGTTATATCTTTTCATATTGAAGATGTCTCCAATTGTTCCATCGTTTTCTATATATACTCCACAATTTTCTAATTCTGCATATCCTGTGAATACTGTACCGTTAAGTAAAACAGATCTCATATTGACTCCTTATATTCAACTTGAATCTCAATATATCTAATAAAATGAGATATATTCTCAGAGTTATTAAAGGTATTACAATTAACAATTATTATATTTTAATTTGTAAAATAGATTTAAGAACTTAATTAACTATATAATAAATACTAAAAACTTCTTGTTCTATTGTAAAGCATAAAGTTTATAAGATATATCAAATTTGTTACACAATAAAAAATTAATTTTGTAAAAAGTACTAATAAGTAAATAATGAGATTAGTCTAATTCTATAGCTATATTATCGACCATTGCTTTATGTGCTACTAGTGCCATTTTATGAGATTGTACAGCTTCTTCAATTGAAGTCTTTAAAGGATATTTCTCTTTATCTTTTAAATGTGTTAAGAACTCTTTCATGAGGCCCTCATCACCACCACCATGTCCTCTCGTATTAGATGATACATTATGAATGGTACTCTTTTTACCCGTTAAAAAATTATAAACATCTACTTTGTTTGAATGAAGATCTCCAATAATTTCTCCTTTTTCCATCATAATTTTAACTGTTCTTGTTATCTCTTGTGTAAAGGCGCTCATTGTAAATGAGGCTGTAACATTATTTTTGAATTTTAATATTACATCCTGTTGTTCACACATATTATTATCGCAATCATATACACAAATTCCATAAGGACTAGTTTTTAAAGATTCTAAAATATCGTTTTCATCAGTACTGTTTAATCCAAGATGAGCTACCCATGTAGGATTCCCATCTATATATATGTTGGGGGCATAGTAAGGACACTCATCCTTAATAGGGCATCCATCAAGACATCTATGAGGTGTTCCTGCTGGTTTATTTTTTGAAGAGAAAAATCCTTTACTTCCGTATGAGCTAATATTGCTACAATCAGAACCTATTAGATATAAGAGCATATCCATATCATGGCAACTCTTTGCAAGAATCATTGGTGCTGAAATATTTTCATTTCTCCAATTTCCGCGTACAAAGCTGTGAGAATAGTGAATATGACCAACGCTTTCTATATAATTAATTCCTCTAATATTTCCAAACTTTTTACTATCGATTATTTCTTTTATGATGCTAAAAAAAGGTGTGTATCTTAAAACATGGGCAACTGCAACGCTTGCTCCCATTTCTTTTGCTTTATCAGCTATTATTTGGCATTCCTGGTAAGTTGGTGCAATAGGTTTTTCAAGTAATAAATCATATCCTTTTTCTAAAGCAATCATCGCTATATTAAAATGCATTTTATCAGGAGTGCATATAAAAACAACATCAGCAAATTTATCTCTATTTAAAAGGTCTCTCCAATCATTAAAGATATTCTGTGATTTTATTCCATGTTCGACTACAAAACTTTCGCGTCTGATTTTATTTGGCTCTGCAATTGCTATAAACTTAATTTCATCAGGATTTTTAATAGCATATTTACCATATGCAAATTGACCTCGACTACCAGCTCCTATGACTATTGCTTTTATGTATTCCATTAAACACCTCTATATTTACCATTATATATTAATTAAGCTAATGTGGAAATAATAGGAGTTTGTAATTCAAATTGAATTGATATAACTAGATTAAAGGAAAAAGGAAGGAAAACAAATTCTAAGCATTTGAGATATTTTTTGGGATGATAGTATAGTATAAACATTTAATAGTGGAATTCATAATAAATTCTTTTTGATTTTGTATATTGATTTTACTATATAATATTTTTTATTAAATTAATTGAATCAATCTATTTTATAACGAAATTGTATAGTTTAATTATGTTACAGTTATTTAATATAATATATGTATTAATATGCAATGAATTGAAAAATTAAATAGTAAAAACTTACATTTTAAGTCATAAGATAAATCAAGTAATTTAAATTTAAATATTTATAGAATTTATATATTTTGTTTTCCTGAAACAAATAATTATACATAGATTAGATATTTTTATGTTTTAAACTTGATTAAATCTCACTTTATGGTTATTTTTACAAGACTTATTTAACTTTGTATAATATGTGTTTAGTAATTTGTAATAAAATAAGTAGTTATTTACCTATTTAGTTGTTATAAATGCTTGCCAGATAGAATTTTGCAATTTATTATTTTATCCTAGGAAAAAAAGGTGTTCAAATGGAATGTTTGTTAATTATGAATAGCAATGCAAATAAGGGTAAAACCGCTAAGTTGCAAGAAGAAATAATTAAAGCATTCGATAAAATTGGATATAATTATAAGGTTATAAGAACGAAAGGCGCAGATGATGCTAGAACAATTGCATATGAATCTGTAGGTTACTTTGATTTGATTGCAGCTTGTGGTGGCGATGGTACAATTAATGAAGTTGTAGATGGTTTATTAAAAAGATCCCAGGAGTTAAACCTATCAATTGAAAAGAAGCCTGTTCTTGCTATATTTCCTATTGGTAGAGGAAATGATTTTGCTTGGTCACTTAATATTAAATCATACGACATTAAGAGCGTTATAAATAATATTAAAAACAACAAACAGAGAGTAATTGATGTTGGTTGGGCTAAAGGCGGAAGATTCCCAAACGGGTCTTTTTTTGTTAATGGCTTAGGAATTGGATTTGAACCTACAGTAAATTTTAGAGCTAGTAAATATAAAAGAGTATCAGGAACAATGAGTTATCTATTAGCTTTTGCTAATACATTAGCACATTACCCTAAAGCCATGAATTTGAGAATTTGCATTAATGGTGGTCTTGCAGAAGAAATTAATTCTCAACAATTATCTGTTGGTAACGGTAAGAGAATGGGGGGAGCATTTTTAATGTGCCCTAAAGCTAAAGTTGATGATGGTGCATTAGATTTTGTTTTTGCTTATAAACCAATATCACGATATAATATCTTCTTTGTAGCTTTAAAGTTTTTTAAAGGAAAACAATTAAATGATACTCATTTTAGAATGGAGCTTATAAAATCTTTAATTGTTGAAAGTGATAAAGACAATATGGTAGTACATATTGATGGAGAAATGGTTGGTACATCAATTAATAAAATTGAAATTTTATTGAAAGAGAAAGCCTTAGCTATTATTTGTTAAAAGAATAGGTGCAATTTATTTAATTCTTTAGTATAAATAGAGCAAAAAGTATCAAAAATTATTAAATAAACAAAAATATATTGAAAAAAGTAAAAATTTTTTGTGAGAAATCTATATTTTTGGTGTATGATATATAAGAATGTGGAAGTATCTGTTTTTTTAATGGATACTTTTATGTGTAAATCTTTATGAGTTTAAGAGACACGAGAGTGTCCAAGGAGAAAAAATTGGTTAAGGAAACAGTGCCTTCAATACATTTTTATGACCAAGATTTTGTTGATATGTACAATCGTACATGGGTTTGGGTTGATGAATTATGGAAATCCGGAACTCCAGAAAATGGATTTAACGGAAGTTATCTATCTAATCCCGGTCAAACTACGTTCAATCAATTTGAATCTTGTATGTCTGCGCTTTTTCTTGTTTATAGTAATCAATTATATTCACCATATTCTTTGTTGGATTTCTTTTATGATAAACAAGAAGCCAACGGAGCAATTAGAGGAGATTATTCAATAGAAGATGGCAGTGCCGTTCTAAGTGAGAATAATCCAGAAGGAGTTTCTCCTTGTCTTCTAGCCTATGTGGAATATACATTTTTTCACAAGATTGGTAATAAAAAAAGACTAAAAGAAGTAGTACCTAAATTAGAGAGATATTTTGAGTGGTTAGAAGAAAACTTCAAAGCTGAAAATGGTTTATATAGCGTACCAGAGAGTGCTTGTTATAGTGGTAATGTTCCAAGAACTGGAATGGTTTACCCAATTGATTTCAACGCTCAACTTGCTATTAACGCTCTCTATATGTCTGAAATTGGTGATGTATTAAATGATAAGGAATTAAGTTTCCGTTACAAGAGAATGTATTTTGGATTAAAGACTAGAATTAATTCAATGATGTGGAACCCTGAAACATCATTCTTCTATGATCTTAATGCTAAAGAAAAACAAATTGATAGTAAATTTATTGGTGCCTATTGGACATTACTTGGACAAATTCCAAATGATGAAAGAGGTGCACAATTAATTGAGCATTTAAGAAATCCAAAAGAATTTGGTACTGATAACCCATTCCCAGGTGTTCCTGTATCTTCTCCTTATTATAGTGAGAAAGGTAATGGTTGGTGTGGTGGTGTTATACCAATTAATACTTTCATGGTTGTTAAAGGTCTAGCAAAGTATGATGAGTTTATTTTTGCACGTGAATGTGCAATTAGGCACATGTATTTCTTATTAGATACACTTCATCCTGATACAGATAAGATTGACGATGTTTGGGAAGGGTACCTTCCAAACAAAGAAGGTAAATCAATGACAAGCGAAATTAAGAATTTCCCTCGTAGAAGATTTATGCCTATGTGTGGTCTTGTAACAGTTGCAATGATGATTGAAAATATCATCGGAATGGATATTTCATTACCAAGAAAGACTGTTGATTGGACAATGACAAGTAGAGAAGTAATGGGCATAGAAGGTCTTTCACTAAAGAGAAACTTAATTACAATCTTGAGCACAAAGAATGCTAGAGGTTGGGAGATTCGCTTAGAGAGTGAAAAGCTTTACTACTTTACAATTGAAATTTTAGATGAAGAAAAGAAAAAGACATTACCAATTCCTTCAGGTAAATGTTCAATGCTAGTGGATAAATTATAGAATGGCTTGGTTAGGAAAACTTATTGGTGGTGTAGTAGGACTTACTCTTGGTGGTCCTTTAGGAATGATAGCAGGAATTGCTTTTGGTAATTTATTTGATAGTGCAGATAATGCAGGAGCAAATAGAACACGTTTCCAAAGCTTTAACAATCCTTATATGTCGAGATCAGAACAAAAGAATATGACATTCTTTGTTGCTGTTTTTTCTCTTTTAGCAAGATTAGCTCAAGCTGATGGAGCTGTTAGTAATAAAGAGCGAAGAACAATTGATGCATTTGTAAATAATGATCTTCAATTAGATCCTCAAAGTAAAGCTGCAGCATTAAGAGTTTTTGATGCTGCACTGCATGGACCTGGAACAGCAGAACAATTTGCTACACAGTTCTATGAGAGTTTTCACGATGATCAAGCTCTTCTTCAATTAGTAGTTGATATTCTATTTAGAGTTGCTCTTAGCGATGGTGCTATGGCAACAAAAGAATCTACTATTATTAAGAACGTTACAAGAATATTTAAATTTTCAGATGCCTATTTTGATGCTATGAGCCGTAAATATAGTGTAGCAACTGCAAGTGAAGGTGCTTATACTGTATTAGGATTAACTCCTGATGTTAGTGATGACGAGGTAAAGAAAGCTTATAGAAAAATGAGTATTGAATATCATCCTGATACTGTACAAGCTAAAGGCCTTCCTGAAGAATTTGTTAAAGTTGCAACTAAGAAATTTAGAGAAATTCAAGAAGCTTATGATACAATAAAGAAAGAGAGAAATATTAAATAAAATTTTTCAATTTATTAGACATCCACTTAAACTAGTGGGTGTTTTTTAATCCCTAATTGTTATACTAAATCTATAATATATTCACTTTTTTTATAATTACACTTAAATGATTATATATTAAGATTTGTTTCATCATCTTTTTCTGTTATGATGTACTTTGTTAGGAGTTATCTAAAATGGATTATAAAGCTACGATAGTATTAGAAGGTGGCGCAAACCGTGGAGTATTCACAGCAGGTTTACTACATCAATTAATGGATCAAAATTTGTATTTTACAAATATTGTTGGTGTTTCCGCAGGCTCTTGTAATGGTGTCGACTATGCATCTCACCAAAAGACTCGTTCTCGTGATTGTTTTATTATTACTGATAAAAAGAATGCTTGGCTTCATAAAGTAAATTTATTAAAAAGAAAAAGTGTTATGGATATGGATAAAATGTTTGACGAATTTCCAAACGAAATATTTCCATATGATGAAGAAGCTCTTCATAATTATGGACTCTCTTGTGATGTTGTAGCTACAAATTGTTTAACAGGAAAAGCTGAATACATCGATTTTAATAACTATCCTCATAAGATGGATTTATGCAGAGCTTCTTGTAGTATGCCTTTTGTTACTCCGATGGTATATTTAGATGGTGTTCCATATTTAGATGGGGGGCTAGCTGATGCTATACCTCTAGACCATGCTTATGATATAGGTAATGAGAAAATTGTGGTTGTATTAACTCGTCAGAAGGGTTATAGAAAAACTCCAAGTAGTAAAGTATTAATTAAATTCATTGAAAAGAAATTTAAAAAATATCCCAATTTAGTAGAAACTGAAATTAGTAGAATTGAAAGATATAATAAAAGACTTGATGAAATAGATAAAGCAGAAGCAGATGGTAAAATACTTGTTATTAGGCCTGAAGTAACACCTGTTAGCAGAATGGAGACTAATGTTCAAAAGTTAACATTCTTCTATAATCATGGGTATTCTCTTATGGAGAGTAAAACTGAAGAACTAAAAGAGTTTTTAGAAAAATAGTTTAAAATACTAATACTCTAATAAGAATATATTATAGACGCTTAGAAAATATGAAGCTCAAAGAAATAACTAAATTCCCTTGAGCTTTTGCATTAGTAACATATATTCAATATGTAGATTTAGAATTTGATTCTGCCTCTAAAAGACCTAGCAACTGTTGTTTTATCAGCATATTCAAGATCACCTCCAATAGGAAGTCCACTTGCAAGTCTTGTTATTTCAAGATCTTTATCTTTTAAAATATGTTTAAGATAAAGGGCTGTAGTATCTCCTTCCTCTGTTGGGTTTGTGGCAATTATTATTTCTTTAAATTGACCTTCGTCAATTCTTTTTAATAATTTTGAGAAACTTAGTTTCTCAGGTCCCAATCCTTCAATAGGATTGATAGCACCACCTAGAACATGAAATAAACCGTCATAAGCACCACTTGAGGTAAGAGTTATTACATCTTGAGGTTGTTCTATGATACAGAGCTTAGTCCTGTCTCTTAACTCATCTGAGCAAACTTCACAAGGATCAGTCTCTGTAAAACTACCACAAACACTACAAGTAAAAATCTTCTCTTGAATAGTACTAATTTCTTCACCTAGGATATTATTATATTGAGGGTCTGTATTAATAAAATGGTAGGCCAGACGGGAGGCAGTTTTAGGACCAACTCCTGGTAATCTACACAATGAATCAATGAGTTCTTTTAATGCTGTCATTAATTTTGTCCAAACATCCCACCAAGAGAACCTGCCATTTTAGCACTTTCTGCTTGTAGTTTGTCTTGAAGATTCTTAGATGCACTATTGAATGCTGCAGCTATAAGTACTTGTAATGTATCTACATCATTTGGGTCTACAATTGCTTTATCAATCTTGATATCTGTAATATTGTATTTGCCATTTATGGTAATTTCAACCATTCCTGCTCCAGCATTACCTGTTGCGAAAGTTGTATCTAGTTTAGCCTTCATTGCATCAACATTTTGTTGAAGGTCTTTCATATTTTTCATCATATCAAAAGGGTTCATAATTTATTATAGAAATAATATATATTTCTTTTCCTCCATATAGTATTTAAGCTATTTAATAGCTCATGTATTTTTATAGTAGAATAGAACAAAATTCAAGAAGATTTAATTATCGTCTTGTAACTTTCCTCTAAACATTTTTAGTGTATCTTCAATAAATGGATCTATTGGTAAATTTGATTTTGGTTTATTTACAATCTTTTGCTCAAGCGCAAACTTTATAGGACCTTTATAACCACTAACTCTTTTTATAGCTCCACGAATAATATTCTCTTGATCTCTCATTTTTTGAATATAAAAATTCTTTGGAGCTGTTAAGATTAGCTCTCCATCAATATTCTCAACTTTGCTAATATTTTGACATATATTAGCTAATGCTCCATATCTATTACTCATTAATTCTACTATTTCAGGAAGTTGATTAAAAGTAAAAAGATTAGAGAAGTTTTGAGATGCTGGTTGAATAGGTGCACTAACTTTATGCTCAATTGGCTCGATTGAAGGTATATATTCTTCATCTTCTTCCATTTGAGCTTGTTGTGCCAATCTATTTGCGATTTCTATCTCATTTTGATTTACAATAGTTGCTTGCTTTTCTAATTCTGCTTGCTTAGCTAATTCTGCTTGCTTAGCTAATTCTGCTTGCTTAGCTAATTCTGCTTGCTTAGCTAATTCTGCTTGCTTAGCTAGTTCTGCTTGCTTAGCTAGTTCTGCTTGCTTAGCTAGTTCTGCTTGCTTAGCTAGTTCTGCTTGCTTAGCTAGTTCTGCTTGCTTAGCTAATTCTGCTTGCTTAGCTAGTTCCGCTTGTTTAGCTAGTTCCGCTTGTTTAGCTAGTTCCGCTTGTTTAGCTAGTTCCGCTTGCTTAGCTAGTTCCGCTTGTTTAGCTAGTTCCGCTTGCTTAGCTAGTTCATCCTGTTCCTTTATTTTTGACATTGTTGAAATAATGTCATTGTTAGGAGTTTCTTCTATTTGATTATTAGTTTGGTTTTGTGAAGCAATATTATCAATTGAAGTCTTTGAAATAGGTTTTATCTGTTCTATTCCCTTATCAACTAATCCTATTTGTCCCTTTAGCAATTCATTTTTTAATTGAGCTAAATGCTCCATCATAACAATGGATGATGCTAGGTATTGGAGTGAGAACAATTTACTAATTGCAAGTTCTAACTCAAATTTAGGACTCATTGAATATTTGATATCTCTAAACAAATTAAGGAATAATTCAAGAGCTGCTTCTACTTGTTCATTAGTGTAGGTATTTAAAATTTCAGACGGAATATCTTTAACTTGCATTCCTAAAATATCAGGATCAACTATACCTTGTTTTAATAGCATCATTGATCTGAAATATGATGCAAAATCTTTGATACATTGTTCAACTGAAATACCTGTTTTAATCATATCTGAAATGGTTGAAAGAGTAGCTTCCTTGTCTTTGTTTATTATATGTTTCATTATGATGTTAATTTGCTCAACACCAATTAAACCAAGCTTGTCTCTAATCTTGTCTAAAGTAATTTTGTCACCACTAAAGGCAACTACTTGATCAAATAGAGTATAGGCATCACGCATTGAACCTGTTGCTTCTTTTGCAATCCAGAATAAAGCATCATTATCAGCTTCAACATCTAAATCCTGAGCTGCATTTTTTAAACAATTCATGATTGTTTCAATATTGATTAATTGGAAGTGGAATTGTTGGCATCTAGATCTTATAGTTGCAGGAACTTTTTGAGTTTCTGTTGTTGCAAAAATAAATATTACATATTCAGGTGGTTCTTCGATTGTTTTAAGAAGCGCATTGAATGCACTTGTTGATAACATATGTACTTCATCAATTATATATATTTTATATTTACTTTTTTGAGGTTTGAATCTAACCTCATCTTTGATATTTCTAATATCTTGAACGCTATTATTGCTAGCACCATCTATTTCTATAACATCAGTACTATTACCAGCAGTTATTTCTTTACAATTATCGCAAACTCCACAAGGTTCTGCAATTGGTCCTGTTTCACAGTTAAGTGATTTTGCTAATAATCTAGCTGATGAAGTTTTACCAACACCACGAGGTCCGCAGAATAAATAAGCGTGAGCAATTCTTCCTGCTTCTATCGAATTTTTTATAGTGGAAACAACAAATTCTTGGCCGACTAAATTATTAAAATTCTGAGGTCTTTTTCTTGTTGCTGTTACTTCGTAAGCCATGATGGGAACTCCTTATATTAATAGTATAACATAAATTGTTAAAAAGATGATAATTGGGATACTCGAATGATATAATTATTTTATAAAAAATAAATAAAAAAACAGCCAGCAAATCACCCGTATCTCATGAAAAATTCACTTACCGCTGCTGCATTCCTGCTCTGACGGGGTTGGGCAAATATTCATAGTACAGAATCTGCTGACTGAATACCGGAGAAGAGGGGATTCGAACCCCTGGTACCTTTTGAGCACATACGCTTTCCAAGCGTACACCTTCGACCACTCGGACACCTCTCCAAGGTTTAAAAAATGCAATGTATTATAAGGGGTGAGAATTTTGAATACGGAGAGAGAGGGATTCGAACCCTCGGTAACGATAAACGCTACAACGGATTTCGAGTCCGCCTCTTTCGACCTCTCGGACATCTCTCCAGTGTTACACTGCATGAGTTAAATAAATAATTTGAGACCGAGAGGATTCGGACCTCCGACCCTCAGTTCCGCAAACTGATGCTCTATCCAGCTGAGCTACGATCTCATAATAAAAAACTTGTGTGCAAAATAATGTTCTTACTCACGTTTTGTGAATTTATCAGTTTTTATATAACGTGTCAAGATGATATTATCATTTAGTGCTTTATAATTAGATGATTTATTTATTTTCTAGTAAGAAATTGATAAATAAAGCCAATAACCAATGTTGTTTAGTATTTAATAGTATTTTTGTGACAAGGATCCCTCTTCAAGGGCACTTTAATAAAAACTTATAGATGGGTGCGTATATAAAGTTTAATCCATTCGTAGGAGTAAAATAAAAATTTGTTAAATTCTTATAGACTATTTATAAAAAAGTTCTTAATTGTCTCAAAATATTACTGTTTATTTTTCCAAGATGATGGTAATGATTCAGATATATTATTATCATTATTCAGATTTTTTAATAACCAGTTTTCATTCATATAATCATATTTCCTATTATCAATTTGAATTGAGTGAAATATCATATTGTTAATCCACATTGATTCTTTTGTTTTTTTTATTTCCGGAACATCTATAACAAAATCCCCAACAGTGGAATCCAGTTTATGTGAAGCTTAGTGAATTGATAAATTGTATTTATTTAGGTCATTTCTTTTTTTATTTAAGGAAAAATATTCTTCGTTTTCGATTTTTATTTTTTTTGTATCTTTTGTATATCATTTAATAAATAACCCAAAATAGTTATTTCCCCTGTACATTTAAATACTAGTGATATTCCATTTGTATTAATACCTAAATCATTTATAAAAACTTGTGATGAATTATTTTTTTTAGATTTATTTGACAGAAATGCTAAGCAATAACATTAATATTTAAATTACATATTATATCAATTTAAAAATGAATATGATATTAGTTTCCTGTTATTATAAGATATAAAACTTCATAAAACAATTATTAATCTATAAATAACATTCATATGATTTAATTATTGAATTGATACTAACATCCCGTTGCTATCTCTCTCTATATATAATTCTAGATAATAGTTTTCTTATAATTACTAAAAAAATATAAAAAAAAAATAAACATATTTTGTTAACTTTTAAAAAAATCGACCTATAAGTAAGTGTAAGGAAAATAAGAAACTGAAATTTAATAAATGCGTACATTTTTTAATGATGAATACATATATTCTATATCAAGTTCGTGATGTAAATATGTTTCTATAAGTCATACAAGCGAATTAATGTCGTTTATTATTCCTAAATATTAGTTAAATATATATTATATGTTAATATATATTATTTGAGAAAGGAGTTGATAATGAAAAAAATAATCTTTTGCAATATTCCAATGAAAAATGGAATAAAGCCTCTCGAAAGTAGTGTTGATAAATCAAAATCTTATGTCTATCCAATTTCTGAAATCTTTAATGAAATTATTAATCCTAAAGATTCTGTAAAGGTTTTAATGTTAGGAACTGAGGGAATAGAAATTAGCAGTATTAATAATTATGTAATCCTTGAAAATGAATTATCTAATATTAATGATGATATAAATGCCTCTATAGAATTTTACAAAATTACATGTGAATTTGATGAAGAACCTGATATCTACTATGAACGTTTAAGGAATATAATAAAGCATTTTGAAGAAGACAGTATTTGTTATGCAGATATTACATTTGGTCCCAAATCATTACCCATTATATTATTCGATGCTTTAGCTTTTGGAGAGAAGTTTTATGATATTGATGTAAAAAAAATTATATACAGAAAAGTTGAATTTGTAGATGGTGAAATAAAAAATACTAAACTATGTGATATGACAGCTTTATATACATTTGGAAGTTTGTTTAATTCTATGCCGAAAACTACTGGAGAAAAAGCTCTTGATTCATTAGATAATATATTTAAGAAGAGATAGTTATGATATCTAAAATAGAAAGATATTTGAGTGAAGTTAAATCTAATAATTCAGAAGTTGCTAAAAGTAATTTGTATAAATATTTAAATGATTATGTAAGTAGAAATACTAAAAAGTATAATTTAGACTATTCTCAACAATCTGATATTATAAATAGTTTATATATTAAACTTATTGATATATATGATGAAACAAAGCCTTTATCAAATTTTTTAAATTCACAGATCGTATTTAGTTGCAAAACAATTTTTCAAAAGAAAGCTGCTAGAGAGAATAATCAAACAGTTTATATGTATAAAAGGTTAAAGAAATTTAAGAATTATTATGAATCTTTAGATTCTTCTTTAAGTGAACAAGAAAGAATCTCAATTGTATCAAAGCTAATGCATATAAAGTTAAATACAGCTTCTCAATACTTTGATAGAGCTTATAATTCTTCTTTTGTTTATGCCAATGATAGAGCTCTTGAGAGTGTTGAATATAATGATGATAATCAGAATTCTTCTACTGAATTTAGTTATATTAAACCTACTTTTACTATATCAGATGAATATTGGATATTACAAAAACTCAACAAGCAACCTTATCTTAGTAAGCTTATTACAAATTTTCTTTTTTCTAAAATAGTAAAAAATATTAATGAAATGTATTTGAATAATTTGATTAAACTTAAACGACTTGAGCCCTATAGGTTCGTAGATAAACCATTGATGAATAGTTTTAAAAATAAAAATAGTTTGTTGAAACAAAGAGATATTTCAATTCTTTTTAATAAAGTTCCAGCTGATTCATCAAGAGAAATAAACAAATATAAAAAATATATAAAAACAAATATAAATTAGGAGAAAATCATGTTTAACCCAAAAGAATTTACAGTACCAAAACCCAAACCATTACCTATTATATTACTACTAGATACTAGTGGAAGTATGGCAGGTAGCAAAATCAATTCACTAAATAAGGCATTAAAAGAGATGATAGAGAGCTTTAAGAATGTGGGCTCTCAAGATAATGAAATTTATATTTCAATTATTACTTTTGATTCAACTATTAAATGTTTCCCAGAAGAAAAAGTATTAGCTAATATCTCTGATTTTAGTATCGTTGATAATTTAAAAGCTAATGGTATGACTTGCATGGGTGGCGCATTAACTGTGGCTAAAGAAATGGTAGAGAGTAAAGATGTTATTCCATCTAGAGCCTATCGACCAACAATTGTACTCGTATCAGATGGTGGTCCAAATGATAATTGGCAGCAACCTATGGATGACTTTATTAATAAAGGCCGTTCTAGAAAATGTGATCGTATGGCAATGGCCATAGGTAGTAATGCAGATAAAAATATTTTATCTCGATTTATTGCAGGTACAAACAATAAATTATTTGAAGCTAAAGATGCTTCTTCAATAATTGAATTCTTTAAAAGAGTGACAATGTCTGTGACTGTTAGAAGTTGTTCTGCTAATCCTAACTTATTACCTAATCCAAATGAATTAGTAGTTAGATAATTTTAAATAAAGGAGAATTTTGTATGGGAATATTTAATGTAATTATTGATACTTCTGCTAGTATGAATAGTTTTGGTAAAATAGGTATTATAAACTCTTTAATATCATATTTTGAAAATTATAAAAAAGATAATCAAACAGAATTTATATATTCTATATGGAATTCTTCTATTAAATCTCTAGATATTAATAAATATAATGGAACTATTGAATTTGGTGATACCTGTAATTTTGTCAAATTATATAATGAATTGTTAAATCAAAAAAGTGTTAATAACATTGATTATTTTATAATAATTAGTGACGGTAATTATTACTCTATTGATTTGGAATATTTTCCTAAAACTTTTAATAATTCTATATTACCAATTTTAATCGGTAGCGATTCTAATCCCGAAATAATGAGAAACTTTAATAAATCAAAAATTGAATATCAACCTCATGATATATATTTACTATTTGATAAACTCGTAAACAAGAAAATTCTTAGTAAAAAAGTTTTTAGACAAATAGAAAAAGAGTAGATGCCTAGATGAAAGAATTAAAATATACAAAATTTGGATCATCTGTTATAGGCCCACTTCATATAAAAAATGAATTACCTAATCAAGATAGTTTTATCACAAAAAATTACAGTTGGGGAAATATTGTAGTTGTTGCAGATGGGCTAGGTAGTAAAAAATATTCAGATATTGGATCTAATAAAATCTGCAAAGCTGTTTGTGAATCAGTCGTTAAATTTGTGAAAATAGATAATGCATCTTTAAAAGATTTATTTAGACTAATTCACTCCAATTGGATTATTAATATTACTCCCCATTATTACAGAGATTGCTCTACAACATGTCTAATTGCTATTCAAATACATAATAGACTAATTGTAGCAAGATTAGGTGATGGAATGATTATTGCTGAATCTTCTGATGATAATACTATCATATTAGCAGATGCAAAGGATGATAGTTTTTCAAATATGACTAATTGTATGAGTGATAGATTTAATTATGCAGATTGGCAAGTTTACGATTTAAAAGATTTCAATACTAAATATGTGATTCTCTGTAGTGATGGTATTGCTGATGATTTAGAGGATGATAAAAAAGTGAGTTTTGCCAACAGTCTTTATACTAGTTATTTAGGAAAGAACACACGAACTATCAATCGAGATATAAAAAATTGGTTAGAAAAGTGGCCAGTTCCAAAACATACTGATGATAAGAGTATCGCTGGATTATTTTTAAAGGATTTTAATAATGAATAAAGAACAGAATACTAAAGTTAATATAACTAAGGTTGAAGATGAATCAGGATATATTATAAATCTTGGAGAAGTTATCGGAGAAGGCGGACAAGGTATAGTTTATAAATCTGCAGATGATGAAGATATAGCGATTAAACTTTGTTTAGATAAAGGCGGTACTAGAATAACTGATAAGGATAGAATAATCAAAATTAATACTAGCTGTAAAGAAATAAGATTTCTTCCATTATATAGTAATAAAATATCAGTACCATTATCAGTTCTTAAGGGTCATCCAGGGTATATTATGAAACTTGTAAGAGGTATGAGACCCATAAATAAATTATTATATTCACCTTCTTATAAATTTAAAGGAGAAAAACCTCCTATCTTTTTATCAGTCAAAAAAGACGAAGAGTTAAGTTTAGAAACTAGATATATTTGGCATTATAATGAAACAGGTTCTGCTCGACAAAGATTAAATATCTTATCTCTCATTGCTATTGAATTAGCAAAGCTACATTCTAAAGGTATTGTTTATTCTGATATCTCCTTTAACAATATTTTTTACTCAGATGAATATAATGAAGTTTGTTTTATTGATGCTGATAATCTACATTATGAGTCTAAAAGTAGTCCTGGTACTATTTATACTCCTGGATTTGGTGCTCCTGAAGTAGAGCAATTAACATCAGGAAATACAATTTTTAGTGACAGTTATTCTTTTGCAATAATGGCTTACTACCTATTAACAATGAATCATCCTTTTCAAGGAGCATTACTACTTTGTGAAGAAGAGGCAGGTTGGGATGATTCTACTGAGACTTCTAATTTAGATATTAGTGATAAATCAAATAAAGGTTTACAACCTTGGGTAAATGATGAAGATGATGATTCTAATAGAACTGATTCTGGATTGCCTTATAATTTTGTAATGAATGACGACTTATTTAATTTATTCAAATTAATGTTTGAAGAGGGAAAGACTCAATTCCTGAAAAGACCATCTCTTTTATGTTGGTCAAAAGCATTAGCAGCAACTGCTGATGAATTTATTGAATGTGATAAATGTAAAATGAGTTATATGATAGATGATAACCACTCTATATCAGCATGTTGTCCTTATTGCGATTCTCCTACTCCTATAGTAATTAAAATTAGTAGTTGGATTGTTGGTTCTCCTATGGATGATAATTCAAATGCTTGGGAATATTATCATGAACTAAATGATAATAGTGAATTCACGATTCCTTTTAGAACTTTTACATCTTTTTCTCTAGAAACATCAAATATTGATGCATTAAAAGTAATAGAGAAAGATGGCTTATTAACTTTGATAAAACAGAGTCATCTTATTGATTTTGAATTTAGTCATCCAAATATCGAAAGTTGTAATAAAAGTAACTGTAAAATTAATGTCAGTGATTTAGATGAAGATTTGTTAATCTATTCTAAATGTGATGATATTTCATTCATTTCAAAGTTAAGGATTATGTAGGTATTTAAATGAAATTAAGAGATTTAAAAACAAATAATTGGATCAAAGTTAATATTAAATTAGAAGAAGATTATAACTCAAATCTTAATAATAAAGAGTGTTCTATAGAATATTTTGAGAATGAGAATAAATATAATTTATATTTTGATGATAATGGTTATGGAAAATGCAAAACTATCATATTTCTAAATCCTATTGAAGAATCATTATTTAATGAATATTATACGAGATTTGCTTACTCCCTTGGATATGTATCAAATACATATAAGAATAAGAAAATATTAGAATTGAGATTCTATTTTTTCACAAAATGTATTGCCGTAGAAGATAACTTCTCTATTAGTTTAGATAGAGATCATATTTTAGAAAATAGTAAAAATAATCAACTCTCTGATATTTTAAGTGTGAAAAACGGATCATATTTTTCAAAATTAATTGATAACTTCATAATTGAATTTAATAATAAAAAATACTTTTTAGGATTTATGGGAGAATATAAACAATCTAAAGATAATTTTATAGAAGAAGGATTTGCTTTATTTAGTGCAGATTTTATGGCTAATATAAAATTTGACCCAATAAAAAAAATCTCTTTTATTGATTCTATATTTAAATCTAATAATCCTGAATATCTTATTTTGTTTGAACTTAAAAATTCTTCGGAACTCGAAATTCTCGATACCTCTAGCCAATTAAGTCAATTTAATAACTCTATTTTAAATAGTTTATTTTATCAGAATGGATATATAAAAAAATGGCAAAATTATGCTGAAAAAGAAGGTCAAATTTTATTTGATATGGCAAAAGATTTTGGTGTTCGTACAATTACAAATTCACAAATAGAAAGTAATAGTACTTATACATTATTTTTTGATGCTGAATCTTCTAATCGAATATATGAGTTTGAAATTGGTTCTAAATATGAATTATGTTCTGAAACACCTGAGTATTTTAATAAAGATTTTAGTTGGGAAAATTTTAAGGAATTACAAAAACAAAAGGATTCTATTTCTGTAAAAGTTATTAAAATCAAAGGAAAGGCTTTATTAGTTAGTAGTGAAGAATGTTTGAATAATGTGAAAGGGAAAAAATTAATATATTCTTTATATGCTGAAAAAGTTCAAATAGCTAGAAGACAGAGTGCAAATGATGCCATAAAACATGGAATAACTTGTATGCCATCTTTTCTAGAAATATTGGATGGTAATAAAGATTATAAAGGTAAAGTCAAAAGAGTTGATGATATAAAAATTGAAAATAATAATCTTACATCTAATCAGCTTGAGGCAATAAAAATGGCAATACAAACACCTGATATAGCTTTGATCCAAGGACCTCCAGGAACAGGTAAAACAACAGTTATTAAACAAATAATCAAAACAATTAATGAAGATTATTTGAAATCTAATAATGTAGAAAATGGTGAATTGCTACTTACTTCTTTTCAACATGTTGCTGTAGAAAATCTAATAACAGGAGTAAGCCTAAATGGATTACCTATTCCTAAAATTGGGAAGGATGATTCATATACTGAAAAAATTGATACGACAAAAATTCAAGAGTTAATTGAAAAAATTGAAGAAAAGTACCCATTTGTAAAAGAACCTATAAAGAGAGATAAATTATTTTCGCTTTATGATCAATATCGTAATTCTCCTTCAACTATGTTCGAATTAGAGTTATTAAATAAAATTATTAACTATAAAGGCTTTCTGAGTGTAGAGATAAAAAGCGAAGCTCTTGCTATGAAAGAAAAGTTAATAAGTGTTTCTTTATATGATTATTCTACTGTTATGAGAGATATAAATCGATTGAGAGTAACGAAAGAAAGCTTTGCAGATGATGGAGTTATGGCAATAAAAATTTTACTCAGAAATAAAAATTTAAGGGTCAATGATGAGCAAAAAGTTATTTTAGAAAATCATAAAAATATTGATCAGTATTTAGATAATATTGTTAAAATTAAAAATGAATTACTAAATGAAAATTGCTCTCGACATTTATATATCCATTCTCACCTTAACACTCAAATCGAGAATTTATTTGAAAAAGTCAAAATTCAATTAGAATCGAATGAACCTAAGGAAGATAAGATTAAAAAGGTTATTTATAAATATTATAGAACATTGAAGAATAGTAAATACAGTATGAATAAATTCTTAAAAGAATATCAAGTAGCATTCGGTGCGACTGTCCAACAGTCTGCAAAATCTAAAAAGAATATTTATGATACTGTTATAGTAGATGAGGCTGCAAGGGTCTCTCCTTTAGATATCTTTATACCACTAGTTTGTGCAAAAAATAGAATTATACTAGTAGGGGATCATAGGCAATTACCACATATATATGAAGAGAGTATTGTAAGAGAACTTGAAAAAGAATCTGGTGAGAATAAAGATGCTACGAATTCTTATAATTCATATATTCGTGAAAGTTTTTTTGAATTTATAAAAGGGAAATTAACAGAGCTTGAAAAAAGAGATGGCATAAAAAGAGTTATTACTTTAAATAATCAGTTCAGAATGCATCCTCTTTTAGGTGAATTCGTATCAAATTCTTTTTACAAAGACAAAGGTGAAGCTTTTAATTCTTTATTAGATGAAAGTCATTTTATTAATCCAATTAAATCCCTTAATAACAAAGCCGCTGTCTGGGTAGATGTCCCCAATAAAAAAGGAAATGAATCTAAATCGTCTTCTATGAGTCGTTATAGAGAAGTGGAAGCTAATGAAATTGTAAACAAGTTAGAAGAATGGATGAGGTTAGAAGAGACTAAGGCTTTAACCTTTGGCGTAATATCTTTTTACAGTAAACAAGTTTCTATAATTAATGAAAAACTTATAGATAGGGGCCTATATAATAAATCTAATCATCTAACAAAGAGTTATGCGACTATTCCTAATCGATTGCAGGTAGGAACAGTAGATTCATTCCAAGGTAAAGAATTTGATGTCGTATTATTATCAATGGTTAGATCTATTCCTCAATACCAATGTAAAAAAATAGAAAATCCAAATATAATATATGGTCATCTTCAAAGTGAAAACAGGTTATGTGTAAGTATGAGTAGACAAAAAAAAGTCTTAGCTGTTTTTGGTGATTCTAAAATGATTAATGATAATGCTAAGCATAAAGATTGTGTTAAAGGATTAAATAATTTTTATAATATTTGCAGAGATAAAGGAGTTTTAATTGAATAATACAGAGCGATTACTTGTTTCCAAAAATAGTGCAATTAGAGAACTTGAAATGGAATTGAATAATAGAAATCTAGAAATTATGAAACGATTATTATGGAAATGTAAAGTTTTTTCTATTATGGTTCCTAATAATTCTTTAGATCCTTTTGAAAAAGTAGTAAAAGAATTTAAAGAAAATGGAGTTGATGCTTTAAATATAATCTCAGAACAGGTTCTATTAGAAGTTCCTTTTCTTGAAAGTGTTAATAAGAAATTAGAAGGGAAATATACAGAGTCAAATGATGCTGCTTCTTATACAACTTTAATCGGTATACAAGACCAAGTGAATGGTAGGATTTTACCTTATTTCTTTACTAAAGTTGAATATGTTTCTCTAGAATTTAATAACAAATCTAAAGTTTATAATTTTTATGTAGATAATAAAAAATTAAGAGGTGATGTTTTTGAAAACCCAAATATCAATTTTTCAATAGATAAAGATAGCGTTTTAAGAAATCTGAAAATATGGGATAAAAACTATAATTATTTGGAAAAAGAACAAATAGATATAGGTAACAATACAGAAGATTGCTTTCTCTATTGTGTTGTTTTCAAAAACCTAGGTGATGCAAGCAATATATTTGTTACAAATGGTATAGATAGTAATGTTTCAGATGCATTCCTTGCTTCCTATTTGAAAGAAAAAAAATCAACAGATAGAGCTTTTAACTTAGGTAAAATACAAAAGAATACATACAATGATACTTGGGAAAATCATCTAGATTCATTGTATAACAAAATTTTTGATACCGATACTAATAATGATTATATAGAAGAGTGTAAAAAATGCTATATAGAAGGAATATATGAAGAATTAGAATCAATATTGCTTAAAGCATATATGAATCAAAAAATTCAAGAAAACCAATATGATAATCTAAAAGTTTTATGTAAAAATCCCGATTTACCCGACATTCTATATAAGACTTTCAAATATGATGAAAATCATAAGTTCAATTATCATTCATTATTGAAAAATATCGAAAATATAAATAATCAATCTAATATGGATACCTTATTGCATTTATTAATGCTGGGAACTCTTTTAAACAATGATTCTCAAAAAGACATTTATAACTTGAGAAAAATTATTGAAAAAGATTCTGGATTTATTGAACAACTTTATGAATTGAAAAGTATAAGAGATGGAATTAACCATATTAATGATGTGGATAAAGAAACTTATTTTAAACTCGATGTAATTAAAAAACGAATTAAATTTGTGGATGATGTATCAAAAGTGTTAATTCCAAAATCAGGGACTATTAGCAAGAAAATATATGAATTTAGTGAATATTCAAATTATGAAATTGTATTACAAATTGTAAATAATTTAGGTTTTAGTTTTTATGGTTATGATGAGTCTCTTATTAGTTTGTTAATTCGCTTGGAAAAAGCTTTTCAGGATTCAAAAAAATATGAAATCTATAATGAGATTTATAAAATATTAACTCATTTATTAGTAGAGTATCTTTCTTCAGAAAATATGCGAGAAGAATTAGAAAAATTGGATCTATTGTTGCTAGGTAATCTTCCGAAATTTTTAATAAGGATTAGAAAATCAAATATCGAATGCATTAAAAGAGGTAACTATAAAACAACACTAGGTGCATTATTTTTGGGTTATTTATGGGTTAACAAAGATGCTATTAACACTTTTGAACAAAATAAAAAAAGATTAATTAATTACTTTGAATCTGTAATTACTAATAGAGGTCATAGTAACCATCAAATAAAATTAGACATGGATGTTTGTGAGAATTCTATTAAAGAAACTTATGAATTTATTAAGAATATAAAAAAAGGAAAATAAAATGAGTAAATCAAAAAAAACTAAAGTTGAAACTTCAAATTCTGTAGTAAATAATAATACAATGACAAAATCACCAATTACTACATCAAAAAAGGATGAAGTCAAATCAATTGAAACTATAAAAATTCAAAAACAATTTGAAGAAATGAATAAGCTTCAAGAGCAGGCTATTTCGCAGCAACAGTCTCAAATTAAAAAAATTGCAAATGAATTAATTAATACATATAAATTGAGTTTGCAAAAAATAGTTGATGAATCTAAAGAATTTTCTGATTCATTAGAGTTAGATAATCAAGTAATAAATAATATGGCATCATTGAAGATAAATAATATTGACTTACAAAAAGAAAATGAACTTTTGAAAGAGTATAGAAATAATATATTGCAGGACTCTTTTAAAACATTAGAGAAAAATACTAATAAAATTATTTCAGATTTAAATAATATTTTAGAGAGTTCCTCTTCAGAAAGATTCCAAAAACTTAACGATTCTTATAATAAAAATATTAAGGAAATTAGATCTATTTATGAAGAGTCTTTAGATGAATACAAAAAAGCTATTAATCCAATAATAGAAAATTATAACGAATCTTTAGAAAATAAATTGCAAGAACTAAAATATTCAAACGAATTAAAGTTAAAAATACAATTTGATAAACAAGAGAAAGAATTAGAAACTTTTAAATTAAAATTAGAAGATCAAGAGGCAAAATTAGAAAATCAAGCTGATGATTTAGAGCATGATAAGAGAACTTATAAAGATGAAATTAATAGAGAAAATAGAATAGTATTAGATAATTTAAAACTTGAACTGGAAAATGAAAAGTATATTAATAGTAGATACGAAGAAGAAAATAGAGAGCTAAACGAAAAAAATAAAAATTTAGTTGGTGAAGACTCTGATTATAAAAAGATAGTTTCTAAATTTGGTTCAGCTCAAGTAGTAATTAAAAATGATAAAGATAAAACTAATAAAATTAAATTATTAGAAAATGAGAATAAAGAGTTAGAAAAAGAACTTAAAGAGATTACGCAATTTAAGAATGAATATGAAGATATAATTAGAGAAAAGAATATAATAAAAGAACAATTAGAACATCAAAATAAATTGAATTATGAATTAGGAATGGAAAAAGAATCACTTATAGCTTCTTTAACTAGATGTAAACAAGAATTAGAAAGATTTAATCCATCTACAAGCTTAAGTGAAGAAGATAGGGCTATAGTTATTAATCAAAATACTTGTGATTTCTTAGACAATAAACGAATAAATGACACTCATATATCTGAAATAGAATGGCTTGATAGTATTAGATCCAAAATTAAGGATTATGGCTTCAGTTTTTCAAAGCGCCTAATCTATGCATTCCATACTGCTTTAAAAACTTCCGATATTAATACTCTTGCTATATTAGCTGGTGTAAGTGGTACAGGTAAATCAGAGTTGCCTCGATTATATTCAAATTTTGGTGGCTTAAATTTCATTAATGTACCTGTTCAACCAGATTGGGATAGTCATGAGAACTTACTTGGTTTCTATAACTCAATTGATAACAGATTAGAAGCTACCGAGCTTGTAAAATTCCTTATTACAATTAACGAGATAGGTGATGATACGGTTAATATTGTAATGTTAGATGAAATGAATCTAGCTCATATAGAACGTTATTTTGCTGTATTCCTAAGTAAGTTAGAAGAGAGAAGAGGAAATGAGTTACCACCTGAATTACCTATAAAAATGACCGTTTCTGCTGAAGACTATAAATTAAGATTAACTCGGAATGTATTATGGGTTGGAACATTAAACCAAGATCATACTACAAAAACATTATCAGATAAGGTTATTGATAGAGGGCTTGTTATTAACTTTCCTAAACCAAGTAAATTAATTTCAAGAACAAAGAGTAAAGCATTACCAAATAATACTGAACTATTGAGTAATAACGTATGGTCAAGTTGGATACAGGCAGAAGATGTAGATAATGAAACATATAAAAAGACAATTAATAAATATAATGAAATAATTGAAAACATAAATAAGTATATGAGTTTTGCAAAGATTGCTATCGGTCATAGAGTATGGCAAGCTATTGAAAAATATGTATTAAATTATCCTACTGTACTACAACAAATAAGAGAGAATAACTCTGAAGGTATTAAAAGTGAAATGAAAAAAGCATTTGAGGACCAATTAGCTCAAAAAATCATGCCTAAACTTAATGGTGTAGAAACAAGTGGTAAACCTAGAACTAATTGTTTAAATAAAATTGAAAGCATATTAAAAGATGGTGGATTTACTTCATTATTGCCTGATTTTAAGAATGCCTTAGAGAATGACTATGTATTTTCTTGGAACAGTTCTAAATATTTAGAAGATAAAGAGATAATTAAAAAAGATTCTCCTGAAAAACTTAAAAAGGAAACTAAAAAATTAACTAAAGAGGAAGTTAAAAAGGACGTTAAAGAAGAATCTAGCACTTCTAAAAAAACAAAATTTAGTAATATTAATACAAAATCAGCACCAAAACAAGAATGGGTTAAAGATTCTCGAATTTCTAGTTCCTTAAAAAAGTAGGTTTATTAAATTATGTTATTAAATGTTGATAAATATAAAAACTTGAATGATGAAAAAAACATTGCAGTACTTTCGAATAGATCTTATTTAACACAACTTTGTGAATTTGAGCCTGAAAACTGTACGGTTCTTGAGAGCGGATTATATGAATATCTAGAAAAGTCTTCTAAGATTGAAGACTCTTCTAGAATTAGAGATTTTATTACAACTCTAGTTGATTATTCTTATATTCCCTGTCAAACAATTATTAATAAAACAATGAAGGATGATATTCAACGTAATATTGTTAAAATTCATTATTCAAAAGCTAGAAGTTTTAACAGTACAACTATAAAAAAATTAAATTCAATTAAAGGTCAAAATGTAATTGAGAAACTTTCTCAATCACCAAAGATTTATACAGTTAAACGTTCTCTAACTTTTGATATTCCTGAAAATCAATTATTGAAGGAATATCTTAAGGAATTGGATATTGTAATTAACATTTGTGAGAGTAGTTTTACAAATAAAAATTATCCTGAAAATTTAATTAGAATGAAAAACCTTCTTAGAACTTGGAAATTGTCTGCGGAAATAGATCTGATTGGAGATTATAAAAGTATGACTATTACTAATGCAATTTCAAAGGATAGAAATTATAGAAAAATATGGATAAGCTTATCTTTTTTGAGAAATTTAGATGATTATTGTTCCTCAGATTTTAACAATTTCCAAAAAAATTCATTGTCTGTATTTTTTATGGAGTTTCTAGGAAAATTGAATAGTTTTAAAAAAACAAATAGTGAAGAAAGTCTTTTATCGTTTATACAACGACCAATTGATATAAAGTACAATGAATTTGATTTAGATTCTATATACAAGATAAATCAAATTTGGCTAGATGATAAAAAAATGACATTTGATTTTTCATCAGATTATAAAAATCTGAAGATAACGTATTTGTCTAAATCAAATTCAGTAGTTAATATTTGTTTTAATAAAGAAGAATCTTCAAAAGAATTTATTCAAGAGAAAATAAATCAGACATTAAAAAAATTGAATATAAATTTTGAACAAAAAATAAAAGAAAGGAAGATTATTAAAGCTGACTATGCTATTGTTGACCTATTTTCAAATTCACCAAGTATTTCTATAGATGATGTGGTAATTAAAATTTCAAATAGACTTTTATTTCAAGATTTTAAGCATCATGAAAAATTACTTGATTGTTGTGATGCTAGTGGTATTTGTATAGATAAAAATGTTACTTCAATTAATATTGATTCTGTTTTTTTTGATAATTTGTTGAAAGAAAAATATCATGAAATTTTCATAAAATCAGTATTAGAAAAAATATCAAAACTAGTTGATGTAAATACTATGTATTATACTCTTCCTGATGGTCTATCCGATTTTGATACTTCAATTATTAGAAGAGAATTCAATTACATGTATGAAAAAGCTATTCCGTTTCCACTAAGTATAGCTTATGTTTCTATGTATCAATATTCTGATTATAACAATGATATAAAGAATGATGATTTACATATAATTATAAATATTATAGATGGCTACATAACCTTAACTCCATTAATATCTAGAGTTAAAAAATCTTTAAAAAATCAAATACCAGGTGGAATAATTTGGGAAAGACATCCTACTTCAAAGATTGAGTTATCAAAGGACTTGGATAATAAATATCAACAGATTAAATCCTTAGGAAAGCCTTTTACAATAAGAGAATTATTAAATGATGATTATTTAAAATATTATGATTGTTCAATAGAAAATAGTCCTTTGAATATGTTTAAAGATTTTTCAAATAGCTTGAAGAAATATATCAAAAATAGAATTACTACTAAAATTATTAATGATATAAAACATAAATTGAATTATAAAATCTCTGGAGAAACATATTTAATTTTACAAGAAGGTGTGAATTCAAATATTACAAATTTTGAGAATACTATTTTCTTTGAAAATAAATTAGATGAGATTATAGATGAATATGTAAAATATGATAGAATTATAAGTAATGCAAAAGGTGATTTCTCCTATTGGACAGATTTCTTACCTTCATTGAAGTTAATAGCGAACACAGGAAATGGTATACGCAAGGAACTTGATTTAGTTAAGGATAGTTTTATTAGACCAAAATTTGATTCTTCTATCAAAATTCCATGTAAAGAAATTTTTACATTGCCAAAAGGAAAAGAAAATTATAGTTTTGATTTGATTCAACAAGAAGGTTATGGAAATCAACCATATTCTGCTTTATTGAGCTCGGAAGATTTTCCATTAAAAGATGATTTAGAATGTGAATTAGAACTCCTCTATAATTATGGAGCTGAAAATCCTTATACATTGTATTTTAATCCAATTAATAATGATTCAATAAATAAAATTCAGGCAACTTGGGGAATTAGACCTAAAATAAAATATGAAAACTTTGTACCAAAGTTCCCAAAATATAAGGAAGATGGAAAAATTGAAAGAATATCCTCTTTAATTGGGCAAGTCGAAGAATTATTAGATTTAGAAAATTTTTATAATCTAAGAGAAGAATCGGGCAATTGGGTTATTTATAATGAAATTGTTTCAAAAAGAGACAACTTGGATAAGGGTTATATGCATGCTGGAGATACTTTCTTTCACATAAAATCTGTTTATAAAGGTAATTATATGAGCATAGAAGAAATACGAAAACATTTTTATAAGGGACCTTTATATTTTCAACTAGAAGAAACAGATCAAGGAATGAGGGCTATTAATATAGTTTTTAGCAAGGACAAAATGTATGGTTATATTGCTGATAAATTATTCCCTCTATCGTATAAATTAGCAGATGAGTGTGTTTCTAATTTTTCATTACTTGAAACAACAAATAATGAATTTATAAATCAAGTAACTAATCTTATTGATAATTTAAATCAAATGCTTAGTACACAAAAAAATAATTATTTTCATAATGCTTTATTACGAATTTTAGCAGCTTTAGGAAAAGATACTGTTTTTTGGTCAAAAAAAGATATTAAAATACTAGTATCAAATTCTTATGATTTTAGTGTTAACATTCCAACTATTGCTTTTGCCATAGGTGATTTATCGTACGCTAGTCAAAAAGAAATATTAGATAAAGTATTTCAGTCAAAGAAGAATAGAGAAAACAGTTTTCAAGTATTATCACAGGTTTTATGGTTGAATGAAAATAATATCTGTTATTTAGCAACTAAAATAAATCAAAAAGACCTTAATTCTATATTAGAGGACCTTTATAAATATATAGATTCTGAATATCATCAATGTAGTAAGGGTTTTGATAAAAAAAGTTGTAAACAACTAATTAAATATTTAGAACTACTGTTGGCTTTGTTTAGAGTTAGACAGGAAAAGATAAGCCTTAATCTTGATTTATTAAATGTTAATTCAGAATATAATAAGAAATATAGTAATTTACTAGAGTCTTTGATTTATTTATGCAATTCTAATAAAGAAATTAGGAAATTTATATTAAAGCCTAATGTAAAATTTATAGATGCAAAATCTAAAAATAAAGTACCACCTCTTTTAAGTTCTATAGTTTATTATTTAAATTGTGATGATTCAAAATCAAAAGTAGTTATTAGTGGCTATAAGAACAATTAGACCGCAACTATTGCACTATTATAATTTGTCACTAAAAAATTACAGGAGATCATTATGAGCACTCTATACATGAAAGCAGAACCACAGGGCATTGCTAAATGCGTTATATTTGTAGGAGATCCTTTACAAGTAAATGTATTAAAGGATTATCTCGATAATCCTAAACACATTTCCTCTAATAGAGAATTCAATACTTATACAGGTACCTATAAAGGAGTTCCTATTACTATTACATCTACTGGGATAGGTGCGCCTTCAGTAGCAATAGCATTAGAAGAAATGTATGAGTGTGGAATGGAAGTAGCTATTAGAATGGGAACTATGATGTCCATGATAGAAGGATCTCTTGGTGATATGATTATACCAGTTGGTGTACTAAAAAGAGAGAGTACTAGTAATACTTATGTTGAAGATGGATATCCTGCGGTAGCAGATATATCCTTAGTTAACATAATGAATGAAAGTTCTGAATCTTTTGGGAAAAAACATCACAATGGTATTAGTGCTACTATAGATGGGTTTTACTCTCAAATGTTTAAGTCTAAATTCTCAAGGGAAGGTAATAGAGATACAGGAAAACTCTTTAGAGAGTTAAAACAGATGGGAATCTGTGGATTAGATATGGAGAGTTCAATATTTCTAATTCTAGGAAGATTAATGGGTGTTAAAAGTGCAATCGTAACAGCCATTACAGTATTAGAAAACTTAGAAGTTCTTAAAGGAAAAGAGAGAGAAGACCTAGAAAAGACTCTAATAAAAATAGTATTAGAAGGACTTTATAATTATTCAATTAAGATTGATAAATAAATTTTATTACTAGCTCAAGTACAAAAACTTTACTATTTAATTTTGTTCTAAAATCATATAATTTTTATTGAATTATTTTTATAAATATCCCATAAAAATATATACCTAAAATACACCAAATAGTAGATATTATTTGTATCTAAAATAAAATTGGACCATATCATAACAACGTATAGTTTTTTTTGTTGTAATATTAAAAAGCATGCAAAAGAGATTATAATTTCCTATTGCATGCTTATTTTACTATTATTAAATATACTTAGTTTTCTTTAACATATGCTGTACCCAATTTTGCAGGAACATTGAATGACTTTCTGCTAATTGTTAACACAATAGTAAGTATATATGGTAGAGCAATGAATAATTCATTAGGGAATATTGTAGCTGCACTTGATTGCATTAGAATTGCAAAAGCTTCTGCTAGTCCAAATATTATTGTTCCAATAAAAGCTCCAACTGGATTCCAGTTTCCAAGGAAACAAATTGCAAAGGCTATCCAACCTCTACCACCAATAATATTGGTACTAAACATGCCTAAATACCCTATAGAATAGAAAGCGCCGGCAATACCACACATTATACCAGAAAACATAACGGTGAAGAATCTGACTCTTGATACACTAATACCAGACACATCTACAGCCTCAGGATTTTCTCCTGTAGATCTAATTGTTAAACCAAGTGATGTTTTGTACAAAACATAATATCCAAGTGGTACAATAAAATATACTGCATAAGTTAATATATTTTGATTAAATAATATCGTTCCTAGTGCTGGTATTTTAGATAATACAGGAATTGCTATCTTTCTAAGAGGTTCTACTGTTAATGGTGATAATGGTACACCAAATACAACTCTCTGTAGAAAAGAACAAAGACCTGCAATTAAAATATTAATTGCTGTTCCTGTTACAATTTGGTGCTGTTTTAATGTTACACATAAAAATGCATATAAGATAGAAACTAATAACCCTGCTAATGCTGCAAACATTAATCCTAACGCTAGGCTTCCTGTAATGTAAGTTGCAGTAAATCCTGCCCAAGCTCCCATCAAGAAGATACCTTCGATGGCTGTTACCATCATTCCCGTTCTTTCTGAAAAAACTTCTGATAGAGATCCAAATAGTAAAGGAGTACTCATCATCATTGCTCTTGCTAATAAATTTACAATCATTATTTTGCTCCTTCTTTAAGTAATTTCTTTTCTCTATTTATTTCCCATCTATTTCTTACATAATATGAAATAATTACAAATACCATTACAAAACCTTCCATTAAGTCGATTATACTTGATGGAATTCCTGATAATTGGCCCATAATTGTTCCTCCTACTTGAAGAGCTCCAAAAAGGATTGATGCAAAAATGATCCCAATTGGATTGGCATTTGCTAAAATGGCTATACCAATTCCAAGTGCACCTATAGTTGGATTGAAACCTTGAAGGAGCATATGCTGAATACCATTAACTTCAGTAACTCCTGCTAAGCCTGCAAGTCCTCCACTGATGAAGAATGTTAATATAAAAATTAATTCAGGATTGATTCCACTCATTCTAGCTGCTTCTTGATTTTGCCCAACTGCTCTAATTCTAAAACCTAGAGTTGTACGATATAGTAAAAGCCAAATAATAATAGCAACAACTATTGCAATGATAAAACCAAAATGAAGACGAGTGTGTGGAACTATTTTTAAAAGCCAAGTACTTTTGGAAATTGAATCAGTTTGAGGATATTCTCCTTTTGTTTCAAGAAGAACTGTTCTTAGTAGATAATTCATTAGATTTAAAGCTACATATGTACTCATCATACTAATTAAAAACTCATTTGCTTTAAATCTAGCTTTACAAAAACCAATTATCCCACCCCAAATTCCACTTGCAATAAATGATAGAACTATAGCAATTGGTATTGCTATTGGATGAGGTATTAATAGAGAAATTGAAACCGCTACAAGAGATCCTATGTAAAATTGTCCCTGAGCTCCAATATTAAATAAATTGGCTTTAAAGGTAAACGCAAAAGCTAATGCTGTAAAAATTAGGGGAGTTGCTTTTACAAATATCTCACCAACTGTATAACCATCTCTAAACATCGAAGAAAAGAGTAATCCAAATATGGGAATAGGATTTTTTCCTAAGAACAATATCATAATACCACTTAATAATAATCCTGAGATAATTGCTAAGAAGCTTGTAATAAATATATCACGGGTTTTCTTATCCATTATTCTTTAACTCCTTATTTTTATAACCTGCCATTAGTAATCCTATATTTTCACTATTAAGTTCAGAGGATTTATATATACCTTGTATTTGTCCTTTATAGAAAACTGCAATTCTATCACAAAGAGTAAATATTTCAGATAATTCTGTAGATACGAGCATTATAGCTTTACCGTTTTCTTTTTCTTTAAGTATTGAAGCGTGTACATTATTAATTGCACCTAAATCTAAACCTCTTGTAGGCTGGTCAAAAATAATAAAATCTCCACAGTTCTCAACTTCTCTACCGACAATAACCTTCTGTTGATTACCACCTGAAAGTTCTTTTGCTATTGAAGATGGTCCTGGCGCTTTAACCTTAAAGTTTTTTAAAATTTCATTAGTTTTATCTTTTAGTTTTTTTCTATCTATTAAACCATTCTTTCTCCATTCTTTTGAATAGCTAGTTTTAAGCAATACATTTTCTGCTAAACTCATATCCATGATTAGACCATATCTTTGACGATCCGATGGAACATAGCCCATTCCAAGTTCAATTCTATCTTTAATTGATAAATTTGTGATATCATTACCGTTTAGACTAATCGATCCTTTATTTATCTTTTGGGATCCACATATTGCCATACATAGCTCTTGTTGTCCGTTACCAGAAACACCTGCTATTCCGAATATCTCGCCTTTGTGGATATCAAATGAAATATCATTTAAGAGAGGAATTTCATTCTTCTCTTGAATTGATATATTATTAATAGATAAGCAAACTTCTTTTTTTATTTCATCAATTGAAGGCTTTTCTAATTCTTCAATATTACTTTCAATCATCATTTTTGATAATTGCATTTCATCAGTATCTTCTTTCATAACATCGCCATATATAATTCCAGATCTCATAACTATGATTCTGTTTGCGACGGACATAACTTCTTTTAATTTATGTGTAATAAAAATTACTGCATTTCCTTGTTTTGAATAATCTTGAACAAAGTCCATGAGGTTATCAATTTCTTGTGGAGTTAATACAGCTGTAGGCTCATCCATAATCAGTAAATTAGCTTCAAGATATAAAGCCTTTAAGATTTCAACTTTTTGTTGTTCTCCAACAGTTAAGTCTTTTATTTTCTTTTTTACATCAACACTAAATCCATATCTATCGGCTAATGATTGGATTTTATTATCTTCCTCTTCCCAGTTGATATTACCTTTAACATTTCCTAATATAATATTCTCAGTTACAGTATGAGCAGAAACTAGTGAAAAATGTTGTTGAATCATTGAAATCTTATATTTCATTGCATCTTTTGGAGATTTAATACTTATTAACTCTCCTTCTTTAAAAATCTCTCCTTTATCAGCTTGATAAAGACCATATAAGATTTTCATACAGGTACTTTTACCTGCACCATTTTCTCCTAGAAGGGCTAATACTTCGCCTTTGTTTACAAAGAATGAAACATCCTTATTAGCAATAACTTTAGCAAAATATTTTGATATGTTTCTAAGTTCGAAAAAAGGTTTGTCCATTGTTATCTTTCCTTTTATTTTGAATGAGTTTGTTTAATAGAACTTATTATCAACTTAATCTATACATAGTTATTAGTAAAAATTTATTTGTTTAAAACATAATATAATTACAATTTATAGTAGTGCTATAATTTTTTAATTGCATAATTTTGATTGATAATAAAAAAATAACACAATACTCTATAAAGGTAATTATAGAATATTGTGTTGATATTAAAGGCTATTTAAACATTGATTGAAAATCAACTTCACCAGAAGCAGCCTTCTCCATTTTAGCAGCAACTTCTGCTTGTACTGAAGAGTTAATTGCATCTGTGTAGATAGGTTTGAAAATACCTTCTTTGATACCAGCTTCGTGAACCATACCACCATCTAAAGTACCGTCATAATATTTTTGAACAGCCCAAGTGTAGAATGTTTGGAAATCAAATAATACTGAAGCAACAACAGTACCAGGTGAAATATCATTCTGATTGCTTGAGAATCCAACAAATTTTACGCCTTTTTCTTTAGCAGCCTGAATTGAGCCTAAACCTACTTGGTTAGCATAAACAAATAATGTATCTGCACCATTATCAATCATTGTTTCAGCCATTTGTTTACCTAAAGCAATGTCATCCCAACTATTTGCATAGGAACGAGTTGCAGATGCATTAGCAATTCCTCTAGACTTTGCGATATCAACAGATACAGCTTCATAAACATCTAATAGTTTTGCCATTGCTTCATTAGGGAATCCACCGATTGTAGCAAATTGACCATTTTCTGTTACTTCACCTGCAATTAGGGAAGCAACATAACTAGCTTCATATTCTTTTGGGAAAATTGGAGCAACATTTGAATAGTCAGCTCTAAATCCGTTAACAACACAGAATGTTGTATCAGGATAATCTGCTGCAATTTTATTTGCTGCATCATCAAATTGAGTTCCGGCAGCCATAATTAAATCATAACCTCTTTCTGAATAGTTTCTGAAAGTAGATTCATAATCTGATGCTTGAACATTTTCTAAATATTCCATTTTTGTACCTAGCTGTTCATTACAAGCAACAAGACCAGCGTAGTTAGTAGCATTCCATGATTGATCATTGATAGGACCAGGAAGGATTAATACAATCTTTAAATCTCCAATACCTTTTTCACCTGTAGCTTCGGTAGTTTCTTTTGCACCTTGTGCAAAAATAGTTGTAAGTGCAAAAGTTGCAACAAACAATAGTGTTAATAGTTTCTTCATTTTTTTCTCTCCTAATAAAATGAACTTTGATGAGTTTTTATTCTCATCATATCTATGTGATTATTAAGCTATAGTGCTTAATAATAAATATACTATATTTATCTCTAGAAAATTTATTCTTCTAAAGTTGTGTAATCTCCTGTATCCATAGTATAGAGCAACTTATACTGTACTAATTATAATGCAATAACCATACCAAGTACTTTAAATTATTAGTTATTTAATACTGCATAAAGAATTATTTAATTTTGTAAGATTGTAATATTTTACAAAACATTCTATAATTGTCCTATTATAGTACAGTTGTTGCTTTTTATCGTCCTATCTGTGCTTATTTGATACAATACTTAGGAGAGATTATTGTGGATATTTTATTGATTGATGATAATAAACAACTTTGGGAAGTTTTGAGAGATAATTTCTCTTTCGTAGGGCATTTTCTTTTTTATGCTGCAAATACTACTGCGGCTTTTAGTGTACTTAAAGAAGAGAAAATTAATATAATTTTACTAGATGTACGGTTAGGAAAAGAAAATGGGGTTGAAACGCTAAAAGAGATAAAGACCTTATATCCAAATATTCCAGTTATAATGATTACAGGATATGCAACAGTTGAAACAGCTGTAAAAGCTATGCAGATAGGTGCATTTGATTTTGTTAAAAAACCTATTGATTTTAATACTCTCTGTAATAGAATAAATTTAGCTGCTACCAATTATAAATATAAAGAAGAGAATGAGAAACTAAAAAATAAAATTATTCAAGAAAGTCCAATTATGATAAGTAAAAATTTTGAATATAGTAAAGTTCTCAATCTTGCTAAACGCTTAGCCAAATCAGATATTTCAATCCTTATATTGGGTAATAATGGTTGTGGTAAAGAATTATTAGCTGATTACATCTATAAAAATTCTAATAGAATTTCTGAGAAGTTTATAAAAATTAACTGTGCTGCTTTTCCTGAGGCTCTTTTAGATAATGAGTTATTTGGTCATGAAAAAGGTGCTTATACCGGAGCAGATTCCGAATATATTGGCGTATTTGAGCAAGCAAATAAAGGAACATTGTTATTTGATGAAATTGGTGATATGCCTCAAACCCTTCAAGCTAAAATATTAAGAGTACTTCAAAACCAAGAGATTAGAAGACTTGGTGGTAAAGTTACTAAGAAAATAGATGTTCGATTTATAGCCTCTACTAATAAAGATTTACAAGAAATGGTAGAAGAAGGCACCTTTAGAGAAGATCTATTTTATAGATTAAATGGAGGACTTTTAAAAATTCCTGCATTAAAAGATCGAAAAGAAGATATAACTGATTTAATTGATACTCTTTTAGATGAAATTAGTAGAAATTCTCAATTGGTTAAAAAAAGAATATCAAATCAAGTTATGGAAGTATTTCTAAATTATGAATGGCCAGGGAATATAAGGGAGCTCAAGAATGCTCTCTTATATGCTGCAACAATATCTCAAGATAGTGAAATTCAAATAGAAGACCTTCCTCCAAGTTTTGAATTATATGGTTCTGATACTCAAAGTAATTTGAGTATCATACAACAAAGAGAAAAAGAAGTTATTAAGAAAGTTCTATTTAGAAATAATAATAATAAAACTGAGACTGCAAAATTTTTGAAGATGGGGCGAAATACTCTTTATTTAAAACTTAAGAAGTATGGGATTAATACAGATGAATAATATTATTGCCCAACTAAAAAATGTGAATATATATTATAGTAAAGTTAAAGCTTTAGATAATCTAAGTATTGATTTTCAAAGTGGTAGTATTCATGCCATTATTGGTGAACATGGAGCTGGTAAATCAAGTATTGGTTTATCGCTTTGCGGTCTTCAAAAGATTGACTCTGGCTCTATTGTAATAGGTAATCATAGTTATAGTAGTGTTAAAACTAAAATTGCGAAAGATAAAAAAGTAGCAATAGTTCATCAACAGTTATTATTGAATCCATATTTCAGTATAGCTGAAAACCTAACTTTTTGTGATAATAGCACACCATTTTTTTCATTTAGATTAAAAAGAAAAATGGAAGAGGGTGCAAAGAAGTATGTTAACTCTTTAGGTTTTGATATTGATATATCTCGTATTACAAAAGATTTAACACTCTCCGAGAAAGCGCTAATCGCTATTCTTGCGAGAATTAAAAATAATCCTAAAATATTAATACTTGATGAATCTTTAGATCAAATATCTTCAGAATATTATTTACGATTGAAAACAATCTTAATAAAATTAAAAAATGATGGTTGTTGTATAATAATTACTACTCATAAAATAGATTGGGTTTATGATATAGCAGATATTGTTTCAGTTATAAGGTCAGGTAGAAATATTTTGACGGAAAATATATCTGGAATCGATAAAATGCAGATTATTAAAATTGCATATACTCAATTTTCGGAAACTCCAGTTTATCATCCAAATGAGAGATCAATTTATCATCTAATTAAATATAATGAAGCAATATTAGAAAATCTTCCGGTAAACCTCATTATTTTAAATAATGATGGGATATTAAAATTAGCAAACAAGTATTTTCTTAATAGCTTTAATCTAAATCTGTTAAATTATTTAGAAAAACCTGGTGAACTATTATTTGCAAGAACTATACCAACTACAAAAACTACAATACTGAATCAGCAAAAGAAAAGTGTGGAAGGTACAATATACCATTTATCAATAGAGATAAATGGTATTGAAGGTATTTATAATGTTCACTATTCACCAATATATGATAATTCTAATAAGATTGGTTCAATGTATATCTTCTATGATATTACTGAATATGATCTACTGCAGAAGAATGATCAATTAACTGAGAAACTCTCTTCAGTTGGACTACTTGCAGCTGGAGTAGCTCATGAGATTAATAATCCATTAGAAATAATAAGTAATTATTTAACCAACATTAGATTTAGATATAATGATGTTGAATTGCTTAAGATAGTTAATAAACTCTCAAAGCAAGTAACCTATATTACTAAAATAGTAAGCAATCTGCAGAATTTTTCTGATTTAGATAAAGTTGTACCAGAAAATACTAATATTAATGATTTAATTAGAGAAATGATTGATTTATTAAAAATAAATGCAAAACTTAAAAATATTAATATGGTATTCAAAGAGTTAAGTCAAAACAATATTGTTTATGTTAATGAAAATGAATTAAAACAAGCAATACTAAATATATTAAAGAATAGCTTTGAGTCAATCGTTGAGAACGGTGAGGTTGAGATTATTGTTGATAGAAAAACTCTTTATGGAATTGATAATATTGAAATTGTATTTAAAGATACAGGAAGTGGAATTGAAGAAGGTAAAGACTATTTTACACCCTTCTATTCAACAAAATCTCATAATGGAGTTAATACAGGATTAGGATTGTCTCTTGTATATGGAATAGTAACAAAATATCGTGGAACTATTTCAATAAATAATAGAACTGATAGAAAAGGTTGTCTTACAAAAATATTATTTCCTGAAGTAGCAGAATTGCATTAAAAATCGATATTTTAGAATGTATTTAAATGGTTCTTTGTTACCTGTTTATGTATACTTTAAAAAATGGAAATATTAAAATGAATAGAATTAAGTTTAATTTGTCAAATTTGTATAGTTCATCAACATAAAAGCTACAGGAGATAATTATGAGCACCATTTACATGAAAGCAGAACCACAGGATATTGCTAAATACGTTATATTTGTAGGAGATCCTTTACATGTTAATCTTTTAAAGAATTATCTCGATAATCCTAAGCATATTTCCTTTAATAGAGAATTCAATACTTATACAGGTACATATAAAGGTGTTCCCCTTACTATTACCTCTACTGGAATAGGTGCTCCTTCAGTAGCAATAGCATTAGAAGAAATGTATGAGTGTGGTATGGAAGTAGCTATCAGAATGGGAACTATGATGTCCATGATAGAAGGCTCTCTTGGTGATATGATTATACCAGTTGGTGTACTAAAAAGAGAGAGTACTAGTAATACTTATGTTGAAGAAGGATATCCTGCGATAGCAGATATATCCTTAGTTAACATAATGAATGAAAGTTCTGAATCTTTTGGGAAAAAACATCACAATGGTATTAGTGCTACTATAGATGGATTTTACTCTCAAATGTTTAAGTCTAAATTCTCAAGGGAAAGTAATAGAGATACAGGAAAACTCTTTAGAGAGTTAAAACAAATGGGAATCTGTGGTGTTGATATGGAGAGTTCAATATTTCTAATCCTAGGAAGATTAATGTGTGTTAAAAGTGCAATCGTAACAGCCATTACTGTATTAGAAAACTTAGAAGTTCTTAAAGGAAAAGAGCGAGAAGACCTAGAAGATACTCTAATAAAAATAGTATTAGAAGGACTTTATAAATATTCAGATAATTGTCAAATCGAGTGTAACGAAGTTCCATTATAAGTCTTAAATTGATTTTTTTTAACTAATTCTTTCTTAAATCTCATATTAATCTCAATAATATCATCAGCTATTTCATCATGGGTATAATCCTTAATATAAGCTTTCTTTGTAATATCCTCGCTGAGTAATGCTTTAGAAATCTCATAGGTTCCTCTCTCTCCTAGTGCATTAGGTGATGGGAAATAGAATTGAATATCATCAATTTTATCAACTACAAAAGCATGTTGAGAATACTATTTTTCTCTATCATAGGTTATAGCTTATAGCAGTCCTTTAGGGCTTCCATTGAGTAATTCTATCATATTTTTTGCGACAGATTCTGAAGCTCTTTTATTTGCCTTTTCTTCTAACAAATGACGAGTAGTTCTATCAACTAAATTCACAATACAAGACTTTATAGTTTTAGTTAAAATGGTATCTTATTCTATGAGCCTGAAACCATAATCTTATTATCTTCCTCAGGTCTTTATTTAATTATTGATAATAATTTTAATTCTGATTTTTTATACCTTTTTTAATGATTAATATGTTTTGGCTTATTATCAAATATCCAGAGTAAATATCTCTATAGATAGAATTTGTACTTATTTACATAGCATTATTTACGTCTCTTAATCTATCGTATATTTAATCTGGTGATTAATAATTATCTAAGAATAAATCCTCTTCCTAGTTTTTAAAATACCTGTTATTCTCTTAATTTCTTCATGCCTCTGCATATTTATTGCTATCTCTTGCACTTTTGCATGTGATTAAAGGTTGTTTATAAAAGTATTGAATTCAATTCTCTACTAATAGTCGATTTGTTTCTCACAATCAAATTAGCAATCATGGGTATGGACAAACTTTTTGAATAAAGAAATGATATTATTTCTCTTTCAGTTATGATAGTTTGTCATGGAGCTTATTATACTTCCTGTAATCATAGAATTTCGACTATCTCTATCATACAACTAGTTTCAATATGAGACGCTTATTACTTTTTACCCTCGTGGCACTTCAATTGTAAGATTAAGATTTAAAAAAATTATATCTTTTAATATCTGAATTAATATCTATTTATAAAAGTATGAAATTATAGGGAACAGTTTATTTATTTAGTAATGTTGACTTTTTTTCTTAAGATAAAATTAGGTTTAATGGTTTGAATTTTATTCTCTACAATTATCTTTTTTAATAAGGGTTTGTTATCAATACCTTCAAGAACGTTGATAATTGATCCAAAGCAACCTAATTCTTCAAGATTAAAGTAATAAAGATTACTATTTACAATTGATGCTTTAATAGACAGATAAACAGAATTTTTTATAATATTTCCTACAACTATTATATCTGAATCTTCTTTTAGATTTGATTTAATATTATTTATCATTCTTTTTGATTCTAATGATAATAATACATACAGAGAAAAAAGCTTGTCTTCTGATTTTTTAGAATCTATTGAGAACTCAATTCTTCCATTAGCTTTTAATACTGCAGGGATAAATTTAATATCATAAAAATTATTACGCTTTATTTTAGGGTTTAAACTATTAATGCATTCATTTACATTCTTAAAACCTAGGTCTTTTGATAAATTTTCAATATAAATTCCAGAATTATGAATACCTTGTATGCAATAAGGTCTATTTGAAGAAAACGATAAACCTGTGGATAGTTGTTTTAAGTCCAAAAATGGTTTATTACTTTCTGTTATTCCTAATACAGATTCAGATGTGCCAACAGAATCTAGAATATAAGTTTTTTTATTAAGCAAAATATCAATACATTTTGCTGCAACCATATGATCATGGCCCCCTAGAAAAAAAGGATAATCACCTTTATTACTATAACTATATCCCATATGTTCAATTTTTATGGGTTTATTAAATAAATTAAATTTTAAAATTAATTCCTTGTTCCAGTCTTTTGTATTTTGATTTAATAAAAAAGTTCTTGAACATTGGGAATAATCTATTATTGCTTCTTTAGTATATGTAAAGCAAAAAAATGAAGATAGAGGTAGCCAATAATCAGGTGTTTCAATATGATATTTATCCATAACATATAACATTTTATATATAGAAAAGGTATAATCAAATTCATTTAAATTTGAAAATTCGTTTTTTTCTTTAATAAAATTATTCCAAATATTTTTGGAAAAATTATAATTACATCTATCATTCCAAACTAAAGGATCACATATTGAAATCCCGTTTTTTATTGGAACTACTGACTCTCCAACAGAGGCAAATGAAACACCTCCTATAATATATTTTTTAGTAATAATCTTAAAAGTATTTTCAAAAATTAATTCTAATTTATGAATTTGAAAATAAGATTCATTGTTTTTAATATATTTAGGAGTGATATAACTATTTGAATAAGTAATATTATTGTTATTATCAATGGCAAGGATTTTTGTATTTGTTGTACCAATATCAATACCAATGAATACTATATTTTTATTCATTCACTTTAGCAACTTAATATTTTTAATTTAGCTAATGCAGCTTTATACATTCTATCGATTCCAGCTTCTCTAGCATCATTAATATCTGCGATGGGATTTTTAGTAAAAACGTCCATAAATGCATCTTTATACGCAACTCTTATTGCAGAACCAATGTTCATTTTTCCAACATGATATTTTTTTAATTCTCTTAATTGCTCATCTGAAACTCCACTTCCTCCATGAATTACTAAAGGTATACTAACTTTTTCTTGTATTTTTCTTAATTGTTCCATATCTATTTTTGATTCATGTCCTAACACGAAACTACCATGTTCTGTTCCAACAGAAACCGCTAATAAATCAATACCTGTATTATCAACAAAAATTTTAGCTTCGTCGGGATCAGTTAGTAATTCATCTGTATTTGCTTCGTCTAATGCTAATTGGAGATGACCTACCATACTTTCTACAGTAACTCCTACAGATTTACAAAATTTGACTATAGTCCTAACTTCTTCTTCTTTAAAAGGTTCTTTTATGTTTGTTGGGTCAAACATTACAGAGTTGAAGCCTTCTTTAATACATTTTGATACTGTTGCATAACTCATTCCATGGTCTAAGTGTAATATAATAGGAACTTTTGCTTTACTTGCTAATCTCTTTGCAATTGGTACAATGTTATCAATTCCAAAAAATTTAAGATCGTCTTCATTTGTTTCAATAGCAATTGGTCTATTTACTTCTTCTGCCGCTTTTATTACTGCAATAATTGAATCCTCGTTGAAAACATTAAATGCAATTAGAATTTCATTTTTTTTAACCATTTTATTGATTTCTGGCATCAAATTAGTCATTGACATATTATCCCCTAATAATTACTGTTTTATTAAACCAGTATTTTCCATATTGTTCTTTATTATCTATAAATTATAAATATTAAACCTTTTTAAACTGTTTGTTCTATAAATTTGAAACATTCACTCATTACTACTGTAGCTGCGCCAATCGCACCAATATCTTTCCCCATATCGGAAGCTATTAATTCAAAATTATTAAGATTTTCTGTAATAACTTTGTTTTTTAATTTCTTATAAATATCATCAAAAAAAGGTTTCCCTAAATTTGTTAATTCACTAAATACTATTATTTTTTTTGGTGCTAAAATATTCATAATTATTCCTAATGCGATACTTAAATATTCAGCAACTTCTTCCATTAATCTCAAAGAATCTGAATCTTTATTTTTAACTGATTCAATAAATAATTGCATATTTATTGAATTTAAATCATTATTTGCCATTTGAAAAATCTCTTGAAATCTTCCTGTGGTTATTCCTTCTCGGATTTTTGAAATAATAGCAAAATCTGAAATTTCTGTGTTTAAACAACCAAATTGCCCACATGTACAAATATTATGTTTTGAAGCTATTTTGATGTGTCCGACTTCCCCGGAAATACCAAAGTTACTAAACACCATTCTATTGTTGATTATTGGAACAATTCTTGCACCTGTTCTAATTGATAAAAATACAAAATCTTCATTATGTTTTTTTAGTAGCAAGTTTTTATAAGCTAAAGCCATTACATTAACATTATTGTCTACAAAGCAAGGATATTCAAATTTTTTTTCAATAATTGAACGTACTGCAACATTTTTCCAATCTTTAAAATATGAATACTCTATACCAATTCCCTTTTCTCTATTTACATATCCAGGGATACCAATACCAATGCCAAAAATCCTTGCATTACTATTTTCATTTTTTAAAAATAATATTGAGCTTTCTATACTTGAAATTAATTTCTCAATAATAATTTCTTTTGTATCACTAAAGTTCATTGTAAGATTGGATTTATATATTACAGTTCCTATAAAATCAAGAACATTACAATGAAGAGCGAGTCCATTAAATTCAACTCCAATAAAATACCCAGCATTTGGATTTAGATATAGCCAAGTTGGTTTTCTACCAACGCGATTTTCTGCACAATCTTTTTCATAAACATATTTGTTTAGAATTAATTCTTCAACAATGTTTAATACTGTAGTCATACTATAGGATGTAATTTTTTTGATTTCAAAGCGCGATATTTTTTCTTGATATCTAATGATATCTAGAACTTTATTCCTTTGGTAATATTTTCTATTTTCTAAAATTGATTTTTCTTTTGTTTCCATATCTATCCTTTGGTAAATTAAATATAAGTATAATTTATATTTAACAAATTTATTATTTAAAAGCACTTTTTGACATATTATTATTCTATGATTAATTATCCTTTTACTGCTCCTGAAGTTAATCCATTTACAAATTGATTTTGGAAAATAATATAAAAAATTAATGTTGGAATAGTAATTATAGTAAGTGCTGCGAATAAAGATCCAGGTTGACTAAAATACGCGCCATTATATTGTTGAGCTATTAAAGGTAACGTTTGCATAGATTTATCTGTTAAAGTACACAGCGCTAAAAAGAACTCATTCCAAGAGGTTAAGAATTGCCAAATTGATACAACTACTAATCCTGGCTTTAAAAGTGGAAAAATAATTTGAATAAATAGTCTAACTATTCCATAACCATCAACCATTGCAGCCTCTTCTAATTCTCGAGGAATACTCTCCATAAAACCTTGCAATATAGTTATTGCAAATGGAATACCTAATGCTACATATGGCAAAATTAGTCCTGGATAGCTATTAATCAAACCAAATTTACTATTTAATTGAGTTAATGGAATTACTAATCCTGATAAGGGTACCATAAGAGTTGTTAACAATAGATTGTATAAAAAAACTTTCCCATGAACATTCTTTCTAGAAAATCCAAAAACTGCCATTGATGCAGATATCACTACAAAAATAACTGAAGTAGTTGAAATAAAAAGACTAGAGAAAAAGTTTTTAAATAACCCTGTATTTTCAACTAATACTTTTTTATAGTTATTAAATGTCAAACCTTTTACAAAAATAGAAGGTATATACATATTATCAGCAGTTCGGAAAGACATACTTAACATGTATATCAAAGGGAGTAAAAATATACCTCCAAGAATTAGTAGAATAATATAAGAGGTAATTCTTTTTTTTATATTTTTCTTCATTATGAGTTCTCCCTTTTCATAAAGTTTCCTGCTCCTAAAACCTTAATCTGGAATATTGTTAAAAATAGGGCAAATAATAAGAACAATACAGATAATGCTGACGCATACCCCATTTGTTGATTACCAAAGCCTGATTTGAATATATATGTACCAGGCATTTCCGATGCATGATTTGGCCCACCATTTGTCATTGCATAAACTAGAGCAAATGTTTGGAGAGAACCAATAATACCAAGCATTAAGAGAGATTTATGAGTTCCTGATAAAGTGGGTATGTAAATTTGAGTTATTAATTGAAGTTGATTTACACCATCTATTTTTGCAGCCTCTTTCATGGATTGTGATATCTGAGACATGCCTGCAATATACATAACCATAGACCACCCAGTCCATTCCCAAATATTTGCTGCAATTAAACCAAAAATTGCACCATTAGTACTACCCAATATATTAATGCTAATATCTAAATTCATAGATCTCATAATAACTTGAAATAATCCATTATAAGGTTGCATCATTTTAGACCAAACAATAGCAACTACAGACACAGATGTAGCAACTGGTAAAAAGAAAATTGTTCGAAAAAAACTCCTTCCTGTTGTTGATACATTTTCAGTAATTATATATGCAATAATAAATCCTAAGGTAGCTTGAATAGGTACCGTTGTAATAATCCATAGTACTGAATTTTTTAATACTTTTGTCATTGTTCTATCTTCAAACATATAAGAAAAATTATCAAATCCTACAAATTTCATATTTCTTAAATTTGACCATTCAAACAAACTTCCCCAACTAACAAAAAATATAGGATAAACAATATATATAGTGAAAAATATAAAAGCTGGTAATAGAAATAAATACCCACCTATGTTATATTCTCTTTTTTTTATTAATATCTTATTAGTTTCTACTTTTGTTTTCATTAACTCATCCAATTATTATATGGAGAGAGCGATTTAACTCTCTCTCCAATATTTGTATACACATTATTTGTGTAAATCTAAAGTCTATCTTGGGCCTTTTGAACTGACTCCATTGCTTGATAAGGTGTTAACTCTCCTGTTGCTACAGCTTGTAATGCATTCTTTAAAGCAGTATCAACTAAACTTGAAGCAACTCTTTGGTTCATTGCATCAACTAATGCTTTTGAGTTTGAATTAAATTGATCAACTATATCTGATGGAAGATTCTCTGCATTAGGCTTAATACCTTTGAATGCAGGAAGATTATTTAAATCATCAGCACATGCTTGTATTCCTGCCCCTGAAACTAGAGACGATAAAACAGTCCATGCAGCGTCTGTATCTTTGCTATTTGTTGTTATACCCATTCCAAAATCAATCCCACCGATAGGAAGACTAGCTGTTAAATTGTCCTTCATTGCAGGAAGGAAGAAATAATCGAAGTCCCAGTTAGCTACAGTCTTTGCAACATCTGAGCCTGTAAATTCTTGAGTCCACCAAGATCCTAGTGCAATCATACCGGCCTGACCAGAAGTAAACGCTGTTGTTCCATCTGAATAGCATGATGCTGATAATGCACCAATTTGGAAGATTCCATCATCAAACATTTCTTTCCAAGTTTGCATTGCTTCAACAAAAACTTTGTTTGTCCATTTTATTGTTCCTTGTTGTGCTTGATCAAAATGTTGACCACCATATTGTGAAACTAACATAAGATACATATTAAGGTTATGCCAATCATTTGCAGCTCCTTGGAATAATGGAGCATATCCGTTTGAAACAAGTGTATCACAAACATTTTGTAGTTCAACTCGATTAGTTGGTACAGATAATCCCAGTTTTTTGAATAGTTCTTTATTATATTCAATACTGATTACTTGACCTTCTATAGGTAAGAAATTAACTTTCTTTTTATTGTCAGAAGGATTACCTAAATATACTTGGTCTAATAATACTTTTGCAAAGTTATCTTCCCAATTTACTGTCCATTCTTTTTTTGAATAATCTGAAAGATCGATTAGATAATCTGAATACTGTTGAGTCAAAGCTCCTGGTTGAGTTGCAATAATATCTGGTAAAGTTCCTGAAGCAGCGCCTGCAGACAATGCAGAAAGATATTCAGGATCATAGTTATAGTATGAAAAATCAATTGTAATATCAGGGTGTTCTTCTTCAAAAGCTTTAATCATTTTATCCATGGTTCTTGTTAATGGAGACCATGACCAAATTGTAACAACTTTTTTTCCTTCTGTTGTTTTCTCATTACTTTCAGCACCTCCTTGTGCAAAAAGTAAACTTGTTGAAATCAATACTATAGTCAATATAGCAATAATTTTTTTCTTCATAATTCATTCCTCCGTTTTGTTTTAACTTTAAAAGTTATTTTCTAAATTAAATTAATTTGATATTGTTTTTATCGAAAAACATTTGGCATTCTTTATTATCCAAGTTCTGTTGTGAGCCAATTTTATTAGCATAGTAAAGAGTTTTAGCAATAGACTCTGCTGCTTCAAGTTTATTCATGGCATCTTCAACAGTTTCTCCTACAACTAGAACTCCATGATTTCCAAGAATAACAATATCTTGACCTGCTTCAAAATAGGGTTGTGCTTCTAAATAAATATTTGGTGTTCCTGGTCTACCGTAAGGAGCAACTTGGAATTTTTTAAAGTTCCCCATCATTTCTGGATAAGCTAAGGTTTCAACTTCTTTTAAGCATAAAGAATAAGCTGTTAAAAAAGTTGGGTGAGCATGTACTACACCATGAATTTTATTTCCACCACGCATTTTGTAAGTATTAAAATGCATTGGTAATTCAGATGTAGGCTTACACCTTCCACCAATCCAATTTCCTTCTTCATCAATTATAGCAATCATCTCTTCTGTGTATAATGATTTATTTTTACCAGTTGGAGTGATATAAATTAAACCATCTTTTTCTGATTTAACTGATATATTACCTTCAAAAGCATTAACCATGTCTTTTTCATCTAATCTTTTTGCAACTTGCATTACTCTGCGAATTGCATCAAAATCTAATTCTTTTTTCTTTTCCATTTTTTTTGTACTCTCCATTTTTATTTAAAGTTTTTATTTTGCAATTATGTTAAGATAATCTTGCCAATATCCTTTATTGTTTTTTGGGTCTATAGTTTTCATATGAAATGATTTTGCTGAAACTGTTCTCATTTCTTTAAGGCTTAATACTTCTTTTTGAGAAAACAATTGTGTTAGAATATTCCCTGTTAATGATGCATAGGGTAGTCCCGCATGCACTTCCTTATTAAGTGCATCGCTTATCATTTGAACTAGTATAGAATTCTGTGAGCCTCCATTGATTATGAATATTTCATTTATTGCAATACCTAGTTTATTCTTTATACAGTTAGCATAGTACATGACTTTTAAAGCTATACTCCTATATATACAATTAATAAAAGAAGCATCATCAATCAAAACATCTTGATTAGTTGTTATTAGATATCTGTTAATCTCTGTCTTTATATTATTTCCACTAATATTAAATTGTGGTAATTCTATATCAATAAATGAAGATGAATTATTTGACTTATTTGACATCCTTTCTAAATCGTCAAAAGAATAATTCTTGCCTTCTATTGCAGTTACCTTTTTAAATTCATTAATAATCCATCCTGCAGAAAAATCTCTATATAGAATTTTTGTGTTTCCAAATCCGTTTGTATTTTTGAATCCACATTTAAAAGCCTCTTGAGATAGATTACATTTATTGGATTCAACACCCATAGAAATATTAGTACCAATACTTATATATAATTTTTCAGGGCCAAAATTTGGGATTGCCGCAACTGCAGATGCACTGTCATGACCAATTGTTGAAATAATTTTCATATCTCTACTGTGTATTAATTCTCTATTTGCAGAAGTTAATAATCCTTTTTCAGTTCCACAATTTGTTAGTGAAGTAAAGATATGATTGGATAAAGAAAATTTATTTATTATATTTGAAGACCAACAATCATTGTTAACGTCAAAAATACCAGAAGTGCCAGCAATTGTTTTTTCAGTTGAAATTTCTCCTGTTAGGAAGTAGTTTATTAAATCAGGTAAAAATAACAAATTTTCAGCTAAGTCAAGTATTTTATTGTTAGCCTGTTTATATGAAAATAGTTGAGGTAATGTATAAGTGTTATTTGGTTGGCACCCTGTATTTTTAAAAATCATTTGGAGATTCATTATTTTGGAAAGTTCTTCTATAGAATTTTTACATCTTTTATCCCTATAATGATACAATGGTTCAAGTAATCTACCTTTATTGTCTAATAGTCCATAGCTTGCTCCCCAAGTATCGCAACCAAAAGAAATTATATTATTATCGGATGAGTAATAATTAATTAAATCAATTAAAGACTGATAGAGTCCAAAAGTATTCCAATATAAGGCTGTATCAATATTTATTGGTTGGTTTCTGAAAGACTTAATGTCAGATAATTTTAATATACTACCATTAAAAGTAGCTTTTGTAGTTTTTCCACTACTAGCACCTAAATCAGCAGCAATGTATACGGGATTAGTCACAATCATATATCCTTTTTATCAGTTTCGATATAAATAACTATAATATCATAATCTTGCTCTGTCAACAAAATTCTGAACTGTTTTACTTAATATGATTTTGTATTATTAAATACTTATTTCATAAGCAATTATAAACTATTAGTTTAAAAATATAATATTTTTACGAAATGAGAATTATTTATTTTTATTTCTTTTTCGATATTATTACTTGAAATTTACTCCTTTTCTTTTAAAAAGTGTAATTTCTAATACCCAATATACATTCTAGATATTTATTGACGATAGATACTTTAGTGTGATATTTTAAATTAATTATGAAATTAATGGGCATTGATATAGGTACTAGTGGGACAACAGCTTTAATTCTTGATGAACATGGAAATGTTGTATCAAAAGGTAAAGTTAAATACTCGTGTACTTATTTAGATAATGAAAAAGTAGAACAAGATATTAATATCTTGTGGTTACAAATATCTAAAGCTATATCTATAGCGTTAAAAAATTTAAAATCTTCGAATAAAACAATTGATGCAATAAGTATAGCTAGTCAACGAGGTACGTTTATTGTTACCGATAAAAAAGGAAATCCTGTATCAAACGCTATTCTTTGGTCAGACAGAAGAGCTCTAAAAGAAACAAATGAATTAATTACTAATATAGGAAATGATAATTATTATAAAAAAGTTGGATCTTACCCGAATGTTTTGTGGACTGCTTCTAAAATAATGTGGTTTGAAAAACAGAATCCTAATACATTTATGTATATCAATGAATTAGAATGGATTGCTTCTAAGCTTGGTTGTAATAATTTCATAACTAGTCCCTCTGTATTATCTCAAAATGGTATGATGGATATCAAAACATTCAAATGGAACGAAGATGTTTTATATAATATGGGAATATCATTAGAGCAACTTCCTATAATAAAACATACTGGTACGTATATTGGAAAAGTCTCTACGAATGCCTCAAAACTTACAGGACTAAAAGAAGGAACACCTATTTATTTAGGTGGAGGTGATCAACAAATGGCCTCAGTTGGGACAAGTTCGATTCATGAGAAAGATATACATCTTTCACTCGGAACTGGTGGTTCTTTATTATCTACTTCTACTAATTTATCAGGAATAAATAATAATCTTCTAAGTGGGAGTTATATTTTTAAAGATGTCTATTCCAAAGAAGCCATATTATTATCAACAGGTAATAGCTACAATTGGTTAAAACAATTGTTAAATGCAACTTCTTTTAAAGAAATGGATTTTATGGTAAGCGATACAGAAATGGGTTCTAATGGTTTATTATTCATGCCTTTTTTATCCGGTGATATGGATAAAATGAGTAATAGTAGGAAGTCTGGATCTTATTTGGGTATTAATTCAAACACTTCAAGAAAAGATTTTGTTAGAGCAACTATGGAAGGCGTAGCTAATGAAATTACATTGAAACTTAGTTATTTCGATAATATAAATAAGAAGATTAATGTAACAGGAGATTGTTTTAAATCAGAAATATGGAGTAAGATTATTGCAAATCAGACTCAAAAAGAATTATCATTATTTCAAGAAAAAGAGGCTACAGCTCTAGGTGCTGCAATAACAGCTGGTGTTTCTTCAGAAATCTTTGAATCTTATGATGATGCTTGTTCTTTATGTGTAAAAGAAATAAATAGAATATATCCTGATATAACAATTAGTGATAAATCTTTGGAATTATTTGAAAAATTTATGAAATGTTATAATTTTTTCAAAATTATGGATTTTTAAATATTTTTGTTAACTTTTTAACAAAACTATGATATTATTAATTCATTATGAATAAACAGACTCAAAGAATAATAGAAATAACTGCACTATTGAAAGAAAAGAAGTTTCTTAACTATCAAGAACTTTCAAATCATTTTGATGTTTCAACAATGACTATAAGAAGAGATTTATCTCTAATGGAAAAACAGCATAAAGTTAAACTAATTCCTGGTGGTGCTTTATACATAGAAGCCACAGTTAAAGATGATTCATATACATTAACGAAAGAGCAGAAATATAATAAGCAATCTAAGATTGATATTGGACATAAAGCTGTATCATTAATAGAAGAGAATGATTCAATCGTTATTGATTCAGGAACAACAACTGAATATCTTGCTAATTTTCTTCCAGAGAATAAGAATTTAACTATATTATGTTATACCTTAAATATTTTCCAATCTATCGTTGGAAAGAAGAATATAACTAAAATACTTGCTGGTGGGCAATATTATGATAATAATATGCTATTTGAATCTACAGAGGGTTTATCACAGATAAAAAATTTTAGATCAACTAAAGCTTTCATTGGTGCAACAGGATTTAGTACTAAATTAGGCATTACTTGTTCAAATAGAGGTGAACCAGAAATTAAAAAATCTGTAATGGATTCTACTATACAGAAAGTATTATTATTAGATTCAAGTAAGTTTGGACTTGTTAGACCTTGTTATTTTGCTCAGACTAGTGATTTTGATATAATAATTACTGATTCTGGCATTCCTCAGGAATATATTGAATCAATTAATAAGACACGTACGAAATTAATTATCGTTTAATTCTCATTACATCTTTGAGAAATTTAAGAACTCCAATGATATTATTTTCAATGGGTTCTTTTTTTATATATTCGTAGATTGGATAATAAATACATTTTAAATGATAGATTTTAAAAATAATGAAAAATTTCAATTATTTTTCTTGACAACTTGAAAATGTGTGGTATTACTTACTAACAGGAATGTTAAAAAATTAACAAAATTTTGTTAATAATATTTCTTTTGTTAATTATACAAAATTTCATGGGAGGAATTTTAATGAAAAAAGTACTAATTTTGATGATAGTATCGTTATTATGTGCAGGTAGTTTATTTGCAAGTGGTTCAAAAGAGGAAACTAGTAGTAAGTCAGATAAAAAAACAGTTGTAATGATTGTTAAACAAAGTGATCCTTGGTTTGATGATATGGAAATCGGTATTGATAAATTAAAAGAAGAAACAGGAATGAATATTTATGTTCAAGTTCCAGCTTCTGGAGATCCTTCTTTACAAATATCTATAATGGAAAATCTTATTGCTCAAGATGTTGATGCAATTTGTATAGTTCCAAATGATCCAAAATCATTGATACCAACAATAAAGAAAGCAAGAGAAGCTGGTATTATTGTTATTACTCATGAAGCACCAGACATTGCTGAATATGTTGATTTAGATGTTGAAGCTTTTACCGGAGAAGATTTTGGTAATTACTTTGGTGAATCTTTAGGTAAAGCAACTAATGGTGAAGGTTTATTCGCTGGTTTTGTCGGTGGTCTTACAATGACAACTCACATGGAGTGGTACAATGCAGCAATTAATACAATAGCAAACAACTATCCTAATTTAAAGAATGTTTCATCAGAACCATATGAAGATGAGAATAGTATTGATACAGCATATAGTAAAACAGTTGAAATCTTAAAAGCATACCCTGGTATTACAGGAATATTTGATTGTTCTGCACATGGTGTTGGCGTTTCTCAAGCTCTAAAAGATAAAGGAAGAACTGATGTAAAAGTTGTTTCATTAGCAATACCTTCAATGTCTGCTAATTATATTAAAGATGGTAGCATGGCTTCTGGTTTTGCTTGGAGACCAGCAGATGCTGGTTATGCAGCAGCAAAAGCAGCTCTTATGCTAATCGATGGAGAAGAGGTTGTAACTGGTTCTAATCTAGGATCAAAAGGTTATGAAAGTATCACAAGAGCTGGAAACATTGCCTATGGTTTTGCACCACTTGAATTTACACCAGAAAATGTAGATGACTTCAATTTCTAATATTTAATTAATATAGGAATTTGACCTTCATTAGCTAAGGTCTTATTCCTATTATCAAATTGTCAATGGGGAATACAAAAATGAGCGACAATCAACTGTTGAAACTTGAAAAAATAAATAAATATTTTACTGGTGTTCATGCACTAAAAGATATTGATTTCCAATTAAATAAAGGCGAAGTTCATTGTTTAGCTGGTGAGAATGGTTCAGGAAAATCAACTTTAGTTAAAATAACCGCAGGGGTTTATGAAGCCTCAAGCGGTAAAATAATTATCAATAATCATGAATATACAAAGTTAAGTCCACAACAAGCAATGGATGAAGGTATTCAAGTAATATATCAGGATTTATCTTTATTTGAACATCTAACAATTGCAGAAAATATTGCAATAAATAAAATAAAACAAGAAAAAGGTTTTGTAAGTAGAAAAAAGATTACAAATATAGCTCAAGAACAATTAGAGAAAATTGGAGTCAACCTTGATTTAGAGGCAACTATTAGGGAATCTTCAATGGGAAATCGTCAAATCACTGCAATATGTAGAGCTTTGGCAATGGATGCTAAAATTCTCTTTATGGATGAGCCTACTACAGCTTTAACTAAGCAAGAAGTAGATAAATTACTTGAAATTGTTTTAGATTTAAAAAATCAAGGATTATCAATAGTCTTTATTAGCCATAAATTAGATGAAGTTCTAAAGGTTTCTGATAGAATTACTATATTTAGAGATGGAAATTTTATTGGTTCATTTGATGCTAATAGAATGAGTCAAAAGAAAATTTCTTACTATATGACAGGACGAGATGTCTTGTATCCTAAATACCATAACACTTTTGAAGATAAAAGCTCTTTATTAGTTGTAGAAAATCTTCAGGGTAATAAATTTAGTGATATTTCTTTAGAAATGAAAAAGGGCGATATTTTAGGTTTAATTGGCCTTCTTGGATCTGGTAGGACAGAATTTGCTCTATCCTTATTTGGTTTAAATCCTGCTACAAAGGGACGAATTTTCATTAATGGAAAAGAAGAAACAATATCAAATGCAAAAGATGCAAAATATTTAAATATTGCTTTATTACCAGAAGATAGAGGTACTCAAGGTTTGTTTTTAGAGAAAACTGTATGTGAGAATATTTCTTCCGCTATTGTTGATGATTTATTTGATAATAAAAACCACCTTTTTGCATGGGAAAAAGAGCGCGAAGTTGCTAAAGATTATGTTAAAAAGTTAAATGTTAAAACTCCTACTATTTCAACAAATATTGAAAATCTCTCTGGAGGCAATCAACAAAAAGCCGTTATTGCAAAATGGATATTGACTCATCCGCAGATATTTATAATGGATTCTCCAACTGTTGGTATTGATATTGGTTCAAAAGCTGAGATTTATCAAACAGTTCAAGATTTAGCAAAAAAAGGTGTTGGAATAATATTAATTTCAGATGAAGTCGAGGAAATTATGACTAATGCAAATAAAGTAGCAATCTTTTCAGGAGGAAAGGTTGTGAAAGTTCTTGATGATAAAGATTTAGAACAGGAGGGTATTGAGGAAAGGCTTAACACTCTTGTAAGTACTGGAGGAATGGATAAATAATGAAAAATAAACTAGGATTTCTATCAAATACAGAAATTGCATTATTAATAATTATTGTTGTTTACTCGATGTTTGTTGGATTAATTAATCCAGGATTTTTTAATATTGATACTCAATTTGATATTATTAGATCATCTTCCGTAGTAATGATTTTATCAATGGGACTTTTAGTTATCATGTTAAGTGGTGGAATAGATATTTCTTTTATGGCTGTTGCTTTATTTGGAAGTTATACCGCTACTAAAATCTTAATTTCACTAGGTTTAACAAGTATTCCTTTGGCCTTTCTAATTTCAATGGTAATTGGTCTATTGCTAGGCATAATCAATGCTTTGTTAGTTTCTTGGCTAAGATTACCTCCTTTTATTATTACATTAGGAACTCAAAATCTTTTCCATGGAGTTATGGCTACTTTCATAGGTTCTAAAACTTATGGAGGAGGTAGATTACCCCTTTCATATTCAGCTTTTGGATCATCAAAGATCTTTACACTACAAACTGATGTTGGAAATGTTGGATTATCAACAAGTGTATTGTTTGTTATAGGTGCCATTGTTTTCACTTATATACTAATTTATAAAACTAAAACGGGAAGAGGTATTGTTGCTTTAGGTAATAGTGAAGAGGCTACAAAAAGGATTGGCTATAATACTATAAAATTAAGAATGGTTGCCTATGGATATATGGGTATTTTAGCTGGTATGGCAGGTGTAATTTATGTTTGTCAAGTTAATGCCGTTTATCCTGATAAAATGGTTGGTGATGAATTAATGGTAATCGCTGGTGCTGTTATAGGTGGTGTAAGTATTAGTGGCGGTAAAGGAAAAATATTAGGTGTAATACTTGGTATATTCATTATATATCTTCTAAATTCAACATTAATTTTTATCGGTCTTACTTCTTCTTGGAATAAATTATTTGTTGGAACTATTTTAATTATATCGGTAGCAATTACCTCTTATCAAGAATTAAAAAAGAATAGAAAACAAATGATATTTACAGTGGCAGTATAGGAGATGAAAATGAAAAAAATTGAAAATAAAACTTTTGAAAAGAATCCTAATTCTCTATTTGCAGTAACTTTTATATTACTAATAATATTTATATTTGCTTTTGGATCAAGAATGTATTCAGGTAGAAATCTTACCTCTTTAGCTTTTCAGATACCTGAATTTGGTTTTGTTGCAATAGGAATGATGTTAAGTTTCCTTTTAGGCGGTATTGATCTGTCTATTATTGCTACTGCAAATCTTTCTGGAATTGTTGCTGCAGAAATATTAACTGGTAACTGGTTAGCAGGATTACCAACTTCCTTTGTAATTCCTATCGCTATTATATTTGCAATAGCAACATCAATATTACTAGGATCGTTTAATGGTTTTTTAGTAACTTATTTAGGAGTTCCTTCTCTTATAGCTACTTTAGGTACAATGACCTTTTTTACAGGAATTGGTAAAGCTATAACTAATGGTAAAAGTATTGTCGGATTTCCTGAGGGATTTACAAAATTAGGTACATCTAGTTTTGTAAATATTCCTGTAATCTTTATTATTTTTATTGTTATTGCAATTGTTGTTGCAATAATCCTTGAAAGAACAAGATTGGGAAGAAAGATAATGTTAAGTGGTGAGAGTCCTGTAGTATCGCTCTTTTCTGGTATAGATAATAAAAAGATAATGTTTATAGTATTTATAATAATTGGTGTTCTTGGAGGACTAAGTGGATTAACTATTATATCTAGAGTTAATTCAGCTAAAGTTGGTTATGGTGAGGCATATTCACTACAAGCAATGATTGTTTGCGTTATTGGAGGAATTCATCCATCTGGTGGTAGAGGTAGAATCTTTGGTGTAATAATTGCAGTTATACTAATGCAAATGCTATCATCTGCATTCACGATAATGATGCTTTCTCCTTATACGACCAAAATGATTTGGGGCTTAATGCTGATTCTTGTAATGGGATTAACCAGAGAATCAAATAAGTTACAAATTATATATAAAACAGTCTTAAGAAGGAGCTAAAAATTATGAAAAACTATGAAGAATTATATAAGACAATATTAGAAGAACATAAAAGAGTTTTTGAAAAACAAGATACAAAAATGATTGAAAATTGTGAGAATGTTATTAATAATTATAATAGAATATTTGTCATAGGTGTTGGCCGAGAAGGTTTAGTAGCTAGAGCTTTTGCAATGAGACTTATGCATCTAGGAAAAGAAGTTCATTGGATATGGGATGATACTACTCCTGGAATGAGCAAAGATGATTTATTAATTGCAGTTAATGGTAGCTCTAATATAGGTCATATTAATTATGTATTAGAAAAAGCTAAATCACATGGTACAAAGATTATGGTCGTTACAGGCTCTCCTTCAGGGACTGCAGCCTCTTCTTTAGCCGATTATGTACTTTTTGTTCCCGGTGCGGTTTATAAAGGAATTGATGATGTCGTTCCCTCTATTCAACCTATGGGTAATTTATTTGAACAACATTTATTTCTCTTATTCGATTTGATGGTTATAGATCTAGAAAAACTAGGTGGAATTAGTCATGAAGAAATGGCTAGCAATCATAGAAATATAGAGTAATTTAAATTGTTTCCTTATTTATCCAGGTTAGTAATTGTTAATAAATTATAATTACTAACCTGGCTTTAGTTTGTTCTGAATGTGTAAATTTTTGGTGGAGAAAACTCTTTGTGATTAATTTAGCATCATAAAAGACTATAAACCACTAGCGATGGCTAGAGTCTAAGTATTAGGTATGTGGAAAGGATAGGAGAAAAAATCTGGACCGAAGAATAGAACTAGATTATTATGGTATATACAAATAAAAAGTATGCAAAAAAGGACAAAATTCTTTAACTAAAAATAAAGAAGTGAAAATTTTATTTCATAAGTTTAGTAAAATTTGAGATCTATAATTAGGCATTAATTGAAGGGTTTTATAGGAATATAAAAAAACGATTGCAGAAATTTGCTAAACTCCAAGTAGTTTCTTGAAGCTTAATTAAAAGTTTCATTATCAAATTGACGTTTATACTATTTCTTAATGCGGAATGGAAGGTTATCAATGGGCATTTAAATTTAGTTAGAAATTAAGGAGATAAATGTAATTATTAAACATCAATGAAGAAAAAAGTAAAATGTGAAAGAATTTTTTACACGTTAAGAACAATGCAACTGTAAAAGTTATTAAGAGTCAAATACACCTAAAAAGAAAGTTTGTCACAAAGTTAAAAGACTTCCTTCTAATACACCTATTACAGTTATTGATCATAGTAAAGATAAAAAAATCTCATTAAAGATGCTGATGGTTATGTTTATAAAAGAATAGAGGATAAAACAGTTGATAAGATTGGTTTTATTCCTGCTAAATATTATATTGAAAGTCCTGTATATGCATGTTATCAATTAAAAGACTTTGAACCTGAAAAAGATGATATTAAAACAATTGTTTTATGGAATAATAAAAAAACTGATGTTTTATCAGCTTCAGCAAATTTAGTAGCAAAAACTATAGTTAAGAAATAGTCAGATTCTCTCCCTATATACAGGTAAGAACAAATTTTCCAACGTGATGGATTAGATATTTCAAGATAAATCTTGTCAAATTGGGTATTAACATATATTGAATTATTAGAACCTCTCCAAGAAAGATTTAAGAAATATCTTTTTGAATCACCCTTAATAAATCAAGATAAAACTCCATTTCAAGTTTTAAATTCAGATAAAGTCGATTCATGCTCGTGTGATTAGGAATATCCTATCAGAACCATGAACAGGATCGACTCATTGTACAGTTTTCATTTATTGAAGATAGAAATATTAATACGTTATCTCAAGAAAACGATTTATATGATGGCTATTGGATAACCGATGAGTTAAAAGGATATAACCATCTAGATAAACATTTAAATTGTTGGGTACGTGCAGAAAGGCGTCTAAAAAAATATTTTAAAATTAATAGCAAAAATAAAGATGCTCGTAAGATTATATTTACAGTTGGTGACTGACAGTAATTTGTAATGACACACCTAAAAAGTCAAATAAAATACAAATCCCACTAATTCTTTGTTATGATTAAAGGTAACTACACCAAACCAAAGAAATGAAATAAAGAGAGGGTTAGTAATTCATCAAAGAAGTGAAAAACCTTTTGAAGTTATAGAATATAATGCTGAATATGCCCATAATTTAGCTATCTCTAATTACAGTGCTAAAGGTTCAGATTTAAAAATAGGACATGATAGAATTCGTGAAAATGCTATAAATCACTATGTAAGAGATTTGAAATATAGTCCATATACAATTTTAGCAACATTCAATAAACAAGGTTTGCCATCAAGTACTAGAGTATGTGAAAAAACTATATATAATTATATAAATGGAGAGGTGTTAAATGATTTAAGTACTAAGGATTTATTATTAAGAGGCAAAAGAAAAAAGGCCTCAGGTAAGCCAAAAAGCACTCTAGAGCCTTTGTTGCTGCACATGTCATAACTCAAAGACCGGCTGAATTAGCAACTCGTGAGACGATAGGACACTGGGAAGGTGATTGTTTAGTTGGACCTAAAGGAGATAGATCTACAAGTCTTCATACAATGACAGAAAGTGCTTCTAAATTGGAAATTATAAGAAAAATTGAGAGTAGGAAAAAAACTGAAGTTGTTAAAGTTTTAAACACTTTAGAAAAAAGTTCTGGATCAGGAAAGTTTAGAAATATGGTTAAAACAATAATTTATGATAATGAAATAGAATTTTCAGATGGAGGTGCATGATGAAATCAGTACTTACAAAAGGAGCAAGATGCGATATTTATTATGACTATCCATATAGTTTTTTTTGAAAGAGGGATCAATGAAAACCATAATGGTATTATTAGAAGATTTATTCAAAAAGGAACTGATATTACAGATATAAATAAAAGAAAGATAAGAGAGATTCAAGATTGGATGAATAATTATCCAAGAAAGAGTTTAAATGGATTAATTCCTATAGAAAAAGCCCATGAAATGTGGGGCAAGTAATTCCAAAATAATGTGACATTTTACCTTACAGGGAATCTATTATTCTGAAATAAAGATTTGTATTATTGTATTTCTTTGTTTTAAAAATTATAGTAGTAATTTATACAAGAACTTAAAACTATAGAATTTTTAAGTGAAGATAGTATCCTGAAGAATAATTTCTTTTTGACTATTGTATAATAAATTGGTAATTATATTAAATTATATTCGAGAGTTGTCTTGATTTTATGACTAGGCTTTTTACTTTTATTATGTAAGTTTTCTTATAAAATAGTTAATATATTATTAATACAAATATATTACACAAATTGAAATTTCTGTGCTAAAATGTTGTTTCTAAATAGATTTTTAAAATTTAATACAAAATATATTACTAAATTGGTCTTAATATATTCAATTTGTTATCTAATATTTAATATATAATTTGATTAGTTAGTATTGTATTTATATTTTAAAAAAAATTAATTTTAGCCTTTAATTATTATCCATTATAGTATATTTTAATAAACGAGAAAAAAATTATAGATTAAAGAAACCTACCATATTACAAAAGAATTGGAGTTTACTGTGAACACAATAAGAAGATTAAGAATCGCTATTTTATGTACATTTGATATAATAGCTTTAACCATTTCGTTTATTTTATCACTTATTATAGTTGATGGTAGCTTGATTAATTTTAATTATGAATTTCTAATTGTATTATTAACACAACTTATTTTTCTTTTCAGTTTTAAAGTCTATAATGTTAGATTATTAGATAGTTCTTTAGATTTAGCTATAAGAGGTTCTAGTTTATTCATAGCTGACATATTATCTTTTGCCCTAGTTTTTAGATTATCAATGTTTGACTTTGACATAATTAGAATTGGATTAACGTATGCTGTATTCTCATATGCTAGTGTAATGGGTTATAGAGTCTTTTATAGATATTTAATGTATATAAAAGATACTAGAATGAATAATACTTCAGGTTTATTACATGATGATCGGAAAACGGCTATTATCTACGGAGCTGGGGAAATAGGTAAAACTCTATTATCACAATCAGAAAAAGGCAAATTAGATTATAGTATTATAGGTTTTATCGATGATGATAAAGTTAAAGCAAATACTCTTATATTAAATAGAAGAGTATTTGGTAATATTGATACTATTGAAGATATTTTAAATCAGAGAAAAGTTTCTACACTTATTATTGGTATTACAGAATTATCAGCAGAAAATATGCAAAAAGCTGTATCTTCAGCTAATAACCTAGGAATAGAAGTTAAGATAGTACCTAGTTTATTTGAATTAGAATCAGAACATAAAAAGACAATTGATTTAAGGACTGTAAATTATAGCGATTTACTTGGAAGAAAGTTAATTGAAATAGATAAAGAACCAATCAAAGAAATGATTGAAGGCAAGGTAGTACTTGTAACAGGTGCTTGTGGATCTATTGGTTCTGAAATCTCTAAACAAGCAAGAAGCTATAATCCAAAACAATTACTACTATTAGATATAGATGAATCAGGACTACATGACAGTGCTTTAAGACTACTTAATTATAAGGCTGAATGGTCCGATGAAGTAATGCCTATTCTTTGCGATATTAAAAACAAAGAAAAAATCAATGAAATACTTGTTAAATATAAACCAGATATTATATTCCATGCAGCTGCTTATAAACATGTTCCATTAGTTCAATTATACCCAGAAGAAGGAATTAGAACTAATGTCGGCGGATCTTTTAATGTTTTGGAAGCAGCAAAGAAGAATAAAGTTAAAAAAGTAGTTGTTATATCAACAGACAAAGCCGTTAATCCAACTAATGTAATGGGTGCCACTAAACGAATGGTTGAACTAGAAGCTGCAATGCTTAATAGTGAAGAAACTGAAATTGTTTGCGTTAGATTCGGTAACGTTATTGGTTCCCGTGGTTCAATGCTTCCTATATTTGTAGATGAGATAAAAGCAGGAGTTCCAATTACGGTAACTGATAAAAAGATTATCAGATATTTCATGGCAATTCCAGAGGCAGTAAGTTTGGTATTCTTAGCTGGATCAATGGGAAAAGGTGGAGAGGTTATGGTATTAGATATGGGAAAACCTGTTAACATATATGACTTTGCTAAGCGACTTATTTCAATGTATGGAGATCCTAAAAAGAATGAAATCCATATCACAGGACTTCGTCCTGGTGAAAAAATGTATGAAGAACTATTAGCTAATAAAGATAATACAATTGCAACAGATAATAAATTAATCTTTAAAGCTAAATTATCAAATACTACACTCGATATGATATCTTTTAAAGAACAAATAAATAAAATAAATATTACTAAACCAGAAGATTTAAAAATTTGGGTACAGAAATCAGTACCTGAGTTTGATGAAAGGTAAAATTATAAGAAATGTGGAACATTATTCTTTTTATTAGTTAGAATAAAACGAGAGGTTAGCAAATGTATTTTAAAGTAAAGCGGTTAATTGATATTATCCTTTCTTTGTTAGGACTTGTAATATTATTGCCAATTTTTGTAATATTAAGCATGGCTATAAAAATTGATTCAAAAGGCCCTGTTTTATTTAAGCAAAAAAGGTTTGGATTACATAAAAAGTATTTTAATATATTAAAATTTAGAACGATGAAAATTAATACTCCTAAAGATACACCCACGCATCTTTTAAATAAACCTGATCAATGGATAACAAAAATTGGTAGATTTATGAGAAAAACTTCATTGGATGAATTGCCGCAAATACTAAATATTTTAAAAGGTGAGATGTCAATTATTGGGCCAAGGCCAGCATTATGGAACCAATACGACCTTATTGAAGAAAGAGACAGATATGGTGCAAATGACATTCCTGTTGGGCTCACAGGATGGGCGCAAATAAGTGGCAGAGATGAGCTAACTATTCAAGAAAAATCCAAATTGGATGGCGAATATGCAAAACAAATAGGAATATCTATGGATATAAAATGTTTTTTTCTCACTATCGCTTCTGTTTTAAAAGAAGATGGTGTAATTGAAGGTGGAATTAAATCAAATAATAAAAAGGGCTGTAGTTAAAAATGGATAATTTAAATAAAAGAGTTAGTATTATTATTCCTACTTATAAAAGAGACGTAAAGTATTTGTCTCGAGCAGTGAAATCAATATTGCAGCAGACCTATAAAAATATTGAAATTATAGTGATTGATGATAGTCCTTCTTCATATTCGAATAGAGATAGTATAAAAGAATATATGGATTCTATTAAATCTCCTAACATTATTTATATACAGAATGAAAAAAATTTAGGGGGATCTTTAGCAAGAAACGTTGGAATTAGTTTTGCTAGTGGTGATTATATAACTTTTCTTGATGATGATGATAAGTACTTACAAGAAAAAGTTGAAAAACAGCTAAATTTTATGGTTTGTGGTGACTATGATCTAACTTTTTCAAATATGATTATGCTTAATGATAAAGAAGAAATTGTTGATTTGAGAGACTATACTGATATTCCTTCTTTTGATAATAAAACGCTTTTGCATTTTCATTTGATGAAACATCTTACTGGAACTCCCACTTTTATGTTTAAATCGAATAAATTGAAAGAAATTGGTGGATTTGAAGATGCAAAAATGGGGCAAGAATTTTATTTGATGCTTAAAGCAATAGAAAAAAACTTGCACATAGGATATTTAAAATCGTGTGATGTTGTTGTTTATAAGCATAAAGATGGTGGTATAACTCAAGGAAAAAATAAAATTGATGGAGAAAAAAATCTATATAAATTTAAAAAGAGTTATTTTAAAGAATTATCTCAAATGGAAAAAAGATACATTCGGTTTAGACATTATGCTGTTATGGTAGTAGCTTATAAACGTAATAATATGCTCATAAAAGCTTTAGTTATTGGGATATTTGATTTCTTTGTATCTCCTTTGGATTTTATTAAAGAAGTATTTGGATTTATCAACAAGATAGTTAAGGCAAAAAAAGGAATAATTTAAAAATGACATTGTATGAAAAAATATTAAAAAGAGAAGAAGCTATTGCTTTAGTAGGTTTAGGGTATGTAGGTATGCCTATCGCTGTAGCTTTTTCAAAAAAGGCTCATGTTATAGGATTTGATTTAAATAGAGATAAAATTAATTCCTATAAAAGCGGATTTGATCCTACTAATGAAGTGGGTTCAGAAGGGATTAAAAATTGTTCAGTTAACTTTACATATGATGAGAATGAACTTAAAAAAGCCAAATTTTTTATTATTGCGGTCCCTACTCCTGTAAATCAGGATAAAACCCCAGATTTAAAACCTGTTCAGGGCGCTAGTACTATTGTTGGAAGAAATTTGTCCAAAGGTAGTATTATCGTGTATGAAAGTACAGTTTATCCAGGTGTCACAGAAGATATATGTATTCCTATTTTAGAAAAGGAATCTGGCCTTAAATGTGGTTTAGATTTCAAAGTTGGCTATTCTCCTGAACGGATTAATCCTGGTGATAAAGTTCATACTTTAGAGAATATTAAAAAGATTGTTTCAGGTATGGATAAAAACTCTTTAGATATAATAGCTAAGGTTTATGAATTAGTAATTAAAGCAGGCGTACATAGAGCATCTAATATCAAAGTTGCTGAAGCTGCAAAAGTCGTAGAAAATTCTCAAAGAGATATTAATATAGCTTTCGTAAATGAACTTGCAATGGTATTTGATAGAATGGGTATTGATACAAATGAAGTCATCAATGCAATGAATACAAAATGGAATGCTTTAGGATTTAGACCAGGTCTTGTTGGTGGCCACTGTATTGGTGTTGATCCCTATTATTTTGTATATGAAGCTGAAAAATTAGGGTATCATTCGCAAATTGTATTGAGTGGCAGAAAAGTAAATGATGGCATGGGATCTTATATAGCTGACGCCACTATTAAAGAATTGATAAAAGCAAATAAAAGAGTTATGAGTGCTAAAGTTGTAATTCTTGGTATAACTTTTAAAGAAAATTGCCCGGATACAAGAAATAGTAAGGTTAATGATATTATAAAAAGATTAAATGAATTTGAAATTAGTCCAATTGTAGTAGACCAACAAGCAAATAAAGAAGATGCCAAACGAGAATACAATGTTGATTTAGTTGATTTATCAGAAATTAAAGATGCAGATTGCTTAATATTTGCAGTATCTCATAAAGAATTTATTTCTTTAACTATGGAAGAAATTGATAGTTTGTATAAAGAATGTCCAAATAATGAAAAAGTGCTAGTAGATGTAAAAGGTGTCTTTGATTCTGATAGTTTAAATAGTACTGGATATCGTTGGTGGAGATTATAATATAGAAATAGTTTGAAGACTTATAAATTAAATTATTTTATTTTAAGTCTGTTTAAAATGATAGGGCTCTATTTTATTATTAGCAATTTTATCCTATATTTCATTGATAAATTATGTTTTTCAATATTAAGAGAAAAATAAAAATCATAGAAAAAAAATATAATTTGAGATAAAGCATCATGTAAAAGTTAGAAAAAAAGTAAAATTAATTCATGAATTTAAACTGGACTATACTGAGACGTGTTACTGGACAGGAGGCAAATAATTTAAAGAATCATTGTTAGTTTATTCCAAGAGGATTAATATACTAATATGGGTAGAAAAAGAAGAACTATTAGCAAAGATACTAAATTGAAGATTGCACTAGAAGCTGTACAAGAACGAAATACAGTTTAAGAAACTGTTAAAAAATATCAAATCGCTCCAAGTATGGTTTTTTCATGGAATAAAAATCTACTAAATAGAGATTTATCATCCTTTGAAGAATCAAAGCAAAGTAAAAAAAGAAAAATTACTTGAAGAAGCCAATGAGAAAATTGACTTTATAACAGCTTGCATTTGGTAAGTTTCAACTATAATTGGAACTCTTAAAAAAAGATGAGTTCATCGGTTTAGACATTTGTGAATTAATTATTCCTGATCTTAAATATCACTCTTTTGGTCAAGATATTAAATGTTCAATAAGTGAACAATGTAACATATTGGAGATAAGTAGAAGTCACTATTACGACTGGTTACAAAACCATGTTGAACGAGAGAGAGACGAAAAAAAGACCGAGACTTGGATTATGAAAGAGCAATGATTGTTCTTGATACTTGGTCACCTGTTCCATTTTTAGGTTATAGAAAAGTAGCTGTAATATTATAGAAATGGATTCCTTTGGAGTTTTGAGAGCCTTTTAAGGCGTCTTATGAGAGAGTTGGGTATATTTAGTGCTATTGCTGCAAGAAACACTTCTAGGCCTGGGAAAGAAAAAGGGCACAGAAAATACCTATATTTATTGAGAGGTATTGTTATGTAATATGTGAATCAAGTATGGGCTACAGATATAACTTATATTTCATTATCCCATGGATTTGAATACCTTTATGCTGTAATTGATCTCTACAGTCGTAAGGTGCTTTCCTTGAAGCTAAGTAATACAATGGATGTGTACTTTTGTATTGAATATTTAGAGGAAGCAATTTTAATAGCAATCAAGGTAGCCAATTTACTTCCAATTGTTTCTTAGATATTTTGAGTAGAGAACATGTAAGAATTAGCATGGGTTATATAGGGCAAGCATTGGACAACATATTTGTTGAAAGATTTTGGTGGAGTGTAAAATATTAGCATATATTTCTTCATAATTATTCAACTATGAGTGAACTAAGTGCAGGATTGGATTGATTATTAGTTATTTTAATAATACTAGACCCCACCAATCTTTGGGATATTATGCACCAAACGATATATACTATAACGCATTTGCTAGTGCAGCGAAAAACGAAGAAAAACTGATAATTTATTCGTGAAATATTTTACAAAGCGTCTAGACAAGCGTCTCACTATAGTTGGCTAAAAGCTATAACACCAGACAGGGTAAAGAATTTGCTCAACATGCTTTAGTAACAGAAAAACTTGATGGTATTCAATTCTATTTCCCAGAACTCTATGCACCAAGGGCAAGAGGGACTAATGAGGATACTAAGGGACTACTTATTAGGGAGTATATTCCCAAAAAAGTTGACATTACAGTTTTACAACAGAAGAAGGAGCTGATGATGTTATGGCACTTAATATGAGACCAAGAAAGTGTTTAGGTTATAAAAGTCCTTTTGAGGCTTATTTTGAAACATTGTTGCACTTAACTTGATAATTAAGCTCAATAACTGTTTTCAAGGGGAGAAGAATACTATGAGGAAAGCAACAATTATAGGTTGCATCGCAGAAAAACATGAATTATTTGATGGACAAACGATTAAAACTAAAACAATAAAAACAGAACTTGAATATTTTTATGGAAAAAACGAAATAGAAATAATCGACACCTATAAATGGAGAAAAAATAAGTTTAGAATGATAAGCAAGAGTTTTCGTTGTTTCCTGACTAGTGAAAATATTATTATGTTACCTAATAAAAATGGTCTTGACATTTTTGCTCCATTACTATCAATTTTAAATAAAATTTTTAAAAAGAAATTACATTATATTGTTATAGGAGGTTGGTTATATGAATATTTAATAAAAAAAGCTTATCTAATTAGATTCCTTAAAAACTTTGATGGAATATATGTTGAATTGTCATCAATGAAAGAAAAATTACTAGATATAAATTTAAATAATACATGGGTAATTCCAAACTTTAAACATCTAGAAAAAGCAAAAATTGAAGATATTGTAGCAATTGATCATAAAATATTCAGGTTTTGTACATTTTCGCGAGTGATGGAAGAGAAGGGAATAAGTAATGCAATAAGATTAGTTAATAATTTGAACACAAAAAATATAAAATGTGGGTTAGATATTTATGGTAAAATTGATCAAAAATATGAAGTTAAATTTAGAAAATTATTAAATAATAATAAAAATGTAAAATACAAAGGATTAATTGCTCCAAATGACTCTGTTGTGATTTTGAAAGATTATGCTGCGATGCTTTTTTTGACAGAATATGAAGGAGAAGGATTTCCTGGTACTTTAATAGATGCTTTATTTGCTGGGCTTCCAGTGATTGCAACCGATTGGAAATATAATAATGAGATTATAAAAAATGGAATTACTGGTATTCTGGTTGAAGTTGGTAATAATGATGAACTTGAGAAATGTGCTAAAAGTTTTATTTTAGGTTGTACCAATTTGTCAAAAATGAGAATTAACTGCTTAAACTATGCAGATGATTTTTTGGGAGAAAAAGTAATTAGCTGTCTTACAAAAAGGATGTAGCTTGATGAAGAATATTAAAAATATTGAAATATCACTTTCTGGCCTTTCTGCTCTAATTCTTGCTTTTGCCCCTATTTTAGATCCATATGTTCTTGTAGAAATTAGTGGACAAGATTTTAGATTGATGTATCTTATATCATTTTTATTTGTATTAAATGTTTTGTTTAAAAAAAGTAAATTGTTGTTGAATAGAGAGCTAATCTATTTTATTTTGTTCATTACACTATTGTCTGTGTTTTCATTTACTATTGGGGTATATGGAAGAATGTTGTTCATGTCATTTAAAAATATTTTAATTTGGTTCATTTTAAGTATATTTTTAGGAATATTATGGGGTGATTTTAATCATGATTGTTTCAAAAAATTTGCTTATTACATTGCAATTGTTTCATCACTAATTTTGTTAATCCAATTCATTTTATTGAATATGGGATTTAGTAATGTGTTCAATGGAAAAATATCTTTTTTAAATTTGAGTAAGTATGATGATTGGTCACCGTTTTATAATGCATCTGGTGCAATTAGAGTACATTCAATTTTTCAAGAATCTTCTTATTTTTGTATTTTTGTTTTGCCAGTATTTGCTAATTGTTTAAAAGAATCGAAATATAAAATTTCTATATTTTTTATAATATCAATATTAATTAGCACATCATCTGTAGGATTGATAGGAATCCTTTTAATCCTTATTAACCAAAGTATTGCAAATAAAACTTTAACACGCAAAATTAGAATTAAATTATGTGTTACTTTTTTAGTTTTTTCATTATTAATTATTATTTTATATAAATTTAATGATAATATCAAAAATATTATAGAATTCTCTTTGTTTAAAATTTTTAAGATAAAAGATGATTTGAAGAATGAAAGAATGGGAAGTACTAGATTAAGACTATTGGGTCATATTTTTTTATTCAAAGATCTACCTCTTTTTTTTAAGTTAGTAGGATTGGGTGCCAGTCAATATGTGAATTTTTTTGATTTAAATATTTCTTATAGTAGTACAGTTGTGACAATTTTGTTAAATTATGGAATATTAGGTTTACTAGTTTTTTTTGTTTGGGTATTTACAATACTAAAAAAATATTCACTTGAAAAAATATATTTGATAATATTTGTTATGATATGTTTTACAGATCAATTTTGGTTTAATTGGTATTTTTTTTACATGTTAACATGGATTTTTATGCAGAAAAGTAATAATAGAGGAGACTTTTTTTTATGTCGTTAATTTCCGTAATAGTTCCAGTCTACAATTCGGAAAAATATTTATTCAAATGTTTGGAAAGTCTAAGAAAACAAACATTTAAGGATATTGAGGTCGTTTTGGTGAATGATGGATCAGTTGATAAAAGTTTAGATATTTGTAAATATTTTTCTAAAATAGATGAAAGATTTGTTGTGTATAATACTCAGAATATGGGTGTTTCTCATGCTAGAAATTTTGGTATTAGCAAGTCAAATTCTCAATTGATAAATTTTGTTGATTCTGATGACTATGTAGAAGAAAACATTTTAGAAGAATTAAATAATGCTTTAAATAATCAAAAATATGATTTTTCTATGTGTGGTTATCTTAAGAGAAAGCAATTTAAAACAGATAATGTTGAAATTGAACAATTTCAATGTAGAAAGTTTAAAGGAAAGACAAAAGCCTTTTTAGAAAATATTTTAAAATATTATCATCCTCCTATTTTACAAGGTCCATGTTGGAAGTTGTTTAAAAAATCGATTATTAATGATAATAAGATAGAATTTAACCAAAATATGGAGTTTGGCGAAGATTTAGACTTTGTATTAAGTTATTTATTGCATTCCTCTAATATTAGTTGTATAAACAAATGTTTATACAATTACAGACTTCAAGGTGACCAATCTTTAAGCACGAAATTCAATATAAATAAGATGGAAGTATATATACAATTAGCAGAGAAGTTAGAAACTCTAGAAATTGAAAAATCAATTTATAAATCTGGTCATAAGGAAAATATTATTGTTAATTGTTTTATGAGTTATTTAAGTGAATTGTTGTATTTTTCATTAAAAAATACAATTGAATACGATTCAGTTGTAACAATAGTCAGAGGATACATGTACAGAGAAGAAGTTTCTTCTTGTTTTAAATATTTAAAACAATTTAATTTGAAACAATTTATATTTTTTCTATTTTTTAAGTATAAAAGAGCTTCCATATTGGTTTATTTGTTTAGAATAAGAATTAAAATTAAATGTTTATTAAGAGGAATAGAATAAAATGCAATACATATTTGTAAAACCTAAAAATAGTTTAGTTACTGAATATTATCTTTCAATAATTGAAGAGGCTATAAAAGTTAATAATAATTGTCCAATTTCTTATTCAAAGAAATCGGGAATCCAAAAAGATGATATCTTTTTAGTTACTAATATTATAGATGCAATTAAAATTATTGTTGCTCATCCCAAAAACAAATTTGTTTTTTGGGAGCAAGGTGCAGAACCAGAAGAAAGTTACATGAGAAATAAAAGTTTAGTCAGAAAAAAAATATTATCTTTCTTAGAATATATTGTTTTGAAGAAATCTGATATGATTTTTTTTGTTTCAAAAGAAATGGAAAAATACAATGAGAAACATTATAAACTGAATCTTAATTTTAAGAGTTACATAATGCCTTGTTTTAACGTTGAAATAATAAATGAAAACTTTTTTAAAAGTAACAAATATAAAGAAAATTCTTTTGCTTATGTGGGATCTTTAGCTAAATGGCAGTGTTTTAATGAAACAATGGAGTTATATTCAAAAATTGAACATGAAATTAAAAACTCTAAATTATATGTGTATACTTCTAGTTTAAATGAGGCAAGAATAGTAATTGAAAAAAATAATATTAGAAATTATCAAATAAAATTTGTTTCACAAGATAATTTGAATAAAGAATTGTCAGAAATTAAATTTGGTTTTTGTCTTCGTGAAGAGTCTTTGGTAAACAGAGTGGCTACTCCAACAAAGATATCGTCATATTTAGCATCAGGTGTAATACCTATTTTTACTAAGTCAATTACAAGTTTTTCATTACAATTTGCTGAGATGAAATATGTTGTAGAACTTGGAAATGTAAGAGATTACAAAACAATATTAGAATTTTTGAAGAAAGATATACAAAGCGATGATGTATACCTAGAATATAATCAATTATTTACAAAATACTATAATAGAGATAAATATATTAAAGAAATTTCAAGCCTTGCAATATTTCAAAGCCAGTAATTTTGTTAATATTAAAACCATTAAATAAGAGAGAAAAATTTTGAGAAGCTATAACTATATATTTGCATATACAAATTTAAATTTGGGAGATGATTTATTTATTAGTATATTATGTAATAGATATCCAAATGAAAATTTCCTCATAGAAACATTAAATAAGGAAAATTTAGAAAAGTTGAATTTAAAAAACTTGATAATAATAGATAAAAATCATTTTTTATTTAAATTAGAAGCTAAGTTATTTTCTACAAGTTTTTTAAAAAAAATATATCTACGAAAATTTGGACGAATTAAATGTTATGTACAAATAGGTGGTTCTTTATTTATGGAAGAACATGATTGGGAGCTTAAGTTAAAAAGACATTTAAATTTTTTAGATAAGGCTTTACCATACTTTTTGATTGGATGTAACTTCGGGCCATTTTCTAATAACCAATATTATTTAAAATATAAGGAAGTCTTTAAAAATTATACAGACGTGTGTTTTAGAGATAAGGCATCTTATAAATTATTTAGAGAAAACTCAAATTCAAGATTTGCTGATGATATTGCCTTTGTTTTAGAAAAGGATATTTGTTGTAAGCAACAGCAGCAAATATCCATTTCATTGATTGAATTAAAAGGACGAAAAAATTTAGAAAAATATAGAGAATCTTATATAAATAAAATTATTGAAATTATAAAATATTTTAAAAAGAAGGAATTTGAAGTATTTTTGATATCCTTTTGTCCTCCTGAGGGTGATTCAAATATTATGGATACAATTAAGAATAGTGTTGTCGAGGATATCAATCTAATAGAATATGATTCCAATATTACTGAAATTATAAATATTATAGCTACTTCAAAGTTTGTTATTGCATCGAGGTTTCATTCAATGATTTTATCAGTTATATATGGTGTACCTTTATTATCAATAATATATAGCAGTAAAATTAGTAATATTTTAAAGGATTGGAATGAGGAGACTCATGGTGTTAAAATTAAAGATTTTAAAAATTTAGATGTTGAAAGTTTATATTCTATAAATAAAATTTCAAAGAAATATAATAATTCTCAAGAACAATTTCAAATGTTGGATAGATTTTTAAAATAATTTTAAAAGTTAAATAAACAGTTCTTTTAGAATATGACCATTATAAAAATTTAAATTTTCTGAAGATACCATATTAAACCATGTTTTTACCAAAAATTTGTTATGTTATATTGGTATCATAAGCGATCTTTATGGGTGAGAATTACTTTATATATTATGGAATTAAAGAATTAAGAACTAATTAATATATAAAGACTTTAGATAACTTTTAGGGTAAAAGTAAAATGGAGTTGTAGATTCAAGATATATTTTTTTAGTTAAAGTGATAAATCAAAATATTCTAAAAACTATGAGGATTTACAATTTTACGAATGGTATTAAAAGCAGTCATTTAGAATGGAATTCTTCACAGATAATTGGGGCAATGATAATAGAAGATTGAGAACGAAACTTAAATCTTTGCAAGATTGTATGAGAGCTCAAAATCTGGAAATAAACATAACAGATTATACTATTTCTAAGAAGCTTGAAAAATGTATAGACGATATGGGTTATAATAATAAAGATAGAGGTCAATGGGATTTATACAATATGAGTCCTAAGGAAAATAGTAAATATTTTAGAAAGGAAATTTATATAATCCTTTGAAATGATAGAAAGTCAATTAATGTTGTATATCTATACAATATTAATTAAAGAAAATATGATAAATTTTACTGATATGGTTTATTAAATTTAACTTAACTTAACAATTGAGGGTTATTAATAAATTATTACAGGTGAGGGAAATCATTAAATCAGGGTTTCCTAGAATGTAAGGTTTTGATAAATTATTTAATAGAGGAAGAGAAAATTATGAATAGTAATAAAAAAATCATGGTGGTTTTTGGTACGAGACCAGAAGCAATAAAAATGTGTCCATTAGTTAAAGAACTTGAGCACAGAAATAAATTAGATACAATAGTTTGTGTGACAGGACAGCATCGAGAAATGCTAAATCAAGTTTTAACAGCATTTAATGTTGTTCCTGATTATGATTTAAAAATAATGAAGGACAATCAAACATTATTTGATGTAACTATTAATATTTTAAATAAAATGAAAGCTGTTTTAGAAGAAGTTAATCCTGATATAGTATTGGTTCATGGTGATACTTCTACAACTTTTGTCACTGCTTTAGCCTGTTTTTATCTTAAAATTAGTGTTGGACATATCGAAGCAGGGCTTCGAACTAATAATATTTATTCTCCTTATCCTGAAGAATTTAATAGACAAGCAGTTAGTATAATTTCAAAATTTAATTTTGCCCCAACAGTTAAGTCAAAGGAAAATTTATTAAATGAAGGAAAAAATGCTGATTCAATATTTGTTACGGGTAATACAGCAATAGATGCTCTTAAGACCACAGTCACAGATGATTATAAGCATGACCAGTTAGAATGGGCTTCTGATAGTAGGCTTATTATGATAACAGCTCATAGAAGAGAAAATCTTGGTGAACCTATGAAGAATATGTTCAGAGCAATCAAACGTATTATAGAAGAAACTCAAGATATTAAGGCTATTTATCCGATACATATGAATCCAATGGTCAGAAAAATTGCAAATGAGATATTAGGTGATTTGGATAGGGTGAGAATTATTGAGCCGCTCGGAGTAGTGGATTTTCATAATTTTTTAGCAAAATCCTATTTAATACTTACAGATAGTGGTGGTATTCAAGAGGAAGCTCCGAGCTTAGGAAAACCTGTTCTTGTAATGAGAGATACAACTGAAAGACCTGAAGGAATTGTAGCTGGAACTTTAAAGCTTGTGGGAACGGATGAGGAATTTATTTATAAAACATTTAAGCAATTATTAGATGATAAAGAGATGTATGAAAAAATGAGCAAAGCAAGTAATCCTTATGGTGATGGTTTGGCATGTAAAAGAATTGCAGATATCCTAGAAAAGATATAGTACAATTTAACTAGGTTAGATAACTTTAGTGGGGTAGTTCTTATAACTGGTGCCTGAATACATTAATTGTTTGATTTGTTATAGTTAAGCTAATTTCCCCACATAACATTAATCTCATAGTTGTATAACTTATGTACATATCAAGAGCTTTTGCGTAAGTAAGATTAAGATATGTTCATAGTCGCTCTTTTTGTATTGTCTCTGTTGTAGCTGTATACTGAGACGTATTACTGGAAAGTAGAATATAATTTCACTAATCATTGTTAGTTTATTCCAAGAGAATTAATATAATAATTATGGGTAGAAAAAAAGAACTATTAGTAAAAATATCAAACAAAAGATTACATTCGAAGCTGTAAAAGGAAAAAATACAGTACAGAAACTTGCTTCAAAGAATCAAATTACTCCAAGCATGGTTTCATCCTGGAAGAAAAATCTAATCACAGTAAAAAGTATGAAAATAATTTTGAAGAAAATAATGAGAAAATAGCCTTTATAACAGCTATATATGGCAAGTCTCAAATAGATTTTGAATTGTTAAAAAAAATGATTTCATCGGTTTTAACATATGCTAATTGATTGATCCTAATCTTTCATATCAATCTTTTGGACATGATATTTGTTGCTTAATAAGTAAATAATGTAAGATCTTTGAGATAAATCTAAGCCATTTTTATGATTGACTTCAAATTTATGAGGATAAAGAAAAAAGAAGAAAAATTAAAAGAGAATTTGATTATGAGGGAGCAAGTATTGTTCTTGAAACATGTTTGCATTTTCCTTTTCTTGTATACAGAAAAGTTGCTGGCATATTGGTTAATAATTGTTAAGATTGGAGCTCTGAGAGTCTTTTAAGACTTCTTATGAAAGTAAATAGAGATTTACAGTGTCATTGCAAAAAATAATAACTCAAAGGCTAGGAAAGAAAGCCATAATACAAAGTATCCATATTTATTGAGAGACTTAGTTGTTCAATAAATCAATCAAGTAAGTGTTACTAATATTACTCATATAGCCTTGTCGCATATTTTTTTTACCTTTATATAATATTTGATATTTTTAGCAGAAAGGTGCTTTTGGGAAAATTGAGAGCAACACGATTGATTATAAATTTTGCATTGAATATTTGAAAGACGCGATAGAACATTACGGTATTCTTTTCAGCTTTAATTCTTGTTAATGGAGAGAATTTTCTTATAATATTTTCATTGACATTTTGATTAGAGAGAATATAAGAATTATAAAGGATTTTGCAGGTCATGCATTTAAAAATATTTTTATGGAACGAATATGGAGGACTTTGAAATATAAACTTATTTTTCAGTATGATTATTCTACAATGAGCAAATTATGGGTAGAATTGGATTGGTTTATTAATAATTTTAATACCAATAGACCACACCACCCCTTAGTATATTATGAACCAAACGATGTATACTATAATACATTTGCTGATACAGCGAAGAAAGAGGAAAACGTATAAATTATTTGTGGAATATTTTATCAAATGTTTAGAACAACATCTCATTATGCTGTGTAGATTTCTTTAAGAAAGAATTAACATTCATAAGATAAAATAAAACTACAACTTATGATTAGTTAAATCTAAGTTTCGTTGAAAGAAAATCATTATTACAAGATTTAGAACTTCTAAATTTAAATTGAAATTTAGAATTTCTAAAAGGCATCTTTTGAGAAGAAGAATATTTTTGTCTAATAACAAAAAATTGAGAAAAGACGAATACATTCAAGAATAACTAGCGAATTTTGATAATCTAATTACTATTGTTGAGTTATGCTAGATATTGAAGTATAGAAGCGGAAATTACTCAATAAAACATTAAATAAATAATAAATATTGAATTATGATTAAAAATTATATAATAACCTTAAACTGGTCTCTATAACACGGATACAAAAAACTTAATTTTCTGGAGGATTTATAGATGGATGTTAATAAAAAGAAACTTTTGGGATTGAATGAGATAGAAATGAAAGAATTTTTATGCGATATTGGATTAAAAAATGTGTCTAGTACTACATTAATGTATTATTTAAAAACTAAATATAAACTAGATGAAATAGAATCTTTGAATGTAAATAATATTATCAGAGAGCTGATTATTGATGATGTTGATTATTTAGAAAATGAACCACTAATTAGTATTGTAATCCCTACATATAATAGAAAAGAAATGCTTTTAAGAGCTATTAATAGTGTGTTAGCCCAAAATTATGATAACTATGAAATATTGATAATTGATGACTGTTCAACAGATGGAACGAAAGATATGATTGAAGCTTTGAATAAAATTATTCCAACTTTAAAATATTTTTGGAATTCAAAAAATATGAATTCTGGTTATAATCGAAATTTGGGATATAAGATGTCTCAAGGTAAGTATATTGTATTTTTGGATGATGATGATTTTTATTTAGATGAAAAATTTTTTTAAAAGCAATAAAAAAGCATATTGAATTTAATAATCTAGCTTTCGTAACATCTAATGTTTTTGTAGAAAATATTTTATCTAATGATATTAAAATAGATAATTTAAATTTAGATGGTAGAATTTATGGAAACGAATATTTACAGAACTTTCAAATTAGTTTAAAAAAACCTTATTCAACTTTTACTACGATTTTCAATAAAGAAGCTTTAGATAATGTAGATTTTACAAATATGTTAATGATGAATGATTCAGCTATTTATTTAAGGTCCTTATTAGTAGGTGATTGTTTTATTTTAAAAGATATTATTGGAGTATATATAATTCATAATAACAATATTTCAACTAATTTGTCATCTGATTTTATTATTAAGAATCTAGATGAAAAAGTTTGGGTAAAAGAAACGTCATTAAAGACTAACCGAATTAATAATGTCAATGTTTGGATGTTTGAACAAACATTGTTAACTTTAAAATATTATATTTTAGGAAATACAATTCATATAAAAGATTTGTGGAATGTTTTTCTATGGATTAATAGAAATATTAAAAAATATAAATTTATAATTTATAATAGAGTTATAAAATGGTTAATTTTAAGCAAATTTAATTGATAAAAATGATTTTGTTTATTATGTTTAGAATTTAAATTATTTAAATATAAACATGTTGTAAAAGTATTAGATAAAATCAAAAATAGTGATTATAAAATAATAGTTGATTATTTATCTAAATTGAGGAATGGATTGGCAACACTTATTTAGATAGTTTTTCTAAGGACAGTTATCTAAATTCCTTTGGGCTCGTATAGTGGATAAATATTACAAATAATCAAATCATTCTATGGGATATTCTTAATTGGATGAAACCTACTTTCCTTTCAGTACGAAAGAATGGTAGAATGATTGTTAATGTGAATTGAGGTTTTGATTCGCTTTGTGAATAAGATTACATAAAATTAAGAACCAGCAGAAAATGACAATAAAATATTTGAAATATGGAAGAAGTAAAAAGTTCCTTTAACTTATAAAGGATTTTTAGACAATCGAAATGCAGAGTTTACATATTATAACGTTATAGATGAAAACTAATCAAAGTAGTTTTTATCTAATTAAATTGAATAAGAAAATTCTGTTTATTTTTTTTTTGCTTTTTTAGCAAAAAAACATAAACGTTATAAACATATCTTAAAATAAAATTTATATTAGTTGTGTATATTTTTCTCTTAAAAAGGAGTGCAAAATGAAGTATTCTAATAGTTTAAAGAATATACTATTTGGATTTATAAATCTTACTATAACTGCAACTTTAGGAATAATAATACCCCGACTTTTTTTAGTCAATTTTGGATCTGAAGTAAATGGATTGATGTCTTCAATTAACCAGATATTTGCATATTTTAGCATTTTAGAAGCTGGAGTTGGATTGGCTACACTACAATCTTTATATAAACCTATAAGTGAGAAAGATAATTACAGGATGAATAAAATCCTTTCAGCTACCAATAAGTATTATAAAAAGTCTAGTCTAATGTACTTTTTTACATTATTAATATTTGCGATAATATATCCTTTATTAGTTGCATCTCCAATTAATAAATATACTATCGTATGTGTAATTTTGTTAACAGGAATATCCGGAGTACTTAATTTTTTGTTTCAAGGTAAATATAAAATCCTTCTTGAAGCTGATGGCAAGAGTTATATATTTATTAATTTGAATACTGTAATTCATATTCTTATTAATATAAGTAAAATTTTTCTTCTATTAAAAGGATTTAATATTATTGCTATTCAAGCAACTTTAGTATTTTTTAATATATTACAAATAATATATATAAATTTATATATTAAAAATAATTATAAGTGGATAGATTTAAGTGTAGAACCAGATTATAAATCAATATCTCAAAAAAAGTCTGTATTAATACATCAAATATCAGGAATTATATTTAATAATACAGATATAATCATATTATCCTTTTTTACAAATCTTAAAGTAGTTAGTGTTTATTCAATATATAATATGATTTTTATTATTTTAAATAAGTTTATAGGATTTATTTCAAACGGTGTTACTTTTGCTTTTGGTCAGTTATATGATACAGATAAGTCAATGTTTATAAAATATTTCAATATTTACGAAGCCTATTATACAAGTATTATTTTTTCTATTAGCACAGTTGCTATGATATTTGTAAATCCATTTATGGAGCTTTATACTGCTGGAATTACAGATATTAATTATTGTGATAGATTACTCCCAACTCTATTTATTGTGATAACATTATTATTAGTTGGAAGAGCTCCTTCAAGGCAGGTAATTAATATTGCAGGGCATTTTAAAAAGACACAAAATAGGTCCATATTTGAATCATTTATTAATCTCACTTCAAGTTTAATTTTTGTTAGATATTATGGTATATATGGAGTACTAATTGGTACTATTATTGCTTTACTTTATAGAACTAATGATATGATTATATATTCAAATAGGGTTATATTGAATAGAAGTTTATTAAACACTTATAAAAATTGGGTTATAAATGTATTAGCATTTTTATTAGTTATTTATTTAAATAACTGTTTTAATTTGAAAATATTCTCTTATTTATCATTAATCGGTTGGTCGTTAATATATTTTTTGATTATTCTTATTTTTTTCATTTGCTTAACATCTCTAACAAATAGAGACTTATATAAACAATTGACTGGTATGATTAAAAATAATATTAAAAATCGAAAATGAGTGTATATTAGCGTTAGTTGATTCTTTTCCACTTATGGACAATAAATATTTACCACATCTTACTAACTAATTTAATTTCAACATATTAGTAATGTTCATAAATTAGCTCTAAATAAATTACCTTTTAGGGGTCATGATACTTTTCTGTGTGATTCCCAATTATTTAAAATATTGGCTCTTGATACTTTTCTGTGTGTTTTAACTTTGTAGTCCATGTTGTCTCCTTGATGATTCTATAATTTTAAGAAAGAAATATTCGTTGTTTCTAAATCCATAAGATGACCTACGCAGGGTTTTGATCATATTATTAACGCCCTCTACAGCACCATTTGTAATCCGATGTTTAGCATAATTTATAACACCATCATATCTTCTTCTAATCATTCTAATAAATGTATCTAATTCAGGTATCTTCAAGCTTTCTGCTATATCTAACCACTTATTAAAGCTACTTCTAAATATATTATAATCTGTGCAAGAATATGATAGTTTTAACATCTCATTAAGCTCAATAACAGACTTCCACTTTTCATTTGATGTTAGGAACTTCTGTAGCTTGAACACATAAGAGGTGCACCATTTTACTTCATTAGATGGAATTTTTAATCCTTTCTTTTCATACTTTTCATTTAACATTTTATTATGTTTTTTTCCTGCAATATCTTTAGCTTCTAAAGTTTTCAAACTGCTTAATAATAAATATCTATTTCTTTTTAGAAATTTATATTCGTGAGATAGCTCTTCTGCAAGAGCATAATCTCTATCTCTTTTAGCTTTATCAATTTGACCCATAAGAAGATTCTGAGAGGTTCTTCTTAGAGATGTAATCACCATATCATTATAATTTTTCTGGATATGAAAATGATCATACACTATATCAATTTTGCTATACCGGTTTCTTACTGCAGCACAATATTGCGCATTCATATCCATGGAAATGGCCTTTATATGGCTCATATACTCATTTTCCACCAAATCAAAGAAATGATGCAGTTGCATTTCCGTCTTCCCTTTCTCGACAAATAATACATCTTTAGTTTCTAAATCAACTACAATTGTCGCATATTCATGATTGCGATGGAGAGAGAATTCATCAACTCCTAAATATCGACTTTGATATCCAGGTTTTCCTTTATTAAATTTGGCTCTGTTTATGACTTCTAGGTTCTAATAGATAAATTTATTTGATTATGCAAATATTTTTGTTATGAATATGAACCCAACATTAATATTAGCAAAGAAGAAAGTAGATTTAAATATAAACCATGTCGTAACAGAGTTAGATAAATTAAATGATGATGAATATCAAATCATAATTGATCATTTATCACAATTAAGGAAAGAACGTAGAACTAAGAAAGAAAAGATTTCTGTAAAGAAAGTTGATAAACCTTCTGTATGTCCTCATTGTGGAAATAAAGCATTTACCTTAGCCGGTAAGCAAAGTGGTAAACAAAGATTTAAATGCACTAAATGTAAAAAGAAAATATTTAATGAGAAAAAAGCTTTGCCGTATGGTTCAAGAGTAAATATAGTTCAGATGTATGGAAACAATTTTTAGTATATGAAATGCAGCATTTATCACTAAGAGAATCTTCTAGTTTGTTGGGAATCTTTTTATATACCTTATTCTCTTGGAGACATAAGATTTTAGATTCATTAGATAAATATTATGAATCATCAAATCATTTTAGAGGATACGTACAACTTGATGAAACTTATTTCCCTTTTAGTACAACAGGAAATAAGAATACTTGTAAGAATTTAAATAAAGGCTACGACTCTTTATATGAGTCTGATCACGTGAAATTAAGAGCTAGTAAGAAATTACATAAGCGAGGTAAAGATTCAAGTACAAGAGGATTAAGTAGAGAAAAGGTTTGTTGTCCTACTGCATTAACCATGTTACATAAATCAGCAACTTCTAGAGTAACTAATTTTGGTAAGCCTTCAAGTAATGATATTGAATATGCATTTGGGAATAAAATAAGTGGTGATGTAGTATTATTAAGTGATGGTGAAAAATCCACAAATTATTTTGCTAAAGAAAATTAAATTCGAATCATACAAATTAGAAACGGAATGAAGCATGCTGAAATACAAAACGTAAATAGCTTGCATAGTAAAATGAAATCTAATTTTAAAAGATATAGAAGTGTTAGTACCAAACATTTAGACAATTATCAGGCATTAGCCCTTTTTGAACAAATGCATGAATACTAGTGCTAGAGAAAAAGCAAATATACTTTTTGAGATATTAAAAGATGTAAAAAATCCATTAACTTATAAAGGATTATCAAATAAAAGATATCCTGAATTTGTTTATGAAAATGTAGTAGATGAAAACTCATCAAAAGAGTCTTCATCTACTTATAATGAAGAAGAAATCTTAGCTTATAGTGTTGTCCCTTTTTAACGACAGGACCTAAACATCATAAACAGAGCCATATTTATTTATATCAAATATTGATAAATATTTATTCTTGGACATTTGATTAACTACTTTATATAATAAATTAAGCCAACAATTTTATACTTAGAATAAACTCAATTAGTCAAAAATTAAAACTTAGGCTTAAATTAGTCTACTAGTTTAAATGCAACTAGGTTTTTTGTAATAGTAACGGCGACAAAAGATAATTTTAGAAATGCCGTTGTCTTTGTTACTAAGTAATTGTAGTATATTAATAAATTGTTGTAATATCAAAATAGTAATTGAGGAATATAATGAATGGAATAGAGATAGAAAATATATGTTCAACCTATTTTGATAGAGTATCTGAATTTGAATATAAAAATAATGTAGGAATATCTAGGTCCCGCGAGAATTTTATTAAGAAATATATTGCAAATAGAGGTCGACAACTTGGTATTTTTATAGCAGATGCTATAAGCCTTAAAGATATTCAATACGATAAAGAATCTCCTTGCGATAATCCACGTTTCCCTTCAAATAGTATCCAATATTATTCATTAGATAAAGAACAATTAATTAATTATTTTACTTTTCGAACATTCTTAAAAGCTGGCAGACTTACAGAGCAAAATCATGTCAACTTTTTAGTTTTATATTTAATGGAAATAGTTAACGGAATTTATGGATTCTCTTTTAAAGAGAAATTCAATGAGTTAAATAAAGTTTTAGCTATTTATCCTAAAGGTGCGAAGTATAGAAATCTTATACAAGAGGCCTATGAAATATTATATCTTCAGAATTTAAATTCATTAAATTTAGAAGATTATATTACTAGTGTTCCTTTAAAGTTATTTGAAAATACTAGTCTTGAACTATCTAATAAAAAGGATGCATCGCATCTTCCTTTAGATGATATTTTTAAACTAGTTAAACTTGATAAATTAACAGCTTGCTCAGAAAAGGATAAATTCCTTTTGCATGAATGTTTTGATTTTGTATATGAAAAGATTAGTGAAACATCTGACTTTGAAGTTGGTGCTTATAAATCTATAGAAGACCTTTTTAGATTTGATTATAAAGAATCATTTGATGTACCATATTATAAACTTAAAGCAGCTTTTCCTATAACTACTAATATTACATTTAGTGATAAAAATGGTAATTTTCATGAAATAAAAGCTGGAATCCACAGTAAGAAGAAAGTCTTCTATAATGATTATAAGTTATCTCAAATAACTCTTTATTTAACGTATACTATAAACGCAATTCAACATCATTGTGGTAATATTCCACTACCAAAAAATCCTAAGAAAAAAAGAGCCGTCTATTCATATTTTACAACAACTCAAGAAACTAAAGATATTGATGAACAAGCAATTATTGATAAGGTTGTCGGAGAATGGGTCATTAAGACTCCATATACTAAAGATGGTTTATTACTATCACTTGATGAATTAAAGAGACGAAAAGAAAGAGTTCTCTTTTCTCTTAATATTTCTAATGTTACGGAAGTTAGAAAAAAGAGTCGTGATATACAAGATAAATTAATCATAGAAGATGAAGAGAACGTTTCTGATAAAATTACACGTAAAAATTTTGTTGAAAATTCCGCATCTAACAATGGTGAAAACTATTTTACAAGTTTAAAAAAAACTACTCATAAAGATTCTTCATTATCTAAAATTTCTGATGTTTCTTCTGATAATGATATTAGCAAATTAATTAAAGCTTTTGCAGATTGGGAACAAGTTATACTTACTCATTTAATGAATGGAGAGGTAGATTTAGCGCAAGAAGTGGCAGAATATAAAGGTGATATGTTATCTCTTGTTGTTGATAGAATAAATAATCTTAGTGAGGAATATATAGAAGATATATTAATACTAGATAATGAGATTCTTGAAGATTATAAAGAAGAGCTTCATAAAGCTTTAAAACGATAGTCTGAATTAAAGATTACTATACCAAGAATTAGCTTCTTTAAGATGTTACTACTATTTTCTAAAACATAAAAAATTGAGGGCTTAATAGCCCTCATAATTCTCTAAAAAATTAGTATTATTCATTCAAATCTTTAACACTATCTCTGATTATTATAGATGTTGGAATATAAATTAATCGAGGGAATGAAATAGATCTTTCCATTTGATTCTTTAATAAATCAAGACAAGTTTGGGCAATTGCTAACAAAGGTATCTTTATTGTAGTTAATGCAGGTTTTAAATATTTAGCAGTAGAGATGTCATTGAATCCAATAACAGACATATCTTCTGGAACTCTAAAGTTTCTTTCTTGAAGAGTTGTCATTACCGCTGTTGCAACTGAATCGTTTGCACAAAAGACAGCGGTTGGAAGTTTTTCAGATTTGAGCAAATCATTACAAAGGCTTGTACCTTCCGCATAAGAAAGTTTATTACCAACGAATATATATTCTTCTTTATATAAGCCCTTGTGTTTAAGATATGAAATAAATGTTGCAAGTCTCATATCAACAGAATCAACAGCAAAATCCATACCTATTTCTGTAATTACCTTACCACCAATAAATGCTATATCTTTATGTCCTGATTCAATCAAATAATTAAGAGCTTGAGTTGTTCCAAGTTGTGTATTAATTAATATTGAATCAAACTTAGCAGCATCAGGACATGAATCTATAAAGATAATATTTTTTGAAATACTCTCTAATTTTTTAACTTGTTCTTCATTAAAACGCCCGATAGCAATAATTCCGTCAGGAACTGAATCCACCGTTGAAACATATTCACCATCCATATCGACTAATTTAAAAGAATTAATTTGATGTTTTGCAAAATATTTCTCAAATGTTGTCATTAAATGAAAATAATATGGATCTTCTGCTAATGCAGCAGAATCATACCAATCTACAATTGCAATATTATATCTAGGTGATAAATTAAGCTTACGTCTTTTTCTCTCTTTTGGGGGAACATAGCTTAATTCCTCTGCAATAGAAATGATTCTTAGCTTTGTTTCAACAGCAACGCTTAGGGTGTTGTCATGATTTAATACACGAGAGACAGTGCCTGGTGAAACCCCAGCTACTTTAGCTATGTCATTAATAGTTGCCATTAAAATACCTCTTTTTATTTCTATAAAAATATAACAATTTTAAGTAATTTGCAACATAATATATTTCCTATTCGGCTTTAGTTAAATCTTGTAAAGTATAACTAAAAATTTAGTAAAATTTTACTTGACTTATGATAATTATGCCCTTAGCATATATTTGTGAAATGAATTAAAATCAAAAGGAGATTTAAAATTTATGAAAAAATTATTAGTTACTATGGTTGCTGCCCTATTAATGGCTACACCTATTTTTGCTAATGGTAGCAAAGAGGCTGCACCTGCAGCATCTGATGCTAATGCTGCAAAGACAATAACAGTTTGGTGTTGGGATCCTGCTTTTAATATTCCAGTAATGGAAGAAGCTGGAAGAAGATATACAGAAAAACATCCAAACGTTACATTTGATGTTGTTGAAATGGCTAAAGCTGATGTTGAACAAAAGATTCAAACAATTCTAGCTGCTGGTACAACACAAGGCCTTCCTGATATCTGTTTAGTTGAAGATTATAACGTTAAAAAATACGCTACATATTATCCTGGCTCTTTTGCTAATCTAAAAGATTCATTTGATTGGAATGATTTTGCATCATACAAAACTTCAATTGGTAGTATTGATGGAAAACAATATTCACTTCCATTTGATTCAGGTGTTGGTGGTTTCTTCTACAGAACTGATATGTTAGCAGATGCAGGTATAACAGCTGAAGATTTAAACAATATCACTTGGGATGAATTCTGTGATTTAGGTAATAAATATACTGAAAAAACTGGTAAGTTCTTCTTAGCTGGTGATCCAACTGATGGTGGTTTCTTTAGATTAATGCTTCAATCTTCAGGTACTTGGTACTTTGATGAAGATGGCAATGTTGATGTTAAAAACAATAAAGCTATTGCTGAAGCTCTAAAAATTTACAAGAGAATGTACAACGAAGGTTTCCGTAAACCAACTAGTGGTTGGACAGAATGGGTAAGTGCTATTAATAGTGGTGATGTACCTACAATTACAACTGGTATCTGGATTATGGGTTCTATCCGTCAAGGTGCTGATCAAGCAGGTAAATGGGATGTAGCTCCTGTACCTCGTTTAAGTACTGTTGGTTCTGTTAACGCATCTAACTTAGGTGGTTCATCATGGACAGTATTAGAAAAAGGCGAAAATAAAGATGAAGCAATTAAATTCTTACAAGAAATATTTGCATCTGATGTAGATTTCTACCAAAATATTCTAATTAACCAAGGTGCTGTAGGCTCTTATATTCCTTCATTAACAGGTTCTGCTTATTCTGCAAACAATGAATTTTTCTCAAATAAACCAATCTTTGAGACAATGGCTGCATGGTCACAAGAAATTCCAATGGTTAATACTGGTTTATTCACCTATGATGCTGATTCAGCTGTTATGGGTAATATCCAAGACTATTATGATAGCAAAGCAACTCTAGAGGAAACTTTAGATGCTATTGATGCCCAATTACGAAACGCAATGCTTTAATATAGGTTTTCTATTAATCTAAAATATCTTGGGCGGTAGTAAAATCTATCGCCCATTTTAAAAGGTAAAAAAATGGCTACAAAAATTGACAGACGAAGGATAGGTTGGTATTTCATTGCCCCTGTTGGAATATTACTTTCAATATTCCTCCTCTATCCAATTATATACTCACTTTATTTAACAACAACCTCAACAAGAGGTGTATTAACAAGTTTTGTTGGACTTGCGAATTATAGGAAACTATTTAGTGATCCTTTATTTTTCAAAGCTTTAAGTAATACTTTTAGAATTCTTATACTACAAGTACCTTTGATGCTTGTACTTGCTCTTATATTTGCAGCAATGCTTAATAGTAAGAAATTAAAATTCAGAGGCTTTTTTAGAACTGCACTATTTCTACCATCAGTAACATCACTAATAGCATATACAATCCTATTTAAAATGCTATTCTCATACGATGGTTTAGTTAATTCAATGCTACTATCTCTCAATTTTATCAGTGATCCAATTGCATGGATGCAATCTCCAGGAACAGCGACATTTGTTCTTATTTTTGCAATGATTTGGCGTTGGACTGGTTACAATATGATCTTCTATTTGTCTGCAATGCAAAATATAAGTAGTGATTTATATGAAGCAGCTTCTATTGATGGATCATCAGCATCTCAGAGTTTCTTTAGAATTACATTACCACTACTAAAACCAATGATACTATTTACAACTGTAATGTCCACAATTGGTACATTACAATTATTCGATGAACCAATGAACTTTTCAGCAGGTGGAACAACTGCCTCAATGATAGGACCTGATAACTGTTTCTTAACACTATCTGTATATATCTACAATCTTTGTTTCAAATACACACCAAAATTTGGTTATGCAGCAACAGTTTCTTATGCAATATTAGTTATAGTTGCAATATTAACAATTATTCAATTCAAAATCAGTGAAGATGATGATGTTAAATTACAAAGAAGATTAGATAGAGAAATTAAGAGGGGGAACAAATAATGGCTAAAAATAAACCTAAAAATCCTGGAATGATATTTGTATATCTAGTATTAATAGTAGCATCAGTTTTCTCTCTCTTTCCATTTGCTTGGATTGTTATAGGAAGTACTAATACATCAACTGCTGTAATACAGGGCAAAATGACATTCGGTAATCAATGGGCAGTTAATATGAGTAATCTATTTGGTGATGCAAATATGGTAGTAGCTCTATCTAACTCAGCAAAGATTGCTTTAATAACAGTTGTATTAACACTTCTCTTTACATCAATGGCAGCCTATGGTTTTCAAATGTTTAGATCTCAAAAGAAAGAAAAAGTATATTCCTTCTTTCTATTAACAATGATGGTACCTTTTGCATCTTTAATGATTCCTCTATTCAAGTTAATCGCAACACTACATTTAATTAACTCTGTATGGGCAATCATTCTAGTAAGTTCTGCATCTGTATTTATGGTATTTTTCTTTAGACAAAGTTTTGTAAACTATCCTGGAGAAATACTAGAAGCCTCTCGTGTAGATGGAGCTAGTGAAGTAATGACATTCTTTAGAATTTTTATTCCTTCAATGAAGAGTACATATGCAGCAGCTGCTATTTATACTTTCATGACTAGTTGGAATAACTATCTATGGCCTTTAATTGTATTACAGACTAATGACCAACAGACCACAACTCTGTTAATATCATCACTGTCTAGTGCATATAATCCTGATTACGGAGTAATTATGAGTGGTATATCAATTGCTACATTACCTGTAATTGTAATTTTCTTTGCTTTCCAAAAGCAGTTTGTTGAAGGAATGCTAGGTTCCGTCAAACAGTAGGAGTTAATAATGTTTAAACCAGAATTTCTTGAGGACGTGAAATATTTCAACGTTGGAACACTTCCTCCCTTTAGTGATCATAAATCACAATATAAAAAGACCTCATTGAATGGAATGTGGGATATTGCCGTCTATGATAATCCCTCTTGTGTACCTGAAGAAGTTTATAATGGTTTAGTTTCTAATCTTACTTTTTCAACAATTAAGGTTCCCTCTCATATCCAGTTGGCTGGATTTGATGAACCTCAATATGTTAATCAACAATATCCTTGGGCAGGAAAGGAGAATTTAACTCCTCCTTCCATTCCTAAGAAAGATAATAAGGTAGCAATCTATAAAAAGAGTGTTAACCTTAGTGCAGATAACTTAAAAGATAGAGTTCATATAGTATTTGAAGGTGCAGAGAGTTGTATGGCTCTTTACGTTAATGGACATTATGTGGGTTATCGAGAAGATTCTTTTACTCCAAATGTATTTGATATCAAGGAATTTCTATTTGAAGGCGTTAATGAAATAGTAGCCATTGTTCCACGTTTTTGTAAGGGGAGTTGGTTTGAAGATCAAGATTTTTGGAGATTTTCAGGTCTCTTTCGTCCTGTATATCTAGTATATCCACCTAAAACCTATATTGAAGACATCGAAGTCAATTATTTATTACATCCAAATGATGTTGATATAGATGTTAGTGTTAAAGTCGCTGGAAATTTAGAAAATCCCTCATTATTCTTTTCTCTTAAAGGCGATGGTGTCGATTGTGAAAGCCTTGCTAATACTTTTAGAGTTAAAGATATCAAGAGATGGAACTGTGAAGTTCCAACTTTATACACACTAAGTGTAGAACTTTATGATGAAGGTAAATTAATAGATACTACTGCAACTAAAATCGGTTTTAGAGAAATCAAGATTGAAAAAAATGTAGTACTTCTTAATGGAAAGAGATTAATATTCCATGGTGTAAATAGACATGAATTCTCTTCTGTTAACGGCAGAGCTATGAGTGAAGAAGAAATTAGATCTGATTTACTATTACTAAAAAAGAATAATGTAAATGCAATAAGAACCTCTCATTATCCAAATCAAAGTTGTTTCTATGATATGTGTGATGAACTTGGAATCTATGTTATAGATGAAATGAATCTTGAAACTCATGGAACATGGCAGTTTGAAGAGTTATCAAATAGAACAGATAATTGTATTCCTGGTTCTAAAGAAGAATATACTCCGCTTCTCTTAGATAGAGCAAAGGCAATGTTAGTCCGCGATAGACTTCATCCTTGCATACTCTTTTGGTCCTGTGGTAATGAATCTTGGGATGGAGAAGTAATTAAGCATATTAGTGATTATTTTAAAAGTGAAGACCCAAGTAGATTAGTACATTATGAGAGTGTCTTAGTTACTTCAAAATGGAGAGATGTAAGTGATGTTGAATCACAAATGTATACTAAACCCTCTGATGTCGCATCATTTATTGAAGAGCATCCTGAGAGACCATTCATGCTTTGTGAATATAATCATGCTATGGGAAATTCATGTGGTGGTCTTCATATCTATACAGAATTAGAAGAAAAATATGAATCATATTTTGGTGGATTTATCTGGGACTTTAGAGATCAAAATATTAAGATAGGAGATTACGTATATAGTGGAATGCACACAAAATTCCCAAATGATGATGATTTCTGTAGTAATGGTATTCTTTTAGCAGATAGTGATAAATCAGCAAAATTATCAGAGGTTAAACATGAATTCTCTCCAATCAAAATTTATATAGATAAAGAGAATTCTAAAGTAAAAGTTGAAAATAAAAGAATGTTTAGTGCAACTGATGATCATCAATTTAGTATATCCTATCTTGAGGATGGAAAAACATTTGAAATAGAGAAAATATCATTAGTCGTAGAACCTGGTTCTACTGGTTATTTTGATATTAAATCTCCATCATACTTTATTGATAGAGTAGGTGAAATAGTCGTTAAAGTTTCCTATGATGAAATATTTAGTACAACTTGTAGTATAAGAGAATCAAAGGCTATAGATACAAAGAATCCTTTAAACAATATTATTAATGATATCATGGTTATGGGAAGTGATTTATCTACTGCAACTGTATTAACTCGTAAAATCGAGGGACTACCTAATGCAATTTTAATTAATAATAAAAATATTATCAAAAGTAAATTTAAAATTGAAACATGGAGAGCTCCTGTTAATAACGATCTTCCTAACATGAATGTATTGAGATGGATGAGCTATAAATTAGCTTCTCTATATAGTTATTGCGATAAAATTGAAGAGGATAATGGTAAAATATTATCAAGTATTAAGTTTGGACCATATCAAGCAAATACTACACAAACCTATTATGATAATAACTCATTTGATATCGAGATAGAGCCTCCTCATTTCCCAAGTGATTTACCTTGTTTTGGATTATCTTTTGCTCTTAGTGATGAATTTGATACAATTAATTACTATGGTAATGTAACAGGAGAGGCCTATAGTGATAGAAAAGAAAGTTCTATTCTCTCATATAATACTTTAAAAGTTAAAGATAGTTTTACAAATTATGTAAAACCTCAGGAATGTGGGAACCTTACAGATTTAAGATATATTGAAATTGTAAATAAAGAGGGCCATGGCCTTCGTATAAAAACTAATTCAATATTTGAAGGCTCTATAATACCATATGACTCTCATGAATTAGAAGAGGCAAAGCATATTGAAGACCTTCCAAAACATAAATACAATTATGTTCGCATACTTCATGGTCAATGTGGTGTTGGTGGTGATGATAGTTGGGGAGCCTGTGTTCATGATGAATTCTTGTATCATGGACCAAAAGAAAAAATGATTGTAAATATTAAAATAATATAGAGTTAATAAATCCCATCTGAAATCAGGTGGGATTTATTATAAACAATTAAATTTAATAAAATTATAGGAACATTAGTTAATCTAGTGTCGTCTCTTTGATATTGTTTCTCTCATAGAAGTTAGAGCTTTAATACCACCTTCTCCCTTCAGTTTCATAAGTTCAACATATAAAATATTAATGAAAGTAGATGATGCTATATTAGATGAAAAAGCCTCGGCTACAACTTCACTATTAAGAGGACTTGTTCTAAGTACAATATCTGCCATTCTAGCAAGTATTGAGTTCTCATAACTTGTTATAACGAAAATTTTACATTTTCTAAGTTTTAATTCTTCTGCAATTGCAATTGTATCATGATTATTTCCAAGGTGAGAGAATATAATTGCACAATCTTGTTTTGAAGATTGAGATGCAAGCATTAATTGCATATGATAATCTTCACTAAATTGACAAATAATACCTGTTCTGATGAATTTATGATAAGCCTCTCTAGCACAAATATTTGAACCACCTAGGCCAAATAGATAGGTACTCTTTGAAGAAGCCATTGCCTTTGCAATTTTAGTAAGATTTTTACTATTTAGTGTTGAGGCACTTGCCTCTAGAACTTGAATGGTATGTTTAAAAATAAGGGAAGCCACATCATCTTTATCATCAAGGTTAATTTCAAATACTTGGCTATTAAGACTCATACTTTCTTGAGCTAAAGCAATTCTAAAAGTTTGATAACCTTTAAATCCTAATTTTCTAACAAATCTAACTACTGTTGTTTCACTAGTACCTGCCATTTTAGCAAGGCTATCTATACTTGGATTAACCGATTCTTTTGGATTATTAATTATGAAATCAGCTATTAGTTTTTCCTTATTACTTAAATCATAGTAATTGTTCTTTATCGTATATATTACACTAACTGGTTCCATATTATTAGTACTCCTCTTTGTAGCTCTTGAATAAATATTTATCTAGATGATAATTACATGCAATAAGCTTTGACATTCTAAAGTTATTGTATAAGTATTGTCAATTATCAAAAAACTCCTATATTAAATAATATTTCTATTAGCAATATAGGAGCATTATAAAATATTTATCTTTGAATTCGTGCAGTTGCACCCTGTGCAAGTGCTTCAACTTGATCAATATTTGCCATAGAGGTATCTCCTGGGAAGGTTGTTAATAAAGCTCCGTGAGCCCAACCTAGACGAAGAGCAGTTTCAACATCTCTGTTATTTAATAAACCATAAATAAGACCAGCTGCAAAACCATCACCACCGCCAACTCTATCATATACATCAAGGGTTGTTGTAGGTGCTTGATAACCTTTCCCATCATAGTACAATACTGCACTCCAGTTATGTTTATTAGTAGAAACTACTTCTCTCATTGTTGTAGCAACGGCTTTTAAATTAGGAAAACGTTTTGCTACATCACCCATCATTGAGTAAAAAGATGTTGCATCTAATTTACTAGTTTTCTCTACATCAGGTCCTTTTAAACCAAGACCTTTTTGTAAATCTTCCTCATTACCAAATAGTACATCAACATTCTCAACAATTTCAGATAATACACTTTGAGCTTTTTTAATTGCTTCTTCATCATCTTTTGCAATAGAACTCCATAATTTAGCTCTATAATTCAAATCAAAAGAAACAATTGCTCCTCTCTTATGGGCTTCTTTCATACCTGCAATAATTGTCTCAGGTATATCCTTACCTAGTGCACTAAAGATTCCTCCACTGTGGAACCATCTAATATCATGACTAAAGATTTCATCCCAATCAAAGCTGTCTTTGTTTAATTGGGCAGCAGCCTCATTAGCTCTATTATAAAATACAACAGGTGCTCTTGAACCTTGTCCTCTATCACTATAAACAAGAGCCATATTAGGTCCTCTTACACCATCAAATTCATACTCTTTATAAAATGGAGTTACTCCCATTTTATTAACCTCAGTTCTAATCTTGTTGCCAAGTGGGTAATTAACCATAGCAGAGGCAATTGCAGTATTCATCTTAAAACAACTTGATAGGTTTGCTGCAACATTGAATTCACCACCAGATACATGTAAATCTACATTTGAAGCATAGTCTAGTGGAGTTATTCCACTATCTAGTCTCACTACAAGTGCACCTAGTGCAAGTAAATCAATTCCATCACTTTTCTTTTCTTTAATGTTTAATTTGCTCATATATAACTTCCTTTTGTTAATTATACAGTGTAAGTAGTTGAAGATGTTGAACCACCTTCTCCAGTCCAGTTAGTATGGAAGAATTCTCCGCGACTCTTATCAACTCTTTCATATGTATGTGCACCAAAGAAATCTCTTTGAGCTTGAAGGAGGTTAGCAGGACTCTTTGCAGATCTATAACCATCAAACCAAGATAGAGCAGATGATAGAGATGGAATTGCAATACCGTTTAAACTAGATTCAGATACTACAATACGTAGTGAGTTTTGGCTCTTTAATAATACCTTTGTAAAATATGGATCTACAATTAAGTTTGTTAAATCGGGATTGTTTGCATAGGCTGTTTTAATCTTATCTAGGAAGATAGATCTAATAATACATCCACCTCTCCACATGAGAGCAATATCGCCAAGATCTAGATTCCAATTATTCTCTTCACCGGCTTTTTTAATAAGTTCAAAACCTTGTGCGTATGAGATAATTTTAGCGGTATATAGAGCATCATGAAGATTCTCTAGTAATTCTTCTTTGTTCTTTTGAGTTACTTTGATATCTTTGAATATTTCACTAGCTTGAACTCTTTCCTCTTTCTCACTGCTTAAACATCTTGCAAAAACAGCTTCGCTTATAAGAGTTAATGGGGTTCCAAAATTAAGAGCATTAATAGCGGTCCATTTACCTGTACCTTTTTGTCCAGCAGTATCTAATATATTATCTACAAGTGGAGTATTATCTTCATCAACATACTCTAATATTTGATATGTTATTTCAATTAAATAGGATTGAAGATCACCTTTATTCCATTCTTTAAATACTTTGCTAATTTCTTTTGCACTCATATTTAAAGACTTTCTCATGATATCATATACTTCACAGATTAATTCCATATCACCATATTCAATACCGTTGTGAACCATTTTTACAAAATGTCCGGCACCACCTGCACCAATCCAGTTACAACATGGTTTATTATCTTTTCCGGCTTTAGCAGATATTGATTGTAGAATAGGTTTTACTTCTTCCCAAGCTTCAATATTACCACCTGGCATTAGAGAAGGTCCTTTAAGTGCTCCTTCTTCTCCACCAGATACACCTGTTCCTATATAAAGTAAACCTTTCTCATTTACCTCACTCATTCGTCGCTCGGTATCTTGGTAGTTAGAATTACCACCATCTAATATGATATCTCCCTTATCTAATAGGGGAATAAGAGAATTAATAGTAGCATCTACAGGAGCTCCGGCTTTAACCATGAGCATTATTTTTCTAGGTCTTTCAACTTGTTCAACTAATTCTTCTAAAGAATAAGAGAGTAGTATGTTTTTGCCTTTAGCTCTGTTTTCCATGAAGGCTGAGACTTTAGATGTTGTTCTATTAAATACGGCAACACTAAAACCTTTGCTCTCCATATTCAATACTAAATTCTCTCCCATAACCGCTAGTCCAATAACACCAATGTTTGCACTCATATAAGACTCCTTTGCAATATATATATGTATAAATATCTTTTATTTCTTATTTTAATACTGATTTAATTATTTTGTTAGTCAAATCTAATTCTTTTTATAAATTAATAATAAAATAAAAAAAATATTTATGCAATAAAAAAAATATTTATTTAGTATGATGATATTTTACACATACTTTTTCTTCTTATATCTTTTTATTTTTTATAAGGTAAAATAGGTAAGTTTAAATTAAAGATGCACTTATTATAACAATTTAATCGTTAAGTAAATAAAATTTATTCATAATATGGATAGTTAGTAAAGTATATTTTTATATTATGGGATTATAAACTGTGTAATAAAACAATTTACATATATATAGAACTTATTAATAATTTAATTGTTATATTGTCTTTTTTTTAACTAAAGATAATCTTTTATCAATTAAAAATTTCCATTTTGTTCATATTTCAACATATAACTTCTATTTTTTGCTATGTATTTCTGGAAAATTCGGGGTGATACTAATACAACAATTGGAGGAAAGAAATGTTAAAGAAGAAATTATTAACAACTATTTTACTAGTAGCTTTATTAAGCTCAGTTTCATTATTTGCTAGTGGTAGCAGTGAAGAATCATCTACTAAGAATAAGGAAATTAATATTTGGTCATTTAATTTATCAACAGATGCATTAAAGGTCGTAAAGGAAGATATTATTTCAAAGTATGAAGCAGAAAACCCTGGGGTAACTGTTACATGGCAGAATATCCCTTATTCAGGATATCGTGAAAAATTATTAACAGCTGCAGCTGGTGAATCATTACCAGATATCTTTATTGATGGTTATAATATGGTAGGAACATATTATAGTGCTGGAATCATTGAAGATTTAACAGATAAAGCTGAGAATTGGTCTTTATGGAATGAAATTGATTCATCACTAACAGATCTCACATATTATGAAGGCGATTGTTATGGTCTTCCATTTAGAACAAAAGTTTATCCTGTAATCATCAATACTAAAATCTTTAAAGAATGTGGATTAGATCCTGAAAATCCTCCAACCACATGGTCTGAAGCTATTGAAGCTGGTAAGAAAATGCTTAAAGTTGAAAATGGTGTTGTAACTAGAATGGGTGCATCAGGCTTTAGAAATGCATCATCAGTTGTAAGAGCATTTGATTTATTTGTTCAACAAGATGGTGGAAATTTCTTAAATGAAGATGGAACACCAGGATTTAATGATGAACATGGTTTAAATGCTATGAAATTCTTAGATGACTTATACAGAGTTCAACTACCTGAAGGTGCTATAGCATTAGATGAATCAGCTGTTGATGCATTTGTAGCAGGTAAAGCTGGTATGGCAGTTGCAGGCTCATACGATGCAGTTCAAACAGCACTTCAAACTGGTAATCAAGAGATGAGAGAATTTACAAAAGTTATTCCTCCTTTCAAAAGTGATAATGCTAGTGGTAAACAAGTATCATTCTTTGATGGTGATATGATGTATGTTTCATCAGCTTCAGATAATAAAGATGAAGCTTGGGATTTCATTACTTATTTCTACCAACCTGATGTGTTCATGCAATATGTTGTAGCTAATAACGTTATTCCTATCTATGCAAGTCAATTAGATAGCCAATATATGGAAGAACATCCTCTACTACAAGGAATTATGGAAATGCAAAAATATGGTGGCTCTCTTGCAGCAACACCAGCTTATAGATCAGCTAGATCATATCTAACAGATGAAATTTATAAATCAATTGAAAGTGGTCAATCTTATCAAGATACTTTAGATCAATCTGAGAAAATGTGGCTCAGAGAAATAGAAGATCTTAAATAGAGTATTTTATTAATGCTGACAAATGTTGTCAGCATTAAGTAAAAGTCTCTCATTTTATTTGCGTTATTTTTTTAGGAGGAATAATGAAATTATTAAAAGTTAAAAAAGAAACACAAGCTGCATATTTGTGTATATTACCATGGTTGCTTGGGTTCATTTTTATTATAGGCGGGCCATTTATCTCCACGATAATATTAGGTTTTACTCGCTACGATATTTTTAGACCTCCAACCTTTGTAGGCCTACAAAACTACATAAGAATGTTCAGCGATGATGATGTATTTATCAAATCACTTACAAATACACTTTATTATTCAGCATTCAATGTACCTATTAGTGTTATTGGATCTCTATTATTGGCAATTCTTGTAAATAATAATCTTCCTGGAATGAACAGTATTAAAACAGCATTATATATTCCAAGTATTACATCTGGTATTGCAATGGCTATGTTATGGATGTGGATTTTTGATCCAGGAACTGGCCTTGTAAATACATTCCTATCTTCAATTGGAGTTACCAACCTACCACTTTGGTTCCAATCTCCAACTATGGTAAAACCTACTATGATTATTGTAAAAATTGTTGAGATAGGTGGTGCAAGAATGATTATATTCTTAGCTGGATTACAAGGAATACCAAAGAGTCTTTATGAAGTTGCATATATAGATGGAGCTTCAGCTTGGACAAAATTTAGAAAGATAACTATTCCAATGTTAAGCCCAATTATTCTTTTAAATCTTGTTACAGCAGTTATTGATTCATTTAGAGTATTTGTTAATTCATATGCAATTACCGAAGGTGGTCCATTAAACGAGAGTATGTTCTTAGTACTTTATATTTATAAGAAAGCTTTTACTTCCATTAGAATGGGATATGCATCTGCAGTAGCAACCGTATTCTTAGTAATCGTTTTAATATTAACTATTATTGAACTTAGAATATCTAAGAATAAAGTTCACTATGCAGAGTAAGGAGTAAAAATGAGTAAAAATTATTATATTGGCCAACAAGGTGTTGGCAATGCAAAACCGAAATCAATAATATTATTATATCTTGTCTTGTTTATATTTTGTGCTATTTTTTTAATTCCTCTTTGTTGGATGATCGTTACATCTTTTAAGACATCATATCAAACCTATAGTCAAATTGAGATTTTTTGGCCACATCCTTGGACATTAGAGAATTTTAGAGATATTTTCACAGAAACTCCAATGGCTACATTCATTAGAAACTCTGTAATTGTTACCTCTATTAGTATTGTAGGAACACTTTTTTCAACAACTTTAGCAGGTTATTCTTTTGGACGCTTAAACTGGAGAGGAAGAGATGCTGTATTTATGGTAGTTCTTATTGCTATGATGATTCCATCTCAAGCTATAATGATCCCACAATATATGGTTTTCCAAAAATTCCATTTAGTTAATACATTATATCCATTAATGATTCCATCCTGGTTAGCAGCAAGTACAAAAGGTGCTTTCTATATTTTCACAGTAAGACAATTTGTTATGAGTATTCCTCATGATATTGATGAAGCAGCTAAAATAGATGGTTGTGGATATCTATCAATATATAGAAGAATCTTATTACCTTTATTAACTCCAGCAATTGGAGCCATAATAGTATTTTCATTTATTGAAAACTGGAATAACTTCCTAGGCGCTCTTATTTATTTAAATGACGAATCACAATTTACACTTCCAATTGGAATTCAATATTTCCAAACTCAGAATTTTGTAGATTGGAATAAAATAATGTGTGCCTCACTAATTAGTGTTATCCCATGTATTATTGTACTATTTGTTGGTCAGAAATATCTAATTAAAGGTGTTAATTTAAGTGCAAGTAAAGGTTAGTAGTATAGAAGAAAATTTAATAAAGTTTCCTATATACATAATTTTATTGCATGGTAATATTACTTATGGAAAAAAAGAATCGTATAGATATTGATAATAATAAATTATCCATGCCCTTTATTAATGTTAACATTAATTATATAGAGCATGTATCTGGTAGAACGGATGTGAACACAACTTGCCATTCTCATACAGCTTGGCAAGCTGAGTTTATAATTAATGGGAATGTAATTACACATTTTAAAGATCAGGATATTGAGATTAATCCTATGAAGATATTAATAATCCCGCCTGGAATTTTTCATAGCTTCTCGTATTTTGATGATAAAAATGATTATTACTCAGTTAAATTCACATGTGATAACACACATGTTGTATCACCCCTAGTATTTGATAATATTGCTAATGTTGCACCCATTAGGAAATATCTTGAATCAGTTGTAGATAGTAGTTCGGACAATCAAATCGTAGCAATTCATATACGTAATATATTACAGATATTGCTTGAGATTGATCTAGTTAATAGTAAAGCTTTGCCAGAGAAAAACATCTCAGAACAAGTAATTACTATATTAGAGAAAAGTCCTTCTAATTTCCCAACTGCAGAAGAGATTGCAGATCAAATGCTAATTAGCAGAGCTTATTTATCAAAGAAAATTAAAGAGGAAACAGGTGTTTCATTAAAACCTTTTATTGATATTCAGAGAATTAATATTTCAAAAACACTTTTGCAATTATCTGAATTATCAATTTCAGAAATTGCATTTCAGTTAGGATTTAATGATGTATTTAGTTTCTCAAGATTTTTTAAAAGATTAACTTTTTCAAGCCCGAGTCAATATAGACAAAAGTACCAAAATGAAGAAGAAATTAATTGCGAAAGCATAGCACAATAGCTTAAAACAATAAAAACAACTTTCCATCATATAAAGATTCAATACAAATAATTAATCTTTATATGGTATTTTTTATATATATAAACATAAATATTTTTGTATCTAAAATTGCTATTTATTTTTTAAAAATAAAGCTTTAATAACTCTTTTTGCTATAAATAGAATATATTTATACATACCATTGGCATAATTTTTGACTTACTATTAATTATCAGAAATTCAATGGGAGGCACAAAGATGCAGGTAAAAAATAGAAAGGTCGCAGTACTTAGTGGTGACGGCACAATCAAATTAATGGATGATGAAATTCCACAAGTTACTAAAGGTAAATTATTAATAAAGACAACAAAATCTCTAGTTAGTCCTGGAACAGAACTAAAAGGATGGGATGCTCTTGCTAGACAAAAAAGTGAACCAGCTCTATTAGATAAACCAAAGAAGTTCGGTTATTCACTATCAGGTGTGGTTGAAGAGATTGGAGAAGGTGTTAATAGTCGCTTTAAAAAAGGAATGAGAGTAGCAGCAATTGGTGCTGGATTTGCTCTACATTCAACTTATGCTGTTGTACCACAAAATCTATGTATTCCTATCTTAGATAACGTAAGTGATGATGAGGCAGCATATGCAATGCTTCTAGCTACTGCAATGCAGGCAGTAAGAAGAGCAGAGCCATCTCTTGGTGAATACTACATAATTTCAGGTCTTGGTATCGTTGGATTATTATCCGGTAAATTATTACAGTTAAACGGTTGTTTTGTAGCCGGTATTGATCAACATAAAGAAAGAGTAGATTTAGCTAAATCTTGGGGATTCGATGATGCATATCTAGATAGTGATAGCGCTCTTGATGATAAACTTAGTGCATTTGCTAATAACGAAGGTTTTGATGGTGCAGTTGTTGCTTTTGGTGGACAAGCTGAAGAGGCAATGGATACAATAGTTAAACATACTAGAATTTGTCCTGATTTACATCACACAGGTACAGTTGTAACAGTTGGATGGCCTAAATTTACATACAACGGTGAAATTGGACAAATGAATAATATAGATTTAAGAAGATCTTCTAGAACTGGTGCTGGATATCATGATGCAGAATGGGAAATTTCTGATAGAGATTACCCTGAAGTATTAGTTAGATGGTCTACTCAAAGAAATTTAGATTTATGTATGAGATTATTGGCTAAAAAGAGAATTGATGTTAATGCATTAACAACTCATCATATTCCATTGAAAGATGTTGAAAAAGAAATTGAGAAGATTATAGATCATCCTGAGAAGATTCTTGGTGTTCTATTCGAAAATTAAGGAGATAAGAAATGAACAATAAAATAATTGTATTTACAAAACCATGGAAAGACCAAAGTATTGAAGAACTTGCAGTTCTTGTTAAAGATATGGGATTTGATGGAGTTGAATTACCTGTAAGAGATGGATACCAAGTAACACCAGAAAATGTTGGTGAAAAACTAATGAATGCTAAAAAAGTATTTGAAAAACATGGTCTTTTTATTGGTAGTATTGCAGGTTCTCTTGAAAAAGAAACTATTGAGGCTATGGGAAAGGCAAATGTTCCTGTTCTTCGTATTTGTGTAAAAATTGATATGAGTAAAGGTTATTTTGAAAGTGTTAAAGAAACTCAAAAACAAATCAATGATTTACAAGATGTACTTGAAAAGAACCATGTAAAAGTTGGTATTCAAAATCACCACGGTAATATGGTAGGTAGTGCATTAGGTATTCACCACCTATTATCTGGAGTATCACCAAAAATAGCTGGTGCTACATTAGATTTTGCTCACTGTGGTCTAGATGGTGAACCAACTGATATGGCATTTGATATTGTTAAAGATAATATTATTTTAATTAACTTTAAGGGTGCTTATAAAATGAGAACAAACGGTCCTGATGAAGAACAAGCTACATGGCAGATTCACTGGGCAACAGCACGTCATGCTCTATATTCTTGGAAAGATACAGTTGATATCTTGAGAAAGAATAATTGGAGTGGAAATATCTGTATGCCTGCAGAATATAATCATATCGGTTCAAAAGACCCAATAATGGGTGAAGAAACAATAGGAAGAACTGTTCAAGATCTTAAATATCTTAGGACCTTATTGGAGGACTAAAAGTGTATAAGAAATTTGGTAATACTGATTTAATGACAAGTCCAATTGTTTATGGTTGCATGGGTGCCTCCGGAGCCTTTGGCGACCAAGAAGAAAAGGATTCATTAAATGCAATTAGAGTTGCTTTTGATGAAGGCATTAATACCTTTGATACAGCTGAAGCTTATGGTAAGGGTTATTCTGAGCAATTATTAGCTAAAGCTCTTGGCGATAAACGTAAAGAGATTGTAATTATTGATAAAGTTGATGCTAAACATTTGCATAAAGCAGATTTAATAGAGGCATGTAATAGAAGTCTTAAAAACCTCGGTACAGATTATATTGATATGTATTTATTACATTGGCCAAAGAGTGAAGTTCGTGTTGAAGAAAAAGTTGAAGCTTTAGAATTATTAAAAAAGCAGGGTAAGATAAACTATTATGGTGTATCAAACTACGGAGTTAATAATTTAAAAGAGATACTAAATGAGACTGAAATATGTGCAAATGAAGTTGTATATAATCTTCTCTTTAGATGTATTGAAGATGAAGTATTACCATTTTGCAAAAAGAATCAGATTCCTATTTTGACATATTCTTCCCTAATGCAAGGCTTACTTGCTGGAAAATATAAATCACTCGATGATTTTCCTCAAAATCGTGCCCGAACAAGAATGTTTAAAGATACTCCTTCAAATAATTGTAGACATGGAGAGTTAGGTTGCGAGGCTGAGGGAAAAGATGCACTTGAGCGTATATGGGAGATTGTATATCAATCTGAATATAGCATGGAAGAATTAGCTATAGGTTGGCTAAAAGCTCAAAATGGAGTAGGTGGAGTTATTGTTGGAACTAGAAATGCTAAACAAAGTAAAGATTTAAGGAAGCTATTAGATATAAATCTTGAAAAATGTTGGTTAGATTCCCTAACCTCTGCTACTGATAAGTTATTAAAAGCCCTTGGCTCAAATATTGATATGTGGGATCACCGACCTAGATAGTAATATTTAAAAATGAATTCATTCTCTCTGCTTTAATTAGTAGAGAGTTTCTTTTTGCTTAAAGTATTTGATATAATAAAAGGCCTACATTTGTAAGCCTTAATATTATGAATTATCTATTTATACTAACTTTGTGAGTTGGAGGTGCAGAACAAGAATTTCTAACTTTCAGTGAAGATGGAATATAAGTTTTTAGAGTTTTTATAGTCTCTTCATGCTGCATTTGATATTCTAATCCCTGCAATGCTGCCTGGGCTAGTTGTAAAATACTTGCATGAACTGTTGTTAAAGGTGGAATTGTATAACGACTTTGTTCAATATCATCATATCCCACTATTGAAATATCTTCAGGAACTCTAAGTCCTAATTCATTAGCAGCTCTTAAACATCCAATTGCTATATTATCATTAAATCCAATAATAGCAGTCGGAAGTTCATCAACATTAGTAAGTAGTTCTTTTGTAACTTCATAAGCCATATCAGGAGACCAATCGCAATTTCTAACATATGGAGTTGCAATATTATTACTTGTAAAAGAATAAGTACAACCAATGTTTCTCTCCTTATTAGAGAGATATGATTCAATTCCTTCAATGAGTGCAAATTTCTTATGTCCTAATTCTATTAAATAATCACACATATCTATCATACCTCTGATATTATCTACGAGGTATGATAGTATTTTAGAGTTGTATTCATTTACTAATACGCAAGGGATTTTTAAATCTAATGCTAAATTAATAAATTTCTTTGAAACGTTACTTACAAAAATAATTCCGTCAAATTTCTGTCGATTCAGCAAACTTTCAAAATCATCTTTTTCATCAAGGGTAGAATAAAAACAAGTGTAGCCAAGTACTCTAGCCTCTTTTTCTGTATGATAAAATAAAGTTGAATAGAAAGGTTGGTTTATTCGATCTGTTCTATGAACTGAGGGTGGAAGGAAAAATCCGATTGTTCCCTTTGAATTAGTTATGGGAATAGCTTCTTTCTCTACCTTGTTTTCCTGTAGTTCTCTTCTCTCTTCATCGCTAATTACTTTGGTACCGATACCAGGAAGTTTTACGACTAGATTCTCATCAACGAGTAACTTTAATGCCTTTCGAACTGTAGTTCGATCAACATTATGTTGTTCTCCAATTTCCCTCTCTGAGGGAAGTAAATCGCCTACACGATAGCCTCCGGAAACAATCATTTCCTTCAGTGCTTCATAGACTATCACATATAACAATTTTGTATTTGCCACAGGAATCACCTCTTTTCAAAATTTAACATAAAATTATTTATTTCGCAAGATTGAACATCTCTTTGAATACTTCAGAATTAACAGGTCTAGGATTACAATTTACATGTCCTGTAGTTCTCTGAACTGTATCAACCATAAAGTCTAAATCAGTGTTTTTACCCTCTAAATAAGGGTTTAGGGTAGATGGAGCTTCAAGACTAGCTCTAATTCTCTTAACTTCTTCAATAGCTCTAAGAGCATTAGCTTTGCTGTCTAGAGTATAATCAAAAACACCTAAAGCCTGAGCTACATTTGCATATTTTTCAGTAGCAAAATCTAGGTTGAATTCCATTGAAATAGGTAAGAATATAGAACAAGCATCACCGTGAGGTATGTTGTACATAGCACCTAATGGTTGTGCCATTATATGAGCTATTCCGATACCTGCAGAAATTGCACATCCACCAAAATAACTTGCTAATAACATATCACCACGAGCTTCTAAATCATGAGGAGTAGTATATGTTTTTTCTAAAGATTTCTTAATTAATCTTATAGCTTGTAAGCCATACATTTCTGAAATTGGAGTTGCATTTAAAGATACATAAGATTCAATTGCATGACTTAGTGCATCCATACCTGTTGCAGCTGTAATTCTTGCAGGTAGTCCTTCAATTGCTGTAGGATCTAAAACTACGATATCAGCAATCATAGTATTATGATAAAGACTCTTTTTTAGTCCGTTTGCATTATTTTTTACAACAGCAACTTTAGTTGCTTCTGCACCGGTTCCGGCTGTTGTTGGTATTGCAATAAAGAAAGGAGGAAGTTTAGTAACTTGTTTTCCATCCATTTGATAATTTTCGATCATACCACCATTAACTGCTAACATACCAATAGTTTTAGCAGTATCGATAACACTACCACCACCAAAACCAATTGTACAATCACATTTAGTTTCAACAAATAAGTCTCTACCATTGTTTATAACATTAAGATCAGGTTCTCCTGAAATTTTATCATAAATAACAACATCGATATTTTTCTCTTTAAGATTCTTAGCAAGTTCTCCTCTAAGTTTCTCATTTGATTTGTCAGATACAAATAGTACCTTTTTAAGATTATACCAGTTTAATACTTCTGGTATTTCATTAATTTTGTTTTCTCCGAAAAGAATTCTACGATTATTTACCATTTCCCACATACGAGGCTCTCCTTTACTTTGTCTTTAATAAAAACTAAAGAACAATATGGTTTTTAATTACAACATGTATGCAACATGTTGTAGATAGTATTACATCGTATTTTTTAAAATGTCAACAAATAAAAAAATTAAAGAGTTTAATAATTTTATAAATATGCATTATATTTATTATTATAATTTCTTTCAATGTAATGAATTAAATGTCATATTTTATAGAAAAATACATAATTATAGAGAGTTTTATGTCTGATTATATTGGGTAAAAACACATATTTTTTCGTATTGTAAAAAAAATATGCAAAAAAATGTTGCTTTTTTAAAAACCTGTGGTATGCTAATTTCATGCAGATAACCAACATGTTGTTTATTTGTAGTGATGATTTAAAATTTCATGTTTAATAAAAGGAGAAAATTGAAATGAAAAAAATTTTAGTTCTAACAATGGCACTCGCTCTAGCAACAGGTTCTTTGTTTGCTCAAGGTAGCAACGAAAGCAAACCTGCAGAAGGTAAGAAATATGTTATTAAAATGGCAAACCCTTCTAACCCTGAAGACAACTGTGTTAAGGCTTTCTACTATTTTGAAAAAATGGTTGAGGAAAAAACAAATAATATGGTAGATGTTCAAATCTTTGATAGTGGACAATTAGGTGCTCACCGTGATTATATCGAACAAATGCAAATGGGTTCTCTTCAAGCAGCTGAAATTAATACAGCAGTATTATCAGGCTTCAATCCAAAGTTCATGGTTTTCTCACTACCATACATTGCAGACGATGTTGATCACCTACAATCAGTAGTTGAAGGTGGACTTGGTGAAAAATTATCTGATTCATTAATTGAAACAACAGGTTTAAAAGTTATTGGTTGGATGATCCGTTCTCCTAGAAATATCTATAACTCAAGAAACGCAATTAACAGTGTTAGCGATTGTCAGGGAATGAAGATTCGTGTAATGGAATCTCCAATTATGACAAAAACATTTGAATTAATGGGTGCTGTACCTGTTCCTCTATCAGCTTCAGAGAGATATATGGCTCTTCAAACTGGTGTTGTAGATGGTGCTGAAAACTCAGTTGGTATTATCGTATCACAAAAAGAATATGAAGTTACTAATTATGTATCACTAACAGCTCACAGTATCACACCAAATATTATTGCAATTAGTAATAAATATTTTGAAAGCCTACCAGCAGATATCCAAGATATCATTGTTGAATGTGGTAAAGAAGCTGGCGAATATGCAACTAAACTTGATGCAGATAGCCAAGCCGCTACAATTAGCGAACTTGAAGATCTAGGAATGGTAGTAAATGAAGTAGCTGATAAAGCTTCATTTAAGACTGCTGTTGCTCCAATCTATGAAGAATACAGAGATGAGATTGGTGCAGATATTATTGACGCATTCAAAAAATAAATCCAGATTTAATTAATAAATGTTAAAGGGCAGGGCAACTTGTCCTTTAATATGAAAAGGGGTAATGAAATGGATAAATTAATACATATTCTCTATGATTATATAGTTGAATATATTGTTCGTATATTAGGGGTGTTACTAGTTTCAACAGTCTTAATGCAAATCTTTACTAGAATATTTTTCAAAGTACCATTCTCTTGGACTGATGAATTAGCTAGGTTCACTTTTATTTGGTATTGTTTTTTAGGGAGTGTATTGACGATGTACAACAAGTTACATCTAGGAATAGACTATTTTGAAAGCAAGATGAAGGCTAAAACAAAATATTATAATAGAGTTTTTGTCTATATTACCCAAATCGTATTTAGCATTCTACTATCTTATTATGGTTTCACCTTATTAGGAATTGTAGGTTTCCAAAAATCTCCAATCATGAGATTACAAATGAAATATATTTATTTTGTTCTGCCTTTAACAGGCCTCTTATATTTAATATTAGGTATCAATGAATTAAAGCAACATTTAAATAGTAAAAATCAACTAATAGTTGAGAATACTACAATTCAATAAGGAGAGATTTAAAATATGATTACACTTGTCGTTTTTGCAATCCTAATTGGATTGATGATTTTTAACGTACCTATTGCTATATGTACAGCACTAGCTACCGTTGGTGGAATAATTTATACACAAGATGTTCCAATGATGGTATTTGTTCAAAGAATGTTTACCGGAATGGATACATTCACTCTTATTGCCGTTCCTCTATTTATATTATGTGGTAGATTCATGGCTTTAGGTGGAATTACTCAAGATCTAATTGCAATGTCTAGAGTATTAGTTGGTTACTTTAAAGGTGGACTTGCTTATATTAACATTGTAGCTAGTATGCTATTTGCTGGTATTACAGGTTCAGCTGCATCTGATACATCATCTATTGGTGCTATATTAATTCCTGCCATGGAAGATCAAGGATTTGATAAAGACTTTGCTGTAGCAGTTACTGCAACATCTTCAACCATCGGTGTTATGATTCCTCCCTCCATTCCTATGGTAGTTTATGGTGCATCCTCCGGAGCATCAATTGGTAAGTTATTCTTAGGTGGTATTGTTCCAGGTCTTATAACCGGTCTTGCTCTTATGTTGATTTCTGGTGTTATTGCTCATAAACGTGATTATCCTAGTGATAAATTTGTTGGAGTCAAAGAGAGTTTATTAATAACTCTAAGAGGTATTCCTGCTCTTTTAACAGTAATAATTATCCTAGGTGGTATTGTAGGTGGTGTATTTACACCAACAGAGGCTGCCGGAATTGCAGCTCTATACTCATTCCTTCTAGGTAGATTCTATTATAAAGAACTTAAATTTAGAGATATTCCAAAGATGCTTGCAGAAGTTGCACTAACAACAGGTCAAGTTGCACTAATGATCGCAACAGCTTCCTCTCTTGCTTGGTTATTTGCTCAACAAGGTGTTCCTGCAATGATCGGTAATTTCATAACTGGAATCACAACTAATAAATATCTTTTATTATTAATAATGAATGCTCTATTATTATTTGTTGGTACTTGGTTAGATTTAAGTCCTGCAGTAATTATCTTTACTCCAATACTACTTCCTATTGCAACTAGCCTAGGAATTGATCCTGTACACTTTGGTGTAATTATGGTTGTTAACCTTGCAATTGGTTTATTCACACCACCTGTTGGAGTATGTTTATTCGTATCCTGTGGTATAGCAAAATGTTCAATCAGCTCAGTAGTTAAAGCCTTTATTCCATTCCTTATTGTAATGATTGGTGTACTACTTATGATTACCTACATTCCAAATCTTGTTATGGCTCTTCCAAATTTACTAATGTAGCCTAAATTATTATTTCTCCTATTTATTAATAGCTAATGAATAGGAGAGCCTTATTATGGATATTTCATCTTCTTTTAGATAGATGTTAATTAAATCATATATTTTAATCATTGATTAATTGAATATAGGAGAAACAATTATGATATTAAGAAATTTAAATCCTATTTTATCATCAGAGCTTTTAAGTGTTATGATGAATATGGGACACGGCGATGAAATTGTTTTCACCGATAGAAATTTTCCTTGTGTAAACACAAAGAAAGTAATCCCTTATAATGGTGTAAGCATACAACCTCTATTAGATGCTGTTTTGTATCACCTTCCAATCGATTATGTAGTAGAAACTCCAGCTCTGATGATGGAAATTCCAAAAGATTCAGATTATAAAGGAAATGTGTTTGGAGATTATCAAAAGATATTAAACAAATACAATCCAACTGATGTAAAAATTGGATATCTAAAAAGACAAGATTTCTATGATAGAGCAGCTAAAGCCTATGCAGTTGTAACTACTAGTGATTCTGAAAGATTTGCTAATATTATCATTAGAAAAGGTATTATTAGAGCAGGAGAAGAGTACAAGACTTTCTAAATTTTACTTTACAAATATAATTTTTATACTCAGGATCACTTATTGTGGTCCTATCTTTTTTATAAAAATTTAAAATAAATATTTTCACTTTTAATTCTGAGTTCAAATTTACTTCTTTCTTATTAATTAAAATGAAATAGTAAAATAGCCTTAGTGATTTTGATTTCACTATTATGATATTGAATACAATATTATCCATTCAAATTGAGAAAATAATTTAATTTGTGATAGAGTAATGAATAAATTATGCAGTTATATCTAATAATCTTACTAATTCTAAAAAAATACCTAAAATAAATAGTTGAAATTATTTATAATTATGATATAGTTTCATTATTATGAACAATTATTAGTTTTGGAAGCATTAATAATTGTAAAAAAATATTTAATAAATAAGACTGGGGCTCACTATGGCGTTAAATAGAACAGTTGAGAGATCAATGAAAATACTACAATTAGTATCAAAAAGTGAAAGAGGTTTAACTCTTCAAGAATTATCTACTAAACTTGATGTACCTAAGAGCAGTGTTTATGTAATTGTTCAAACACTACTTGCATTAGGTTATATTACACCTTACAGATTCAATGATAAAAGATATTGCATCGGTTTAAAGTTATTCAGTTTAGGTATGAAATATCTAGAAGATCAGAATATTGTAGAAGAGAGTGCATACTATCTAAATCCGATTGCAGAAAAATATCATAAGACTGGATTTGTTGGAGTCCTTGAAAATGATGTAATCGTATATGTTCACAAATATGTAGGTGAGGGTGCCGTTTTAGCATCTTGTGCATTAGGTAGTAGACATGAGGTTTACGCAACTGCTTTGGGAAAAGCAGCACTTGCTTTCTCTGATGAAGAGACACAGAAGAGAATTATTAATAAACTGGAATTGAAATCTGTAACAGAAAATACAATTACCTCAAAAGAAAAACTCATAGAAGAATTAGCGATGACTAGAAAAAGAGGATATTCAACTGATTTAAAAGAGCATGAAAATAAAACTATTTGTTTTGGAGTTCCAATCTTTGATTACAAAGGTCATGTATTAGCTGCAATTTCTCTATCTGATATTGCTCATTCATCAGAAAATTATGAGCAAATAGCAAAAGATCTCGTTGAATGTGGAAAACAAATATCAAAAGCATTTGGTTTCACAGGAACTTATTTTGAGGATGATGTTATTGGAAATAGAAGTTCTATAACTTCAGCTATTTCTAATAGCTAGTTATTATAATATATATTGGAAATGTTATTTTTAATGATCTAAAGTAGGAATTTAGTACGAAATTAGATAGTTGAAATACATTTCCCACTATATGAGAAAAAAAGTATAAAATTTTTCTTGACATGATAAAAAAGCCATGTTATTGTAGATTTATAAACGTGGTTTATATATGTAAATATTATTGTGTGGAAATTACTACATTGCTCTTGGAGCAAAAAAATAGTAATTTTTTTTAGCTATAATATAAAACCAAGTTTATAATTATAAACTTTTAGATTTGTGATTTATTAATCTGTGATTTTTTAAAGGGAGTGAATATGGATCAAAATGATATTAAAATTAGACCACATTTTACTAAGAAAATTATAGCTTCAGTCAAAAAAGATTGGAGATTATATGTTCTCTTAATGCCAATGGTAATTTGGTATCTTGTTTGGATGTACAAACCAATGGGTGGATTATTAATGGCATTCAAGCGTTATGACCCTACATTAGGTTTAATTAACAGTGAATTCAAAGGAATAGATAACTTCCTTAATTTAATGACTGGTGTACATAAGGTCGAATTCTGGCAGGCTTTCAGAAATACATTTATCGTAAGTAGTTATGGTTTGATTTTTGGTTTCCCTGTTCCAATTCTATTAGCTCTCTTCTTCAGTGAAATAACACATGAGTTTACAAGAAAAGTAACACAGACTGTAACTTATCTACCTCACTTCTTATCTGAAGTTACTATTACAAGTATTGTATTAATGCTTGTTTATAATGGTGTTCAATCAACTGGTATTATTGCTCAAATATTTATTAAAGCAGGTATCATCGGTGCAAACTCATCAATTATACAACAATCAAGTTACTTTAGACCATTATATATCATAACAGGTATATGGAAAGAATCTGGTTATTCTTCAATCGTTTATTATGCTGCAATTATGGGTATATCCCCAACACTTTATGAAGCTATTAAAATGGATGGTGGTAACAAGTTCCAAGAAATCCGTTATGTAACAATGCCAGGTATGGCTCCTACACTAATTATTATGGTTATCATGAGAATTGGTAAAATGTTAACAATTGGTTATGAAAGAGTTTTATTACTTTACAATCCAAATATTTATGTTACAGCTGATGTACTTTCAACCTTTGAACAGAGAGTTGGTATTTTATCTGGTAACTACGGAATAGGTTCTGCTGCATCACTCTTTAACTCACTTATTGCTTTTGCTCTTGTTTTAGGTGCAAACACAATCAGTAGAAATATTTCAAAAACATCACTTTGGTAGGAGAAAGATATGATAAACGATAGACTTAGTAAAAGCGAATTAGGATTTAAGATATTTTCTTATATTATAGTTATCCTCTTCTCTCTTATGGCTTTATATCCTCTAATTTACGCATTCAGTGTTTCAGTTAGTGGAAAATTAGCTTATGAAAGTGGTCAAGTTGTATTGTTCCCAAAGGACTTTACACTAACAGCTTATAAAATGGTTTTATATGATAAGGGCTTCTGGATTGCTTATTCAAATACTCTTTTCTATACAATTATTGGTACTGCATGGAGTATGGCAATTTCACTATCAGGTGCTTATGTACTTCAAAGTAAGAAATTATTATTCTCCCGTGGATGGAACTTCTTCATGGTATTTACCATGTGGTTCTCAGCAGGAATGATTCCACAGTACTTAAACTACAAACAATTAGGAATTACAAATAGATGGGGTATTATCGTAGCCTTTGGTGTACAAGCTTTTAACATCATCTTGCTTCGTAACTACTTCTCAAGTATTCCTCACGAAATTGAAGAAGCTGCAATTGTTGATGGAACAAATGAATTCCAATTGTTCTTCAAAATATTTATTCCAATGTCTAAGGCAAGTATTGCAACAGTTACACTGTTCTACGCAATCAGCAGATGGAACGGATATTATTGGGCAAGAATGATCTTAGCATCATCTTTTGACCAACCATTACAGGTTTATTTAAGACAACTTATTGAAAACTATCAGAAATTATATGAAGAGTCTCCGATTGTATTATCATACTCTGCTGACAGTTTAGCTTATGCAATTATTATATGTTCAATTATACCAGTATTAATTATTTACCCATACATTCAGAAGTATTTCTCTAAGGGTGTTAATGTTGGTGGCGTTAAAGGTTAATTATTATATGAATTTTATTACCGAAAGGGAGGTATATATTATGAGAAAAAGTAAAATAGCAGTAATGACTTTATTGCTAGCAGGTTCCATTTCCACTGTATTTGCAGGCGGATCTAAAGAAATACCACAAGATAATGTAACAACTACAAAGGCAAGTGCAGAAGCAGCTCCTGTAGTTATGGATGATTTAAGTGAGAATGTTACACTAAAATTCAATTTATCTTACGGAAATAAATCAAGAACAATGACTTATAATCAGAGTTCACCACTTACATTATCTAATGGTGATGTAATTACAGCAGGTATGTTAAAACCAGTTTGGAGTAGTGTAGCTGAAAAAACAAATAGTAACTTCTTAGATGTTTCAATTCAGGATGCAAAAGCAACTGATATGATCAAAACAGAATCTACTTCTAATTTCAGTGGTGCTAATATCTTTGGTGGTAACAGTATTGCAACAAACTTAATGGCATATGGCGCACAAGGAAAATTTGTAGCTCTTAATGATTTAATGGATCAAGGTTTAATGCCTAACTTCAGTAAATATTTAGCTGAAAATCCTGATGTTAAAAAATCAATTACAGCATACGATGGTAACATCTATCAAGTTCCATACATCGCTGAAGTTGGTAACTTTGCAAGAAATCTAGTTATTAGAGAAACTTGGGTAACTGACCTACTTAACAATGCTAATGCATCATTTGATACAAATGATTTCACAACATATTATGATGGTTTCTACACAGGTGATAATGCAAGACAAAATACAGTAACTCCTAAAGATGGTATTTCAATTACAAAGAAAACAAACCAATCAATTATTGAAATTCAAAATAACCTACCTGTTAAGAATGGTAAAACATTAACACAAGCTTTCATTACATACATTAATGATAATTATGATTATGCAAATCCTTCTGAACTATTTATTGGTGAAAAAGCTGCATATGATATCGATGAATTAATCGCTCTATTCAGATGTATTAAAGCTAACCCTTCTTATTTAACAGATGGTAAAGCTGATACAGTATGGCCACTATTCACACGTAAATCATCATATAGAGAAGACTTATTACGTTTTGCAACATACTTTGATGGTGTAGAAGTTCATGGTTCTGACTCTTATGAATCAAGATGGTTTATTGATCCAGATGGACAAATCCAATACACATACTCAACTGAAAAAATGTATGATGTATTATCAAGATTTAGTGATCTAAACGCTGAAGGTCTATTATATAATGATTGTTTTGATTTATCAAATAAAGCTAACTTCAGATCAGTTCTTTGGGGTACAGATGATTCAACAACAGCAAGTTATGGTTTCATGACTTACGACTGGATTGCATCTTCAACATCAGATTCTTTAAATAGTGATACAATCGTAATACTTCCTCCAGTAGCAAAAGTTAATGGTGTATGGCAGTACTACATTAGTAACAGTCGTGTTATTAAGAATGATGGTTGGGTAATTTCTAAATCAGGTTCAACTGACAAACAAGTTAAGAGAGCTGCAACAGTAATGGATTACTACTTCTCAGAAGAAGGTAAAGTACTTCAAAACTATGGTCTATTAGCTGATATCGATCAAAACGAAAAATATATCGGCCCAGCTGGTAAAGAATGGCCTAAGTTCACTGATTGGGTTATGGATTCTGCTAATAAATATGCATCAGGTGATATCTCAAGATTCCTACGTGACTGGGAAGGTGCTCTAATGCCAATTGGATATACAAAACAAATTGGTTTTGAATATCAATCAACAAGTGAAAGAGGATTTGAAGGTTGGGCATTAATGAATGCTTCAACAACAAGTTTCCCTACATATGCTGGTAAAGGTATTGAAGGTGACAACCCTAATTTCTACAAATTAATTCCACCTGCATTCTCACTAACACCAAGACAGAGTGAAATTATTGATCAATCTTCAAGTTTAACTAGTGATGATGATCTAACAGAATATATGTTCAACGTTATCCGTTATGCAACATTAGACAATGCACCATCGGGTACAGATGTAGCTATGAGCTATGATGATTACTTAAACTATTTCACATCACGTGGTCTAGATATCTATGTAAGCACTTACCAAAATGCTTACCAGAATATGAAGTAATATAAAATTTAGTGGAAGGGGACTTCCCCTTCCATCTAAATTAATAAGTTATATTTAAGGAGAAACAAGATATGAAAAAACAGCTACAACTACAAAAGACTATGATGAATGTTTATATAATCATGGCAGTAGTGGCATTTTCTTATTCACTTTGTTTTATGACCGCTTACAAAGATCTTTTTGGACTAATGCTTAAAGCCAATGCCAATGTAGCATATTTCCATGATGTATTTATGCAGGGTTTTAATCAGACAATGTTCTGGTTCACATTGTTTGGAGCTGCATCAATAGCACTATTCTTTATTTTTGGAATTAAAGAATATGTACCAGATTCTTATGCATTAGTATTCATATCAATTGCTATATTAATTATTTGTGGATTTAGTATATATGCTTTAATTGAATTACCAAGTTTAGAAAAAACATATTTGTCTCTAGATTTTAGTAGTTTAAGTTTAGAAGGTGCAGTAGATTACCAAATCAAAACAAAAACATTTAATATCGGAATGGTAATATTTGTATTTGATTTGATCGTTTCAATAGTTACTGAGTATTCACTAATTAATAGCTATAGAACTTATAAGAAATTGCACAAGGAGATTGCATAATGAACAGTGCCGAATTCAACGAAAAAAGTATTTTAACTACATTCTTTCAAGATAATGCAAAAGCATATATGATTACTCTTTGCTCAACTTTAGTTGAACTTTGGTATACATTATCAATTCTTGATGTAATAGAAGTTAATTTTCTAATGGGTATTATTACTTTTTTAAATATAACATTGCTTTTTACTCTATTTACAGCAGCTGTAAAGATTAAAATATATTCAAAAAAGTGGGCGATCAACGCTATAGTAATCGGGGTTTACGCTATTATTAGAGCCTTCATTATTATTCCTGTTGTTGTTAAGCCTTATGCTGAACTTTCTTTCAATATTATCTTGAATGTTATTCTAGGTGTTTTATTAATAAGTGCTGGATTGATGACAATCAAAGTAATTAAGCAGAGAAAACCATACTTGAGTAAAATGGAGAATGTCAATGAGTAAACTTGAATTAGCCCATATTGGGAAAATATATGATGGTGGAGTAAGAGCCGTTGATGATTTTAACCTTAGTGTTAAAGATGGTGAATTTATTGTATTAGTAGGTCCATCAGGTTGTGGTAAATCAACAATGCTTAGAATGATTGCAGGACTTGAATCAATTACAGAGGGAACCTTTAGTATTGATGGTAAAGTTGTAAACAATCTTCCTCCAGTAGATCGTGATATCTCACTTGTTTTCCAGAACTATGCTCTTTACGGTACCATGAGTATTTATGATAACGTTGGAATGAGTCTAAAGGTTAGACACAGACCAAAAGTTGAAATATATGATCATGTAATGGAAACCTCAAAATTCTTGGGACTTGAAGAATTCTTAAACAGATTCCCTTCTCAATTATCCGGTGGACAAAAACAAAGAGTTGCATTAGGACGTTCTATTGCTAGAAATCCTAAATTATTCTTAATGGATGAACCTCTATCAAACTTAGATGCAAAATTAAGAGCATTTACAAGAGGTGAAATTGTAAGAATTCAAAGAGAACTTGGAATTACAACTCTCTATGTAACACACGACCAAGTTGAAGCTATGACTATGGCTGATAGAATTGTAATTATGAAGGGTGGAATACTTCAACAAGTTGGTACCCCTTCTGAATTGTATAATTTCCCACGTAACGAATTTGTTGCTGGATTTATAGGAATGCCTCCTATGAATATCATTAGCGGTAAAATCGAGAACGGTAGCTTTGTATGGGAAGGATATAGCCTAAAACTTAATGATGAACTTTGTGAAAGAGTTAAGAATTATGAAGGCAAGAAAATTAGATTAGGCTTTAGAGCTGAGAATATTAGTATTGGAGATGGCGAAAATTGTCTTAAGGCAAAAGTTAGATTCAAAGAATATCTTGGTGGTAGTTACTCTCTATTCCTAATGTTAGGTGAGGATGAAGTTACTGCAACTGTTGATGATAAAATGGATGTAGATAAAGAATTCTTAAATATTACAATTGATCAGAGTAAAATGCATTTCTTTGATGCTGAAACAACAGAAAGGATTAACTAAGATGGATAGCAAAACATATACAAAAACTGGTCTTAGTGCAATTATTAAAGATTTATCAGTCTTTAATATTGCAAAGTTATTACTTGTAGTAGTATCTCTTTCAAGTTTAATTTTAACTTCATCTTACGTTCATGCAATCTTGAAATTAGAAAATGCAATTGTTGGATTCATTATGTTTATGTTTATATTAATGAGTGTAATGACATTATTTCAATCTGTAAGAATGCAAGAAGATAAGGCTCTTAGCCTTATTGGTAATACAATTATTATAATAATAACCGTAGTATTAGGCTATCAATTATATAAGATATGTAATGATGCATTTATAAATCAAGCAAAATTAAATGATCCTGAAATTGTAAAACACGCAATTGGGTTAATTAGAAACGAACTTATTGGATTTGTAGTTGGAGCTATTTTATTAGTTGTACAAACTGTTAAAACATTAAGGTAAATATTAGTAGGTGATAGATGAGTAAAGAGGATAAAAGAAGAGCAAACAATAGACTTAAAGATAACACTAAAGTTCTACTATTTAGATGGTGGATGGCTGGTGCTGTGTATTTTTTCCTAGCCTTTGGCTCATCCCTTGGACAAAATCTATCAGGCATTGATTTAATATTTATGATTTCAACTGCGATGGGATTTTTAACAATACTTATTTTTAATCCTGTTATGTATGCAATGTATGATATCACAAAGCATGGAATTATAATGAATGATTTCTATAAACACCACACAGTAATGCAAGGTGTCTTTATGAAATTAGCTGAATTTATGAAGAGTGCTTTATCAGTTATTGCTACAAGTGCAAGTTATTACCTTATAAATATGGCTTTAAGAAGTATAACTAATGCACCAGCTGATTCAATTATACTAAAAGGGGAACCTATATTATTTGCAGTTATTTACTGCGTATTCTATCAGTTATTATCACTGATTCCATCCCCTTTTATGAATACAAAGATTGATAGAGAATCAATCAAATAATAGAGCAAAGGAAAAGGAATTTTCATGAAGAAATCACACTATCTTTTTATTGGCAATCTAGATAAATATAAGAGTCAAGATAAGGATAAACGAGAGAAACAACTTAAAAGATTACTAAGCCAATGTGAATCATATTTTAATACTGAATTATCAGTAGCCCACCCACAGGGCAGTTCAACTTTTATGGCTTTTGCAGAATTAAATTTAGCACTTGCTTATTTATTAACTGAGGATGAAAAGTATTTAGTTGAAGCAAAAAGATGGATGTTATGTGTTTGTGGATATGAGAAATGGGGACATGCACATCTTGTTAATGTTGATTTAAGTGCTTCGTGGAACCTATTTGGACTCTCTCTAACCTATGATTGGTTATATGATGTATTAGATGATAGTACTAGATCAATTATAAAAGATAAAATTGCTCTACAAGCTGAAATACTTTGTAACTATGCAAAAGAAAATGATAAGAGTGGTTGGGTAGTTCAATACCTACAAAACCATAACTGGATTAACTTTACAGGACTAGCAGCAGCTGGTTATGCACTAAAGAATGATGAATACATTCAAATGTCTAAGGATGATTTTGATAAAGTATATCCTCTATTAAGTGAAGATGGTTCTGATTATGAAGGTGTTGTTTACTGGCGTTATGGTGCAATGTGGCTATTTATCTATGCACACCTATTAAAAACTGAAGAAAATATCGATAAATTTAGCGATACAAAATTCTTAGAAAATACATTCTACTATCGTCTTTATCAAAGTGCTCCTGATTTATCAAGACAATTAAACTTTGGTGATACCCATGATACTCATAGTGGTCATCCAGCTTGTATCTATAGATTAGTTGCAAAAGAATATAAAAATGAAACAGCTCAATATTTAGCTTCTTATGTAATAGATAATCTTCTAGAAGAAGAGGCTAAAATGAGTAAGGTTAAACCTGGTATTTTACCTGAGGCTTTCCTTGAATATTTATTCTTTGATCCATCTGTAGCAGAGACTAATGTAAACACACTTCCTCTCTTCAGATATTTCCCTGATTTAGGACTAGTTAGTTTAAGAAATAGCTGGGACAAAGATGCAAAAGTATTTAGTTATAAATGTGGATACCCTGGTGGTAAAAAACAATGGCTAAGTATGGGACTCATGAAAGAGAAAACAGGCATTGAATATAGAGGTCTATCTCATAATCATCCAGACCATTTAAGTTACATAATTGTAAATGGTGATAAATATTTCAACTCTGAAGATGGCTATAATAGAAATATTATGGAATATCATCATAGTTCACTATTAGTAGATGATAGATTATGTGATGTTCATAATGTTAATGATGTTTATCTACAGTCTTTCTTAGAAAGAGTTAAAGACAGCGAATTAGATTTACACAGTGAAAACGAAGACTATAAAGGTGAGATAAGCAATCTTAAATTTGAGAATAACTTACTAAGCTTTAATAGTGATGCCCATGGCTTGTATCCAAAAGATTTAGAAATGGAAAAAGTTGAGCGTAAAGTTATAAGTGATAATAAAGACTTTGTTGCCTTTGTAGATTCTTTTGAAAGCAGAATTCCTCATAACTATAGTTGTCTATGTAATACAAATGAGAGAGCTGTAGCAGTAAGTAATGATACACCAATAAAGAACTGCTTAAAATATAACTATCCTGAAACAAAAATGAATTATTACGTAATTACAATTGAAGGAAATGAAATTGATTATTCACTCACCTCTCATTGTGCTTGTCACTCCGTTACTAGCGTAATGACAACTCAAGAACCTGATAAGGTTTGTTGTGTTGATATTCAGAGTCTAAAGCATAGTAACAATAAGAAGAGTAAAAAATTCAAGATGGTTGAGTTAATTACATATACAGACAATCTTAAAATCACCTGTGATGATGGTGAATTAAGAGTTAATGATTATTTAATTTGCAGAACTGATGAAGCTAATTAATAATTAAGGGGAATAAAGATTAATGAATTTCGTAAACAATAATTTTAAAAGTGCAATTGATAAGAGTGATGATTACAAAGCTGTTATAAAGCAATTTAGTGAAGATGTTACATCTTTTGCTACATCATTTCATGATGATGCATCAGTTAAGAGCAATTGGGGTCACCAATATTTCTGTAATGATGATGGTGGTAGATTAATATTTGATCTAAATAAACCTCATGAACATGTTTGTTGTGTTTGTAATAAAGTATATAAAGGCCAACCTTATGATGGCGTTTGGACTTACATGTATAGAAATGAAGCAATTGTAGAAGCGCTAAAAGCTGCAACTCTTTATTATTATACTAAAGATAATAAATACCGTGAAATGGCAATGAAAATTATCGGTTTTTACAGTGATAATTATAAGAACTTTGTTATTCATAATAAAGAAGATCATGAATTCGATAGTATTAAAGATATGGATTGGGGTTGTGGAAAAATCATGCCACAAGGTCTTAATGAATCAATTTTAACAATTAGAATTGTTCAATCTTTAGAACTTATCCAAGGAGATGAACTTAAAGACTTTATTGAAGGTGTAAAAAAGAACTTATTATATCCAATGGTTGAACTACTAGTTCCTCAAGTTAATATGATTCATAACATTAGAGTTTGGAATATTGCTGCAATTGGAGCTGTTGCTCTTTACTGCGATGATTCAAAGCTATTTGATTGGTGTTACAACTCTGAATTTGGTGTAAGAGCTCAATTAAATACTGGTGTTACTGAAGATGGTTTCTGGTTTGAAGGTTCAATTCACTATAACTTCTTCTTACTTGAAGGCATGATTAGTTTAATGATGCTAAGTGAAGTATATAATCACCCATTTGAAGAAAAAGAAAAGACTATATTAAATCATATGTTAGAAAGAGCTTATATGTATGCTTTTGACAATGATATTCTTCCTAACCCAAATGATGGATGGCCAAATCTTAATCTAAAGACATTCAGTTATGTTTATCACATGGCAGCTAGAGTTTTTGGTGAAGAAAGTAATATTGGTAATATTATAAAGTTAATTGAAAATGGAGATGATGTAAGAACAACATTGCCTCTTTCAGAATCTATCTACAGTAAGAATGGAATGGCATTAGAGAGATTACTATTCAATACTGATTTTGATTATTCCAAATTTACCAAGATAAATAGAACTAGCTATAATTACCAAAAGAGTAATTTTGCTATGCTAAAAAATGATAAATTAAACTTATTTGTTAAGTATGGTTTGAACGGACCAAGTCACGCTCATCCTGATGTTCTTAACATCGAAGTTGCTTATAAAGATGTATTAATTTCTAGAGATATTTCAAATGCAGGTTATCAATCAGCACTTTGTAATAAATGGCATAGAAAGACATTCTGTCACAATACTGTAATTTGTGGTGGAGATAATATTACAACTAGATCACCAGGAGAGGCTAAACTTACTGATAATAAGATTGTAGCATTCCACTCTGATGTGTATGAGAATATTGAAAATCAAAGTTTTACGGACCACACAGATAAAATTGAGAGTCACTCTGAATTATTCAAAGATATTGATTATAAGAGAGAATGTGTAATTCATGAAGATGGCTTTGAAGATACTTTCTCAGTGAGCTCTCATAATAAAGAAACAAAAGACTATATTTTCCACATTGAATCACAATTCAATTATGTTGGCGATTTAGAGCTTTTAAATAAAGTTGATAACCTTGGTTATGATAATAATGGTTATCAATATCTTGAAAATATTGTTGAGATAAATGGCAATGAAGTTAAGCTTTCTAACGGTTCTTTGGAACTATCTTTATCCTTTATTGTTCCAGTAGATGGAAAACTCTACATGATGAAGACTATGGACAATCCTGTATCAACTAAAAGGGTTAGTTTCTTAGTAAGAAGTAATGAAGAGAATCCAATATTCAAAATGAATTTAAAATGTAAGGAGTTTTAATATGCAATCATTTTTTTACAATTGTGACATTCCAGCAAAAGAAGTTGGAAAGGGAATTAAGAGAAAAGTTCTAGCACATAACAAGGAACTTATGGTTTGTGAAATTGAATTCAGTAAAGGTTCAATCGGAGAGTTACATAAACACTTTCACTCTCAATGTACCTATATTGTTTCAGGTGTATTTGAATTCGAAATTGATGGCGTTAAAAAAGTTATCAAAGCAGGTGATTCAACTTACAAACAACCGGATGTCATGCACGGATGTGTATGTCTAGAGAAAGGAAAGTTAATAGATATCTTCACCCCAATGAGAGAAGATTTTTTAGATATAGAATAAGCTAAGGAGTTTATTATGGAAAAAATAGCATTAATTACTGGTGCAACAGACGGTATGGGTTTAGCTTGTGCTAAATTATTTGGACAAAATGGTTATACAGTTATTATCAATGGTATTATTGATGAACAAGCTGCAGCTGCTCAAAAAGATCTAGATGCTTTAGGCATCAAGAATGATTACTATCACTTTGATGTAACAAAAGAAGAAGAAATCAAAGCTGCTTTTGTTAAAATTAAAGCAAAATATGATCACTTAGATGTATTAATCAACAACGCTGGTGGTCTTGGTGGTAGAAAGAAATTTGAAGAAATGGATATGGAATTCTTCAGATTTGTTATGGCTCTTAACTTTGACAGTGCTGTATTTATCACAAAAGAATGTATCCCTCTATTAAAGAAAGGATCTAATGCAAGTATAATAAACTATGCAAGTAATGCTGCATGGAATGGTGGTGGTCCAGGTGCTGGTATTTATGGTGCAAGTAAGGCTGCTGTTACAACAGCTACTCGTGCTATGGCAAAAGAACTAGCTCCATTCAATATTAGAGTTAACGCTGTAAGTCCTGGAACAATTGATACTCATTTCCACGATAACATTAAACAGACTAACCCACAGGTATTTGAATCATGGAAGAAAAACATTCTTCTAGGTAGATTCGGTCGTCCTGATGAAGTTGCTTCTGTAATCAAATTCTTATGTAGTGAAGATGCTTCTTTCATTACAGGTGAAATTGTACAGATCAATGGTGGACAGGACTTCCTATAGGCCTTAAACGTATTTAATCAGATAATCCTTATCTGATTAAATATAACCCTCCTGTTTTATTAATAATTACATAATCAGAGAACTTTTCCCTGATTATGTAATATTGTTATATATGCACCTGTTTCCTATTAGCATATATAATAAATGTTAGTTCTAATATTCAGATATTTGATTATATACGTAGTAAGTGTTATTAATTTATATTTTCTAATTTGATGAAGAACTAACTGTGTATTTTCACTTTTAGATATATATTTCTAAAAAAGTGAAAAATATTTAACGAACATAATCATGAAATGAGTTTCAAGTATTTAAAAAATTACTTCTTATAACCTCATCAAATTTTGCATCAATGAAAACTACTAGCAATTAAACAGCAAGACCTCTTCTTATACTATGTCTCTAATTTCTTTCAAGAGGCTTAAATTATCACTATCAAGACAGTGTATTATTCATTGAGTTAATGTTGATATAACGTTTAGAGCTAATATATCATAAGACTCTATATATATAGCTAATGAGCTTTATATATTAAATCCTTCCCCAATTTATATGAAAAATAATTCTCCCTAGGATTATAAATATTTTATTATTTCTCTCTACTAATTAATTTTGGTAGGGAGATTTTTATATTCAATGAGCTCTTTTTAATAATTACAACTCTAACTATATCAAATGTAGTAAAATCAAAAGAATAATGATTTTATAGAAGATTTTCAAATTTTTATAAAATTCAAAATATCTTATTTTTTAACATTTTTTTAAAAATATAATTACTTATATAGTAGTTAGATATATAATTATTATTGATTTTTTTAACAAATTTTTGATTTAGATTTTTAATGTATTATATCTCATGATTATTATATATTACCATATAGTGGAAAAATATAATATTTTATTGTTGACATATGGGAAAGTTGGTGTATAATTTATTTGTAGCTTAGATAAGGGAAAATTCAAATGCCTAAAGTTTAAATTTTGACTTTAAAAAATCTTTTTCTTTTATTTAATGTAATAAGTGAAAGGATATTAAACAAAGATGGCCAAAGAGCAAAAAGTACAATCAGTTGATAGAGTATTTGATATACTAGAAGTTTTAGCTTCAAGTAAAGAGGGAATGACCCTCACAGCATTAAGTACTAGGCTTCAACTCTCTACAAGTACCACCCACCGATTATTAACAAATCTACTACAGAGAAATTATGTAACTCGTTTAGATAATTCAAAGAAGTATGTAGTTGGATTAGGTTTTGTATCCTTAATAAGTTCAAGACTAAGTAGTTTAGAACTAAAGACTGAAGCCGATCCCATTCTAAATGCACTAGCACAAGAATTAGACCAGGTAGTATTTTTAGGTGTTCAAAATGAATATGATGTAATGTATCTCGATAAGAAAGATAGTAAAAATTTAGAAGCCTATTGCGGTATAGGTTATAAACTTCCTCTTCATTGTACAGGACTTGGAAAAGCTCTTTTGATGCAATATAGCTCAAAAGAAATTAGGAATATGTACAAGGGAAGAGTATTAACTCCACTAACACCCTACTCAATAACATCAATTGATAAGTTAGTTGAAGCTATAGAAGAAAACAAGAGTAGAGGATATTCCATTGATGATGAAGAAAACAAGGAAGGTGGAATATGTGTTGCAGCTCCAATCTATGACTATCGTAATAAAATTATTGGTGCAATAAGTACTTCCTGGAAGAAAGAGAATTTAGGATTATTGCAAATTAATAAATTGGGCATTATTCACTCTGCATCCCAAATCTCACAAAGAATGGGATATGTAGAAAAGAATAATAATTCAAATATTGTTTAAATTGTTTTATAAATACAGCTTTTCTTTTGTATTTCATTTTTAATTAATCGAAATGTTAAAAAGAAAAATAGTATTTAATGATATTAAAATCTAACTTTTAGAGGAAAAGTTAAGTAATAAAACATCTCATCACTATGACGAGAAAAAAAGAAAGGAGTATTTTTTTTATGAAAAAATTACTAATGTTATCACTAATGTGCTCAGTACTGTCTCTATCAGTCTTTGCAAATGGTCAGCAAGAAGCAGATGCTTCTACTTATCCTAATGCCCCTGTTACTATCGTATGTCCATTTTCACCAGGTGGTGGATCTGATACAGTTACAAGAGCTTTAGCTGAAGCTGCTAAAGCAGATTTCCCTAAAGGTCTTGCTGTAGAAAATAGAACTGGTGGTGGTGGCTCTATTGGTATGTCTTACGGCATGCACGCTAAAGCTGATGGTTATACAATTCAAATGGTTGCTCCAGAATTAGTTTTATTACCACATTCAGGAACAGGTGGTGATATCGATTATAAAAAGTTTATTCCAATCATTTTTGTTAACTCTGCTTATTCTGCAATCACTGTTCCAGCTGATTCTCCTTATCAAACACTTGATGATTTAATTGAAGCTGGAAAAACAAAGAGCCTTCAAATTGGTAACTCAGGTATTGGTTCTATTTGGCACCTAGCTGCAGCAGGTTTTGCTCAAGCAGCTGGTATCGAAGTAACACATGTTCCATTTGATGGTGCAGCCCCAGCAATTACTTCCCTTTTAGGTGATCACATTGATGCAGTATCTGTATCATATGCTGAAGTTCAATCACAAGTTGAAGCTGGTAAATTACGTTCTTTAGCAGTTCTTGCTCCAGAACGTCTTTCAGATTGCCCAGACGTTCCAACAATGAGTGAATTAGGTTATGGCGATTTAGCTATTGCTGCATGGAGAGGATATGCAGTTCCTGTAGGAACAGATCCTGCTATCGTAGAATATATCAAGAATTCATTTGAGAAAGCTACTAAATCTGAAAGTTTCACAACATTCATGGCTAATACTCACAATGCAATTGATATCCTTGTAGAACAAGATTTTGCTGATAGACTTGATTACGAGTGGAATTATTTTGGTACACTTATGGACAGCTTAGGTTTAAGTAAGTAATACTATTGTAAATTAGTTATAAGGCATCTGTATTATCGGGTGCCTTATTTTAGGAGAAATTAATTATGAAGAAAGGCAATATAATTACAGGAATTTTATTTTCTGCTTTTTCAATTTTTGTCATAATGATGTCTATGCAGTTACCTGCATCAAAGAATGGAGTACCAGGACCTGGTACTTGGCCAATTGCTATAGCGGTTATCATGCTACTTGCAGCAGTCACAGTTTTAATCAATGCTATTAGAGGAAATGATGAAGAGTCATTAGTACTAAATACAATTGATCACTTTAGAGTATATATCTCAATGGGTATTTTAGTTCTTTACCTTATTGCTATGTATTATCTTGGGTTCTGTGTTGGTTCATTTTTAATGCTATATGCATTTATTACATGGTTTGCTGATTATAAATTAATCAAAAGACTTTTAATATCAGTAATAATTGTTGCAGTTGTATATCTTGTATTTACAAGAATTCTACACGTACCATTTAGATTTGGTATTCTATTTTAATAGGGGGAGGAATAACTTATGATTCAAGAAGCTTTAACTATCGTTTTACAACCATTAGTTCTACTAAATATATTATTAGGCGTTGGTGGCGGTATGTGTATTGGTTGTTTACCTGGCCTTACTGCAACAATGGGTGTTGCATTAGTACTCCCACTAACCTTTGGAATGAATGCTGCAAATAGTATTCTATTATTAATTGGTGTATATGTTGGAGCAATTTATGGTGGTTCAATTTCTGCTATTTTATTAAATACTCCTGGTACTCCAGCATCTGCTGCTACAGCTTTAGATGGTTATAAAATGGCATCAAGAGGTGAGGCCGGAAGAGCTTTGGGTATTTCAACAAGTTCATCATTTATTGGTGGTATGGTTAGTTGTATTTATCTATTATTAATCTCTCCACAACTTGCTAAATTTGCTCTTAAATTTAGTTCACCAGAATTCTTCATGTTAGCAGTATTTGGTCTTTGTATTATCTCATCAATTTCCGGTAAATCTATGGCTAAAGGTATTCTTTGTGGTACTTTAGGTATTTTAGTAGCTACTGTTGGTATTGATAGTATTACTGGTACTATGAGATTTACATTTAATAAAATGAACCTTTTCAGTGGAATTAATTACATTCCTGTAATGATTGGATTATTTGCAATGAGCCAGGCTTTTATTAGCGTAGAAGAAATGACTCAAAAATCTGTTGTTAATCAAAATGTAGATCATGTATTCCCAAAAAGAGAAGACTGGGGTGTTATTGTTAAAAGTGGTTTAGGTTTTGGTTCTTTAGGTACAATGGTTGGTTGTATTCCTGGAGCTGGTGCAGATATTGCAGCCTTCATTGCTTACGGACAAGCTAAGAATTTATCAAAGACTCCTGATAAATTTGGTTCAGGTCTTCCTGAAGCTATCGCAGCACCAGAGGCAGCAAACAATGGTGTTACAGGTGGTGCATTGATTCCAATGTTAACATTAGGTGTTCCTGGGGATGCTGTTGCAGCAATTATGATTGGAGCATTAACAGTACAAGGATTACAACCTGGACCTCTACTATTCCAAAATAATGGTCCAACAGTATATGCAATATTTATCGGTATGTTTATCGCAAACATTTGTATGTTCATCCTTGGTATTAACAGTGTAAGATTATTTACAAAGGTATTATCAATTCCTAAACAAGTATTAGTTCCAATTATTTTCCTACTATGTTTTGTTGGCTCTTACGCTCTATCAAATAATATATTTGATGTTGTAGTAATGCTTGTATTTGGTATTATTGGATACTTCCTAAACAAAGTAAATATATCATCATCTCCTGCAGTATTGGGACTTATTTTAGGACCTATGGCAGAGAGTCACTTTAGAAGAAGTCTATTAATGAGTAGTGGTGATGTATCAACATTCCTATCTACTGGTATTTGTTGGTTCTTCTTTGTATTAATTATTGTTTCTTTAGGTATTCCTGTAGTTAGATCTATTCGTGGTAGTAGAATTAAAAAGGCTCTAGGAAATTAGATATAAGAGATATTAAAAATTAAAATTATATTGCCAATTTAACTAGGGAATGAAGTTATATTTATTCCCTAGTGATTAACTCAATATAATAGTGTTTATAGTATTTTGTTTTTTAACAATTACTTATTTGAAAAGAATTTAATTTTAGCTAAATTAAATATAAATATTTATTTAAAAACAAAAAAAATAATTTTTTGTAATTAATAGACATCCTTTATTTAGAATATTTTGGGCCATATTGAGAGTCTTGACAGCTCCCAAAAAAGGCTTTAAACTTTCCTTGAGTTTGTATACAAACTCGATGAATGTATCCAAACTAAGAGAACTTCATGTGATTTTATTATATGAAATATAAAATTCAGGACTATTAAATTATGGAAAATAAGACAAAAGCTAAAGACAATGCGACGATTGTTTTCGAGACATTAAAGAGCGATATTCTAAGTCTAAGTATAAAGCCAGGACAAGCAATTCTTGAAATGGATGTATGCAAAAGATTTGGTGTTTCAAGAACTCCCGTTCGCACTGCTTTTCAAAGACTCTCTGATTGTGGGTTATTAGAAATTATCCCATATAAAGGATCAAGAGCGTCTTTGATTAATCTTTCAATTGTAAATCAATCAATTTTTATGCGATCTGCAATTGAAGAGAAAGTTATAAAAGAGTACATAGACCTTTATGATGAATACTCACTTTGTGATGTTCATAATTTACTTAGTAAACAGAGAATTTTATTAGATAGAAATGATTTTACAGCTGTTCAGTTTTATCAAATTGATTCCTCCTTACATAAGATTTGGTTTAGTAGATTAAATTATGATTATCTTTGGAATTTAATCCAAACTTTAGATGTTCATTATACTAGATTTAGAATTCTTGATTTAGTTGATGATGCAAGTCATTTTACTGAAATATATGATGAACATCAAAAGTTAATAAATGCCATTGATAACAAGGACAAAGATGAAGCTCTAAAAATAATTGATAATCACCTACAAGGTGGTATTAGAAGACTTAAGGAGCAAATCTTAACTAAATTTTCTTCATATTTTAGTGAAGAATGAAAAAAATAGGAGATAGAATATGGATATCCGTTATTCAACTGGTAAGGAACCTTTTAAAAGATTAAACACTGAAGAATTAAAGAGTGAATTTCAAATTAAGAATGTTTTTATTGAAAATGATGTAACAGCAGTTTATTCTCACATTGACAGAATTGTAACTTTAGGTGCATTTCCAACAACAAAAGAAATTAGTTTAGATAAGAATATTGATCCAATGGGTGACTTTGGAGTTACTTATTTCTTAGAAAGAAGAGAAATCGGTATAATTAATATTGGCGGAACAGGTGTTGTTAAAGTTGATGGTGTTGCTTATAATTTGAATCATTATGATGCTTTATACGTACCAAAAGAATCAAAAGAAGTATTACTTTCTTCAGTAGATTCAAAAGATCCTGCTAAATTCTACATGAGTTCAACTCCTGCACATAAAGCATATCCTATTAAGCTTATTAGTCTTGAAGATGCAATTCATCTACATCTAGGCTCAAAAGAAGAATGTAATGAAAGAACTATCAACCAATACATTCACCCAGATATCCTTGATACTTGTCAATTATCAATGGGTTTAACTCATTTAGAAGAAGGGTCTGTTTGGAATACAATGCCAACTCATACACATGAGAGAAGAATGGAAATCTATTTCTATTTTGATATTCCATCTGACCAAACAGTTTTCCATTTCTTTGGTGAACCAACACAAACAAGACATATGGCAATGCACAATGAAGAAGCAATTATTAACCCTAGTTGGTCTATTCACGGTGGTTGTGGAACTAAAAACTATACATTTATTTGGGCTATGACTGGTGAAAACAGAATGTTCAGTGATCAGGACCAAGTAAAAACAGAAGATTTACGTTAATTAATAGTAGGTTAAAAAATGAGTATTAATTTTTCATTAGAAGGAAAAGTTGCTTGGGTAACAGGCGCATCGTATGGAATCGGGTTTGCAATTGCAGAAGCATTTGCAGAGTCCGGTGCTAAAATTGCATTCAATGGTACTAATGTCGAACATGTTGAAAGTGGTATAAAAGCTTTCAAAGAAAAAGGTATTGATGCTAAAGGTTATATCTGTGATGTAACTGATGAGATTGCAGTTAAAGAATGCGTTGAAAAAATCAAACATGATTTAGGAACTATTGATATTCTAGTAAATAATGCTGGAATCATTAAGAGAGTTCCTATGATTGATATGGATGTAGCAGACTTTAGAAGAGTTATCGATGTTGATTTAAATGCTCCCTTCATAGTTTCAAAAGCAGTTCTACCAACAATGATTGAGAAAAACTCAGGAAAGATAATAAATATTTGTTCAATGATGAGTGAATTAGGACGGGAAACAGTTTCCGCTTATGCTGCGGCAAAAGGTGGATTAAAAATGTTAACTCGTAATATTTGTAGTGAATATGGAGAATATAATATTCAATGCAATGGTATTGGACCTGGCTATATTGAAACTCCTCAAACCGCTCCTTTAAGAGAAAAACAAGCAGATGGATCTAGGAATCCTTTCGATAGTTTTATAATCTCGAAAACTCCTGCAGCTCGATGGGGAACCCCTGAGGACTTAAAAGGTCCTGCGGTATTCCTAGCAAGTGAAGCATCAAACTTTGTGAATGGCCATATTCTTTATGTTGATGGTGGAATTCTCTCATATATTGGCAAACAACCTCAATAATATAAATTTGCACTCCCTTAGCTAAATCATATCTTTAACTTTTTCGATATGATTTAGCTATCTTTATATATTCTTATTTCTATATAATAATTATTAAATACATATTCCATAATAATTTGCAAAAATTTAATACTCTTGTAATTTGGTCTCTGTTAAATTTAACATAATCTAAATAGCTCAAATCTATAACTTTTAGTATTGATTTAAAAATGATTTCTGTATATTTGAATGTATAATAAAATGTAATATACAAGAATTTGTGATTTAATTTTTTTTTATTTTGTTATAATATATATAAAAATACAAATGATGAGGTAAGGTTATGAAAAAGAAAGTTGTCGTAGCTAACAAATATGATAGTGAAAAAATGGATGAGTTAAAAGAAAAATTCAATGTCGTTGAAACCTTTGATAGTGAGTCTTTTAAAAAAGAAGTCGTAGATGCTGATGCAATATTAGCAACACATCCTGCAATTGATGAAGATTTATTAAAAACCGCAAAGAATTTAAAATTGATTTCACAATCAAGTACTGGTTATGATAGCATAGATATTGAATCTTGCACTTCTCATAATATTCAAGTATGTAATTCTCCTCGACTATATGAAGAAGTTGGCGATATAGCTCTTTTCCATATAATTAATGCTATGAGAAAATGTGGTAAATCTGTTACAAAATTAATCAAAAATGATTGGTATAATAATGCTAGTATTGGTACTGAAATAAATCACAAGAATCTTTTGATAGTAGGGTATGGAAGAATCGGTAAAACAATTGCTAGAAAAGCGAGTGTTTTAGGCGTTAATTTATATGCTACATCTCCTCATTTTGTAAAAGATGATGTTAGAGATAATTACACTGTAAAATCCATATCATTTGAAGACGGAATTGAAATGGCAGATATAGTTGTATTAGCACTTCCTTTAAATAAGAAGACTCATCATATAATTAATAAAGATGTTTTTACTCTTATGAAAAATACAGCTGTATTGGTTAATATAGGTCGTGGTGATTTAGTAGATAGTGAAGAATTAATAAAAGCACTTGATAATGGTGAAATTGATTATGCATCACTTGATGTATTTGAAGGCGAACCTTTAGCAAGTGATAATGAAGCATTATTTGTTGATAATTTATATATCACACCTCATATTGGATCATTCACTCAGGCTACTAGAGATAGAATGAAGAGTGATGCTATTGAAAACATTATTGATTATTTTGAAGGAAATCCTATTAGATTCAAAGTTAATCATATTAGCTAAATAAAAATAAAATAAAGATGCCATCTATCAAAAATAAATTATGAAGATGGCATCTTTTATAATAAAACAATATATTAAATTTTCATTTAGACTAATCATTAGATGAAATAGTATTGTATAAATTTATCAGTAGATATTCTCTAAAGTCCTAAATTTTCTTAATCATTTGCGTGTTCATTAAAAAACATAGTGATTGAATCAATTGTATCTTGAATATGTTCTTCCATTATCTTTTCTGCAAGTTTCTTGTTGTGGTCTTTAAGTGCTTCAATTAATTGTTTATGATATTTGAGTCCATTTGCTGATCCCATAATACTTACTATCTGTTCCATTGTATCAGATAAATAAGTTTGCATTGATAAATATGTTTTAATAATAAACGGGTTTTTTGTAGCATTTCCTATTAGAACATGAAATTGAAAATCAGTCTTAGAAAATTCTTCAGTATTTCTAGCAGTTGTAACCATGTGTTGATATACTTTTTCTAATTCTTCAAGTTCTGAATCTGTAATCCTTTCAGCTGCAATTCCTGTAATCCCAGTCTCAAAAACTTTTCGCAATTCAATAACATAAATGATATCTTCATTTGAAGGTTGTGCATTATTGAATGACTTAAAATCTAATGTTGTTGATGGGCTAATTGATACAACTTCAGTACCTTTTCCTTTAATTGTTTTAACAAAACCTTTTTCTTCAAGATTTTGAATTGCCGCTCTCACGGTAATTCTACTTACTGAAAATCTTTCACATAATTTTGATTCAGAAGGTAATAATGTTGATATTTTCCATATCCCTGTTGTTATTTCATTTTCAATTGTTCTCGATATAATTATCTTTTTTGATTCCTTGTTTTTCATCTTTGCCTCTTTAATTTCTTGCTATAATTTTAACACAAATAATAAAATAAATTAATGATGTACTACTATTATTAAGCAATTTTTCTGTACTTGTTATATTAACCTATTATATACATGTAAATCAATATATATATCAACTTTTTATAAATTTATTTTTATAGATAATATTTTAACTATTATAGACTAAATATATGCATTATTTATGTAATATTACATATTAAGTATGTATATATTATAATAAGTAAGAAATATATTATAATATGTACTAAAAATTTAAAATATTTTTATTGACTGATATAATAAGTCATGCTAACCTCATATATGTTAACAAAAGGAGTTAAATATGAAAAAAAGAAGTTCATTGGTAGTTCTTACCATGTTTGTTGTAATTTCATTATTTTTTGTCGGTTGTTCAAAAAGACCTGAAGCAAATAATGAAGTTTCGGTTTCAACAGTATCAGACACTAACGACAGTACTGTTGAGAGTAAAAATCAATCGGCGAATGCTGTTTCAGTAAAAAAGATTGCATCAAGTACAAAAGCTGATACTGTTATTAGATTTGCTTATTATGATAATGCAACTTGGCCTAATATTTCAAAGGCACCTCTTCCAGAGCATGCATACGCTTTAGTTTTCAAGAGCATGGTAGAGTCTCTTTCAAACGGAAAGATTGGTGTTGAATTATATCCAGGAAATGCTTTAGGCGATACAAAAGCTACAATGGAAATGGCAATGTCAGGAAGTATCGAAATGGTAACATGTACTGGTACAGCATCTGCTCTAATGCCAGAACTACAATGTATATTCCTACCTTATGTCTTTAAAGGTGATGAAGTAGCATGGGACTTCTTTGATAATAGTACTTTATGGAAAGAAATGAGTGCTGAATTTGAAGATATTAGTGGCTTAAAAATGATTTCTGTTGGTCAAAATGGAACAAGACACTTTACAAATAATGTAAGACCTATTCATTCACCTGCTGATATGAATGGATTAAAGTTCAGAGTTATGCAAAGTCCTATTTATGTAAAAATGGTTGAAGCAATGGGAGCTAGTGCAACTCCTTTAGCATCAGGTGAAATTTATACAGCTTGTCAAACAGGTGTTGTAGATGGTCAAGAAAACCCAATTTGGAATATTGCAGCTAATAAATGGTATGAAGTTCAAAAATACATAACTTTAGATGGTCATACTTGGAGTGAAAACTTCGTAATGATGAATAGTGATTTCTGGAATGGTTTAAGCAAAGCTGATCAACAGATTATCACAACTGCAGCATATCATGCTCAACAAGCAGACAGAGCTGCAGAAGATTTAGCATCTCGTGTTTTAGATTTTGATACTGTTAACTCTTCAATGGAAGTATATGTTCCAACATCTGAGGAATTGGATCAATTTAAGTCAGCAGCAGCTCCAACCTATGATTGGTTAAGAGGTGAAGTTGGCGATGAGATTGTAGATAAATTCTTAGCAGAAGTAGCAATTTCTGAAAAGAGACTTGGTTATTAATTAATTATCCTAGGGTAGTTAATACCCTAGGAACCAATTTTAAGGTGATTTTTAAGTGAAAATATTAAATTTAATAAGTCGAAAAGTAGCTAAAGTTACATCCGTGATTTCTGGATTATTACTTGTAGTTGTTTTCGGAGTAATTTTTATTGGAATAGGTGGAAGAATTGTAAGAGATAATCCCGCTTGGACTGAAGAAATTGCAAGATGGGGTCTTATAGCAATAGGCTTTTTAGGTGGAAGTGTGGCTGTATATAAACGTCAACACGTAGGTGTAAATATTATTATAACAAGACTTCCTATTAAGATTGCAAAAGTGGCAACAATCATTGCCTACATCGTAGTAATTCTTGTTTGTAGTATTTGTTTAATGCAAAGCTTTGATGCTGCAATTCGAGCTACTAGAATTCGTGGAGATATTCTTCCTTATTCAATGATGTATGTAAAAATGTTTCTTCCTGTAAGTTTTGCTTGCATGATAATACATTTGGTTGCAGGTTTAGCAAATGTCATTTCTCTTGAAGATGTAAGAGATCTCACAATAGGTCAATAGGAAATATAATGAGTATAATAATTTTAGTTTTTGTAGTTCTCCTTATAATCGGAGTACCAATTGCCTTCATCCTTGGTGGCGCGTCTCTGTATTACTTTTTGTTCATAGGAAATATTCCATTGTCTATGATAGGACAAAAATTATACAGTGGTTTGGATAACTATGTACTTTTATCTATTCCCTTTTTCATTTTAGCTGGTGAATTAATGAATAGATCAAAAATTACAGATAGTTTAATTGAATTTTCCCAGATTATTGTTGGAAGAATACCTGGTGCATTAGCACAGGTTAATATCGTAGCTAGTGTATTTTTTGCTGGTATAACAGGTTGCGGCGTAGCCGATACAGTTGCTTTAGGTTCTGTATTGATTCCTGCAATGGAAAAAGAAGGCTATTCTCCTGAATATGCAGCCGCAGTAACTTGTGCGTCTTCTGTTATTGGGCCCATCATACCACCATCTGTTGTTATGATTATTTATTCAACATGTACAGGTGAATCAGTTGGTGCTTTATTTGCAGCAGGCTTTGTTCCTGGTATTGCTATTGCACTATCCCTAATGATTTTATGTTATGTCTATGCCCGAAAGTATAATCATCCTAGACGTACTTATAGATTAAAAGTTAGTGAATCATATGCAATATTTAAAAAGTCTATCGTTGCTTTATTGTGTCCTATCATACTTATTGTTGGTATTTTCTCTGGATTCTTTACTCCAACTGAAGCTGCAGCTATAGCATGTTTATATGCAATGATTGCAGGTAAAGTAATTTTAAAAACTTTAACTTTAAAAGATATTTGGGAAAGTTTCATTATAGGATCTGTTTCTGGTGCAGTTGTATTATTCATTATTTCAATGGCATCTTTATTTGGCCAATTCTTAGCAATCGAAAGAATTCCTGAGTTAATGGCAACTACTATTTTAAGTATTACTCGCAATAAATATGCATTCTTATTTATGATGAATATCATCTTATTAATAGCAGGAATGTTATTAGATACTGGTGTATCTGTATTATTACTAGCTCCAATTTTGCTTCCTATTGCAATTCAATTAGGAATAGCACCATTACATTTTGCTTTAGTAATGCTTGTAAACCTAAACATTGGTTTAGCTACTCCTCCTATGGGTGTTTGTCTTTTTGCTGCAGCACCGATTGCAAAAATCAACTTTGAAAAAATTGCTAAGGCTGTACTTCCTTTCGTGTTTGTAGAATTAGGGGCTTTGTTATTACTAACATATATCCCAAATCTAATTTTATTTGTACCACGATTATTGGGCTACATTTATTAATTAGAAAATTAATTTAAGGAGAAAAAAATGAAAGCATTATATTATATGGGTCCCAAAAAACTTGAAATGAAAGATATTGATATTCCCTCTGATGATGCAGAAAAATATTTAATAAAAGTAGTTTCCTGCGGTATTTGTGGATCAGACTTTGAAGGTTATCTAGGAAAAACAGGAAGAAGAACTCCTCCTATGATTATGGGTCATGAATTTAGTGGAATTATTGAAAAAGTTCCTACTGGTATTAAATCGAAATATTCCATTGGTCAGAAAGTAATAATTTTTCCTAAACCTTTTTGTGGAGAATGTGAACTATGCAAGAAAGGCTTAGTTAATGTTTGTCCTGAAGGTGTATGCATGGGCGTTTTAGACCATGATGGTGCTATGTGTGAATATGTGAATATTGAAGAAAAATATATAATACCTTTTTCCGATAATCTAAGTTTCAATATCGCGGCAATGACAGAGCCTCTCGCAGTTGCTTATAGATCTGTTAATAAGATTAGTGATTCTGAAATCCAACATAGTAATTATTTTATGGTTATTGGTGCTGGTACAATTGGCTTATTAGTTGTTGCTCTATTAAAATATCGTGGAGCAAAAAATATAATTATAAGTGACACAATGGATTATAGGTTATCAATTGCTAAGAAAATGGGTGCAACATATACAATAAATCCACTTGAAAAGGACGCAATTGATCAAGTAAAAGTAATAACAAATTCTAAAATGTGTGATTTCTCTATTGAAGCTGTTGGTATAAAACAGACTGCAAATACCTCAATTGATTGTCTCAAAATAGGTGGCACTGCAATATGGATTGGAAATGCACAAAAAATAATTGAAATCGATATGCAAAGGATTGTTACTACTGAATTAACAATAAAAGGTAACTATGTATATAACTTTGAAGATTTCGAAAATTGTGTTCTCTTGTTAGAAAATAAAGAAATTGATTTGTCACCAGTTATTACAGATATCTATAAGTTTAAAGATTCAATTCAAGCCTTTAGTGATTTGGAAAATAACCGGGATGGGAAAAAAATAAAAATTATTCTGGAGATGATTTGATGAATGTTAAAGGAAAAGTTGTATTAGTCACTGGCGGGGCTGGTGGTCTTGGATTTTCAATGAGTTTGAGATTAATAGAAAATGGAGCCAAAGTATATATTTTGGATTTAGATGAAACAAAAGGTTTAGAGCTAATTAAACCTTATGAAAAATCTAATAATTTATTCTTTATGAAAATCGACCTAACTAGTGAATTAGATTGGAAAAACACTATTTCAAGTATATTAGAAAAAGAAAAGAAAATTGATGTACTTGTTAATAATGCTGGAATAAATATTAGAAAAGCAATTGAAGAAATGAATATTGATGAATGGAATAAAATGATGAGTGTTAATACAGGATCAGTATTTCTAGGTAGTAAATATGTCATTCCAATTATGAAAGAACAAAAAGGTGGAGAGATAATCAATATTTCTTCAGTATGTGGTTTAGTTGGTCATAAATATACACCTGAAGCATATACAGCTTCAAAAGGTGCAGTAACCATGCTAACCAAATCAATAGCGTCTCGTTATGCTCAATATGGTATCAGATGTAATTCAATTCATCCTAGTACTGTTGATACTCCTCTTGTCCAAGAATTTTTCAAAAATCCAGCAAGAAAAGCTGAAAGATATAACGAGGTCCCTTTGGGACGTCTATGTTCAAAAGATGATGTTGCTAATGCAGTATTGTATTTAGCTAGTGAAGAAGCTTCTTTTATAAATGGATTAGCTTTAAGTGTAGATGGTGGAGTAACTTGTTACTAAGTTTTTAGGAGGAATATAATGAACTTAACAGACAATGAAAAGTATTTGAGAAAAATGGCAACTCAGATTCGTGCAAATATTATAGAGATGATACCCCCAGGTAAAGTCGGTCACCTTGGTGGTAGTTCTTCAATAGCTGATGTTTTAGCAGTACTTTATTTTGAAAGAATGAAAAACCTTGATCCAAAGAATACTAAAAATCCAAATAGAGATAGATTAATATTTTCAAAAGGACATGCAGTTCTAGCTCAATATGCAGCACTTGTAGAATTAAATTATTTTAGCAGAGAAGAATTGAAAAGAGTAAAAACTTTAAATGGAACACTTCAAGGTCATCCTGATATTGATAAAACTCCAGGCTTAGAGGCTGTAACTGGTTCTTTAGGTCAAGGACTTAGTATCTCTGGTGGAATGGCAATGGCTTTAAAACTTGATAAAAATGATGCAAAAGTATTTTGTGTTTGTGGTGACGGTGAGTTAGCTGAAGGTCAATTATGGGAAGCTGCAATGAGTAGTGTAAACTATAAATTGGACAACCTATGTTTATTTATTGATAAGAATTCTGTACAAGCTTCAGGCACAACAGAAGAAATATTCCCAATTCATAATATTTCAGGTAAATTTGCTGCTTTTGGTTGGAATGTTATTGATATTGACGGTCACAATATAAAAGAAATTCAAGATGCAATTGCTAAGGCTGATGCTACTAAAGGTGTTCCAACTGTTATTGTTGCAAAAACAATAAAAGGTAAAGGCTTCCCTTTCGCAGAAGGTAAATGTCAATTCCATAATGCATCTTTAACAGAAGAACAGTATCAAGAATGTCTTGATTGTATAGAAAAAATGAAGGAGGAACTTTAGTCTTATGAAAACATCAAGTCTTAGAAAAGCTTATGGAGAAGCTTTAGTTGAAGTAGGAAAAAATGAGAAAGTTGTAGCTCTTGAAGCAGACTTAGGTAAATCTACAATGAGTGTGTATTTTCAAGATAAATACCCTGAAAGATATTTTCAAATGGGTATTGCAGAACAAAATATGATGTCAACTGCTGCTGGTTTGGCTTTAGGCGATAAAATTCCTTTTGCAAGTACTTTTGCTGTATTTGCTACAGGCAGACCATATGACCAAATTAGATCATCAATTGCAATTCCAAATTTGAGTGTGATGATTTGCGGATCTTCTGCTGGTTTATCAGATTTTGGCGATGGTAAAACTCACCAATCTATAGATGATATTGGTATTATGAGAGTTCTTCCTCACATGAGTGTATTGTGCCCTGCTGATGCTATTGAAACAAAGCAAATGGTTAGAGCAATGATTGATCATAAAGGACCTGTTTATTTAAGAGTTAGTAGAGCTGAATTACCAGAATTAACAGATGAAAGTAAACCTTATGTGTTTGGTCAAATGACAAGAATGAAAGAAGGTAATGATGCAGTAATTTTTGCTTGTGGAACAATGGTTTCATTAAGTTTAAAGGCTGCTACTATACTTGAAGAAAAAGGTATCAGTACTAGAGTTGTAAACTTATCAACTATTAAACCTTTAAATATTGAACAACTTAAAGAAAATATCAAAGGTGTAAAAGCTATAATTACTGCAGAGGAACATAATATTTATTGTGGAATGGGTTCTGCTGTAGCTGAAGCATTGGGAGATTGTCCAATACCTCTTAAAATGGTTGGTATAAAAGATAGTTATGGTACTAGTGCTAAAAAGTATGAAGAACTATTAGAAAAATATGAAGTTAACGAGATTAATATAGCTGAAAAAGTTGAAGAAGCTTTGAAATAAAAGGAGAATTTTATGAAAATTGGATTTGTAGGCTTAGGTATTATGGGTAAACCTATGGTAAGAAATTTACTAAAAGCTGGTCATGAAGTTTTAGTATTTGATATCATTGAAGAAAATATTGCTTTAGTTGAAAAAGATGGTGCAAAAAGAGCTAAGAGCATTGATCAATTAGCTTCTGAAGTTCCTTTATTAATAACAATGCTACCTAATTCTCCACATGTAAAGTCTGTTGTAATGGGTGAACATGGTGTTTTAGAAGGTGCAAAAGATGGCTTAAAATTTGTTGATATGTCTTCAATAGCTCCATTAGCAAGTCAAGAAATTGGAAAAGCTTGTGCTGAAAAAGGTGTTAAAATGCTAGATGCTCCTGTATCTGGTGGTGAACCTAAAGCAATTGATGGTACTCTTTCTATTATGTGTGGTGGTGATAAAGACTTATTTGATGATGTTAAACCTATTTTAGAAATAATGGGTGGTTCTGTTGTTCTATGTGGTGAACTTGGTGCAGGAAATACAACTAAATTGGCTAATCAAATTATTGTAGCAGGTAATATTGCTGTTTTAGCAGAAGCTATGACTTTGGCTAAAAAAACAGGTGTAAACCCTCAGACAGTGTTTGAAGCAATTAGAGGTGGACTAGCAGGTTCAACTGTTATGAATGCAAAAGCTCCTATGATGATAGACTCAAACTTTAAACCAGGTTTTAAAATTGATTTACATATTAAGGATCTAAACAATGCTATTGAAACTGCTCATGGCATTGGAACTCCTGTACCATTAACAGTGCAGATTCAAGAAATGTTTGAGAACCTACATTTTGATGGAAAAGGTCAGCATGATCACAGTGGTTTAGCTGAATACTATGAAAAAATTTCAGGTGTAAAAATCGGAAAGTAATTTATAGAATTTATTCTAATCAGATTTTAAGTAATTTTTATAAAGTAGAGGTTGTTGCAATTTTAATATTGTAGCAGCCTTTGCTTTTTCTAAAAAATAAAATTGATATTAACTTTTTAAATTTGCTAAATGTAATCAGTTTTACGCGATATAAATGGAGTGGTGTAATCATTTATTTGATCTAGCTCTTTTTTTGAATATATAGAATTTTAAAACCAGTAATATTTGATTTATAAAGTTATTAAAGATAACTCTTTTATAAAACAATAGAATTCTGATTTATAAAGATAACTTATCTGATAAGTTAATAAATATATAAAAATACTTAATACAAATATAGTATTAAATATAGATTCTAAAATAATTAAATAAAAATTTATAATTATAAATATAAATAATTATTTATTCAGTAAAGAATTGTTTATAAAATATTATAATTATTGGTATTTTATTTATAAAAAAATATTTGACATAGTTATATTTAACTTATATGATAAGTTAAAAAATTACATATATATTTATTTTAAATAATAAATATCAAAAGGATTTACTATGAAAAAATTATTAATGACTACATTAATTTGCTCTGTTTTATCACTATCAGTATTTGCTAGTGGTCAGAATGAATCTAGTGCTGCGGATTATCCAAGCAGCCCTGTAACAATTATTTGTCCATACTCAGCAGGTGGTGGTTCAGATTCAGTATCTCGTGCTATTGCTGATGCAGCTAAAGTAGATTTCCCTCAAGGTATCGCTGTTGAAAATAGAACAGGTGGTGCTGGTTCAGTTGGAATGTCTTATGGTATGCACTCTAAACCTAATGGTTATATGGTAACTATGATTGCACCAGAATTAGTAATGCTTCCTCACACAGGAAATGGTGGTGACATCGATTATAAAAAGTTCATTCCAATCATAATGGTTAACTCAGGATATGCTGCTATAACTGTTTCAGCAGATTCACCATATCAATCTTTAGAAGATTTAGTAGCAGCTGCTAAAGCAGAAAATCTTCAAGTAGGTAACTCTGGAATTGGTTCTATCTGGCATTTAGCTGGTGCTGGTTTTGAACAAGCAGCTGGAATTGAAATGACTCATGTTCCTTTTGACGGTTCTGCAACTGCAATTACTTCCCTTTTAGGTAATCACATTGATGCAGTATCTGTATCATATGCTGAAGTTCAATCACAAGTTGAAGCTGGTAAATTACGTACTCTAGCAGTTCTTGCTCCAGAACGTCTTCCAGAATGTCCAGAAATTCCAACAGTTGCAGAATTAGGTTATGGCGATTTAGCAATTGGTACATGGAGAGGTTTTGCAGTTCCTGTAGGAACAGACCCATCTATTGTTGAATACATCAAGAATTCATTCACAAAAGCTGCTCAAACTGATGCTTTTAAGAAATTTATGAAGAATACAAATAATGCTATTGATATTATTCCATCTGATAAATTTGTAACAAAAATTGCAAATGAAGATGTATATTATGGCAAATTAATTGATAGTTTAGGTCTATCTAAATAATTATAATATTTAATTGTACATAAGGCATCTGTAATAGCGGGTGCCTTATTTTAAGGAGAAATTAATTATGAAGAAAGGCAATATAATTACAGGAATTTTATTTTCTGTATTTGCAATTTTTGTCATTATGATGGCTATGCAGTTACCTTCATCAAAGAACGGTGTACCAGGACCTGGTACTTGGCCAATTGCTATTGCAGTTATTATGCTACTTGCAGCATTAACTGTACTAATCAATGCACTTAGAGGAAATGATGAAGAGTCATTAGTACTAAACACAATTGATCACTTTAGAGTATATATCTCAATGGGTATTTTAGTTCTTTACCTTGTTGCTATGTATTATATTGGTTTTTGTATAGCTTCATTTTCTATGTTATATGCTTTCATTACTTGGTTTGGTGATTATAAATTAATCAAAAGAATTGCCATTGCCGCTATTGTAGTAGCATTTGTATATCTTGTATTTACAAGAATTCTACATGTACCATTTAGATTTGGTATTCTATTTTAATAAGGGAAGGAATAACTTATGATTCAAGAAGCTTTAAGTATCGTTTTTCAACCATTAGTTCTATTAAATATATTATTAGGCGTTGGTGGCGGTATGTGTATTGGTTGTTTACCAGGCCTTACTGCAACAATGGGTGTTGCATTAGTACTCCCACTAACCTTTGGAATGAGTGCTGCAAATAGTATTCTATTATTAATTGGTGTATATGTTGGAGCAATTTATGGTGGTTCAATTTCTGCTATTTTATTAAATACTCCTGGTACTCCAGCATCTGCTGCTACAGCTTTAGATGGTTATAAAATGGCATCAAGAGGTGAGGCAGGAAGAGCTTTGGGTATTTCAACAAGTTCATCATTTATTGGTGGTATGGTTAGTTGTATATATCTATTATTAATCTCTCCACAACTTGCTAAATTTGCTCTTAAATTTAGTTCTCCAGAATTCTTTATGTTAGCAGTATTTGGTCTTTGTATTATCTCATCAATTTCCGGTAAATCTATGGCTAAAGGTATTCTTTGTGGTACTTTAGGTATCCTTATTGCGACAATAGGTATTGATAGTATTACAGGTACCATGAGATTTACATTTAACAATATGAATCTTTTCAGTGGAATTAACTATATTCCTGTAATGATTGGATTATTTGCAATGAGCCAGGCTTTTATTAGCGTAGAAGAAATGACTCAAAAATCTGTTGTTAACCAGAATGTAGATCATGTATTCCCAAAAAGAGAAGACTGGGGTGTTATTGTTAAAAGTGGTTTAGGTTTTGGTTCTTTAGGAACAATGGTTGGTTGTATTCCTGGAGCTGGAGCAGATATTGCAGCCTTCATAGCTTATGGACAAGCTAAGAATTTATCAAAGACTCCTGATAAATTTGGTTCAGGTCTTCCTGAAGCTATTGCAGCACCAGAGGCAGCAAACAATGGTGTTACAGGTGGTGCATTGATTCCAATGTTAACATTAGGTGTTCCTGGGGATGCTGTTGCAGCAATCATGATTGGAGCATTAACAGTACAAGGATTACAACCTGGACCTCTACTATTCCAAAATAATGGTCCAACAGTATATGCAATATTTATCGGTATGTTTATCGCAAATATTTGTATGTTCATCCTTGGTATTAACAGTGTAAGATTATTTACAAAGGTATTATCAATTCCTAAACAGATATTAGTTCCAATTATTTTCTTACTATGTTTTGTTGGCTCTTACGCTCTAGCGAATAATATATTTGACGTAATTGTTATGTTAACTTTTGGTATTATTGGATACTTCCTAAACAAAGTAAATATATCATCATCTCCTGCAGTATTGGGACTTATTTTAGGACCTATGGCAGAGAGTCACTTTAGAAGAAGTTTATTAATGAGTAATGGTGATGCTACAACATTCTTATCTACTGGTATTTGTTGGTTCTTCTTTGTATTAATTATTGCATCATTAGCTATTCCTGTAGTTAGAACAATTCTTAATAATAAAATGAAAAAAGCATAAGTTGAGTTAGGGGTAAGAAATGAAAATTAAAGAAGTTAAATCATATATTGTTTCTCAAAAATTAGGCGATAAAAGTTTTTGTTATTCACAAGCATGGTATAATACAAGAACAATTATGATTGTAGAAATAATCTGCGATGATGGTTTAAGCGGCTGGGGCGAGGCCTTTGGAAATGCTTTTATCAATAAGAGTGTTTTAGATAATGTTTATACCCCTATGTTAATTGGACAAAATCCATTTGATACTGAAAAAATTTGGGATGAATTATATAACAAATTACGAGACAATGGTCAAAAAGGTTCTTGTATTGAAGCTTTAAGTGCTGTAGATAATGCTCTTTGGGATATTAAGGGAAAATGTGTTCATTTACCTGTATATACTTTATTAGGAGGAGCTAGAAGAGAAACTATACTTCCATATGCAACAGGACTTTATCATAGTGCTTTAAACCAAAATCCAAAAGATTTAGTTGATGAGGCTGTATCTTATGCAAATAAAGGCTTCCGTGCAATTAAAATGAAAATTGGTTTTGGTGTTGAAGATGATATTAAAATGGTTAAAAGTGTTAGAGAATCTATCGGTTCTAAAATTGAACTAATGGTAGATCCTAACCATGCCTATAATGCTATGAATGCTATTAAATTAGCAAAAGGAATTGAACCTTTTGACATTTCTTGGATTGAAGAACCTGTTCCACCTGAAGATATAAAGGGTTATCAAGAAGTTAAAGCAAATACATCCATACCTATTAGTGGTGGTGAGGCAGAATTTACAGCATATGGTTTTAAAAATCTAATTGATTCTCGTTGTGTTGATATTCTGCAACCAGATTGTAGTATTACTGGTGGATTAACAGCTTTCAGAAGAATAATGGCTTTAGCTAAAGTTGAAAATATTCAATGTTATCCTCATGTTTGGGGAAGTGGTATTGCTGTTGCGGTTGGAATTAATGCATGTTTTTCTATGCCAGATTTTCCAGAAGCATTAGTTGTTCCTCCTGTATATCTAGAACTAGATAGAACTGAAAATATTTTTAGAGAAGAGATTAATAAAAATAAATTAGTTATTGAGGATGGATATATTCATTTAAGTGAATTTGAGGGACTGGGTATTGATATTAATAGAAAATTAATTGAGAAATATCAGATAGGATAAAGTAGTAATTCTTGCTTAATACTGGTTATTTAATTATTATTAAGATTAAGAAAATTAATTGAGGTAAAATTTGACTCTAGTAGATGATGCACAAGAAAAAATTAAAGAAATGATTCTATCCGGGGATTATTCTGAAACAGGATACCTTTTAAGTGAGGGTGAAATTTCAGAAAAATTGTCTGTTTCAAGAGCTACTACAAGAGAGGCTGTTAAGTCTCTTGAAGTTAGAGGTTTTGTAAAACGAATCCAGGGAAAAGGCATTAAAATTGTAAATGATAGTTCTAACGTATTAACTAGATCTATGTTGGACATGTTTTCAATAAATGGTGTAGATGATATGGATTTATTTGAAGTTAGAGAAATTATTGAAATTCCTTGTGCAAGAAAAGCAGCTTTAAGAGCAACTACTGAAGATATTGTAAAACTTCAAAAGTGCATTGATACCATGGAGAAGTGCGATATAATGGATGAAGAATATGCAGAAGCAGATAATTTATTCCATCAATATCTAGTTGCTGCTGCAAGGAATCCTGTATTAACCTCAATTACAACTGCCTATAATATATTTTTAAAGTCTCTAATTAATGCAACTTTAAAAGATGAAAGTCATAGTGAAATAAACAGGCATTATCATAGAAATGTTCTAGATGCAATTTTCCAACATGATGAAGAAAAGGCTGCTAATTTAATGAGAGTTCATTTAGAAGCCTCTAGGGCAAACTATGTAAATCAGAAAGAATAGAAATATTAAAATTATACTCATAAAGACCTCAATAGATTATAGAAATTTATTGAGGTCGATTTATTTTAAAATATTTTACTTATAATTTATCTAGTTATTTTGAAGCTCTGCTTCATGCTTTAGACAGGCTTCTAGAATTCGTTTCTCATCATATCTAATTAATGCAACATTAGCTAGAATACATAAAGCAGCGGCAGTTATAGCTGCCATTCTGTAGCCGATAATACCACTTGCTGCAAAGGCTGTGAATATTAACATAGCAAGTGATTGGCCCATTTTAAAAGCAAAAGTTCTTGCGGCAAAAAACATACCATCTCTATTCTTTTGAGTTTTAACGGAGTCTTCTTCTGCAACATCTGCAACCATAGCTTGTGGTAGTATACCCAGAATTGCCATCGGAATTGATGATAAAGATACTATCATGATGCCCCAAGCAAGAGATCCACTTACAAATATTCCTGATAGTGATGTTAATATATAGGTAAATGCAAATAGAATAAAAGCTATTCTAACAAGTCTCTTTTTTCCATATTTTGGAGCCAACTTATTAATGATAGGATACCAAATTAATGATAAGGCAGTCATTAATACAAATAATAGGCTTGTATCTGATTCTTCAAGTCCCATTAAACTTGTTACAAAGAAAGGAAGACCTGTTTGGAATATTGTTAAAGCTGTGAAATATAATACATCACTATAAACAAAAGTTCTAAAATCTTTATTTTTGAAGGTTATTTTTAATGATTCAAATGCATTTTCAGTAGTTGGGGTATATTCACCTAGTTTGGTTTCATCGATAACAAAAGTTGGAATGAGTAAACAAATACATGCAAAAATAGAGAGTGCACCAAAGGTTGTTCTCATAGCAAGAACTCTACCAAGAGAAGGTGTTAAAGCTCCCCAAATAATTGGTGCTAAATATGCAAATGAAGTTCCGACTATAAAGGTTAAGGATATTGCAGTTGATACAGCTATTCGACTTTTTTGATCGCTACCGATTAAGGGTATTAACGCATTGAATGGAGTACAGTAAATAGTCATACAAAGGTAAAATCCTAGTAGTGCAAATAATAACCATGCAGTATTTATTCCTGATATTGATTTAACAGGTGCCATGAATATTAATGTTGTAATAGCGGCAAAAGGTATTGCGATAGCTCTCATGAAAGGAATTCTTCTACCTTTAGGGTTTGTACTTCTATCACTTAAATTTGCAATCCAAGGATCAGTAAAAGCATCAAATATTCTTCCAACTGCTGTAATAATACCAATAATAGTTAATACACCAAGTACTACTCTACCTTGTGGAACATATAATAATTGACCAGCACTTATTGCATCTTGAGATGGTTGGTAAAAATATACTAACCAGTTAGAAACAAGTCCCGCTAAAGTTGCCCAACCAAGTTGACCAATTGCAAATAACCAAATAGTCGCATTCATAAAATTCAATCTCCCTTTTTGCAATAAAATATTGCCATTGATATTAGCTGCTTTAACTGTTTATCAATTGAAACAACATTATCGGTTTCAATTAGAATAGGTGAGTTTGCACCTTTCATGCTGACATCAAGAAGAGCTCTTGTTATTGAATAGTAAAATGTTTCAAAGTCGATATCATCTCGTATAGTTTCATCATTAATTCCCTCGTTATAAAACATCTCTGCAATAATTCGGAATAAGAGGAAATTCTTATTATAGAGAGTTTTTTCCTCGGCACTTAATTCTTCCTGAGCTAAATAAGCATCATATTCTGATATGTATTTTAAATAGTCAGTTTTCTCCGTATATAGCATAACAAATAGATTGAGTAATTTTTCTATTTTATCTATACCAGATAAGTTAATAAATTCTTTAGAAGATGTTGTGTTTTCTAAAATTGTTGCCATTTTTTTCCAAACATAGTTAGCACAATTGTTTATTATGGTTTTCTTTGTTCCGAAATAACGATAAATACTAGCTACACCAACCTCTGAATCATTAGCTATTTGAACTATAGAAACATTATGAATACCTTTAGAAGAAAATAGATTAAATGCTGATTCTATTATCTTATCTTTTGTTTTATTTTGTAATTCTGAATAATCCAAGATGACACCTCATATTTTACATGATAGTATCGCTATCAGCTTGATAGTAATACTATCATAGGATATTAGTCCTGTCACTAAAAAAAGTAGTTTAAGACTAAATTTTATTTCTTTATAATTTTATTTAAAATTATAGCTATGATATTTTTTTGAAAAATAGATTTTTATTATATTGATAAATCCCCTGTTTGATAAAGGATATCTATCCTTTACAAACTCATTAATATGATAAATATCTTGTATTTATTATTATCACTTATTTTTCTCAATCTTTGTAGTGTGATAATACTCTTATTTCTTAAGTAATGTTAAAAGCTCTAATATTTCTTCATATTTAATATTATCATTTTCTCTAAATACATTAATTTGCTGGTTTAAAGGAATATGTTAAAGCTAAGTTGACAGCTCATTATTCACATGATAGTATTACTATCATGTTGATAGTAGTGCTATCAAAACAGATTAACACTGCTATTTAAAAGGAGAGAGATTTGACAATTTATAATAATCCTATAAAAAATAAAGATTATAAAAAGGCAATTAAACAAAGAAAAAAGATGGTAAAGAAATTTGGTGATGATAGTAATAAGATTTACCACCTAACTCTAGATACTAATGAAGTTTTATCTGATTTAGGAACTAAGAGATTAATTGGCTCTGATAAACCTTTGTCTCTTTCTGGTATTAAAAATCCAATAATAATTGGTAATATTAGAATGGGATTTGGTCACTATCGTATTGCAATGGCAATGTGCAGTGCCGCTCATTCAATGGGATATACTCCAATATGGATGGATTTAGCATCCTTTAGTGAAACCACAGGCTCTAAAATAATTGAGAATTCAAATAAACTCTATTCGATGGGATCTAGATGGTCACAAAAATATAAACTATTTAATAAGTTCTATTGGGAACCTCTCAATAGTGTAGGTTTTGCAAAACTGTCCTATAATGCCTCTGATTTAGAGGTAACAAAATTGATGAGTCCAATTTTCAGAGATATTCCAAAAGATATTCCTTTTATCGGAACTCATGTATGGACAGCTCAAGCAGCAATAGAGGCAGGAATGAAACATGTTGTAAACGCTATCCCTGATAACTGGCCTATGGCACTTCATCTTTCACCTGGTTCTATTCATACTGTTCAAACGCAATCATCATATTGGGGATATTTATCTATGAGAAATATGCTTGATAATCCTCTCTCTAATATGCCCCAGAGTGATATTGTTTATACCGGTCATTATATAGATGATGAGTTAGTTACTAATATTGAAAGAGATTGTGATGCAAGAATAGAAAGAGCAAACAAAGGTGAGATTCCTAGAGTCTTATTAACTGTTGGTGGTGCTGGTGCTCAATCAACATTATATGAAGATATAATAAAAAAATGCATGGATAAAGCTACAGTATTAGTAAATGTTGGAGACCATGAGAGTGTTTTAGATGAGATGTTGAAAAAATTTCCATCTGCTAGGGTTTGGAAAGATTATGATAAAATTAAGGCTTCTGATAAACTAGAGGGAATAAATATTTATTATTCATCCGATATTTTCCAAGCAGTATATGTAACAAATCTATTAATGAGAGAATGCGATGTACTATTAACTAAACCTAGCGAATTGGCTTTCTACCCAGTTCCAAAGCTAATGCTTAAGAGAGTAGGTGGTCATGAGGCCTGGGGTGCAATTAGATCCTCAGAAATTGGTGATGGAACTTATGAATGTGATAGTGAACAAAAAACATTCCAATTATTATCTCTAATCATAGATACTCCTGAAAATAGAATATTCATGAATGAGAATATAAAAAGAGCTTACAAGAATGGTATTTATGATGGTTCCTATAATGTAATTAAGGAAGCAATAAAATAACCCAAATAAACAAACATATAGCCTATAATAAGTAGTAAATTTATGATATTTGTCATATAGTTAAAACTAAATTATATATATATATGTGGGGTTTTTTTTGAATATTGTTAATAATACTGCCATCTCAATTTTTGGGATGTTTGTAATAATGATTATTGGTTTAATTGCGGCCAAAAAAGGTATCTTTAGTAGCGAAGGCAATAAAACACTTAACTCATTATTACTTGATATAGTTTCACCTATTTTAATTTTTACAAGTTATCAAACTGAATTTTCTCCAGAAAAGCTTGAAAATTTATTAGGTGTTATTATTTTATCTCTTATACTATTGATATTAGCAATAGTATTGTCCAAAGTTTTCATAAGAGCTAAGGGAGATGATAAAGTATATCTTGTTGAAAGAATGTCTATTATGTATACCAACTGTGGATACATAGGTATTCCTTTGATGCTTGCATTATTTGGTTCTGAAGGTGTATTTCTTTGTACTGGTGTAATAACCGCTCTAAATATAATTTTATGGTCATATGGTGTAATGATGCTAAAAGGTTCTTTAGATAGAACTGATATATTGAATATATTTAGAGGCCCTAATATGATTGCAATCATAGTGGGACTTATATGTTATGTAACAAATATTAGAATTCCTCAGATAATTCTAAATCCTCTTAGTATGATTGCAGGTATAGTAACACCACTTACAATGTTAATCATTGGAGCAACATTATCAAAGTGTAAGATAAAAGAGTTATTCTTTAGTGCTCGTGTTTATTACATTGTATTCTTACATAATATCGTAGTACCTTTGATTTCACTTTTATTATATGTTTTTGTGTTAAAAAGATTCTTTGTTGTAGAACCTATTGTTTGGTTAGTTACATTTATTGGAATGAGTTGTCCTGTAGGAGCCTCTTCTCCTATGTTCGCTTTGAAGTTTGATAAAGATGAAAGGTATGCATCAACGCTCCTTAGTGTTTCTACAATCTTCTGCATATTAACAATTCCAATTGTAGTTAGTATAAACTCACTCTTTTAATTCTATTTTAATTTTAGTATTTAGGATGATGAAATTCTTAAATATTGAGCTGAAAAGCATGATATTATTTAATTTATAAGATGATTATTCACTCCTAATTACTACAATAAAATTTATCTCATATTTTATTGTACCCCTTTACTTCTATTAATGAAACAATCGAAACAATTCTAATATCCAAAATATAAGTGAATAATAAGTAGAAAAATTATATTTTTAGGCTTATAGTGCGTTCTGTATTATAAGTTTGCGGGGTAATTTTTTTGAATATTGTTAATAATACAGCCATCTCTATCTTTGGGATGTTTGTTATGATGGTTATTGGTTTGATATCGGCCAAAAAAGGTGTTTTTAGTAGTGAAGGAAATAAGAGAATAAATGCATTATTACTTGATGTTGTTTCTCCTATTCTAATTTTTACAAGTTATCAGACTGTATATTCTCCCTCTAAACTTAAGAATTTATCATATGTAATAATTTTATCTTTTATATTAATGGTTCTCTCTATAATAATATCTAGGATCTTCATTAGAGCTAAAGGTGATGAAAGAGTATACCTTGTTGAAAGAATGGCTATTATGTATACCAATTGTGGTAATATAGGTATCCCTTTAATGCTAGCGTTATTTGGAGCTGAAGGTGTCTTCCTTTGTACAGGTTTTATCACAACATTTAATATAATATTATGGTCTTATGGTGTAATGATTCTTAAAGGTTCGTTAGATAAGAATGATATACTAAATGTATTTAAGGGCCCTAATATGATTGCTATCATAGTGGGCTTAATATTCTATTGTACAAATATAAGACTTCCTCAAATTTTCATGACTCCTCTTAATATGATTGCAAGTATGGTCACTCCACTCACAATGTTAGTAATTGGTGCCACTCTATCAAAATGTAAGATGAGTGAGTTATTTCTACGTGCTCGAGTATATTATATTGTTATTTTACATAATATTTTGGTACCTATTTGTTCTCTCTTATTATACGTTTTCGTATTAAAGAAATTTATTATAGTAGAACCGATTGTTTGGTTAATTGTATTTATCGGGATAAGTTGTCCTGTAGGAGCTTCTGCTCCTATGTTTGCTATGAAATTTGGTAAGGATGAAAAATATGCATCAACTCTTTTAAGTGTTTCAACAATTTTTAGTATAATAAGCATACCCGTTATGATAAGTATTAATTCATTATTTTAAATATATTTAGGAATAAGGTAGTAATTTACATTCTTGTTGACTTTTTTACAAACAAAGTACGATAATATCTGAGTTTATGAACAAAACAAAGGAGATGTAGTAATGAATAGTTTCGTTATAAAAGGAACTTTTGTACATACTCTTACAAAAGAGAAATTTGAAATAAAAAAAGATAACTATCTTGTTGTTATAGATAATAAAGTTATAAACATATTTGATGAGAAACCAAAAGAATATTCTCAATTAGATTTTATTGATTATACTGGAAAAATTATTATTCCAGGATTAATAGATCTTCACGTTCACGCACCACAATATAGATTTAGATCATCTGGAATGTCGCTTGAATTGCTTGATTGGCTTAATACCTACACCTTCCCAGAAGAGAGTAAGTTTAAAGATGATGAGCATTCAGATAAAATTTACTCAGTTTTTGTGGATGAATTGAAAAATGGCGCAACTACTAGAGCTTGTTTATTTGGAACACTTCACTCTAATGCTACATTAAAACTAATGGATAAACTTGAAGAATCTGGATTAATTGCTTATGTAGGAAAAGTTAATATGGATAGAAATAGTCCAGATTATCTAGTTGAATCTACTCAAGAATCCATTGATTCTACAATATTTTGGTTAGAGGAAACAAAGAAAAGAAATTATAAAAGGGTAAAACCTATTCTAACTCCTCGTTTTATACCAAGTTGTAGCGATGATTTAATGAATGGATTAAACAAAATTCAAGATGAATACAATGTTCCTCTTCAATCTCACTTAAGTGAAAATCAGAAAGAAATCGAATGGGTAAAAGAACTTTGTCCCAATTCAAAAAACTATGGTGATGCATATAATCAATATGGATTATTTGGTGGAACATCTAAAACTATAATGGCACACTGTGTTAGTTGTCCTGAGGATGAGATTGATTTGATGAAGGAAAATGGTGTGTTTGTAGCACATAGTCCCGAATCAAACATAAATCTTAGTTCAGGGATTGCTCCTATAAGAAAGTTTTTAGATAAAGGCTTAAAAGTTGGACTAGCTACAGATATGGCGGCAGGAAGTTCTCCCAATATGATTAGATCTATAGCCTATGCGATTCAAGTTTCAAAACTTTATTGGCGTTTAGTCGATTCTAATTGTTGTGCACTATCTACAAGTGAGGCCTTTTATCTTGCTACAAAGGGTAGTGGAGAATTTTTTGGAAAGGTAGGTAGCTTTGAGAGTGGATATGAATTTGATGCTCTTGTAATAGATGACTCATCAATTCCGTTTTCAACAGAATTTAGTATTTTTGATAGAATAGAAAAATTCATATATCTTGGTTCTAGTGAGAATATTATATCAAAATATATCTGCGGAACAAAAATATTTTAAGTTTTAGTTTCATTCTCTAGTAATACGGGGGAGAGTTAACTCTCCCCAAATTTCCTAATATTTAAATTATTTAATAATTTCAGTTTTTGTACTCTTTAATTGTGAACCATAAAAAGCATATGTAAATCCAATACTAAATTGTACTTGGAATCTATCGGTTTCAAAATCTTCACTTGAATTAAAGTATAATCTTTTAGCATAGCTAGTTCGAATCCCTGAGTTTAGAGAAAATTCTGGAGATGATTCAAAAACATAATATCTGACATTAGCACTAAGCTCGCCACCTAGATAAAATAGTCTTGTTTTTTCAACACTTCCACTTGTTTGATTAATATCTATATAATAGTTTAATTGTGGAGCAAGTCCTATATTATAATCTACACTCTCATTGTAATTGAACCTAAAATTGATACCACTACTCAGATTTAGACTAGCATATTGATTTTGATCCTCAAATAAGATTGCGATTTTATTTACAGTTCCGAAGTTGCTTAATCCATAATATTTATAAAGAGCACTTTCAAGACCCCATTGAAAATCATTATCATCTGATGATGAAAACGGTGATGATGATAGTCCCATAATTAAACTCGAAGTATTATAGTAATCACTATACATTCGTCTATCAAGTTGTTGTTCTAGTTTTGCACTATTAACAGTTTTAGATGTAAAAGCAAAGGCTGAAGTAGTTATAAAAGTAGCTATCATTAATATTGTAATAAATCTCTTATTCATCTTATATCTCCTTAATTTTGTCCCTTATAAATTATATTAGTCCTAAAGCAAAATAAGAGCTATAGTACTACCTCTGTTGTTATAATTTAGAGAATATAAAGGTGTTCTGACATTTATTTAAAATGCTTAAGGATAAAAATTTTAGTCATAGGACATAAAAAAGCTAACACTATATCACCCTCTGAAGTAACATAATGTTAGCTAAATTACTATTATACCATAATTCTTTTGAACTAAAAATTAATTAACGTTGTACTCTTCCAGATCCGTCTCCTCCCATTAAGGTTTGAACTTCGCTTAAACTTGATAAGTTAAAGTCACCTGAGATAGTGTGTTTGAGAGCTGAAGCTGCAACTGCAAAGTTAAGAGCTTGTTCTTCACTATCATAGTGAGTTAAACCATATATGATACCAGCTGAGAAGGAATCTCCTCCACCAACTCTATCAATGATGTTTTTAATTTCATATTTTCTTGAGTGATAGAAACCTGTTGTACCACTAATAACTGCTGACCAGTCATTGTGATCTGCTGATTGTGATTCTCTTAATGTAATAGCTACCTTGCTAACGTTAGGGAATTGTTTTTTAACTTCCTGTGCTAGTTTTTCATAAGAGGAAACATCTAGTTCACCACTAGTAACATCTGAATCTGAAGCAATGCCAAGACATTTTTGAATATCTTCTTCGTTTGCAATGATTACATCTGCATATTTAGTTAATTCTCTCATTACTGTTGGAGCATCTTTTCCATATTTCCAAAGTTTCTTTCTGTAGTTAAGGTCAATAGATACGGTAGCACCCTTTGCTTTAGCTGTTTTCATAGCTCTTAGAGATTCATCTGCTGAAAGTTGACTTACAGCTGGTGAGATACCAGAGATATGGAACCAAGTTGCTCCATCCATTAACTTATCAAACTCATAGCCTGTTGTTGTTGCAAAAGCACTTTCTGCTCTATCATATACAACTTTACTAGGTCTTTGACATGCACCTGTTTCTAGGTAATAGATTCCAATTCTTGAATCTTTAACATATTTAATACCATCGGTGATAACACCATGTTTTCTAATTTCTTCAGTACAGTGCATACCTAAATCATTTTCAGGAAGTGCTGTAATGAAATGAGCCTCTTCACCGAAACGAGAAAGAGAAACTGCTACGTTACCCTCACCACCACCGAAAGTTGCTTCTAAAGCAGGAGATTGAAAGAATCTCTCATTGTTAGGAGATTTTAATCTCAACATTATTTCACCAAAAGTTATGTATTTATTCATTATTCTGAATCCTCCACTTGCACAGAATAGAATGGAAAATAATTATTGTCAATAAAAAACGGAATAGTATTCCATTTTTTGTAAAACCATGTTAATATTTACTTACTTTTAGGAGGATATCATGTTTGAAGATTTTTATAAAAAATTAAAAGATGCAGCAATCGTACCTGTTGTTGCACTAGATGACGCTAAGAAAGCTGTAGGTTTATCAAAGGCTTTACTTAAGGGTGGAATTCCTGCAATTGAAGTTACATTCAGAACTGCAGCAGCAGAAGATGCAATTAAATTAATTGCTAAAGAATGTCCAGAAATGTATGTTGGTGCTGGTACTGTTATCAATGCTAAACAAGCAGAAATTGCTGTAAAAGCAGGCGCACAATTCATAGTTTCACCTGGTTATTTAGAAGAAGTATGTGATTGGGCAATTGCTAATAATATTCCATACATTCCTGGTGTATGTACTCCATCTGATGTGATGAATGTACTTGCTAAGGGTATTGATGTAATGAAATTCTTCCCAGCAGAAGCTTCTGGTGGTATTCCAATGTTAAAGAATCTTGGTGGTCCATTCCCTCAAGTTAAATTTATGGTAACAGGTGGAATCGGTCCTAAAAACTTAGAACCTTATGCTACAGCTAAATCTGTAATTGCTATCGGTGGTTCTTGGGTTTGTAAATCTGATAAGATCGAAAGTGAAGATTGGGATACAATCACAGCACTTAGTGATGAAGCAGTTACAAAAATCAAGAATTATAGACTTGCTAATAAATAATAAATACGCAAGAATAGTACTAAATTAATTAATGATAGGAAAGATTTGTATTAATCTTTCCTATCCTAAATAAACGGGGATCTCATGAACGAACTTGGAACTACTGGTAGAGTATTAACAATACTTGAAACACTTTCTAAAAAGAAAGAACTTAATCTTGAAAGAATTTCAGAAAAGACAGGCATTCCTAAAGTTACAGCTTTGAGACTATTAACTACACTTACAAAAGCAAAATACATAATCAAAAATCCAAATGATAGTTACTCTCTAACTCTTAGAATGTTTTCAGTTGGCTCAAGAGCACTTGATTGGACAGAAATTATTGAAATTTCACGCCCAATTATTGATAAACTAAGAGATGAATTAAATGAAACTATCCATATGGGAATTCTTGAAGATGATAAAGCTGTTTATATTATGAAGGTTGAATCTTCTAATACTGTTAGAATGTATTCAAGAGTAGGTAAGAATATCCCCCTATATTGTAGTGGACTCGGTAAATGTCTTTTATCCTATCAGGATGAAACTTACATCGATGAATACATCGAAAGTACTGATTTAATTAGACGTGCTACAAAGACAATCACTGATAAGAACCAACTAAAAGAAGATTTAGCTGCAATTAGAGAACGCGGTTACGGATTCGATGATGAAGAAAATGAAGGTGGTATCTTCTGTATAAGTGTACCTATATTTAATCATGAAAATCATATTGAAGCTGCAATTAGTTCTTCTTGGCCAATCTATCGTATCGATAGAAATGATGTTCCAAAGTATATCAATATATTAAAAACAGCAGCATCTGAAATATCTACATTGCTTGGATATTTTAAATAATAGTTAATATTTTATGAATAGTGGTCCTAATAAAAAAAATACCATACAAAATCAAAATGAAAATGTATGGATTAAGGAACAATAATAAGAATAAAGATAATTAAGATAACACAGGTCTTAATTACTGAGAACTATATTCTTGTACAATAAAAACAATGACTAATTTAATACTGATAAACAACAAAAATATTGAATTAGATTATATATATAATACAATACATTTTTGTATTGTCAATAAAATGTTTCAGAAAATTTAATTTTTAATTATTTGCACGCCCTAGACTTAAAAAATAACACCTTATGATAGATGTCATGTGTATATTTCATATACCCTAAAATGATATTGATAAATTATAGATTCTCATGATTTTTATCAAATTAAACTTAACCACTATTTTGAAATATTTAGGTACTTATTTATCATAGCTATATAAATTTAGAAATATATTTATGGCTAATTTTAAAAAAAAGATTGCCATACAAACTTAAATAAATTTGTATGGCTTTGGAAGTATTAAAAGGATAAAATAACTATGATGACACTAATCAAAGTTACTGAGAACTATATCCTTCTAAATGATTCAATAACTAACAAGAAGTATTTAAACAACAAAAAGAATCTTATTAGGTTACTTATAGGATAACCTGTTTTTAGAAATTGTCAATAAATTATTAGTCTTCTTTTTTTTATTGAGACATAAATAAGTCTTTAGATTTTAAAACTAAAAAACCCAAAGATTTCTCCTTGGGTTCTTGTACTTAATTATGTAAATTAATGTAAATTATGCTTGTGTAATTGTTATAGTTATTGTACTTGAATACTCAGTTGCTACAATCGAATCAGAGCCATCCCAATCTAAATAGAATCTACCAAAAATAGCTTCATCAGAATCACTTTTTGTTAAACCTTGAGCATAAGATCTCTCGATTGTTGCAATTGCATTATCGCTAGATGCAGGTGCAAAAACAAAGTTAAGTGCAGTTGCTGTTGTAACTTGGTTTGCAGGCTGTCTTACGGTTATAGGAAAATCCGTAAGAATGATTTCACCGGAATTAGTTTGACCTATAAAAAATCCTGGTTCTATGGAGATAAAATAATCAGTTTCATCTCTTAGGTTAATATTCTTAGCTAATGTAATAGTAAAAGCATCAGTTTGTGTATTTTTACTAAAATCTAATGTACCATTTGTATTTGAAGAAACATTGAATAATCCTAATTCTCCTGTATCTGCTGCTTGAGAAGAATCCCCATACATAATTATAAAATCTGGGCTTTTTTCTTCTTGAGAGGCTTTTACATCGATACTTAAATTGTTTCCTGAATTTAAAGCAAATAGTCCTCCAATTACTAGAGAGCCAATACCTAAAACTGTGAATAATTTTTTCATTATTAATTCCCTTTGCAGTAATCTTTGTTCTTAAATATGCTTTTAAAGCATATTACTTCAAAATATAGGTGTCAATACATATGCTTGTCTGAAAATTTTAGCAGAGAAAATACAATGATTTCCATGATTTAGTTTGACTTACTACATGTAAAGTGATTATAACTCTGGATTTTATTATGTTGATAATTACTCAAACTATTACTTATCGTATGTTGGTATAATCTTTAATTAGAACGTAAAATATATATGTAAATATTCAAATAGAATAAATTATTTGTATTTTTACTAATCTCTAGTAATAAATAATAGTTGCACTAAACCGGTTTAGATGTTATATTAATTTATACTTTTTGTATTAAGGGGATCTGAAAAAATGGTATTTGATGATAGATATAAAAAATTTGATACTGAGTTAGGGGAACTATATTATTCCCTTTATAACTCCTCTGAAGGTTTTGATGCTGTAAAAGATATATTAAAGAATCGCTTCAAGGAGAGAGGAAGAGATTTAAAAATACTAGATTCTAAAAGAGTTAAGAATCCATTGTGGTACACTTCAAATAAAATGGTAGCAATAACTATGTATTGTGACTTTTTTGCTTCATCATTAAAAGGCTTAGAGGATAAACTAGACTATCTATCTGATTTGGGGATTAATTATATCCATTTAATGCCAATATTAAAAATGCCACACCCTAATAATGATGGTGGATATGCGGTTGATAGTTTTAGAGAAGTAGATCCTAAATTTGGCTCAAATGAATCTCTTTGTAGTCTTACAAAGGCAATGAGAAAAAGAGGGATGAGTCTTTGTATGGATTTTGTCATGAACCATAGTTCTTCTACTCATCCAACAGCTCTTGCTGCTAAGAGGGGAGATAAAGAGGCTCAGTCTCATTATTTCTTCTATGATGATCGAACTATCCCTGATGAATATGATGCAATAGTACCATCAGTATTCCCATCTTCAGCCCCTGGTAATTTTAGCTTTGATGAAGAAAGTGGTAAGTGGGTCTTAACATCATTTTATCCATTTCAGTGGGATTTAAATTATTCAAATTATAAAGTGTTGAACGATATTATTGATAGTATGTTGTCTCTTGCAAACCTTGGCGTTGAAATCTTTAGATTAGATGCTATTCCTTATATTTGGAAACAGCTTGGAACAAAGTGCAGAAATTTAGCACAAGTTCACAGTATTGTAAGAATAATTAGAATTGCAATGGAAATAGTCTGTCCATCTGTAATTTTAAAAGGTGAAGTAGTTATGGCCCCTAGTGAACTTGCATCATATTTCGGTAGTGAAGAACACCCTGAGTGTCATTTATTATATAATGCTGCAACAATGGCTAATTTCTGGGATTCACTTGCAAGCCAAGATACTAGATTACTAGTAAGACAAGTTAATTCAATATTATCGCTTCCACCTCACGCTCATTTTGTAAATTACCTACGGTGTCATGATGATATTGGATGGGCACTTGATGATGATGTAGAGAGAGAATTAGGTATTGATCCTTTATCTCATAAACAATTTCTATATCATTTTTATGAGGGGACCTACAATTATAGTTATTCTCGTGGTGCATTATATAATTATGATGATATTACTAAAGATGCAAGAAGCTGTGGAACAACAGCATCATTATGCGGAATAGAAGAAGCTTTATTTGAGAAAGATTCAATAAAATTAGATAGAGCTATTCAAAGAGTATTATTACTGCATTCGGCAATGATTTCAATTGAAGGCTTTCCACTATTATCTAGTGGTGATGAGATAGCTCAATTAAATGACTACTCTTATTTAGCAGATGAAAATAGAGCTGATGATAGTAGAAATATTCACAGAAGTCCATTTGATTGGGATAAAGCAAAAAAAATAACAGAGAAAGGTATCTATCAAGAGAGAATATACACTGGTATAAAATCATTGATTGATGCAAAATGCCATAGTACTTGTTTTGACAGTGATGCAAAGACAACTACTTGGGATACTTTTAATGATAAAGTTTTTTTAATAAGACGTACTAATGATGATGAAGAATTACTTTGTATCTCATCATTTAGTGATAATGAAGAATTTGTTAAGACTAATTGTCTTATTGGTACTTATAAAGATATTTTCACTGGCCGTGAAATAGTACCTGGTTGGGGATTTAAAATAGCTCCACATGAATATTTATGGGCTAAAAAAATCAAATAATGAAATTTTTAATTAGTAGTTGTATTAAAAATTAATAATCTTACAATCTCTCTTATCTTCCCCTAATTATAAGATAAGAGGGATTGTTTTTAAATAAAGGTAGAGTATACTATATTGACATTTATAGACGACTGGTCATATATTAAAAGAAATTGTTAATTTTTTCTATTAACAAACAAAATATTAAAGGAATTAAAAATGTCAGAAAAAACAAAATTAAATATCCTATGGACTACCGGAGATCCAATTACAGGTAAATTTATGGTATTTATGTATGCCAATAAAGCTTTAGAGGTTAAATGGTGGGAGAGTGTTGAAATTATTCTATGGGGTGCTACTGTTAAACTGGCATCAGAGGATAAAGAAATTCAAGAATGTATAAAGAAATCTATGGCAAATGGTGTAAAAATTTCTGCATGCAGAGCTTGTGCTCGTGAATTAGGTGTTGAAAAGGAAATTGAAAATTTAGGTGTCAATTTAGATTATATGGGTCAGCCTTTAACAAAGATTCTAAAAGATAATGAAAAACTTCTAACAATATAGTTAAGTTATAAAAGAGTGAGAAACTATTAAACATTTATTCAATTTTATTATTGCATATAAATTTAGTTTAATAGTTTCTTTTGTTTCTAATTAAATTGCTCGTAATTTCTTTTCATGACTGAAATCTGTAAGCCTATGTGATAGTTTTACTAAGAATATAATATCAATAATAACCATAAGAGCCTCTGCAATTGGAATTGCTAACCAAATTCCATCAAGTCCCCAAATAAGAGGGAGTGTATATAAAAAGAAAATTGTAAATACAAATACTCTAACAAATGATAAGAATGCAGATCTTTTGCCATCTCCTAATGCTGTAAATACACTTGATGAGAATATTGATATACCACAGAAAAGAAAACTAAATGAGAATATTCTAAGTCCGTGTGTACTGAGTCCAAATACAGGATTATCACTAGAGGTAAACATACTTGCAATTAATGATGCTTGAGTTATTGAAATTGCAAACATAATTAGTTGGAATATAATAACTAATTTATAGCATAATCTAAGTAAGTCCCTAGTATATTTATATTTTTTTGCTCCCCATGCATATCCGATTAACGGAGATGCTCCCATAGAGAATCCAAAGAAAATAGAGCAAAATAGGAATTGGCAGTAAAGTATTATTGTTATAGCTGCAACACCATCTGCACCAGCATATTTAAGTGTTAGTGCATTAAACATAAATGTTGTAATAGCTGTTGATACATTTGTAACCATTTCACTTGAACCATTAGTTAATGTTCCCACAATTACTCTCATATTTCTTGAGAATTTTCCAAGGTGAAGCCCCTTTTTATTTTTTAGGAAAAAATACAGTCCCCCAATAGCTCCAATTAAGAATCCTATACTAGTACCGTAGGCAGCACCAACTATTCCTAAATCAAGAATGGCAATAAATAGATAGTCAAATAAAACATTTGCTAAACCGCAAATTACTGTTAAAATAAGCGCTAATTTACCATTTCCTTCGACAAAAAGAAATCCTTGGAATATTATTTGAAGTAAAAAGAGTGGTGTGAAAAGTGTAAGTATAAATAAATAATCTTTAGTGTATGTATACAAGTCTCCACTTTGAGCTCCAAGGCTTTTTACGATGAAATCTATATTTGGTAATATAATAAGTTCTAGTAGAACTGCTACGAGAACACCAAAGTAGATGATCAGTGAAAAGTCTCTGTTTGCTCTATCTTTATCTCCCATTCCTAATCTAATTGAAACCCAGGCATTTCCACCTGAGGAAATCATAAAGTAGAAAGCTCCTAAAACACTAGTAATAGGAAGAGATATATTAATAGCGGCTAGTGCTGTTGTGTTAATATAATTTGATACAAAGATACTATCTACAATCGTGTAGAGAGACGTAAAAATTAATAACCCTATTGAAAATATTGTTTTACTGAGAAGTGCTTTTGCGTTTAAATCTATTGTTAATTTATCATTCATTAATTCGTTGTTCATAATTGACTTGTTTATACCTTAATTCTCTTATACTATAGACTATGGAGTAACTCCATAGTCAAGGATGTTAAAATGAATGGATATTTTTCAGTATCAGAGTTTGCAAAACTAACAAGTAGCTCACGTGATACACTTCTATATTATGATAAAATAGGTTTACTTAAACCATCTTTTAAAGCTGTAAATGGTTATAGATATTACTCGTATCAACAATATGAGAATTATCAAATAATTGATGCTTTAAAACAATTAGGACTTTCGCTTTTAAAAATAAAAGAGCATTTAGATAAAAAGAGTCCAAGAAATCTTTTTAAACTAATAAGTGATGCTGAGATTGATTTAGATTTGAAAATAAAGAGATTAACTGATTTAAAAAAAGCGTTGAGCCTTGAGAAGAAAGAGGTCAAAGATGCTATTGAAAACTTAAATACTTTTAAAGTTATGGAAGTAGAAGAAACTTATTATGTTCAGATTGAGGGAACTATAAATAGTGATGAGGCCTTTATTAATGCCTATCAAGAATTAGATAAGATATCTAGAGAAAATAATATTAACTCTAACTATTTTGTGGGAACCTATGGAAAATTTGATAGCGTTGAAATTTTAAAAAGTACAAATGATGATGATCAGAAAGTAGTATATGATGGGATTTATTCAATTATATTAGAAGAGGTGCCGCTTTCAGTTAAGAGAGAAAAAGGGACTTATTTAGTTACTTATGTCTATAATAATTATGAGAGAGAAGTAGCAATTTTCAAAAAGGCTCTAGATTTTGCTAATGAACATGATTTGGTATTAACATCACCATTTTATAATGAATCAATTGGTGGTGTTTTTAACACTGATGATAATCCACTATATCTTTCTAAATATTTGTTTACACTTAAATAATTAGATTAATCTATTTTATTATAGATTTAAAAAAAGTGCTAAATTAGAACAATTAAAGCATGATCTAATTTAGCACATTGATATTATCTCTTTATTCTAAATCTATTCATATCATCAACCCATAAACTAATAGAGGCATCATGAAGAGCTACTAATTTTTTTACAATTGTAAGCCCTAATCCAGAACCATTTGTATCTGTGTCGACTTGATAAAAACCTTCCCAAATTCTAGACTGTTCATCCTCAGGAATAAGATCTCCCGTATTTCCTATTTCAAGGTTGAAACCATCTTCTCTTTCACCTTTTTCTAAACTGATTTGAATTCTACCTTTTTGCTCAACATGTTTTAGCGCATTATCAAATAGATTCGTTAAAATCTGAGAGAATCTAATAGGGTCTAAATTGAGTATTAACTCATCTGGAATATTCCATTCTACGGTGCACTCTTTGTCTTTAAATGCTTTTTTATAGTTATAGAATGTTTCATGAATTAGATTTACTAAATCACAAGGCTCTTTTTCTACTTTAAATCCAGGAGCAGATAATCTACTTAAATTTAATAGATCTTTAACTAATCTATTCATTCTTATAGTTTCACTATGTATTACATTAATATAATAAAGTTTATCTTCATCATTTTTAATAATACCTTTATCAAGAGCCTCTGAGTATCCGCTTATGATTGATAGTGGGTTCTTTAACTCATGAGATACATCTGATAAGAATCTATTTCTAAGATTGTCTAAATCTTTTTCTTTTGCTAATTCTTGCTCTAATAAGTGATTTGAATATCTTAGTTCCTTTATTGATGCTGCTAATTCTTTTTCCATAGCATTAACGGAATTGATTAACATATCAATTTCATCGCCCCTATGAGATGGTACTAAAGGTTCTCCGCTAAAATCAAGTTTAGATACTTTCTTTGTTTTTAAGCTTAATTTTTTTAAGGGATTTGTAAATGTTGTTGCATAGAACCAAATAGCAATAAAAGCAAGAACAAATACGAGTGAGAGTGAAATTAACAAAAATGATGTAAATATTATGAAGGAACTATCTACAATACCTAATCCAGATTCTGTTATTAAATATGCATCGTCTCCAAGTTTTGTAGCACTTAATATGAATCTATTCCTATTTGTTTCACCCAGTGTTACCATTGTATAGGTTTCTCCATCTAATTTATCAGCGTTTTCAATTAATGTTTTCATGTTAATAAATAAGGAATCACGTCTAGTTGAATCAAAGATTGGTTTTTTATTATCTATAGTATTAGTTTCTTCTAAATTCTCATCTCCATAAATTTGGGTTGGATCATTTTTATCAATAATAAGTGGATCAACATTTTCTGGAGCAATACGACCTGGTCCAAATAGGACTTGGTCTGGAATTTTGCTTGATATAATCTGTGAATTAGCACCAGTATTTAGTGCGATATAGTTGTTTAACTCAGGAATATCATTAGGGTAATATAGTTCTATGCCCTCGCCAATATATTTATTTAGAATTCTATTATTATTTGTAATGTAGAAATCAGTTGCAAAGAAATAGTTAAGTCCAAAAACTGCTAACAATAATAGTACTTCAATAATAGTAAATCCTAATAGTAATCTTTGTCTAATTGATTTCAAAGTAATAACCCATTCCTCTTTTTGTCTTAATATAGTTACCGCAATCACCTAATTTCTTTCTAAGTGTTTTGATGTGTGTATCTACAGTTCTCTCATCACCATAAAAGGATATTCCCCAGATTCTATCTAAAAGTAAATCTCTCGAAAATATTCTATCTTGATTTTGGCAAAGATAGTCTAATATATCAAATTCTTTTTGAGTTAAATCAATCAAGCGAGAATCAATATATACAACATTTTTGACTCTATCTATTGATAGCTCACCAAAAGTTTCTAACTCACTAGGTTTATTTCTTTTTAGGAAGTTTTTAATTCTAGCAATTAAAATATCGAATGAGAAAGGTTTTGTTATATAATCAACAGCACCATCATTAAGTGCTTGTATTTCGCTTTTCTCATTATCTAAAGCTGTAAGAAACATAACTGGTACTTCACTATATTCTCTAAGAGCTTTAAGTGTTTCAAATCCATCCATCTTTGGCATTCTTATATCAAGTAATACAAGATCATATGAATCTTCAACTATTTTTTCTAAGGCATCCTGACCATCAAAAGCCTCTTGTGTTATATAACCTGAGTGGGTTAGATAGTCTCCGACAAGACGTCTAATGTGTTTTTCATCATCAACGATTAATATTTTTTCTTTATCCATAATTTTATCTCTATAATTTAAATTTAATTCTTTAATATTTTCTTTAGAAATATTATCAACTTTTTAATTATAGTATACCTAAAATGTGAAATCTACGTGAACTATAATTTTTTAAAAATATATTTACTTTCTACCTATAATATATTCATTTTTAATTTTGATAGTAGCGATTAGTATATATTAGGAGTATTTTATACTTTATTTCTTTAAAATAGAATTTCTTAAAATTAATTTAATTATTTCACATATTCTTCACAATCCTGATATAATCTTAATTCAACAAATAAAAAAACGATTAAAGGAAAACTCAATGAAATCAAGAAATTTACTCTTTACTGCAATAGCTGCAAGTGTAATAGGAGCAGCTTTTGTTAGCTGTAATTCAACACAAAGTACAAAGAATTCAACTCTACCTTCAGTTAGCTATGTTGTAACTGATTCAATGCAAAGCAAAACTTATGATGACGAAGGAAACATAATAGATGCCCCTAGTGAAGGTGAATCATTCTATGGTCAAGATGCACAATATAGTACAACACTTCCATCTTACACAGATAATGGCGATGGTACTGTAACTGATGATAATACTGGTCTAATGTGGCAACAAACTCCACCTGATCATAAAATGACTTATGATGAAGCAGTTGATTATGTTGATTCCTTAACACTTGGCGGTTATACAGATTGGAGATTACCAACAATTGAAGAATCTTTTACTCTTGCTATGCTTGATGGTTCTTTAGATGCTCAAAACGTAGAAGATAGCACTCCTTATATTGATACTGATTACTTTAGCTTCTACTACGATATGAACAAACCTTATACAGGCTCTTACTGGACAAGTACTACTTCAGTTTATATGGAAGACCTTTCTGATAACAGTGGTGATAACAACGAGATGGAAAAAAGCTTTGGCTTTAACTGGGCAGATGGTCACCTAAAGAGCTATGCAGATGGATATAGTACAACAGATTCTAGTGAAAGTTCATTTAGTATCCCAGCAGGTGTAAGAGCCGTTAGAGGTGAAGAAGGTGTAATCGGAGCAAATGAGTATCAAGACAACAATGATGGTACAGTTAGTGATTTAGCAACAAACCTTATGTGGTCACAAAGTGATGCTGAAGAAGGTATGGATTGGGAAACAGCCCTAGCATATGCTGAGTCTAGTGAACTAGCAGGCTATGATGACTGGAGATTACCAACACCTAAAGAACTACAAACACTTGTCGAATATTCTAAAGTAACAATTCCTGCAATTGATACTGATTACTTTAGTTTCCATTTAGATGATTGTTATGTTTGGACATCTACAACTTCAGGTGATTTCCCTCAAATGGCAGATTATGTAACATTCGGACATGGATGGGGAATTGAGATCGGTGAAGATAACACAGGAGTTACAACTTCTGATTTTGATGATGTACATGGTCCTGGTTGTATTAGAGCAGACTACAAAAGTGGAACAGCTCCTGAATTATCACAACAGTTCTATGAACAGATTTCTGGTGTAGAATATCCTGGTGATGACTTTGTTGCAGGAGTATCTGAAATATCTGGTAGCGTTGTTGAAGATGTTACAGGCGATGGTCTATATAATGAATTCGATTTAACATACAGTGAAAATGCAGCAGACTATATTGTAATTTATAATAGAGTTATGTTAGTTAGAGATATAAAGTAGTAACTACTTTTTAATATATAATACTTCTCCAGATTTCTATAATAGAGTCTGGGGATTTTTTTTGGAAAAATTATAGTATTTTAATTTATTAGTGTACTAATGTAATTGAAAAGAGACAAAAAAAATAAGCTCTTGTTTAACAAGAACTTATCTACTAAAGCGGAGAAGGGGGGATTCGAACCCCCGGACCCGTTACCAGGTCAACTCCTTAGCAGGGAGCCCGATTCGGCCGCTCTCGCACCTCTCCAATCGACTAAAGTTTACATATAATTATTTAGTAGCGGAGAGAAAGGGATTCGAACCCTTGGTGAGTTTCCCCACGGTAGTTTTCAAGACTACTGCCTTCGACCACTCGGCCATCTCTCCATTGCTTAATAGGCATCTCTGCCAATCGATGTTAATATATAAGTTGAGCCGATTTGTGTCAAGCTAAACTCAGAAAAAAAATAATTATTTTTCCAAATATAAAAGGATTTATAATTTATTAAGTTAATACTTCTATTTTTTTCCGAAATTATGGTAAAAAATGATTAATAAATTCTTTTTTATAAGAAATATATATATCTTTAAAGTGAGGCTAATATTGTGGTATTATATAATGAATTAAGGAGCTTAGTGTTTGATAACCTTTAAGAAATTTTTACAACGTGAAAAGAAAAAAAAAGATATATTCGACGATAAAGTAATTAATACTAAACGCCGCCCACTTGTTGAGACTTTAAAAGCTAGAAGATTAGCAGAAGAAGCCCATTCTATGTGCTCTGATATGGTGAACAGAATAGGTGGCCGATTAAGTGGATCAAAAGAATGCCTAAAGGCATCAGATGAAATAGCTGAAGAGCTATCTAAATATTGTGATTTTACAAATCAACAAAACTTTTCACTAAAATCTAAAGCCTACACATTTTGGTTGAAACTAATTCCTTATGTATATATAGCATCATTACTCTTATTATTAATTGGATTACCACTAACATCTCTATTAGTATATGGGGCTTTTGCCTACTATGTTTTTAGAGAGTTTATACAATATAAACCAATAGCAGAAAAGTACTTTGAAACTGAAAATGGATGTAATGTTCATGGAGTTATTGAGCCAAAGGGAGAGGTATTACATACCCTTCTCTTTACATCTCATCATGATAGTGCACCACTTCCTAGATATAATAAGGCCGATAGTTCTAATTATCTTAAGAAAGTAACAATTCCTCTAATATTATTTGGATCTCTTTCTCTATTAATTGTAGTTCAATTGATAGTTGAAATAATAAGTAATAGATTCCTAGGTGCCGGATGGCCTCCAGCAACCTCAATTGTATTTGTATTATTACTACTAGCTTTATCTGTATTTATGTTTCCTCTTCAATCTTTCTTTTCAGAAAAAGCCTCTCCTGGAGCCGGTGATAATTTGATAAGTACCACAACAATTATCCAAATTGCTAGATATTTTAATTGGAATGTAGAGTGTAATTCACCATTAGAGCATACTAGATTAATCTTTGTTAGTTTTGATGGAGAAGAAGTTGGACTTAGAGGATCTAGAGCTTGGTTTGATAAACATAAGGCTTTACTAAAAGATGCGACCCAAATTAATCTTGATTGCTTATATAGTAGTGATGAACTTTCCTTCATCCATACTGATATAAATGGTACTCAACCATTAAGTGAAGAGTTGGCACAAAAAGGCGTTAAATTAGCCGTTTCAATGGGCTATAAAGCTAAAATGCACCCAATGCCATTCTTATCTGGTGGAACAGATGCTGCCGAAGGATATAGAGCAGGAATTAAAGCAATATCTCTAATGGCAGTTGATTTTAAGAATATTAATAACTCTCATCTTCATAGTGAACAAGATACAGTTGATAATATAGATATCAAAGCAATCGAGATGGTAATCTCAATTGCCATTAAAATGGCAACTGCAATCGATAGCGAAAAATTTGAAGAAGAAGATATGATTTTTAACACTCATGATGAACAAAAAAATGAAGAATCAAAAGACTCAAAAGATTCTGATGACTCTAAAACGAATGAGGAAAAAGAAAAGGAAGAGAATCTTCTTAAACTAAAGTTTAATAAGATAACAAGACGATAGAACTATAGAGGAATATCTTCAAATAAGATTTCATCTCGTGCTGCAGATTTCTCAATAATTTCACTCTCCATTTCACTAACTCTAGAGCTTCTTAATGTTCCACTGATACAAACATCTGTAGCAAATTCTTCATTATCAATATTACATTCATATCTTTGTAATAATAGTTTATTACCTTCATATCTATCATAGCTTGTTGTTAATATAAAGGAGCTTTTTTTAACTAGCTCTTCAGTTTTAACTATTTTTAAAACTTCTTTAACACTATCCCCGTAGGCTTTTACAAGTCCGCCTGTTCCAAGTTTTGTTCCACCAAAATATCTTACTATCATAACAAGGATATTTGTTATTTTAGAACCCTTTAATACCTCTAATGCAGGACGAGCGGATGTTCCCTTAGGTTCTCCATCATCACTCAATGAAAACAAATCACCAGATGGACCAACGATAGCCGCATGTACAACATGTGATGCCCCTTGGTACTCCTCTCGCGTTTTATTTACTATTGATTTAATATCTGAGAGCTCTCTAATAGGAGTAGCTATTGCTATAAATTTAGATTTCTTAACCTCAATTTTATTAATTGATTCACCTATTAATACATCCACTCAAATACCTCTTTCAAATTCATTTTGTCTTTATCCCTATAATAACACTAAAAATGGATATATTAAACTGAGTATAGTAGGAGACTATTGTAATAGATTAAATTCTTTGTATGTGTTTTTGTTTCTCAACTCTTATTTTAGTTTTATAATGTGACTGTATGGAGTTAGTAAGTTGTAATAAGTAAAAAGTAGAGTTTTAGTTTATTTTTTTGATAATATTTATTATAATGCATATTTATTGTATAAATTTACATAATTGTGTATAAAATATACATGGTGTTAAATCCTATTTACTAACTACATAAAAAACGGGGTAGTATATGACAAGGCGCGAATATTTAGAGAAAGAAGCAGATAAAAGAATACTATTGCTTGATGGTGCAATGGGAACATTAGTACAACAAAAAAATTTAGATTCTATAGATTTTACAACCAAAGAATTGAATGATAAAGATATAGAATATCAAGGTCTTGGAGAGCTTCTAAATATTAATCGTCCCGATGTTATTTTTGATATCCATAATGAATTTCTTAATTCTGGTGCTGATATAATTAGTACTAATACCTTCTGTGCTAATCGTATTACATTAGAAGAATATGATTTACAAGATTATGTAGCATCCCTTAATTCCTCTGCTGTTGAATGTGCTAAAGCTGCAGCAGAGATGGCCGAAGCTAATGATGAATCAAGATATGTTTACATAGCCGGAAGTATAGGCCCAACTAGCAAAATGTTATCCTTCTCAACAGATAGTGATGATGTTTGTGCAAGAGATGTAGAATTTGATGATTTTGTTGCCGCCTACAAAGAACAAGTAGTCGTACTTTTAGAAACTGGTGTAGATATACTATTAATTGAAACAGTCTTTGATACATTAATATGTAAAGCCGCTCTTGAGGGTATTAGATTAGCTCAAGAAGAAACTCAAATTGTTAAACCAATAATGGTAAGTGTTACGTTCAGCGATTCAAGTGCTCATACACTATCAGGACAAAGCCTTGAAGCCTTTGTAACGTCTCTTTCTCCTTATCCAATATTCTCTCTTGGTATGAACTGTTCTATGGGAGCTAAAGAGATGGTTCCTCTCATTGAGAGTCTATCAGCGATATCACCATTTAGAGTTTCGGCTCATCCTAATGCAGGCTTACCTAATCCTGATGGAAGTTATGCACAGTCTCCTAGTGAAATGGTAGAACTACTAACACCTCTATTATTGAATGGAAAACTCAATATAATCGGCGGTTGTTGTGGAACAACTGGAGAACATATCAGTGCTCTTTATGATTTAATCAGTAAAAAAGATGAAAACAATAATTTTATATGCAAAGTTAGAGAGAAAAAGAAATGGAATAAACTCTCCCTTAGTGGACTATCTTCAATAGATAAAGAAGATCGTTTAATGATTGTTGGTGAGAGATGTAATGTAGCAGGTTCTAAGAAGTTTCTTACGTTGATTGAGAGTGAACAATGGGAAGAGGCTGTATCAATTGCGGCCTCACAAGCCTCTGGTAATGCAGATGTTATTGATATATGTATGGATTCTTCTATGATTGATGGTCCATCTGCAATGGTTACATTCCTTCGTCATGCGAACTGTGATCCTTCTGTTTCAAGAAAACCCTTTATGATTGACTCTTCATCCTTTGATACAATCTCTGCAGGGCTTAAAGAGCTTCAAGGCCGATGTATTGTTAATTCAATTAGTTTAAAAGAAGGTGAATCCAAATTCATTGAAAGAGCTAAGTTTATCGACAATCTTGGACATGCAATGATTGTTATGTTATTTGATGAATTAGGTCAGGCTACAACCTATGAGAGAAAAATAGAAATAGCTAAGAGAAGCTATAATCTATTGATACAAAACAATATTAAACCGACTTCAATTATATTTGATCCTAATGTATTAAGCGTTGCAACAGGAATAGAAGAATCACAGTATTATGCACTAGATTTTATTAAAGCTACTAAATGGATTAGTGATAACTTACAAGGTGTTAGTGTAACGGGCGGAATAAGTAATCTATCATTCTCCTTTAGAGGTAATAATCCACTAAGAAGAGCAATGCATACTGTATTTCTTCATTATGCAAGATTAGCTGGATTTAATTTTGCAATAATCTCCCCAACTATTAATCTTGATATTAATTCAGTTGATAAAGAAATTAGAACAATTATTGAAAAGGCTCTATTTGAACCTTCAAAAGAGAATAGTGAAAAGTTAATTGAACTAGCCTCATCTTCATACTTTAAAGTTAATAAAAAGAAAAGTGTCACACACCTTAAAAAAGAGAATCTTAGTCTTGATGAGAGAGTTGAAAATGCAATTGTAAATGGAGAGAGTTTAACTCTTGAAAAAGATATGGCTACTCTGCTTGAAAGAGAAACTGAGAAAGGAAATTCTCCTGTATCAATTGTAGAGAATGCTTTAATGGATGCCATGGGAAAAGTTGGAACACTCTTTGGAGAGGGCAAAATGTATCTGCCTCAAGTAGTTAAGAGTGCAAGGACTATGAAACTTGCAGTTGGTTGTTTAACAGAGGCTATTGAAGAGTGGAAACAAAGTGAACTCAATACAGGCTCTTCAAGTAAGAGTTCTCCAAAAGTTGTATTTGCAACTGTAAAAGGTGATGTTCATGATATTGGAAAAAATATCTGCACACTTATTTTGAGATGTAATGGTTTTGAAGTAATTGATCTTGGAGTTATGGTAGATCCTAAATTAATAGTTGATACAGCTCTCGAGTGTAAATGTGATTTAATTTGTTTATCAGGATTAATAACACCATCTCTTCTTCAAATGGAGAGAGTGTGTATAGAAGCTAAAGATAGAGGATTAAAATGCCCTATTTTAGTAGGTGGAGCTACTACAAGTATAGAGCATACGGCTCTTAAGCTATCATATCTTTATAATTATAGAGTATTCCAAACTAAGAATGCCTCTGATTTATCAGTTCTAGCTACATCAATTATAAGAGGGGGAAAGTCTTTTATTGATGAGTTATCCACTCAGTATAAAGAGAGAGAAATTGAAATAAAGAAAAAATATAGTGATAAAAAAGCAAATGCTGGTGTTTCTTATGCTGTAGCACTAAAGAATAAGTTTATTAAAAAAGAGAAGGCTCTTAAACCCCAAACTGAGGGTGTAGTAGTTCTCTCTGATATTAATATTGATGAACTTTTTGAGAAGATTAATTGGAAAATGTTTGCCTTCAGTTATGGAATAAAATCAAATGATGAATCATACAAATCATTAATAGATGAGGCTACTCAATTCTTTTATCAACCTAAAATATATAACGTACTAAAAAAATCTCTTAGAGCCGTTTATGGAATTTTCCCTTGTAAGAGTGATTCTCTTAATGTTGTTGTTGATGATAGAGAAAAGTTTAGTTTCTTTAGACAAGAGATTCCAGGTACTACTATATCCCTTGCAGATTATGTATTAGAAGAAGATTACATTGGTATGTATATAACCACTGCAGGCCTGTATATAGGTGAAATCATAAAAGACTTAGATGAGGGTGATACAATTCAATTGCAATTACTTGCAACTCGATTAGCTGAAGCCTTATCTGAAAAGGTTCAAAGTATATTAGCATCAGTCTGGGGTACTCCTATACTAGCACCAGCTCCAGGATATTTGTGTTGCCAAAATCACTATGATAAGAGACATATATTCAATCTTTTAGATGGAGAGGCTAATACCGGTGTTAAATTAAATGAGGCTTGTATGATGATGCCAGAGGCAAGCGTTTGTGCATTTGCACTCCAGGGTGAAGGTCTTAGATACTTTAATATTGATAGAGTTAGTAAGAAACAATTGAAAATTGTTAGCGAAAACCAAGGAATGAGTGAAAAAGAATTAATTGAATTTGGAATTCAGGTTAAAGAGGATAGATAGAATTTATGAAAGTAGTAGAAATAATTGAGAACTCAAATAAACCATTATTTACTTTTGAGTTATTACCACCATTAAAGGGTCATACTATTGAAGGTATCTTCAATGCAACAGAAAAGTTAATGAAGTACTCTCCATCTTATATAAATATAACAAATCATCAAGATGAAACTATTTATGAAGATAATGGTGTAAATGGAATAATTAGGAAAACAATAAGAAAGAGACCTGGTACAATTGGTATTGCCGCAGCTCTTCAATATCGCTATGGTATTCCTGCAATTCCTCATTTAATTTGTGGAGGAATGAGTGATTTAGAAATTGAGAATACTCTTATAGAATTAAACTTTTTAGGAATTGATAATGTTTTTGCTCTCAGAGGAGATCCTCCTAAAGGTGAATCAAAATTTATTCCTTGTGAAAATGGATATAATCATTCTAGTGAAATGGTAGCCCAAATTGATAGAATGAATAAAGGATTATACCTTGAAAGTTCATTGAAGGACCCTGTTTGTACTAACTTCTGTATTGGTGTTGCAGGATATCCTGAGAAACATTTTGAAGCTCCAAATATTGAAGTTGATATTCAGAACATAAAAATCAAACAAGATTGTGGAGCCAACTATGTTGTAACACAGCTATTTTATGACAATGAAAAGTATTATAGGTATGTTGATAAATGTAGGGCCGCAGGTATTACTATCCCAATTATACCTGGTATAAAACCACTTGCAAGGAAGGCTCATTTATCTCTTCTTCCTAAGACTTTCTCGATTGATATACCTGTTGAATTATATGATTGTGTAATTAATGCAAAGAGCATTGAAGAAATTAGAGAAATAGGTGTTTGGTGGGGGATTAAACAAACAAAGGATTTAATAGCTCATGGAGTACCTGGAATACACTTCTATACAATTGGTTCTGTTGATAGTGTTGCAAAAATTGTGGAAGACTGTTTTTAAAAATTATGAAACAAAAAAATACCGCCGAATAGTTAATTGTTATTCGGCGGTTAAAATATTTTAAATTTATTTAAGCTTCTTCTGTTTTATCACTGTTGAATTCTAATGAAGATGATAACATTTTCTCACCATCAAAAATGAAATAGCCATCAAATTGTTCACCTTCAAATGCTCTAGGTAACCACATTGGATCGTCTTCCCACATTTTATCGTATGGTACTTTATCCATATCACACCAGAATGGAGTTGTTTCTTCACTTGATTTAAGAGTTCCTTCTGCTTCAGTTCCAAAGTAAACATAACCAATCATTGAAATACCATCTTTAAATTGGAATCTAAGAGTACCTCTATATTGAAGATCTTTAGTGCTTAATCCTGTTTCTTCAGTAAACTCTCTATAGGCTGCTTCAATTGCAGTCTCTTCAAGTTCAATATGACCACCAGGACCATTAACAAGACCTGTTCCCATACCTTTTTTCTTGTCGATAAGTAATACTTTATCATCTTTAACAACGTAGGCTAATACACATTTCTCTTCTGCTTCCCATTCATCCCAGTTGATATCTTCAACACTATCGGGACAAACAAAAGGCTCTTTAATTTCTTCTACAACTTTTTTTTCTTTTTCTTTTTTCTTAGCAGCTTCTTCAGGATATTTAATATCATAACAATCTTTACAAAGGTTATCATCATATCCTAATACATGGTCAAAATCTAATTTTTTACCACATTCAACACAATGTCTTTTAAAAGGCCAAGCTCTATCTCTAAAGATATAACCAGCAAATACTACTAGTATAAATGCAGGCCAAGCTAAGTAATGATTTAAATCATTTGTAAGTATTACAACAATGATTATATTGAATATCATAAGAAGGGTTGCGATATAAATTGTAGCCAATCTCTTTTTGCGAGTATGAGGATACTTTCGTTGAGTCATGTTCAAGAGTAATATAAATATCAAGAACCATAAATAATTATCTGCGATTAATTTTAACATAGGTAATAGATTATAATGCTATTGTATTTAGGTCAATGAAAAAGTTACTTTAAAAATTTCATTAACAACTATATTAGTGCTTCTACATGCAATATTTAGATATTCAATGAATTAATTTAACGTTGCCATGTAATACTAAATATAGTAATATTGAATTATAAAGAATTTACTATTATAAGGGGAGTTAAGAATAATCTTAACAAATAAAATTATGAATATTGCATCTTATATTGATCATACAGTTCTTGCTGCAAATGCAACAAGCGATAAAATAGAAAAAATCTGTCGTGAAGCAAAAGAATATCACTTCGCATCAGTTTGTGTTAACAGTTGCCACGTTGAAAAATGTGCAGAGTTGTTAAAAGATAGTGATGTATCAGTATGTACTGTTGTTGGTTTCCCTCTAGGTGCTATGAGTACTAAAGCTAAAGCTTATGAAGCACTTGTAGCTATTGAAGATGGTGCTGATGAAATTGATATGGTAATTAATATTGGTCTTTTAAAAGACGGAAAAGACGAAAGTGTTCTTAAAGATATCCAATCAGTTAAAGAAGCTTGCAATGATAAACTATTAAAAGTAATTATTGAAACTTGCCTACTAACTCATGATGAAAAAGTTAGAGCTTGTAGCCTAGCTGTTAAAGCTGGAGCAAATTACGTTAAAACTTCTACTGGCTTCTCAACCGGTGGTGCAAAAGAAGAAGATATTGCATTAATGAGAAAAACTGTTGGTCCTGAAATCGGTGTTAAAGCTAGTGGTGGAATTCACACCTACGAAGAAGCTCTTGGCATGATTGAAAATGGTGCAACAAGAATTGGTGCTAGTGCAGGTATTGCTATTGTTGAAGGTGAAAAAGCTCACCAGAGATAAAAGTATTGTAACAATATACAAATAGAGCTAATAATAAATTACTTTTTAAACAAGAGAATTTATTGTTAGCTCTATGTATTTATAGGCCTGAGATATTATGCCTATGTTTAAACTTCATATTTTATATCTAATTTTGCAATTAATTTTTCAACATTTTTAATTGGTTTTGTTTTTATGTATTTTCTATTATTTCTAATTACATGAAATGTTTTTAGTAAATCTATAACTTCAACATAATTTTCACTGATTTCTTTTTTTATTAAATATTTTTTTAGTTCTAATGAAATGAGATAGGATAGGTAATATATGGCAAATGGATAGTTATCATCACTCACTTCTAAGAATTCTTTATCATCATTAATATGAGTAGGCGGAGATTGTTGTTTGATAAATTTTTCAAATGTAATTTTGTCTAATTCATTTTTAAATAGAGAATCTGATAATACTGTTTCTATTCCAACTCTTATTGTCTCTATTGCAAAGGATAATCTTCCTTCAAGTATTTTTAGATATGATGCTCTGTAGTAATCAGCAACATTGTATAAACAGATATTATCTTTAAGAACTAGAGTTGAAATAGTGTATAAAAGAAGACCTTCTTTTTCGTATTTCTCAACTAATTTATTTCTTAATTCATGTGAAACCTGATAAATAAAATAGGAAGCCCCTAACTCATAACAGGCTAATTCTTCATGCTTAACTCTCTCATGTTTTAGAATTAAACCTGATTCAGTAATTGTGCCAATCAATTTACCAGATTTCTTCCTCGGTTTTCCTTTTTCTGAGTCCCACAAGGATTTTCTTTCATATAAATACCAATGTCCATTTATGAATTTTATCTCAGTTCCGACAGGTTTTTTATAATTAATAATCCACTCAGGTCTTATATGTTTTGTTTCCATATATGTATTATGTTACAAATTGTCATATAAGTCCATATTTTTTTTATATGTAAAACCTATGTTATTATCTGAACAAATTTTATTTTTCTAAACTGTGGATGTACATAGCATTTAATAAACTCTGGCAAGACATCTTAGCTAATAGTTCATCTTTGTTTTTAAAAGCTGTTATTATTCTTTTTTTATATTCTCTGTATTCACTGTCATTGCTTTTATTCATAATTCTGTTATCAAAGAAGCTTGTAGTAGAATAGAGTAGCTTTATTAGATTTTCACTTAGACAGTTATTAGATGCTTTTGCAATTAAGGAGTGAAATTCGATTGAATCAACTTCACTTTTAGAGACCTTTTCTATTTCTTTAATATTCTCAGGAGTTGCGTTCATAGCTGCTTTAGCACATAGAAATGGCTCTATCTGTGATAGTAATTCAAAAAGATCTTTTGATATCTTTGATTCATCTTTTTCAAATCTTAGTCCAAGAGGATCTTTATCAGATGGGATGGGATCAAGAATAAAAGTACCAGAGCCTTGTCTTACCTCTAATACTCCGCGAGAAACTAAACGGCTAGTAGCCTCTCTAAGGCTACTTCTACCGACTGAAAAGGTTTTAGAGAGAGTTGCTTCATTTGGAAGTTTATCTCCAGTTTCAAATTTATTATCTTTTATATATTGTAACAATTCTTCTTCTATCCTTGTGGATAGAGGAACTGAACTTGTGTTTTTTGTATTACGTGGCATATTTATTCCTAAAATTTTTGAAGACGCAAATTTGAATTAATTTGCTATTCAATTATAGAGAGGGAGTAAATACTTTACAATATAGAAAAAGAAAAATTAAACTAGATTATCTAGTTTTGCCATAAAGTATGCACATATACTTTTTGTATCTATTATTTTTCGCTCTTTAATCATTTCTTCAAATTTTGATGTGTGAATCCATTCAATGTTGATAAATTCATCATCATCTAAATCCATTTTATCTTTAATAAGATTTTTAGCAAAATAAATTTCTAATTTTTCATCAAGAACTCCAGCTGAAGGAAAAGTTTCGCCTAGATAAGATATATCTTTTGCAATATAACCAGTTTCTTCTCTTAACTCTCGCTTTGCTGCATCAATACTACTTTCATCAGGATCTTTATCTGTTTTACCAGCAGGTATTTCCTTAGTAATCATTCTAATTGAATTTCTATATTGATTAACAATAGCAATTTCACAATTTTCATTGATTGCTAATATTGCAACACCACCTGGATGTTTTAAATAAGTTCTCTCTTTTATGTTGTTATTAGGCATTATTACTGTATCTCGATTAAGAGAGAAACAGTCAAACTCCAGAAGAACCTTAGATTCAATTAACTTTTCATTTAATTTCATTTTATTATAGTTTCCCTCTAATATGTGCTTTTGCACTAATACTTTCTATTGGGAATTTTATAATAGTTGTATTATCTATTTCAGCTTCTATTAATTTAGAATTCATAGCCTTTGATTGGGATGGACTAAAAATATCACATAGTTTATTAAGTATTTCTATTTTCTCATCTTTATTATCAATAAAAATTGCACTAGAGTTAATAACAACTGATTCATAAGCTGTAGTGTAGTTGCTCTCAATTACCTTTGACCTTATAACTGCTGTTATACAAACTTTATTGTTCCTTTTTAAAACATCAATCTTACGACCTTCATTTGCGCAGTGAATATATATATTATTTTCTACGTAAATTGGATTAACAATTATTGCATAAGGTTCACCTTCTTCTATGTCATACATAGAAATAGTAATCTCTTTAGCCTTAGATATTAATTCATATGCTTCTGCTTCATTAAGTTTTCTTTTAATCTTTCTCATTTCTCTCATCATAAATTTCCTTGTCGGTATTATACACTATAATATTAAAAACGTTTTTAAAAAGAGTCAAAAATGGCCTAAAAGTGACAAAAATAATTTTTTTTAATAAAATTAATAATATTTTAATAAAAACTATTCCCTAAAAAAGTTTTTTAAAGTATAGTCCACTCAAATTTACTTATAAATTCAACAAACAAAAAAAAGATTTTAATTCTTTCTACAAAAGTGTTTTTTCATTTTACAATGCTTCACTTTTGATTTACCTTAAATATATATGATTTAACAAATTATCTGAGTTTCTTATATAATTTGATAACCCCCAATATTAAACCTCTCTAGTCTGAGTTTACCCAGCTATTTTGGTGATTACAATTAAGTTTTTCTTATGGAGGTCTTACTATGGTAGGAAGTAGTGTTATAATAAAACATCTATCAAAAGACTATGACGATTTTCATGCTTTAAAAGATGTAAGTATGACAATTAATGAAGGAGAATTCTTCTCCATTCTTGGTCCATCGGGTTGTGGCAAAACAACTTTATTACGTATTATTGCAGGATTCGTTTTTCCAGATTCAGGCACAGTTTATCTTGGTAATCAAGATATATTAAATTTACCACCTGAAAAAAGAGATTGTAATACTATATTCCAGAATTATGCTTTGTTTCCACATTTATCAATATATGAGAATATTGCTTTCCCATTAAGATTAAAGAAACTTGATGAAAAAACTATAAGTGAAAAAGTTGCTAAATATATACAATTAGTACAATTAGAAGGACATGAGAAAAAGAGACCAAGTCAGGTATCTGGTGGTCAGAGACAAAGAGTTGCAATTGCTAGAGCTCTTATTAATGAACCTAAGGTATTGTTACTTGATGAACCACTATCAGCACTTGATGCAAAGTTGAGATCAAATCTTTTGATTGATCTTGATAACATTCACGACAAAATAGGTATCACTTTTATTTATATTACTCACGATCAAAACGAAGCACTATCTGTATCTGACAGAATTGCCGTTATGAACAATGGTGAAGTTTTACAAATTGGGGAACCTTTTGAAATATATGAAAGTCCTGCAACTGAGTTTGTAGCATCTTTTATCGGAGAGGCTAATATTTTTTCCTCAACCGTAAAGGAATGTTCAAAGTTGGAGGAAATTGATGAATACTTATGTAAACTAGAATTAGACAACTTTAGTGAACCTGTATACGTTACCGATTATGAGCCAACAAAAATTAATCAAAGAGTTAGTTACACTGTTAGACCTGAGAAAATACATATTTCTTTAAACAAACCTTTAAATAGAAAGAATTTCAATATATTTAAAGGAATAGTTGAAGAACCAATATATTCAGGATTCCAATCAAAATTATATGTTCGTTTAGAAAATGGCGAATTAATTAAGGTTTATAAACAGCACATTAAATTCTTAGATGAAGGACCGGAGATTGCATATCTTGATGAAGTATATGTTTCCTGGACAGCATTAGATGGCTATATAATTGAGGACATAGACAGGTGAGTAGCGATAAAATAAAAATCAGAAAAGATAAGGGAACTTATTATGCATATCTTATGGGTATATGGTTTACATTATTTTTTCTATTACCAATTATACTAATTGTAGTTTACAGTTTTCTCCAAAAAGGTGTATATGGAGGAGTTGAATGGCGTTTTACTTTAAATGCTTATAAACAAATCTTCCAAAGCTCTTATGGAATGATTGCACTTAGAACATTGTTAATAGCTGTTGAAGCAACAGTTATTACAATACTTATAGCAATCCCTTGTGCCCTAGCTATTGCTAGGTCAAAGAGACAGACACTATTCTTAATTTTAATTATAATCCCATTTCTTATTAACTCCCTTCTACGTATTTTTGCGTGGATGAGTATCTTAGGAAATGATGGATTAATTAATAAATTACTAATAGCACTACATATTACTAGTGAAGGTTTTCCTCTTTTATACAACAGGGGAGCTGTTATCTTAGTAATGGTTTATATGTATCTTCCATATGCAATATTACCAATCTATTCAACTATTGGAAGATTTGATTTCTCTCTTTTAGATGCTGCTAGAGACCTAGGAGCTACAAAGATGCAATCCTATATGAAGGTATTGCTTCCATCTATTAGAACAGGAATTAACACAGCCCTATTATTTACTTTTATACCTGCATTTGGAGCCTATACAATTCCATTATTTGTTGGTGGTATGGATTCATACCTATTAGGAAATCTAATTGTAGATCAAGTAAATAAAACAAGAAACTGGCCATTTGCTGCTGCACTGTCAGTTCTATTAACACTCATAAGTACCGCTTTAGTTTTATATGTATTTGTGAATGATAAGGGTGTCTCTTCAAGAAGAAAAAAGGGGGCAAAACGTGAATACTAGAAAAAGAGAATTTAGTTTTTCAAAACTTATCCTTATTTTAACAGTAATATTTTTACTTATGCCCCTATTTGTTATCGTAGTATTTTCATTCAATGAAAGCAAAGGAGCTAACTTTACTCACTTCTCATTGAAATGGTACAAAATATTATTTAGCGATAGTGATGATTTGTTAGAGGCTTTGTACAATAGTTTATTTATTGCTTTTACATCCGGTATCGTATCAACTTTTATTGCAACATTGGCTGCAATATCTGTTAAATGGTACTCCTTTAAAGGTAAAAAATATGTCCAATTGATAACATACCTTCCTATGATTTTACCTGATATCATCCTTGGTATCTCAATGGTATTATTCTTTGCAGGTTTTTCACTACCACTTGGACTATTTACAATCTTTGTAGCTCATACTACCTTTTGTATTCCATTTGTTTATTTGACAGTTTTATCAAGACTTGATGAATTTGATCATTCAATCATTGATGCTGCAAGAGACCTTGGAGCTAATGAGAGAGAGGCTTTGATGAAGATAGTTGTTCCTATGATTTTGCCTGGTATTTTATCTGGTTTTGTTATGGCAATTACACTATCCCTTGAAGATTTTATAATAACCTTCTTTGTATCAGGACCTGGATCTACGACACTTCCAATCTACATGTATTCACTAATTAGATTTGGAATCTCCCCTGTAATTAATGCTTTGAGTTTCTTTATGATTCTATCAATTACATTGATTGCAATTACACTTCGACATTTCTTAAAAGATGTTGCAAGTAATAGTTAGGAGGAGAGTAATATGAATTCAAAAACAAAAAGAGTATTAATAATTACTGCTATTATTATGATTACTCTAATGAGTCTTTTCTTTTACAACAGAGAAAAAACTCGAAACAATACTCTCTATCTATTTAACTGGAGTAGTTATACTCCTAAAGATGTTATTAGAGAGTTTGAAAAAGAATATGGTGTTAATGTAAAGGTTGATAACTTTTCCTCAAACGAAGAGTTATTTGCAAAACTTTTATCAGGAGCAACTGGCTATGATGTAATATTCCCATCACAAGACTATACTTCGATTATGATTAAACTAGATATGTTAGAAAAATTAGATCACTCTGAATTGCCTAACCTAAAGTATATTAATCCTATCATTGAAGAAAAAGCTATCTACGATCCAAATATGGACTATAGTGTACCATATTTTATGGGAGCTGTCGGAATTGGTGTTAATACAAAAAAAGTCAAAGATTATGAAAAGAGTTGGAGCATATTTGCAAGAAAAGACCTTAAAGGATCTATGACACTAATGGATGATATGAGAGAAGTAATTGGTGATGCTCTAGCCTATAATGGTTTCAGTGTTAACTCAGTTGATCCTGATGAATTAGCAATTGCGGAGAAAACTATTCAAAAAGAATGGAAACCTAATATTGTAAAATTTGATTCAGAAGGATTTGGAAAAGCCTTTGCTGCCGGAGACTTTAAAGTTGTTCATGGTTACTCTGAAGTTATATTCGGTGAAATACCTGAAGAAGACTGGGACGATATTGATTTCTTTATTCCTAAAGATGGTGCTACCATGTATATAGATAATATGTGTATACCTAAAGGAACAAAGAATTACGACTTAGCATTGAAATTTATAAACTTTATCCAACGTCCAGAGATTTATGCTCAGTTCCTCGATGAATTTGGTTTTCCTCCAACAGTTAATCCAACTGCTGGAGAGTTAATGAGTACTACACCTTTCTATGGTGCTGAAGACATAGAAAATTGTGAAATCATGGGTGATTTAGGTACCTCATTAGGAAAGTTTAATGATGTTTGGGAAAGAGTTAGGTTTTCTAAATAATATAGCAAACCTCTTTAAGTGTAATACTAATTACTCTTAAAGTTTAATATAGATATGGGCTACTACTTATTCATTAATTTGGATTTTGTAGTAGTCTTTTTTTATGTTTGATTTAATTATGAGTTGATTTTTATTAAAAATATAACAAATAGATTTTAAAATACCTCAATTTTATAGGTGTTTTTTTAGATAATAATAATTATTAATAAAAATTATAAAAATTTTTAAACTTTTTTGTATATTTTCGGTGCAGCTAATTCCTTTTATTATAAGGATTTATTTAATTAAAATGAAAATATATTGTATACGGAGTGCATATATATACTAGTAATGCATAGTTAAATTTAATATTATATAACTTCATTAATCATATTTCTAGGAGAAAAAGAGTATGAATGGAGTCATATTATTACTTATAGCCATAGTTGCATTATCTGGTGGTTATGTATTTTACGGTAAGCGTCTTGCAAAGAAGTGGGGAGTAGATCCCTCTCACAAGACACCAGCATTTGAATTTGAAGATGGTGTAGATTATGTACCAACTGATTCAAACGTTCTTTTTGGACATCAATTTGCATCTATTGCAGGAGCTGCTCCTATTATTGGACCTATTGTAGCATCTAGCTATGGTTGGTTACCAGTTCTATTATGGTGTCTACTTGGAGGAATCTTCTTCGGTGGTGTGCAGGACTTTGGTTCCATGGTTGCCTCTGTTAAAAATGAAGGTCACTCACTAGGCTTTATTATTAAAAAGTATCTAGGTTCTACCGGTAAGACTTTATTCTTACTATTCTGTTGGTTATTCTGTATTTTAGTTATTGCCGCATTTGCTAACATTGTTGCAGTCTCTTTTGGTTCAGTTTCCGGCAACATTCAACTTACAAATAGTAATGGTAGTACTGCTACAACATCTAGTTTATTTATTCTATTTGCTGTTGGATTAGGTTTTTATTCTCGTAAATTTAAACCAAGTTCACTAGTTCAAACTATTGTAGCTCTTGTTCTATTAGTAAGTGCTATTGCAATCGGTCTAAACGCACCTATAACATCTTTAAGTGTTCATAATTGGACTTACATTGTATTTGTATATATTCTAATTGCATCAGTTGTTCCTGTATGGTCACTATTACAACCTAGAGATTATTTAAACAGTTTCTTATTAATCTTCATGATTGCAGCTGCTGTTATTGGTATATTAGTAGCACACCCAACAATGGAACTTCCTGTACTAACATCTTATTCTGTTGGTGGAAAGAGTATGTTCCCATTCTTGTTTGTAACAATTGCTTGTGGAGCTGTTTCAGGCTTCCATGCACTTGTAAGTTCTAATACTTCAAGTAAACAAATTAGATCTGAAAAAGACATGCTTAAAGTTAGTTATGGTGCAATGCTTGTTGAATCACTATTAGCTATTATTGCTCTTGTTTGTGTTGGTTCTCTTGGTGGTATGCCAGAGGGTGCATCAGCTCAACAGACATTTGCTATAGCAATTGCTAATTTCCTTGATATTTTACATGTAAATCATAATCTAAGTTTAACACTTATTAACTTAGCAATTAGTGCATTTGCTCTAACATCTCTTGATTCTGTAGCTCGTATTGCTCGTCTTTCATTCCAGGAATTATTTACTGATGAAACACAAAGCAAAGAATCTATTACACCTATTCAAAAACTTTGTCAGAATTCAATCTTTGCTACAGTAATTACCCTAATTTTAGGCTACTTACTATCAAAGGGTGGATATCTAAACATATGGGCATTATTTGGTAGCTCAAACCAAATGTTATCTGCATTAGCACTTAGTGCTGTTGCTGTATATCTTAAGAAAACAGGTAAAGATAGTAAGAACGTTTGGATTCCAATGATCGTTATGATGGCTGTTACATTTAGTGCATTAACACTTCTTAATATCAGCAATATTCAATCAATCGGAACTGAGAGTTTTGTATTTGCAAAACAAGGATTACAACTAATCTTTGGTATCTTTATTACTGTTTTAGGGCTAATGATTTCTTACAATTCTATCAAAACTTTATTCTTCACAAAGAATGAAGTAACAGAGGATTCTGTTTCAGAAGCTAAAACTAAAGAAGATGCTTAATAAATAGAATCATAATTAAAAAAACACTTGGGTTGTAATAAGATATCTGTATCTTATTACAACCCTTTTTAATATTCTAATCCTTTATTTTTTTCACAAATACAAAGTAGAATATAGAGTCTTTAATATTTTGAACTCTAATTATACTAATATCATTTATTTATTATACTTAAAAAAATATTACTTCTTATTGAATTCCAATAAACCTAACTCATTTTTTATGTCAAATAAAAGTATTTAATAACATCTTTTTTATTAACTCCCTAAAATTCCTTGACTTAGAGTCAACTCTAAACTGTACTATATAGATAAGCGTTAAGAATTAGCTTTATAACTAAGTGGAAATTTGATTTTACAACCATTTATTGTATTCACTCTCCCTTAGTTAACTACTTCCTAATAGGATTCCATCTAAAGGGGTGTTAATGACAATTAAAAAAGCAAGTGAAAAATATGGTATATCGCAACATACACTTCGGTACTATGAAAAAATCGGAATGATTCCGAGAGTTAACCGAAATGAAAGCGGTATTAGAGATTACATGAGTGATGACTTAGAATGGATTGAACTAGTTCTATGCATGAGAAATGCAGGACTTCCTGTAAAGGTAATGGTTGAATACCTTAAGTTACACCAAATGGGAGACTCTACAATAAAAGAGCGAATGCAACTTTTATTAGATCAACAAAAAATCTTGTTAGAGCAAAAAAAGAATATTGATGAAACATTAGATAGATTAAATTATAAAATCTCACGTTATGAAATAGCTGTTAAAACAGGAAAATTAAGCTGGGATTAATAATTTTTAATCATCTTGGGTTTATGTATGAGTAACTCACTCTGAATATTAGTATTATAAGATGAGGAATATCGTTAAACAAAATTTAGCTCATTCATAAAATAGAAATAATATATTTAACTTATAAAGTTAAAAAGGGAGAAACAATTTTGAACAATTTTGTATATGAAAATCCTGTTAAGGTTTATTTTGGAGAGGATCAACTTTGTCATTTAGGTGAAGAACTTAAAAAGTATGGTAATAGAGTTCTATTAACATACGGTGGTGGTTCAATAAAGAAGAGTGGTTTATATGATTCTATTGTAGCTGAAATAAAAAAAGCAGATATGGAACTATTTGAATTATCAGGAATTGAACCAAATCCAAGAATTGAATCAGTTCGAGATGGTTCTGCTCTTTGTAAAAAAGAGAAAATTGATGTTCTATTAGCAGTAGGTGGTGGTTCAACAATTGATGCAACAAAATTTATTTCAGCCGGTGCTTGTGTCGATTTTGATCCTTGGGATTTCTTTTCTAAGAATGCACCAATTGAGAAAACAATACCTTTAATTACAGTACTAACTCTATCTGCTACAGGTTCTGAGATGAATAAAGCAGGTGTTATTAGCAATCCTGAAACAAAGGATAAAATTGGTAGAATGGATCAAGCCCTAATGCCTAAGGTATCTTTCTTAGACCCAACTGTAACTTATTCAGTATCAAAATATCAAACAGCTTGTGGCTCTGCAGATATTTTAAACCATATAATGGAAGTATATTTCAACATGGACCAGGATTTAATGATGCTAGATAGTTTCATGGAAGGTATGATGAAAACTATAATTAAATATGCTCCTATTGCACTTGATACTCCAGATAATTATGAAGCTCGCGCTAATCTAATGTGGACTGGTTCTTGGGCAATTAATGGTTTTGTAAATGGTGGTAAGAGACAAGAGTGGAGTTGTCATCCAATTGAACATGAATTATCAGCAATATATGATATTACTCATGGTCTTGGACTCGCAATTCTTGCACCTAGATGGCTTGAATATTGTTTAGATGAATCTAACGTTTCAAAATATTATCAATTTGGAGTAAATGTATTTAATATAGATCCATCCCTAACTCCAATGGCAGTAGCTAAAGAGAGTATTTCAATGCTTTCTGATTTCTTATATAGAACTCTTGGTTTAACAAGTACTTTATCTGAGCTTGGAATTAAGAGAGAAGACTTTTCAATAATGGCTAAGAAAGCTTGTGGCTATGGAGTTCTTCATGGTTTTAAAGATTTAAATGCAAGTGATATTGAGAAAATATTTGAGATGTGTTTTTAGTATTATTTAATAATTACTAGGAGAGTCATATAACTCTCTATAAAATATTAAGAGGTAAAACAGTAGCTGTTTTACCTCTTAAACTTTCTCTATCTATTATAGATTAGAATTCAAATTCCATAGAAACTCCCAGTGTTACTAGATTGTCTTCACTAAAGCTAGAGGCTAGCGATGCTGCAAAGCTAAAGCCTTGAACAATAGAATATGAATAAGCTGCAGTTAGTGTATTTGAATAATTAAATGAGGACTCAAAATTAAATGCTAATAGTGATGATATTGAAGCAGTTGATTTATCATCTATTTGATAAGAAATTGATGGTACTATTTCAAGATTCTGATTTATATTTTCATATAATGATTCAACATTATATGTAAAATCATCAATTATTTTAGTAGCAAATAGGGAAATGTTGAAATTCTCAGTATCTAATAAATCTATGTTAGCAAAGATTCCATAGTCAAAATAAAGAGCTCCTTTTAAACCACTAGTTAGTATAAGTTCATCTTCTCTTGCAAAAATACTTATTTCTATATTATCAAAATTCTTATCGCCAACCTCTAGATTAAGTAGAGTACCAAGGCCTCTCTCATCATCTTGAAGAGGGAAAGTGGAAATAAAACTTAAAAATAAATTATCATAATAATCATCGACTTCTAAAGGAATGCTAAATACTGCATTCCATGAAGTTGGAATTAGAGATGTTGATTCATCTACTGATCTATTGTCTTTAAGAAATGGATTACCTGCATTATAAATTAATCCACCACCCATAGAATAATATGATTTACCTACTTGGAAATTCATATATCCATCATTATATGGTAGTCTATATTTAACGTAGGCTTTGTTTAAGAGAGCATTAAGTTCACTATTACTTGTAGCAATAAATACTCCCTCGCTATAGAACTTTACTCCATTAGATGTTGTATTCATATCAAGTATTAATGATGAGTAGACAGTCTCATTTAATTCATTAGAATCATTTATTGTAACTGAATCATATAAGGATAGTTCTCCACTGATATATGGTGCTGCACTAAGTGTTGTTGTCCATATAATTAGAGCTAATATAATAGTAATTCTTTTAATTTTCATAAAATTTCTCCTACCAAGAAAGATTTTCTTTAGTAAATAAATCCTCATCAATATTCACATCAATTTCAATTGAATCAATATCAAAACGGGTTTCTCCCTGTCTCTTTATTAAATCTTTCATAACAGTTGTGAATGGAACATAATAGTTTCCAACCTTTTGGAAATTACTATTTACAAGAGATCTTAGTTCTCGATTACTTGAACTCTTTAATATAGCTGATTGAAGGGTAAAATTATCTTTATTAATTATTAGCTCTTCCTTTTGATAAGTCATCTTCCTTGAAGTTGCAGTTAATAAAAGAGTGTAGGTTGAATCATCCTCATCAAGTAGAGTTGCATTATAATTCTCTAATATAGATTTTTCTTCTGATAAATCTTCATAAGAGAAATCTGAACCCATAAATGATTCTTTAAGTGAGGAACCCTGCAGTCTAATTATTTGATCTGCATCAGGATAGTAAAGATATAATTGAGTATCTTTTCTAAGTATTTTTTGTCCTCTATCAGGTCCTGATGTTATCTCAATAAGAGTATCGTTATCTTTATTAGTATAACTCTTTAGAGATTGCTTTGATGTTCCAAGATTATCTTTAATAGTTAGTGTAGCAGTTGTTATTGAAGAGTCATATTTAATATTATCTTCATATTTCTTTGCAATTTCATCTGCACTTAGTGCAAAAAGATTGGTACAAATTAGTGATATCAGAATTAAGTTTATTAGCTTTTTCATAAGTTTTTATAATCTCCTTTTATATTTCATCATGAAGAGCCGAAGCTATTTCAAGTTTAAGTATTTTTCTAGTAGGTAAAATACAAGCGATTATTGCAATTGCAATTGCATATATTATTGTTGTTATATATTGAATAAGAGGAAGTGAAAAATATAGATAGTTATTAAATCCATATCCCTTAACTGCTGCACCTCCAATTGCTGCCATATTAATTCCAGTCTTTCCAACTGTGTTGATAATAATAGCTCCAACTATTGCTCCAAGTAGAGCTGCTGAGAAGCTTATAATTCCACTCTCTAGAAGGAATAAGTTTCTAACCCAACTATGTTTATAACCAATGGCCATCAGTGTTGCGGCCTCTCGTCTTCTTTCAATTACACTCATCATTGTTGTATTAATAATTACCGTTGAAGCCATTAGGAAGAATATGATTTTAATGTAGCTATAGAATACTGCTACAAAATCTAATATGAATCCTACAACAGATATATCTTTCCAACTTTGAATTATGAGAGATTCATCATTTAGTATATTTTCAATATCTGATACTGATACACTTTCATCACAATATACAAATAACTCTAATGCTCCATCATCCATTCTAAGTGCAGAAGATAGTGTTGAAGGTGATATGAAGAAAGTATCAGAGTTTAAATCTGCATCATTAAAAGATAATATACCACTGACCTTTGTGCTAATAGCATTTGAGCCACCTGTTGCAGTTTTACTTAAGAATGTGAACTTATCTCCAATTTCTAAATCTAATAGATTAGCCATCTTTGTTGTAATAACTACATCTTTAGAACCTTCTTTAGGAAGTTCTCCTATAAAGAAGTCATTTTGTGATGGATCAAAATAATTAGTATTTGAAAAATCAATGGCTGTTGCTATTGCATTCTCATTTCTCTCTCCCATCCATATTGAAACAGGAACACTAGTTTTTCTTGATACCGATAGAACTCCATCAAGACTCATAATCTTATCAATTTTTTCAGTAGTTGAGGGAATATAGAATTGAAGAGGCATAACTCTCTTATGTTCTTCATATAATTTACTCTTAATGTTTATATTACCACTACTATGGTTTATTGCATTGTTTTTCATATCTTGAATCATCCCATTTTCCATAGAGAGAAATGCGATGACTGCAATTGTTGCAATGAATATAGTTAGAGCTGATAAAATAGTACGCCTTTTGTTTCTACTTATATTCTTTAGAGCTAATTTTAACATATTATATCTTCCTCATTTGTTCTGCGATTTGACCTTTTGTTGCTTTTCTTACTGCTATATAAGCCGCTAGTGTACAAAAACCTACTGCTAGGAGACAGATAAAAAATACTTTTGTATAATTTACATCTGAATACATTACTGTATTAATTCTATATCCGACATCAAAATCTCTTCCTATCGAGGAGAAATCGATACCCTTCACCTCATAATACAGTGATAGTGGAATTCCAATTAATGAACCAATAATTGAGCCAAATACACCAATTAGTGAGCCTTCAAGGCAAAAGAGAGATTTAATATAGATATTGGTATAGCCAAGAGACCTTAGCATTGCTACCTCATTTTTTCTCTCGCTTATTGCCATTACCATGGTGTTTGTAACACCTACAATTGCAATTAGGAATAAGAAGAATAATATGATTGTTGAGCTTCCACTATCTCCCTTAGATAATTGCATAATTTCCTTTGCTATATCATCCCAATTATGAGCTTCAAGATTATTTGATGATGCTATTGATGAAATGAGAGGTAGCATTTTTTTTGATTCTTTAATCGATGATGATACAGAGGAACCAAGTGATATTGCAATGGATGAGATATCCCCATTTAGTTCAAGAATATCGCTAATAAAATTATAATCAAAGAAAAGTGAACTATCATCAACTATAGGATTGCCTGTATTTATTATTCCAATTATTGGAACATCAAAGGCTTGAAGAAAACCTCCATTACCTTTTGCTTGGATAGTAATATAGTAACCAATATCAGCTCCCATATCCTCTGCAACCTTTGATCCTATAACAACGCCTTCACTGTTTGGACTAATACATTCCCCTTTAATTGTTGATTTATCATATTTGTATGCACTAGGTGTTGATAAATCAATTGCATGGAGTACAGCTTTAATTGAGCCCGTAGAAGGATATGGATCTTCATAAAAACTAACATCTGCTAATTCTAAGAACTCTTTGGTATAATTATTAATATTGTTATCTTTTAAAGAACTTTCAACACTTTTAATTGTAGAACTCTCAATGAGATGCTCAATAGGGTATACATCTTTATCAGCATACCAACTTCCATCATAAATCTTCATTGAGGATGTTTCATACCAAATCAAATTACGATTAGATTCTGAATCAATTCCATCAAGCAGAGATAGTGAGAATATACCAACAAAAATACCAACTCCAATTGCAATTGCTGTTATAATAGTTCTCTTTCGATATCTAAAAAGGTTTAAAAAGGCTAATTTTATCATAAATTATATCTTCCTCATTTGATCAGCTATTTCACCTTTTGTTGCATTCCTTACTGCAAGGTAGGCGGCAAGTGTACAAAAGAGTATTGCAAGTAGACATATGAATAAAACTTTAGTGTAGTTTATATCTGAATACATTACTGTATTAATTCTATATCCGAAATCTAAATCACTACCGATAGCTGAGAAGTCTATTCCCTTGACGCTAAAATATAGGGATGATGAAATACCAATTATTGCTCCAATTATTGCGCCAAATACTCCAATCAAAGCACCTTCAATTGAGAAGAGAACTTTTATATAAAGATTTGTATATCCAAGGGTTTTTAACATTGCAACCTCATTTTTCCTCTCACTAATTGCCATAACCATGGTGTTTGTAACACCTACGATTGCAATTAAAAACAGGAAGAATATTATAAAGGTTGAACCACCACTTTTACTCTGAGCTAATTGCATTATCTCCTTAGCTATATCATCCCAGTTATGAACTTCAAGATTATTAGATGAGGCTATTGATGAAATGAGTGGAAGCATTTTATTAGATTCTTTAATCGATGTAGATACTGAATTTCCTAATGAAATTGCAATGGATGAATAGGAGCCATCAAGTTCAAGAATGTCATTGATAAAATTGTAATCAAAAAATAGGGATGTACTATCTATTATAGGATTACCTGTATTTATTATACCTATGATTGGGACATCAAATGCTTGGAGAAAACCTCCATTACCCTTTGTTTGAATGGTAATATAGTAACCAATATCAGAACCCATATCCTCGGCTGCCTTAGATCCTATAACAACTCCTTCACTGTTTGGACTTATCCATTCCCCTTTGATTGTTGATTTATCATATCTGTAAGCACTAGGTGTTGATAAATCAATTGCATGGAGAATTGCTTTTATTGAGCCAGTTGAAGGGTATGGGTCCTCATAAAAGCTAACATCGGCTAGCTCTAAGAACTCTTTAGTATAATTGTTAATATCATTATCTTTTAAAGAACTTTCAACACCTTTAATTGTAGAGCTATCAATGAGATGATTAATTGGGTATACATCTTTATCAGCATACCAACTTTCATCAAAGATCTTCATAGAAGATGTTTCGTACCAAATTAGATTTCGATTAGATTCTGCATCAACTCCATCAAGAAGTGATTGAGAAAATATACCAACAAAAATACCAACTCCTATGGCTATTGCTGTTATAATTGTTCTTTTTCGATATCTAAAAAGATTTAGAAAAGCAAATTTTAACATGTTCTACCATCTTCGAGTTTTATCTCGCGTTTAACACTTTCAATTATTAGTTTATCATGAGAGGAGTAAATGCAGGTTAGGCCTTTTTCACTATTTAGTTTTTCAATGAGGCTAATTACATTTAAGGAGTTCTCTTTATCAAGATTTGCAGTTGGTTCATCAGCTAGAAGTACTTTTGGCTGTTTTACTATTGCTCTTGCAATAGATATTCTCTGCTGTTGTCCTCCTGATAATTCATTAGGTCTTCTATTTTCTTTATTCTCTAGTCCAACTTCAATCAAGGATTGAATGGCAAAATCTCTTTTATCACTTTTATTCATTATGCCTAGTTTTTCTAAAGACTTTTTCTCTAATACATTTAGAGCAAGCTCTACATTCTCGGCAGCAGTTAATACAGGGATTAGATTATATGATTGGAAAATCATACCAATATAATCACGTCTTATATTAGTCTGTGCTTTTTTATCTAACTCTGAGTATTTGATATCGTCTAAATAGATATCACCACCACTAACACTATCAAGTAATCCTAGGAGGTTTAATAATGTGGTTTTTCCAGAACCAGATCTTCCTGAAATAGCAAGAAGTTCTCCGCTATCAATTGAAATTGAAACTTTATCAAGTGCTAAAACACTTTCACTACTTGTCTTATAAATTTTGCTTAAGTTCTCGGTTCTGAATAATTCCATAATATTACATTCCTAATTTTATTTGTGATAGTAGAGATTCCATCTCTCCTAGGTACTCGAGAAGGGCAGACCTTCCATCTCTTGTTATTGTTACACTAGTGTTTGTTTTTTTGTTTTCAATCGTTTTCTTTTGAAAAATTAAACCTTTTTCTTCAAGGGTTTTTAATTGAATACTTAAATTTCCGCTAGTTAACTCCAAATCCTTTTTTATTTCCATAAATGAACAACTATTCCTTGAACTAAGATATGTTAATATCTTAAGTTTCGTTTGTTCATGAATTGTTTTATCAAATTGAGGGTATTCCATAATTATTTACTCTCTCTATGGGAGACTAATATTGCAAAGAATAATAAAAACAAAATTATTGTTATCTCACTCATTGTCCAAAGGAGAACTGATGATTTTAAGAAATAAGCAGTAATTAATCCCATTAATATAATAAGATAACCTGAAATACTAAGTTCTTTTATCCCTAGGGAATGTGCGCTAATGATTACACATGCACCATATGCAATAACAAGTATAGGGAGCAATAACCATGGTGCATCGAATCTCTGCAGTAGTATTAAAAAGAGTGCAAAAGCTACAAATAATATTGATGATATATTTAAATATAGATGAGAGAAGGCTTTATTTTTAGATAATGCCTTAAGTCCTTTTACATCTTCTCCATTATTTATTATTTTGATTTTTTTAATCAAAATATAGATAAAAGATAGAACTGCAAATAATATTACCCCGTATTTGTACATAGCGGGAGCATTATTAAGTGAGCCATACATTATATAGCTTATTGCACATATAAGAGTTGAAATACTAAATAGTATAGTAGTTTTTAATATTGCATATATAAATTCTTTTGACATAAAAGATGGTTTAAGGCTTTCAAGATTGTTGTTAATAGCTTTCTTTAATTCTGATATATTTTTTAGAGCTTCTTCAATTTGTTCATTATCTATCATTAGTTTGTTATTCCTATAAAGTGGTTTATAATATAAACCTTAAGCTAGAATTTCTCTCCTGTCAATGATTCTACACCTAATGAATTAAATATTTTTAAGATATTAATAAATAGTCTATGTATTTATTTTTTATATTTATTGGACTAATATAAAAGCAGATACTTATGAAAAAGGACTTATATTAAAATAAATATCTAAGAGAGGTGTTAATTAAATATATTTAATTAATAAGACAAAACGAGGAAATAAGTGAAGATATGAAAATATTATGCGTAGCAGATGATAAAGACGCCTTGGTATATTCTTCCCATGTAAAGGAATTTTATCCAAATATTGATATGGTTATAGGGGCAGGCGATTTATCGTTGAAATATTATGAGTACATAATTACATCGCTAAATAAACCTTTGTTCTTTGTATTTGGTAATCATAATCTTGAACACTATAGATATTATATAGGTGGTTCTAATGGTAGAAGAGCCGGAACCATGGCTGAATTAGTTTCAAATGATATCCCATACGGTGGCACTATGATTGAAGATAGAGTTTATAGGGATAAAAAGACAGGACTAATTATAGCGGGGCTTGGTGGAAGTATTAAATATAATAAGGGTAAGCATCAATTTACTAATTCTCAAATGGCAAGGAGAATGTGGAAAATGGCTCCCCATTTGATTGTTAATAAGATTTTGTATGGTAGATGTCTTGATATATTAGTGACTCATGCAGCACCTCTTGGGCTAAATGATGATGTTGATCCATGTCATGTTGGTTTTAAATCCTTTTTAACATTCATGGATATTTTTAAACCAAAGTATTTATTACACGGCCATATCCATTTAACTGATGCTAATGCTAAAAGGGATTTAGTCTATAGACAGACTAAGATAATAAATGTATATAAAGCTTTTGTTCTAGATGATAATACTCTTGGTAAGAGAGTAAAGAAGAAAGATAGAAGAAAAGATATTAATAGTTAATTAATAATATTTTAGTATTTAATTTGATTTAAATTAGTATTAAAATTATAGATTAAGTTATAAAATTTTTAAGGGGAGTTGGTAATTGCTTATTTTATTTAGTATTACCACAAATTGCTATGGATAATAATCAAAACTATATGAGCCAGAGTCAAGATGATTTTGCTAATGCTAAGAACCGTGCAAGGTTTCAAGTATTATTATCTAAATTAAAGTGGGAGAACTCTGATTTACTATCATTATATGAGGTTAAAGAACTTATAAAACCTAAGGGTGAAACATATAAGGGAATGCAAACTATTTCAATTGACCAAATAATTGGATCAGAGGGAAGGGCAAAAGATTTCTCTAAGGCTTTCTATCCTAAAAAAGATCTACTTAAAGAGAGATGGCAGAGTATTGATAGAGCTCATATGCAATATATAGATTTACCATCAATTAATGTATATAAACTTGGTGATTGGTATTTTGTAAGAGATGGTAATCATAGAGTATCTGTTGCAAAATCTCAAGGAGTTAAATTCATTGATGCAGAAGTCGTTGAACTCGATTCTGAAATACCTCTAAAAAAAGGTATGACAATGAAAGACCTCCGTCAGGAAGTAATTAAGTTTGAAAGACAACAAGTAATTGAGCAATATCATATTGATAAAATTATACCATTTAAAGATATAAGATTTTCTGCATCAGGAATGTATCCTGAAGTTATAAACCATATAAATGTACATAAATACTATATCAATCAAGATAGAGCTGATGAAATTAGCTTTGAAGAAGCTGCAAAGAGTTGGTATGATTTAGTTTATTATCCTATCATAGAAGAAGTTCGAAAGTTAAAATTACTATCATCATTTCCTGGAAATCATGAAGGTGATTTATATGTTTGGGTTGTTCGTCACTGGGATTATTTAAAAGAAGTTAGTGGCTCTCAAAAAGTTTCGATTGAAACTGCTACACAAGATTATCAGAGAAGATACGGCAAAGGATATATATCAAAGCAATTACTTAGATTTAAGAATTTCTTACAAAGAAAGTAATTATATAATTTTTATAAAAAAATGCCACTGATTTTTAATCCAAATTAGTCTTGTTTTTTTAATAGCTATATGCTAAAACTTATAAGTCTAGTTAAAGTTTTTAATTAGTTTAGTGCTCATTTCAACTTATTTATAATAAGTTTGTGTTTGAGTATTTTGTTTTTTCTTTGTTTTCTTAAAAAAATTTCCCCTTATACTGTTGTTATTCAGTCTTAAGGGGATCTTTTTATTTATTTAAGAATTTTATTCATCATCTTCTTGAATATAAGCTGCAAGAATTTCTGCATAAATTTCCATATCTACACCAAGGTTACTACTAGGTCTAATCATATTCTGTTCGCCAGCTAGGTGTACTAGACCTGAAACAGGTTGATTATGTGAAGTTGTATCAGGGTGAACACCAAATGGAATATGAAGCATACCCATGTTTTGTGCCCAATAGATCATAGAATCTAGTGCATGAGAGCCTTCACAAGTTGAGTGTGTACAACTAGTAAAGCAAGCAAAGAATTTACTGTCTAGGGAACCATCTTCAGATAATGAGAAAGTTGAATCTAAGAAAGTCTTCATTTCGCCTGTTACATTACCAAACATTGTAGGACTACCTAAAATGATCATATCACTCTTACGTAGAATTTCATTATCTACAAAAGGAAGTGCTAAAATATCTTCTAGAAAGTCGTTTGTAGTTTCGTTTTTATTTGCCCAAATATGTAAATCATCGTCTGCAACACGGTATAATCTTGTATCACAATTACGATCGTTCATTAAATCTCTTAAGTATTGTGCCATAATGAAACAATTTCCATTAACGCTGTGAATAATGATTGAACATCTTTTCATAAAATGCCTCCAATAATATTGTTATGTAATAGTAACATAAAAATGCAGAGAATAAAGGAAATTAGTTTAAATTTTTTTGTTTTTTTCCAATAGTTGAATATTTGACTATACTATATTTGTTAAAATTGTATAGGATAATGAATTAATAATATTAAATTGATTGCAATCTAAATACAACTTGTTATAGATAAAGCCTTCTATATGATATACTTTTTAAAAAAGGAGCTAAAATGAGTGATAATAAAATAAGATGTGACTGGTCTACTAGTGATGAAATCTATATAAAATACCATGATACTATGTGGGGAGTACCTGTTCATGATGATAGAACTTTATTTGAATTCCTAGTACTCGAGGGTGCTCAAGCAGGACTTAGTTGGATTACTATCCTTAAAAGAATTGATAGCTATAGAGAGCTTTATGATAATTTTGATATTGAGAAAGTTGCTTCCTATACAGAACAAGATATTGAGAGACTAAAAAGCAATCCTGGAATTATTAGAAATAGATTAAAGATTAAATCATCAATTGCTAATGCTAAAGGAGTTCTCAAAATTCAAGAAGAGTTTGGAAGTTTTGATAACTATCTTTGGGGATTTGTGAATCATAGTGTGATTGATAATCATAGAGAGTGTATGGAAGATGTTCCAGCCACCTCTCCTATTTCAGATGCACTTAGTAAGGATCTGAAAAAAAGAGGTTTTAGTTTTGTAGGTTCAACTATTATGTATGCCTTTATGCAAGCAATCGGTATGGTAAATGATCACATAGTAACTTGCTTTAGATACAATGAAGTTAAAAATCTAAGTAGATAGGTATTAACACCAAGCAGAATAGAGGCCATTCCTTTTATCAAGATAAACTTCTCTCCCATAAAGGGCTGAGAGGTTTTTCTCAGTCAACATTTGCTCTTTGTTTCCACAATCTACAATTTTACCATCACTCATAAATACAATCTTATTTATAACTGGTAATATTTGTGATAAATCGTGGGTTATTAAAACAATTGTTTTACCTTCTTCACTTATAGTATTAAGAGTGTCTCTATATATACTGCGAGATGGGAAATCAAGTCCATTTGCAGCCTCATCTAGTAATACTAATTCAGGCTCTAGTACAAGAGCTCTTGCAAGTAGAACTTTTTGAGCCTCTCCTGTTGATAAATCTCTCATTCTTTTTGATTGGATAGAGCTACAATCATAGCGACTAATTGTTTTATCTACTTTATCCCACATGCTAGATGATAGGTGATGATGAAAATCAAGACCAATAGATGATAGGAGTCCTCCAGCTATTATGTCTCTTGCAATATATGAGGAACTACAGATACCAAGAAGCTCTTTTGAAACTATACCCATCTTTTGACGAAGTACCTCTTTGCTAATTCTCTCTTCTCCAAAACGAACAAGTTTTAACTCTTCACTCCATAGAGGATGTGTTTCCATGCAGATTACATTGAATAGGGTACTCTTACCAGCTCCATTTGGTCCAAGAACTGCAATGTGTTCTCCCTTATTTACTTCAAATGTTACATTATCAAGAATCTTTGTTCCATTTGCTCTTACACTAGCGTTTTTTATTGAGATTAGATTTTTCATAAAATTAATATTATAGAAAAGGGATAAAAAAAACCACTACCAAAAGGTAATGGTTGTAAATATTAAGAAATATATTAAAGTTCTAATGCTTCGAATTTCTCATTAATATTTGTAAGGTTTACAAGTGTTAGAGCAACAGCTAAGTCAGTTTGACCATTTTCTAGAGCATCTACTAAGTATTGATATTCGTTAACTTTTCTCTTCTTTTCATTTAGAGTCTCTTTTAGTCTATCAAGAGAAGCATATAATTGAGGTGAAAGGTTTTCATAAATTGAGTTTAGAATAATATTATCATTTGATTTAATTAAAGTTGTATGGAAATCAAAATCATTTTCTTTGAAAATTCTTAGAGCTTCAACGTCTTTTGGATTCTCTTCTAGAATTTCAATCTGTGCTTCCATCTTAGCACAACATCTGCCAAGAGATCTAACAATAAGCATTCTTGATGGAGAACGGGATAATTCTCTTGTTGCACCAACTTCTATTGTTACTCTTACTTGCATTAGATCTGATAGGAGTTTTTTATCTGGTACTTGCTTTGATAACATTGACATGGAAAGAGATTCAACAAATTGGTCAAGGTTGTTACTTTTTACTAGTGCTCTTTTACCTTGGCTAACTTGAATAAGTCCTTTTGCTTCAAGGTTCTTAAAAGCTTCTCTAACAGATCTTGAAGATGCTGAGAACTGCTGTGCCAACTGTTGCTGACTTGGAAGGGTATCTCCCGCCTTATATTTCTTAGAAAGAATCATTTCTTCTAATTTATTTGCAATCTGGGTAGATTTGGTTTCGTTCGTAATAGGTGCTACTAACATTAATTTATTCCTCTATTTTATCGTTATTTTATTTGTTTATTTCTAATAATTATGTCTAAATAAGAGTTTATATTTGTTATATATGCAATTTTTTAGTAGGTTTTAATAAATAAAGTTCTTTAAACCTTAGTACTAAAGCCATATGTTATATAAATAATAGCCTAATATTAATAACTAAGTAAAAATTTGTAAAAAACTTTAAACTTTTGCTATCAATTAAAAATTCAGACACTACTTATACAATCCTCTACAAGAGGATACAACTTTGTATACATAACTTCTTACATAGTTCTCACATTAGAATATAGCATATACTCTCTAAAATCAATATTAAAAAAATTATATATACAGTATTTTTATGAATTTAAAACAAAAAATACTCATTTTAAAAATTGATTTTTACTAGTGACATAAATATATGTAAAACTTATGCAATTTGTTTGTTATGAATAAAATATATTTTAAACATATGTTATAATTAATATACACATATAAGTCATTTTACATACATTACTATGTTTAAAAGTGGTAAACTTTTAATGAATTTTAGTCAATTTTATAAATATATTTTATTGTGTAAATTTTGTGTTTTTATTAATACTGTCCCTCTTTTTAGTTGTAATATATGATATCCGTGTTACTATTAATTATTATGAGAGTAAATAAAACAACACTAGAGAATACACAGTATCTAACCTTTGATGAGTTAACCGCTCTTTTTGATGAGGATAATGATTGCATTTATGATTTAATCAATAACGGTGTCGATATAAATATCAATACTCACAAGAATGAATCCTTTTTAATGTATGCATTAAAAGAATGCAAAAATGTTGATATTATTAATACCATTTTAGATTGTGGTGCAGATATTCACTCTCGGAATATGTTTAACAGAACACCTTTAATGATTTGTGTTAAAAATCAAGATTGCCCAGAGATAGTTAAACTACTACTTAAAAGGGGTTCAGATTCTAATGCTGTTGATGATTATGGAAATACAGCACTAACATATTCAAAAATATATTCTAGATCTCAAAAAATACAATCACTACTAGAGAAATCTAGTAAGTCAAATTGTATTAGTTTTGATACAATTAAAGGAAGGGACAATAGATTTTAATAATTTTGTAAAATATATAACAACTCATTATGTATTTTATTCGATTATATATTTAGTTAGATATCAATTTTTTGTGTAAATATTACAAATTATGATAGTTTTTGACAATTTAAGTACAAAATATAATGTTTATTATTATTATTTAAAAAAAAAGAGCAAAAACTATAAATAATATTTTACATATTAGAAAAGGTATGTAATAATAATACCTGTCGTTGTTCTGCTCATTATGATTTTTTCCAGCAGATGAGCAAAAGGTTCTAAGTCATATTAGAATCACAATAGGAGGTTGCCACTTTTCCCTTTGGTTAAGTGGTATTTTTTTGCCCTTTTGACATCCTCCAAATTTGAAATCTACCCCTCAGCTTTCAAAAAAATGATTCCTAAACAAAAAACATTTGTCTACTCTAAAATTTTATCTACTTTATTGTTGCCGATATCCCATTTTTTTTATATTTTTTCAGAGGTTATAAATTTATTTAACTGAAAAAATATATGTTATGTTCTTTTGGAGGTATAACGTGGAACACAAGAAGTTTAAAACTGAGGTCTCTCAGTTATTGCAATTAATCATTCACTCTCTTTATTCAAACAAGGAAATATTCCTAAGAGAATTAGTATCGAACTCATCTGATGCTATTGATAAGTTAAAATATCTATCATTAACAGATGAAAAATTAAAAGACTATGATTTTGATCCTAGAATTGATTTAGAATTTGTTTCAGGTACTAATCCAACTCTTACTATTAGAGATAATGGTGTTGGTATGAGTCATGCAGAATTAGAAGATAATCTTGGTACTATTGCATCAAGTGGTACAAAGAAGTTCTTAGCAAATCTAAGTGATGATCAAAAGAAAGACAGTAACTTAATTGGTCAGTTCGGTGTTGGTTTCTACAGTGCATTTATGGTAGCTTCATCTGTTGATGTTATCAGTAGAAGAGCTGGTGAAGAACAAGCATATAAATGGACTAGCACAGGAGAGGGCTCTTATACTATTGAAGAGGCAACTCGTGATGAACAAGGTTCAACAATTATTATTCACCTAAATGAAGAAGGTGAAATGTATGCATCTAGATGGGAACTTGAGCAGTTAATCAAAAAGTATAGTGACCATGTTGCATATCCTATTTATCTTGCATACGACAGTGAAACTGCTGATGAAAAAGAAAAAGATGCTGATGGTAACCCTGTTAAACACGTTGAACATAAAGTTGAACAGATTAACAGTAGCACAGCTCTATGGAGACAACCAAAGAGTTCTCTAACTGAAGAAGATTATAATTCATTCTACAAGAACACAAATAGTGATAGCGAAGATCCTCTATTCTATTTACATACAAAAGCTGAAGGTGCAACTGAATATACAACATTATTCTTTGTTCCTGCAAAAGCTCCATTTGATATGAATTATGCTGATTACAGACCAGGTGTTAAATTATATGTTAAGAGAGTTTACATCACAGATGATGAAAAAGAATTACTTCCTACTTACCTAAGATTTATTCGTGGTATCATCGATAGTGAAGACTTACCTCTAAACGTTTCAAGAGAAATCTTACAACAGAACAGAGTTATGAGTAACATTAGAAATGCTAGTGTTAAGAAGATTCTTGGTGAATTCAAGAAAATCTCTGCAAACAATCCTGAATTATATGCAAAGTTCATTGAACAATATAATAGACCTCTTAAAGAAGGTTTATATAGTGATTATGCAAATAGAGATGATCTATTAGAATTAGTTAGATTTAAATCTTCAACTGAAGATGGTTATGTATCTCTTGCTAGTTATAAAGAGAGAATGAGTGAAGATCAGAAGAGCATCTACTATATCACAGGTGGTAAAGAAGAAACTCTTAAGATGAGCCCATTATTAGAAGCTTACAAGAAGAAAGGCTATGAAGTATTAATCATGGCTGAAGATATTGATGACTTCATCATTGGTTCTGTTGGTACTTACAAAGAACTACCTCTTAAAGCAATTAATAAGAGTGGTGCTGTAGATGATCTTAAAGATGCTGCAGATAAAGAGACTTCTGATTCAACTGAAAACCAAGATATCGTTAAGAAAATCAAGGAAGCTCTAAAAGACGAAGTTAAAGATGTAGTAGCATCATCTCGTCTAACTGAATCACCAGCTATTGTTGTTGTTGATGAAAATGATCCGACTGTTCAAATGCAGATGATGCTTAAACAAATGGGTCAAACTGATTTCCCTGAATCAAAACCTATTCTAGAAGTTAACTGTGATAGTGATATTGTTAAGAAAATTGGTTCAAGTGATGATAGTGAATATATTGCAGATTTATCTGAAGTACTATTAGGTCAAGCTATGTTATCTCAAGGTGTTATGCCAAAAGATCCAATTCAATTTACAAAGAAATTAAACGCTCTACTAGCTAGATAGTTTTTACTCTTAAAAAATAGGGCAATTTTAAATTATTTCTATAGTTTAAAATTGCCTATTTTTATGCTCGAATCATATTTTTTATTGACTAATATTAGCTAAAAAGAGGCATCTTCCAAACTTCCTTTTATTCACTTTATAAGCTATACTCATAACATCTAAAAAAACGGAGATGTAAATGATGATGTCATTATTAGCACTTGCTTCTACAACAGCAACAAAGGCTTCACAAAGCGGTTTTGATTTGTTTTCTTCATATTTTGATTCAATTAAATTTTGGCAAAATGTTGGATTTGCTTCATTCTTAAATAAGATAGTAACAGGATTAATAATAGTATTAATTGGATGGGTTGCTCTTAAGTTTGTATTGAAAGGCTTATTAAAAATATTTGTTAAGGCAAAAAATGTTAGTGATTTACTTGGTGAATATATAGTTAGAATAATGTATGTAGTTGGTTGGATAATACTAATACTTACTTTCTTAACTCACCTAGGGATTGATATGGGACCTATGATAACTGGTCTTGGAGTTACTGGTATCGTTTTAGGTTTAGCTCTCCAAGATTCTCTATCCAATTTCTTTTCAGGTTTCATGATTATTATTAATCAGCCATTTAGAAAAGGCGATTATATTGAAGTAGGTTCTTATGCGGGAACTGTTAGATCAATGGATTTGATTTGTATTCAATTAACTACATTCGATGGTAAGCTTATTACAATGAGCAATAAGGTCGTTTGGAACGCTCCTGTTATGAACTACTCCTTTACTGATAAGAGACGTATTAACCTAGTTGTAGGTGTACCGTATGATACAGATCTAAGTGTAGCAAAAGATGTATTTAAATCTATGATTGCCTCATACCCTGAAGTATTAAGTGATCCTCTTCCAACTATTGAGATAAATGAATTAGCATCCTCTTCGATTAACTTTGTAATTAGACCATGGGTTAGACCTGAAGATTATTGGCTTGTCTATTTCAGATTTAATGGTGAGGTTACACAGAAACTTGCGGAGAAGAACATTTATCTTCCTTTCCCACAGATGGATATTCACATAACAGATTAGATAATAAATTGAATAATTAATTAAATAAGTCTACTAATATTAGTAGGCTTATTGTTTTTTATGGACTTAGCAAACCTTTCAAGCTATACTTAATTTATAAAAATAGTGACAAATGAGGCAAAATAAATCTTTTGCTGTAGTAATTTTAAGGGGATTATTCATAAGTTTTATGGGATACATTACTATGATTTGTTACTGAATTCTTAAATTTGGAGGAATTAATTATGTTATCTTTGCTATCTTATGTTGCTCTCGTCGTAGAAGATGCAACCTCAAAAGCTATGGAAACAACTGGTGGATTTTTAAATTCGCTAATGTTCTGGAAATCTCCAGGATTTTCTGATTTTATGACTAATCTAATAGCTGCAGTCATCGTATTAATTATCGGTTGGATTGTTATTAAAATAATTGTAAGTATAATGCGAAGGATTTTAAAGAAAATCCCTAATGTTAATGAATTATTAAGAGGCTACTTATTAAAAATACTATCTATTATTCTTTGGATTCTATTAATACTTACATTCCTAGGACAACTTGGAATTGATATGGCTCCACTAATTGCTGGCTTAGGAATTACTGGTGTTGTTTTAGGCTTAGCTCTAAAAGATTCTATTTCAAACTTCTTTGCAGGTTCTATGATTATACTTAATCAACCCTTTAGAATTGGGGACTTTGTTCAACTAGGTTCTTTTAGTGGTACTGTTAAAGCAATGGATTTAACAAGCGTTAAACTATTATCACCTGATGGAAAAAATATTATTATTTGTAATAATTTAGTTTGGGGAAATCCTGTAACTAACTTCTCAGATATTGATAAGAGACGTGTTGATATCATAGTTGGTGTACCATATGATACTGATCTTAAGGTTGCAAAAGAAGTATTTACTTCTGTTATTTCTTCTTATCCTGAAGTATTAGCAGAACCTGGAATTACAGTTGAAATTGCAGAGTTAGCCGATTCTTCAATTAACTTCGCAGTAAGACCTTGGGTTAAACCAGCAGATTACTGGGCAGTTATGTTTAAATTTAATAGTGAGATTACAGGTAAGTTAGCTGAAAAGAATATTTTCCTACCTTTCCCACAATTAGATGTTCATCTAGATAAAGAATAGAAATTTATCAATTTTGTAAATCAACCCACAGTAGTGAAATCATAAAAGTGAAATCACAATACTGTGGGTTTAATTATCTCTATTTTAAGCTAAAAAAAGTGGAACACAATGTTCCACTTTTTCTTAGTAATATTTAGTACTATTCTTTTTTATCAAGACCTAATAAGAAGATTTCAAATGAATCTGATCTACAAGCCTTTGGCTTTGTAGTTTTAGCCTTTGTAAAAAGAGTTCTCATTTCTTTTAATATATCTTGTTGTCCACCACCTTGGAATATCTTAATAACAAGGTTACCGTGTGGTTTAAGGTGTTCTTTTGCAAGTTGTAGTACATTCTCTGCTAACCATTCAGAACGTGCTGTATCAACAGACCTTGTTCCCATAGTCATAGGAGCTGCATCACTTATGATTACATCATAAGGACCTCTTGCAACCAACTCGGCTCTTATTTCTTTACTAAATGCATCACCCTGGAAGAATGTTACAGTTGATGGAATAGGGCTTAGGTTAAGTGGATTTAAATCTACTGCTACTATAGAGCCTGTTCCCTTTAGTAATTCGTTATTGGTATATAATGTCCAAGATCCTGGTGCAGCACCAACGTCTAATACAGAATCGCCCATTTTAATAATGTGATGTCTGTCTTGGATCTCTTCAAGTTTATAAATTGATCTTGCTGGGTAACCAGCCTTATGAGCTTTTTTTGTGAAAAAGTCAGGTTTGTCTCGTCTATTTTTTGCCATGGGAATATTATATACAAATTAGGGTATTCGGTCGAGAGTCTAGGAAAAAGACAAAAAAAAGGTATCGACATATAAAGGAGAGAGTCGATACCCAAAAAGGAGGTTGAAAAAACTGTTGCTCTGTTTTTTACATAAATACTATTGCAATTAGCGTGCCAACTTTTTAAAAGTGCCCTTTTAGGGTTAAATTTGATGTTTTGTAGTGCTAAAGACAAGTTTGTTTAAGCCTCAACTTGATTGTATATGAGAAATATTTGCATTTAATAAAAAAGTGAGAAAAAATTGCACAGTAAACTTAATGTAGATGAGAAAAAATATACTTTTTGGCATTTTATAACCCAATTTTTTGATAAAAAACTAAAAAAAATATGAAAAAATATTTATAAAGTTAAAAAATATTTGATTTTATTATGTTTAAATTCAAATTTAGCTCTTAATATATTTATTTTTTATTGTGAATTTTGAATTTACTTAAAAAACTCAATTTTAAAAGCGTTAATTGAGCAAAAATTGCACACTTTTTTAAGTTGTTTTTATAGATTCTTCTATCCACCCTGATAGTATTTTCATACCCTTAACATTTGGATGTAAGCCATCCACATAAAAAAAGTCTGAAATTTTAATTTTGTGTTTGTGTAAATCTATAACTTTACACTCATCATGTTCTTTTGAAATCTTTTTTATTGTCTTTGCAACATCATTAAGTTTGAATTGATGCTTTTGAGCCTTCTTTAAATCATGACGCACAAGCGGGGTACAAAGGTATAAAATAGTATTGGGATTTTTTTCTATAAGAGTTGTTACCATGTATTTATATTTTTCTATAAATTCATCTAGAGTTGGTTGATTTAGTACAGCACCAAAATCATTTGTACCACCAAATATAATAATGATATCTGAATTATAATTATAAAGACGAGAGTCATCGGCAAAATTAGTATGGAAGCTCTGTATAATAGATGTATTACTAATTCTTGAACCACTGTAAGAATTATTTTCAACTAATTCCCATCCGTTTCTACTTATTAATTGATGCCACCAAGTATGCTCAACTGTTTTAACGCTACCAAATGGATATTTAGTTAAATACCCCTCTGGATTGTAGCCTTCAAATGTTGATATGGAATCACCTATAATACTTACTCTCATCTATTTTTATTCCTCTCTTAGTATTCTATAACTCATTTTAATAATAAATGAGAAAATAGACAATTGATTTGCTTATAAAGAAGGACCGGTAGTAACCGGTCCAAGCAATAGGAGTAATAGTTTTTTATTTTATAGCACTATCTACCATACCTTTAATAAAGTATTTTTGTAGAGCTAAAAATAGGATTACAACAGGTAATATAACTACTAGGGCAGCAGCAGCTGCTGCATTCAAGTGATTAGACTCCTGTGAGAAGAATGATGAAATAGCCACTGTTACAGTCTTTAATGCTGTCTTCTGCATTATGTATAATGAGAATTGATAGTCATTCCAACATTGAATACCTGTAAGAATAATTACAGAGGATGTTACAGGTTTTAACTGTGGAAGAATTATTTGTAAAAAAGTTCTAAGTGGTCCAGCTCCATCAATTTGAGCTGCTTCATCAAGAGCATCTGGTATAGCCTTAATAAAGTTTGTAAACATGAAAATACTAATTGGTAATTCAAATGTAAGAAGTGTTACTATTAAACCCCAGTATGTATTAATACCATTATAGCCAATAAGTGTTGCATATAGAGGAACTAAAATACTTAGTGGTGGTACCATCATAATTCCTAGTGAGAAATTTCTAATAAACTGAGTATATTTAGATTTTTTTCTAGCAAGAGGATATGATGTTATTGCTCCAACTAATACAATTAATAGAATTGCAAAAGCTGATACAATAAGAGAGTTCTTCATTGATTGGAATATATGACCTTTGTTCATCGCATAAATAAAGTTATCCATTGTAGGAGATGAAGGAAAATGCCAATAGGAGCTTAAATCTGATTGTGGCTTAAATGAGATACCAACTAGTATAAAAATAGGTACTAAATAAATACACATAATTAATAGTAATACTGGATATCTCCAAGCGTTGTTTTTTGTCGATGTTTTCATAAGATTAACTCATTTCCTCCTGATATTTATTTAGTAAATTGGTAACGATGAAACTAAGAATCATAATTATTATAAACATTACTAAACCAATTGCTGCAGCATAACCTGCATTCTCAGATCCAAAATATGTTCTATTTACCAGTGTTGAGAGAGAGTGTGTATCATAACCAGGACCACCTTTTGTTAATGCCATAATTACATCAAAGAGTTTTAGTCCACCAATTAAGTTTAATACAACAGCTGAATTAACAGCAGGAGATAGAAGAGGGAAGGTTATATTTTTAAACAAATCCCATGAAGAACAACCTTCAAGGTTTGCAGCTTCATAATACATACCAGGAATACCTTGTAGTCCTGCTAAGTAAATAACCATTGAGATACCGACAAATTGCCAAGAGTTAATATAAGTCATTATAGCAACACCACGATTTGCATTAGATAACCAGTCAATTGCCATCCCATCATTTAAGGCAGCAAATAGAGGAATCTGGTTAATAGCTCCTCCTAGGGTGAAGAAGAAATACATTATATAACCCATGATTAGAGGTGCTATCATAACAGGAAGATAAATTATTGTTCTTCCTAGGTTTCTACCTCTAAACTCATGATTTAAAAATAGGGCAAATAACAATCCAAAAACATTTTGAATTACTGTTGAGCCTATTCCATATACTAATGTATTGCTAAATGCTCTTAAAACATTCTGATCTTTAAATAATCTTATGAAATTCTTAAGTCCAACCATTTTGTAATGTTGTGAATAACCATTCCAGTTGGTAAATGAAAGGAATATTCCTCTACCTAAAGGGACTAAAACAAACATTGAAAATAGAATAACTGCAGGAATTGTAAAAGAGTTCATTGTTAAATCTTGTTTCTGTCTGTATGACAACTTTTTCATTTCTTCTGCCTCCTATGCTTTTTGAATAATCGGATTAATAAATTATTAATCCGATTAATGAGAATTCTATTAGAATTTGTCGTTGAAGTTTTCAGCCATTACTTTAGCAGCATTTTGAACTGCATTAGGTTTTTGAGCTAGGATATCAGCTCCTGTTGCACACATTACATCCCACATACCACTAGGTAGGTAAGCTCTATCAAAATATGGGAATGTTGGTACATTTGCATATTTATCATAGTAAGGTTTTAATTCGCCTAAATCTGGAGTTGCAATTGTTAGTCCTGCAGGAGATCCTGAAGCTGTTGCAATTCTTGTGATGTTTTCAGCTTTAGCTAAGAAGTTTAAGAATTCAATAGCTGCTTCTTTATTTTCTGAATCTTTGAATACGCCAATAGCAGTTCTCTCTCCAGAGATAAGAGTTGGTTCATCATCATCTGTTAGTGTTGGAACTGGCATCATACCAAGTTTAACATCAGGGTTGTATGATTTAACTGCATTGAAAGCATAGTTACCATAGAAACCAAATGCTGCCTCTCCTGCTGCAAGTGCTCTTAAATCACTATCATAGTCAGCTGTTAGAGCATCTCTATTGAAGTATCCTTTTTGAACCATATCAGACATTAAACCTGCAAGATCTTCCCAAATTTCTTGGTTGAATTCACCACTCTTTAATTCATCTCTTTGGTTATCAGAGGTGTTTGTGATATAGAATGAAGGAGCTGCCCAGTCAAAGAATTGACCAATTGTCCAGTTATCTTTACCACCCATGTGGATAGGATCTTTTCCTGTTGCTTTAATAGCTTCACAAGCTGCTTTAAAGTCTTCCCAAGTTTTAATATCATCAACATTTACACCTGCATTTTCTAAAACAGTTTCATTGTAGATAATACCTGCAATATCAACATCCATAGGAAGTACAAATACATTATTATCATTATCTGTGATTACAGGTTTGATTTGAGGGTTAATATCACTGAACCAAGGTAAATCATTTACAGGTTCTAGATATTCACTATAACGGAGAACTGACCAACCGTGAGTTGTAAATAAATCAGGAAGTTCGTTAGCACTCATTTTTGTTTTCATTAATTCTTCATAACTGCTACCAGGAGCAGAGAATTCAACAGTATTACCACTTTCTTCAGCATATTCATTACTAATGCTTTGTAATAAATCAGCATGAATATCAGTCATGTTTGTCATAAATGTTAATTCAACAGGACCATCCTTTTTTGCAGCCGATTCTGAATTGCCACTTGCAAAAATACTTCCAATACCCATTGCAACAATAAGAGCTGCACTTAATAATTTCTTCATAAAAACCTCCGAAAGTTTTATATTAATTTGTTTGTTTAATGAAGTATAGATACGATATTGGGAGTTGAAAAGAGATAAAATTCAACAATAAAAGTACAAATATCTACAATTGTATGATATTATTCAATAAACTTTTGGAGGAAAATGTGAAAATTAGAAAAGATTCATTAAAATCAAATCTTTACTTTATTTTTATTTTAAGCATCAGTATTCCAACAATAATCTTAACAATAGTAATCTTTTTTTATATGAGATCTCAGTATAATTCTCAATTAGATCGTGATATAAGAAATCAATTAAATAGTAGCTCTATAACCATTTCTAAAATATTAACCAATATGAGAAGTGCTAATGAATCAAGTTTTATATCATCCCAAGCATTTAATGCTCTTCCTTTATTTATTAATCCATCATTAGAGGTGGATCCTCTTAGATTGAATCAGATAAGACGTAACTATGAAGAGATAGTATATAAGAATATGTTTAATATTCGACAAGATATTGAAGCTGTATCATTTTTCCCATATTTAAAAGAAGGGGATGATATTAACTCCTTCATTGTAAGTAGAACAAGTGAAGGCGTTTATACAGATAGAGAGTATGATTACTATAATCAGAGTTGGTATAAAGATATAAAGGATGAGAACTCTAGCGAGCAAGTTTTGTATAATAAAGAACTTCCTCCTTATCTATCTCATTTTTATGTTGATGATTTTCCCATTATTTCAATTGTTGATGAAGTCCAAAACCTAAATACTGGTAAACCTCTTGGTATAATGAGGACTGACATTAGAGTTAGCGATTTAGAAAAAGAATTAGGAAATATCATTGTTGAAGATGATACTTATATAGTTGTATGCCAGGATAAAGATATAATTGCAACATCCTCACCTCTTGATAGCTATGCTAGATATTTCCTTGAAGAAAATGATAATAATTTGATTCATGGTTATACTAAAGTATCACAAGATATACCGAAAACTCCATTTACTCTTTACTACTTAAAGAGTAAATCCGATGCAATATTTGCATTAATCTTTTCAATTGTATTGTTGATATTTGCAATATTAATGGAAACAGAGATTGGCTTTAGTATATTTAGAAGACAATCGAAAGAGATGATTGTATCTCTTAATTCTATTATTGAGACTATGAATGAATATAAAAAAGGTAATCTTGAGGCTAGAGCTCACGGCTCAAGGGTTAAAGATATTGATAAATTCTCCCATTCTCTTAATGATATGGCAATTAAATTAAAGAATACGATTGATAATGAATATATAGCAGTTATTGACAGAAAAACAGCTCAATATAATGCTCTTCAATCTCAGATAAATCCTCACTTCTTCTATAATACTCTAAATGGTTTTATTGCATTAAATAGAATGGGGGAGCAAAAGAAATTAGAAAAGAGTATTATTTCGTTAACAAAATTATTTAGATATACCTGTGCTGATACAGATTATGTAGCCTTTGAAGAAGAGTTTAAGTTTGTGCGAGAATATCTAAAACTACAAAAGATAAAATATGAAGACCGCCTCTTAGTTAATTTTGATATTTCTGATGAAGCTAAGATTATACTTGTTCCTAGGTTAATATTACAGCCAATTGTTGAAAATGCTATAATTCATGGACTAGAGCCTGTTTCAAGAGCAGTAACAATATCAATCAGTGCAAATGTGTTTAAAACGAGCTATGGAGATAATTTATTAATTGTTGTAAAAGACGATGGATGTGGTTGTAGTTCTGAGGATTTACAAATAAACAATAGTATAGCTCTAGCAAATATACAGAGTAGAATTCAGATATTCTCTCAAGGTGGTATTTTAACAAGCAAATCTGAAAAAGATAAAGGCGTTGAAATTTACATTTCAATTCCTTTAGAAGAGAGAGTTAAAAAGATATGATTATTTTAATTGCTGATGATGATAGAAATATTAGATTTGCACTAAAGAGTATGCTCCTTGATATATTAAATGAAGAGGAAACTACAATATTTGAAGCCCAAGATGGACTTGAACTTGTATCTATTTGTAATTCTACTTTAATAGATATAGCTTTTGTTGATATTAAAATGCCAAATCTAAATGGTCTTGATGCTATTGAAAGAGTTAAAGAGTTTAATAAGGATATCTCCTTTATAATTTTATCGGGCTACAATGATTTTAATTATGCAAAGAGAGGTATTACTCTAGGTATTACTGATTATTTATTAAAACCTGTAGATAGTGATGATTTAAGAGAATTAATTGAAGTAGTTGCTAAAGAAAAGAGAGCTAATAAGAATTATCAAAAATCAACTCTTCAAGCTCAAGTTTTTAACATTGTATCCTACCTTCCTCTCCTAGGTGATAAATTTGATTTTTTAGAAACTCCATTACCACCATCATATATTTATCTTGTTGTTGATTTTATTTTCTTCTTTCCACTTGATTTTGATAACTCTCTATCTGAATTTAAATATACAACACTAGCTAATTTTCCTCAGCTATTATCAAAGATACTTCCTATTGATATTATTTCTTCTCATCTTCAATCATCCGATAATAATGTTCAATGCATTATCAAAATGGATAAGAGACGAGAGAAATATGTGATAAAAGAAATTGAAAATAATATTCTCCATCTTGATAAATTCCCTAAAATCAAAGTAGTTGCTCTATATTCAAAGTGTTCTTCATTAGTTGATGCTGTTAAAAGTGGAGTAGAGGATATTAAATATGAATATCTATCTCTTAACCAAAAGAACTATAGATGTCTTGAATATGTTAAAGAAGATACTAAAGAATCTAGATATTTATCTCTATTATGGGATATTAATGAGACCTTCATAAATGGTGATACAGTTAGTTATAGAGAATTTGTTGATGTCTTTGAAAAAGAGTTTAATGAAATTCCCTCTAGGATTAAGCTAAAATATGTACTCAATTCTCTATCTGCCCTTTGTGGAGATAATAAGATTAAATCTCATAATGATTTTGTAAAAATACTAAAAGAGCATAAAATCTTAAATCGCGAAAACACTCATAATATTAGTGAATACGTAAAAAAATATGTTGAAGCAAATTATATGAAGAATTTTGGGATCAATCAAATTGCAGATGAATTAGAATTAACTCCTAATTATTTAAGCTCTCTATTCCATAAAATAACTGGTATCTATTTTAGCGACTATCTTAATTCCTATAGATTAGAGAAATCAAAAACTATGCTTCTATCTAATTCTTCAGCTTCAATAAAAGATATTGCTATGATGGTGGGTTATTCTAATGCTCGTTATTTTAGCACTTTATTTAAGCAATCTTATAAAATGTTACCAACTACATATCGTAAAGAACATCTAAAATAAACTTAAATTTTTGGCAAAGAGAAAGGTGCTAGCAGGGGGTGGGAGAAAATTGCTAGCACCTTGTAAATTTAAAAAAAAGGAGGTTGAAAAAAATTATTTTCATAAATAATGTTGCAATTTCCGTGCCAAGTATTAAGATTAAAAGAAATTAGTTTTAAATATTCAATTTTCTGTATTTTCAATAATTTTAAGGTGTGCACTTCCTGCGCACTAAATAAAATAGATTATTGAAAAAATTTGAATATAATACTAAATAGTTGGATTTTTTATACATTTTTGCATGAATTTGGTAATTAAATAATCAAAAGGACAGAAAAAAGGTATTAGCAAAGGGTGGGAGATTATTGCTAATACCTTTATATCACATTTAAAAGGAGGTTTTTGAAAAAAAATTTACTTTGTACAAATATTAATGCAATTATCATGCCAAGTACTAAATACCCCTAAAATAAAGGAATTTGAGCCATTATACATATTTACTAGTGTGAATTTTTTTCGATTTTCTAAAAACTGTGTAATTTTTTCACAGTAGTTTTTGCTAATATTGATGAATATTTGAATTTAATGAAATTAATTTGTAAATATTAATTTTGTGGTTTATGTGAAGTATTTAATAATGAATTACATTAATATTGACTTTAATATCTTCTATCTATAACTTTTATCACATGAGTAACAATATAATTAATAGACGGTTTAAATACACATACAAAAATGCAACATTATATTTAGTAGCAATCAATGTACTAGTATATTTTATAACATCAGCAATTTGGCCATATGGTAAATATTATTTATCAATGATTCCAACATTTGTGTTGCATGGTTATGTATATCAATTTTTCACATATATGTTTGTACATGGTAGCTTCTCTCATATTTTATTTAATATGTTTACCCTCTATGTATTCGGACGGGCGTTAGAAGAGCGGCTGGGAACAAGAGAATTCCTACTATATTATCTATTAGTTGGTACCCTTGCAGGTGTTTCATCATTCTTCCTTTATTATTTTGTATTAGGAACTAATACATTTCTAATGGGAGCCTCTGGAGCAATATATGGCCTACTATTATTATATGCTGTATTCTTCCCTTATAACTCAATTTATATATTTGGCTTAATACCTGTAAAAGCTCCTTATTTGATTATTTTCTATTTTGTATTAGAAATCTGGAGTCAATTTGGTGGATCTACTTCAAATATAGCTCACCTAACACACCTCTCAGGATTAGTATTTGGTTACATCTATATTTTAGTAAGAATGAAATTAAATCCTATAGAAGTCTTCAAACGAACGAGATAATAATCTTTAAATCTGTATTAAAATAATAGATCCGTATAATACAAATAAATCAATATTCTTTGCTTATAAGTTATAATATTTATTTGGATATACGGATTTAATTTTTATTTTTCTCAAGATTATTTTAAATATTGTTGTATTCTAATATTTAATAATTTATTAGTTATGGCTATTAATAATTGGTATAACTTTAAACTGTTTTTACATTACATTTATTGCAATAGTTGGTAAATTTTAATAAATGTATATGACAACTTTTGCACTTTTTGTATAAGATTATTTCTTAATATTTATTGGACGCCTTAGGTTTTTATATGGAAAAAAATTAATATTGAATAAGAAAAAGAATAGAATTTATAATGTGTTTTTAGAGTAAATATTATTCTTTTAATTTTCTTTAATAATTCTATCAAAATTCTTTAAAAATTAATTATGTTTTTCTTACTGAAATATAATAAAAAATTCGTATAAATTAATATGTAAATCTAAAAAGTCTGAGTCATTGATTTTAGTTACTTTTTCATAAATACAAATTTATTATAGAAAAATTTTTTTTGCGAAAAAATATTTTCAAAACTAAATAATAATGAATAAAAAAATAATTTCATATGTGATAATAAAATAAAATTGTAATAAATCTAATTAAAAAATTATAATGATTTTGTTGACAAATAGCAAACAGCAATCTATACTTTTTATATAAGCGGATTTGAGATTAATAGGTTATTGATTTCAAATTTTAAACTAGTGGATTTTTTATTAGTAGAATATTGTTTTTCTATTAATAAATATTTTTTTAGGCAATAAGCAATCGTTTGCCTAAAACAGTAATCTTTTTATTTTGTCCATTAGGCAAACGATTGCCTATTTATTATTTTTGGAGTTTTTTTTAATGACTAAATATACAACAATGAAAGATGTAGCAAAGAAAGCTAACACCACAACAAGCACTGTTTCATATGTGTTGAGCAATAAAGAAGGGCGATATATTAGTCAGGAAATGAGAGAAAGAGTTCTTAGTGCAGCAAAAGAATTGAATTATATAAAGTTTAACGGAGCATCTTCTTTAAAAGGTAAAGAAAGAAAACTTATTGGCATCATGATACCTCAGTTTGCCAACCAATTCTTTACAAAACTTATTTTAGAAGCTGAAAAGATATTTGTAGAACATGAGTTTGATATGATCATTTGTAATACTTTTGATGATTCTGAAAGAGAGAGAGAAATTATCAATAGACTTCTTAGCCAAAGAGTCGATGGAATTATTATATCTCCAACAATTGATGGGGCAAAAAATACAGAAGTTTTGAGAGACTTAGATGTGAAGGTAGTTGTTGTTGATAGACCTCTTGAAGGTGTAGATAATTATAATTATTTAACTGCAAATAACCTCCAAGCCGGTGAATTGGGAATGGCTCATTTATTAGAAATGGGACATACCAAAGTTGCATACATTGGATGGGATTCGAAAATTAAGTCCTTAGAAGATCGTAAAAATGGCGTACTTAATATTAATCCTGAAGCAAAAATTTATGTTGGAGACTTTTCCGCAGATACAGGTTACAAGCTTACAGAAAAAGCTTTAACCGAAAATCCTGATTTAACTGCTCTCTTTTACGGATTTAATATACAAGCTGTTGGTGGCTTAAAATATTTAGCAGATAACAATATTTCTTATCCTGAAGACATTTCAATATCAATAATTGGTAGTCCTGAATGGGTAAATATAGGAAATAATAATATTGAACATATTGACCAGAACTCTGCTTCTCTTGGACGTGAGGCTGCTCAACTTATGATGGATATCATAAGTAATAAGCAGACAAAAACAATAAAGAAAATAAACAGTTGTATTCTTATTAAAGGATCTTCTGTAAAAAAAAATAGATAGGAGGATGATGATGAAGAAAATTATTACACTTTGTCTCGCAATGATTGCTTTTGGAGGTATGGTTTTTGCCAATGGTGCTGCTGAAGTTTACCCAAGTAAAAACATTAACTTAACTGTTCCTTATGGTGCAGGTGGAACTACTGATCTAACAGCTCGTTCTTTAACTAATGCAATGGGAAATGATTTAGGCGTTACTATTAATGTTCTAAATACTCCTGGAGCAGGTGGTAGTGCTGGAACATTGAATGTTCAAAATGCACCAGTAGATGGCTATACTTTATTAGCTAATGGTATGCTTTGTATTTCAACAATGCCTGTTAATGGTTTCACAGATAAGACTTACAAGGATTGGGATGTTTGGATTGCAACATATGCTCCAAATGTTATTGTAGTACCTAAAGATTCTCCATTTAATACAATTGAAGATCTAATTGCTGCAATTAAAGCAAATCCAGGTCAAATCACAGCTGGTACTGCTGGTATCGGTTCTGGTGGTCACTTCGGAGCTGAAGTAATTAAAGCAGTTGCTAAAGCTAATTATAAACACATTACATATGCTGGTGGTGGACCTGCTTTCACAGCTACTTTAGCTGGTGAAGTACAATTCTGCCCTCAATTATTAGCTGAATATAAAGATGCTATTATTAGTGGTGATGTTAAAGCTTTATGTACACTTTCAACAGAAGATGTAGAAATTGCTCCTGGTCTTGTTATCCCAACAATTCTAAAGAGCTATCCTGAAGCTGCACCTTATCTACCAATGGGTGAAGTAACTGGTATTCTTCTTCCTAAAGGCTTAGATGAAGAATCATTGAAAAAAATTGACCACGCTTTTGAAGTTGCTACTAAAGATCAAGCTTTCTTAGATTTCTGTGAACAAAAAAGCTTTACAGTTATGCCAATGGGTCGTGAAGCATCTCAGAAATTCTTAGATGATTTTGCAAGTCGTGCTTGTTATATCCTTTGGGATGCAGGTGCTACTAAATTAGATCCAGCAAAGTTTGGAATTGAACGTAATTAATAATCTTTATCATTCCTAGCATTTGCTAGGAATGATAAGTAAGGAGTAACTAATGGAAAAAAAGACTAAAGACTTTTGGTTTTCAATATTCTTAGCTTTATTTAGTTTATTTGTAATTGTTTCAGGCTATCAGATTGTTCATGAATCATATCTTTCTCCATATAATATTGAGAGTTTTATGTTGTCTCCAGGATTACTTCCTGTAGTATTGGGCTATGTTCTTCTTTTTTGTTGTATTTTGTTATTTTTACAAAGTACTAAAAGTCAAAATACTAGAAAAGAGACTATCATAGCACATGTTAATGAATCAAAAAGATGGGCAGAAAGTTTAAAAACAAATCCAAATGTATTTTATACAGTTGGTGGTGTATTAATAATATTCCTATACACATTTGTTCTTTTAGCAAATTTATCTTTTATAATATCTTCCGTGATTTTCTTAATCATTCTAATGATGTTTCTTCATGCAACAAATATTTGGAAAATCGCAATAATTTCAATAATAACAGTAGCTTTAATAGTTTTACTATTTCAAGTTTGTTTTAATACTGTTTTACCATAGGAGAATTCATTTTGGCTACAGACTATTTAATAGCGGCTTTAATAACCGTTTGTTCACCATATAATCTTATAGTTTTAGTTCTATCTACAGCCTCTGGTCTATTAATGGGTATGTTACCCGGACTAAGTGCTACAATGGCTATAGCTTTACTTACTGGTTTAACTTATAATTTTCCAACACAATCAGCCCTAATTAGTTTATTAGGTGTATATGTAGGTGCTATTTCTGGTGGCTGTCAATCAGCTATTCTTTTAAATATCCCAGGAACCCCAGCATCAGCTGCTACTGCATTGGATGGTTTTCCAATGGCTCAGCGAGGAGAAGGTGGTTTAGCAATTTTCCTTGCAACTACATCTTCCTGTTTAGGAACATTTATTTCAGTTATTTTCGTTTTGACTCTTACTCCTGTATTAACTCAATTTGCATTGAAGTTTACTAGTTGGGAATTCTTCCTTCTATCAATTTTTGGTATTATGATTTGTGGATCTATTACATCCAAAGGTAATGCTTTAAAAGGTTGGATGAGTGGTATTATTGGGTTGTTAATTGCACAGGTAGGAATGGATACTCTTGATACCTTCCCACGCTTTAGTTATGGAAATGTTAATTTAATGTCAACAATTCAATTAATACCTGTAATGATTGGATTATTCGGATTCCCCGAAATTGTAAAATCATTTGTTAAAGATGAACAAGTAAAAGATATTGGAATTACTAAATTTGAACCTAAAAAAGGATTTAAACTAATCGGTAAACATATTGTAGCAATTATAAGATCAGCTGCAATTGGTGTTGGTGTTGGTATTATTCCTGGCGTTGGAGAGGACACTGGTGGTTGGTTAAGTTATTGGGCTAGTAAAGAGAATAGTTCAGATCAAGAATCATTTGGTAAAGGTAATCCTCTTGGTATTATCTCAGCTGAAGCTGGTAACAATGCATGTATTGGTGGGGCAATTATACCCGTATTAAGTTTAGCCGTTCCAGGCTCTGCACCTGCTGCTGTACTACTTGCAGCATTCTTGATGCATGGTTATAGACCAGGTCCGCTATTAATGAGTGAATCTCCAAGTTTTGTTTATAATGTATGTGTCTATTTAATGTTTGCATCAGTTGCAATGTGGCTTATTGCTTTAATTATTAGCCATGGTACTGTTAGACTTCTTGGTTTGAAAAAGAAAATTTTAATGCCAATTATCTATACATTATGTGTTATTGGAGCTTACTTAATTCATTATAATATGTTTGATGTAAAAATTATGTTTGTTTTTGGTATGATAGGTATTCTTATTATGAATCTAGATATGCCTGCAGCACCTTTCTTATTAGGTGTAATACTAGGACCTATGGCTGATTCTAATTTAAGAAGAGGTTTAAAACTTTCTAATGGTTCATTGCTACCGATTATACAAAAGCCAATTTGTATCTTCTTCTTGTTAATAATTATTTTCATGATCCTACAACAAGTTGGTGTTATTGACTCACTACTTAGTAAAAGGAAGAAAAATGGAAGTAAATAAAGCCGATGGAATGAATTATGCTCCAAAATCGCTTAAAAAAAGAGACAATATATTAAAATCTGGTACTTTGAATTTTGCTGTTATCGGCCTAGATCATGGTCATATTCATGCCATCACTCAAGGACTTATAGAAGTTGGAGCTACCCCAACATATGTCTATGATGATGATAAACAAAAAGCTAAAGAATTTTGTGATAAACATCATTTCATGGGAATTGTTGATGATATTGATTCTATTTTAAATGATAAATCAATTAGTTTGGTTGCCAGTGCTATTAGACCAGATAAAAGAGCTTCTTTAGGAATTTCTGTACTAAAGAGTGGAAAAGATTATTTTGTTGATAAACCTGGTGCATTAAAAAAAGAAGAAGTTGAATTAATTTCTAAAACATGTGAATCGACTAATCAAAAATATATTGTATATTTTGGAGAGAGAATACATGTAGAAGGTGCAGTTTATGCGCAACAACTAATCAAAGATGGAAAAATTGGGAGAGTACTTTCAATTGATATATTAGCTCCTCATAGATTAAGTAAGAAAAGCCGACCCGATTGGTTCTTTGATAAAGAGTTAAATGGTGGGATTATTCAAGATATTGGTAGCCACCAAATGGAACAATTTCTTGCCTATAGTGGTGCAAAAACTGCTAGAGTTACTCATAGTGCTATTGCAAATTATGCAAATAAAGAGAAAAAGAATTTTTATGATTATGGAGAATTCTCAATTATCTGTGACAATGGAACAACAGGGTATTGTCGACTAGATTGGTTTACTCCAGATGGTATGAGAGTTTGGGGTGATGGAAGAGTTTTCATTGTTGGTGAGAAAGGCTGTATTGAAATCAGAAAATATGTGGATGTTGGAAATTATTCAACAGATGATGGAGATATAGTTTTATTTGTAGATAATGAGGGCGAGCATAGAATTGAGTGCCGAGGAAAACTTGGTTTCCCATTTTTTGAAAATATTGTTAAAGATATTATTGATAGAAAAGAGAATGAGATATCTCAATCACACATTTTAGAATCTATGAGATTAACAATTATGGCTCAAGAGTCTGCCGAAATTATTGAAAATTAATTGGAGATATTAAAATGAAAAGATTTGGAATAATAGGTTTAGGAAATATAGCAAAAGTACATATTGAAGCAATTAATTCATTAGATGATTGCCAATTTGTTGCGGGTTGTGATTTAGTACCTGGTAAAGCAAAAGAATTTTGTTCTAATTATCCTAATACAACGGGCTATGATGATATAGATGAATTCTTAAAGAATGAGAAGCTTGATATCGTAACAATTACAACTCCCTCTGGAGTTCATCTTGATCCCGCTCTTAAAGTTATAGAGGCAAAAATTAATGTAATAATTGAAAAACCTTTAGAAATCACTAGCGAGAGATGTAATTTAATTATTGAGAAATCAAAAGAAAATGGTGTAATTGCAGCAGGTATTTTCCAATCAAGATTTTATGAAGCTCCAAAGCTTGTAAAAAAAGCTATTGAAGATGGTAAATTTGGTGTATTAAGTATTTGTGATGCCCAAGTTAAATGGTTTAGATCTCAAGAATATTATGATAGTGCAGGTTGGAGAGGAACATGGGCATTAGATGGTGGTGGAGCATTGATGAATCAAAGTATTCATGCAATTGATTTATTGCTATGGCTATGTGGTCCTGTTGATGAAGTAACAGCCTATACAGCTCTTAGATCTCATACAGATATAGAGGTTGAGGATACTGCTACTGCCATACTTAAATTTAAGAATGGTGCACTCGGTGTTATTGAGGGAACTACTAGTTCATATCCAGGCTTCTTAAAGAAGATTGATATATGTGGTTCAAAGGGTAGTGCTTCTATAGAAGAAGAGAATTTGGTTAAATATCAATTTATTGATGAAACTGAAGAAGATAAAAAGGACTTTGAAAGATTAAGTAGCGTTGGAACTTGTGAAGGTGGTGCATCTGATCCAAGTCATATAAGTTACAAATCACATGCAATGGTTTTTGAAGATGTTGTTAGTGCAATTGATGAAAATAGAGAGCCTTTAATAAATGCTACTGAAGCAAAAAAGCCTGTTGAATTAATTGAAGCTATTTATCTTAGTGCAAAAGAGCACCGTACAATAAAGTTACCATTATGAATAAAATAGGATTTTGTACTGGTTTTGCTACAAAACCTTTGTTTGAAATAAATTCTTCTTTGGTTAAAAGAGTTGCAAAATCAAATTATGATTATATTGAGTTTCCACTTATGTCTATAATGGAATTATCAGAAATTGAATTTGATAAACTCTTAATATTAATTGAGAGTTGTAGAATTGATACTTCAATAATGTGTAATTTATTTCCCTCTTCGATTAAATTTTTGAATGGAAGGTCTGAATATAGTGCCATTGAAAACTATTTAGAAAGATCTTTTGAGAGATGTAAACAATTAGATGTTAATACAATAATATTTGGTAGCGGTAAAGCTAGAAATAAAGGTGATTTAACAAAAATTAAAGCAACACATTGTTTTATTGAAACTATGAAAGACTGTGTACTTCCACTTTGCAAAAAGCATGGTATTAAAATTCTTCTTGAGCCTTTAAGCTATAATGAATGTGATTTTATAAATACCTTAGATGAGGCTTCAACGATTGTAGACATGGTTGATTCTTCTTCTTTTGGTTTAATGGTTGATTTACTGCATATGTTTAATAATGATGAGCCTATAAAAAGTCTTGAATCAAATATTTTGAAAATTCAGCATGTCCATATTTCAAATCCAAATAGAGAACTACCTGAAGTACAATTTGATGAATATATGGAAGCTTGCTTGGATATTTTAAAAGCATATAAATATAATCGCAAAATTTCATTTGAATCAAAAGATGGAAATATTGATAAACCGTTAATATTGATTAAAAATTATTTATCATAATAATTTAATATATTTTAAAATTTATTACCTCTAGAAAAGATGATACTCCCTTTATTATTATCTTTTCTAGAGGTTTTTATATTATTGCTAAATTAGAAATATCCTGCTTACTATATGCTATCAAATTCTTTTATAAAGTTTCGTCTATATGAATATTGTAAGTTCATATTATTTATTTCTAAAGAATAGTTTTTTAATATTTATCAAATATATCTATTTTTTGGATTTTTTTTCTTGCTATCTAAATTTAGCATCATTACAATAAGATATAAATAAATTATTGGTAAAGTCTTCTGCTTTATTTTTTATAAAACTAATAGTATTTATTGTTTTAATAGTAAAATCTATAGAAATAATAATTGATAAATTAGGTATCTTGCTACTTTACAAAAATTTAAGAAAAAACGATAATAATTTATGTAATTTACATCGTAGGCTAGAATAAACGGGAGAAAAAAATGTCAAAAAACGTAAATACTTTAAATAAAAAGTTATTAGCTGCGGCAGTTTCTGCTTCAAAGGCTAAAGAAATTAGAGAGTTATTAACAAAGGGTGCAGATATTAATACAGTCAATGAATGGGGTATGACACCATTAATGCTTGCATCTCAAAATAATCCATCTGTTGTAATTGTAAATCAATTAATAACATCTGGAGCTGATATAAATGCAACAGAACCAAAGTATCGTTCAAATCCTTTGCATCTTGCTGCAAATAAATCAACTAACCCTAAAGTTATCGAATCCTTAATTAAAGCTGGTTGCGATTTAAATTCACGCAACTACTTAGGTGAAACCCCATTAATCATGGCAGTAAATAGCAATAGTGAAACTAGAGTTGTTTCTGCTTTAATTAAAGCTGGTGCAGATATCAATGCTAAAGACTATCAAGGTCATTCAGTTGTTGAATATGCTAGAGCTCAAAAGCGTACTTATATTATTAACACTCTTAAGAAGATGGGTGCTAATTAACAAAAAATATTACGAGTAAATGACAAAGACAGTGGAAAATTTGCTAGGATTATTAATTTAGTCCTAGCATTAATATTTTATATGTCTATTAGAACAATTAAATATGTAGTAAAAAATACATTAATTTGATTTTTAGTACTCTACTTTTCCAATGTTAACAAACTAATTATTGCAATATTCTATAGAGTAGTTTTGAATTTATTAACATTTATTATATTAAATTTATAATTTTCTTACACTATAAAAAAATAATAAAATAAAATTTGCATTCTCTTGATAATTCTATTAGAGTATAGATGTCAGATGGTCATGCCCCCTCGGGCATGTATGTTCTTAGGTTCCACCGCCGTACCTGTATCATCAAAACGGCGGTTATTTTATGTCTAAATTATTTAGTAAAAATAAAAAATGCCCAGATTAAATCTGAGCACTTTTTTAAAATAGAATAATTTACATCTCTAATTCTTTATGAACTATATTATTTGTAATTTCATCTTGTAGTTCTTTAACTTTGTTTTTAACATCTTCAACTAAAGTTTCAAGAGAATAGCTTAATGTTTCATCAAGATTTGATCTTAGTTTAACTTCAGCCTTGCCTTCTTTGAAAGATTTATTACCTAATGTAATACGAATAGGAAGACCAATTAAATCTGCATCTGCGAATTTAACACCAGCACTTTCTTTTCTATCATCAAATAATACTTCAATTCCTGCAGCCATTAAATCATTATAGATTTTTTCACCAATCTCTTTGTCTTTCATTAATGAAACAAAGTGAACTTGATAAGGAGCTACAGAAATAGGAAGTGATAAACCTCTTTCATCATTGTATTCTTCAGCAAGTGTTGCAAGCAATCTACCAACACCGATACCATAACTACCCATAACAACAGGTTTAGCTTTACCATCTACATCTGTAAAGTAACAATTCATTGCTTCACTATAACGAGTACCTAATTGGAAAATATTACCAACTTCAACACCCTTATTAACTTTTAATTCATGATTACATTCTAAACAAGTATATCCACCCTTAGCACTTGCAATATCTGCAACCTTACCAGTGTAATCTACTTTAAAGTTTGTATTTAAGAAGTGATATCCTTCTTCATTTGCACCAGCTACTAGGTTATTACTCTTTGCAACTGAATCATCAACAATAACAATTGCTTTCTCACTACATCCGATAGCACTTCCGAAACCAGGAACAATACCATGAGCTCTGATTTCTTCTTCATGAGCTGGGCGTAATGAATTAGCTTTTAATGCATTCTGAAGTTTACTCTCTTCAACATCTAAGTCACCTCTGATTAAAGCAACAACAAGTTTTTCTTCTTCCTCACCTGTTTTATCGTTGATAAATGTTGCCATCATGAATACCGCTTTAGCTGTTTGACGTTTTTCAATTTTTAAGAAAGCACATAAATTTTCAATTGTTTTACAATCTGGAGTTAATATTTTCTCTATTTCTTTTGCTTCTTCTTTATAATATTGTTTTTGGAACTTAGCTACTTGTTTATTAGCTGTGTAACCACAATGATCACAAGTCATGATTGTATCTTCGCCGATAGGTGATAAATACATATATTCGTGTGATACTTTACCACCCATCATGCCTGAATCAGCACCTACAACAATTACAGGAAGACCTGCTTTTGAGAAGATTCTGAAATATGATGCATAATGTTTTTTATACTGTTCATCAAGACCAGCTTGATCTCTATCAAAGCTGTAACTATCTTTCATAGTAAATTCTCTAACTCTGATTAAACCAGCTCTAGGACGAGGATCATCTCTCCATTTTGTCTGTATTTGATAAATTAACTGTGGAAGTTTCTTGTAAGAATTAATTTCAGTTCTTCCAAGTGATGTTGCATCTTCTTCGTGAGTCATTGCAAGAACCATATCAGATCCTCTTCTATCGTTAAAACGACTCATTTCTTTATCAATGCTATAATATCTACCTGTTTCTTTCCAAATATCTGCAGGGTTTACTAGAGGCATTAAGATTTCTTGTCCATCAAGAGCATCCATTTCTTCTCTGATGATACCTTCAATCTTTGCTGTGGATTTATATCCAAGAGGAAGTAAAGAGAAGATTCCTGCTCCCATTTGACGGATAAATCCAGCCCTTAATAAAAATTCATAGCCTTTGCAGTCTGCTGCACTTGGAGCTTCCCTTAAAGTTTGGGAAAACATCTTACTCATTCTCATGATATATAATCTCCTAAATATGTAACTTTGTAATGGGTTGATTGTATCAAAATTGTCACTTATCTACAAGATTTTTATTTACTAATAGTACTTATGATTCGAGTGTTTTTAAATAAAACTCTTCTTTGGATGTAAAGAAGAACTAAATAGTGTGTAAAGAATTATAAATTTAATTCAAAAATAACTTAATTTTATAATTCATTTTAATATGCAACAAAATTATCTTTTAAATTGAATATACTTATGCTACCTTATTCTTATGAATAAAAAGATTGTTTTACTACTATTAATATTATTAATTACTCCATTAATGCTTTTTGCAGGAGATATTAGTGCAACGGCTTTTGGTACTACAAAAGAAGCAGCTGAAAATAATGCATATATTGAATTATCAAAATTCATTAACATTTCTGTATATAATGAAGAAACTCTGAGTGAATACTCAGATAATGATACAGATACTCAATCGCAATATACATCTCAGGCAATTCATACAACCGCTAATAATTTCTTAAACACGACTAAGACCTTTAAAAAGGTAAGTGGTGGTTATGAGTGTAGTGTGGTTTTAGCTGAAAGTTCAGCAGATAATTATATTGCTAGAATTGAGGATTATGTTAAAAGTATAGACTCTCTAGAAAAGCAATATGCAAGCAATAAAGATAGCGCATCAATTGAAGTAAACAAAGTAACAATAAAGAATATTCTAAGTGTTTATAGTGAATATGATAATGCAAAGGCTGTATTATTAGCTCTAAATAAATTTGATTCAACAATTGCAAAACCATCTAAGACTACATATATTTGGAATAATGAATATCAAAATATTATAATCAAATATAACAATGAATTAGAGGAAAAGAAAAATCAATTAAATAATAGTGATTCTTCCTATTTTATTTCATCTCAAATTGATGCTATTAATGTTGAGATAGCAAAAGCAAATATTGAATTAACTAATTTTGAAGCTCAACAATCACAAACACTAAATCAATCTATTATTCAAAAACAAAAAGAAATGGATAATGAAATTAGTAATATTCTTAATAAGTTAAGTATAGAGAGAACATCTTCTTTATTCTCAAATCAAAGTGATATTAAATCTATGCTTGATGATTTTAATGCTTACTATAATCAATACAATGATATTAATAATCAATATGATTATTTAATTGAATCCCAGAAATCTCAAATTAAAGAGGAAACACTAATTGGTGTTGATGCAATTACTAATAGAGCTTATTTATTCTCTGAAGTAGATAGATATTCTCGCCCAAGTATTGTTGCTAAGAAAATTAGAGAAAATGAAATATCAACTTTCAAAGATAATAAGCAAAAAGAATTAGAGACTAATTTAGATATAATTGATGAGCGATTCATTCCTATGCAAAATCAACTTCAATCAAAGATGCTTGAATTACTTGCTAATATTGATAAGAGGGGTGAATTTATAATTAGTATTAGTCCGGAGACTGTAACAAGTTCTCTTGATACTAGTAACAACACATTTGTATGTACGCTCACTAATTTTGACTCTTATCCTCCTCTTGATAATTTTAAAGTAGAAATTCCTTTAGGTTCAATAGATCAAAATATGATATTCAATATCAATGATACTAATTTTGATGTTAATGATGAGAGCCAAATCATTGCCTATAATTCCTATACTCAAAGAGTAGGGGAATATAAGAAGATGATTGATAATAATAATTTCTTAACCTATCAATTAAAGATTAAACTCAGTTTAGAAACCGTTAAAAATAGATTTGATAGTGGAAATATTAATGCAACTATCACAAGTGAAATAACAGATGTGCAGGTACTAAGAAATGATACTAGAACAAAATTAAGTGGTGTTAGTGTTTCTCGAGGTATTAATAAAAGAGTCGTTAATAGGTATGAGAGTTTTATCGATACAAGAATCAAAGTAATTGATAAGTACTATTCTCCACTTGCCCTATCTTTTTATAATAAAATTAATAGCAGTGTAACCTATAAAAGCAATAATTCTAGTACTTCCTCTATTAGTAGTACAACTTCAAGCACCCCTGTATTTAACCCAATTGTAAATACTCCTGCTTCAAATACTAATAACTTCCCTATGACTAATGCCTTAGGAGATCCTTATGCAGTTCCAAATAGAAACTATGCAAGTGATGATAAATTCTTCTTCACAATAGGGCTTGGATTTATTCCTGTTAACTCAGCATTTAAAGATAGTATAATAGGCGATTATCCTCAAAACTCTAGTGAGAGTGCTTACTCCTATGAGATGGAAACTCCTTTTATTACTCAACTTAATTTTAACTTTGACTACTATGATCCATCTCATACCTCTTTATTTGCAGAAGGAACTCTTGAATTTAAGTTCTTTGATAGAATTACAAATAACCTATTAACATATAAGAGAACCTACTACACTCAATTTGGAGCTAATGTAAAGCTTGGTATTAATATTTTAATAAATACAACCTATAATACTTATTCCCTTCTTATTCCATTTGGAGAGGCTGGTGTCGCAGTAGATGGTATTACAACTGCAGCTGGAGCAAAACTACTCTATAATTCTAATAAATTTGGAATAGGGGCTATAGGATATAAGTATTACATAAGTGGAGCTCTTAAAAATAAATCTTCAATATTTTTTGAATTTGGTTTTTAATTCTGTACAAATTGAGTGTTATATATTATGATATCCATATATTTACTTATTGAAAGAAAATAAATAAAAGCTTTTTATGTTTTAACATTTTTTATTAGTAAAAATAAAATTAAACAAAAAATATTTCATAAAAACAATAAATGCATATGATATAGCAAAATAGCATATTAATAATTAATGGTTGTTATATTTTAAAGATATAGCTTAGATGTTATAATGAGTCGAATGTTAAGAGTGAATTATGTAAAATATAATTCTAGCAAAGTATAATTAAAAATTAAATAAAATATAAAATTTAAGGGGAAATGTTATGGAATTTAACGAGTTAAAGCAAAAAGCTTTACAAATTCGTGAATTGACAATCCGAGAAATCGGACACTTTGGTTCAGGCCATATTGGTGGTAGTATGTCAATCGTAGAAATGTTGACTTATCTTTACTATCAAGAAATGAGAATTGATCCAAAAGATCCAAAAAAAGAGGGACGTGATAGATTTGTTTGTTCAAAAGGTCATGCAGGTCCAGCTGTTTATGCTACATTAGCATCAAAGGGCTTCTTCCCATTAGAATGGTTAAAAACATTAAATGATGGTGGAACAAAACTTCCTAGTCATTGTGATATGACAAAAACTCCTGGTGTTGATTTCACAGGTGGTTCTTTAGGACAAGGTTTCTCAGCTGCAATTGGTATTGCTCTTGGACAAAAGATTAAAAAAGAAGATTCAAATACATTTGTTGTAATTGGTGATGGTGAAAGCCAAGAAGGTCAAATCTGGGAAGGTGCAGAAACTGCAGCTCAATGGAAACTTGGTAACCTTATTGCTTTTACAGATTTAAACAAACTACAACTTGATGGACCAACACAAGACATCGTATCTATGGAAAACATTGATACAAGATGGTTAGGTTTTGGTTGGCATGTACAAAGAATTGATGGACATGATTTCGCTGCAATCGATAGAGCTATAAAAGCTGCTAAGAGTGTAACAGATAGACCTTCAATGATTGTTATGGATACTCAAAAGGCTCATGGATTTATTCCTGGTGAAGGTTCTACAAAGAATCACAGTATGGCTTTTAATGAAGAAGCTGCAGAAGATGCAATTAAAGCTCTGCTTGAAAGAGAAGGAGTAAGATAATGAGAGATACAAAAGATTTAGCTAATATGAGAGATGCTGTAATGGCAGCAATCAATGATTTAGGTGATAAAGATGAAAGAGTAGTAATGCTTGATGCAGATTTAGCATCTTGTCTTGGTTCTACAAGCTTTCAAGCAAAACATCCTGAGAGATTTTACAACTGTGGTATAGCTGAGGCAAACATGATTGGTGTTGCAGCAGGTCTATCTTCAATGGGTTTAAAACCTTTTACACATACATTTGGTATTTTCGCAAGTAGACGTGTATTTGACCAAGCTTTCTTATCTGTTGGATATACTCATCAAGTAGTTCACATGATTGGAACAGACCCAGGTGTTACAGCTCAATATAATGGTGGTACTCACATGCCATTTGAAGATATTGCTCTAATGAGACAAATTCCAGGCGTTACTATTATTGAACCTAGTGATGCTCAAAGTATGTATGAATTAATGCTTCAAACCTATGAAGCAGATGTTTCCTCATATGTAAGAGCTCCACGTAAGGGAATCGTACATAGATATCCTGTTGGAACTAAAATTGAATTAGGTAAAGGTATTGAACTAGCAACAGGTGAAGATGTAGCAATTATTGCAACAGGATCTGTTATGGTTGGAGAAGGTGAAAAAGCTGTAGAAGAATTAAAGAAGAATGGCATCAATGCTACTCTTGTTGATTTACATACAATTAGACCTCTTGATACTGAATTACTAGAAAAAGTAGCAAAACGTTGTGGTAAAGTACTTGTTTGTGAAAACGGTAGATACCCAGGTGGCGTTGGTGAAATGATTGCATCACACCTTATCCAAACTGTTCCTGTTAAGATGGATTTCTTAAATGTTGGAGAACGTTTTGGTGAAGTTGGTAATCTTGCATACTTACAAAAAGCTTTTGGCTTCACAGCTGAAAATATTGTTAAAAAAGCAACTGCACTAGTAAAATAGTTTAACTTAACTTATAAATAGCCTCTTTAGTTTATTCTAGGGAGGTTTTTTTACGCCTTTTTTTATTGAGCTCTTTTGGAGTAATGTGTTTTATAATGTAAAATATCTCGCTTTTTATTATTTTCCTTTATATAATTCATTAACTATGTGAAAATATCACAAGTATAAAATTAAATAGAAGGTTAAGTTATTATGAAAATGTTAACTTATGGACACAGAGGATTTTCATCTTCCTATCCTGAAAATACAATGTTAGCTTTTAAAGCTGCAGTTAATGAGGCTCATTGTGATGGTATTGAATTAGATGTTCATCTCAGTAAAGATGATCAATTAGTAATTATTCATGATGAAAGAGTTGATAGAACAACTAATGGAAGTGGTTTTGTAAAAGATCTAAGTTATAGTGAACTTAGAGAGCTTGATGCATCATACAAATTTCCTCAATTTAAAGGCAAAGCAAAGATTCCACTCTTTGAAGAATATTGTCAATTTATTAGCAAGAATCCAACAATTGTAACAAATATTGAGATTAAAACTAATCTAGTATATTACAAAGACATTGAAGAAAAAGTAGTAGCTATGATTAAGAAATATAAAATAGAGAATAATGTTATTATTTCATCCTTTAATCATCAATCAATCGTATTTACTAAAAAGATTGATAATAATATTACAACAGGCTTATTAGTAGAATCTCAATCTCTAGTTAATGCTGGTTATATGGCTCACAAAATGGGCGTTGAATTTTTCCATCCCGATATTTCAACTCTTACTAAAGAAAGTGTTGATGAATGTATCATGAATGGTATTGCTCTTAATGTTTGGACTGTGAATGATTTTGAATCTTTAAAAAAATGTGTTGATTGGGGTATTACTGGCGTAATAACTAATTATCCTGATATAATAAAAGAGTATCTTGTAGCTAGGGGGCTAAGTTGATAGGTAAACCAAAATATAAATTAGAAACTATTCCTGTATGGGATGGTGTTCAAAGCGGAAGTGAATGCTTTCTTTGTGATTTGATGAATGAGGCAGAAACTCATGGTGTAGAGTTCTATCTAGGTTCATCTGTTATGAATCCTGAAACACGGGTTAGAGTAAATGAATATGGTTTTTGTAATCAACACTTTCAACTTATAAACCAGAGTACACGTTCACCTCAGAATATGGGATTAATTTGTGATACTTATTTGAGCGAGAGCAGAAGAAAGTTTGAAAAAGCTTTTAATAATATTCTAGGGGCTAAAGCGGGTAGAAAAACTGTTAAGGCTGTAGAGGATTTAACATCTAAAATTGAAGAGAGAGAAAAGGGCTGTTTAATATGTAGCCAAATGAAATCTCGACTAGATCGTTATGTTTATACAATTATATGCCTATGGGACAGTGATAATGCATTTAAAGAAGCACTAGGCGAGTCAAAAGGTTTTTGCCTACATCATTATGAAATTCTCATTAAGAGTGCTCCTGGTATTCTAGGCGCTAATGAAGCAAATGCTTTTATTAAAGCAATTACTGAATTAGAACTGAAGAATCTTGATAGAATTGCTGAAGAAAATCTTTGGTTAACTCAAAAATATAAGAGTGAAAACCATGATAAACCTTGGAGAGGTTGTGAAGATGCTCAACATAGAGCAATTAATAAAATGGTAGGAAATTATAGAGTAATTGATCCTCTATCAAAGATCAAATAAAGGATAGCATATGAAATATGAATATAGGAAAATGGAAAAGGATATTTATGGAATTAAAGCAAAGCCAACTCTTTCTGTAATTCCCTCTCAGCGATATATATGTATTCACGGTACAGGGGCTCCTGAAACTGAGGAATTTACATCAAAAATTGGTGTTCTATATTCTCTTTCATATGCAATAAGAATGATGCCACATAGTGGTTTTACACCAGAGGGATATTTTGAATATACTGTTTATCCACTAGAGGGTCTTTGGGATTTAAGTGAAAAAGGTAGAGAAAGTGATGTTTTACTTAAGGAAGAATTTGTTTATTCTCTTATGATTCGTCAACCTGATTTTGTAAATCAAGATATTTTTGATAGAGCCTTTGAAACAGCAAAGAAAAAAAATATTCCTTATTTAGATGAAGCCTACCTCACCGATATTGAAGATGGTCTATCTCTTTCAATGTTACATAAGGGACCCTATGAAAATGAGAATGATACTTTTGCAATAATGGATGAATTCATTAGAGAAAACAATATTCCATTTACTGATGAAAATAGGGTACATAGAGAAATATATTTATCTGATGTAAGGAGAGCTAAACCTGAGAATTTAAAGACTATTCTCCGTTATAGAAATCTAGCTTCAGAAAAATAAAACTTGCAATAGATTATAAAAAAGCATTTACCTGGAAATAAGTAAGAACTAAATATATGATTACCTCTCTCTAGAATTTGAGAGAAGATGGTGATGTCATAATTCATATATAGAGAAACTTTAAAAAAATATTACCATTAAAAAGTATACAAAATACTATATCAGTGTGCCACTTTTAAATTTTATTTAGAATTTACAGAGCTTTTGAACGAACACTATTAGCAGTTGAGTATTTTTTTAAAATATTTATTACTTTATTATATGGATAAAGCTTCATTTGACTAAGAGACTTTGCTATTATTTCATATTTTGTATTTATGAGCGCACAATTAAGTTGATATTTATTGATAGTCAAATTATCATTTATATGAATGGATAGAGCTCCGGAAGCCCAAGGGCCCGGGGCCAATTTTTTTTGGATTAATAATGTGTACAAAAGATTTTAAAACATATAACCAACAAATAAATTGAAATCTTGCGGATTAATTTTTAATGATATTTAAGTAACAAAAAATACTAAAATTTGAAAATTACTATAAACTAATTAATGGTTATAAAGCTTTATTTTAAGAGCCAAAATTCAAAAAATGAAAAATTAAATAGAAGAAGAAATAAATAACCTTTCTAAAAATATTATAAGTATAAACATTGATGAAGTTTTAAATATGATTGGATTTTCGAAAAATTGGTTTTAACTATAAAGGACGTTTTAAAATTAATATAAATCTTTTTAGCAAACATGATAAAAATACTTTTGTTTATGTTAGAAACTTAAAAATAATGAATAACTTAAATCAGAAAAGATAGAATTATTGAAAAATATCATGAAGGATTATAAAAAAGCCTCCACATCAAATGATAAGGAGGCTCAATTTTAATATTATTTACTATTTAATATCATCTAGGATTGAAGAACCTATAGTTCCTTCTGGCATCTCTACATCAAAGTTATCAGCAATAGTATTACCAATAACTGCAAAAGTATCATAAACTGGAAGTTCTTTTGGCTCTGTTAATGAAGAAGAGTAAGCTAAAAATGGTACATGCTCTCTAGTATGATCACTACCTTTATAGGTTGGATCATTACCATGGTCTGCTGTAATAATTAGTAAGTCATCATCATTTAATACAGAGAGTAATTCACCAAGTTTTTCATCAAATTTTTCAATCTCTTGTGCATATCCTTCAGGGTTACGACGGTGACCCCAAAGAGCATCAAAGTCTACTAGGTTTGTAAAACAAAGACCACTAAAATCACGTTTAGCAATATCAATTGTTTGTTCCATTCCATGTACTGAACTCTTAGATTTATTTGATTCAGTTAAACCTTCACCATCAAAGATATCAAAGATTTTACCAACAGAGATTACATCAAATCCACCATCTTTTAGAGCATTAAGTGCTGTTCTTCCAAGTGGTTTAAGAGCATAATCATGTCTATTTGGAGTTCTTTTAAATTCTCCAACTTTGTTACCAAGATAAGGTCTTGCAATAACACGACCAACTTTCCACTCATCTCTAAGTGTCAACTCACGAGCTATTTCACAACATCTATATAATTCTTTTAAATCAAAGGTTTCTTCATGTCCACAAATCTGTAATACACTATCTGCTGATGTATAAACAATCATATTACCAGTAGCCATTTCTTCTTCTGCTAGTTCATCAAGAATAAGTGTTCCACTAGAACTCTTATTACCAATAACCTTATGACCTGTTCTCTTTTCAAGTTCTTTGATTAACTCTGGTGGAAAACCTGTTTCAGTAAATGTCTGAAATGGTGTTGTAATATGTAATCCCATCATTTCCCAGTGTCCAGTCATTGTATCCTTACCATTAGATGCTTCTTTTAGTTTTGTAAAATATGCCTTTGGTGATTCAACACTTTCAACTTGTTTTAATTTTGTAATATTAGCAAGTCCAAGTTTTTGCAAATTAGGAATATTAAAGCTTTCAACACTTTCTGAAATATGAGCTAGTGTGTTAACATCAATATCACCAAATGATGGTGAATCTTCCATAGCGCCAACGCCCATAGAATCAATTACAACTGTGAAAATTCTTTTGTACTTTTTCATTTTATCACTCTCTTGTAGAATTAGAATTTTTGCAAAGGCTTTCAGTTAATACTGGTATGTTTCGTTTGCGGGGTTTGTATAGTATCTCAGATACGATTATCTTTCAATAATATGATGGCTATATGAGTTTAATAAATTTTAGGATTTACGTGAACCATACAGTGTTTTACCTCAGGATGAGCTTTTTCAATTTTGTTGTGAACCTCTGCTGCAATATCATGAGCTTCAAGAAGTGTTAACTCTCCATATGCAGATATTTCAACATCAACATAGGCTTTATCGCCAAACTTTCTAGATTTGATTGAATCAATATCTATAACTCCCTCAGTTGAAAGTATTTCCTTTTTTATTGAATTGGTAACTTCAACTGAAAGTGCACTATCTACCATTTTATCAGTTCCTTCTCTAAAAATAGATAGGGCAACTTTAAGAATGAATAGACAAATAACTATTGATGCAATTGGGTCAAGAATCATATAACCAGATCTAGCTCCAACTACACCTACTAAAGATCCAATTGATGATAGTGCATCAGATCTATGATGCCATGCATCGGCCATGAGTATATCACTATTAATTTTCTTAGAACCAGATCTTGTGTACCAATACATTGCCTCTTTTACGATTATTGAGGTAATGGCCGCAATAACAGTAATGAGAGTTGGAACTTTAGCAATTAAGTATTCTTTTGATACTATATTTTTAAAGCCTTCATAGCCAATTCCAAGACCTGTTAATGCAAGTAGTATAGAGAGTAGAATGGCTGCAAGACTTTCAAATCTTTCATGACCATATTGATGACTCTCATCAGCTGCTTTACCACTTATTTTTACACCAATTATTACAATCAAAGTTGAAAATACATCTGATGCTGAATGTATGGAGTCACTTATTAATGCAGCACTATGACCAAAGAATCCTGCTATAAATTTAAATATAGAAAGACCCACATTGACTACAATGCTTAGTGCACTAATCCTTAACGCAATTTTTTCTCTATTTTCCACTACCATTATTTATTTCATCCTATAAAAAAACTCCACCCAATGATTTTGGATGGAGGTTATACTAAGAGCTAAGGCTAGTCCTGTTTCTTTTCTGGGAAAATTGCCTTTAAGTGTAGTTCTTCAAGTTGAGTTGAATCTACAAATGAAGGTGAATCATCCATTGGAGAACAAGCAGCTGTATTCTTAGGGAATGCTATTACTTCTTTAATAGAAGTTTCCTCTGCCATAATCATGACCATTCTATCTATGCCAGGAGCAATTCCGCCGTGTGGTGGAGGTCCAAACTTGAATGCATCAAGTAAGAAACCAAATTTCTCTTGAGCTGTAGCTTCGTCGATATTACAAATACTAAAGATCTTCTTCTGTAATTCTACATCATGAATACGAATAGAACCAGATGCAACCTCATAACCATTTAAAACTAAGTCATAAAGATCACCCTTAACAGAACCTGGATCACTTTCAAGTGTATCTAAATACTGTGACTGTGGCATACTGAACATGTGGTGTGCAGCTTCCCAGTGGTTTTCATCTTCATTGAACTCGAATAGAGGGAAGTCGATAATCCAACAGAATTCAAATCCTTTCTTGATAAGATTTAATTCTTTACCAAGTTTAGATCTAACAGCACCCATTGAAGTACAACATTTTTTCCAGTTCTCATGAGCTACCATAAGAATTAAATCGCCTTCTTTAGCATTGAATTCATTGATAAGTTCTTCTTCTTTACCAACAAAGAATTTTGATACACCACCTGATAGGCTATTATTAGCACCAACTTTACTCCAAGCTAGTCCCTTTGCACCATAAATCTTAGCAGCATCTTGAAGAGAATCAATATACTTTCTTGAGAAAGAAATTCCTTCAGTATGAGGAGCACATAAACCTTTAACAAAACCACCGTTTGCAACAGTCTCATTAAATAGTGCAAATGAGCTCTCACTTGCCATTTTGTTTAAATCATGAATTTCAACATCAAATCTTAGATCTGGTTTATCATTACCGTATGTATTCATACTATCATGATAAGTAATTCTTCTAAAGTTCTTTGGTAATTGTGTATCTACAACTTTCTTAAATACTTCATTGAACATTTCTTCCATGATTAATAGAACGTCATCTCTTTTAACGAAACTCATTTCCATATCTAACTGAGTGAATTCTAGTTGTCTATCACCTCTAGCATCTTCATCTCTGTAACAACGAGCGATTTGGAAGTATTTATCCATACCACTAACCATTAAGATCTGTTTATATAATTGAGGACTTTGAGGTAATGCAAAGAATTTTCCAGGGTAGAAACGTGATGGAACTAAGAAGTCTCTTGCTCCCTCGGGAGTACTCTTGATAAGAGTAGGTGTTTCAATTTCATAGAAGTCTGTTTTATAAAAATATTGTCTGATGGCTTTAACAAATTCATGTCTAAGTCTCATTCTTTTTTGCATACCTTCTGTTCTTAAATCTAAGAAACGATATTTTAATCTTAAATCTTCATTAGGTTCTGCTTCACCGTCAATCATGAAAGGAAGTGGAAGACATTTACTTAAAATTTCAATGCTATTAGCTTTAACTTCAACTTCACCTGTAGCCATGTCTGGATTGATCATTGAATCTGGTCTTAGTCTTACAATACCTGTAACTGCAATACAGAATTCCATTCTTAATTTAGCTGCGGTTTCTTGTAATTCTTTTGATGCGTCGTCATCTACAACGACCTGTGTAATTCCATAGCGATCGCGAAGATTGATAAAATGAAGCGCACCGTGATTTCTATCTCGGTGTACCCAGCCGTTTAATACAACTGTCTTTCCTGCGTCCGCTTTAGTTAGACCACCACAAGTGATGGTTCTTTGTGAAAAAGCTTCTTCTGCCATATCGATTCCTTTCTTAAGTAGTAAGTGTTTTGATACTACCATTTTAAATAATAAATAACAATCTTTTATTTATGTAATAAATAGTGATATGAAAAAAAATCTACTACCTATTTATATTAAAGTGGCTATTGCTATTTATTATATAGCTTTAGAGCAATTTTAACAAATTCAATTAGCTATTTTGGGATAATTTGTTGATAAAATTTGCTACTCTAGTACAAATTATATCTCATAATTATTGGATAATATGATGATCTTAAAACATTATAAAATAGTAAATTAGATAGAATAAAAAGATAAAAATAGATAAAAAAATAGTCCACCTCAAAGAGATGAACTAAAAATATTATATTGAGGGGATTGTAGAACTTTTAGTAATTTAATTCAATATTACCTGAAGAACTTGTGAAATTGTATTTATCACCACTGTTATAACTATAGCTGTTTGAATCATAGTCAGTATCATTTATCTCAATACTTCCACTTGAACTGTTTGCTTTTATTGATAATTGATTATCATCAATATTAACTTCAATATCACCGGAGGCACTAGTTATTGAACTTTTATTTAAAACATTTAGTTTATCGATTTCAATATCTCCTGAAGCACTTGCTACATCTAATTTATTATTTGATTCAATATTTGATACTTCAATGTCACCGGATGCACTTGCAATATCAACTCTATTATTTGTAGTAATTTGATCTGCATTAAAATCTCCAGAAGCTAGTGAAATTCTCAATGTATCTGAGGAGATTTTATTTGAACTAATATTACCTGATAAATTGCTCATTTCAATATTATTAGTGCTATCAATATCAGTGGTATAAATATCACCACTTAAGCTTTTAATCATAGCTGAATTAGTATTAATGCCTATTAGATTAATATCCCCTGATGAACTCTCAATTTTTAATGTATCAACACTAAGAGGAGAGTAGGTATTAATATCACCTGATTCACTACTAATATTAAGACTCTTTAGTTCATCCTCAGGGAGATACAATGAAATTGAGGATGAGCCATCTTCAAAATCTATGTTGAAGAAAAACAACTTGTTAAGTTTTTCCTCAACATTTGTGATTCCATCGTGGCTCTCAACATTCACATTACCATTTCCTTTGCTTGTATATACTAATTTAGCTGAGGAGAGTGAGTCATCAACCCAAATGTTTACATTACTAAGACTATCTATGTTAATAGCTTCTGAAGTCTCTATATTATCAAATGTAGTTTGCTTTGTTTTACTACTTTTATTAACTGTAATTACAATTAATATAATTGATAAAACTACTAGCATAAATATTTTATTAGCTTTTGTATCTTTAAACATTATTTTTTATAAAACCTTTTATCCCAATCTCTTTCTTTATCAAATAATGAATCTTCCATTTCTTCAACTTTACGTTTAAGTTCTTCATATTCATCTTTTAAGTCATCATTTGATCTATCATCATCATCGTCACTATATGGGTGATCTCTGTGTCGTGATGAATAGATGCTATCATATTCATCAACAGGTGGAATAATCAAGGATAAGATTAAATAAATTACAGCACCAGGAAAGAAACCTGTAAATAAAACTACTAAGAATGCTATAAGTCTAAATTTATCAACATCTAAATCTGCCCAAATTGCCAATCCAGAACATACTCCAAAAATCTTAGCATCTTTGGTATATCTTCTAATACTACTAAAATTACGTCTCATCTTTTTTATCTTCCTTCATAATTGTCTCAAGGTTGTTGAGCCTAGTCATTAAATCATCAATTCCTTTTTTAAGATTAGCTCGTTCCTTTGTTCTATTATCCATTTCATCTTCAATATCAGCACTACTAAATTCTGCTTTGAATTCTTTATTACTTTTTTTATTAGCCTTAGAGGAGTGCTTTTTATCAAATTTATTGCTATATGTACCTGGAGCATAACCTCGTCTCATTTCTTCCATTCTTAGAGCTGCTTCAAGTTTTTGTCTTTCCTTTTTCCTTTCATTTTCAAAAAAGGATGAAATGATTAAGAATGAAAAAACTATTCCTACAACCATTATTGCTGTGATATTTCCACCCATAATTATTTCCTCAACTTATTCTTTAACTCTTCAAGCTCTTTCTCAATTTCACTCATTTTCTCTAGATCTTCGAATTTCTTATCAGTGTTTTCTTTTTTGAATTCACCGTTAATATTCATGCGATCATAGTTTTCAGACCAATCATATTTATCTTCATAAGGACTCTCGTAGATATGGTCTTTAGCCTCTTGAGCTTCTCTTGCTTTTTGCTCTTTGATACTTTTGTATTTGTTTCTAGCATTAACAAGTTTAGTTTCAATAGTAGCGATATCAGCTTTTTTATGTTTGATATACTCCATTGCATTGTATAATTCTCTCTGAGTCTTATCTTCTTCATCTTGAGCTTTTTTCTTTTCAAAAAGAGCTTCTTTAGCTAAGTCTTCTCTCTCGTGTTCAATAGCTAATATTGCACGACTTTCCCATCTTTTAATCGATGCTTTAAGATCAAGAGATTTCTTAGTTAATCTTTTCTCTTGTGCCATTGTTGAAGCACATGAAGTTTTAAGCTCAACTATTGTATCTTCCATCTCTTTTATCATCAATCTAATCATTTTTTCAGGATCTTCTGCTTTCTCTAATAGTACAGTTACATTAGCATTCACAATATCCATTACTCTTGAAAATATATTCATAAACTTATCGCTCCTATTATTTTTATAATTCTTACACTAAATATTATGCAAGTTTTATACCAACTACTAGTTTATATAATAGTAAAAAATATTATATTTATTAATTCCATACAATACAAACAATTAATTAAAATTATTTTTTAATATTTATTTTAATAAATTATTAACAATACATTATATTTTTAAATTATTGGCATTATGCACTAAATAATGGTAATATTAACCAAGAGAGGATTTCTTTATGGCAGAAAGGGCAAATTTAGAATCGATAGGCGAGAGTGATTGTTTTTTAAAGTTTAATGAGCAATTATCTAGAGCCGCTAAGATAGACAGATCTGTTTTAATAATAGGTGAGAGAGGAACTGGTAAAGAACTAGCTGCTCAAAAATTACATATGGACTCCTCTAGATGGGAAAAAACCTCTTGTAACACTTAACTGTGGCAGCTCTTCCTCCATCTCTTATTGAATCAGAATTATTTGGTTATCAAAAGGGTGCTTTTACAGGTGCTTCTGCAAACCGCAAAGGTCGTTTTGAAGAGGCCGATGGTGGTACTCTATTTTTAGATGAAATTGGATTAATTCCGCTTGAAGTTCAGGGAAAAAATACTACGTGTTGTAGAATATGGTACCTTTAGTAAGGTTGGATCTTCTGAGGAAAAAACATGTTGATGTTAGAATCATAGGTGCAACAAATAATAATCTTCAAGAACTTGTAAATGAGGGAAAATTTAAAGCCGATTTACTTGATAGATTATCTTTTGAAGTATTCTTTGTTCCGCCTCTTAGATATAGAGATCAAGATATAGAGCTACTTGCATCCTACTTTGCCGCTCAAATGGACTAGAGAATGTGATAGAGCGTGATGACTATTATTCCATATTTCAGTGAAGAGGTATTAAAACAACTCAATTCCTATAGTTTGGCCTGGGAAATGTTAGAGAATTAAAGAATGTAGTTGAAAGAGCCGTTTATCAATCTGATAGTGATGAAATTACAAAGATTCAATTAGATCCATTCTTTAATCCCTATGATGATGAAAAAACAGTCAATTGTAGTGAAAAAGTTGTTTCTCCTCCACAAGTTAAAGAGAGTGATGAAAATGATAATTAGTGAATCTAATTTCATACAATCAAAGGATATTGATTTAAGTCGATTCAGTGCAGAGAGAGAACTCTTTGAAATAGAATATCTTAGAAAAGCACTAGATGAGAGTTAATAATAATCAACGACTTGCAGCTGAAAAGCTTGGTCTATCCTATGATCAACTAAGAGGACTTTATAGAAAATATAAAGTGCATTTATCTAAATAATCAATAAAATAATCAGTCAAAAAAAGGATAGAAGTATTTTAAATTCTTCTATCCTCGTTAATCTATAAATATATCTACTATAGAAATATTAAGCGTACAAATCTCTCTTCATATCTTTAGATAGTTTTGAAAGAGCTTCTTTCATTGACTTCTTCTCATCTTTTTTTGCCTTTTTTCTATAGCCTTTTAACTCTTTAAGTGTATCATTTACAGTATTTTGAAGTCCTTTAGTTGATTCATCAATAGTCTTTTTAGTTTTTGCAATACTATCATCAATATCAGAGAGAGCCTCTCTTATTTGATTTGGTACTACCTTTGATTCTGCAATTTGTTCTTTTCTATATAATACATTTGATTTAAGTATTCTTTTAATTCTTTTTAATGTGCCCATAAACTTATTATCCTTTATGTCTGATTTAATAGCTTGAGTTAATAATTATCTTTGTATCTTATATTTTATCAGCTCTTTTTGTAAGTTAGTATATATTCTGCTCAATTGGCAAATATATATTAACAAATGATAGGTAATAATCAGATTGTTCAATGAAATAAAAGAGGAAGAATAAATTCTCCCCTCTATGATATGAAATCATTAACTATTTGATTTAATCTTTGGTTGGTACAAGAGAGTGCTAATAGAAGATATATTACTCCTATTGGGGCAAAGCCTGTGAGTATAAAGGTAATAATTGCAGTAATTCTAATAAGAGCAACACTAATGCCTGTATAATTACTTATTCCCTGGCATACTCCAAAAATTATACCATTTGAAGACCTTCTAAAATGTTTAACTCTTTTCTTGTGGTAGTAATAATCATAATAATCCATTGTTGTATTCCTCTAAGCCCTTAGCTTATTCTTCACTCTTTTTTTTCATGCTCTGCTTTAATTCTTCTAAAGCTTCATCACTATTTCTTTGTTTAATTCCATTTGTTCAAATTCAGAATTTTAGATTTGCACTTTTGTTACTAATATTAACTTCAGCTTCTCATTTCTTCAATCTTAGCTTCCATCATATTGAATCTACGAAGAATATCTTCTCCATCAGCTTCTTTTAGTGTAGCTCTTACTCTTGATTTCTCTTTAGCATGAACAGCTCTATTAACTAGAATAGCTCTTTTCTCTTTTACTTCTCTTAGTTTAGTAGAAACACTGTTAAGTGATTCTTCTTCACTCATTAGAATGCTTTCAATAGCTTTGATTCTCTCTTCATCTACTTTAATTCTACTCTTAATATCTTTTTGTTCATTAAGAGCTTCTTTAGCTAGGTCTTCACGGTTTACTGTATGTCAACAGCTAGTTTTGCTCTATCTAACCATCTTTCTTCACTCTTGTGTGCATCAATAATTTCTTTTTCTAAGAACTTTTTTTCTGCCTTTCTAGTTTTAAGACCTTTTTTGAAGTTTAAATACAGTTTCCTCTACTAAATTCTGAGATCATTAAGTTGATCATTTTCTCAGGATCTTCAGCCTATGTCTAATGCGCTGTTTAAATTTGAATTAATAATGTTTTTTAATCTTTTGAATGTTTTCATCTTTTGTTTATCCTTTGTCTTTCTAAGACTTTTTATTTTTTTAATTACATAAAGCACTAATGCACTAAGCGTGCCAAGTTAGAAAACATCGGATAAAATAGGGTAATTTAACTTATGTTATGATAAGTAATTTAGCCTAAAATAATGTAAGAATTGGGAAAAAAAACTATGATTAAAATATTCATTGGTAAAAAATCACCATGGATTGATTACTTAAATACTTTTCATATATAAAGACTTTTAAATTATAGGGCTCTAATATAGTATAATAATATATAAATTATAGGACGGTTTTATGAGTACTTTATTACATGATTGCAACTCCCATTGGGAATTTAGAAGATATAACATTAAGGGCTTTAAATATATTAAGATCAGTTGACATTATTGCCTGTGAAGATACAAGGCATACACAAAAATTATTAAATAATTTTGATATTAAAAAGAGATTAATTGCTACCCATTCCTATAATGAGGCTGCCTCTGCAAAGGGTATTGTTGAATTACTTGAGCAGGGCAATGATATAGCATTTGTATCAGATGCAGGAACTCCTGGTATTAGCGATCCCGGAGCTCGAAGTTACCAACTGCTGTTAGAAAAGCAGGATTTGATGTAGTTCCTCTTCCTAGGAGCAAATGCAGCAACAACACTTATTAGTGCAAGCCGGATATGTTGGAAATAGACATTTAACCTTTGAAGGTTTCTTATCTCCAAAGAGTGGTCGACGCAAAAAAAGATTAGAAGTACTTCTTGAGAGAGATGAAGCTTTCATTATATATGAATCACCTTTTAGAGTATTAAAGACATTAAAAGAATTAGCTTCACTCGATGGTGATAGAATTGTTGTAATTGGTCGCGAATTAACAAAATCATATGAAGAAATCATAAGAGGTAGTGCAACTGAGGTTGTAGCTATTCTTGAAGCAAAGGCTGCCATTAAGGGTGAATTTGCTATCTGTATTTGTCCTGTTGCTGCAGCAATCGATAAAGATGAGGAAGATAAATAATGATAAGAGTCAAAAAAATATACACTCTTAAAGAAAGAACTCTTGTTAGAAAAGTTCTCATCTAATTTTTTCAGAGGCAGCAAGAGGAACTCTTGAAATAGAAGATTTAGATGAAATGCAATATCTAAGTGATGTTTTTGAGACTCTCTATTGTGATAAAGCTAAATCTGTTATTGATGAGAATATATTATGAGAGATTGAATAGATACAATAGCTAAAATGGAAAGTGGGTGAAATCTCTATAACTCTGTATGAAGATATTGCACAACTACTATTATCTATTTTAGGCTCTTCTCCTTCTGATTGGGATTGTTATTAGTGAAGATGGAGAACTAGATGTAGATAAAAGAATAATTCTAAAACACTCTCTTATATTAGATAGACTAAGATCCCCATTTAATGTTGGGTTCAGTTTTTAGATCATCTGATTCTTTTGGTGTTGATAAAATCACACTAATTGAGGGAACAGCATCTCCTACTCATCAAAGATCGGTTAGAACATCTCGTGGAACTATTGATACCGTTGATTATGAAATAGGTGGAAGAGGATGAGTTAATAAAACAATTAGAAAATAGTAATAGAGCCTTATTTGCTCTTGAAAATTGGTGGAACAGATATTAATGAATTTGAATTTCCTGAAGATGGTATTGCAGTAATTGGTTCAGAAGAATTTGGAGTTTAGTGAGAAATTACTAAGTCTCTGCGATAAGCTCTCTAGGAAGAGTATCGATACCCCTTGCAGGAAGCAAAGGGTCGATAAATGTTTCTGTTGCAACAGGAATTATGTTGCAATCATGGTTTTCAAAAAAGGATTAACCTCTTGCAGAACTAATCATTTTAAATAGTTCTTTAAGATTATCATCAACTTCTCTATTAAGTGTACCAATAGGGAAGTTTCCTTTTTTACCTTCTTTCCCCAATTGATCTACCTGTTAATATTTGCATTCCCTCATCAATCTGTGATACAGGATAGATATGGAATTTCTTATTCTTAATTGCTTCCTCAACTTCTCTATCAAGTATTAAGTTCTTAACGTTTTGAATTGGAATAATAACACCTTGATGACCTGTTAAACCTAGATGAGCACAAGCTTTATAAAAACCTTGTATTTTCTCATTAATCCCACCAACTGGTTGTATTATACCTAATTGGTTAACGGAACCTGTTACTGCTATCTCTTGTCTAATAGGTATTTCAGCTATTGCAGAGAGAAGTGCATATAATTCAGAGGAAGAGGCCACTATCACCATCAACTTCTGCATAGGATTGTTCAAAGGCAATACCTGCATAAATAGATAGTGGGAATGTTCTAGCATAATGCTTTCTAAGATATCCCTCTAAAATTAATAGACCTTTATCATGGATTTCACCAGATAATCCTGCCTCATGTTCAATATTAACAATACCCTCAGAACCTGGAGCAACAGCTGCAGTAATAACAGTTGGAACACCAAATGAGGTGCCACCTCTATCCATTACAGCAAGACCATTAACAACACCAACTTTAGAGCCTTTAAGAGAAATTAATACCTCTCCTCTTTCAATCTCTTGTGATATCTTATATTCAATCAAAGATGATGCATAATCTCTCTCGGCAATTGTTTGATCAATTACCTCAGCATCGATTAACTCTTTATTATTTTGAAGAGCCCACCAGTTTGCCTCAACAAGTAAATCAGTTAGTTGAGAGAATTGAGTAGTCAATTCCCATCTATGTTCACAGAACCAAGAGCTATGGCGGAGAATTCTCTTTATTACCACTATCGCTTAATTTATGGAAATTATTCTTTTCAATAAAATCATCAAGATAGGAGAGTGTTGCTGCCGTATTCCTCATCATTCTTTTCCATTGAATAGTCAAACTGAGCAGATACTTTAAAGTGCTTAAGAAATTGATCATCCTTTTCACTTAGATGATTATAAATTTCCTCAGTTCCCAATTAATACAATAGTTAATGGAAGATATGGTATCTCAGCTCTAATATTTCTTTCTTTTAAAACGCCCTTTGATGAGAAATTATTATCTTTAAGAGTTAATTTATTAGAATCAAGATAACTCTTGATTGCTTCCCATAAACCCTCTTCTTGTAACATTTCCTCGGCATGGAGAATTAATATTCCTCCACAAGCCTCAAGAATTGAACCACTTTTAATCTCTGATATGGAAGTAGATGAACTTCCTTATCAGTATTAATTCCACCAAATAGAGTATTAAAAGATGGATTGTTTTCAACAATAAAAGGTCTGTTAGTACTAAATTGATGATCAACTAGTACATTAACACCATATCTTTGGAGTATTGATTGATTCAAGCTATCTATATTGTGAAGGATATCTCTCTTTATTAAATTAATATGTTCTGAGATTCCTCTATCATTATATTCTTTTTCTATTTCATCTAATTTATTAATTATTTCAGTTTCATTTAATTCATGTTTCTCTTTTACCTCAGTTGATAAATAAGAGATGAATAATTTCATAGATCTTTTAAATAGATGAGCTGTACCTTTATTTAGTATTAAAACCTTAGGATTATCACTATTAGTAAAGTTATGTAGATAAGCTATATCCTTTAGGGAAGATATATCTGAAGCTTTTTCTTTTGCAACTGCTTTTATTGCAGATAATTTACCTGTTCCACTATCACCTGAAACATAGATATTATATCCCCATCTATCAACATTTAGTCCCATTTTTAGAGCTTTTAGTGCTCTTGGTTGACCAATAATTGTGTCTTCTTTGAAGGGAGGAATTTGTTGTGGTATTTCATCCACACTAAAATGCGCTTCTTCATAACTCAATTCTTTTATTTTTATATTATTATCGCTCATGATTGAAATATAGAGAGGTGGCAAAACACTGTCACTCTTGTATAATGATTTTTATGAAACCTAATGTATTAATTAAATTTTTAGACGATTTTTCTTGAAAAAGATAAATTTATTTCAATCGATGCTTCTTTAAATGGAGTTCAGGTTGGTGGATATGATAAGGATATTAAGCATATTGCCTTTGCAGTTGATGCTTGCCAAAGCACAATTGATAAAGCTTCTGAAATGAATGCAGATATGTTAATAGTTCATCACGGACTTTTTTGGGGAAAACCTCTTGCTATAAATGGCTCTCATAAAAAAAAGAGTAGAAACACTTCTTAATAATGAGATAGTTCTCTATGCCTCACATCTTCCACTCGATTCAAGTATGAAATGTGGTCACAATTATACTATGGCACAAAGATTAAAAATGGAAAATGTAGAGAGTGCTTTTTACTATCATGGACTTCCTGTAGGTGTTTGTGGAGATCTAAGAGAGAGCTTAAGTGTTCAGAGAAATCTCAGATATACTTGAATTTAGTAATCCTATTATTTTAGATTTCTGTGATAAACCTATTAAGAGAATTGGAATTGTAAGTGGAGAGGGAGCTCATGATATCAGTGAGGCAAAAGCTCTCAACTGTGATTTATTAATTACTGGTGAACCTCGTCATAGTGAATATCACTATTGTGAGGAAGAGAAAATATCAATGCTTTGTGCAGGACACTATGAGAGTGAAGAGTTTGGCTTATATTCTCTATCATCTCAACTTGTTAAAATGTTTGATATTGCAATTAGCTATTATTAGTGAACCAACTGGTTTATAGGAGTATATGTGAGAAAGTTTAAAACCACTGTTATTATCACTTTTTATAATAATAGTTGATCAAATATCAAAGAGTTGGATAGTATCTCATATTCCAGAAAATACAAAAGGGTTATTCCTTTTTTAATGGTTTTCTAGATATAATACATGTGAGAAACAATGCAGTAGCATTTTCTCTTGGTAATAGCTTATCACTAAATATTAGATCTGTATTATTTATTTTAGTACCAATTGTGGTATTATTTTACATAGGCAAGTTAATAATAAGTGAAAAATCATCATTTGAACTAACTCATTTCCAACGTTGGATATTAGCTGGTTTCTTAGGTGGTGGTATTGGCAATTTAATAGATAGACTATTTAGAGGACTTCAGAGTTGTAGATTTTATGAGTAATAGAGTTTATGGTTTATTTGGACTTGATAGATGGCCTACATGGAATTTTGCTGATGCAAGTGTGTGTGTTAGTGGTGTATTATTGCTAATTAGTATTATTTATGAAGAACGAAAATTGAAAAAGAAAGATAAATAGATATATTTTTATAAAATATTTTTAAATATGTTATATATATATTTTAATAAGGAAAATTTGTATGAGTAAAACAAGCAACACAGTAATATTTGTATTACTTGGAACAGTTAGTTAATATAGCAATGATTATATTACTATTTATTCTATGTATATTTATAGGATCCCATATATTTGATTTAAATAATTCCTCCTCCTCTCTACCAATGATTGTATTAGCAGCATCATTTGGTAATATCACTAGGTGGAACTTTATTTATATATACAAGATTAGTTAAATGGGCTACTGTAAAATTCGATCTAAATGATAAACTATCTCCTCTATTTAGTAAGAAGAGAAAGAGATAAATAAGTACTATGAAACGCTCAGAAATCAAAGCCTATAATAAACTAAGTTGGTATCCCTTTAGCGAGGACCCTTTGTTAAAACCAAAGTGGTACTTCCCTCGTTTAAGTGACCCTACTTTTTTATTGCCTGAGAATTCTCCAGACAATAGATGGCACATGTTTGCCCACTCTTGGCTTGGAATTCAACACTTTGTAAGTGATAATGGCCTTGATTGGAGCGCTAAGAAAATGATTGAACTCAGAGGTCACTCACCATTTATCTTTTATTCAAAGGGGTTGTGGTATTTGATCTATGAGAAACATGATTCAACTCCATCTTCTTTGAGTTTTAAAGAACTTAAAGAAAATAGAGGAAAAAGCGACTCTTTTAGTCGAATTGAAATTATATCAACAGAGGATATGGAATTCTTTAGTAAACCAACAATCCTCTTCGATAGTAAAGATGTACCTTTTGCAAAGACTCTATTAAAGAGACCAAGATTATCTAGACCACAGTTATTCTATGATGAAACTAATGGTTATAGACTCTTCTTTGGTGCCTCACATATCACTCTTTCAGATAGTAAACAAAAAGCCACTCTGTATTTTGCATTAGCTACTAGTAAAGAATTACTTGGTCCTTATAAGACTGTAGGGGACGCTCCTCTATTTGGTCCCTCTGCTGATGATAAATACTCCTCTCTTGCCGTTGGTGGTATTAGAGTAGTACCTGTTAAAGATGGATATGTTGGTTTTGAATGTGCATTTGGTTGGGATAAAGAAAATAATAGATCAGTTAGCAATTTGATTCAGATAGAATCAAAAGATGGGATAAAATGGGTTCAATCTAAAAAGAGGCCATTAATATCATTACCTGAGGCAGGATGGGCATCTAGATATATTACTAGTTGTGATGTTCAGTATATGGAAGATGATTATTGCTATTATTGTTATTTCTCTGGAAATTCAACCTACAAAATTGGACCTTTTAAATATATAAGAGAATCTTTAGGATTACTTTTGGGAAAGGAACCAACACTTAGAAAAGTATTTGAATAAAAAAATGGGATTATTGTAAATTTAAATACAACAATCCTTTATTATTTTGAGATAATTATTTAACAATCTCAAAAGAAGATTTCTTCTTTTTTAATCTCTTTTCCATCTTTTTGTCTCTCTCTAATTCTTTCTTAGTAATTAATTTAATCTTATTTAAATCTTTACCAGAAATAAATTGTGCAACAGCGACACTTGTTTCCTCAGATCCCTTAACCTTTGGGAAGATAGCATAACCATGATATGTTCCCTCTACCTCCATGTATCGAACTGGAGTATCAGCGGATGCAAGTGCATCTGCATATAAGACTCCATCATCATGAAGAGGATCTGCTTCAGCTCCAAATATTAGAGTCTTTGGTAGTCTCGAGTGATCTTTTGCAAGAAGAGGGGAGAAAAGAGGATCTAATATATCCTTTGGTTCATTCATATATTGTGATACATAATAAGCAATAGCAGATTTAGATATTGAAACAGTTGATGAATATTTTTCAAAACTATTTGTTCTCATTCTAGCATCAGTAAAAGGATAGAATAATACTTGTCCTGCAATCTTTGGACCTTTTCTATCTCTAGCTAATCTAGATACTTCAGCAGCAAGATTTCCACCAGTACCATCACCCATGAGGTAAATTCTATCAGAATCTACTCTCCAGTAACGAGCACCCGATGCTGCCCATTCAAGTGTTGAATAACAATCTTCAATTGCAGTTGGAAACCTAAATCTTGGAGCAAGTCTATAGTCGACAAGTAATATTCTTGCCCCTGTTTGGGAAGATAATCTTGAACAATAGTAGGAATACAATTCTATATTCCCGAATATCCATCCACCACCATGGAAAAAAACTACTAAAGGTGCTAAACAACCTGGATCTTCACGATTTTCATTTTCAAATAAGTAACCTGTAACAGCTCCGTCAGCTACAGGAATGATGAAGGTTTTTTTACTAACTTTTTTAGTATTTCGAGTTAACTCTTTTTTTAAACATTTATTTTTTAATAATGCTGAGTAATTAATTTTGTCTAATTGCTCTTGAGTTAAATCATATAATTCTGCCTGGCTTTTATATATATTAGTTAATTTAAGATAATTTAATATCTTTTTTTCAGTGGCATCCATTCTCATAATGTACATAGTAATTTATAAAATTGGGTAAATCAAGGTAAAATAAAGTAAAATATTTATTTAGTATTGTTATTTATTGCAATTAAACTAATTATCAAATAAATAACTGCATAATTGAATAAATTATGAGTATTATATTTTTTCTTGTTAGTACATAAATATTCATTTTTGTACCAAAATGTATAGTGGAATTAGCACATTTATTAGAATTTGAGTAAATTAAGGTTAAAATATTACATAATATGATTACCTTATTGTTTAATGCTTAAAGGCCTTTCTCAAATGAAAGATAGTTTTTATATTTCTTTAATAGAATTGATATCACGAGTAAAGGACTTGCAACCATAATAAACTTTTTTGAAGTGATGATTGAATAAAAGTCATCCGTTGAAAACTTTAATTTTTTGAGCATATCCTATTAAATTTTTTAATTGTGTGTCTTTGTTAATAATAAAAAATTGAAATTTGTTATTATTAAAATTTTAAAATAAAAAGAATTTTGTTTTATATTGTCTTCTCAATCCCTTAATTTACTTAAATTTTTATTCATTAAACTCTCACTAATTTATGAATTAGCCTCCAACAAAATTTCAAATAATTTTTAAATTTTTTTGAAAAATCCTTTGAAATCCTCTTCATACTCAGAAGCAAGAAACCCTTTTTTAAATCAAGAATAAAAATAAATATTTTAATTTACCAATATGTGCAATACAACAAATTATCATTACAAAGTTTGGGAAATAAATAATTTCTGATGTCCCTTTTTAAAATGTCCGAAAAAGCTTGAAAATAAATGAATTTTAATAAAAAAAAATACTTTAACGACTTATTAAAATCGACAAATTAAAGGCACTATTAAATAATCCTTGCAAAATTTGGTAAAGTTGCTTAATGTCAAATAGTTTTATTGATCAACCTTGATATTTTGCGATTCATACAATGAAAAAATCTAAGATAATAAGAATTAAATATAAAAATTGAACATGTTTCAGTAAATTATCCATTTCATAAAATAATTCAACTTTTAAATTTATAAAGTTAGAAAGAAGTAATCTTACCAATTGGATTTTGATAAGGATTGTATGGTTCAAAGAATATTTTTATTTTTTCAATATTATGTTCATACAAATTTTCATTCATTTTTCTGAGTTCTGGTTGTATATACTCATCTAAAAATATTTTAAATTTCTAATCTGAAGTAATTTTTTCTTATTCTTCTTATCCAGAATGATTTTATTAAAAGGCTATTTTACTGATATAAAATAAGATTTCCACAAAATCTAATTATTATTATTACAAATTTTAAGAAGTTAACCTTTAAATTCAATAGTGTGTCTTTACTTAATTTAAGTTTATACAATAATTTCTAATTTCTATGCTGTTAAGATATTGATTTTTGTTGTTAATTAAAAAAATGAGGCACATTTTTTCATTTCTCTATGCGTGAGTGTTATATTACCTGTATTTTATTTCACAAACATATTGAAAACTTTTTTCAAAATCACTAAAAATTTCTAAATACTAAAAAAAAGCAAAAAACTGTAATAATCTTCCCCAAATTTATAAATAATCTGTTCATAAATTTATGCTTCTAACTAGTCATTAATAAGTACATTGTCGATAGAAATTTCTATTGATGGTCCAACTAAAGATATTTAAGAAGTTTCTTTTAATTCAGGCTTTTCAGATATTGAATTATTGAGTATATTTTTTTCAGAATTCAAAGTTTGGGGATTTGCAGAAAACTTTATTAATTCCACTTTTCTTAATAACTCAATGTAGTAGTTATACATTTGAGATTTTTCTGATTAATTATTGCTTTTTAAATCTTAACCTCCTTTAGTAGGACTTATAATTTAGCCTAATATCCTTTTATTTCCTGTTAATTCTTATCTTGATTATTTGTTAGCAGTAAAGTTTTATCCACGTTTTAAATGAACTTGCAATGTTGTTGCTCTGGCAATATTTTCTTATATAAAATCCCTTGATGCACCTAATTCAGCCTACTAATACATAGTATTATTGAATTGTAATTAAGATGGAAGTCCTGATATTTTTTCTTAGATTTTTTTTAAATCTTAATTAGTGAGAGAAAAACTTTTTTCATTATTAATGATTTTCATTACATTATGGTGAAAATATTTTGGCATTGTATGATTAGTGACTGGAGCATAACGAAGTGGTGGATCTTTATGTATTTTCCTACTAAAAAATATAAACATTTTAATTTACCTTTTTTATGGAGGAGAATAAAAGTTATTGCTTATTTATGAACTAAAAATTGCAGATGTCTATTATTATTATTATGATTATTATAGCGGCTACTATTATTATGCTAAAAGCTACTATTATTATAATAATTATTACTGCTATTACTATAATTATTACTGTTACTAAAATTATGAATTTTAATTTTTATTCTATCTAGTGCTTTATTGCTATTGCTAAGTCAATTAATAATTTTGATTTTATCTGGTGCTTTGCTTTACAATTTCAATTTGTTCTTAGACACCGGATAATTTTTAATTTGATTACTTTTAAAGATTAAGTTTTTAATTGCAAATAAACCTCAATTGAATACTATTATTATTATTCTAAATAACTTTATTGCTATTCTTATTCTTATTGTGTGTTTTCTTCATATTATTCAAAATTTGAATTTTCTTCAATAATTTCTGGTTGATTTAGACCTAAAAGTTTAATAAATATTCCTATATTTAACTTTCAAATTATTGTTCTGTCGGCTACTCTGAAGGCTTTTTTAATTTTTGCTGTTTTTCAGGACCGCCTTTTAAGATATTTTATAAATGCTTTGATTTAGTTTTTTTTGTTGTTTTGGTGGTTGAGATTTTATTTTGCGTGTTAGTTGAAGGCTTTTTTGACATTTTCATAAGTTATTTATGTAGGTCCTCTAATTTTTTATTTCCAAACGAAGACATAAGCTTTAATAATTATTTAAATAAATTTTATTTGATTTGTTTTAACAATATAAAAAGACTTCAAAAAATTAAAAAATCAAAATTTAATTAAAAACAATTATTTTATAGTCAGTATTATTTAAGACTTTGAACTAAATTTATTTAATTATCATTTCATTTATCATCCTTCTTTATAAAACTTTTCAAGAAAATTCAATACATGTTTAGCTAGAAATTATTGTAATAAAAAAATAAATTTAAACCATAATTACTTTTCCTTAAATCATTTAATAAAATGATATCACAATAAAAAATTGATTAATAGATCATCTATTTGTCCTCAGGAAGTGCGTACTCAAAAAGCCTTTGGATCACATAATTACCAAACTAATTCTTTATCATAGCAAAGAGTTCAGGGCTTTAAAAAATAAACTAATTTCAAATAAGTATTAAAATTACATCACTGCCAAATTCTAATCATACACTCCATCAATTTGTACCATATTACTTACCAATAAGTGTATGACTTGACTATTAAACTGGTACCCCCCAATTTTTACAGCTTTTTCTACAACATTGCTAGCGAATTTATTCATTCCTAATTCCATAAAGTTTTCTTTGATTATTTAGAGCATATATTTTTATTCTTAGTCTTTGCCTTTTTCTAATATGTATTGCATTAAATAATTTCCATATTAACAGGAGCAGAGGGAGCATGTTTTAGATAAGATATAATTCATAATTTATTATTTCTGTATTAAAATTGATAAAAATAAAAACAAACTTTGTCTGAAACAGTAAATTCTAAAAGCTTTTAAATAACACGGCATCCATAAGGGTGATATGCAAGCTTATCCAACTAAAATTTTATTAAACCCAAAATAAAAAGTAAACTGTTTTATAAACTGTATCTATAATTAATTCTAATTTTGAAGAGT
>CAXXVM010000006.1:0-243226 GCA_963678765.2 Sphaerochaetaceae bacterium | reverse complement strand
ATTTATAAAGATTTTTACTAATCTAATAGATTTTATTACTATAAATTTATGAATTTTATTATTTGATTAATAAAATAAAGTTAAAGAAACTTAATCAATAATTTAATTTAGTTGAAAAGTTTTTTCAAAATAAATATAAATAATATAAAGCTTCGAATATATTTATTTATGATAGAGTTCTTTTTGAGAGGAATTATAAAGAAGCCAGTTTTATTTTTTTATAACTAAGAATTTGGTCCTCTTCCCATCATATTTATTAATTTAAAAACAATTTTTTGAAAATTAAATATTACTAAATCATAAATACTGCGTTTAAAATCTAAAAAAATTCCATAAATCGTTATGAATTTAAAATTCTAAATTACAGTGTAAATAATAAATAATTTGATAGATTTGTAATTTTGAAAAAGCATAATTTCTTAATATTTTTCCTAATAATTTGATTTTACTTATGATATATTTTCAAATCTGCTCTAATATAGTTTTTATTTTACAAAATATTTTTTTGTATATTTTGTTATGTAGTAATGAATAAAATTATAAATTATGTTTTTTTGTTAAAAATAATTCATTTATATGATTGACTAAATTTTTTAAATCATGCTATCACTATTACATCATCAAAGGCGATGTAGAATAAATAATTTCTACATCGCCTTTTTCTATTTTCTGTACAAAGACGTACATTTATTTCCATTTTGGTAATAAGTGTGCGTCTTTTATTTATATTTTTTTTTAGGAGTTGAAAAATGTATTCATCAATTGACACAATGTGGGTTTTATTAGCGGCGGTGTTGGTTTTTTTCATGCAAGCAGGTTTTGCAATGGTAGAAACTGGTTTTACAAGAGCAAAAAACGCAGGAAACATTATAATGAAAAATTTAATGGATTTTGTTCTTGGTAGTCTGTGTTTTTGGTTTATAGGTTTTGGGCTAATGTTTGGTCTATCAAAAGCTGGTGTATCGAATCCTTTTATTGGTACATTAGATTTCTTTACAAGAGGCGATTATAGTTCAAATATTCCATCTTTCGCTTTTATAATATTTCAGACTGTTTTCTGTGCAACAGCTGCAACTATTGTATCTGGAGCTATGGCAGAAAGAACTAAATTTAAAACTTATTGTTTTTTCTCAATCATAATTAGTTCTTTGATTTATCCAGTTAGTGGACATTGGATTTGGGGTGGCGGCTTTTTAGCTAATCTTGGATTCCAGGATTTTGCAGGATCTACAGCTGTACATATGGTTGGTGGAGTTGCTGCACTAGTTGGAGCTAAATTTCTTGGACCTAGAATTGGAAAATATGATGCAGAAGGCAAACCAAGAGCTATTCCTGGACATAACTTAACACTAGGTGCTTTAGGCGTATTTATTCTATGGTTTGCTTGGTTTGGTTTTAACGGTGGTTCAAGTCTTTCTTTAACTGGTGATGAAGCAATTGAAAATACAGCAAAAATATTCATGACAACTAATATTGCAGCAGCAGCTGCTGCTGCAGCAACAATGCTATTTACTTGGATACGTTATAAAAAGCCTGATGTATCAATGACATTGAATGGATCTCTTGCTGGTCTAGTAGGTATTACAGCAGGTTGTAATAATGTATCTGTAGCTGGTGCTGCAATAATTGGTATGATTTGTGGTATCGTAGTAGTTCTTTCAGTAGAATTCTTTGATGAAGTTGTTAAAATTGATGATCCAGTTGGTGCAATTTCTGTTCATGGTGTATGTGGAGCACTTGGAACTCTATTAGTTGGATTCTTTTCTCTTGATAAAGGTGTATTTTATGGTGGAGGATTCCATTTATTAGGAGTACAAGCTATTGGTGTTATTAGTGTAATTGCTTGGGTAAGTGTTACAATAACAATAGTATTTACAATTCTTAACAAAACAATTGGCTTAAGAGTAACAGAAGAAGAAGAGATTTCTGGTTTAGATTATGAAGAACATGGAATTGAATCTGCTTATTCAGACTTTATGCCAATGAATGCAACATTAGAAAAAGTTTATGCTCAAGATCTTACAGCATCTGAAGCTCCATCAAGCATTGTTATGGAACCACCAAAACATAAATTAACAAAAGTTGTGATAATTGCAAACCCAAGTAAATTTAATATCTTAAAGAAAGCTTTAAATGATATAGGTGTTACTGGTTTGACAGTTACAAATGTATTAGGCTGTGGTATTCAGAAGGGAAGAAGTGAATACTATCGTGGTGTTAGTATGGAAATGAATTTAAATCCAAAAATTAAACTTGAAATTGTAGTAAGCAAGGTTCCTGTTGAATTAGTTGTAAATACCGTTAGAAAAGTATTACAAACTGGAAAATTTGGAGATGGTAAAATATTTGTTTATGATGTTGAAAATGTTGTAAAAGTAAGAACTGGTGAAATTGGTTATGCAGCTTTACAGGACAATGACGAATAAACTCCTGGGCTCTATTTTAACTATAATCGTATAATATTTTTATGGAGAGAATGTATTATATAGACGGTAATAAGCTGCATTTTATTGAAACCTGTAATCCTTTTGTTTTAATAATTTCCGTGATATATGGTTAAAATAGAGCCCGCTTTTTAAGTTTATTTGTTATTTCAAATTATGGTTATTTTAGTTAAATTTTAAGCAATATATCTTTAGTTAGATATGTTGCTTAATTTAATTTATGAAGATTTTTTCTGTTTAATTTATCGAATTTTTGTATTGTTAAATTTGTATAAAATAATATCTTTTACTCATATGTTTGTGAAAAATAAAACACGAATTTGATATTATCAAAGATATTTACTGAAATAGTAATTTATTTATTTTATTTAATTATAATCCACAAAGATAATTATCATTTTTATAGTTGTATATATCTGATTTAATAAAAAAAGTAATATTTAAAGTAAAGATAGACCTTATTTATCTTTATTATTTGAGTTAATTCTTCCCTTTCTATTAAATAATTGATATGTAAAATTATGGGATTTTGTGCTTCTTTAAAAATGAAAATTGAAGTTTTGTAAAGTCTTAAATTATTGTAAAAAGAGGTAAAAAATAGATGATAATAAATTAAATTAGTTAACTTATTTTTTAAAGGAAATTTTTGACATATTTTAAATGCAAATCAAAGTATATTATTTTAATAAATAGTGAGAAAAAGAATAATTTTTGTATATAATATTTATAGTCTATGCACAAAATAAAATTTAGTATTTTTCTAAAATGACTATATTAATTTTTACGTAAATATTGCATTTTTAGTACCTTAAATTAACTATTCTTTAATATTTATTTAAAATAAAAGAATAAAAATTTAAAAACCCTATTGCATAAAAATTGTATATAGAGTAGTTTCATCAAGGCTTAACAAAGCAGATAATTAAACAGACAAACAATATCAAATATAGCTTGAAAGTTTAATGAAAAATATTAAAAAGTCTATTGACTATAATACTATATTTCTGATAAGTTAACCGAGTGCTCAAAAAGAAGAGAGCACTTGCAAGAGGCTTTAGAAATAGGGTCTATGCAACACAGTTTATTGAAATTTAGAGCGATAGGAAAGAGAAGAAGAAAAGAAAGCAAACCGTGATATTTGTAAAATTTATTTTATGGATGTTGAGAGGGCTTTCTGTCAATTCAAAAATAAGAACTAGAATAAGAAATTAAGCTAGGTTCTTCTGAGTGGTGACAGGAATTAAATATTGAAATTATTTAAAAATGGTCTTCGGACCATAATATATAACGGAGAGTTTGATCCTGGCTCAGAACGAACGCTGGCGGCGCGTTTTAAGCATGCAAGTCGAGCGGTAAGCTAACTTCGGTTAGCCTAGAGCGGCGGACGGGTGAGTAACACGTGGATAATCTACCCCCTTGTTTGGGATAGCTTGTGGAAACATGAGGTAATACCGGATGAGATTTGAGAGTCAAAAGACACTTGAAGGAAAGGCGCTGAGGCGTCGCAAGGGGATGAGTCCGCGGCCCATTAGCTAGACGGCAGGGTAAAAGCCTACCGTGGCAATGATGGGTAGCCGGCCTGAGAGGGTGATCGGCCACATTGGAACTGAGATACGGTCCAGACTCCTACGGGGGGCAGCAGCTAAGAATCTTCCGCAATGGACGAAAGTCTGACGGAGCGACGCCGCGTGAACGATGAAGGCCGTGAGGTTGTAAAGTTCTTTTCGAGAGGAGGAATAAGGTTTGCAGGGAATGGCAGACTGATGACGTTAATCTCGGAATAAGCCCCGGCTAACTACGTGCCAGCAGCCGCGGTAACACGTAGGGGGCAAGCGTTGTTCGGAATTATTGGGCGTAAAGGGCGTGCAGGCGGCCTTGCAAGTCTGACGTGAAAGATCTCGGCTTAACCGAGGGAACGCGTTGGAAACTGTAAGGCTAGAGTATAGAAGGGGACATTGGAATTCCAGGTGTAGGGGTGAAATCTGTAGATATCTGGAAGAACACCGGTGGCGAAGGCGAATGTCTGGTCATATACTGACGCTGAGACGCGAAGGTGCGGGGAGCAAACAGGTTTAGATACCCTGGTAGTCCGCACAGTAAACGATGTACACTAGGTGGCAGGTCACAAGACTTGGTACCGAAGCTAACGCATTAAGTGTACCGCCTGGGGAGTATGCTCGCAAGGGTGAAACTCAAAGGAATTGACGGGGGCCCGCACAAGCGGTGGAGCATGTGGTTTAATTCGATGATACGCGAGAAACCTTACCAGGACTTGACATATATTGGACGAACATAGAGATATGTTTTCCCTTCGGGGTCGATATACAGGTGCTGCATGGCTGTCGTCAGCTCGTGCTGTGAAGTGTTGGGTTAAGTCCCGCAACGAGCGCAACCCCTACTGCCTGTTACCATCACGTTATGGTGGGGACTCAGGTGGGACTGCCGGTGACAAACCGGAGGAAGGTGGGGACGACGTCAAGTCATCATGGCCCTTATGTCCTGGGCTACACACGTGCTACAATGGCCGGTACAAAGCGCAGCGAAGCCGCGAGGCTAAGCGAATCGCAAAAAGCCGGTCCCAGTACGGATTGGAGTCTGCAACTCGACTCCATGAAGTTGGAATCGCTAGTAATCGTATATCAGCATGATACGGTGAATACGTTCCCGGGCCTTGTACACACCGCCCGTCACACCATCCGAGTTGGGGGTACCCGAAGTCGCTAGTCTAACCTGCAAAGGAGGACGGTTCCGAAGGTATGCTTGGCGAGGAGGGTGAAGTCGTAACAAGGTAGCCGTACCGGAAGGTGCGGCTGGATCACCTCCTTTCTACAAAGAAAGGCAGAGACTAACTACTCACAGTTAGACTCTAAAACTATAGGATGTTATCCAGTAGGTGAAAGACCTACTAAGCAAAGTCCCTCTTTAACAAGTGGTTTGTGATTTTGTATTCTTCTCTTTCTTTAGCTCATTTTTATAGAAAACTGGGGGCATAGCTCAGTTGGCTAGAGCATCGGCTTTGCAAGCCGAGGGTCAGGGGTTCGAGTCCCCTTGCCTCCATAGATTATTGAAATATAAATAGCGTAGGGATCGTAAAGATAATATGGTCAAGTGAATTAGGGTCCACGGAGGATGCCTAGGAGCCGCCAGGCGAAGAAGGACGTGGTTAGCTGCGAAAAGCTACGGGGAGGGGCCAACACCCAATGATCCGTAGATATCCGAATGGGGTAACCCGACAGTCTGGATGATTGTCACTTATGTGTGAATAAAATAGCATATAAGAGGAATACGCTGGGAACTGAACCATCTAAGTACCAGCAGGAGTAGAAATCAATTGAGATTCCCTTAGTAGCGGCGAGCGAAGGGGGAAGAGCCCAAACCAAGCGCTCTTGTAGTGTTTGGGGTTGTAGGGGTGCATCTGGGGTAACCCGGATAGTGATAAAATAGAGTGTTAGACGAATGTTTCTGGGAAGAGCAGTCAAAGAGAGTGAAAGCCTCGTAGTTTAAAACACTTTATCTATCTGGATGCATTTCCTGAGTACGGCGGGACACGAGAAATCCTGTCGGAATCTGGGGGGACCACCCTCCAAGGCTAAATACTCGGCGGCTACCGATAGCGCATAGTACCGTGAGGGAAAGGTGAAAAGTACCCTGGAAAGGGAGTGAAAGAGAACCTGAAACCGTGGACTTACAAGCGGTCAAAGCCTATTTATTGGGTGATGGCGTGCCTTTTGTAGAATGAGCCTGCGAGTTACCGTATGTAGCAAGGTTAAGGGATAGAAGTCCTGGAGCCGTAGGGAAACCGAGTCTGAATAGGGCGATAAGTTGCATGGGGTAGACCCGAAGCCAAGTGATCTAACCATGGCCAGACTGAAGCTGGAGTAAAATTCAGTGGAGGGTCGAACTTAAATCCGCTGTAAAGGGTTGAGATGAGCTGTGGTTTGGAGTGAAAGGCTAAACAAACTTGGAGATAGCTGGTACTCCCCGAAATAGCTTTAGGGCTAGCGTTACGTGGACTGCCACGGAGGTAAAGCACTGGATAGATGCGGGCCCTTCACCGGGTACCAAGTTTAACCAAACTCTGAATGCCGTGGTACAATGCGTAGCAGTCAGACGACGACTGATAAGGGCCGCCGTCAAGAGGGAAACAGCCCAGACCGTCAGCTAAGGTCCCAAAGATATACTAAGTGGGAAAGGAAGTGTGATTGCCCAGACAGCCAGGAGGTTGGCTCAGAAGCAGCCATTCCTTTAAAGAGTGCGTAATAGCTCACTGGTCGAGTAGTCATGCGCCGACAATCCAACGGGGCTAAGTATATCACCGAAGCTACGGCACAGAACTAGATTCTGTGGGTAGGGGAGCATTCTGTGTACGGATGAAGTCAGGGTGGAAACTCTGGTGGACGGGACAGAAGAGAGAATGCAGGCATGAGTAACGAAAAGAGGGGTGAGATCCCCCTCCGCCGAAAGCCTAAGGTTTCCAGGGTAAAGTCAATCTACCCAAGGGTTAGTCGGCCCCTAAGGCGAGGACGAAAGTCGTAGTCGATGGGAAGCGGGTCAATATTCCCGCACCTCTCAGTGTTTCGAAGGAACGAAGCATAGGGCGAAACGCGGCAGGGCGACGGTTGTCCCTGTCGAAGCAGCGAGGCGTTAATACTGATAGGCAAATCCGTCAGTAGAGAAGAGCTGTGAGCGATTACTTCTACGGAAGTGAGAAGCGCGTGTAGTCGTCGTGCCGAGAAATAGTTTCTAAGGCAAGGCACTGAGGGACCGTACTATAAACCGACACAGGTGGGCGAGCTGAGAATGCGAAGGCGTACGGAAGAACTCACGTTAAGGAACTCGGCAAATTGCATACGTAACTTAGGGATAAGTATGGCTCACGCAAGTGAGTTGCAGAGAAATGGCCCATGCGACTGTTTACCAAAAACACAGGTCCATGCGAATTAGCAATAAGAAGTATATGGACTGACACCTGCCCGGTGCTGGAAGGTTAAGGGGAGTGGTTATCATTTAATGAGAAGCTACGAACTCAAGCCCCAGTAAACGGCGGCCGTAACTATAACGGTCCTAAGGTAGCGAAATTCCTTGTCGGGTAAGTTCCGACCCGCACGAATGGTGTAACGATATGGGCGCTGTCTCAACGTGAGATCCGGTGAAATTGAAGTTCAGGTGAAGATGCCTGATACTTGTGGTTAGACGGAAAGACCCCGTGAACCTTTACTTCAACTTGACATTGAGAATTGGACAAGGATGTGTAGGATAGGTGGGAGACGTAGAAGCGTGGACGTCAGTTTGCGCAGAGTCGTTGGTGAAATACCACCCTTCCTTTTCCAGTTTTCTAACCTTTGCCGTAATCCGGTAAAGGGACAGTGTCAGGCGGGAAGTTTGACTGGGGCGGTCGCCTCCTAAAGTGTAACGGAGGCGCGCGATGGTCACCTTAGAATGGTTGGGAATCATTCCTCAAGTGTAAAGGCACAAGGTGGCTTGACTGCGAGACATACAAGTCGAGCAGGTACGAAAGTAGGTCTTAGTGATCTGGCGGTAGCGAGTGGAAGCGCCGTCACTTAACGGATAAAAGGTACTCCGGGGATAACAGGCTGATCTTGCCCAAGAGTTCATATCGACGGCAAGGTTTGGCACCTCGATGTCGGCTCATCGCATCCTGGGGCTGGAGCAGGTCCCAAGGGTTTGGCTGTTCGCCAATTAAAGCGGTACGCGAGCTGGGTTCAGAACGTCGTGAGACAGTTCGGTCCCTATCTGCCACAAGCGTTGGATGTTTGAGGGGTTCTGCTTTTAGTACGAGAGGACCGAAGTGGACAAACCTCTGGTGTATCAGTTGTCGTGCCAACGGCAGGTGCTGAGTAGCTACGTTTGGAAGGGATAACCGCTGAAAGCATCTAAGCGGGAAGCCCTCCCCAAGATGAGACATCCCATCCTTTTTAAAAGGACTAAAGGAACCAGGAAGAATACCTGGTCGATAGGTCGAGAGTGTAAGCATGGCGACATGTTCAGCTTATCGATACTAATCAGCCGTGAGGCTTGACCATATTATCGTTGCGATCCTTAAATCGCCTTAAATTGGATTACTAAATTAGTTTTTAGTACTCTGAATTTAAGCTGGCCCGGTGGCCATAGCAGAGTGGATACACCCGTTCCCATCCCGAACACGGAAGTTAAGCACTCTCACGTCGATGGTACTACAATTATGTGGGAGAGTAGATAGCTGCCGGGCCTTTATTTTTTTCTTTACGATTTTAATATATAAGAATTACATCCTATGGGATGTATTTTTTTTGCGCCCATGGTTTTCCTCATAACAAAGTGTATTCTCTGAAATTAAATTATGGATATATTTGAAATTAAATTTTATAATAAACTGTATTACTAGTTTTTTATAGAAAATAGGTCTATCTTATATTTGATAGAATTACCTATTATTTGTGAGGAATAAAAATTGAATACTTTTTATGATTATATTCACTGGAGAGGTGATCTTAGCATGACTGCAGATCCTTTCAATGAAATAGATGCAATGATTTTTTCATTATTGAGTTATGTTAATTATTTACCTGTATTTCCTTCATTTTCGATTGAGAAAAAAGTAAGTATTAATGATATTGTAGCTGACTTTGAGAAGAAAAATATTTTTAAAAAAGCTGAAAAAGATCTAATTGAATTCGAGAAGGAATGTTTAAATCTACTAAAGTTGCTCTCAACTTGTGATCGATATTCAGATATCAAACTAACAGCCTATAGGGAAACTTTTAAGGTTGATAAAACAGTTCAATTTGGAGCTATTACTTTCATACTTGAAGATGGAACGCTTGTCCTATCTTATAGAGGTACTGATAATTCTTTAATTGGGTGGAAAGAAGATTTTGCAATGAGTTTTGACAAAACTGTTGGATCTCAGAAGTGTGGTTTAGCTTATATTAATGAAGTTAAAGCTATAAATTCAAATCCCATAATCATTACCGGTCATTCAAAAGGCGGTAATGTAGCTGTTTATTCAGGAATTAAGTCAGATGAAGTATTACAGGATAGAATTTTAAAAATTTATAACTTTGATGGTCCTGGTTTCAACTCGAAAGCTGTTGTGAAAAAAGATTATGAAAGTCTTGGAATTGAAAAAATCATAACACTTGTTCCTCAGTCCTCTATTGTTGGTATTTTATTACAACATGAGGAGCCATATAGCGTCGTATATTCATCTAAAAAAACTGGTATATTTCAACATTATCCAATGAGTTGGGAAGTTGATAAAAAATCATTTAAGAGAATCGAGGAATTCAAAAATAGTTCTCTGTACTTTGATGAAACTATTCATTCTTTTTTAGAACATATGAATGAAGATGAATTAGCTCTTTTTGTAGATACCTTGTTTGATACTGTACAAGCAGGTGGTGCTATTAATCTAAAAGATTTAATAAAAAATCCAGCAAAAACAATTGGAGCAATGAGAAAATTCTATAATGATGTTCCCCCTAAAACGAGAAAACAAATAGAAACTTTTATCAAAGCCTTCATTAAAATTTCAATACAAGTATCAACTGATGGATCAAAAAAACAATTAGGTTTAAATAAAATTAAAAAGCAAGAGCTTGAAATTGAGAATACAAATCTTGAATTTGATGGTCTTGTATAATTCATTATAAAGGGTAATTTTTAATGAACACAACATATGATTATATTTATTGGAGAGGTGATCTCTCATTTTCAAAATTTCCTATTAATGAAATAGATAGTCTAATTTTCGCACTACTTTCTAATATAGAATATTCAACAGTTTTCGATAGTTTTAATTTGTCAAAAAGGTTAACTCTAAAAGAAATAGTAAAAGAGTTTGAAAAAAAAGATGTATTTAAAAACTCAACTAATTTATCAAAATTTGAAAAACAGAATTTGCAATTATTAAAAGATTTGTGTAAGTGTGATAGATTTTCCTCTGCAAAAGCGTTCGGCTATAAAAAGCATTTTGATGAAAAGCAGTCAGTTCAGTTTTCTGCAATTTCTTTTATTATCAATGACACTGTTGTTATTTCCTACAGGGGAACTGATTCAACTTTGGTAGGTTGGAAAGAAGATTTTGCTATGAGTTTTAGCTCTAGTGTAGGAGCTCAACAAGATAGCTTAGATTATATAAACGAAGTTGCTAAACTAGATGTTCATGAGCTTGTTACTTGTGGGCATTCAAAAGGTGGTAATTTAGCCGTTTATTCTGCACTGAAGGCCTCGGCTGAGATTCAGCATAGAATTTCAAGTGTATATAATTTTGATGGTCCTGGCTTTAATAAATCTAGTGTTGTCTCTGGTGAATTTGAGAAATTAGGTATTGAAAAAGTTACAACTATTGTTCCTCAGTCTTCCATGGTTGGAATATTGATGCAACATGAAGAACCTATAAATGTTGTGCATTCTTCCAACAAGACCGGTATATTTCAACATTATCCTCTAACGTGGGAAGTTTCTCTAACTCAGTTTAGAAGACTTGAATGTACAGATAATCTCTCAAAAAGTTTTGATCAAACCACAAAGCTTTTCCTAGAATCTATGGATGAAAGTGAGATGGAAGATTTTACAAATGCATTGTTTGAAATGTTTCATGAAAAAGGAGCTCTAACTTTTAGGGATGTTATGCTTAATCCTGCTAGAACAATTTCTACCATGCACAGTGTTCATCAAAAAATTCCAAAGGAATATAGAAATTTTCTAGAAACCTTGGGTAAAGCTATGGTAAAAGCATCTATTCAAGTTAATCTAAACTCAAAGAAATCAAAACAAGTATTAAATGATGGGACATTAAATTAATTTTTTTTGTACTAAATTTAATTAATTGAGTAAAAATAGAGGGAAAAGTAAAAATATGCTCTATTTTTAGTGAATAATATTATTTTTCTCTTTCTATGTGATGATTTCTGTTTTAATATATGTTTATGAATTACGAAATAAAATTAAATAGATATACGCTACATGATGATAGTGCTTCAAATGCTCTAAGTGTCGGATTTGTTGGAAGTAGAACGTACGATGATATATACAAGAATCTTGAAAAAGCTTTAACCCTATATCCACTTACTTGTTCAACAATAGAAGAAAAAAATGGTACTCCATTTTTTGTCAAAAGTGATAAACCTTTTATTAATTTTGAAAAGGTCTCTCAAAGTGATAAAGTTTGGATTGCTAAACAACACTCAATCCCTTTTGATTTAAAAAGTGGTGAGTATATGAGATTTGCACTTTGTGGAGAGAATATTCTTGTGATTTATGCTCATCCTGTTATCTCTGATTCAAGAGGTTTAGTAGCATTTGCAAAAGCTATTTTAAGTGAAGAATTTATACCAACAGAATTTTATTTTCCACAATTAGATGATATAAAGCTTAATATAGTCGATAAGATAAAGTTAAGTTCATTAAAAAGATCTAAAGATAGCGAATTTAAGATTGAAAAAAATCCTGTAAAATTAAAAAATGTTAGTTTGAAGAGTGATATTATATTCCGCCTTTGTTCAGGAGAAAAAGTTAGTTTGCTTTCTTTCTTCATTACAACAGCCCTATCACTAAATAAAACTACGAGAGTTAATATATCTGTCCCTTACTGCGAAAAAGATAATTTTGATGATATTTTGATTAATGATACACGTGTTTTTGATTTCAATAGAGGCTTTGAACCAAGGTTAAAATTTTATGATAACGCTGGTGAAATTGATAAATTATTTGAATCAATAATTAGTAAAAAAAGTTATAATAAAAAATCATTTATTTTATCTCAATTACCTAATAAGTATTTAGAGAATCCACAAAAAAATAAGAAAGTTTTTGAATATATTCACTCTGATTTAAGCTTTGATGTCTTAAATACAATTAACGATGATGATATAATAAGAACATTGAGTTTTTACCCATCTTCTTCATTTATTGATAATAGTTTTGGTATAAGTGCTGTTGATAACAGAATTACTATTTCAACTGTATTACATAATGAGAAGGGTGAAAAATTATTTAATGATTTTCAAACAACAATTAATTTATTGTCGAAAGAAGCTTCAAAGAAATTTAAAAATTTAAAATAATACAAAACAAAGGGTTTAAATAAAAGGAAATTTATTAGCGGAGGGAAGTTGTTATGGAAATTATAAATAAAATGTGTGGCATTATTAAGCGAAATGAGCAAATTTTAATAATTAATAGCGATTCATCAACAGAGTATAGACTTTTTCAGTTCCCAAAAATTGAAATAAAAGCGAATGAAACGGATAAATCTTTCTTTTTTAATAAAATGAAAGAAAAATATGGTGTCAAAGGACAGACAAAAGATGAAATAATCTGTACTATAACTCATAGTTACAAAGATTTTGATTTAATACTACATTTGATACAAATTGATTTGTGTGAAAGTGATATTGAAATAGAAGATTTAGATGCAAAATGGTTAAGCATCAATCAGATATGGAAATTGCCATTGGCGAACCCTGATGTAACAGTAGCTCAGATTATTCTTGAGCAAGATTAATAATATACAAATATTACTAAAAAGCTGAGGACCAAAATTAATATGGCCTCTCTTTTTTTGAGATAATAGAGAAAGAATTTAGATGATAAAAGAATGGCTTTTTATCATGGTTAGGATTTTAAAGGAAAAAAGATGATTAAAACTAACGAAGCTATAAGAAATATTGCGATTATAGCACACGTTGACCACGGAAAAACAACATTAGTTGACGCATTGTTTCGTCAATCAGGTTTAGCGAATACAGATACTCAAGATAGAATTATGGATAGTGGTGCTATTGAAAGAGAAAGAGGTATTACTATTAGCGCAAAGAACTGTGCTATTATGTGGAAAGGTGTAAAAGTAAACATTATTGATACACCTGGTCACGCAGACTTCGGCGGTGAGGTAGAAAGAGGATTATCAATGGTAGACGGTGTTGTACTACTATGTGATGCAGCAGAAGGTCCACTTCCACAAACAAGATTTGTTTTACAAAAAGCATTAAAACTTAATTTAAAACCAATTGTTATTATTAACAAAATTGACAGAGCAGATGCTCGTCCAGCTGAAGTTTTAGAAGAAGTTTATGACTTATTATTCGAATTGAGTGATAATGAAGAATTATTAGATTCTCCTGTATTCTTTGCTAATGGTAGAGATGGTATTTGTGGTAGAGACGTTGAAAACTTAAGTGATAATTTACATCCTTTACTAGATTCAATCGTTGAGGATATTCCAGGTCCTCTATATGATGATGAAGAACCTTTCCAAATGTTAGTTAGTGATTTATCATACAGTGACTTCCTAGGTCGTCTTGCTATTGGTAAAATCATTAATGGTTCTGCAACTGTTAATGAACAACTAGTTTGTCTTGAAAAAGATGATGTAGTAAGAACTCTAAGAGTATCAAAATTACATGCTTACGATGGTCCTACTTATCATGAAGTAACTCAAATTAATAGTGGTGATATCGTTGTATTGGCTGGTGTTGATAATGTTTCAATCGGTGATACAATTTGTACAAAAGATAGTCCTAAAGCTTTACCTCGTATTACAGTTGATGAACCAACTGTTGCTATGCAATTTAGTAAGAATATTTCTCCTATTGCTGGTACAGAGGGAAAACAGTTAACAAGTGGTAAAATTTGGACAAGACTTCAAAAAGAAGCCCTAAGTAATGTATCAATCAGAGTTGAAAAAAATGAAGATGATTCCTTTACTGTAAAAGGCCGTGGTGAATTCCAAATGGCTATTATCATTGAAGAGATGAGAAGAGAAGGCTTTGAACTTTGTGTAGGTCGTCCTCGTATTATTTTCCATAGAGATGAAAATGGTCAAAAAACTGAACCTATTGAATATGTTGACATTGATTGTCCTGAAATTTATTCTGGATCAGTTATGGATAAATTATCTAAGCGTAAAGCTAAGATGAGTGATATTACTTATAATGGCGATAGAGTTAAAATGAGATTTGAAGCTCCAGCTCGTGGTCTAATTGGTTACAGAGATGAATTCTTAACTGATACACGTGGTATGGGTATTATGAACTCATGGATTAAAGGATATGAACCTTATAAAGGTGATTTCCCATCCCGTTCTAATGGCTCATTAATAAGTGATAGAAATGGTACAGCAATTCCTTATGCTTTATTCCAATTTGAAGATCGTGGTGATTTATTCATTAAACCAGGTGAACCTGTTTATGAAGGTCAAATCATTGGTCTAAGAAATAAAGAACATGATTTGCTACTTAATCCAACAAAAACTAAGAAACTTTCTAACATGAGAGCATCTGGTAAGGATGAAGCAGTTACACTAACACCTATTACGAAATTAACTCTTGAACAATCAATTCAATTTATTAAAGACGATGAATTAGTAGAGGTCACACCTTTAGCTATTCGTATGTGTAAAAAGATTTTGAATTCTCAAGCTAGAAAAATGTTTGAATCAAGAGGTGAAGTTCCTCATTACTTACACTAAAATTTAAGTAATTAAATAAAAAAAATAGCTTTTAATAAATTCACCTTGAATTATTTTAAGCTATTTTTTATCTTTATTTAGTTCGAATAAAAAAGGAATGTTCATATTAAAAAAATGAACTCTTCCTTTTTCGGTATAATAAGTTTATTATAATGTAATCTCAAGATAAACCGGAGCATGATCTGATCCGAGTACTTGATCATCAATTTCGCTATTAATAATTTTATCTTTTATTCTTTCTGATACTAGCCAATAATCAAGTCGCCATCCAGCATTTCTATCTCGAGCCTTAAATCTATAACTCCACCAGCTATAGCGTTCAGTTGCATCTGGTTTTAAATATCTAAAGGAATCTATCATTCCAATAGATAAAAGATTTGTAAACCCGTCTCTTTCTTGGATTGAATATCCTGCATGTCCCTCATTTGGTTTTGGATTTTTTAGATCAATTGGTTTATGTGCAACATTTAAGTCTCCACAAACAAGAACAGGCTTTTCTTTATCTTTTTCAGCAATAAAGTTTGTAAAACATTTATCCCAATCCATTCTTAAATCAATTCTAGCCAATTTATCTTTACTATTTGGTGTATAAACACATAATACATAGTAATCATCATATTCTGCTAATATAGTTCTGCCCTCATTGTCTAATTCATGACCTATACCGAATGTAACATTAAGAGGCTTCTTTTTCGTATATAATGCAGTTCCACTATAGCCTTTTCTTTCAGCATAGTTAAAATAACTTGAATAACCTTCCGGTTCAAAGGAATATTGGCCCTCAGATAGTTTTATTTCTTGAAGACAAAAAACATCAGCATCCATTTCATAAAAGTATTCTTTGAATCCTTTTTTATCAACTGCTCTAATGCCATTAACATTCCATGATACAAGTTTTAATTTTTTATCCATAATTTCTCCTACATATAACCTATAATGTTTTTCAAAATCTTTAAAGGCATAGGATTTTATTTGACAATAAAAAAGCCAGATATTTAAATATCTGACTCTTTATTAAAATTAAATACAAAAAATATTATTAAATTTACATTAATGGAATATTTAATTCAGCAGCTTCTTTTATTGTTTGCTCATCCCATACTGAAGCTTGTACTTCTGCGATGTGAGCTTTATTTAATAAATACATGCATAATCTACTCTGTCCAATACCACCACCGATTGTCTGAGGGAATTCACCCTTTAGTAGTCTATTGTGCCAGTAAAGTTGAGATCGTTCTTCACAATTACATAAGCTTAACTGTCTTTTTAATGCTTCTTGGCTAACACGAATACCCATTGATGAAAGTTCTAAAGAATCATTTCTAACTTCATCCCATACTACGATATCACCATTTAGACCTTTACAACCATCTACTGTTTCAGTTGACCAGTCATCATAATCAGGAGCTCTTCCACCGTGCTTAACACCATCAGCTAGAGGAGAACCAATACCAATGATAAAAATAGCACCATATTGTTTAGCTAATTTTTTTTCTCTTTCTTCTGGTTTTAATTCAGGGTACATTTTTTGTGCATCTTCACTGTGAATGAAAACAATTTCTTCAGGAAGTGTACTATATGTTGAAGGGAAAGTTTCTCGAACTAAAAATTCAGTTCTTTTCATTGCTTCATAAACCTTAGTTACAGTCTTCTTTAAAAATGCTAAATCTCTATCTTCTTCATTCATAACTAATTCCCAATCCCATTGGTCAACATAAATTGAGTGGATAGCATCAATATCATCATCAGGACGTATTGCATTCATATCAGTATATAAACCGTGTTTTGGACTGTATCCATAATCAGCTAGAACCATTCTTTTCCATTTAGCAAGAGATTGAACAATTTCCATTTCTTTATTATTCATATTACCAATTTCAAATCTTACAGGTCTTTCTATGCCATTTAAATCATCATTAATACCAGAACCTTTTGGTACGAATAGTGGGCTAGTTACTCTAGAAAGTTGTAATTCTCCAGATAATTCTCTTTCAAATGTGTCTTTGACAATTTTAATTGCTTTTTCTGTCTGTCTAATGTCTAGGACAGGTGAATAGCCTTCAGGAAAGTTTTTTCTCATGTTGTTTCTCCAAATTAAATTAGTAATATATTTTAAATATAATTTAAAAAAAATTATATTCTAGTATGATATAGAAAAAAATGAATTTAGTCTATTATGTTAAAATGTTTCTACATTTCTGTTACCTATAATCAAAAGATATCGATTTTCATATTTAAATTATTATAATATAAAGGTAGATAAAAAACAAAAACAATGGTATCATTATTTTTATCATTGAAAGTTTACCAAGAAAAATCTGTGACTAACTTTACATATTTTATTTTTAATGAATTGTTAGAATTGACCATAAGAGTTATTTTAATAATATAGAAAGTACTTGCAACTATAATAACATAGTAATAATATAGCAAAGATACATAATAAGTATTTAATATTTAAATTGAATACTTATATTACAATAATATCATTATGAGTATATATTTATTATATAATTATATGGAATTTATAATAAACCATATAATTTTATATTTTAGATTAATTATTTATTGTAATACTATATTAGGTATGTTATTTTAATTACTAAAGGGCTTATATATGACAAAAACTATCGCATTTCATCTTCAAAAAGGTGGGGTTGGAAAAACTACTATTTCAGGAACACTCGCATGTCAGTCAGCACTTGCAGGGGTACCAACTTTGTTAGTAGATTTAGATCCTCAAGGTAATGCTTCCTCTTGGTTTTTATCAGAAACCCCTAAACATGAACTTGCAGATGTTATACAAGGTAAATGCTATGCAGATGATGCAATTATTCAAGTAAAAAGCATTCCTAATTTATTTATTTTACCAACATTTGGAATAGGTGGCACTTTAAAACAATATTCTGAAACAAAATTAGCTGATGAACCTTTTGTTATCCAAGATTTAATACAAGAGTTTAAAGGTAAATTTGAACATGTTATTTTAGATCTATCTCCAGGCTTAGGTAGACTTGAAAAGTCTGCTCTTATTGCTAGTGATGAGGTTTTAACTCCAATGACTCCTGAGGCATTTAGCCTTGATGGTTTAGAAATTTTTATAGATGAACTATCTCGTCTGAAGAAAAACTTTAGATCTCCAATAATACATGAAAAAGTAGTAATAAATTCTTATGATGAAAGAATTAGACAACATAGAGATATTTATAATTCAGCTAAAAAAGGTAATTTTAGAATTTACCAAATTCCAGTTGATCCAGTTTTCAGGAAATCACAGGAATTAAAAATAGCTCCACAATTATATAGAGAAAAAGGCAAAGGCTTAAAAGAAAAAACTCTTCTAGCTTTTGAGTTAATGGAAAAAGAGGTTTGGAATTAGGAATGGCATTAAAAAAACGTGAATTAAGTACAGAAAATAGAGCTACGGAATTATTTAGCGAAAAGCCAAGTAGAGCTAATAATACAAAGGAAAAGAAAATTTTAACTACTTTTTCTATTGAACCGTCTTTTAAAAACTCATTAGAAACTCAATTTGATGAAATGGGGCTTGGCTGGGCATCAGGGCTTAGATTTGCTCTAAAATATTTTCAAAAGAATTTTAAATTTAATAGTGAAGATGATTCAGAATAAACATTCAAAGTATAAAAATACTCTATTTCGATAGAGTATTTTTTTTAACATAAAAAATAGAATAAAAAATTTCAATTATACCTAACTAAGAATAATATTATCTAATATAATGCAATTTTTGAAAAAATTACTCTATTTTTGCAAATAATTAAATTAAGCTTTTCTTAAATAGGTGTTATAATAAACAAATCTTATAAATTGGATGGTATTTATACGTGGAAGTTGCATGGTGGCAAAGAGACGTTATATATCAAATTCTTACTAGAAGTTTTATGGATAGTAATGATGATGGTATGGGTGATATAAATGGAATTAGACAACGTTTAGATTATGTTAAAGACTTAGGAGTTGGTGGAATTTCCATTTCTCCTTTTTTTTCAACAACTTTCTATGATAGTGGATATGATGTAACTAATTTTAAAGAAATAGATCATAAATTAGGCAGATTAGAGGATTTTGATTTATTAGTAAAAGAACTTCATGATAGAGAGCTACGTTTAATTATTGATATGCCTGTTGATTTTACTTCAATTGAACATCCTTGGTTTAAAGAGAGTTGTAGTTCAAGAGATAATCCAAAAAAAGATTATTATATTTGGTCAGATGATATCCCAAATAATTGGCTCTCTAAATATGGTGGCAAAGCTTGGACTTTTAACAAGGAGCGTGGGCAATATTATATGCACTCCTTTTTTAAAGAAGAACCAGATTTAAACTGGAGAGCTGAGGATGTAATTCAGGAATTCTTATCAATTTTTAGATTTTGGTTTGATAGGGGAGTTGATGGTATTAATACAAATGCTATTAACTTAATTGTTAAAGACAAATATCTTCGTGATAATCCAAGATATCCTGGCTTTGGTAAATCATATCACTCTCAACGTCATATTTTTGATAGAAATAGACCTTATTCACATCGTCGTGCTAAAAGGCTTAGATCAATTTGTAAAGAATATGAGAATCAAGATAAAATATTACTTGGTGAGATTCTAGTAGAACAACCAGGAGAGCCTGAATTAGCTGCTTCCTATTATGGTGGAGTGCAAAAAGATGAATTAAATCTAGTATTTGATTATACTTTTGTAAATATTCCTTTTAAGCCTAAAACATGGGTTAATGCTGCTCAAAGATGGTATGATGCTACCGATACTAGTTGGCCTTGTTGGGTTCTCTCAAATCAATTTAAACCAAGAATTAGAACAAGATTTTATGGTAGTATTGAACAATCTAGATTAGCTGCTATGTTTTTATTAACCCAGAAAGGAACACCTTTTATTTATTATGGAGAAGAGCTTGGAATGGAAGATTCCACAGTTAGCCGTCATAAAGCTGTTGATATAATTGGACGAAAACATTTATTTTCAAATCGAGGAAGAGATGGTGCTAGATCTCCTATGCTATGGAATACTAAAAAACATGCAGGTTTTTCCAAAGTTGTTCCGTATCTACCTCTTCAGAATAAAGAAGAAAATAGTGTTGAAGCTCAGATGAAAAAGAAAAACTCTATTTTCAGCTATTATAAAAAATTTATTCAACTAAGAAAGAATCATGATTCTCTAAGTACTGGCGACATAACACTTCTTGATGTACATGATGATAATATTATTTGCTATTTAAGAACATCAAGTGATGAAGCTCTTTTAATAATTTTGAATTTTACTAAACATAAGAGAAAGATAAAATTATCAGATATAGGTTTACCTCTTCAAACTGATAACTTGATTTTTACTACAAATTTAGAAAAAAATAATAATGAGAATAAATATGTTATTACTTTAAAAGCTTTTGAAGGCGCAATTTATTCTTTAGATTTATAAAAAAAAAGATAACAATTTTTTTAGGATTGTTATCTTCTTTTTCTATGCAGTGTTTATTTAGATACTACAATTTCCGCCCTCACAGGTTCCACCATCAGTACCAAAATCAACTAGAGTTTCTTCACTAGCTTTTTCACTTGAACTTTTATCATTGCAATGACAAACATGATTTTCATCATCATGGCCACCACAGCCACAACCCTCTCCATCATGACCACCACAGCCACAACCACCATCTTTATGATCATGACCTTCATGATTACCACAACCACAACTGTGTTCTTCTTGAGTTTGAGGCTTTCCACCATTTTGAAGTAGGTATGGTAGTTGAAGTGCAAAATCCATGAATTTTTCATCAACATTGCTATTCATTACTTTAATGTCAGTACCTTTAAGTACACCCTCTAAATAGTTATATGCTCTTTTACCATAGGCATGAATTGCATCAGGTCTATTATTTTTAGCGAATAAATCTAAAATTACAAGAGGATATGATTTCATTTCTACATCTAAGTCAAATCCTAATTTTAAATCAACAATTTCCATTGTTTTTAAATTCCTTAATAGGAAACAATATGGATATTGTGGTTTTCCACCTTCTTCAGTTGTATATGGTGCAGGTAGTAGATAAATAGCGAAATCAAATATTTCTCCAGCTTTCTTTTTAGCTTTTTTAGCAGCTTCAACAAGAGTTGTTGGTACTTCAATAACTGGTTTATTATCTTGCTTTGGTGCTAATTCAAACCAATCAAATGCTTCTGCTACAAAAGATACTTCATCTTTTTCAACTTTAACACATGGAATATAATCTACTTTGTCGCTATCTTCTAATTTTAAAGTATCAAACCAAGGTTGGAAAGTTGTTGTAGCTGAAATTTTACCAAATTTAGCAAAGTGTGTTTTAGCCTTAACTAAAGCATTTAAAATTTTACCAAATAATACTTCTTCTTCAGCAATTAAATTACGTCTAAGAGTGTTTTTCTCAGCTACAGAATATAGTGGATTGTAAGACTCTTCTTTTATTTCAAAACCTTGGCTAATAATTTCAGATTTTGTTGCCTCATCCATATCAACAGGAAGGAATAAATTTAATTCTAGGCAACTTAATGTCATGAAACTTTCAAAGTTTTCAAGTTCATTTTTTGGATCTTCATCAAACTCAAAAAGGGAAGTTAGACTCTTTAATTCTTCAACACCTTTCATTACTCTAATTGATAGAGGAATTTCAGTATTTGAACAATAAATATAATATCTAGTTCCATCAACATCGATAGCTAATATATCGTTTGTTCCTAAAAATTCCCATATTTTATTTGATAGGGCATTGTTTGTAATATCTACAAATTTTTTATTCATATAATGTATGTCTCCATATTTTTATTTTTCATTTTTCTGTTGCATTCTAGCAAGTCTTTCTTTAAGAGCACTAAAGCTACTCTTAATTTCACCTTTAGAAGCAATTTTGTTTGGGTCTTGTTCATCAATTAAAGATTGTGGTAACTCATCGATAAATCTAGATTGTAGGGAGAGAATTAAATCTTTACCTCTCTGCCTTTTTCTACAAGAACTAATTATTAACTTTCTTTTTGCTCTTGTTATAGCAACATAGAAAAGTCTTCTCTCTTCATCAATGTTTCTAGGATCTTCCTCTAAACTTCTCTGACTTGGAATAATATGGTCTTCAATGCCAACTAGATAAACAGTATCAAATTCAAGACCTTTAGAAGCATGCATTGTCATAAGATTTACAGCTCCATTGTTATCTTCCTGGTTTTCTTTACCATTTAATGCAATACGATTAATCCAGGCTTGCATATCTTTATCCTTATTAAAAGGATTTCTTTCCCATTTTGCAAGCATTCCACATAAAATATCAATACCTTTTAATTTAAAGTTTACAGCTTTTTCTGTATCATTTAATTCAATCAAATAATCTCTATAATTTATTGATTTAATTAGAGAGCGAAGTACTTGGTTTCTCTGACCCTCATCATCTTCAAATTTTCTTGTATAATATTCCATCAAATCCATGAACTTCGCAAAATTCTTCTTAGTACTTTCTCTAATTGATGGATCAGTTGATGTTGCCATATAACAAAGTGCACTGTAAAGTGAAATGTTTTTATTATCAGCAACCTTTCTAATTTTCTCTACACTAACTCTTCCTATACCACGGCGAGGTGTGTTAATTATTCTCAAGAAATTAACATCATCATCAGGATTAGCAATTACCTTTAAATAACTAATAATATCACGAATTTCTTTTCTATCAAAAAGAGATTGAGTACCTGTAACACGAGTATCAATATCCCTTTCCATAAGCGCTGCTTCAAATGAAGGTATCAGTGCATTTGTTCTAGATAATATTGCAAAGTCACTAAGAGATCTGTTTTCGCTAAGATGCTGATCAATTATCTGTTGAGTTACAAGTGATGCCTCTAATTCTCCATTTGATGGATGCATTAAATAAATATCAGCACCTTTATTAGATTCAGTCCAAAGTTTTTTCTCTTTTCGCTCTTTATTATTAATGATCAAATTATTAGCTGCATCCAAAATAGTTTTACTAGAGCGATAATTTCTCTCTAGCATAATTTCTTTTCTTTCTGGAAAATCTTGTTCAAACATAACAATATTTTGGTAGTTTGCACCTCTCCAAGAGTAGATACTTTGATCATCATCACCAACTACACAAAGATTTCTTGATTTTCTAGCTAAATCTCTAATTAAATTATATTGAGCTATTGATGTATCTTGAAACTCATCAACTAATATATATTGGAAACGATCTGCTGTTTTCTCAAGAATTTCAGGAAATTTAGAAAATATTTCCTGTGGCTTGACAATTAGGTCATCAAAATCAACAGCATTAAAAGCTTTTAAATGCTTTTCATATTCACTAATTATTAGTTTAGTTTGTTCTCCTGTTTGTGATGTGATAATAGCTCGTTTTGTTTTAACTTTAGAAATCATCTCTCCTAGTTCTCTAATATCAACTGAATCAAGAGGGATGCCTAGGTTGAGAACAACTTGCTTTATTAGAGCGATTTTATCATTTGAATCATAGATTGTAAAATTGTTTTTCCAACCTAAGTGTTGAATATGTTGTTTTAATAATCCAAGACCAAAGGAATGAAAGGTTGTACTACTTAGATTCTTTTGCTTTGTTTTAGTTAATTGATCAATTCTTTCACTCATTTCAGCAGCTGCTTTATTTGTAAAAGTTAATGCAAGTATATTTTTTGCCTTAATTCCACTTTCTAGCATATGTGCGATCCTATAGGTTAACATTCTTGTTTTACCTGAACCAGCACCTGCAATAATGAGTACAGGTCCTTCAATAGTTGAAGCTCCTAAATATTGTTCATTATTTAATTCATTCTTTAAATCTATCACTACCCACCTCGGTGTTTAAAAAGTCTTAAGCACTATATCACAGAAAAAAAAATTAAACTTTGTTTTTTTTAACTTTTATTAATGTATGGTAAAACAATTATAGAAAACTGCTAAACATTAATAAAGTCACAAAATATCTTATTAATGTGTAAAAAATAGATAAATTTAATAGTAGTAACGAATAAAATAGCACCCATAAAATACTAGGTGCTATGAATACAAGTATAATCTAATTTATTAATTTCTAATTTCAATTGCTTCTGCAGGGCACACTTCGTGGCAACAGTAGCACATTACACACTTATCCTCATTGAGAACAATTTTCTTATCAACCATAGAAAGTGCTGATGCAGGGCATATATCAATACATTTTCTACATCTAATACATTTTTCATGGATGAAAGTAGGTTTAACTCTATCACCTGTTTTATTTTTCTTATTAGGATCAATTCTCTTATAATCTTTTATGATAATATCATTGGCATCAATATCTGTATATTCCATATCTTCAAATTTATTAGTATCACTAATTTTATTTAAAATACCACATTTTATAACTGGAATATCCATAGGATTGTGTCCCATTATAGTAGCTTGAGCGATATCTACTGCTAATAAATCATGACTAGCTATTAAAACACCGACTTTCTTAGGTGTTCCATTTCCTGGACCTGCACCTTCCATACCAATAACTGCATCCATAAGAGCAAAAACAGCTTTTGATTGTGTGTGAATTCCACAAACCAATTTAGCAAAATCAACTCTTCTTGGATATTTAACATGTTGTGGGCTTTTATGAAAACCAGGAACAAGTCCAAATTGATTTTTTAATGCACCTGTTGTAATCATTAGCTCATGAGTTTTAAATTTTGGAAGACTAATTAGTAAATCAATATCATTTAGAGTATCTGTAAGTGTTATCTTCTTTCCTAAAATTGGAAGTTTAACTTTCAAACTTCCCTTTAAAAAGTTAACCCATTCAACACCTTCTTCTTCACATATTTGATAAAGACCACTTTTAGTTGGTTTTAGACCAGGTTTATGAAGGGCTGGAGAGTCTCCTACTACAATAGTTGCAGCACCTTTTAATCTTACGTATCTAATCATAGATCTAAGAATTTCAGGATTAGTTGTTATTGCTTTTTCACTTGGACTATCGGATAAAATATTTGGTTTAATTAAAACCTTTTTACCTTCAACTGATGGAAAATCTGCTCTTTCACAAGCTGTTACTAAAGATTGATAAACCATATCACTATCATATGAATCACATTTAATAATACTAACTTTACTCATCGCTTTCGCCTTCCTTTTTTATTAAACAAAAATATAGAGGCCCTTTACCATTTGAAGAATCTGGTAAAACGATTTGTCCATACTTTCTTTTTTCGCTAAATTCAGCATTAAAATCAATTAGTGTAAACTTACCTTTTCTCTTTTTAAATAACTTTTCAATAACCTCTTCATCTTCTTGAGGCGTTATTGCACATGTTGAATAAAGAACCAATCCACCTGGTTTGACAGCATCTAGTGCAGATGCTAGCATAGCAAATTGTTGAATTGCTAAATGTTTAGGACGATTTGGTGTCCATATTTCAAGTGCAGATGGTGTAGAGAGCACATGTCTCTCACTTGAACATGGGGCATCTAAAAGAATTTTATCATAAACATTCTTTTCGAATATTCCCCATTTTGTAGCATCATGCGCACATATCTTTATATTTTCTTGATACTCAGGTTTTAGATGATCTTTTATTACATTATGTAATCTTGATCTTCTTTTTGAAGATCTATCATTGCTGATTAAAAGCCCTGTACCTTTTAGAGCCGAAGCTAGTATAAGTGTTTTTCCGCCTGGAGCGGCACACATATCTAGAACAATATCATCTTTTTCTACGTTCAAAAGCTTTGCACAAATAATAGATGCTTCATCCATGTAATATGGTTGTACTAACTCTTCTTTTAATTCAATCGGTGTTGATTTAAGTAGTAGTGCTTCTTTTAGTTGTGGCCATCTCTCTTTATAATAGGATGCATAATAATTATCGAATCTTTCCATTGGTGGAAGTTTTATCTTTTTTTTCTTAGCCATAACCTTAAATATAATACAAAAAGCATATAAAAACTAGTTTTAAGAAGCTAAAGCTATTGTTTTATTTAAAATGTGACAAAGTCACTTTATAAATATAGATAAGTAATTTATAGTATTCTTGTAGGAGTTTAATTTATGGCATACATTACAGCATTTTTAGAGGGTCTGCTAAGCTTTATTAGTCCATGCGTTCTGCCCATGATACCTTTATATATAGGATATCTTGCAGGTGGAAGTATAAATAATGAAGGTGAGGAAAAACCAAATAATAATTTGATTGTTAATAGCATTTCCTTTGTTATAGGATTTTCATTACTATTTGTTGCTTTAGGAGCTAGTGCTAGTTTCTTAGGAACTTATCTGAATGAACATCTAGACATAATTAATAGAGTAGGTGGAATAATAGTAATTATATTTGCACTAAGTTTTTTAGGTCTAAAGTTTTTACCATTTTTAGAAAATACCTATAAGCCTAGGATGAATACAAAGAGCCTTGGCGTATTTTCATCTCTATTATTTGGAATAGTATTTGCAATCGGTTGGTCTCCCTGTACCGGACCATTCTTAGGCTCTGCATTAATGCTTGCTGCAAATAGTGATACACTAAGACAAGGTATATTCACATTATTCGCATATGCTATGGGATTAGGAATTCCATTTTTACTATCAGCAATTTTATTGAAGCAATTAGAAGGTGCTTTCAATTTTATTAAAAAACACTACAGAGTAGTATCTTTAATAAGTGGTTTATTATTACTTGTTATGGGTATCTTTATGAGTCTCGGATATTCTCCAGCTCAATTATTTATATAAGGAAGAAATAATGGATAACAAAAAAAAATCGCTAATATTAACACTTGCAATAGTTGCAATATTTATTGTTGCAACAGTTGCCTACAATGCATTAAAAGAAGATGCACCAAGTACAGGTTTTATACCAAACGTTAAAACTGAGAATGCAGATAAAATAGTTGCAAAAACAAATGAAGATACAATTAGCACTCCTGCTAATACAAGTACAAATTCTAGTTCAGATTCTGCAAATGTAGAAGATACTTCAACTCAAGCAGATACACCGGCTAACAGCGATTCTAGTGAAGATCAAGCATCTTCTGATGGTGAAGATGAAAAAGCAATAATGCCAGACATTCCTGTTAAAATGATTGATGGTAGTGAATCAACATTTTGGGGAGTTGTTCCAAAGGGAAAGCCTGTCGTAATAAATTTATTTGCATCATGGTGTCCTCCATGTAAGAGCGAAATGCCAGAGTTTGTTGAAGCAAGAGAGGAATACAAAGGTGATGTAACATTTATTTTCTTTGATAGTTTTGATGGTCAACGAGAAACAGAGGAAACTCTAAATGATTTTGTTGATGAATATTTTATTGATGATGATACTCTTATAGTATTAGACCCTGGTTATTTAAGTTATGTATTTGGCACAAATAGTATTCCTGTAACAATACTTCTAAACGAAGATGGAGAAATTGCAAATGGTTTTACAGGTTCAATTTCAAAAACTACTTTGACAAATGCTGTTGATGCATTATTAAACTAATACTTCCATAGTATTAAATTTTGAGTGATCACATAATCGTCTAATATTGTGGTCACTCATTTTCTATGTACTATTATTAACTACTTAAATAACAAAGGCTTTGCATTAAGTATGATATGCAAAGAATTTGTTATCTAAATAGTAATTTTAATAATATAAACAATTCTCTTATTAAATGATATTAACTAGGAACCCAATATAAAACGATAGAGAGCCTGCTATGGTGAATAAATGCCAAATCAAATGTCCATGTGGTATTTTTTTATTACCATAAAAAATTACGCCGATAGTATAAAGAATACCTCCACTTAATAAATAAGCTCTAAGTGATTGAGGTGTATTCATCATTATATCTTTCCAGAAAAATACAATAATCCAGCCCATTACTACATATAAAATTACATGAAGAGGTTTTAATTTCCCCCAGAATACTAAAGTAAATGCTATTCCTGAGAAAGCAATTATCCAAATAATCTTAAATAGTAATAAAGAATTAGGTGTACCAACATACAATAGTATTGGTGTGTAAGTACCTGCTATTAAAAAGTAAATATTGCTGTGATCTAATATTCTACAAAATCGCTTTGCATTGTTTTTAGGTAAATAATGATAAAAAGTAGATGCTGTATATAATAAAATATTTGAAAGTGCAAAAATTACCATTCCTACTCTAAGATTAGCTGAATTTATATTTGATAAATTCATTAGGATATAAATTAATCCTATAACTGAGAATACAGCTGGAATTGAATGAGAAATCCAGTTCTCTTTTTCTGCTTCAGGATGTAATAATACTGGAAGCGTAATATGGCGTTCAAGCCATGATTCTTTTTTAGATTCCATATAAACCTCTCTTATTTATTTAACATTAAAATTAAATATTGAACTGGGCAAGTGAAATTTCTCAATTATTAGTATTATTTTAGACTAGTAATAATATACTATAGTACTTAATTTCTTTTTATGTAAGCAATTAAATATATAATCATTAGAAAGTAGTATTAAAGTTAGTATTATATAAGAAGCCAAATTTGCTATAAATATTATTAAACCATTTGGGTGGCAGACCATTTCATGAATATAAAACACAATTGTATATAAAATAAAATTTTGAGAATGTATATCTCAGACTAGGATATGTTTATTTTTTAATCGTATATATTATTTAAACTTGTTTTAGCGATATCTAATTCATTTTACCTATAATTTACTAACTTTAATAGAGAATCCTAAAAATCGCTTTGATTGCGTTGTATGAGTATAATAATTTGAATATCATAAATTCTTTATTGATAAGAGATTCTATTTATCTGTAAAGTCAATGTGAATCGTTACTTGGTAATTTTCTACTGAATTATCTATAGAGTCTTTATCTAGGGCTAAATAGAAGCAGTCTATTTTATTATTGTTTAAAATAGTACCAGTATCAATAATATGATTAATTACGTATGTGTGATCATCTTTTTTTGAAAGGGATTTATTGTTTTCATCAACAACTCTAATTAATGAAGTATTTTCTTCTTCACTCTCTTCATCTCTATCAAGCTTTATAGTTAATTCTAAATTGCTCACATCTTCTGTGTTACTTGTTGCGAATAAGTTAAAAGCCTCTGTTTTTAGAATATTGGGATTTAAGGAATCGGATGTGATGGAATCAATTTCATTATTTGAAGAATATTTAATATAGGAACTTAGACTAACACTTTCTTGTTTACTAAAAATAGTCGCAGGTGATGCAAATATTGTAGTATTTATAAAAAGTAACAGAAATAGAGTTATATTTTTTTTCATTAATTGATTTCCTATTACAATTAAATATATAGGGTTAATTTATGTTATGTCAATGAAATATTACAATTAATATAAAATAGCACGATTTTAGATATTTTAAAATGATTTAAACATTGTTGTAGATTAAGTGGTAATAACTTTTTTGATAGTCTTTATTCCTATGTTATAAAAAAACTATCTAGATCGAAATCTAGATGGTAATGTTATTTCTTTGTCTTAAAATAATTTATTAGTTTGCACTAATTGTGATAACAACATCTGAAGTGTAATGGCCACTTGGAAGGCCTTCTTTACCAGTCCAACTTAAATTGAAAGTTGAAGCAATTTCGTTTGTATGAACACCAGATAAAATATTAAGTTCACTATTAAAGTTATCATCGGTTGCTGGTGTAATACCTGAATCAAAACCATTTCCATTAACAAATGAAGTTGCATTGATGTCGATTATTAATGTAGTGTCAGTTGCTTTGTTACTGTTGACTAGGATTGAGAAGTCATCAGTTGTTTGAACTGTTGCTACATCTAATGATTCTTTTGTAGTAATTTGTAAGCCTTCCTCATTATCTAATGTTTGACCATCATATTGAAGAATCGCTGTTAGTGAAGTTTCAGATGCTTTTGAAATGATTTGAACGTCAGCTGCAAATGAAGAAGTAATTGCAAATGCAATAATTAATAATGTTGTAATAATTTTTTTCATTCTGAGCCTCCGTCTTTAATATGTTTATAATATACACCTAGTTGTAACTTGTGTCAACAACCAGTTTATATATTATGCATATAACAAATTCTTAATGTATTTGTAACAAATATTGATTTTTTTGTAACTAATATACAAAATATTAAAGTATACTTATGACATTTAGCTAAGAAAATCTACAAATCAAGGCATTTTTGCCTGTAAAAATGAATAGATTTAATATTGATTTATAATTTTTATTTGATTATTTATAACTTTTTACCAATTAAAATAGTAATTAAAGTATTTTATTAAGTTTTTCTTAAAACTTTTACTAAAAAAACTATCTAGATCGAAATCTAGATAGTAATGTTATTTCTTTGTCTTTGTTTTTTTGGTTTTAAAATAATTTATTAGTTTGCACTAATTGTGATAATAACCTCTGATGAGTAATCACCGCTTGGAAGTCCTTCTTTACCAGTCCAACTTAAGTTGAAAGTAGAAGCAGTTTCGTTTGCATGAACACCAGATGGAATGATAAGTTCTCTATTGAAGTTGCTATCAGTCTTTGGTGTAATTTCTGAATCAAAACCATTCTTACTTACAAATGAACTTGCATTGATATCAATTATTAATGTAGTGTCGCTTGTTTTGTTGCTGTTTACTAAGATTGAAAAATCTTCAGTTTTTTGAACCGTAGCTACATCTAATGATTCATTAGTAGTAATTTGTAAGCCTTCCTCATTATCTAGTGTTTGACCAGCATATTGAAGAACTGCAGTTAGTGAAGTTTCAGAAGCCTTTGAAATAATTTGAACGTCAGCAGCAAATGAAGAAGTAATTGCTAATGCAATAATTAATAATGTTGTAATAATCTTTTTCATTCTGAGCCTCCGTCTTTAATATGTCTATAATATAATGAATATTATAACTTATGTCAACATTGGTAGTATATTGAAGTGAGTATGTAATATGTAATTGTAAGATGAATATATAATCATTAATTTTGTCATAAATACAATTTATATATATTAAACTTATGACATTAAGAGATTATTTATGTTAATAATACAAAATGATTATATTTTTTTGGAGAAATAAATAGAACTTTTTTTAAACTTATGGACTAAGTTAACAAAAAAGTATGTTTTTTATAAAAAATTATTAGATTTTAATCACGTTTGGGATTTTTTTTGTTGTTTATTATAATTAAAACTTTTTTTGACAAAGTTTTTATATAAAGTTATATGTTTTGTAGAAGATTTAGTTAGCGTTATTGATGAGATTTATAATACCAATGAGTTCAATAGAATTAATTAGATGATAAAATTTGAAATAAAAAAAGACCTAACATAAATTGTTAAGTCTTTGCAATCTCGAGTTAAGTATCTATAGAATTGAATCTAAGAAATCTTTAGTTCTTTGATTTTTAGGGTGATCAAATATTTCATCAGGAGTTCCTTCTTCAATAACACTTCCTTCATCCATAAAGATTACCTTTGTAGCAGCAGCTCTTGCAAATCCCATTTCATGAGTAACAAGTAACATTGTCATTCCTGATTTAGCTAAATCTGTCATAACATCTAATACTTCTTTAATCATTTCAGGGTCAAGTGCTGAAGTTGGTTCATCAAATAACATTATACTAGGTTCCATTGCAAGGGACCTTGCAATAGCAACTCTCTGTTGTTGTCCTCCACTTAACTGTGTTGGATATGATTGAGCTTTTTCAGAAAGGCCAACTCTTTTTAATAGAGATAAACCAATTTTTTCTGCTTCTGCTTTTGCTATTTTCTTAACTTTAATGGGTGCTAAAGTGATATTTTCTAAAACTGTCAAATGAGGGAATAAGTTAAAAGCTTGGAATACCATTCCAACTTCTTCTCTAACTTTTCTAATATCTGTCTGCTTATCAGTTATATTAACTCCATCAACTGTTATACTACCACCTGTTGGAACTTCAAGTTTATTAACACAACGAAGTAGTGTTGATTTTCCTGAACCAGATGGACCAATTATAACAACTACCTCTTTAGATTTAACTTCTAAATTAGCATCCTTAACAGCTTTTACTAGAGTTCCATCTTTTGCAAGGAATGTTTTTTCTAAATCTTTAATTATAATATTAGGCATTTTGATTCATCCTTTCTTCTAATTTACCAACTAACCATGATAATAATAATGTTATAGTAAGATATACTAATGCAACAATTAACATAGTCTCAAGTGATAAGAATGTCCTAGAAATATATTCTCTACCTCTTTTTAGTATATCACTTAAAGCAATAGCAGATACTAAAGATGAGTCTTTTAACATACTGATAAATTCATTACCAATTGCAGGTAATACAACCTTAAGAGTTTGAGGAAGGATAACAAATCTGAAAGCTTGAGCTCTACTCATGCCAAGGGCAATAGCTGCTTCCATCTGACCTTTTGGAATTGCTTGAATACCTGCTCTTATGATTTCACCCATATATGCACCAAAACAAATTGATAGGGCAATAATTGCAGATAACATTCCATCTAGAGAGAAGAATCTTCCTAAAGCATAATAAATGAATATTAATTGTACTAATAGAGGTATACCTCTAATTAGTTCAACATAGACACCACTAATCATATTAATTGTCTTGTGTTTTGATACAGCTCCAAGACCTGTAAGTGTACCTATAAATACAGCACCAATAATAGCAAAGATAGTTGCTTGGAAAGTTACAGGAATACCTGTAATTACGAATAAAAATATCTTTCTATAGGGATCTGGGAAAAATACTACTAATGTAAAAAGTAGTGCAAGAGAGAATATAAATGTAATTCTCCAACTATTTAATACTGAACCGTCATTTTTCTTAGGAATAAGAACACCATCGGTCATTTGAATGACTTGGTATCTTTTTATTTCCTCATGTTTTTTCTTATTAGCTTTGCGCTCATCAATTGGACTCATATCTTATCCTAGTTTTTTTTATCTATTTATCTTGTTATTACATAAATATACATATCTTGTCAATTATTGCATGAATAAATATTCATATAATCTTTGCAATTCTTGTATATAAGTTCTTAGAATGTATAAAAATAAGCAAAATATCAATAATTAAAAAAATATTAGATAAAGTTGTGTATATTTTTTAATACAATAAATAAGCATTACGTATATTTAAAGATTACTAATTAGACTTTCTTTTTTTTAGATAAGATAGAAGAAGGATAGGTGTCCATCCTATTATAAAGCTTATAATACTAAATGTTTCAAATGAAAGTGGAAGTTGAGGAATATCAAGTGTTGTAGGGCCTTGTGCTATTGCATAAATAGCTGCAACAACTAAACCTAATATTAATGATAGAGTTGAAGATCTATGTCTCTCAAGTGCTAGCTTTACAAGTCTTACAGTTGTAAATACACCAAATAGGATCCCGCATCCAAAACAAAATAGGGCTGGAACAACTGAGAAATCAAAACTAAAGAAAGCCTTAAGTGAATTAATTATTGGAATATAAAGACCTAAAATCATCAATAGAGATGAACCTGATATTCCTGGAAGTACCATAGTAGATATTGCAATATCACCAGCTATAAATAAAAATAGTGCTTTTTTAATATCTAGCGTCATTAGAGATGGAGATGCTGAATTTGCTTTAGTACTGTAATTAGTAATAAGGATAACTATAATTGCACCTAATAGAAAAAATAAAATATTTTTTACTATTCCCTTCGTATCTAAGTTAAATGATGATTTTTCCTCTTTAATTATTTCAGGAATTGAGAATAATGTTAGACCAATTAAAAAAGAGCTCATTACATAGATATGATTACTAAAGAGTGGTGAAAGAATTGATACACAAATTATTAATCCAATAATCCAACCAACTCCTAATTGCAATAAAAAAGAAAGAGATTCCGCTCTCTTATCTTTATTATTACTAATAACATTATTTAAACTACCAATAAATAAATCATAAAAACCTAATAAATAAGCAATTGTGCCACCAGAGATTCCGGGTATACTATCTGCGAGAGCCATAAAAAAGCCTCTAATACTGTTTAATATCATAAAAAATCCTTACGTCTCTAAAAACCAATTGAATATGTTATGCTAAAGCCAATAATTAATCCTAATAATATACCAAATACAACTTGGGATATTGTGTGACCTAACATTGTCTTCAAATTTGCTTGAGTAAATTGACCCTCAAATAACTCTCCTAGGGTTTTACTCCAGGAATTTAGCATTTCAGCTTGAACACCTGCTTCATGACGTATTCCCATGGCATCATATATAACTATGCTGCTAAAAACTAAGGACATAGCGAATTGATACGAACCAACTCCATATCTAATGGCTAAGTTCGTAGTTAGTGCAATAACTGTTGATGTATGACTACTTGGCATTCCGCCTGTAGATAGAGATCTTTTTATATCAAATCCCTCTCCTCCAATCAAGGAAATCAAGGGCTTTATCCCTTGAGCTAGTAGCCATGCTATAAAAGGTGCTACTAGAGAAGTGTTGTGTATTAAATCATTAATCATATTTTAAAAATATACTACTATTTAAGATAATACAAGAGTTTTTTAGTTTTGCACTTAACTGTAATAGAAAATAAACAATAATATGGAAAAAGTTAAATTTTTGTGTTTTAAAATACTTTATAATAAAATTATTATTTAGTTGATTTATTTGTTTGTGTGTATATAATCTCTATATACTTTTACTTATGGGAATATATTCATGAATAGTGATAAAACACAACTCCAATTATTAGGTGTGACCTCTTTTTTAATTCAGCTATGCTTTGCTATGATAAATCTTGCTTTGGTTTTCTATTTAAGAGAAAACTTTTCTCTATCAGCCTCAGCCATAGGACTTGCACTCAGCTATAATCAAGTATCATATTGTTTCTTTGCAATATTACTATCTAAGAAAATAACAGAGTTTAAACCTAGAAATGTTATCTTAGTTGGTTTAAGTGGTATAACACTATGTATTATCTCAATGATATTTAGTTCAAATTATTACTTAGTGCTAATTGCCATAATATTGTATGGTGGATTTTTATCTCTAGTTTGGCCTTCAATAGAAAGTTGGTTAGCTCGTGGAAAAGAAGAATCATTCTTAAATAAAAGTATGGGTATTTTTAATTTATCTTGGAGTAGTGGTGCCGCTATTGCAACATTTTTGTGTGGAATATTTATAGAAATAAATTTGAATCTTCCATTCTACTTTACTGCAATACTTTTAACACTTGTAATAATTTCATTATTTATCTTCACAACTATTGTTCCATCTCTTAGAGCATCTGAGGCAGAAAATGAATATATAAAACGCAACAATCTTGTAGATAATAGTACTTTTCTTAGATATTATTGTTGGATTGGAATTTTTGTAGGCTATATTGTTTTAGGGGCAATTAGCAATATCTTTCCCATCTATGCAAAAGAGGTATTAAACTATAGTGAGAGTACTGTAGGTGCTCTTTTATCAATTCGTGGAATAGTAACCTGCTTTACATTTTATTATTTAAGAAAAACTGACTTTTGGCATTTTAAATTTAATATGATTGTTGGAATTCAAATTATGATTGCATTTGTTGTTTTAGCATCACTTGCATTTAATAATATATTTACTCTATCAATTTTCTTTTTCTCTTTTGGTTTGTTTTTCCCATTTGTATATGTAATGAGTATATTTCATGGTGCAAGTGGAGCGATTAATAGAACAAGAAGAATGGTAATTCATGAAGTATTATTATCTCTTGGAGTTGTGGGAGGCTCTTTCATTGGTGGAATTTTATATGATAAATTTTCCTATAATCAAATGATGTTGATGTTCTTCTTTTTTATCATAGTATGCGCTCTAATTGAGATAATTACATATAATATCAGGAGAAAAATAACTCATATAGCATATTAAATGTGTTAATATTTCTTTTGAATTATTAAAAATAAATGTATTTGTATTGTATATATGTACATGAAAATTAAAAAGTACAATATAATTTACATTTTAACTCACTTATGAATGTGTTTTTTGAAAAACCCGATTGCAAAATCTTCTTTTAACATTATACTAAACTTATTAATTAGTATTTAAGGAGTCTCTAATGGCAAAAACACTAACCCAAAAAATTCTTGAATCTCATTTAGTTGAGGGAGAAATCGAGAAGGGTGAACCAATTGGAATTAAAATTGACCAAACATTAACACAGGATGCTACAGGAACTATGGCTTATTTACAGTTCGAAGCAATGGGCTTAGATAAAGTAAAAAATGAACTAGCCGTAAGTTATGTAGATCATAATACTGTACAAGTTGGATTTGAAAATGCTGATGATCATAAATATTTGCAGAGTGTAGCTGCAAAGAAAGGCGTTATTTTCTCTCGTCCTGGTAATGGTATTTGCCATCAAGTACATCTTGAAAGATTTGGAGCTCCTGGCAAAACTCTATTAGGCTCAGATTCACATACACCTACAGGTGGTGGTCTAGGAATGATTGCTATCGGTGCAGGCGGTCTTGATATTGCCGTAGCAATGGCAGGTGGTGCTTTCCATATTATTAGTCCTAAAGTAATTGAAATCAGATTATCTGGAAAATTAAGAGAATGGGTTTCTGCAAAGGATGTTATTTTAACAGTACTACAAAAATTTGGTGTTAAGGGAAATGTAAACTGTGTATTTGAATATACAGGTGAAGGTGTTAAAACACTTCAAGTACCAGAGAGAGCTACCATATGTAATATGGGCGCCGAATGTGGTGTAACAACAAGTTTATTCCCAAGTGATGAAAATACAAAAGCTTTCCTTGATGCTCAGCAAAGAGGTGATGTTTATAAAGAGCTATCTGCAGATGATGGTGCAAAATATGATGATTTATTTGAATTGAATCTATCAGATGTTGTTCCACTTTGTGCAGCCCCACATAGTCCTGGTAATATTGAAACTATTGCTTCCCTTGAAGGTAAGAAAGTTGACCAGGTATTAATTGGTTCTTGCACAAACTCAAGTTATGATGATATGAGAAAAGTTGCAGCAATCCTTGATGGACATACTGTTAATCCTAATCTATCTCTTGGTATTGCACCTGGTTCTAGAGAAGTATTATTAATGTTAAGTGAAGATGGTTCTCTTGAAAAGTTAATCAAAGCTGGTGCTAGAATATTAGAATCTGCTTGCGGATTTTGTATTGGTAATCACCAAAGTCCTTCATCAAAGGCTGTATCACTAAGAACTAGTAATCGTAACTTTGAAAGAAGATCTGGTACAGTTGATGCAAATCTATATCTAGTAAGCCCTGAAGTAGCTGCTTTAGCTGCAATAACAGGTGTATTTACAGATCCTCTAAAAGATCATGGAATTAAATATCCTGGTAGTTTCTTAGTTGATAAATTTATAATTGATGATTCTATGTTTATATTCCCTCCTAAAAATACTGATGATATAGTCATTATGAGAGGTCCAAACATTGGAGATCCACCATCAAATGTTGAACTTCCATACCATGTAAAAGGTGTAGTTACTATTAAAGTTGGTGATAAGATTACAACAGATCATATTATGCCAGCCGGAGCTAGATTAAAGTATAGATCAAATATACCTGAGTATTCAAAGTATGTTTTTGAAGGCCTTGATCCTCATTTCCATGACAGATGCTTAGAGAATGTAAAAAATGGTGTTTCTAATATCATATTAGCAGGTGCTTCCTATGGCCAAGGCTCTTCTCGTGAACATGCAGCAATTTGCCCTATGTATTTAGGTGTTAAGGTTGTACTTGCTCTATCAATTGAAAGAATTCATCAAAACAATCTATGTAACTTTGGTATTGTTCCTTTAACATTCATTAAAGATGAAGATTATGAGGCAATCCAACAGGGTGAAGATATTTTAATTGAAGATTTACCAGATCAAATTGAAATGGCATATCTTGAAGGTAATCCTATTATCGTAACAGTTGGTAATAGAAATATCAAAATGAGATGTGATATTACAAAAGATCAAAAAGATATGATTTTAGCCGGTGGCCTATTAAATCTATTAAAAGCAAAAAGTGCTAAGTAAGAATTAATATTAAGAGCAAAAAGACTTCTCAAATTTGGGAAGTCTTTTTTTTGGAGTTTCTCTTTTATTTTATTTGACATCCTATAATTAATGGTAAGAATATCTTTTTCAAAGTAGTTTATAAAGTATTAAAAAAATTTAATAATTTTCATGGGGTAATTTTTGTTAACATTTTGTTTAACATACAAATGTATGGTTAAAAAACTGTATTTAAAAGATATTTAAAATTTATATTTAAATTGTAAAACATAGAGCAAAAAGCTAAAAAATTATTAGTTCTTTATAGTATTTTTTAAAATATGATTTATATATCTTTGTGTAGAAATAGAAGTTGGCACCTTTTGGGTGCCAATTAACTAAATTACAACTAATAAGTAATTTTATATAGCACATATTAAATTTACTTATTAGTTGTTTTAAGGGAAGAACCATAGGTATTGTTGTTCTATAAATCCCATTATATTTTAGAAAGTATAATGTGTCAATTATTATTTGCACTTATTCTATTAAACATTCTTTTGAGACTCAATAAATCTATTTATTTCATCTTCACTAAATCTACCGACACTGCAGCAGTAATAATTACGTGTCCAGAGTGTTGGAATTCTAGATTTTAAAGTAGGAAATTCTTCTCTCATTATTTTAGAAGTATATCCTTTGAGTTGTTGAATTAAAAAGTGAGGACTATCTTCTGCTTTTGCTTTCACTAAAAGGTGTACACAATCTGGCATTATTTCATTAGAAACAATTTCTAAATCAATCTCAGCAGCTTTTTCGTTTAATAAAAATAATAATCTGTCTGCAATATCATCGACTAAAACTTCTCTTTGATATTTTGGGCACCATAATAAATGGTAGTATAAACTAGTAACACAAGATTCACTTGCTTTCCATCTTTTATTCATATTTTTAATTCCTTATTTTAATAATATTATACATCCACTATATAAAAAAAGCTATTGTTAAATAGATTACTAACAATAGCTTTTTCCAATTATAATAGTTCTTTAATATTAATTTTTTGAATTAATCATCAATTTGGCAGCTTCTGCATCACTTAGTGAGTAATGATAGAATAAATCATAGAAAGTTTTTGCTTCACTTGTGATATCAAGATCAAAAGCTTCTGGATAGATTAAGTTTCCAATCCAATCAATTCCTAGTATTCTGTTAACTGAAGGTGGGTTATCAATCCAACTAAATGGACCTTCAGGAATTTCATATACTCTGTTGTTTTTAACAGCTGAAATCTCACTAAATGGACTATTTGGAGCTGTAAATTTCTCATAGCTTCCTTCTTGATCAACTATAATAACATCTGGATTCCAAATGATTAATTGTTCAGGACTAACAATAATGTTATTTCCTTTTCCCTCAACTACATTTTCAAGACCAGCTAGTCTTAATGTCTGAGTTCTAAAAGAATTCTTAGGATAAGATGTTAAGCCATCTTGACCAACACCAAAGTAAATTGTTGTCTTATCAGTTATTAGTTTTCGAGCCTCATTTGATCTTGCAATAGTAGCTTCACAAAGTTGAGCTTTTGCCTCTCCTTCTTCTTCTAAATCTAGAAGATCTCCAAGCATTCTAAAAGTTGTTCCCATATCATCAAGATAAGCCTCAATAAATACTACAGGAATACCAAGGTTATCTTGTAGAGTATCTAAATCTTTAATCATTTCTTCTTTAGAACCTTTGATTTCTCCCAAATCAATAACTACTTGAGGATCAGCGCTAATAACTGCTTCCATATTAAAGTTAGCCTTTGCTCCGTAGAAAGTACCAAAGATAGGTAGATCTAAAACATCTTTATCAAAATATGATTCAAGACTTGATGATGGACGAGAACTCCATCCAACCATTCTGTTATAATCCATAGTATAAAGAATAATTTGAGCTAATTTTCCTGACGGCGCCATTCTCTCAATGTTCTTATCAACACTTACAACACGACCTAGAGAATCAGTAAACTCTCTAGTTTGATTAACCATATTTGATTGATTACTTTCACTTGTACCATTTGCAAATAAGAATGTACCTGCAACTAAAAAAACTAGCAATAAAGCTTTTATTTTTTTCATTTTGACTCCTTAAAATTTTTGTTTTTGTATCACAAAAATTGATATACTTTTATTATTTTTATAAAGATAAGCATCATCTTTTTTTACTATCTTCTTTAATAATTCATTTTTGTCTTTTCTCTTATAATAAGATTTAAAGAATAACTCAATTTCATTTTCTCTCAGAGGTTGGCTAAAATCTAAATCATAGTGAGTAAAGCTATATGTAACATCTTTTGTATTCAGATATTTAATTAGATTATCGTTACCTGCGTGATTCTCATTTCTTATATATATTATTGAATCCTTGCAAAGTGATAAAAGAGATTCTAAATTGTCCTCTCTATCCATTCTTGAGAAGAATGATAGGAGTAGGTAATCACAGTTTTCATAGTTCTTTTCTTTATAATCTTCCCAACTCATATTATATAAATCTAAGTTTGGCATTGTATGATTTGATAAAAAATTGAATGCCTCACTATCATTTTCAACAAGATTAATTTTTTTAGCATATTTTGATAACTCTCGATCAAGAAAACCAAGACCGGCACCAATGTCTAAAATAGTTGAATCTGTTTTAATAATATCTTTTATAATTAGTGATAATTTTTTATGAAATTCACTTGAAATAGAGGCTCTAGTAAACCATTCAATGGTATTCTCATTCCACTTAAACATACTTTTTATTATCCATATTCAATGATGGTGTACATATTTTTCTACCATTTATATTTAGTATATCAATTGGTAAATCATAAATGGTTTTTAGATTTTCACTAGTCATAACATCATCCGTATTTCCGTATGCTAAAATTTTCTTATCATCGAGAAATAAGACTTTATCGCTAAAACTTAGAGCATTTTCTGGATTATGAGTTGAAAGAATAACACTGTATCCCTGATTTTTTAATTTAGCTATGATACTCATAACCTTATATTGATTACCATAATCAAGATTTGCAGTAGGTTCATCTAATATTAGTATATGAGAACCTTGGGCAATTGCTCGAGCTAATAGTACTAATTGTCTCTCTCCACCACTAATACTTGCCGTTGATTTATGGGATAGATGGGAAATTCCAAATTTCTCTAAAGCATCTTTTGCAATTCTTTTTTCTCTGTGTTTAGGAGAGCCTAAACCATCAAGGTTACATGTAGTACCCATTAGTACAGTATCGAATACGGAATATGCAAAAGCTGATGAAGTGTATTGCGGAATATAGGCAATTTCTTTAGCTAAATCTTTTCTACTATAGTCTTCTAAATCTTTTCCCTCAATTATAATTTCACCTTTTTCTTTTTTTAAAAAACCAAGTAACAATTTAAATAGGGTTGATTTACCAGCTCCATTTTTACCTAAAACACATAAGAAATCACCTGCATTTATGCTGAATGATACATCATCTAATACACAGTTATCTTTATATGCAAAACTTAAATTCTTAACGTCTACTCTCATGATTTTTTCCCCTCTCTTATAATTAGATATAAGAAAAATGGAGCTCCTATGAAGCTTGTTAAAATGCCCAAAGGAATCTCGCCTGTTGTAATTGATCTTGATAGAGTATCAACAAGCATTAAAAAACTTGAACCCATTAAAATAGAAACCGGAATTGTATATCTATAATCACAACCTACAATCATTCTTGTAAAGTGAGGTATTACTAATCCAACCCAACCAATATGACCACTTACACTAACACATGCACTAGTCATTAGAGTTGATGCAAAAATAACAATTTTTCTAAGCAAGTTTGTATTTATTCCCAGGCTCATTGCCTCATCTTCATTTAATGTTAGCAAATTCAATTTCCATCGAAGAGCAACAATCGGTATTATTCCTATTACAATTGGTATAAGTATAAAAATAATATCATTCATTCTAATTGATGCAAGAGATCCCATTAGCCAATATGTGATGGCAGGAAGTGCATCATCTGTATCTGCAACAAGTTTTACAAATGAGGTCGCAGATGTAAAAATTGAACTTATCATAATACCGCCAAGTATTAATCCAAGTGTTTTTTGATTCATAAGCTTTGAACTTATAAATGCTACCATCAGAACAGCTATTAGACCACTTGCAAAACTTAGAGCTGAAATAGTGAAATAGGAAAGTCCTAAAAATATTCCAAGTGATGCTCCAAATCCCGCTCCAGCACTTGTACCTAGAACATCTGGTGATACCATAGGATTCTTAAACATTCCTTGATAGGTAAGACCTGCTAAAGATAGGGCAGCTCCGATTATTGCAGATGATAGTATTCGAGGCATTCTAATTTTAAATATTACATTTTCAGCTGTATTTGGCCAAGTTTGAGCGATCGGAAATATTTTTGATAGAAGTACTTTTATCAAAACAATTGGGTTAATAGAATACCGTCCTATAAAAAATGAGAGAAAAAATATTATTAAAAATAATGCAATAAAAGATAGTAGCACTAGTCTAGGGTGATCAATCTCTCGTCTAAATTCGTTTGTTTTAATCATTATTGCCACATTCCTTATCTACATAGTGAGATAATCTCTCATGTGCATAGTTAGTTACATCTGCTTCAAAAGCTCTAAAGCTATGTAATAATTGTTCACCCTCAGGAGTCAAAACAGTTGTTCCTCCATTGTTTCCACCCTTTTGTGTTATAACAGCATCATAACCTGTGGCAGCTTTAATTTTGTGTAATATCTTCCAACCTTTTGAATAGGACATGCCCATAGCCTTTGTAGCTATACTTACACTCTCTTTTTGCTCTATTAATTCAAGTAATCTTGCAGCACCTGGTCCAAAATATGGAATGTCTGTAATAAATCTAACTTTAACATCTTCTGTATTTGTTTTTTCTGAAAATGGTATTTTTATATTTTTACTCAATGTTTTTTCCTAATATTATAATCGATTGCTTTTTGAAAACAACTCGCATTAAGACTATAGCATATGTTTTTAAAAACATAAAGGAAAAGTTTTAGAAATTATAAAAAAAATATTTTTCGAAATATGAGTTAATAAGAACTTTTTAGATTAATAATTTAAATAAACCAAAAAAAACATAAATAATAACTAGTAATGATGAAATAGTGAGAACTAAGATAAATATGCAAACTAAAATAATTCTTGACTATTTTTTTTAAGGTGTTACTATGAACTAGTTATATACATACGTGTGTACATTGTTTTTAAAGGCACATATTAACAGAGAAAAAACAGATTATAAATAAAGTTGATATAGTCTATGACTAAATAATTAGTCATAACACTCGTTGCTATAAATTGTTAATAATTAATTTTTGTATAAGTAGATTATATTGGAGATAGGTAAAATGAATAAGAAAAGACAAGTTGTATTTATAATGACTGACACTACTAGATGGGATATGGTTGGCTGCTATGGCTATCCTGATATGAAGACCCCAAATATTGATAAACTTGCAGAGGAAGGGGTACTATACAAAAAGGCATATACAACACAACCTGTATGTGGTCCAGCTAGATCGGCCATCTTCACCGGTCTTTATCCTCATAGTAATGGAGGTATTACAAATACTGTTCCATTGAGCCAGGGCGTTAAAACTATTGGAGAATATTTACAACCCAATGGTATTGAATCTGCATATATTGGCAAATGGCATTTAGATGGTGGTGATTATTTTGGTAATGGTATTTGCCCTAAAGGCTATGATGAGGATTATTGGTATGATATGCGATGCTATGTTGATGAGTTATCTGATGAGGAAAAATTAAAGAGTAGATTAGAAAGTACGTCCTTAGAAAATGGAGGGATTTCTGAAGAGTTTACATTTGCTCATAGAGTATCTGATAGAGCCATCGATTATATTTCAAAACATAGTGATGATGATTTATTCTTATGTGTATCCTATGATGAACCTCATCAACCTTATTTATGTCCTGAACCATTTGCTTCAATGTATGAGGGCTATGAATTTGAAAAAAGACCCAATTACTATGATAACCTTGAGGGAAAACCTCTTTATCAAAAGCTATGGGCTGGAGAGAGATTAAAAGAGAATAAAGATGAACTACATATAATGCCACAACTATTTTTTGGTTGTAATAGTTTTGCAGATTATGAAATTGGACGAGTTCTTGATGAGGTAAAAAAGAAATTACCTGATGCTATGGTAGTATTTACAAGTGATCATGGTGAGGCTCTAGGAGCTCATTCACTAAATTTAAAAGGTCCTTCAGTATATGAAGAAATCTCACATATTCCTATGATTATTAAAGGTGGTGCATACCTCAATTCTCCAAAAGGAAAAGTTTATGAGCACGTTAGTACTCATATTGATTTAGTACCAACTTTCTTAGATTATTTTGACATTCATCAACCACCTGTATTAGCAGGTGTTAGTATGAGAGATATTATAGAAGACCCTGAGAATAAAGTACTTCATGATCAAGTATTCTGTGAATTCCATCGATATGAAATAGATCATGATGGATTTGGGGGAATACAATTTATGAGAGCTGCAATAAGTGATAATAGTAAATTAGCAATTCACTTGCTTGATGAAACTGATGAGTTATATGATACTAGTAAAGATCCCTATGAAATGGATAACTTAATTTATGATTCAAGTTATAAAGAAGAAAAGAATATCCTTCACCAAAGTATTTTAAATTGGATGAATGATACCAGAGATCCTTATAGAGGTTATCAGTGGAAGTGTAGAACCTGGAATAAAGGTGAAGTTACCCCTGAATGGGAATGTGATGGTTATACTCGCCAAAGACCAAGTGATATTGATGAAATTAAGCAGCTGGATTATGATAGTGCCAAAGAAATAAGCGAGAATGTAAGATTCAAGTTTAAATCAAAAAAGGCAGCAGGAGCTATATAAATTAATGGTGGAAAAAAGTAGAAGAGTAAGTAGGGCAGATGTAGCAAAGAGGGCCGGTGTTTCTCCAACTATTGTCTCCTACGTAGTTAATAATAATAGATATGTAGATGCTAGAAAAAAACAAAGAGTTATCGAGGCAATGAATGAATTAGGGTATAGACCCAATGCTATTGCAAGAGCTCTAAAAGGAAAACATAGTCACCTAATACTATTTATTGTTGATGATCTTCTAAGTGACCACTTTGGTAGAATCAATAAGCAAATGAATGAGTGGGCTATTGAACATGATTATTTTATTTGCTTATGTGAATCTAGAAATGATGATGATTTTATAAGTCAAATATTTCAAAGTTACTTTGATGGAATAATAATTGGTTCAAGTACTTTTAAAGTAGAATATATTCAAAAAATGATTAATACAAATATTCCATTAGTATTATTAGAAATGAGAAAGTATTCAGAGCTTGTTGGTAATTTCGCTCTAATTAATTCAGGGCTTTATGATGGCGCAATTTCAATTTGCAAGGAATTAATTAATAAAAAAAGACAACACATCATATATGTTGATTCTTTAATAAATTCAGGTAAAAAAGAACATTATAAAGATGATTTTAGATATGCTGGTTTTGTAGAAGAATTAAAAGCCAATAATATGTATAATAGTGAAAATTTTAGATTAATTACTAATTGTGATTCTGAAATGGATTTGAACAAACAGATAATTGAATTATTAGATTCTGGATTTGAAATTGATGGAGTTTTTGGTAGAACCGATTATGTTGCAGTCCAATCTATGAATGTATTACTTAATAGGGATTATAATATTCCTAAAGACTGCTCAGTTATTGGTGTTAATAATTCTAGAATTACTAATTATACAAATCCAAAATTATCCTCTCTTGATATTGATAGAGAAGGAATAGGGCGCCTTGCGACATCAATACTATCTAGGATGTTTAACAAAGAAGAATTAAGTAAAGAAGATCTACATATTGTTTTAAAAACCAAATTAATTATTAGAGAAAGTTTGTAGCTCTTAATAAAAAACCTAGCCCATGTTTAAGAGCTAGGTTCTTTTATAAACTATTTACGATCATTAATTTCTGATACAAATCTTCTTGTAGGACCTGTATAAACCTGACGAGGACGACCAATCTTAAGATATGGATCATGTCTCCATTCTAGATAGTGTGCTATCCAACCAGGAAGACGTCCCATTGCAAATAATACTGTAAACATTGAAGATGGAATTCCAAGTGCATGGAATGTAATACCTGTATAGAAATCAACATTAGGATAAAGATTACGTGAAATAAAGTATTCATCGTTTAATGCTTTTTCTTCTAATTCTTCAGCAATGATTAATAGAGGATCATTTTTAGCTTTTTCTCCTAATACTTCATCACATAATTTCTTAGCAATTTTTGCTCTAGGATCATATGTTTTATAAACTCTATGTCCAAATCCAGATAATCTAAATTCATCATTTTTATCTTTTGCTTTTTTAATTACTTCATCAGTTGTCCAACCTTCTTGTTGGATTTTAGTTAACATTTCAAGTACAGCCTGATTAGCACCACCATGTTTAGAACCCCAAAGAGCACAACATCCTGCAGATACTGATGCATATAAATTAGCTTCAGCTGATCCAACTAGTCTTACAGCACTAGTTGAACAGTTTTGTTCATGGTCTGCGTGTAATATTAGCAACTGGTTTAAAGCCTTAATTTCTGATTCTGTTGGTTGATAATCATTAACAGGGGAGTCAAATAGCATGTGTAAAAAGTTTTCACAATAACTATATTTATAGGACGGATTAACACTATCACAACCAATTGATTGTCTATAAGTAAATGCTGCAATTGTTCTCATTTTACTAAGTAATCTAGTTACTGTCATATCAAGGTTTTCTTCAGGATCCATTTCATCTAATTCTGGATAGAATGCTGATAGAGATGCAACCATTGATGATAAGATGGACATAGGATGAGAGTGTTGTGGATATGATCTGAAGAACATTTCCATATCTGTATGTAACATTGAATGTTTGTTCAATAATTTTTGATATTCAAGTCTCTGTTTTTTATTTGGAAGTTCTCCCTTAATAAGAAGATATGCAACTTCAACAAAATCACAAGTTTCTACCAAGTCTTCAATATTGTAACCACGGTATCTTAAAATACCTTCCTCTCCATCTACAAAACAAATTGAACTTTGACAAGAACCTGTATTTGCAAATCCAGGATCATAGGTCAACATATGGGTATCATTTCTTAATTTAGAAATATCAAGTGATTTAACACCAACGTTATCTGTAATAACATCTAATTTATACTCAACATCTCCAACATTTAAGGTTGCCCCATTTTTTTCTATATTCATAAAATCTTTACTCCTCTTCTTTATTCATATTAACAAGCGCTAAATAAAGTGCTTGCGTTCCTTTCTTCCCATAACCTTGTTTTTGTACTTCTTCATATAGAGATTCAACTAATTTTAAAGTAGGAAGATTAAGATTTGCTTTTTGAGCTTCTTCTAGAGCAATTTTCATATCTTTAACAAAGTGATCTACATAAAATCCAGGTTCAAAGTCTTCTTTGATTACTCTTGGTGCAAGATTGTCCAGGCTCCAACAAGCTGCAGCGCCCTTACTGATAGTATCTAACATAGTTTGTAAATTAAGACCCATTTTTGTAGCATATAGTAGTGATTCACAAACACCACCCATTATACCAGCAATTGCAATTTGATTTGCCATCTTTGTATGTTGTCCAGCTCCACAATAACCCTCATAAATAGCGTTACCCATGATATCAAATAAAGGTTTTAATTTATCAAAAATAGCTTTATCTCCACCTGCCATAATTGATAATTTGCCATTTTTAGCACCAACATCACCACCTGATACAGGAGCATCCATACATTCAACTTCATGCATTTTGCCAGAATCATAAATTCTAGTAGCAATAGATGGTTTTGTTGTAGTCATATCACAAAAAATTTGTCCTGGACGGCTACCTTCAAATAAACCTGTATCTGAAAAATATACGAATTCAACATCCTTTGGATATCCAACCATTGTAAAAACAATGTCACTCTCTTGTGCTACTCTGTAGGGAGTTCTATAAAAAGTGGCACCCTTTGCAACTAAAGAGTCTGTTTTAGATTTTGTTCTGTTACTCACATTGCATTTATAGCCTGCATCAATTAATCGAGAGCACATTGCCTCTCCCATTACACCAGTTCCAATCCAACCAATTTTTATATCACTCATAAATTACCTCAAGTTATATTTTATTCTATTATAGCAAATAAATGGAAAATTGAATATATATAAATTATAAAATTATTTTAAGAAATATTATTTTTATTGTTCAACTAGACTTATAATTATTTGTTATGAAAGAAATTAATTATTATCAAAATTGGTAATAGATGTAATAAGTCACAATATTTACGAAATTTTAATGCATGAATATTTAAAAAATATTTAAAAAATCTGTTTAAAATTACTAAATTATTCACTTTTAATTGATATTAATTGTATAATTATTATTTTGATATAATTTGAATATAACTTAAATATTAGTATAAAAGATCAAATATATTTTGCTTATTATTTACTTTATAAAGAGAAAGTTATGAAAAATTATAGTGTTAAAATTTAACAAAATTTGATTAAATCAATTTTTATTTTTATTTATATAAGTGAATTTAAGATAAAAAGATTGATGAATAATTATAAAACTTATAAAAAAATTTATTTATTTACACAGATATGTTTTGTTCCAATATATTATATGGAGAGTAATATTCTTTGAAAATTCTTAAGATTAATGATTAATATATGTACATAAATTAAACTGCTACCCCATCAGATAATCTGAAGGAGTAGCAGCTCTGTGTTCATTTTCCTATACATTAATTAGTAATTGATTATTATGAAACTGTAACCATGATTTTTGCACATGAGATATATTTACCAGCTGGTACTTTTTTGTTACCTTTCCAAGCAAATTTAAAGTTACCAATTGTTGCAGCAGGATTGTAACCAGCGATTACTTCGTGTTCGAAACAATCTAAAATTCCAGGTGTTCCAACTTCTTTAGCATAAGGTGTTACACCACTATACATATTAACTGCACCAGATTGAGTACTTGTAAATTCTGAGAAATCAAAAGTAACTGTGAACATTAAAGTATCAATGTTATTACCTTCAGTTAAACCAATTTTGAATTTTTCAGTTAAACCGTTTGCAGATAGGTCTAAACCATCAATTGCTAACATATTATTTTGAACTTCTGATCCATCATAATCTAAATTTAAAGCATAAGGTACGTTACAAACTTTAGCTAGCATACAAACCATTGTATCTTCGATATCAGGTTGAGGTGCAAAACAATCATCACCACATTCTCCACCATCACCATGTCCACCGTGTCCACCGTGTCCACCAGGTCCACCGTGACCTAATAGAGCTATTTCTGTATCAGATTCTGCAGGTGCAGTTGCATCGGTTCCGTCAGCATAAACTGCTGTCATTAATAGACCAGCTATTAATAAAATTGACATTAATTTCTTCATTTTTTCCATCCTTTAGATAAAGAGTTCTCTGACTCTTCATAAACAAATAAAACAGGGGTGACATTCTATTTTTTATAGAAAGATCCGTTATAGTTCTATGAACAACACATCTATCGATTCAGCTTAAGGCGGGACGATTCGTTACATATGACACATTAAATAAAGTTTACGTTGAATTTCAATAAATTATATGGTTTTATTATTCAGGGGATTTGAATGAAATATAAGTTTCAATTCAACTTCACTTAATTCTTTATGCTTCTAAGTAACTATCAAGGGTGTCAGTTCCTAAGCCTCACAATTGCTTATAAAAATACTCAATAGTTTTTTTGCTGCCTATTTTTTGGTTTGATTTAAATTAATCTGATAGATCCTATAAATGTAATTTGATAGCATATTATCTATTCATACATCTATATTAGTACTTGCTTCTATACTTGGGGATTAGTTTAAAGTATTTCTGCCAGTGCTGATATCAGTATTGATTATCATTTTTATTGTAGATCCTATCTCTTTAAGATTTGGCTCAGCAATAAAAGTAGCAACTCAAAAACCGAGTTAATTAGTTATTTAATTTTGTTTTCCTTTGTGTATCTCCTTGTGCTTTTGATTTCTTATATCCTTAATTTATAACCACTTATTACTCATGTCAAGTGTAATTTTATAAAAAAACTTCTAGCATTAAATTTAGCTAATAAATGAATCTTATTCGCTTTATATGTAGTAAACTAATTTAATACTATAAAAAGTAATACTTGGCAATAAATAGCTAAAATAAGTACATTAATACCTAAACTTAAGACAAAAAATATGATTTAATGCTACTTTACAACTATTGTCACAATCAAAGTTAATTATCATATGTTTATATTATATTTTACTCTTTTTCATAAAAAAAGTAGTTTTTGGCATAAAAAATGACCTATTTTTCTATTAAAATATTTTATTATCTTGTTTTTTTATAGATTTTGTTAGTTATAGTACTATTCAAAATGGAAGTAGTAAACCTTCTAAATTCGATTACTATTTAAAAAATATTAGATAGGAAGGAAATAAAGTTGTATTTTTATTACATACTAAGTTTATATGAATTAACGATTTAATTAATATTTTTTGTTTTTTTTCTTCTAGTATGAATTTTCTACATTAGAATTGTTATTCATTCCCATATAATATTGTAAGAGGCTTTTATTTTTTTTCTAATTTGGCACAAATGCATTAATACTCTTTGATTTTGTTTAGAATTTTTAGATTATTGGAACTTTAGAAGTTTAAAATAATCGCTATTTAGTCAAATTTATGGAAAAAGTACTTTACACACTTACTTTTTATAGGTATCTATTTTTTACTATAAATTTTATAAGTGCATACTTGTTATTTATTTCATATTTGTAAATTTTTAATCTTTAAATTAGCTAAAGTATGTATTATTAAACTTTAACTTCTCTAAGTAGTTTCGTGTTTATAAATAGGAGTATTTTTAAATCAAATTTTATAATTACTTTTAATTAATTATTGGTGTAATACTAATCAATTAGAGAAAAAATATTTAAGTTGTAATAATTTCTAATTCCATTAATTTAAATACACTTAGTATATAGAGGGATATTGAAAATTAATATCATTCATAATTAGCTTCTGAGATAAATATATTATATTAAAATAGAGTAGTGTCTTTAGTTCTAAATCTTTATGTTTCCCATCCCTTAATATATATGAGGGGATTTACAATACATTTTAAATTTAGTGATAGTTTGAATCTTCTATAGATATATTAATAAATCAAATGATAAATTTTTTTCTTTACTAAATTTTACATTGATCTAGTCAGTGTTATTAATGAATTTTAACATTTTTTTCTTTTCCTTTTTATTGATAATTAAACATTTAAAATATGTTAGAAAAGGGTATGTATTAATAGTGATAGAATTTATCGGAAAAAATTTATTAGTGTAGAATACCTAAGAAAATTAAGATATTGAGTTTTAATAAAAGATAGTTAATTAATAATTCAAAAAAATAGATCAAAAATACTTGATGATTTAGCATACTGATAAGATTTTTTAAGATGGCATATAAAAGGCTGTAGAGCCTTTGATTAATTAAGACTACATACTTAATATATTATAGTTTAAAAATAAAATTTGGCCGTATTTGTGGCTTCTAATTTAAAAAGAATTGCCTTGTACCTTTTTGTAATTATAAATATTGAAGATTTTAAGATTTGAGTTCATATTTATTGATGTTTCTTATGAATAACTAATATCTTTAGTTGCTGAGAAATCCATAGAACTGAAATGATTGTCCTTTTGCTTTCTAAATTAATAAACTACTATTTAATTTATAAAAATACTTTGGTATAAATAAGGCTGCTACTAAATCAGATTATCTGATTCTTGTAACAGCCGATTGTTCATTTAACTATATTTTAACTAATTAAGTATATTATATTATTTGAACATTGATACAACCTGTAGCCTGGTATCTTCCAGCTGGTAGGTTTTCATCTCCTGCCCAACAAATTCTGAAACCAGCAATTAACATATCATCATTTGGTCCTGCAGGAATATTATGCACGAATGTATGAGGAGATGTAAAAATAGCTTTTGAAGCAACTTCTTCGTCAAGTTCAATAGTAGTAGCTACAGATGTAGTTGATTTACTAGTAGCATCCATATTTTGAAAATTACCACAAGTGACTGTAACATTAGCTGTTAAATCTACACAACAGTTTCCATCACTTAAGTAAGCTTTGAAACATTTTGTACAACCAGATTCTGTAATATCAAAACAACCAAGAGCTTGTCCATCAAGCATATACTCATCATCATATTTTAATTCCATTGTATAAGGGTCTGCACCGACAAATGAATTTAAAGTAAAGTTCAAGTTATCGTTTAACAAATAATCATCTTTATCACAGCAAGTTTTTGTTTCCCATTCTGTATCTCCATCTTGCCAAACTGTTCCTGCATATAAACCTGATAATAAAACACTAGCTACCAATAAAACTGTTAATAATTTCTTCATTTTTTGCGTCCTTTTTAGAGTTGAATTCTCTTCATAAACAAATAAAACATTTTTCTAATTTTTATAGAAAATTTTTAAATTTTTGACATTCTATTATTCATAGAAAGATCCGAAATAGTTAAAAGAACAATCTGTATATATTTTTTACAAATATGAATAATGTCATTAATAATCATGTGGCATAAGTTTAATATTTATTGCTATATGTTAGCTCGGTATTGTTTTTTATTATTCATGGGATTGAACACAGTATAAGCTATATGATAAATATTGAAATTCTGAGTATGTTTATCAAATGTAAGATTATTCAATATTTGCTATTAATATTTAAGAGAAATATGAATTTAAATTTAGGATTTATTAAAATTAAATTTAATAATTATATATCAAGTTATAGAAAGGTTTTATTTATATATTACAGCGTAAAATTAAATATATTTATACTTGGGGATTATTAATGAAGTATTAATTTTAAAATATATATTTATTAGTTTACTATATTAAATTAAATATTCCTAAATTCACTATTTATATTTCTTTACATATTGAAGCTTTTATAGGATGTGAAAATTCTTAAATTTTGCTCTCTGTTTTTTTCTCCTTGCCTTTTTATTTTTGTTTAACTTAAAGCTATAACTGGTTGATACTTCTGTCAAGTGAAAATATTTTAAAGAATATTTGTAAATGATATAAGTCAATAACTCTTAATTATTGGGATATATAAAAATAATTTATAATTAAAATTTATTAAAGTTGATTTTAAAAATAACATTACAAAAAGGGCTATATATATCTTTTTAAGTAACTATAAAAAACAATATTCATATTTACTAAATATTAGTTTTTATAAGTTAACTATTATTTTTTCTGAACTAAATTATTTAGTTTTCTTTCAAATTCATTTTTTTCTCATGAAATTTAACTAACAAGTGTAAAAAAAATTTTTTTAAGAAATTTTTTTAATAAAAAAAGTGGTTAAAAAAACTAATCAAATGGAAACTATATTTAGTTTTTTTTTACATAATATATGAAGAGTGTATGATTTTTTTAATGCTTTTTATTCATATTGTTTTTGTATGAATTGTCCATTTTTGAGTAATTTTTATGCTTTTATACTCTTCTTTTTCCGTGTAAATGGGAAAAATGAGAGCTATATCATTTACATTGATTCTTCTTTCTATAGTCTCCGTATTTATTTACTTCATGTTTTAATTCAATAAATATAAATGGGAATGTAGATTTCTCTACATTCCCATACCTAGTACGACTTGTTTTTTATAAATATTTATCATTGATTAATTCTACATACAATAGAATTTCATCATATTAGATTAACGCAAATCAGACTCTCTAAGACTCTTATAGTAAGGAGTTTCTAATTCTCCATTATTAACCATTTCTATGGCTTTTGCACGTAGTTTATTATCCCAACTATAACCTGTGAGTTTCCAGTTGTTATCAACTTCAGGAGTGATTGTACCCATTTCTTGTAAATAAGCTACAATCATGTCTCTGATTGAATTAGGACTTTCCCAATTTCTTTTGCCACTAATAATATTTGCTGCCTTTAATCCTGAATATCTGTAATTATTCACAGCAAGAGTTAATTTCTGATTTGGATCCAATGCTTTACCTTTGAACATTACATTTTCAATTCTATGGCCTACTGGTTTTGAAACATTAACCTCATAATTAACTCCACTAAACATATCATATAGATATCCTGGAATCTCTTCATTAAAGGAAATATTTAAATCACCTTCTTTAAATGTATTTAAACCTCTGACTGCCCATTCCATGTAATTTAATAACTCTTGGCCCGTAATTTCAACTGTATATAAAGTATTATCAAACTTATAGATATTGAAAATATTACCATAGTTTAAATCACCTTTTGGTAAATCACTTGTATCTTTGAATAGGGCTGTAGTTACTACATCTGCATTTGAATTCATCAATTCAACTTTGTTTATTAAATCAATTACTGCAGTATCTCTTAATTTGCCCTCTGGAATTCCCATGATTTCATTTTTTGGTTGGAAGTTTTCACTTGCTTGGCCTAATGCAACACTTTGGATATTACCATCTGCATCTCTAACTCCACCTTTTATAAAATCGATTGTTGCTTGATGAGCCTCTTTTACAATTGGCATTTCAGTAATTTCTTTTGATGGTTCATAATCTTGCATGTCGACAAGTTTTGCATCTACGCTTGTAACATTATTGTTTGAATCCATGTGAATATCAAATCTAGCTACACTTCTACCATTTTTCTTACATTCTAGAATCTTAACACCATTTACTTCGCTAGTTACATCACTGTGAAAATGACCTAACATTAATAGATCTAATTCAGGATTTAATTCTGCAATTTTATTACCAGAATCACCTCTATTATCTTGATCAAATTCTGCAGTCTCTCCCATATGTGCAACACATATTAATACATCGCATTGATCTTTTATTTCCTCAATAACATCTCTAACAACAGTTGCAGCACCCTCAAATTCTAGTGATGAAACTTTATCTCCATCCCATTTTGGAACATTTGGATTAGTTATACCTATAATACCAATCTTAGTATTACCTCTCTTAACAATTGTGTATGATGCAGCAAGTGGAGTTCCATCTAGATAGTGAACATTAGCTGCTAGTATAGGAAAATTAGCTTGAGCTATAAGTCTATTAATTAATGAAATTCCAAAGTTAAATTCATGGTTACCCAAAGTCATCGAATCATATCCCATGTAATTCATTGTTTGAATATAAGGGTGGGGACCATCCATTTTATTGTACAAATCATCTGTTAAGATATTTCCTTGAAGAGAATCCCCATTGTCAACTAAAATAACATTACCTGGGTTTTCCATTCGAACCTTTTTAACATAGGTATAAACTCTTGATAGTCCAGTGTTTTTACTCTCTTTGTTATCTTCATAGTAATAACCAACTATATCAGAATGTACATCTGTAGTAGCAAGTACACTGATTGTTTTAGGACTATATGAGTCCTCCCTAATTCCTTGTGAAAATAGTGGTGTAGCTAATAAGGCTACAACAAAAATTAATAATAATTTTTTCATAATTTTTTCTCTCCTGTGAAAATGATATCACAGAAAGTTATAGCAACATATACTAAATTAGCGAAACTAACAAACAATTAACAAAGCAAAATTTTTCAAATATTCGTTTATTTTATAAAAAATTAATATTTACTTATATTTATCAAATTAGGAAATATAAAGAGTTAATTGTTTCTATATGTAGTTTACATAGAAAGAAAATATTTAGAATTGTTATTATTAAAATTTATTTAGTAATATTATATTTTGTTCTTAATATTAAAATTAGTCAAAAGATAAAAAAAACTGCTACTAGTTTTTACACTAATAACAGTTTTGATAATTGAAGGAATTAAACTATTCCATATCCTCAGATAGATAAAGCATATCAAAATATCTCATATCTGTAGACATTATCTTATTTAAACCAGGTAATGTTTTCTTATATGATTCTAATGTTCTCCATAATCTAAAGAAGTAAGGATCAACCTCATATGCATCTGCATAGATTTTGGCTGCTTCAGCATCAGCTACACCTTTGATTTTTTCACTTTGTGCGTAAGCTGTTGATGTTATATTCTTCTGCTCACTTTCAGTTTTACCTTGCCACTGTGCTAATTGACCTTTACCATAAGATCTATAAGCCTCCGCAATTTGGTTTCTTTCTTTTATCATTCTCTGATAAACACTCTGTGTTAAATCATCACTATATCTAATTTGACGGATGATAATATCAATTAAAGTAATACCATATGCATCAGTAAAGTTAGATGCCATATCATAAATTTCATTTGATAAACCTTCACGACCAATTTCAATATTTTCTTGTGTTGAACTTGTCTTTGTTAAGTTTCTTAGATTCTCTGCATCTTCAAGGTTGTCTAAACTTTGAACACTTTCTTCAACTTTAATATTGTTAATCTTATTAGTATTTCTAACTGCTTCGTTTAAGTAGTTTTCACTAATAATAGTACGTATAGTTGAATCAAGAATATCATTAAGTCTTGATATACCATTAGGTAGAGTTTTAACTGTCTCATAGTATTTAGCAGGATCAGTTATCTGCCATCTAGCTGTTGTATCAACCCAAATGAATTGGTTTTCTTTTGTTGGTATACGCTGAGCATCACCATCCCAAGATAAAATCCTTTCAGGATAAACTAGAACGTTATCAACAACAGGTACTTTAAACTTAAGTCCAGCCTCATTTGATGTATCGACGATTTTACCAAATCGTGTTACAACTGCTTGTTCACCTTCATTTAGAATATAAAAAGGTCCTAATAGTAAGAATATTACGGCTAAAACCGCTACTACAATAACTGTAGTCCAGAATTTTTTCATTAGTTTGTACCTCCTACAATAGGTGTTGTAGTTGAGTTTATAGTCGAACTAGAACCTGGGAAGGACAACTGACTAATTGGCAAGAAGTTAGTTAAATTTTTATCAACAAGAGTAATCTTTGTGTTATTATTAATTAGTACATCTTCCATTGTTTCAATGTATAGACGAGTAGCTGTTACGCTCTTACTATTTTCATAAGTTTCTCTCATACTATTAAATCTAGCAATATCACCCTTTGCATTGTTAACTCTTTCTTTAGCATAACCTTCTGCAATTTGGATTTGCTGACTTGCTTCACCCTGTGCTTTAGGTATAACTGAGTTATACTCTTCTTTACCTTCGTTGATGTATCTATTCATATCCTGAATAGCTTTGTTAACATCTTCAAATGCATTTTGAACTTCACCAGCTGGTGGAACAATGTTTTGTAGTTTTACAGTTACTACTTTTATTCCAAGTTTGTACTGGTCAAATTTTGATTGCATTAGTTGTTGTGCCTCTACTTCGATGCTAGTTCTTTCACTAGTCATAACTGATAGTATAGGTAAATCACCTACTAATTGGTTCATAATACTTTGGCTAATATCTCTGATTGTTTTCTCTTTTTGATCTACTTCAAATAACCACTCTTTTGGGTTACTGATTTGGTACTGAACAATCCATTCTAAGTCGATGATATTTAAATCACCTGTTAACATTATAGATTCTGATGGATAGTCTGTACTTGCAGTAAGTGGGCTTGATGAAATAGATGATCTATAACCAAAGGTCATAGTTTGTACAACTTGTGTTGGTACTTTGTAGGATCTTTCAACGCCAAAAGGTACTTTAGTTTGAAGCCCAGGTCCAACGGTTCTATTATATTCACCAAAACGTGTTACAACTGCTTGTTCAGTTTGGTCAACTACAAAAAAACTAGACATTACTGCTGATATTGCTAATACAGCAACTAATAATCCAATTATTAATTTAGGACTAACGTTGAGGGGCTTACTAGCAGGCTTGAAAGACTGCTGATTATTGTCCATTTAATTCTCCTTCGTGAAAAAATAATCTTCACTCAATCTAAAAGTACTTAATCATTAGTACTCTCGTCAAGCAATTTTTCAAATTATAGGTAATTTAGTGCGTTTTTAAAATATTTTACACGTAATTCACTATTGCTTTCAGTGCTTTATTAAAAAATTTGTTTAATTTCTATTTCTTTACTATTTTTTTATATTAATAATATTTTTCATAGGTTGAAAATTTGTTGCTTGAAATGTATTATATAAAAGATTTTCTCATTTTTGGGAAAATCATAATTTATGCTTTTTTATTTTTTAAAAAAAAGATAAGAAAATACACTCAATAAGGAGAAAGCCTATTTCTCCAATTACAGTAGTAGTTGGTTTTTTTTGGCAAGTAGAATAATGAAAAAAAGATTAGTAACTTCTGCATTACCATATGTAAATAACATTCCACATCTTGGCAACTTAACACAGGTGTTATCAGCTGATGTTTTTGCTCGTTTTTGTCGTTCAAAAGGGTATGAGACATTATATGTTTGTGGTACAGATGAATATGGTACAGCAACTGAAACCAGAGCTTTACAACAGGGTGTAACTCCTAGAGAATTATGTGATCACTATCATGCCATTCATAAAGATATCTACAAATGGTTCAATATTGATTTTGATTATTTTGGTAGAACTAGTACTCCTCATCAAACAGAAATTGTACAAAACCTTTTTAAAGAAGTAGATGAAAGAGGTTATATTAAAGAGGCAACTATTGAACAATTGTATTGTCCAAAATGTGAAAGATTCTTAGCTGACCGTTTTGTTGAAGGTACTTGCCCAAACTGTGGACACGATCATGCTAGAGGTGATCAATGTGATAATTGTCAAACTTTATTAGAACCAACAGAATTAATTGATCCAAAATGTAGTGTTTGTGGTACAACACCTATTGTTAAGAGTACAAAACATCTTTATTTAGATCTTCCAAAAGTTTTACCTCTATTAGAGGAATGGATGGAAGAGGCTTCAGTTAGAGGTTTTTGGGCTAAGAATGCAGTTCAAGTAACAAAGAGTTGGATTCGTGATGGTCTAAAAGAAAGAGCTATAACTAGAGACCTTAAATGGGGTATCCCAGTACCAAAAGAAGGTTTTGAAAATAAAGTATTCTATGTTTGGTTTGATGCACCTATTGGATATGTATCAATCTCATCCTATGCTGTTGAAGATTGGCAGAGATGGTGGAAGAGTCCTGAAGATACAGAATTGTTCCAATTCATCGGAAAGGATAATATTCCATTCCACACTGTTATTTTCCCATCAACTCTTTTGGCCTCTGGTGAAAAATGGACTATGTTACACCACATGAGTTCTACAGAATACTTAAATTATGAGGGTGGTAAATTCTCAAAAAGTAATGGTATTGGTATCTTTGGTAATGATGTTATGGATACAGGAATTCCTGCAGATGTATGGAGATTCTATATGTTCTATAATAGACCTGAAAAATCAGATGTAACATTTACTTGGGCAGACTTTGAAGAAAAAGTTAATGGTGAGTTAATTGGTAACTTATCAAATCTTGTAAATAGAACACTTACATTTGTAAACAGATTCTATGATGGCAAAATACCTGAGGGTGAATTAGATATGGATCTAATTGCTCAGATTAAAGAAAAAGAAGATGAAATTGATAGCTTATTTGAAGTAGCTGGTGAGAGAAATGCTCTACGTACAATTTTCTTCCTTTCTTCAATAGGTAATAAAGCTTTTCAAGATGGGGAACCATGGAGAACTAGAACTGAAGATCCTGCTAAGGCTGCAAGTTTATTAAAGACACTCGTTTATTTAATTAGAGATCTTGGTATTTTAATTGAACCTTATATGCCAACAGCTAGTAAAAATATTTTAAGTTTTGTAAAAAGAGAAAATGATAACTGGAGTAATCTAAATACTTACGAAGGTATTAATGAACTAGGTGAAATTAGTTTATTATTTGAAAAATTAGATCACGATAGAATTCTTGAATTAAAAGAAAAATATAGTGGATCTCAAAGTGAAAGAGAAAATAAAGCTGAAAAGAAAGCTGATAAAAAGGCTGAAAAGAAAGCTGATAAGAAGTCAGGAGATAATAAAAAAATGGCAGAAACAGAAGAATTGAGCATGGCTGAAGATTTTGCAGCTCGTGTTAAACTTGTTGTAAGTGAAATCGTAAATGTTGAAAAGCACCCAGAAGGTGATAAATTATATATTCTAAAGTTAAAAACTGATGAAGAAGAAGAGAGAACTATTGTATCTTCAATTGTTCCTTACTACACTCCAGAAGAATTATTAAATCAACATATTGTTTTAGTAAGTAACCTTAAACCTGCTAAGTTTAGAGGCGTAAAATCTTGCGGTATGCTATTAGCTGCATCTGCAAAAGATGATGAAGATCATTCAACTTGTGAAGTTGTTTTTGCACCACAATTTGAAGTTGGAACAATTCTTTTACCAGAAGGTACAAGTGCTCCTACTGAAAAACAATTCTATGTTAAAGGTTCAAAATTCTTTGATATGCCAATGTATACCGAAGATGGTGTTGTAAAAGTTGATAACAGAGCAATTAAAGCTGGCGATGTAGCTTTAACTGTTAAAAAATATATCAATGGAGATGTTGGTTAATAATTAACTGATATAATTATATTTAGGCTACCACAAAAGATTGATTTCTTAGTGGTAGTTTTTATTTGTCTAACTTTATGTAAATTATAATAAATTAAAAGTTGTAGTTTAAATTTTGTGATATACTAATAAAAAGTGAGGATTTTGTGGCGATTTATATTGATGAGATAGATATTGGTGAATTATCAAATAATAATCCCTTTGTATCTTCAACTTGGGCAATTATCAAGAGTAAAAACAATTGGTCCCATAGGGCTTTTATTATCAATATTGATGATAAAAGATATGAGATGTTAATTTTATTTAGAGTTATAAGAAAAGGTTTTAGTTTTGCCTATGCACCTTTCTCTCCGCATCCACTAGATTCATCACCCCTGTCTTTAGCAGTAGATAATCTTGAATATATTTCAAACAAGGTTAATAAAAAATTACCTTCTTCAGTATTTACAATTCGCTATGATATTCCATTTTCTTATAAAGATGTGGATAAAGTTAGCTCTATTTCTAAAGCTTTTAAGATTAATAAAAATAGTGTTCAACCAAATGAAACAATATTTATTGACTTAGATAGAGGTATTGATTTAATTAGAAAAGATTATCGAAGTAGGGCTAAAAGACATTTAAAAAAGAATAGTCAAAATGTTAGTATTTCCATTTGGAATGACGATAATCAAGAAAAAGAGATATGGTATAATATTTATAGGGAAACCGGTATTAGAGATGGATTTGCAATTAGATCATTAGACTATATAAATCAAATCCTAGCTTCTCCAAATTCTACATTAATTCTTGCAAAGATTGATAATAAAATAGTAGGTGGTAATATTATTTTATTTGGATTTGATGTAAGTGTTTATTTAATAGGTGGCTCAATCAAAGATTGTGGATTTAGTGTCTCCTATTCAATCCAAGATTATTCAATTAAATTATCATGTGATAAAAAATGCAAATATTATGATTTATTTGGTGTTGGCGGAAAAAACTCAGAACATTTAAAAACATTAAATCTATTCAAGAGTTCTTTTGGAGGGACTCAAATAAATAGAATTTCGTCTTTTGACTATGTGATTAAACCCTTTAAATATTCAATTTATAGAGTAGCTGAAAAACTTAGGTATTTATTTTACCGCGGATAGCCCTAAAGGATTCTCTAAATTTATTTCCTCTGTCAAATTCATTGATAAATAAATCAAAACTTGAGGATCCTGGAGAAAGTAGTACAATTTGTTCTACCTGTGATTTCTCATATTTCTCTTTCGCAATATTATAAGCGCATCTAGTTGCTTTTCTCATTGATTTGAAAGGTCCATTATAATCAATTTTCAATTCGTTCAATAAAGGAATTAATTTGTTTTGAGTAAAAGATCCATCTAAGAGTGTAAGTGAATTTGAATTCTTTAATGCATCTATCATACCATTTGCTTTTAAATTTTTATCGGTGCCACCACAAATTAAATTTACACCGAAGTATGTGAAATGCGAAAATGTAAATTGAACAGCTTCACTAATTGTTGCAGCACTATCATTAACAAAAGATACATTATTAACTGTTCCTATCCATTGAATTCGGTGAGGAACTCCACGATAAGTTTTTAATTTTTCATATATATCTTTATCACTTATTTTCTGTGTTTTTAAAATGTTACAAGCAGGAATTAATTCTACTTGATTCCCTAGTTTTTCGTATTTTCCTGCATTTATATCAATAATTTTTCGTCTTTTTAACTTTGAAATTTTCTTTATTTGAGACATTAAACTTTTAGGACATAGAGCAAAATTAATCTTATTATTAAATAAAAATAATTTATCGGATATATAGTGACTCATATTTTCATAAGTGTTTTGATGATCTTCCATTATATTTGTAATAGCTGCTACTTCAATATATGGCATTTCAAGATTGCTATATAGTTTTAAATCTCTTAATTGCCATGATGAAAATTCACAAACAAGATAATCAAGTTTTTTATCATAATCATCTAGATACTGTGCTATTTTGAAAGCGCTGATGCCCATGTTTCCACACATCTTGACTTTATATCCTAGGTGCTTGAGAGTGTGGGTAATAAAACTTGTAGTAGTAGTTTTACCCTTTGTTCCTGTTACAATAATTAATTTTGTATTTACTAATCTATAATTATCAAATAAAAAACTAAAGTCTGTTATAATTTCTTTTGTTAATAATAAATATTTATTTGATGGTAGAATAACAGTATTTTTTACAACAATATCAGCCCACAAGAAATCTTCTTCTCTATGTTCCCCTAAAATAAAGGTGCCACCGAGAGCTTCAAGTTTTGATACAGCTTTACCAAATGAGGATTTACTTTTTAAATCGGTAATTCTGACTTCATCTTTTCTTTTGAGGAAATATGTTGCAGCTTCAAAACCTCCACCATTTAATCCTAATCCAAAAATAAGAACTTTCATTTTTGCCTCTCCAATATTAATTATAACATAGGTCTAATTGATTTAGTTACAAATTAAAATAAGTTTGACAAAAAAAATTAAATAATTTTTATAGCATTTTGTATTTTATTTTCATTTAATGTTGAGACAATGATTAATATAGTTAAAAAAGAATGTATATTTCTTTAGTATCACCTTGAATAATGATAGATAAAATAATAACATAAGCTTGCATTGTTGCGGTGATAGTTTTCACTTGACTAAAGAGTGAAAGTTTGACAAACTGCGAAAATGATTTTGATTTAATACTCGGCGTTACGTTGTAATTTATAACCGAGACAAACTATATTAAGGAGCTCTGCAGTGCCTTGTGGAAGAAAAAGAAAGAAGCATAAGATTGCTACTCATAAGAGAAAAAAACAGCTCAGAAAGAATAGACATAAAAATAAATAGTCAATTCTTTTGCAATCGCTTCGCAGCTTAAATGCTGTAGCATCAAAGCCGCCAGTTTATCTGACGGTTTTTGATGGAAAGTAAAATTGTCGCGATATTTTATCGCACTTTATTTTTTTAAAATGCTTAAATATTAATAAGAATAAAGAAACCTCTTTATCAACTTTTTATAAGTTGATCTAATGTCCGTAAGGAGGAACCATGAGAAATTATGAGTTCACAATTATCTTCGATACAAATGAAGAAAAAACACAAGCTGGTCTTAAGCTAGTAACTAGTTTGTTTGAGGCTGCTGGTGTAGAAATCACTAAGCAGGATGATATGGGTGTAAGATTATTCGCCTACGAAATGAAAAAACAAGACAAGGGTCATTATTTCTATTATGAAATGAGTGCAGATCCTGCTTCTATTGTTACTTTCGAGAAGAAATTTTTACTTAGCAATACAATCATTAAATACTTGTTTGTTAGCAAGGAAAAATAAGCTATTATTTTTAAATTAGTGGAGTATTAAAATGGCAAATGACTTAAATAGTGTTGCGTTAGTCGGTAGACTTACTCGACCATGTGATATGCGTTATACAAATAACGGCTATCAAATTTGTTCCTTTTCTATAGCTGTAAATAAGAGTAGAAAACAAGCAGATGGCACATGGCAAGAGCAAGCTCATTTTTTTGAATGTACGTACTTTGGTAAAGCTGCAGAAGCTGTATCCCAGTATTTGCAAAAAGGTCAACAAGTTGCAATTCAAGGTTCCCTTGAACAACAGACTTGGGAAACTAATGGACAAAAACGTAGCAAAGTTATAGTTATTGTCAACTCTTTGACATTAATTGGTAGACCTAGTAACCAGAATTCTGGAGCAAATACTGGCTATCAACAGTCAAGGCAGAATAATGGATATTCAAATCAATCTAATAACAGTTATGGCAGCCAACAACAATTTGGCAACACTCAAATGGGTGGCTCTAACAATGGTGGAAACAACTATAATAGCTATAAAGGAAGTGGATCAACTCCAGCTCCTGCAGCATCAGTAGTAGAACCATCAACTTTTGCACCTAACTTATCAGGTCCAGAAGAGTTTGATGATGATATCCCATTCTAAAAATATTTTAGGAGAAATAACAATGAGCGAAGAAAACGCAAAGACAGAAAACGAGAGCCCAAGAGCTCCAAGAGAAAGAAGAAATAACTCACAACGTCGTGGTAATTTCAGAAAGAAAGTTTGTAGATTTTGTGCAAGTAAGACTACACCTGATTACAAGAACCCAGAACAGTTAAAAAGATATACAACAGAAAAGGGCAAAATCCTTCCTGCTCGTATTACAGGTAACTGCGCTAAGCACCAGAGAGCTGTAACCGCTGAAATCAAGAAAGCACGTGTCCTTGGATATTTACCTTTCGAGAAGTAGATAATATATGGCAATAATGGTACCAGATAAAAAATATGCAAACTTAGGAATAACGTTAGGCGTTAGCTTCTTGTTATACGTACTAGGTTTTACATCATTTTTCTTTGTACTACCTTTGCTGATATTTTTTACACAAAGTGGACAGAGAGATCAGACACTTAAATCATTAGTAGGCTTGTTAATAGCTGTCCTACTTTTTGAGATTATACCTGTTAGGAATAATCTTTCAGATCCAACAAGTGCCGGATTACTCTCGATTGGATTGTTTTTGCCTATAGTTTTGATAGGTTGCTCAATAGTTTGGGTTTTACTTTCATACTATAGACTTCTGGTAAGATACATAGGTAGTTCTATTTTTATAGCAGCTACTATAGTAATCTTTGGATTCTATTTTAAAGCGCATCCGGATGTTTCAAAAGGTATAGATGATACTCTTGTATTGTTATTAAATAACCTTTTTGGAGATTCAAGTGTTCAAGCAGTAGATAGCACCTTGTTAGGCAATGTATCATCAAATGATTTATATGTTGTTATAAAAGAGCTTATGCTTGTAATGTTACTTCCCTTCAGTGCAGTAATATTTGGCTTTAATGCATTCATTAGTGTATCAACTCCATCATATTTTGGAGATGATAAATTTGACAAGAGGGTTGCCTCTTGGAAATTACCAGAAGCTTTGGTTTGGTTTTTCCTTTCATCATGGTTAGTGGTTTTGATAGATCAATTATTTGGTTTAAATAACACATTAAGAATAGGTGTTTGGAACATAGCTTTATTTTTAGGAATTCTTTATGCAGTGCAAGGATTAGCAATAATTCTTTATAAACTCAATGCAAAAGGAAAGAAGATTAGAGCCGTAAGACTATTTATGATAGTGACCATATTAACTATATTATTACAGGGCTTAAACATAGGGATTGTACTCGGACTTCCAATTTTAGGAGTCACAGAGACATGGTTTACATATAGAAAGTAACCACAAGGAGTTTTCAATATGAAAGTTATTCTTACACAAGATGTAATTAACCTCGGAGAAGAGGGTGACGTAGTTGTAGCTAAAGACGGCTATGCACGTAACTACTTACTACCAACAGGTAGCGCAATTAGATTTAATAAAACAAACATGGCAATCGTTAAAAGCCGTGCTGCTGCAATTGAATTAAGAAAAGAAGAAAAGAGAAAAGCTTCTGCAACTTTAGCAGAAAGACTTAACTCACTAGAATTAACACTAGTTGTTAGTGCTGGTGATTCAGGTAAGCTTTTCGGTTCTGTTACTTCATTAATGGTTCAAGAAGCATTAGCTAAAGAAGGAATTGAAATCGAAAGAAAGAAGATTGAAATTTCATCTCAAATGGTAAAAATGATTGGTTCATACAGTGTTCGTATTCATTTATATGAAAACGATTTTGCTATGATCAAATTAAATGTAGAAAGTGAAGCAATTGTTAAGCAGAGAGAAATCGAAGCTAAAAGAGCTGCTGAAGCTGCTGCTAAAGAAGCTGCTGCTGCAGAAAGAACTGCTGCTAAAGAAGCTGCTGATGCTGCTGCTAAAGAAGCAACTGTTGAAGAAGTTACTGAAGAAACAGCTCCTGTTACAGAGTAGTAGGAGAAAATATGGCATCGCTAGATATTAATGGACGCATCCCCCCTCATAATGAGGATGCTGAACGTGCTATACTTGGTGCGGTCCTCTTAGATAGTAAGGTATTATTTGAAATATCATCTATTTTAACAAAAGACGACTTTTACCGATTAGGGCATCAATCATTATATCAAGCGATGCTTGCTTTAAATGAAAATGATAGTTCTAAAACTATTGATATAATATCCCTTACTGACCAACTGAAAAAAGATAATCTCTTAGAACAGTGTGGTGGTATGGCATATATTTATTCTCTAACAGATAGTGTTCCATCTACAACGAACGCATTGTATTATGCTAAGATTATTAAAACTCAGGCTATGAGACGTAATCTTTTAAATGTTGCAAATACTCTTAGAGATAATTCTTTTGATGAAAGTAAAGAAATTAAAGATGTAGTAGATGATGGTGAAAACCTTTTATCTATGTTAGCTAGTAAGGGTAATGTTGCAAAAGATTACAAAGATGCTAGAGATCTTCTTGTTCCCGTTATAAATGATATTGAAAAGAGAACTAATGGGGAGAGTCGTAATGGTTTATCCACAGGTTTCCCTAAATTAGATAGTTATTTATCAGGTGGAATTAAGGATCAAGAGTATGTTGTAATTGGTGCTAGACCTTCTATTGGTAAAACTGCTTTTGCAGTAACGGTTGCCATTAATATGGTAGTTAGAACATCTTATAAAGTAGGCTTTTTATCTTTAGAAATGCCCGCTCAAAGCCTTGTAGAAAGAGCTTTAGCTGGTGTAAGTCGTACAAATTATTCACATATCAGAACTGGTATACTTAAGAACGAAGAGTTAAATCAATTAATTAATGCTTGTGATATTTTATCAAGTAAAGATCTATATATTCAAGATACTCCAAATATGGAAGCAACTGATGTTAGAACTCAAGCTAGAAAAATGAAAAGGGAAAAAGATATTGATATCCTTTTTATTGATTATATTGGTTTAATACAAAGCTCAAATACTAATAATGGTATGATTCCTCGTCATGAACAAATTGCTAATATTTCTAGAATGTTAAAACAATTAACAAGAGAACTAAATATTCCTATTGTTGTTCTATCTCAGGTAGGTCGTCAAAGTGATGGTGCTCTTCCTAAGTTGAGTGATCTTAGAGAATCTGGTGCTATTGAGCAAGATGCTGATGTAGTATTATTACTTCATAGAAAATCAGATAGTGAAGATTTGATTCAAGATACAGAACTCTTAGTTGCTAAAAACCGTAACGGTGCCACAGGTAAAATACACCTTGGTTTCAACAAAGAAATTGTTCGTTTTGAAGAACTTCTTAACGATATGTCTGCAAATCAACCACCTCAATAAAATTCACAAAATATTTAATTTAATAAACAAACAAGATGTATTGGCTTTAAACCTGTTTTAAAGACTCTTTTAACATGCTTGCATAAAACTATCAACTTTTAAATATAAAACACTCTAGAGACTCTTTATATGTTATTAGAGACGAAAATTTCTATATTTTAATATTTTACAGAAGAGTTTTTTGTAAATAAATTGAGTAATATATAAAAGGTTCTAACATCGTTTTTAAGAAAATTCATTGGTGCAAAGGGCAAATCACTAATTGAAGGATGTATTATGCTTAAATTTTGAAAAAGTGGTAGTTATATAACATATTCATTATATAAGTTATCAATCGTATAAGATATTTCCTTGTATAGTAAGCATATAATTATAATCGCAAAAATATTTATATTTTTTATTTAATAAGTATTGACATAAGTTACATTAACTTGTATATTATGACCATGAAGCAACGGAAAACTGCTTCACTAATTAATAAACCACAAGGAAACAAAAAAACATTATGAAAAAATTATTAACAATCATTACTCTAGCAGCTCTTACAATTACAGCAACTTTCGCAGCAACAGATAACAGAGATATCAAAATCAATGGTGCAGTTAAAGCATCTAATTATGAATTTGCTCTATCTTACAACGGTACATCTTTAAATGATGAAAGTGTATTATCTGATTCTTTTGATCTTTCTACAGTATCTACTACTAAAGACTTCATTGTTCAAAGAACAAGTGGTAACCTTAATGATGATTTAGGTGTTACAGTAACAGTTGATGCAGGTTCATTTATCGGTGAATTTAACGGTGAAGCAGATTATGATACAGAATTATATCCACAAGTTAACATTGTAAAAAAGGGATATGATTATAGAGATGCTAATACTGATGGAAATACTGGTAAATTTGGTGTAATCATTAATGCTGGTGCAAACCTTAAAGCTGCTGACTTAGCTGCATTCAATCTTACTATCAATGGTGATTCTTCAATCCCAGCTGGTGAATTTGTATCTACAGTAAGCATTGCTTATACATACGAACAGTAAAACAAAATAACAAATAGAAAATAATAAAACAAACTCCAAATATACTAATAATCCTGAAACTTTCCTCCTTTTGTTTCAGGATTATTTTTTTATACTTTGATGATAAAAAAATAGCTATGTTTATATTCTATTTGAATTTAAACATAACTCTATTATCAAATTTTATGAAAATAATTTAAGCATTTACTGCTTTTTTTTCATCCTCTTTATTTTGTTTTTTAGCTTTCTTTTCAGCTTGCATTTCAGCCCAAATTTCATCGGCAACAGGAGCCCATGCTTTTGCATATTCAACATTCTTATCAGTTAAATGCTTTGCAGATTCTGGATCTGTGAAATCTGTTGATTTTGCACCTGCTTTTTCAACCATGTCTGGTAGATTTTCAGGGTTCTCTAGCATAGGACAAGGTCTTAACATATTACTATTAAATGGCTGTCTTCTTCTGTATTGCATAAATAAAGGTTGTTGAAGTGCTTCAAGTAAAGTATCTCTCTTAATATTAGCAGTTGAATAGTGGATAAATACACAAGGTTCAACATCTCCTAGTGGGTTAATGTGTAAGAAGTGTTTACCACCTGCAATACAACCACCAACAAATTCAGCATCATTTTGGAAATCTATTGGGAAGATTTGATGTCTGTTCTTAGAAGATCTAACTTCTCTTAGTCTCTTTATAAATGTACGTCTTTGTTCAGGAGATGGTACTAGCTCATTTGTTGTCTTTTCTCCAACTGGCATAAAGTGGAAATACCAAGCATATAGAGCACCTTTTTGTTCGACTAAATCTAAGAATTCATCACTTAGTACTGTTTCACAGTTATATTTTGTCCAACAAATTGATAGGCCAAATACAAGTTTGTGAGCCTTTAAAATATCCATAGCTTTCATAACGTTGTTAAAGGAATCAGTTCCACGTCTAAAGTCGTTCTGTTCTTCAAATCCTTCTAATGAAATACCAAGAATAATATTTCCTAGTTTTTCCATTTCAGTTGCAAATGCTTCATCGACTAAAGTACCATTTGTGAATGCATGAAAGACACAATCACTATGTTTTTTAGCTAATTTTAAAATTTCAGCTTTTCTTACTAGAGGTTCACCTCCAGTCATTAGATAAAAATGTGTACCTAATTCTTTTCCTTGTGTTACGATAGAATCCATTTCTTCGAAACTTAGATTATCTTTGTGACCATACTCACCTGACCAACAACCTTTACAATGCATGTTACAAGCGCTAGTTGGGTCAAATAGAATTGTCCATGGAACGTTACAATCATATTTTTCGCTTGTTTCTCTTACCTTCGCTAGACCTTTGTAACCAGCTTCATATGCTAGGTTGAGTAAAAGTGTTTTAATTTGGTGTTGGTTTATGTTCTTAAGAATATTATTAGCATAAGGACCCCATTTTGATTCTGGATCATCTACATAGCGAATCATACCTGAAAAAGCATTGCCTCCAGATAGTTCTTTATCTTTTTCAGTTGGCTTATAAAATTTCCCTAGTACATTTAGAATGTCTGAGATACCTTCTTTTGGGTTTTTCTTCGCGTGGTTTAACCCTAAATCAATGCCAGCTCCAATTGCAGTACGAGTTGCTTTTTGAGTAATGTTCATAATTTACTTCCTTATCTTTATTTTATAATAAACTTACTATTAGTGATTCTATTATCACCTGTAACTAAAGTATACAACTAGTAAAAAGTACAAGGAATGGTCAAATAGTTACATGTGTGCAAATAGTACACACATTGGAACAAGTGTGTATAAACAAAAAGGAATTATTCCTCTTTTAGTAACTCTTTATATCTTAGAAAATTAGAAAAAGATGTTTTTTAATCTTAAATTAAAAAATAAAGTATAAATTAATGAGTTATTCTAAACTGAGTAAGGTTTGAATTATAGTAATATTGTTGAGCCTACATTTGCTGTAATTGTTGAAATACCTTTTTTACTCAAATAAGAAGAAATATTTTGACCACTACAGTGGGTAAGATATGTTTGTTTTATTCCTCTTATATAGAATTCATTTGCTATTTCATTTAGCTCACCATCTTTTGCTCTTGATAGATGAGTTCCACCAATTATTGTAGTAATTTTCTTATTGAATTCAGTATTTACTCTATCAATGATATTAATTATACCAGCATGAGAGCAACCAACTATTAGAACTAGATTTTCCTCTCTTTCGATTACAAGTGCTATTTCAGTGCTAAAAAAATCATTGAAAATCTCATTGTCTTTTTCATAGACAAATCTATGAAATAATTGATTTTCTCTATTATGAGTAAAGTTACTTATTAAATGAATATTGGATGGTAGATCAATTCTATCAGAGATTTCGACTTTTGTGATTTTAGAATCTTTTAGGAATTTATCAGTTAGATTAGACCCTAAATATTCAAGTGTACTATCACTTTCCTTGATACGTCCATATTTTCTTAAATCAAAATCTTGGCTCACATATAATTTTTTATCATGTATAATTCCCTCAAGTTCAATCAAACCATTTACATGGTCATAGTGATTGTGAGATGTAATTAGATAATCAACATCATTTAAATCAACTTTAAGTGATTTTGCATTTTTTAATATAGCATCACTTGAGCCAAAATCAAAAATTAGTTTTGTTGATTCATAGTTAAGATACAGTGAAAAACCATGTTCGTTTATTAAAAAACGATGTTGCCCCGCATTGTTATCGACAAGAATTGTAGCGTAATTTTTCACTTAATTAATCTCCTAAATAAAACATTGAATAATTAAGTTAATAGTAAGTTGTTATTTTTGTATTGTCAAATTTAATAATAAAGGAAAGTTAAATTATTTATTGAAGTGTAAAAGATAGAAATATCTGATATCGATAAAATACATAAATGCAAATATACATATAACGCCTATCATACCTAATAGTTGCGCCCTCCAATAGTTTTTAGGAGAAATTCTTTTTCCACTAATGCTTTCAATTAATGCGATTAATATTTGACCACCGTCAAAGGCTGGAAGTGGTAATATATTAGCAATAGCGATTGAAATCGAAACAACGGCTAGCAAATAACAGAGAGCTCTAAGGCCTGATTTTACGTTGTTTTCAAATCCCATTACTGTAATATCACCAATCATGAGAGAAGCACGTACAGGGCCTGTAAATACTTGTCTCACGTCATCTGATTTACCTTTGATAACACTAAAGAGTGAACTTACAGTATTTCCAAATAAATTCATGGCATTATTGAAACCACTTTGTATTGATAACTCAAATGACTGACCATCAATTAATCTAGTAGGGGAGTATAGTGAGAAATTATTTACATATTTTCCATCACTGAAGGATCGAATATAGCTTATATTTTTTTTCTCACCATCTCTTAGAATTGTTAGGTTTATGGGTGTATCTTTTGAATTATCAATGGCCATCAATAATTCCAAATTATTATTAATAATCTTATTGTTGACTTCAATTATTTGATCACCTTTTTCTAATCCTGCTTTTGATTCTGGACTTAAAAACCTAACAGATGCAATGGTTGCTTTTATAATATTTGTTAAACCAAATCTATAACTTGAATCTTCATTAGGAAGTCCGGATACTAAAAATTCTAAATTTTTAACGCCTTCTGTATCTTCTCTCTCAACACCAAAAATCAAATCCTGTTTTTGGTTTTCAGATAATACTTCAACTACTTCTTGATAATCTCTTATTTTATGATTATCAATACTAATAATTTTATCGCCGTTTAAAATTCCAGCTGATTGAGATGGACTTGAATTGCTATTAAATAGAGTTGGATAGTCACTCACAGGAGCAACATATGCAGGAGTGGATAAAGTAGAGTATGAAAGGCCTGCTAAAATAGAGCAAAGAAGAATAGAAATTAATACATTTGTAACTGGTCCTGCAAGATAAACTAATAATCTGTGAAAAGGATGAACAGAAAAAAGAGATCCATGTTCAATGTGAATAAATTGATCAGATTTTAAATCTAATGCCCTAGTTAAATCATCAGAACCTTTTAGGCGACAATATCCACCAAATAGAATAAGGGAAATCCTGTATTCAGTTTTCCCCCATTTTTTACCAATTAATTTAGGACCAAATCCTATTGAAAAGATTTCAACTTCGATACCATTTAAATGGGCCGCAATAAAATGACCTGCCTCATGTAATATAACAATGCTACCAATACCTAATATGCCAAGGACATATTTTATTAAAGTTTGTAAGATTTGATCCATATATTAATTTATAAGCTATTTATATAAGCCTTAGCAAGGGCTCTTGCTCTATTATCTTCTTCAATTGTTTGAATCAAAGATGTGCAGTTGTTCATGAAATCATTCTGCATAACAGATAATACACAATCTTGCAGTTGTAAATATGAAATTTTTTTATTTAAAAAAGCATCAACTGCAACTTCATTTGAAGCATTAAAAGCAATAGGGTAGGAGCAACCTGTTTTTAAAATATCAAATGCTATTTTTAAGAGAGGAAATCTCTCATAATCTGGTTTTTCAAAAGTTAATGATAGGTTATCAAAAGAAAGAGGGTCCACTAGATTTGTTTCATTATAGACTCCTAGTAAACCTTCAATTATAGGGAGTGACATATTAGGTGTTCCCATTTGAGAGTATACAGCTCCATCATTCATTCTAATCATTGAGTGAATAATTGATTGTGGATGAACCACGACCTCTATATTTTTTTCACTAAAATTAAATAAATAAGATGCCTCTATAACCTCTAAGGCCTTATTAGCAAGAGTGGAACTATCAATAGTAATTTTCTTACCCATTTTCCATGTAGGATGGTTTAATGCACTTTCAACAGTTATATTTTTAAAAGCATTTTTTTCAAGAGTTCTAAAAGGTCCCCCACTAGCTGTTATAATTAAAGATTTTACATTTTCTTTTTTATGAGCATCTAGGAGGGCTTTAATTGCTGAGTGTTCACTATCAACAGGATTTATACTTGAACCATTTTTTTTTGCAATTTCAAATATAAAAGACCCTCCTGCAACAACAGATTCTTTATTAGCAAGTGCTAAATCAATTCCTCTTTCAAGTACTTTTACACTAGCTTCTAAACCTTTAAAACCTGCAATTCCATTTAAAACAATATCACATTTTACTGTGTCTAGAAGTTCATCAAGACTAGTATAATAGTTAAAACAATCGCAGTGAGGTTGATTAGTTGCTAGATATAAGTTTCTAACATTGAATTGATCACCATATGTCTCTAATTTTCTTACATTAGTATTTGCACTTATAGCAACTACTTCTAAAGGTAAATTTTTTTCTTTAATGGAATACAAACAGGTAGTACCAATACTACCTGTTGCACCAAGAATAATAACTCTTTTCATAAATTACATTCCAAATAATTGTATTAATAAATAAAATACAGGACCTGCTGTAAGTATAGAATCAAGGTTATCTAATGCGCCACCTCTTCCAGGAATGAGTCTTCCTGAGTCTTTAATATTTGCAGATCTCTTAATTACAGATTCTATTAAATCTCCAATGTTTGCACTTAGTGAAACAAAGAGTGATAAAATAGCTACTTCAAAAACATTAACTTGTTGAGAAATTCCTGGAATAAAATAAAAACATGCTACACCACAAGCAATAGAACTTAATCCCCCTAAAAGGAAACCTGCAACGCTTTTGTTTGGGCTAACCAAAAATACGCCTCTATTGTTTTTACCAAATAATATTCCAAATACATAGGCAAATATATCGTTTGAAAAAACTATGATGAAGAACATTGCATAAAGTGCGGAAGCATTTGTAAATAAACTAAATCCAACTATAAACGATATTAAAAAATTGGGATAAATAATTATTAATGTATCATAGGCTATTTTCATTAGTGAAGAATTAAATGGTGATTCTTCTTTGGCACCTTGTATAATTTCTTTAGCAAAGGCATATAATATTAAAAATAGTAAACAAATTTCTGTTAAATTTGGATAATGAAATGACAGTGATATCCATTGAGAAATAGGAAGTAGCATTCCTAATTGGAAAGGGATGTTTAATTCAACTCCACTTTTATCTTTTATTACTTTTGTAATCTCTTTTGATCCAAAATATGAAAAAAAAGTTGCTACAATGGCAAATGCTAAATGGTTATATTGAGGCAGTCCAAATACCACTAATAATATAAATGGAACTCCAACCAAAACGGTTGTAAGTCTCTTTTGGAAAGTTGTCATTTTCCGAGGCCTCCGAATTTACGTGTTCTTTTTTGGAAATCTTCAATTATATCTTTAATAAATTCTTCATTCCATTCAGGAAATAGTTTATCATAAAAACCAAATTCAGAGTAGGCACTTTCCCATAAAAGAAAATTACTTAATCTTTTTTCTCCTGCACTTCTAACAATCATATCAACTGGAGGCAAAAAAGGATATTGAATATGCTCTCTTATGATTTCTGGTGTAATAGGAATTGTGAGTTTTTCTGCAATAATTGAATTAATTGCATCAGCTATTTCACTTTGTCCACCATAATTGAAGCAAATTATTACAGTTAAAGTTGAATTATCTTTTGTTGTATCTTCTACTTTTTTTATGGCTGCTGAAACATTTTTTGGAAGATTTTCCTTACTTCCTCTTACTAAAATTCTAATGTCTTTTGACATATAAAATTTTAATTCCCCAGGTAATTTGGTTGCGACCAAATTCATCAAGTAATTTACTTCTTGTTCTGGTCGCTTCCAATTTTCTGTAGAAAAAGCATAGAGAGATAAAAACTTTATATTCATCTCGATACTACCAAGGATACAACGTTTTAAAGCTTTTAATCCTTCAAGATGTCCCGCGGTTCTAGGTAGATGGCGTTTACTAGCCCAACGACCATTACCGTCCATGATTATACCAAGATGTTGTAAGTTATTATCTACCATACTAGATCTCCATGATCTCTTTTTCTTTTGCAGCTGCAACATCACCGATTTGAGCAACAAATTTATCAGTTAACTTTTGAACTCTAGCATCACCTGATTTTTGATCATCTTCACTAATTTCAGAATTTTTTTCAAGTGCTTTAATTTCATCAATTGCTTCACGACGAATGTTACGAATTGAAACTTTGCTTTTTTCTGCAATTTGCTTTGCTTGTTTAGCAAGTTCTTTACGACGGTCAGCTGTAAGAGATGGGAAGTTGATTCTGATTAATTTACCATCATTGTTTGGTGTTAAACCTAAATCACTTTTTAAGATAGCTTTTTCAATAGCAGGTAGTACAGTTTTATCCCAAGGTTGAATAACTACCATACGAGCTTCAGGAATACTAATTGAACCAACTTGTGATAGAGGAGTTTGTGCACCATAATATTCAACACTAATGTTATTGAATAAAGCTGCACTTGCACGACCAGTTCTTAGACTTTTGTATTCATTGTCTAAAGCAGCAACTGTTTTTTCCATTTTACTTTCGCAATTGTTAATGATATTTTCCATAATTTCCTCTTTTAATAAGTAGCTCACCAGTTTGCACCAGTGAGCTTTTAAATTATCTAGTTATTGTAAAAACCTAAGCACCAGTTGAATATAATTGGAAACCTGTGATTTCTAATTTACAACCAGCTGCCTTAGCAACTTCTTTCATCTTTGCTTCAACAGAAACTTTGTCATCTTTAACAAAAGCTTGTTTTAGGAAACATGTTTGAGCGTGGTTTTTAGCTACCATACCTTTTACAATATTTGGAATAATCTTTTCAGGTTTACCCATGCCTAAAGCCTGTTTTGTGAAAATGTCAGTTAATTCTTCGATTTCAGAAGCAGGAATTTGGGAAGGTTCTAAATATTGTGGAGTGAATGCAGCAACATGTAATGAACAATCTGCACAGAATTCTTTAACAGCTTCATTTTCAAAAGCTTCAGCTTTATCAGCTTTGAATTCTACTAATACACCTTTTTCACCAGCACCGTGGATATAAGTTGTAGCATATTCAGTTGAAGATAAATCGAATACAAGAACATTTTTAAGTGTCATATTTTCTTTGATAACAGCAATTAATTCAGTTACCATAGCGTTTAATTCTTCAGTTACTTCTGTGTAATTTTTCTCAATAACTACATCAATGATGCTTTCGCCTAATTTTGCGAAATCCTCATTGTTAGCAACGAAATCTGTTTCACATGTTAGTTCAACAAGAATAGCTTTGTCAGCTGTGATTCTTGTAAAGATTCTACCGTTTTCTGTAGCACGGTCAGATCTTTTAGCAACAGCAGCTAGGCCCATTTCTTTAAGGTGCTTTTCAGCAACAGCGAAATCGCCTTCTGCTTTTACTAGAGCTTTTTTACAATCCATCATACCTGCGCCTGTAGCGTCACGTAATTTTTTAACTGTAGCAGCTTTAATTTCCATAATAATCTCCTAGTCTTGGTATAAAGTCTTATCGTCAACTTCGATTCCGTCAGTTACACTTGTTACTGCTTCTTCGTTAGTTACATCTTCAGTTACTTCAGCAGCTTCAGTTGCTTCGAAATTTGAAAGATCTTCATCTGAGGAGAATACAACTTCTTCTTCAACTTCTGTTACTTCAGTTTCTTCAGTATTTTCATCTGTTAATGTTTCAACAATTTGGATACCAGCTTCGTTATCTGCATCAATTACTGCATTAGCAATGATTTCAACGAATAAAGCAATAGCTCTAATAGCATCATCATTACCTGGAATTGGGTAAGTAATATCTGTAGGATCACAGTTAGTATCAACTACAGCAACTACAGGAATGCCTAATTTCTTAGCTTCTGTTACTGCGATAGCTTCTTTTTTTGTATCGATAATGAATACAGCACCTGGTAGGTCTTTCATGTCCTTGATACCACCAAGGTTCTTCTCTAATTTAGTTTTCTGCTTTGTTAAAAGAGAAACTTCTTTCTTAGTTAGAGATTCAAAAGTACCATCACTTTCCATCTTTTCGATTTTTTTAAGTGTTGAAATTGATTTTTTGATTGTTGTGAAGTTTGTTAGCATACCACCTAACCAACGATTGTTGATGTAAGGCATGTTACAACGTTTAGCTTCTTGTTCGATTACAAGTTGAGCTTGTTTTTTAGTACCTACAAATAAAACTGATTTGCCATCTTTAACTACGTTACGAACAGCATCATAAGCTTCAACGATACAAGTTGAAGTCTTTTGTAGATCTATGATATGAATTCCATTTCTCTGTGAGAAAATGAAACGAGCCATCTTTGGATTCCATCTTTTTGTTTGGTGGCCAAAGTGTACGCCTGATTCTAATAGGCTTTTCATTGTTACTACGGACATATTATCTCCTAAACTGACGACAAATAAATTACAAGCTCTAGCGCACGTTGCTATTGCAGGGCCGTCACCCTTCGTATATATCTCACTCCATAAGGAGCGGAAATTCTCTATCTAGGATAGAGTTGCTCTTAGTAAATCAGAAATTGACAAAAGAGGCAACCCTACAATAGTATCAAAATCACCAAAATACCTATCAATTAGGCTATAGCCTTTTGCTTGAATACGATATGAACCTGCAGCTCCAATCCATTCATCAGTATTTAAGTATTTTTCAATTTCTTCTTTACTATTATTTTTAAAATTAAGCTCTGCCATATCGCATGTTTTTATAAGTCTTCCATCAGGTAGTTTTAGACACATAGCTGTATAGACTCTTTGCTTTTTATTACTAAAACTTAGAAGAGTTTTTTGTGCTTCCTCTCTATTTTTTGCCTTACCAATTATATTATTGTAGAAATAAATAACTGTATCACAAGTTATAATAGGAAATTCAGACTCTCCATATTTATCTATATAAGTATTTAATTTATCAAGAGAAAGGTTAATTAATTTCTCTCTTATATTTTCACTATTTACATTCTCTAAAATTTCATCAGTATCTGTTGGTCTAACAATTACACTAAGGCCCTCCCTCTCTAGAATTTCTAATCTAGCAGGTGAGGCAGAGGCTAAAATAACTGTTTTAAAATAAGAACTTAAATCTGAACTCATATATTTAACTCTTTAGACAATTGAGCTATATCTTCTTCAACTTCAAGCCAAAACTCTTCGTTTTTTTCAACAATCTGTTCAAGTTTTTCTTTATCACTCATTACCTTAGTTATTTTTGTTGCATCACTATATACTTCACTTTTTGACATTTCAATTTCAAGGTTTGCAATTTTTTCATACAACTTATCATTTTCTTCTAAAAGTTTTTCATTTTCTCTTTGAAGTTTTTTTAGTCTATTATTTTTTTCTCTTTGTGCTTTGTAGCTAAGAGCACCTGATGATATTTCAACAACATCAGGCGATTCATTAGAACTACTATCACCATTACTTTCAATCTTTTCCTTTTCTTCAAGTCTTGTTTTGAAATAATGATAATCACCTTCAAAGAATTCAGGTTTATCATCAGATAAGTAAAGAATTCGATTAGCTAAGTGTTCAATGAAGTAAGTATCATGGGATACAAAAACCATTGTACCATCATAGCCTTTAAGTGCCTCAATCAACATATCCTTTGAATTAATATCTAAGTGGTTTGTAGGTTCATCTAAAATTAATAGATTAACAGGGTTCATTAATATTTTTAGAAGTGCAATACGAGATCGCTCTCCACCACTTAAAATGCTTATGGATTTAAATACATCATCACCTTGGAATAGAAAAGCACCAAGGTAGTTCCTAATATTTGGAAGATCAGATGTCTGAGTTACTTCAGAAATTTCACTAATCAAATCATTTGCTGGATTAAGAGTCTTCTCGGTATCTTGTGCAAAATATCCAATTTGAAGTCCTGTCCCATCAATAATTTGACCACTATAATCACTGTCTTGGTGGCATAACATTCTTAGAAGTGTTGATTTACCTTCACCGTTTGCACCAGTTACTGCTAATCTATCACCTCTGTTAATTTGAAAGTTCAAATTATCAAAAATTTTATGTTCTCCATAACTTTTTGAAAGATTAATAACTTTCATAACATCATTTCCTGAATGAGGAGCCTTTGGAAATTGAAAATGCATCTTTTTAAGATGTGATGGAACTTCAATAATGTCAACTTTTTCAAGTTGCTTTATTCTACTCTGAACCTGCTTACTTTTCGATGCTTTATAGCGGAATTTTTCAATGAATAATTCTGTCTTTGCAATCTGTTCAGCTTGGCTTTTCCATTCTTTCTCTTTTTGCTCTATCTCAATTTCTCTCTGTTTAATGTATTGGCTATAGTTGCCTGAATATTTTGTAAGGCTACCTTTAAATAACTCATATACTTCATTTATAGTTTGATCTAGAAAATCCTGGTCATGACTGACTAACATGAGTCCACCAGAGTAGTTTTTTAAATAGTTTCTAAGCCATATTCTAGCTTCAATATCTAGATAGTTTGTCGGTTCATCTAAAAACATTATGTCTGGATTTTCTACAAGTATCTTAGCTAGTGCGACACGCATCTGCCAACCACCTGAGAATTCACTACAATGGCGAGTCAAATCTTGGTGATGAAAGCCTAGACCTTTTAGTATTTGTTCTATTTTTATTTTTCTATCAAAGTAACCACTGAGAAGTAGTTCTTCTTGGATATTGTGAAGTTCTAATAATTGAGAATCAATATTATCACCTTCGTTAATATGAGATAAAAGGTCTTCTAATTCCTTTTTTCTTTCAAGCATTTCATTAAATCTAAAATAACCTTTTTCTACTTCATTATACAGTGTAGATTCTTCAAAAACGATATCGCTTTGTGGCAAATAAGAAACTCTAAGGCCTTTTGTTTGGCTTATATTCATGCTATCAGATGGAATTATATTGCATATGATTTTTAGAAGTGTGGATTTTCCAGATCCATTTCCTCCGACAAGAGCAACTCTTGATTTTTCATATAGCGTGAAATTAATATTTGAAAGGATGTCTCTATCGCCAAAAGCGAGACTTATATCCTGAACTTGAAGAGTTCCCATTATATTTTCTCCATTATTGTGTTGATATGTGGTTGTTTTAAGGTTATTATTATCATACAATATGTTGTTTTAAATGACAACAAGGAGAATTTCAGTTGATCTGTTTAACCACTAGTGAGCAAACACTTACATCTGCTTTAAAACAAGTAGAAAGAAATAAAGAATATATAGATATTGTTGAGTTACGATTAGACTTGTTAGAAGAGCGGGAATTAGCGAGTGCGCAAATTTTCCCTCGTCTATGTGGATTTCCAACAATTGCAACTTTTAGAAGAGTATCCGATGGTGGAGCTTCTAAATTAAATGATAAAACAAGAATGGCTATATTACGTTCTATTGTATTGAAGGGTGACTTTTCTTATGTTGATATTGAAGATGATGTAAAGAGATCTGATTTAAAAGTCAAAGAAGAAGATAGGGACGTTCGAAATGATTTCGAAGCTGAGTTAAGAGCTAAAGGAATTAAGATTATAAGAAGTTATCATGACTTTGAAAAAATTCCATCTGAGCTTTTTGCAAAAGTAACTAAGCTTGCAAAAAAAGGGGACATCCCAAAAATTGCAGTAACACCAAATACAATTGTAGATGTTGTTACTATATTTAGAATGCAACAAGAGCTTAAAGATATAAAAGAAAAGATAATTGTTGCTATGGGGCCTTATGGAGTTTGTACAAGAATTTTATATAAAAAAATTGGTTCAATGTTGACTTTTGCATCTGAAAATGAGAGTGCACCAGGACAATTAACTCCAAAGGCGTTAAAGACTTTATATAGGGCCGACCAATTTAATAATAGAACAAATATTTATGGAATAATTGGAAATCCTGTATTACATACAGCCTCTCCTAAAATTCATAATCCTGGATTTGATTCGATTCATTATAATGCAATTTATGTTCCTTTCCTTGTTGATAAGGTTAGAACTTTCTTTAAACTTGCTGAGTTAATTCAAATACATGGATTTTCTGTAACAGTTCCTCATAAAAGGGATGTTCTTCCATACCTTGGTAAAATTACAAGAGAGGTTCAACAAACAGGTGCTTGTAATACTGTTACTAGAATTCAAGGAATGTGGAAAGGAATCAATACTGATTATTATGGTTTTTTAGCTCCTATTGAAGAAGAAATTGCAAGTGAAAAAATTAAAAGTGCTTTAGTAATTGGTGCAGGTGGTGCCTCTCGTGCGATAGTCTGGGCTCTAAGAAATCATCATGTAAAGGTTACAATTATTAATAGAACAAAAGTAAAAGCTGCAAATCTTGCATCTGAAACTATGAGTAATTATGATGTTATTGAAAATGTTTCAAAGTATAGTGGAAAAGTTGATTTAGTTGTTCAAACAACCGTAGTTGGTATGGATGAAAGTTTGGGAACAAATCCTGTTCCAGATTTAGAATTTAGCGGTAAGGAATATGTTTATGATTTAATCTATAAACCCGAAAATACTGCTTTCTTAATCAAAGCTAAAGAAGCTGGATGTAATACCTATAATGGTAAAAGAATGTTAATTGAGCAGGGAAAGCTTCAATTTGAAGCATTTACAGGTTATCATTATCCTCATTGGGTTAACATCGAATTATAAATTGGTGAAGTAAATATTTACTAAGTATAAACTCTGAGAACTATTCATTCTTAGAGTTTTTTTTGCGTTAAACTCGTTTTTGATATTTTTTATAATGTAATAGATAACTATATTTTTCTAGTAAACTTTTAAAAAGTATGATAGTATTTTATAACCTATTTAGAATGTTTTTAAGAATATTTTTTATATTTAATTCATATCTAAAGGTTATCTTTAAAACCTAGAAATTTTAAGTAATGAAAAAAACAAAAACTTTCATTTAGCTATTGTTATATAATTTCCTTTATTATTCTTAGAGTTTGGACTATTTACGCTTTAACTTGTTGAATAAATAATTGTTTCAGTAGTAAAATTTTTTTAAAGTGAGAAATTAATGAACGATTATAAAATTCAATTAAAAAATATATTAAAGCAGAAAGAACTATTAGAAGAACTTCCTCTTTCAATTTTTATTAAAGATAGTGCCGGCCATTATCTTTATGTAAACTCAAAATTCTTAAAATCCTTAAATATTAATAAATCTGAAGATTTATTGCATAAAACAGACTATGATATTATTGATTTTGATACAGCAACAATCTTTAATCTTATAGATGAGTCTGTATTGAGAGGTAAAAAATATAAAACAAATTATCCACTAAGTACAGATAGAAACAAAGTAGATCATGTTTCAACTTCAAAAATTCCTCTTTATGAAGGGGAGGTGATAGTTGGACTTCTTGGTATGTTTTTTAATTTTGATGATGAAGAATTAGATGTATTAAATCATTTTAAAGATAGTGAAGCTTCACTAAGAGAAAGTATTTTTAATGGATTTAATGGTGCTATTTTTGTAACTGATATATCATCTGATAAATTAATAAGAGCAAATAAATTTGGTCACAAGCTTTTAGCTGAATGTGATAGTCGTGATGCCTATAAACTTCTCAAGGATAATTCATGGAGCTCAAATAATTATTTGAATTTAGCTACAACAAATGAATCTGTTTACTTTGAATCAATTGATAAATATTTAACACTCACAGTTCAAATTGTTGAATGGGAAGGAATTGATGCTAATATTCGATATGTTATTGATGTCACAAAAATAATAAAAGGTGAAAAAACAAATAAATTAACACTCAAGCAATTAGATAAGGCTTTGACTCATTTAAAACTAATATATTTTGAATACTTTTTAGAAGATGATACTCTTCACATTAATAAAATTGGTAGAGATGCTCTTGGAGTTGATGAGACAATTGAAAACTATCTTGAGTACTTTATCTCACATGGTTTAGTTCATCCTGATTATCAAAAATTATATGTTGATTCATTTCTAAAAATTAAAAGTGGTGAGGTAGACTATATAGATTGTGAAGTAATAATGAATCTTCAAAACATTGGTTATACTTGGAGAGATGTAAAAATTTCAGCAATTTATGATGATGATGGCAAAAGAATTAAACTTGTTATTACAGTATCAGATTTGAATCGTTATAAAAAACTTGAACAAAGATTTGGAACAATCCTTAGAAATAATGATATTGGAACTTGGGAATATGATTTAAGTAGTGATGAGATTTTAATTTTAGATGATCCAACAGCTATTACAGGTGGAGTTAGTAGATATGAATTAATTGAAACTTCTAAAGATATAAATAAAGAAGATACACATCTATATTTAAATATGTTTAAAGAAATTAAAGAGGGTGCTTTTCAAGCATCATCTGAATATAGAGTAACTGTACCAGGTTTTAATGAACAATGGTATCACAGTGAACTAACAAAATTAGTTAATGCAAAAGGTGTTGCAAAAACAGCGATTGGATCTTCAAGAAATATTACTAAATATAAAGATGAAGAGAAAAGGTACCAAGAAGAATTAACATTCCAAAATCTTAGAAATACAAATCAGCTTATTTATGCATTTATTAATTTAAACACATTAGAAGTTCAATCTTTTTCTAGTACAGATAAGAATCTTCAAAAAATACCTAAAAATGAAATTCTGTACAAATTCTTTCATTTAATTGAAAATCATCGACAAAAAGTTCAGTATCATAAATATTTAAAGAATGAATTAGTCGAAAATTATAAAAAGGGTATATATGGTTCTCAAAGAATTATAAAAATACGTCCGAATGACAAATCTAAATCAATTAAACTTAGGTTGAGAGTCATTGAAAATCCTAACACCCAGGAATTAATGTGTTTTGCAACTGGTGAAGATGTAGATATTGAAGTTAAAACTGATGAACTTCTAAAAGTATCGGCGAACCAAAATTATGAATTATTTTCAAGAATCGATTTTCTTAATGATGAGGTATTAACATATAAGAATGAATCAAATATTATTAATTTCCCTGAAGGTATCAGTGTTTTAACTATTAACGAGGTTCTTGATAAAATTAGAAAACAATTTTTATCAAAAATTAATAATAAAGAGGATTTAGAAAAATATTTTGAAAATCAATTAAAAGGAAATGATTCTGTTTATTCAGTCTATAGAATAAAAGATAATGATGGTATTGAGTTTGTTAAGCGTTCAAAACTGGTTTTATTAGATAGTAGAGAACGAGTATATGGAAGTTTTTGGGATGATATAACAGATATAGAAAGACAAAATGAAGCTAGAAATAGAGAATTAGCCGATGCACTCAATCTTGCAAAAAGTGCTGATGCATCAAAAACTAAATTTTTATCATCAATGTCTCATGATATTAGAACACCACTTAATGCAATAATTGGAATGAATGAATTGGCACTTGAGGATATTGATAATAAAGAACAACTTGTTGAAAGTCTTAACATAATTAAAAGTTCGTCAGCTCATCTTCTTGATTTAATAAATGATATTTTAGATATGAGTAGAATTGAAAGTTCAAAAATAGTTTATAATGTTTCACAAGTTAGCATTGTAAATGTATTAAATGATTTAACACTAAGATTAAAACCAATTTTATTAAAGAAAAAACAACATCTAGACTTTTGTGTTGATATTAAAAAACCATTTGTATATGTTGATAAAACAGTTGCAAGTAGAGTAATCGAAAATATTATAAATAACTCAATAAAATTCTCTCCAAATAATACAACTATTACACTTCGAGTAGCTGATAAATTTGATAGCGAAAAAGACTTAAATATATATACTTTTGAAGTTGAGGACCAAGGAATTGGAATGAGCAAAGAGGAATTGAAAAATGTCTTTAATCCCTTCTTTAGATCAAACAATAAATTGGTAAATAATATTGAAGGAACAGGTCTAGGGCTTGCCATTGCAAAGAGACATATTGATGAAATTGGTGGTAGTATTAAAATTGAAAGTGTTTTAGGTCATGGAACAAAAACAACTATTTCAATACCACTTAGAGCTGATGAAAAATGGGTTGTTAAACATTGTGATGAAAATGGCGAAAACTGTGAATTTAGGTCTGTAAGATTATCTGGAAATAAAGTTCTTCTTGTTGAAGATAATAAAATTAATATGCTACTTGCTAAGAAATTAATTTCTAAATTAGACATTATCGTTGTTGAGGCATATAATGGTGTTGAGGGCTTAGAACTCTTTAAAAATAATGTCATGGGAACTTTTGATGCGATTATTACTGATGTTCAAATGCCTTTCATGGATGGGCTTGAGATGTCTAGAGAAATAAGAGCTCTAGATAGAAGTGATGCAAAAGGAATTCCTATTATTGCAATGACAGCAAATGCTTTTATATCAGATATTAGGAATTGTTATAATGCTGGTATGAACTCTCATATTGCAAAGCCAATAAACAATTCAGAATTAGTTACAACTTTAGCTAAATACTTGAGTTAAAAAATAGGCTATTTTAAAGTATTAACTTCAAAATAGCCTGATTTATTATTCCGTAATATAATTAGTAATCTTAACAAAGAATATTTTATTAATTGGAATCTCAACTTTTTCTAGAGTTGGGAGTCTCTTAGCTTCAACACTGAATTCATTATTTCCAAGGTTTTGAATCTTTTCAACAATCAATAGAAATTCATGTTTCATATATCCAATTTTTACTATAGCTCCAGCTTGTTTTGCAGCCATCTTAAAAACGTTAACTTTACGCTTATAATCAAAACCGCTAGCTCCGATATTTGAATCTAGAACTTGAGGAGCTGCTAATTGAGATTGATTGATAATCATTGCAAGTCTTAAACGTGATTTTAAATCTTCTCGCTCTTCTGATCTACACTCTAACAATTCAATAGCAATCTTTAATTTTTTTGATGAAAAACTTTTCTTTGCAAGAGGATTTGAGAATAGTCGTGTTTCAACTTTAATTGAACTACAGATTTTAACTAAATTTTTTATTAGTGTTTGCTGCTCTTCTCTAAGATGATAGCCTTTACTTACTCTCCATTGATCGTTTGTAAAGAATGTATCACTTTGTATAATATCACCTTTTCTTCTAGGCACTAAAAGGCCTGAGTTTTCAATTATTTTTGTCCAAACAGGTTCACTCTCTCTTTGCATTAAAAATATATTATCACTAAGTTTTTTTATTATGTGAGATTGTAAATCAGGATGGGATGAAAGTATTGTTGAAACTCTCTCATTTCCTTGTATGATGATTCCATCATAAATTGATATTTGACTATATTGTTGCTCAACTAAATCAAGATATCTTAGGGCTGGACAATTTTCCTTTGCAAAGCTATTTTTTATAACAAAATCATAGATTTTCTCTTTAGTTAATTTACTATCAAGAGCATCTCTGAAATCTTCTTTTGTAAGTTGATAAATTGTTTGGGTATCTAATCTTTGAATTCTAGTAAATCTCCAAAGAATATCTCCATTAGCTCTTGCACCTAAATATCTAACACTTAAATCAGTATCAAAAACAAGAGTATCAGATTCTTCTTTTACTTTTTTAATATCACTTGCAAATAATAAATTATTAAATTTATTTAAAATAGATAATTCTACAAGGTCATTAATAAATCCATTATTTATACAAATATTATATTTTGTTGATAGTGCTTCACTTAATAGGGTGAATGACGTTAAATCAAATATTTTTGTATCAAGTGCATAGGAAAGTAGTTCTGAAGCAAAAAGGTAAACATTATTATTATCAGGAAATAAGTCATTTAATAAATTTACAATTAATAAAACATTGAATTCAAAATCAGTTAAATCAATTAAATTTTGTAATAATTCATATTCAACATAATCAAAAGGAGTAAATATATTAAGATTCAATAATAGATTGTCTATAATATCACTCATCTTTAATATTAAAGATTCTTCATAGGATGGGAAAAGCTGACCTAGAGTATTTTTTTTCTGATTTATTGTAAGCTTTTGTTCAATTTTTAATATGCTCAAATAACCCCTAAGCACTTCAGTTGAAATATAATTATCATTATAGAATTTTTCTTTGCTATTAACACTCATAAGAGGGAGTAGGGAACCTTTTAATACTAGTTCATCTCCAAAAATAGGATTAAGAATAAATTTACCATTATTTGATAATAACAACATTCTCTTAACTAAAGAGGATATGTGATCTATTATTTCCACATAGTTAAACTCTTCAATATATTTATTATTATTAAAGTAGGTATAAAACTTAACACTATTATCTTCTGTGCTAGTTTCACTTTCAAAAGGTCTTAATAACTTTAGTATATTGGAGGAATTAATTCCTCCTGTAAGATTTGCTAATCCAATAATTAAACTATCAATCTCATCTATTGTTGATAACATTGTAGAGGAGTTTTCATCATTTAAGAAAAAAGAAATAAGTTGTTCTATAACATCAATTTGATTATAAGGTGTTGAAACCTCAGGAAGATAATTCCTCGCAAAGTAGTAAAATTTTTCGTTGTCTAAGTCTTCAAGCCATCTCTTAAAAAAAATAGTTTCTTTATTCATAAAATACCAACCAAATAAATTTGGCTTTTCTCCTCATGTGTTTTTAATTTAATCATCAATACTAATGGTTATTATATACCTATTCTTCATAAACTTCTACTGAATATCTATATCCTTGTTCTGCAAGGAATTTTTGTCTGTTGAGTGCAAATTCTTCTTCAGAAGAGTTTTGTGTTACAAGAGAATAAAAATTACTATTAATGTCTTTAGGTCTTAATATTCGACCAAGTCTTTGTGCTTCCTCAGATCTAGAACCAAATGTACCAGACAATTGAATAGCAACCGATGCATCAGGTAAATCAATTGCAAAGTTTGCAACCTTCGATACTACAAGAACTTTCAATTCGCCTTTTCTAAATTTAGTATAAAGCTCATCTCTTTTCTTATTAGCCGTTGAACCTGTTATTATAGGAGCATTAATTGCCTTAGCAACTGCTTTTAGTTGGGATAGATATTGTCCAATTACAAGTATAAATTCACCCTCATGTTTTTCAAGAAGTGTTTTTACAATTTCGAGTTTTCTTGGATTTTCACTTGCCATTCTAAATTGTTCTCTTTTATTTGCAAGTGCATATTTTACTTCCATATCTAGTGGAAGAGGTACTCTAATTTCTGAACAATAAGCTTCTGCAATAAACCCTGTTGCCTCTAATTCACTCCAAGGAACATCAAAACGCTTTGGACCAACTAATGAAAATACTTCATCTTCTTTATTATCTTCTCTAACAAGTGTAGCAGTAAGTCCTACTCTGTATAGAGATTGTAATTCTGCTGTTACTTTGAAAACTGGAGCTGGTAACATATGTACTTCATCATAAATGATCAGTCCCCATTCTCCTTTTGTTAATAGTTCAAAGTGAGGGAATGGACCAACTTTATCAGGTCTCCAGGTTAATACTTGATATGTACAAACTGATACTTTTTTAGCATTTTTGTTTTCACCTGTATATTCGCCAATATCATCTTTTGTTAAAGTTGTTTTGTCTAAAAGTTCATTTATCCATTGATGAACAGCGGCAACATTTGTGGTTATAACAAGTGTTCTTGTAGCAAGTCTTGTTAATATTTCCATGCCAATAACAGTCTTTCCTGAACCACATGGTAATACAACTGTACCATAACCGCTTCCAGGTCCACCTTGTCCAATTAGTGCATCAGCTGCTCTTTTTTGATAATCTCTGATTCCAAATTCTTTACCTTCAAGAGTTTTTGCTCTAAAAGCTACATCAATTGGAATGCCTTTTTTTAGAGGAATTCTATCGTCTACAGGATAACCTAGATTAATAAGTTTTACCTTCACATCACCTCTTGAGAGTTTTCTAAGTGCAAAAGTATCCTCAGAGACTTTGAATAGAACATTGTTAAATATTCTGTTAGCTTCAATAATTCTGAAAATTAGATTATCAGTAATCTTTAATAAATAAGTCTCTTCAAATGGAGATAAAACACCTTGGATTTTATTATCATCATCAATTTGATTTACTTCATTGTTGGTTAATTTTTGATATAATTCACTCTCTTCTTCACTTAATTCAACACCTTCTCTAATTTTTTTATTTAAATCACGTTTAAGTTTTGAATTAATATTTCTCTGTCTTAGATATTCATTTAATTTATTATCTATTTCATCATTTGTTAATGCAATTGGTGCAATATTATCATCACTTTCATCATCTCTTTTAGGATGTTGTCTGTTATCTTCAATAAGAAGTAATTTACCAAAACGTGATGAAATATCTTCAATAAAGAAACTTATTGAAGGCGCTATAGGGAATCTTGACCATCTTGTTAATATTTCAATAATCTTTGTGCTATCAATATTACAAGATGCTGCATTCCAAAGAGAGATTGGAGTCAATGCGTAGGTGTGTATATGTTCAGGACTTTTTATCAAGTCACAAAAAGTTGCAATTTCATTTCTGCAATCATCAAACATTGGATGATGTACATCTAGTAACAGTGTTTTATCACTTTGTACTATTAAGGGAGTATCGTTCAATTATTTATCCTCCAAGGATATTTCTTTCATTAAATTTAATATTACAATGGCGCTCATTGCTTCAACCACAACCACTGCTCTAGGACAGATACAAGGATCATGTCTACCTTGAATTGTGATTTCTGTTTCTTTATTTTCACTATCAACTGTTTGTTGAGGTAGTGAAATTGATGGGGTTGGTTTAAAAGCAACTCTGAAAATTAGATCTTGAGAAGTAGTTATTCCACCAAGTGTTCCACCAGCGTGATTTGAGAGAAATCCATTTTTGTCCATTTGATCATTGTTTTGGGAGCCTCTAAGAGTTGCTGCATTAAAGCCCTCACCAATTTCAAAGCCTTTAGTTGCTCCAATACTCATAATTGCATGGGCAAGAAGTGCTTCTACTTTGTCAAATGCAGGATCTCCAAGGCCTACTGGAAGTCCTTTGATTCTACATTCAATGATTCCTCCAATACTATCACCTTTTTCTCTTAATTGATTTATAAGGTCTCTCATTTCTTTTGCTTTTTCACTATTTGGACAATATAATTCATTAGAAGTTCTCTCATCCCAATTACATTCTTCAGGATTTACTTTTATATTTCCAATTTGAATAGTTGCAGCTTCACAACTTATATTATCTTTATTTAAATAAAGTTTAGCAACAGCACCCCCGGCAACTCTTGCAAGAGTTTCTCTGCCAGAGGATCTTCCTCCGCCACGAGGGTCTCTAATGCCATATTTGTTATTGTATGTAAAATCTGCATGACCTGGTCTATAAACTTCTGCAATCTTGCTATAGTCTTTTGATCTTTGGTTTGTATTTTCAACGATTAGTGTTAAAGGTGTACCTGTTATTATTCCATTGTAAACACCAGATAAAACTTTAATTTTATCAGCCTCTTTTCTAGGTGTTCCTAAGGAATTACCTCCAGGTCGTCTTCTATCCATTTCATTCTGTATGAAATCTAAATCAAAGGGAAGTCCAGCTTTCAATCCATCTATTACTAGACCAACTGCAGCCCCGTGTGATTCCCCAAATGTTGTTATACTAACACTATCTCCAAAACTATTATGTCCCATTGTTTATAATCCATTTATTTATTTCTGCTTCAATTTTTGATGCAGTCTCTTCTATAGGAGCATCTTTAAGCTCAATTACTATATTTGCATTTTCTGCATAAATTTTATCACGATTTAGATAAAGAGTATGGAATTTATCTCTAGGATTACCCTCTAAAAACGGAGGAATTCCATCTCTAATTATTCTATCATAAAGAGTTTCTTCATCCACTTTTATATAAATGATAATGCCATTTTCTTTTAATAATTCCACGGCTTTTGTGTTATCGCAGATACCACCACCGAGAGAGATTACTTTAGAATCTTTATTATTATCTAGTAAGTTTAATAAACTAGTATATTCGGTGCTCATAAAAGCTTTTTTCCCATTATTTCTATAGTATTCTCTGATACTAGTATCAATAATATCTAGTATTAAATCATCACCATCAAATACAGGAAGGTTCTCTCTATTTCCAAATATTTTAGCATGAGTTGTTTTACCACTGTGTTTTATTCCACAAAAAAAGTAATTTTGCACATTCAATCCTTAATTGTTCTCAAATTTATTTGCCCATTCTTCAGTAAAAACATCACTACTAGGCTTTTTTGCACCATATAATTTTCTAAGAGTATTTTTCTTAACTTTTTCATTATATTTTCTTTTTTCTATTCTCTCTGAATATATTGCACCATAATAATTTTTCTTCATTAATTCTTTTCGTTTGTCTTTTGGACTAACATTCTTTTTAAAAGCATTATGAAAAGTTAAAACTAATAAAAGCCATAGAATTGAAAATCCAAAAGCCATAATAAATAAAGCATTAGAAGATAAGAATTTAGGCAATAAATCAATTACATTCTGTGAAAAGCTTATATTACCACCATTTTGCGATATAATAAATGTCGCGTGTAATAGTATGAAAAATATATTTAATAATAATGGAATAAACCAATAAATTCCTTTGTCTGTGAATGAAAAATGTAAAATCATCAAAAAGGAAATGAAATAAGTGATTAAAATCAGCGTTTGTAATAAAAATATACTCATACATATAACTCCGTGGTGGAAATTTTGATTATAACATGATAACATAATTAAAAGGGTTTGGGAATGATTAGAAAAGACTTGCATAATGAACTTTCATCAAATGTGCTAGAAAATAGAGTTAAAGTCAGGACAAAAGATATAAGAAGTTCTTATTATCGTGATACGACTGCAATTATTCATTCTTCTGCATTTAGACGTTTAAAACATAAAACTCAAGTATTCTACGCCCCAAGTAATGATCACATTTGTACAAGAATGGAACATTGTCTTCATGTAGCCTCAATAGCATCTACAGTTTGTCGAGGTCTAAACTTGGATAGTGAATTAGCCTGGGCCATTGGCATGGGCCATGATTTAGGACATACTCCTTTTGGTCATTTAGGTGAATCTATTTTAAGTGAGTTGATGGTTTCTGATGGATTTGAACCCTTTGAACATGAAATTCATTCTCTGCGAGTTGTTGATTTTTTATCAAGAAAAGGTAGTGGCCTTAATTTAACTTATGCAGTTAGAGATGGAATAGTTTCTCATTGTGGTGAATCTTTACAAAAGAGCTTAAAACCTTCCTCAATCATCAAAGATTTATCAAATATAACTTCAAAAAAGAATTTAATACCATCAACCTATGAAGCTACTGTTGTAAGATTCTGTGATACAATTGCTTATGTTGGACGAGATTGGGAAGATGCTTGTAGATTAAAATTAATTGAAAAAGATGATTTACCATCTGAAGTAAAAGAAATTCTAGGCTCTGAAAATGGAAGAATTATCGATACCTTGGTAACAGATTTGATTCAAAGTAGTAATAGTGAATTTGGAATTAGTTTTAGTGATGATATATTTCATGCACTATCAATTCTAAGAGATTATAACTATGAAAATATATATAAATCTCCAATGTTACACGGTTATAGAAAATATTTCACAAGACTTTTAACTCTAATCGCAAATTATCTTAAATCCTTATATGATAGTAATGGTAGTTCTTATGAATTATACGAAGATGAGAAAAATATGCTTGCCCTTGGTTTTGGCTCTCACGTCCAGGAGATGGAGAGTAAATATATTGAACGAGAGGGTAACTCAAAAAGATTGATTTATGATTATATAGCTGGAATGAGTGATAATTTTGCACTTGATTGCGCATCTGAAATTCTTATTCCAGAACATTTAAATGAACATTTAGAGGCATCATTGACCGGTAAATGGTTTGATGCAAGATAATAAAATAATAGGAGTGAGCATTATGGGCGCATTTAAAGCTTATGATATTCGTGGTGTCTTTAACAAAGACATAAGTGAAGATTTAGCGTATAAGGTAGGATTCTTTTTACCTAAACTATTAAAGACTAACGAAGTTTTAGTAGGTCGTGATATTAGAGTTAGCAGTGATGCTTTATTTAAAGCATTTTCTCAAGGTGTTATGGATTCAGGTAATTATGTATTAAGCATCGGACGATCAACAACTCCTATGGTATATTTTGCAACTGTTTATTATAACATTAAAGCAAGTGTACAAATAACTGCTTCTCATAATCCTAAAGAATATAATGGATTAAAAATCAGTAGAGAATTTGCTATTCCAGTTGGTGGTGAGACTGGTCTAAAAGAATTAGAACAACTAGTATTAAATGAACCAGTTGTTCCTGTAGCATATGATAAGAAAGGTACAGTAAAAGTAGTAGATGCTAAAACACCTTATTTAGCTTTTTTAAAAGCTTATTTACCAGATTTCTCTAATCTAAAATTAGCAATTGATTGTAGTAATGGCGTAGCTCCATTACTTGCAAAAGATTTATTTGGAGATCAACACATTTATCTTAACTATGAGATGGATGGAACATTTCCAAACCATGAACCAAATCCACTAGATCCATCAACCTGTGTACAATTACAAAAAGCTGTTTTGGCAAATAAATGTGATTTAGGTATTATCTTTGATGGTGATGCAGATAGAGTTATGTTTATTGATGAAAAAGGTCAATATATAAACGCCGATCACTCAATGGCTTTACTTGGTGAAAAAATGATAAACATGAAGGGTGAGAAGATTGCTGTTTGTGATATTAGAACAAGTAAATCTACCACAGATTATTTAGCAAAGTTAGGTTTTGAAATTGATCTTTGGAAAGTAGGGCATGTAAATGCTAAGGCTAAACTTAGAGAAACTAATGCGATATTTGGCGGAGAACTTGCTGGCCACTATTATTTCCATGCTTTTAATAATTGTGATAGTGCAATGTTTGCAACACTAATGATGTTATCTGTAGTAGCAGATCATAAAAGAAATGGAAAAAGCTTTAGTGAAGCTATGAAAAATATCATTCACTATCAATCAAGTGGTGAAATAAACTTTAAAATTAATAACAAGGATGCCGTAATGGAAGCTCTTAAAGAGGCTTATGCAGCAGATGCAGAAAAAGTTTATGATTTTGATGGTTATAGAATTGAATATCCAACTTGGTGGTTTAATGTTAGAAAGAGTAATACAGAACCTTATTTAAGATTAGTTGCTGAGGCTGCTTCTGAAAAAGAGCTTGAGTCTAAATTGAAAGAGCTAAAAACTTATTTCCACGATTAATCTATTAATATAATATAAAAAATGCCACATACTAAATTTTTAAAGCATGTGGCTATTTTTTTGTATTAGTTAGTTTATTATTATACGATATCAGATTTGTCTTTTAAATCATTTCTATTTTCATTTAATCTCTCAATTTCTTGAATAAATTGATCTAAATCTTCAAATGCTCTGTAAACTGCAGCAAATCGAACATAGGCTACTGTATTTATTAGAGATAATTGTCTAAGAGTTTCTTCACCAATAGAGGAAGATTCAATTTGTCTATCATGACCTGCTTGTTTTTCAACAGCATCTTCAATGTCATCAAGCAATTGAGTTAGTGTTTCTTCACTGATGTTTAATTTGTCAGTTGAAGTTCTTATTCCTCTTTCAATTTTCTTTATATCAAATTGTTGAGATCTTCCATCCTTTTTTATAACAGTAATTGTTTTTTCTTCAATTTTTTCATAACTAGTAAATCTATATCCACACTCAAGGCACTCCCTTCTTCTTCTGATGCTCGAGCCTTGTGTATTTTGTCTAGATTCTAGAACTTTATCTTTACTGCTTCCACATTTTGGACATCTCATGTTTTTTACCTACTTTTTATATTTATTGTTAATATAATAAATTAAATAAAAAAAATCTAGTGGTACAAAAAGCTATAATTATTGAATTAGAAGAATTGATAACACTATATAGCTATTTGCTAAGAGTTCTTACTAATTCTATCTCTTTTCTATAACCCTCAATATCATTAGGTGTTTCTAAAATAAATGGAAGATCCTTGATTGCTTGGTGATTTAATATTTTCTCTATTGATTTGAGACCTATATTTCCTTCTCCAAGTTTTTCATGACGATCTTTGTGTGAATTAAGAATATTCTTAGAATCATTTAAATGTATAGCTTTTAAATTCTCAAGTCCTAATATATTATCAAATTCTTCTAAAACTTTATCAAGATTATTACTAATATCATAGCCACCATCAAAAATGTGGCATGTATCTAGAAGGAAACCAACCCTGTCTTTTTTCTCAACTAAATCTCTAATAGCTTTAAGTTGTTGAAAAGTCTTACCCATTTCTGTTCCTTTTCCACTCATAGTTTCAAGGAGGAACATTGGTGTTGACTCATTTTTTAAAATTTCATTAATACCATAAGAAATTTGTATAATTCCTGTCTCTTCTCCCTGTTTTGTATGAGAGCCTGGGTGGATATTATAATAGGGACAACCTATTGTAGATAATCTATTCATATCTTCTATCATTATTTTAATGGCTAGTTCTCTTAAATCTTCTTTTGCTGAGCAAAGATTCAAAATATATGGAGCATGTGCAACATATGGTTTGTTCCAGATTTCTTTAAAACTTGCTATATCCTTATCATCTAATGCCTTTGCTTTTGTACCACGAGGATTCCTGCTAAAAAATTGGAATGTAGATGCATTTATAGCTATTGCATTTTCTGCCATTTTCTTGTATCCCTTAGAACTCGTAAGGTGACATCCTATTAATTTTTCACTCATATTTTAATTCCTTTACACTAATTGTACTAAAAGATGTGAAAAAATCCATCCAATAATTTTATAAAAAATGTTTTTTACTGTTTATTTAATAAAAATATAGAACAATTTGTTCATTTATATATAAAACTTGTTGCAAATATTTACAAATTGTGATTATATTAACATAAAATACGGAGGCATTAAGATGGCTGAATCAGTTAGTAGTTGTGTTAAACGAATTATAGATAAAACACCTTTTATTCATGAAATGTTAGTTAGAGGGATTTTATCTTTTAGTAATTATGCCTCTTCCATAAAAGATGAAGTGGAAAGTAGTTACGGGAAGAGTGTTAAACATAGCGCCATAGTTATGGCAATTAGAAGATATGGTGAAGAATTAAAAGTTAGAGATAATTCTGAGAAAAAAGTCAATGTTGATTATGAAATAGTCATGAAGACAAAGATTTGTGATTTAAACATTGTCAGAAATGATAAGTTTTTATCTAAATTAACTAGATTATATCATGAAGTATCAACAGAAAAGGGTGATTTCTTAAATGTTTCACTTGGCTCTCATGAAATCTCAGTGGCTGTTAGTGAAAAGTATAAAGCTATTGTAGATGAAATTGCTAAGGGTGAAGAGATTCTACATCAAAAAGATGACCTTGTCGCACTATCTCTTGTTTTCTCAGGGGAATTTATGGCAACTCCAGGAATTGTTTATGAAGCTGTAAGAAAGCTTGCATGGGAAGTAATTAACGTTATTGAAATCGTATCAACAAAGAATGAATTGACATTTGTTATTAATAGGGAAGACTCTATGAAGGCATTTGATGTTCTTCAATCTTTTTTAATGTAATTTAATGATGGTATCAATTATTTGTGCTAATCGAAATTCTGGAAAGACTACCTTTGCTAATAATCTAATTAGCAAGGATAGTTCTAAATATATAGGATTTTTGTCTCTATCCTCTCCGAATAAAGATTCTTTTTATTTATATGATATTAATACACATGATAAGATTGTACTTATGAGTGAAAAAATTAATGTAAATTATGAGAGAATTGGTAGGTTTTATATTGAGCCTTTTGCTTTTGAAAAAGCATATGATTCTTTATTAAATCAGGTCGAGAATGATAAAGAGCATCGTTGTGTAGTACTTGATGAAATAGGTCAATTAGAATTGAATGGAAAAGGCTTTGATAATCTAATGGAGAAGTTAATTGATTTAAATGTTGATTTACTTTTATGCATTAGAGTTGATTTTGTTGATTCTGTAATCAAAAAATATGGCATTAAGAATTATTCCATTATTGAAGTACCTAAAATAGACAAAAAAAAGTAGAAGAAAGTAAATTCTTCTACCTTTCTAATAAGTTTAAAAACTTAAGCCATATTATTTTTTTCATCCATAATTTCTTTTCTGCGTAATTTACAAAGATTAGAAATTTCTGAGAGTGATTTACGTGCTCTAGCTGCCGAAGCTTTAACACCTTTTTCTGTAAATTTTGTATTTTCTGTAGTATAAGCTTCTACCTCAGCTAATAATGCTTCATTAGTAGTCATTTAGGCCTCCAATTATTTGATGTTTAATTTTACCATACATAATATAAAAAGCAACTATAAAAGTTATTATTTTTCAATAATATTGTAATTTTTTTCACTAAATAGTGAGCTTTTGTAAATGAGTAATAATTGGTAAAGGTTTAATAAAGCTATTTTGAGTTATACTTTATGATTTAGAATTTGCAAGAATAAAAAAAAAGCTTCCTCAAAATTGAAGAAGCTTGTTGGGGAGAGAAGGATTCGAACCTTCGAAGGCGTAGCCAACAGATTTACAGTCTGGCCCCTTTGACCGCTCGGGAACCTCCCCAGTCATACATAAGCTATTGCTTAAGCACATGAGTGAATTTACTAGAAAATTAGAAATGTGTCAATTACTTATGAAAAAAAATTATATTTTTTTTGTATCTTCTATTTATGATTTAAAACAGTTTTTTTTGAGTCATAAAATCCACTTGATTAATTTTAGTCTTTCTAATGTTTTAAGGTGTTTGTAATTTGATCTACAACTATTTCTATTAGTTTTGTAAGTTTAAAGAGCAAAAAAAAACATCTTCAAATTGAAGATGTTTAGTGGGGAGAGAAGGATTCGAACCTTCGAAGGCGTAGCCAACAGATTTACAGTCTGGCCCCTTTGACCGCTCGGGAACCTCCCCAGTCATACATAAGCTATTGCTTAAGCACATGAGTGAATTTACTAGAAAATTGAGAATGTGTCAATTACTAATTTAAAAAAATTATAAAAAAATCATTAATTAGAATATAATCCTTTTTCTGAACAATAATTACCTAAATAATTTTTTTCAGTTAAATTAAATAATAAAAAATCAAGCTGTTATTGTATTAAATATAAATGAATGTGATGTAGTAAAAGAAATAGAGTGATTAACAGATGTTAAAAAGGTTTATAGAGCTTTTTTAACTACAGGATCACAAAAGTATTATTAAGTATTATTAAACGGTATTAAAAATCAAAATATTCTTGTATTTGTAAGTATTTGTGAATAAAATATTGAAGTAAAGTGTTATAAATTAGTTTAAAAGAGAAAAATGTTGTTGAGCAATTTGATATAATGTAAATGATTTTGAAGATGTAATAAAATTGATGCTGAATGTAAATTAAATTCAAATGATTTAATTACAAAAAGAATTGCTCTCAATGCTTTTGTTGAAGAAGATTTAGGCACATTAACTGGTCATGATAAAAAGAAACACGTTAAAGTTCTAGTTATTCCTGATAATTTAACTAATAAAAATAAAATCGGAAAATAGTGACTAATTAAATTATATTTGCTAAAAGATGAGCGAAATATTATATCTGCTCTTTTTAATAGGAAAAGGAAATGATGTCAAAAAATAGTTTTATAACTATTTTAATATGGATTTGTATTTACTATTCATCCATTCTTTTGTTATAGTTGCCAAGCACGTTGTGCGCTTAGAACCAAGGTGGAAGTGGCACGCTCTCTATGTATTTAGATAGCAGCATCTTGGCGTAGGGAAACTTATGTTTCTGACTATTCTATCTGAGTGAGGTTTTTTATTATGAATGAATCATTTTGGTTCCTCTTATTATTACTCAACTTTGTGGCTATTATGTTAGCCTTTCGTTTTTATGGAAAATTAGGTTTATATTTATGGATACCTATTTCTGTAATCGTTGCAAATATTCAAGTTACAAAAACAGTTAATCTGTTTGGTCTTGAAGCTACGCTTGGAAATATTGTTTATGCAACAGGATTTCTAGCAACCGATATTTTATCTGAATGTTTTGGACATAAAGATTCAAGAAAAGCTATTGGTATTGGTTTCTTTTCATTAATTTGTTTGACTCTCTTTATGCAAGTTGCACTCGCATTTGTTCCTGGTGAATCAGATTTTGCACAATCATCTCTATCTACTATTTTTTCAATCATGCCTAGACTGACAATTGCATCATTAGTTGCTTATTTTTTTAGTAACAATCATGATATTTGGGCCTATGAATTTTGGAAGAAAAGGTTTCCTGGAAAAAAGAATATATGGATTAGAAATAATGCTTCAACATTTATTTCTCAATTAATTGATTCAATTCTTTTTACATACATAGCTTTCTATGGGGTTTTCCCATCAGATGTTTTATTACAAATTTTAGCTTCAACTTATATCCTAAAATGGGTAGTTGCAGCATTGGATACTCCGTTTATGTATCTAGCTAGAAAATGGTTTGATGAGGGAAAGATAAAAACATCAATGTAGATGTTATTGTAAAAAAAGGGGGAAAGAATAATTCTTTCCCTCTCTCTATCTATTTAGTTCCATCTTTCAATGGAAGATGTTCCATCATATCTGAAATTCCTTTTTTAGTTCCGCAGTAAATAGTTCTATCACTTACACCTCTTTGAATTACCATTTTATCTGTATAAATTAAAGGAGTATTATCGCTATAGATTATTTCTAGTCCCAAAGCCCTAAGTACTGCATGTGATGCACATATATCCCATATGTATGCTCTCTGATTTATACAACCTTGAATAAAAGGAAATACAACTGGGCATAAAATATGGATTATGGTTGATCCAAATGTTCTAATCTTACCCCTATAATTATCAAAGTTAATTACTTTTTGTGTTTTAGAACTCATTGTAATTTGTTTTACGATATCTTTATTTTCTTCTATAGAATCAATTATTTCACCATCTATTACTAATGGTTTTCCTGGATCTAATCTAATTGTTAGAGCCTCTTTGGCTTTCCCAAAACGAGGGGCTACAATCATAGCGCCAACTGGAATTCTATCATTATCTAAAATACCTAGTGCAACAGCAAATGCTGGAAAACCATTTGAATAAACATCTGTTCCATCGATTGGGTCTAATACAAATGTAAAAGGTGCCTCAGGATTAAATGATGTTATCTCTTCTTCTGAAATAACATTAACAAATGGAAATAATTCTCTTATCTTGGTTATTATTCTATTCGAAATCTCTAAATCTGCTTTTGTTAAAATAGTTCCATCACTTTTAAATGACCTTACAATTTTGCTTTGATATTCAACTGCTAATAGGGAACAGTTTATAACTTCATTCATTAATATATCTAATTTATTAGTTTCTAATAATTCATTTTGACTTTTTATTTCTTTCATAAGTTCTTCTCTTTTTCCCTTTTCTTTATTGTCTGAATATATTCATTGTGTTATTCTCTTTCTATCATATGCAAAATAAGATATCACAACAAGTACAACAATACATAAAAACGGGAAAGGCCTTTAAAGAAATTAATTCAGGTGCAAATAACATTTGCATTAGTGGATTAGATGGCTTTGTTTTAGCACAATTCATTAGGTCTGTTTATCGTAATAGAAAAGGTAAAATTTGGGCAATTCTTCCAACAAAGGATAGCTGCATTAATTTATTAAAAGACTTTGGAAGAACCGTTGATAATGATGGAACTCTTAATATCAACGATGGAGATATTGAAGTCCCTATATTATATCTTCCAAGCAATGATAAAAAATTATATTCTGAATTTGAACCTGGTAATCTAGAATACAAACAATTACATGTACTACAGCGAATTAGTGAATCAAAAGATGCAATTATAGTAACGCACTTAAGAGCTTTTGCTAATACTGTTGTTTCTAATAAATCAATTGATAACTCATCTCTTACATTAAGAGTTGGCGCTAAATTTGATTCAACTAATGTTGCTCAGATATTAAGTGATGCAGGTTATATAAGAACAACTAGTATATCATTGCCTGGTGAGTTTACAATTAGAGGAGAAGTAGTTGAGATATTTGCCTTCTCTGAGGACTATCCTATTAGAGTATATGCCGATTGGGATGACATTGAAAAAATAGCCACTTTTGATCCTTTAACTCAAGAGACTATTGATAAATTAGATAAGATTAGTATTAGCATGTTTGAGGGAAAAGAGGAAATTGAATTTACACATATTTCTTCCTATTTTGACCCTCATGATTACTTTGCCTTTTTAGGTGATATCAGATTAAATACATCCTATAAAAGTCTATTAACAGAAGCTAAGGCTTTATATAGAGATGCTTATCATAAAGATGCTAATGCCCCTAAGCCTGATGAAATTTTATTAGATTTTCCTAATTTTTATAAAGAATGTAAAAATAAGTTTACTCTCATTGATTTACAAAGAGAGGATTTAACTGTTTACAAATATGAAATCGATGGACCTAAATCTTTCTTTGGGGATTTTACAAGATTAAAGGGTGAGCTAAAATCTCGTTTTGATATGGGTTGGTCTGTTTATATATTTACATCAAATCTAGTTCAAAAAGACAGATTAAGACAAATGCTCAAAGGCTTTGATAAAATAGTTTATCTTGATTATGAGATATCAGGTGGATTCTCTATCCCATCGATGAGAGTCTTAGGAATTTGCGAATATGAAATATTTGGAAGACGTAAGCAGATTATAAAGACACTGCAACATACAAAGAGTAGTCCTCTTGAATCCTTTGTGGAATTAAAAGAGGGTGATTATGTTGTTCATGTTAATTATGGTGTTGGTAAATTTATCAAAATAGATAGAGTAAAATCTTTTGATAGAGAAAGAGACTATATCAAAATCGCTTATGCTAGTGGCGATAATATTTATGTTCCAATTGAACAGGCAAACCTAGTTCAACGATATATTGGCTCAAAAGGAAATGCTCCAACTCTTGATAAAATTGGTAGTAAAGTCTGGGAAAATAAAAAAGCTAAGGCTAGAAAGAGTGCTGAGGATTTAGCATCATATTTAATTAAATTATATGCAAAGAGAAAAGCTGCTGTTGGTTATCCTTTTGAAAGAGATAATGATATGCAACTTCAATTTGAAGCAATGTTTCCTTATCAAGAAACTCCAGATCAATTAAATTGTATTGAAGATATTAAAATGGATATGGAAAGTAACAGTGTTATGGACCGTCTAGTATGTGGTGATGTAGGTTTTGGTAAAACCGAAATTGCTTTCAGAGCTGCCTTTAAAGCTGTTATGAGTGGTAAGCAAGTAGCTTTTTTAGCTCCTACTACTATATTAGCAGAACAACATTTTAATAACTTTGTAGAACGTGTTAAAGAATTTCCTATTAATGTTGCACTTTTATCACGTGTAATACCTCGAAAAACACAAAAACAGACCCTTGTTGCATTAGCTGAGGGTGGTGTTGATGTTTTATTTGGTACACATAGAATATTACAAAAAGATATTTTGTATAAAGATTTAGGTCTTTTAATAATTGATGAAGAACAGAGATTTGGTGTTAAAGATAAGGAGAGAATAAAAACTGTTAGAGCCTCAATTGATTCTTTAGCTCTCTCAGCAACTCCTATTCCTAGAACACTTTATATGTCATTATTAAAGATTCGTGATATGTCTTTATTAAAAACTCCTCCAATAGCTCGTCAAAGTATTGATACGCACATTGAAGGATGGGATCTTAACTTAGTAACATCTTCTATAAGAAAGGAAGTTGATAGAGGTGGTCAAGTTTTCTATTTGCACAATAGAGTTGAATCTCTTGATCAAGTTGTAAATATGCTTAGTGAACAATTACCTGATGTTGCAATTGAAGCAGCTCATGGACAGATGGCACCTAAGGAACTTGAAGATACCATGAGACGCTTTGTACATGAGGGAATTCAAGTTTTAGTATCAACTACAATTATAGAAAACGGTATTGATATACCAAATGTAAACACTATTATAATAGATAGAGCCGATAAATATGGCCTTTCTCAGTTATATCAATTAAGAGGAAGAGTAGGTAGGTCAGGAAGAGATTCTCATGCTTATTTATTATATCCCGAGTATAAGGCTTTAAGTGAGATAGCAGTAAAAAGACTAAAAACTATTGGTGAAAATACAGGCTTAGGTGCAGGCTTTAAAGTAGCCTTAAAAGACATGGAAATTCGTGGAGCTGGTAATTTACTTGGAAAACAACAGAGTGGACAACTTGCAACAGTTGGTCTTGATATGTATATTAGATTACTCGATGAGGCAATAAATAGCTTAAGAGCAACAAGCCAAGACGAGTTAGATAGTGAAGTATTCCTAGAACTTGATTACACTGGTTTTATTCCAGATTCATTTATCAAAGAAACTTCTATTAAGTTTGAAATGTATAAGAAAATTGCAGCTGTTAATACTGAGGCTGAATTGCAGGTATTATCAAGTGAAATATCAGATAGATTTGGAAATCCACCTGAAGAAGTTTTAAATTTATTGTATATTGCAGAACTAAAAATTGTATGTAGAAAATTAAAAATAGTGCACCTTGCTGAAAGAAAAGGTCGAGTAAATGTTCATCTTAGAGAGATGAAAGTATTAAAACCTGAAAGATTAACAGCGCTTCTAGCCTATAGCAATGGAGCGGTATCTTATGATACAAGGAAACCACTAGTAATAAAATTGAAGACTGATGCTGTATCATTGAAAGATAAGAGCTTATTTATTCTTGAAATATTAAAGCAGTTAGTTTAGGAGAAAAATGTGAAAGAGAAAGTTGAAACCATATATGAAGCAGCACCTGCCCTTGCAATAGTTGAAAAAAGATATGAGGGGAGTGATGAGAAAAAAGCCGTTAGATCTTTTGTATTAAGAACTACTCCATTACATACTTTTCAATTAGATGCTGTAAAGAATTATTATGAGCATTATGGACTTACCTATAAAGATGAAAAAGTTAATTATGAAGACATTTTTAACAATGATAATCCTGTTGTTGTAGAAATTGGGTTTGGTATGGGTGTTTCTACAGTAAGAATTGCAAAGAGTAGAAGTGAATATAATTATATTGGTCTAGAGGTTTTCTTAAATGGCTATACTAAAACATTATCTGATGTTGGAAATGAAGCCCTTGAAAATGTTAGACTAATGAGATTTGATGCAATAGCTGTTTTAAATGATATGATTGAAGATAATTCTTTAGCAGGTTTTCATATATTCTTTCCCGATCCTTGGCCTAAAAAAAAGCATCATAAAAGAAGATTAATTCAAGAACCTTTTGCTCAATTGCTTACAAAAAAACTCAAAAAAGGTGGCTATATTTATTGTGTTACGGATTGGGAAGAGTATGCAGAACAGATGATGGATGTGTTTAATAAGACTGAAGGATTAATAAATCCTTATGATGGATATGCTCCTTCTCGAGAGTGGCGGCCTACAACAAAATATGAAAGCCGTGGTGTTGATTTAGATTATAAAATCAATGAAGTATGGTTTGAAAAAGAATAATTAATAAGATCTATATTAGTTTTGACGATAAAAAGAGGATTTCATTTAATTTGAAATCCTCTATATTTATAAATTTTAATTGATATTATACAACTTTTTTAGAATCCTCTATAACTAAATCAGCTGCTCGACCACTAAGTGGTTCATAGTGAGAAAATTCTAGTTCAAAACTTCCTGTTCCACTACTCATACTCTTTAAGTCAATTGCATAGTTTAGCATCTCAGATTGTGGTACTGTTGCAATAACTTCTTGTAATCTACCAAATTCTTTTTGTCCACTTACACGGCCTCTCTTGCTACTTAAATCTGATAAAACATCACCAAGGTAATTATTATCAATAAATACATGAACCTCCATATAAGGTTCTAAAAGTGTAACTTTTGCCTTTGCTAGTGCTGCATCTAATGCACCTTTAGCAGCAAGCTTAAATGCCATTTCAGAAGAATCAACAGGATGTTCTTTACCATCAATAAGGTTAATACCGATATCAACAAGAGGATATTTTGCAAGATATCCTTCACTCATTCTCTCTAATAGACCTTTTTCAATTCCTGGTATATAACCCTTTGAAACAGATCCACCTTTTATTGAGTTAACAAATTCATATTGTTTTCCTCTTTCAATTGGATAAGCCTCTATTAAAACTTTACCATATTGACCATGACCACCACTTTGTTTTTTGTGAGCATATTCTACTATACCACTCTTTTTAGTAATTGTTTCACGATAGGCAACTTTTGGAAGTTTTGTGTGAATTTTAATTTTTTGTTTCTCACAAACTGTATCTAGAATTAATTGAAGATGAACATCTCCCATTCCTCTAACAATTGATTCTTTTGTTTCTTTGTTAAATCCTGTTTTAAAAGTTAAATCTTCTTCAGCAACTTTATGTAGATAATCATTTAGTTTGTCTTCAGATTTTTTATCTTCAGTACTAATTGCTAATGCATAAATTGGTTCAGGAATTGATAAATGTTTGAATGTAAAATTACTTTCACTAGGATTTGCTAATAAACTACAGTTAGTCTCACAAATATTACTCTTTGCAATTACACCAATATCACCTGCAGATAAGAATGGAGTTTCAATAAGTTTTTTTCCAACTGCACGATAGAGTTTAGAAACTCTCTCTTTTTTATTTAATTGTGGATTAGTTAATTCTGTTTCACCTGCTACAATGCAACCTGTAGCAACTTTTATATAACTTAGTTTTCCACTGTACTGATCAATAGTAGTTTTGAATACGTATGCACTTGCATCACCTTCATCACTAATGATTAAATCTTCTTGTTCTCCATCTTTATTATTAATCCATTCTACCTGACCAAGAGGTTTAGGGAAGTTGTGAGCAATAAAGTTGAGTAGTGATGTAATTCCAGATCCTTTTAATGTTGATCCACAGAATACTGGAACAACTCTATTATTAAATAGTCCTTTTTTTAAACCAGCTCTTATATCATTCTCATCTAGAGTTCCTTCAGAGAAATATTTCTCAATTAATTCATCATCACCTTCTGCAGCATATTCGATTAATTGCTCTCTGTAGGTAGCTTCAATTTCTTTATATTCTTCAGGAATTTCACCTATGGTTTCTTTTTCAATTCCATCATGAGCGAAATAGGCTTTATTTTCTATTAAATTGATTATTCCTTTAAAATCTTTATCTTGTCCCATAGGAATAAAGGTAGGAACAAAAGTTGCGTCAAAATGTTCTCTTAAATCATTGATAACTCGAGTGTAATCTGCTCTCTCACTATCCATTTTATTTATAAATACAGCGCGAGGCTTATTTCTGTTATCCAGACGTCTCCATAATTTTATGGTTTCAATCTGAGCTCCATCTTTAGCATCGACCATCATGATAGAAGCTTCGGTTGCTCTAAAACCGCAGATAGCTTCACCAATGAATCCTGCATAACCGGGAGTATCGAGGAAGTTTAAATGTTTTTCATCCCATTTGAGATGGGCTAAACTGGTATGAACAGAAATCAATTTCTTAATTTCTACTTCTGTAAAGTCACTAGTTGTTTTACCGCTTTCGATAGTTTCTGGCTTCGAAATGACACCCGCATAATAAAGCAATTGCTCCATTAATGAGGTTTTTCCGGTCCCATTGTGCCCAACGATGGCAATGTTTCTAAGATCAGTACTTGTAACGCTCATAATTCCTCCTTTTGTTCCATAAGAACAACACGCGTATATAATCACTTTACGCCCTGTAATACTAATCTGTCAAATTATTTTTTCTTTACATTTGGTAAGTTCCTTCTAATAACAGTTTAAATTGATTAATTTAAATTTATTAATTACTTATAAGAAAAGTAAATATACATAAAAAAACGAGTCCTCTTTAAAGGCCTCGTCAAATATTCATATTTCTAGTTTACTTACTAATTTTTAATATTTCATCAATTTGTTTTGAAATTGAATCTTTAAGTGTAATGGCAAGGACTTCATCTTTTGAAGTTTTTGATGAAATTTCATTGCCATTGTCAATAAAAAATGTCCAGGGTGGGGCATCTAATGCACTTGCAATCTTACTAATATTACTAAAAGATGGAGATTTTTTACCAAGTTCTACATCTGTAATAAAAGAAGAAGATATCCCACTCTTTATTGCTAACTCTTTTTGAGTTAAATCCATATCTTTACGTCTATTTCTCATATTTTTTGCAAAAATAGAAAGTAAATCAACTTTTTTATTCATATTTTACTCTTTATTATCTATTGCTTTTTGGAGCGAAGTGATCAAATTCCATTGAGAATGTACCTCTTCCCTGTGTAGCAGATCTTAGAGCTGTTGAATATCCAAACATTTTTGAAAGTGGAGATTCACAAATAATATGATCAGCACTTGTTCTTGATTCAATACTACTTACAAGTCCACCACGACTTGTTATTCCACCAATTACTTCACCATCATACTGAGTTGGAACAACAATGATTACTTTCATAATTGGTTCCATTAGTACAGGATTAGCACCTTGGCAAACTTTATCAAAACACATTGCAGAACAAGCTTCAAAAGCAAATTCACTAGCAGTTAGTTCATTATACTCAATCGCATCAACTGATACTTCCATATCACAAATTTCATATCCGAATTTGATTCCAGAATAGAAACTATTTTTAACACCATTTTCAATTGAAGTGATAATATTTTCAGGAAGTCCTCTAGTTTTCGCATTCATTTTAAATACATTGCCAGAGCCAGCAGGTAATGGTTTTACTGATAGACTTATTCCAGCTTCATTTTCTTTGCCTGCAAGAACTTTAGAGAATTTTTGACTTCCGCTATTTGGAGTTGTAATTGATTCTCTATATGTAACTTGAGGATTACCAACATGAGCTGCTATTCCCATCTCTTTTGTTAATCTTGTTACAAGAACATCTAGGTGTAATTCACCCATGCCACTTATTACTAGTTGTCCAGTTTCACTATCATCTTTGTATGAGAATGTTGGATCTTCCATTGCAAGTTGTTCAAGGCCTTTTTTTAATTTTGCACTGTCACTCTGAGAGTTAGCTTCAATTGCAATTGTAATAACAGGAGTTGGGAAATGCATTTCTTCTAATAAAATCTTCTCACCTTCACTTGAAAGAGTATCACCTGTTTGAATATTTTTAAATCCAACAATAACACCAATATCTCCAGCATTTAATTCACTTAAATCTTGTGTTCTATCGGCATGCATTCTAAGAATTCTACCAACTCTTTCTCTTTTTTTCTTAGTTACATTATAAATATTTGAACCTTTTTTAAGTGATCCTCTATAAACTCTAACATAACAAAGTGGGCCCGCTTCTTTATCAACTTGAATCTTGAAAATAAGTGCAAGTGGATTTGCATTTTCTTTATGTAAAATCTGGATTTCTTGATTTTTCTTTATATCTGTTCCCATAACAGTTGTTACTTCATCAGGGGATGGAAGATAATCAATAACACCATCAAGAAGTGGTTGAACACCAATGTTTTTGAGAGATGAACCTACAAAAATAGGTAGAATTTCTCTTTTTAATGTTCCTTTTCTTAAAGCTTTTTTTATTTGTTCTGAAGGAATTTCTTCTTCATTAAAGAATAGCTCCATAATATCTTCATCATATGCAGAAGCTTTATCAATTAAATTTTCTCTCCATTCATTTGCAAGTTCAATCATATCTTCAGGTATATCTGATTCAATAATTGTTTCTCCTTGAGTTTCAGGATCAAAAGTTAATTTTTTCATTTTCAATAGGTCAATAATGCCACTAAATTCATTTTCAGATCCAATTGGTAAAAATAGAGGAACAGGGTTTGCTCCTAATTGTTTTTCAATTTCACTGATAGCATCAAAGAAGTTTGCACCAAGTCTATCCATTTTATTAATGAATCCAATTCTAGGTACTTTATAAGTATCTGCTTGTCTCCAAACAGTTTCTGATTGAGGTTCAACACCACCAACAGCACAGAAAACACCAACAGCACCATCTAATACTCTTAATGAACGTTCAACTTCAGCTGTAAAGTCAACGTGTCCTGGTGTATCAATAATATTGACTTGGTGATCATGCCAATAACAAGTTGTTGCTGCACTAGCTATTGTAATACCTCTATCTTGTTCTTGTTCCATCCAGTCCATAGTTGCATTACCATTGTCAACTTCACCAATTCTGTGGTTTTCTCCAGTGTAGTAAAGAATTCTTTCTGTTGTGGTAGTTTTACCAGCATCTATGTGGGCCATAATCCCTATATTACGTGTAGTTTTAACGTTCATAATGTTTCCTTCTATTATATTATCTCGGTGATATTAACAGTTTTATAAAAATATTGCAATGTAAAAGCAAGTGCAGTATAAAGCCATAACTTGTTTGTTATTAGCATCTAAAAATAAAATAATTCTTTTAATCAAAAAGAATTAAATAAATAATGTTGTTTATAATTTCTATCTTAGTTTTGTTAATATACTTAAGATAGAAATAAATCTAGTTAGTTTCAACTAATTCATTAAAAAAAACTAAAAAAGAAGAAACATAAGATTATGTTTCTCCATATATAGGTTCTACTTTAAGAGGAACTTGAATTTCTTCATTTTTCCTTTTAAAGGGGGATTTCTAAATTGAATATCTAAAAAGAAATGTCTTTTAATTATAGATTTTGTGTGTGAAAAAGTTTCAAGGCCTTTCTTTCCATGATATTCACCCATTCCGCTATCTCCGACACCACCAAATGGCAATTTAGGATTTGAGAGGTGAATAACACAGTCATTAATACAGCCACCTCCGAATGATAAATTATTTTCATAATAATTTATTTGTTTTTGGTTCTTGCTAAATAAATAAAGTGCAAGTGGGTGAGGTCTATTTTTAATAAAACTCATTGCATCTTCAAATGATTCAGCTTGCATAACAGGCAGTATTGGTCCAAAAATTTCTTCTTGCATTAATGGACTTTTTTCATTAACGGAAATTAATACAGATGGTGCAATTTTAAGTTTTTTACTATCAAACTGTCCACCTTGTACTAGAGTACCCATTTGAAGGAGTTTTAATAATCTGTTGAAATGTCTTTCACTTATAATTTTAGGATAGTCTTCATTTGCAACTGCATCCATTCCATACATTTTAATGATTTCTCTTTTCAATGCGGTTACTAATGGCATATAAACATCTTTGTGAACCAATACATAATCTGGTGCAACACAAGTTTGTCCAGAATTAAGGTATTTTCCCCATGCTATTCTTTGTGCTGATAATTCTATATCGGCGGTGCAATCTACATAAACAGGACTCTTTCCTCCTAATTCTAAAACAACAGGAGTGAGATTTTTAGAAGCCTTTTCCATTACAATATGACCAACTTTTGGACTGCCTGTAAAGAATATTAAATCAAATTTTTCATCAAGAAGTTTCTGATTTATTTCTGAACCACCTTCATATGTTGTAATGAAGTTGCTATCAAATACATCTTCAATCATTTCTTTAATAACTGCAGAAGAATTTGAACTGTATCTTGATGGTTTTAAAACTACACAATTCCCGGCAGCAATTGCAGAAATAAGGGGTGTGAGTGTTAATTGAACAGGATAATTCCAAGGACTCATAATCAATACAAGTCCAAGGGGATTGTTTATACTATAACTTTTGGCGGGAAAATGAACTATTGGTGTTGAAACTTTTTTCTTCTTCATAAAATTATAAAGAGATTTTTCAACACTTTTTAATTCACCTTTAACCATTGATATTTCAGAAATATAAGCTTCTTCAGGACTTTTTCCTAGGTCTGCTTTAAGGGCAGAAATTAATTGCTCTTCATACTTATTGATTGCATCTTTTAATTTATCAAGATTTGCTATTCTCGAAGAGTAGCTTAGAGTATTGCCTTCATTATAATATTGGCGCATTAACTCAATTTTCTTTGAAATATCGCTCATTGATTATCCTTAGATTAGCTCTGTTTCTAACATATTAGAATATGCTTCACTATCTTCAGCATATTGATAGAAAGTTTTTATGTTTTCAAGATCTAAATATCTTGCAGTAATTCTACAATCATAAGTTGTGTTTAAATCTTTATTAAAAGAATTTAGCATGTTCCATGATCTACCATCTAATGGTTGAGTACTTGTAGTAACCATAGTCATTGAAATATGGTAATCCTTGTCATATAAAGCTTTTTCAAAAAGTGCATTTTGACTCATCTTTGGATGTTTTGGATGGAATATTTCTTTTGGATAATTTACAAAATCTTTAACAACTTGATCAGGTATTGTGTAATTTGCAGGTAAAAAATAAGTTGCTAATAAAATTATATGTTTTTCACTCTCACAATGTAATAGTGTAGTAAAAAATTTCAATGGGCAAACAAATCTTAATTTTTCAAGAGGATAGTCTGAAATATTATCGATACAATGTTCTACAAACCAGTTAGAAAAAAATATATCATAAGACACTCTCGGTTTTTCTTTGTGTTTTTCATACATTTCCTGTTCTATTGCTTGGTAAAGTTGTGATGTTGTCATAAGTAGCTCCTAATTATTAATAATTTTATAATAATATAAGTTTGTCAATGTTTCAATGTTATTATGAAAATATCACTAGAAAAACTATAAAAATAACATAAATAAATTGATTTTTGTGTATTAATATAAGAATTTTACTTTTTCTTGGAGTGTAAAAGTTTGTAGAAGAATAAACTTGATTTGGTGAAATAAAAAATATCTGGAATATTATGGCATAATAGGCAATTTATAAATAAGTGAATAAATTTGTAATATTTACTTTGTAATTTGTTATTATATAATAAATTATAATTTTTAACCTGTATGTTTGCTTTTTAATGGGTAAAAAATACGTTAAAAAATATGAAAATGATTACTATATATTTTAATAAATTTTATATTTTTTTTGTCTTGATAATTTTCCTAGTTATATTTTTCTTAACACACAATTTAGCAATATAAATATATCAGTTTTTGAAAGATTAATATTTGCTACTCCTTTGTATTGAAGTATTTATTTTTACTATACACAAATGTTACTAATTCTTCTCATCTTTATTAAAAAATACTTTGTAGTATCAAATGTTTACATTATTTTATATAACAAAAAATAAGATGTTGTTACATAAGTGGCAATAGTATTTGTTTATATAATATATTTACTATTATTTACATTAATTATGCTATTTACTTGTATGATAAGGAAATGAAGTAAATAATGAGCTATACATACTTATCTTGAAGTGATTTATTCATAATAATACTTAATTTGATATTGATAAACATTGACATATGTTTAAATGGGCTTATATCATTATATATAGATTTAATTAATTCTATTTGAAATTTTAATTTTGGAGTATTTAAACCGTAAAGATGGAAAAGGAGTGGTTGATTGTGAAGAAACTTATAATTTTTATTATTTTACTACTACTTATATCTAGTAATTCATACTCATCAAATTATGGTGAAGTTTTAATTAAGTGTAAGCAGGAAGAAATTCCTTATACCTTTAAAATTACTTATAACGATAAAAAGGGAGAAAGTTTATTAAAAAATGGAAGTTCTATATCAGGTTTTATTATTGATGACAATAATTTTCACAAAACAGGGACCTTTAATATCTTTGTAAGTGGATCTGTTCCAACTTTTCAGGTAGTTGAGTTTAAAGTAAGTGTAGGAAGTTTTTCGATTAAAGATGATAATCATTTTGTAGTATATGATTCAAAGGTTCAACCTTACTTTGTTAACTTAAATAGTAGTGATTCTAGATATTTACAATCAATGAATAATTATTCAATAGAGAATTCTACTGAGTTTGTGAAACGATTTTTTAGCTTCCCTGGCGAGATATTATCAAATCTAAAAATATTATCATTTGATTTAAAGTATAAGGGAAAAGAAAAAATTAATGCTGGAATTTATAGTGCTGATTTAACTATTAGCTTTAGAAGTTGTTGATTAGGATTTTAAATTTTTTGCCATCTTTTTATTGCTTTTTTTTATCTTTTAGTAAGTGGTGATAGCTAATGGATAAAAAGTTTAATTCCTATAAACTTAGTAAATATTTGTTGATTTTTTTTAATTTTATTTGTTATAAAGAGTTAGAGAGAATAATAAATGCTTTTTAAGTAAAATATTTTTCTGAAACTTCTTTTTTTTAAAAAGGTAGTTGACCGTTTTCTAATCTTTTGCTATATTCATTTTTGTTACACGGGCTGCTAGCTCAGTTGGTAGAGCAACGCCCTTTTAAGGCGTGGGTCAATGGTTCGAATCCATTGCAGCTCATCCCGAGTAATATGTCTTCATCGTCTAGTGGTTAGGACACCGGGTTTTCATCCCGGCAACACGAGTTCAATCCTCGTTGAAGATGCTTATCCAGTCTTAACCGGCTGGATTTTTTTTGTCAAAAATACAATTGTAAAATACTCAGATACCAATTTATGGCTCTTGATACTTTTTATGATGATTCTAGTTGAATAAATAGAAAGTATACTGAAAGTCAAATAAATTATTGAAGATTTTAAGTCTCCTGTCTTATTATAGGTTAGGTATGTGTTTTGAGATCTAATGATATTTTAGAACTAATAAAGTGCGCTATTTCTTAAATTTGCTACACGCTACTCTTTCTTTGTAAACTTGAATGATATATAGTTAGTTAAATATAGAATTTAATTCATAAGTATTAGGTTGAAACTTTTTGGAAATTAATCAAATAAGTATGCTTAAAAAACATAAAAAGAAAAATAATTCTTTATTTAATGATATTTATTACAAATGTGGTTGACTTGTTACCTTATCTTTTGCTATATTCATTTTTGTTACACGGGCTGCTAGCTCAGTTGGTAGAGCAACGCCCTTTTAAGGCGTGGGTCAATGGTTCGAATCCATTGCAGCTCATCCCGAGTAATATGTCTTCATCGTCTAGTGGTTAGGACACCGGGTTTTCATCCCGGCAACACGAGTTCAATCCTCGTTGAAGATGCTTATCCAGTCTTAACCGGCTGGATTTTTTTTTGCTCTTGAATTATTTGTATTAACTTTGTGGTGTTTTAGAAATCAATGCAGTTTAAATAGATATTTTATATGGAGCTAAAGTTTTTGAGATATTAGTAATTATTTATATTATTCTCAATAAAATTATAATTATTTTATTTTAATCTCACTTTTTTAACATTTTTTTTAAAAAGTAGTTGACTTAATGTAACAGGTTTTGTTATATTCCAACTCGTTACACGGGCTGCTAGCTCAGTTGGTAGAGCAACGCCCTTTTAAGGCGTGGGTCAATGGTTCGAATCCATTGCAGCTCATCCCGAGTAATATGTCTTCATCGTCTAGTGGTTAGGACACCGGGTTTTCATCCCGGCAACACGAGTTCAATCCTCGTTGAAGATGCTTATCCAGTCTTAATCGGCTGGATTTTTTTTGCTCTAATTAAAATTATCAATTTATTATATATATTTTAAAATTTTCCATAGCATAAATGTTGTTACTCTTTATTATTTTTAATATATTTAGATTGTCAAAATAGAACGTTAAAGGAATTTGTTATGAATGAAAAAAATGCAATTAAAATAATTACAACAGGTGGAACATTTGATAAACACTATAATCCGATTGAAGGGCAACTTACTTTTAGTGAATCTTATTTGCCTAGTATATTAGCTGATTCAAGATGTACAATTCCAATTGTTCTTGAAGGACCACTTGCTATTGATTCTTTATATATGACTGATGAACAAAGAGAAGATGTTGTAGAGAGAATACTTAATAGTCAAGAAAAACAAGTTATAGTAATTCATGGTACAGATACAATGTGTAAAACAGCTGAACTATGTTTAAATCATTTGGAATCAAAAAAAGACAAAGAGCATACCATTGTATTTACTGGAGCTATGGTACCCTATGCCTTAAAGAATAGTGATGCTGTATATAATTTGGGTTGTGCCCAAGTTGCAGTTCAATTACTAGATCCAGGTGTGTATGTTGCAATGAATGGTAAGACTTTTAAAGCTGGTTCTGTTATTAAGGATAAAAAACAAGGTTTATTTGTAGAAAAGTAGTTTTTTTGTAGTTATTTAATTTATTTTTATTCATAAAATATTAAGTAATTTGTTTAGGTAAATAATGTTAACATAAATAAATTAACTTAATTTTAAAAAAAATATTTAGAAATATATAAAAAATATAAAAAACATATTGACTATAAGTGGGTAAATATTGTAGTTTACATGAGTGCTTTGAACAAAGGCGCTATAGATTTGAGTCTTAAAATAAAGGTTCATTTTTATACAGTTTATTGAAATTTTGAGCGATAGGAAAGAGAAGAAGAAAAGAAAGCAAACCGTGATATTTGTAAAATTTATTTTATGGATGTTGAGAGGGCTTTCTGTCAATTCAAAAATAAGAACTAGAATAAGAAATTAAGCTAGGTTCTTCTGAGTGGTGACAGGAATTAAATATTGAAATTATTTAAAAATGGTCTTCGGACCATAATATATAACGGAGAGTTTGATCCTGGCTCAGAACGAACGCTGGCGGCGCGTTTTAAGCATGCAAGTCGAGCGGTAAGCTAACTTCGGTTAGCCTAGAGCGGCGGACGGGTGAGTAACACGTGGATAATCTACCCCCTTGTTTGGGATAGCTTGTGGAAACATGAGGTAATACCGGATGAGATTTGAGAGTCAAAAGACACTTGAAGGAAAGGCGCTGAGGCGTCGCAAGGGGATGAGTCCGCGGCCCATTAGCTAGACGGCAGGGTAAAAGCCTACCGTGGCAATGATGGGTAGCCGGCCTGAGAGGGTGATCGGCCACATTGGAACTGAGATACGGTCCAGACTCCTACGGGGGGCAGCAGCTAAGAATCTTCCGCAATGGACGAAAGTCTGACGGAGCGACGCCGCGTGAACGATGAAGGCCGTGAGGTTGTAAAGTTCTTTTCGAGAGGAGGAATAAGGTTTGCAGGGAATGGCAGACTGATGACGTTAATCTCGGAATAAGCCCCGGCTAACTACGTGCCAGCAGCCGCGGTAACACGTAGGGGGCAAGCGTTGTTCGGAATTATTGGGCGTAAAGGGCGTGCAGGCGGCCTTGCAAGTCTGACGTGAAAGATCTCGGCTTAACCGAGGGGACGCGTTGGAAACTGTAAGGCTAGAGTATAGAAGGGGACATTGGAATTCCAGGTGTAGGGGTGAAATCTGTAGATATCTGGAAGAACACCGGTGGCGAAGGCGAATGTCTGGTCATATACTGACGCTGAGACGCGAAGGTGCGGGGAGCAAACAGGTTTAGATACCCTGGTAGTCCGCACAGTAAACGATGTACACTAGGTGGCAGGTCACAAGACTTGGTACCGAAGCTAACGCATTAAGTGTACCGCCTGGGGAGTATGCTCGCAAGGGTGAAACTCAAAGGAATTGACGGGGGCCCGCACAAGCGGTGGAGCATGTGGTTTAATTCGATGATACGCGAGAAACCTTACCAGGACTTGACATATATTGGACGAACATAGAGATATGTTTTCCCTTCGGGGTCGATATACAGGTGCTGCATGGCTGTCGTCAGCTCGTGCTGTGAAGTGTTGGGTTAAGTCCCGCAACGAGCGCAACCCCTACTGCCTGTTACCATCACGTTATGGTGGGGACTCAGGTGGGACTGCCGGTGACAAACCGGAGGAAGGTGGGGACGACGTCAAGTCATCATGGCCCTTATGTCCTGGGCTACACACGTGCTACAATGGCCGGTACAAAGCGCAGCGAAGCCGCGAGGCTAAGCGAATCGCAAAAAGCCGGTCCCAGTACGGATTGGAGTCTGCAACTCGACTCCATGAAGTTGGAATCGCTAGTAATCGTATATCAGCATGATACGGTGAATACGTTCCCGGGCCTTGTACACACCGCCCGTCACACCATCCGAGTTGGGGGTACCCGAAGTCGCTAGTCTAACCTGCAAAGGAGGACGGTTCCGAAGGTATGCTTGGCGAGGAGGGTGAAGTCGTAACAAGGTAGCCGTACCGGAAGGTGCGGCTGGATCACCTCCTTTCTACAAAGAAAGGCAGAGACTAACTACTCACAGTTAGACTCTAAAACTATAGGATGTTATCCAGTAGGTGAAAGACCTACTAAGCAAAGTCCCTCTTTAACAAGTGGTTTGTGATTTTGTATTCTTCTCTTTCTTTAGCTCATTTTTATAGAAAACTGGGGGCATAGCTCAGTTGGCTAGAGCATCGGCTTTGCAAGCCGAGGGTCAGGGGTTCGAGTCCCCTTGCCTCCATAGATTATTGAAATATAAATAGCGTAGGGATCGTAAAGATAATATGGTCAAGTGAATTAGGGTCCACGGAGGATGCCTAGGAGCCGCCAGGCGAAGAAGGACGTGGTTAGCTGCGAAAAGCTACGGGGAGGGGCCAACACCCAATGATCCGTAGATATCCGAATGGGGTAACCCGACAGTCTGGATGATTGTCACTTATGTGTGAATAAAATAGCATATAAGAGGAATACGCTGGGAACTGAACCATCTAAGTACCAGCAGGAGTAGAAATCAATTGAGATTCCCTTAGTAGCGGCGAGCGAAGGGGGAAGAGCCCAAACCAAGCGCTCTTGTAGTGTTTGGGGTTGTAGGGGTGCATCTGGGGTAACCCGGATAGTGATAAAATAGAGTGTTAGACGAATGTTTCTGGGAAGAGCAGTCAAAGAGAGTGAAAGCCTCGTAGTTTAAAACACTTTATCTATCTGGATGCATTTCCTGAGTACGGCGGGACACGAGAAATCCTGTCGGAATCTGGGGGGACCACCCTCCAAGGCTAAATACTCGGCGGCTACCGATAGCGCATAGTACCGTGAGGGAAAGGTGAAAAGTACCCTGGAAAGGGAGTGAAAGAGAACCTGAAACCGTGGACTTACAAGCGGTCAAAGCCTATTTATTGGGTGATGGCGTGCCTTTTGTAGAATGAGCCTGCGAGTTACCGTATGTAGCAAGGTTAAGGGATAGAAGTCCTGGAGCCGTAGGGAAACCGAGTCTGAATAGGGCGATAAGTTGCATGGGGTAGACCCGAAGCCAAGTGATCTAACCATGGCCAGACTGAAGCTGGAGTAAAATTCAGTGGAGGGTCGAACTTAAATCCGCTGTAAAGGGTTGAGATGAGCTGTGGTTTGGAGTGAAAGGCTAAACAAACTTGGAGATAGCTGGTACTCCCCGAAATAGCTTTAGGGCTAGCGTTACGTGGACTGCCACGGAGGTAAAGCACTGGATAGATGCGGGCCCTTCACCGGGTACCAAGTTTAACCAAACTCTGAATGCCGTGGTACAATGCGTAGCAGTCAGACGACGACTGATAAGGGCCGCCGTCAAGAGGGAAACAGCCCAGACCGTCAGCTAAGGTCCCAAAGATATACTAAGTGGGAAAGGAAGTGTGATTGCCCAGACAGCCAGGAGGTTGGCTCAGAAGCAGCCATTCCTTTAAAGAGTGCGTAATAGCTCACTGGTCGAGTAGTCATGCGCCGACAATCCAACGGGGCTAAGTATATCACCGAAGCTACGGCACAGAACTAGATTCTGTGGGTAGGGGAGCATTCTGTGTACGGATGAAGTCAGGGTGGAAACTCTGGTGGACGGGACAGAAGAGAGAATGCAGGCATGAGTAACGAAAAGAGGGGTGAGATCCCCCTCCGCCGAAAGCCTAAGGTTTCCAGGGTAAAGTCAATCTACCCAAGGGTTAGTCGGCCCCTAAGGCGAGGACGAAAGTCGTAGTCGATGGGAAGCGGGTCAATATTCCCGCACCTCTCAGTGTTTCGAAGGAACGAAGCATAGGGCGAAACGCGGCAGGGCGACGGTTGTCCCTGTCGAAGCAGCGAGGCGTTAATACTGATAGGCAAATCCGTCAGTAGAGAAGAGCTGTGAGCGATTACTTCTACGGAAGTGAGAAGCGCGTGTAGTCGTCGTGCCGAGAAATAGTTTCTAAGGCAAGGCACTGAGGGACCGTACTATAAACCGACACAGGTGGGCGAGCTGAGAATGCGAAGGCGTACGGAAGAACTCACGTTAAGGAACTCGGCAAATTGCATACGTAACTTAGGGATAAGTATGGCTCACGCAAGTGAGTTGCAGAGAAATGGCCCATGCGACTGTTTACCAAAAACACAGGTCCATGCGAATTAGCAATAAGAAGTATATGGACTGACACCTGCCCGGTGCTGGAAGGTTAAGGGGAGTGGTTATCATTTAATGAGAAGCTACGAACTCAAGCCCCAGTAAACGGCGGCCGTAACTATAACGGTCCTAAGGTAGCGAAATTCCTTGTCGGGTAAGTTCCGACCCGCACGAATGGTGTAACGATATGGGCGCTGTCTCAACGTGAGATCCGGTGAAATTGAAGTTCAGGTGAAGATGCCTGATACTTGTGGTTAGACGGAAAGACCCCGTGAACCTTTACTTCAACTTGACATTGAGAATTGGACAAGGATGTGTAGGATAGGTGGGAGACGTAGAAGCGTGGACGTCAGTTTGCGCAGAGTCGTTGGTGAAATACCACCCTTCCTTTTCCAGTTTTCTAACCTTTGCCGTAATCCGGTAAAGGGACAGTGTCAGGCGGGAAGTTTGACTGGGGCGGTCGCCTCCTAAAGTGTAACGGAGGCGCGCGATGGTCACCTTAGAATGGTTGGGAATCATTCCTCAAGTGTAAAGGCACAAGGTGGCTTGACTGCGAGACATACAAGTCGAGCAGGTACGAAAGTAGGTCTTAGTGATCTGGCGGTAGCGAGTGGAAGCGCCGTCACTTAACGGATAAAAGGTACTCCGGGGATAACAGGCTGATCTTGCCCAAGAGTTCATATCGACGGCAAGGTTTGGCACCTCGATGTCGGCTCATCGCATCCTGGGGCTGGAGCAGGTCCCAAGGGTTTGGCTGTTCGCCAATTAAAGCGGTACGCGAGCTGGGTTCAGAACGTCGTGAGACAGTTCGGTCCCTATCTGCCACAAGCGTTGGATGTTTGAGGGGTTCTGCTTTTAGTACGAGAGGACCGAAGTGGACAAACCTCTGGTGTATCAGTTGTCGTGCCAACGGCAGGTGCTGAGTAGCTACGTTTGGAAGGGATAACCGCTGAAAGCATCTAAGCGGGAAGCCCTCCCCAAGATGAGACATCCCATCCTTTTTAAAAGGACTAAAGGAACCAGGAAGAATACCTGGTCGATAGGTCGAGAGTGTAAGCATGGCGACATGTTCAGCTTATCGATACTAATCAGCCGTGAGGCTTGACCATATTATCGTTGCGATCCTTAAATCGCCTTAAATTGGATTACTAAATTAGTTTTTAGTACTCTGAATTTAAGCTGGCCCGGTGGCCATAGCAGAGTGGATACACCCGTTCCCATCCCGAACACGGAAGTTAAGCACTCTCACGTCGATGGTACTACAATTATGTGGGAGAGTAGATAGCTGCCGGGCCTTTATTTTTTTCTTTACGATTTTAATATATAAGAATTACATCCTATGGGATGTATTTTTTTTGCCCTTTTGCTTCTTATCAGTCATCTATTCGGGAGAAAATGAAAAAACAAAACTTGATGAATAATTAAAATAAGTATATAAAAAAGATAAATTATGATATCTTTATTTTATGAATAGAAATGTTAAAATTATAAGAAATAATAAAGAAGTTGAAGTAGATATTGCAAGTTTGACTAGTGATGAAATGGTTCAAGTTTTAGACAGATTAAAAGCTGAATCAAATATTACAAATGAGAGTGAAAATAGAACTATTCAGCAAGAAAAGACTGCAGAATCATTTGAAAAATTAGAAAGCAGTTTATTAAAAATTGAGGTTCAAAATAAAGATTTAGTTGATGTTGAATGTAATTTAGATAAAATTATTAGAAACTATAACGGGGCACTTGAGCCTAAAATCCTTATTAAATTAGCCGCTAGTAATAGCAAGTTTAGATCTAAGTTTAATATACCAGAAGAATTATCCAACATTGATATTATTAGAGCAGAAATTGAAAACAATAAATTAATCTCAACACAGGTTAATGAAAGTTTAAATATCTTAAATATTAAAGAAAATGAAATAATGAATAATTCTCCAATGATTCACGATATTATATCAAATTCAAATTCTGAAATTGATTCCTCATATTCACTATCTAGTGTTGAGGATGTAGTTGATATGAAAAATAACTATTTAACATTTGCAAAAAAATCAAAGAATCAATTTTTGAATAACACAATTATTTCTAATAATCTTCTTTCTAATATAATTGTTGATAAGTACTTTTATAAAACAGTAGAACACAAAATAAAGATGGACTTTAATCTGTTTGGCATTTATCTAGGAAATATTACCAAATATTTTAACACTGTCGCAACTTTATTAGAGCCATTATCAAAAGAAATTTTAAAAGAATTACTATCTAGTGATTCTTGTGTTTTAACTGAATCAAGATTTAATACTATTGAAGATGATAAAATGCAAGGTTGGCTTCTTTGTTTAAGTTCTCCTATGAATGGTGATAATAAAGTCTATTATATGTATAATAAAAATTTAGATTCGCAAGATTTTTATGATAATCTAAAAGATTATAATGGATTAATTCAATCTGATTGGGCTCGTGATTATTTAATAAAAGATAACAATTATAACATTGCTATAACTTTTAGCTATCTAAGAAATTTATTTGAAGATGAGCTATCAAATATAGATGTTGCAAATAAAAATGAAAATTTAAAAATTACTGTAAACAAAATTCTAAGATCAATTGATAGAATTATTTACATAGATAAATGTGGAAGAATATTACTTGAAAATAATAATATTAGTGAGATTGAATTTTTAGAGAAAAGAAAGATAGAATCACAAATTCAGCTAAATAAACTATTGAAAATTTTGAAAGCTAGAAGGGTATTACATATTAATAATGCCAGTTTAACGAGTAAAATTGATTTTAGTATTAAGAATTTTTCATTATTTTCAAAGTATCTTGATAAACTTGAAATAACACCGTATAAGTCAGGTATTAGTAATTATATTATGATGTTCAATATAGAAAAACTCGACAAGTTTTATATTGAAAGTGATAATGCAGCTCAAAACTTTGCAACTATTTTATCAGTTTTACAGAGTGCAAACACAAACAATTTAGATATGGTTAAATATCTCACGTATTTGTTAGATACAATTGAGACCGATAAGTTTACTTGTGAAAATTATCGTTCATTATTGCCTTGGCATCTAAATGATGAAATAAAAGATCAATTGCAATATTCAAATAAAGCTAATAATATTCATTAAATGAGACCTTAATAAATTGTTTTTTATGAGTATTATTGTCCTTAATGCAATAATAATTAAAATCTGATAATATAAAGTGTATATAAGTTATAGAAATTTTTTCATAGCAATATAGTATTTTTTGACTTATAATAGTTAGTATGAGGTAAATTGTGGCTAATAATATAGAATTTCATAAACCGACGTTAAGACGTAAAGATATGCAGTCGGTTTTACAAACAATGGTTGATGAAAAAATTGGTCCTGGTTCTAAGAAAAAAGAATTTTTGGATATATTATCATCTAGGTTAAATATGAATGGTGGGATAGCTCTTCGCAGCTATTTTGATTCTATAACAACAGCTCTCGAGTTAGCAGGAGTGAAAGAAGGTACAACTATAGTAACTTCAGTTTTATCTCCTAGAATTTATAAAATTGCGGCAAAGAAATTGGGAGCCAAAATTATCTTAGCAGATATAAACAGAGATAATGGATGTCTTTCATCTTCTTCTGCTTTAGAGGCCATAGGTAAGGGTGCTGAGGTAGTATTACTTCATGAGCCTTGTTGTCAAATTCCATATGGTGAAGATTTTTCATCATTAGGTGTTCCAATTATTGAAGATATTAGTGAAAGTTTTGGATCTTCGTACGATGATATATTTGCAGGTTCATTTGGAGATTTAGTTATTTGTGCCTTTGAACAAGAACATATTGTATCTTGTGGAGGTGGGGCAGCAATTCTATACAAAGATAGAGTATATAAAGAACTCTTGAAAACTTATTATAAAGGCATTTCTAAATATGAGGAACTTCCAGATTTAAATGCTTCATTGGGAATTATACAATTAGCGGAAGTTGATGGCTATTTGACTAGAAGACAAGAAATTTTTGAAATGTTTAAAAAAGGATTATTGAAAACAAATCACAAATTATTTGGCATAACTGATTTAGATTTTTCTCCTAATGCTTGGATTTTTCCTGTTGTATTAGATTCAAAACCTGAAGATGTAATTGCATTTGCAAAAAAATATCATGTTTTGTGTAAACCTCTATTTAATGATGCTATAGGCTCAGATTCAAAGGATAAGTTTGCCCTATATCCTGGAGCTACATCTTCTCTTTTACGAGCAATTGCTTTTCCTCTATACCCTTTTTTGAAATCAAGCGATATAGATACTCTTGTAAAAGTTATATCACATCTTCCTTAGGAGAAAAAAATGAATGATGAAATAATATTGCCCAGACATGTAGTAATTGTTGCAAATTTACATAGAGAATATGTAGCAGATGTTGCATCAGAGGTTATAAAATATCTAGATTCTAAAAATATTAAAAATAGCTTGATTAAAACAAAAAAGAATTTTGAACAATTGAGCTTACCTCCTAATACCGATTTATTGATATCTCTAGGTGGAGACGGAACAGTTTTATATTGTGTTCGTTATATTAAAGACCTAGGTATTCCAATATTGCCTGTTAATATGGGAACTTTCGGATATATTACTGAGGTTGGTGTTTCAGAATGGAAAGAAACTCTAGAATCCTATCTAAGTGCTGGGGACAAGCACAAGATAACAAGACGTTTAACAATAAAATCCTCTGTAATTAGAAATGGTAGTAGAGTCTTTTACGGCTCTGCTTTAAATGAATTAGTTGTATCTTGTTGGGGAATTAATAAGGTAATAAATTTAGGTGTTTATATTGATAATACATATGTTGGAAAGTTTAGAGCTGATGGTGTTATTGTTGGCACTCCAACCGGTAGTACTGGATATTCATTAGCTGCTGGTGGACCTATTGTAGATCCTACTCTTGCCTCTTTAATAGTTACTCCAATTTGCCCATTTGCACTTTCTAATAGACCCCTTGTTGTTTCAAGTAATAGTAAAATTACCATAAAGATTTTAGAAGGTCAGAGAACGGGTATTATGGTAACCCTTGATGGTCAAGTTAATTATAATTTGATTGAAGGTGATGAAATTGAAGTTGTATCTTCAAGATCTAGTGCTTTATTATTAACAAGTACAAACAGAAATGGTTTTGATATTATTCGTGACAAATTAAACTGGTCAGGGGAATCTAGATGTTAGAAAGTTTATCAATACACGCATTTGCTCTTATTGAAGACATTCATATTGATTTTAATAAGGGTTTTAGTGTAATCACAGGTGAAACAGGAGCTGGTAAGTCAATTCTACTATCGGCTCTATCATTATTACTTGGAGGTCCTGGAGACACACAATCTATCCGAAATGGATTCGATAGTGCGAGTGTTTGTGGAACTTTTATAGTGGAAAATCCGTCTAAAGATTTAAAGAAAATACTATCTCAATTATCTATTGATATTGAAGATAATCTACTAATTATAAGAAGAATACTAAAATCCAATGGTAGAACATTAAGTTATATAAATGATTTACCTATTAAAAAGAGCTCTCTTATAAATATTGCCTCATATCTTGTTGATATTTCAGCTCAACACGCTCATCAATCCTTATTGAAAAGTGATAAACAATTAACACTTGTTGATAATTATAGTGAATCAAGTGATCTTTTAGATAATTATCAAATTCTTTTTCATCAGTTAAACAAATTAAAAGAAGAAAAAAAAGCTATAGTTGAACTTGTTGCATCTTCTAAAAGAGAAGAGGATTATTTGAATTATGCGTTTGAAGAAATTTCAAAAATAGATCCTAAAGAAAATGAAGATGATACATTGAGTGATGAAATTCACAAATTAAGTCAATTTGAAAATATTCATGAGAATCTTCTAAATGCTGTAGAAATGTTAAATAGTTCCTATGATGGTGGAAGTACCATAAATAATCTAAATAATAGTATAGATAGCTTAACAAGAGCTTCTCGAATTGATAATAATTTAGAAGACTATCAGAATCGATTAAGCAGTGTTGTTTTAGAATGTGAAGATATATATGAAAGCTTGAAAGATTATCTACAAGGGCTAAGTTTTTCACAAGAAAATTTAGATATCATGCAACAGAGATTATCTCAACTTCAAAGAATTAAGAAGAAATATGGTCCAACATTATCTCATGTAATAGATTTTAGAAATGAAATAGATGAAAAATTGCAGAGTATAAATAATAGTAGTGATGATATTGAATATATTGATAAAAGAATTAAAAAATGCAATCAACAATTGGTAGAAATTGCAGCACAACTTACTTCTAAAAGAGAAAAAGGTGCTAAGAAATTAGGTAAGGCAATTGAGAAATCACTTCATTCCTTAGGAATGCCTCATGCTACTTTTACAGCAAACATTGTAAAGAAAGAGAGTTTAGGCATATCAGGTGGAGAAGGTATTGAATTTATGTTATCAGCTAATCCTGGATTAGAATCAAGACCTATTAAAGAGATAGCAAGTGGTGGTGAACTTTCAAGAGTAATGCTTGCAATTAAGAGCACTCTCCGTGATAAAGATCCTGTATCTACTTTAGTTTTCGATGAAGTTGATGCAGGTATAGGAGGGGCAGTAGCAACAAGCGTTGCAGATGAGTTGATAAATTTATCTACAACTTCACAAGTCATCGCTATAACACATTTAGCTGCTATTGCGGCTAAGGCTTCTTCTCAATTAGTAGTCTCAAAGTTTGTCAAAAACAAAATGAGTTTTACATCAATTGCAAGTGTAGAAAAAGAGGATAGAACAAAGGAAATTGCTAGAATGTTATCAGGTGATAGCTCAAGCGTGATTTCGCTTAAACATGCTCAATCCTTATTAGATGAATAATAAAAAAACCTTCTTTCCTAGAATATAAATCTAGTCAAGAAGGCTTTTTTTGTTAGTATGTTATTTCAAATAATTTAATATTAAATATATAATTATTTAGCTAAACTTTGTTCAACAGCTACAGCAACAGCTACAGTTGCACCAACCATTGGGTTATTACCCATACCAACAAATCCCATCATTTCTACGTGAGCAGGAACTGATGATGAACCAGCGAATTGTGCATCACCGTGCATTCTACCCATAGTATCAGTCATACCATAAGATGCAGGACCTGCAGCCATGTTATCTGGGTGTAAAGTTCTACCTGTACCACCACCTGATGCTACTGAGAAGTATTTTTTACCAGCTTCTACACATTCTTTTTTGTAGATACCAGCTACTGGGTGTTGGAAACGAGTAGGGTTAGTACTGTTACCAGTGATAGATACATCAACACCTTCGTGGTGCATAATTGCTACACCTTCACGAACATCATCAGCACCATAACAACGAACACCTGATCTTTCACCCTTAGAATAAGCAACACGACGAACTTCAGCTAATTCACTTGTTTTGTAATCGAACTGTGTTTGTACATATGTGAAACCATTAATTCTTGAAATGATTTGAGCAGCATCTTTACCTAGACCGTTAAGGATAACTTGTAAAGGAGTTTTTCTTGCTTTGTTAGCATTACGAGCAATACCAATAGCACCTTCAGCAGCTGCAAAAGATTCGTGGCCTGCTAAGAAAGCGAAACATGTTGTTTCTTCTCTTAATAACATAGCACCTAAATTACCATGTCCAATACCAACTTTTCTTTCATAAGCAACAGATCCAGGAATACAGAAAGCCTGTAGTCCAATACCAATTGCTTCAGCAGCTTCAGCAGCTGTTTTACAACCAGTTTTTAGTGCAATTGCAGCGCCTAAAGTGTAACCCCAAGCAGCATCTTCAAATGCAATTGGTTGAACACTTTTTACGATTTCATTAGGATTGAAGCCCTTAGATACACAAAGTGCTAGCGCTTCTTCTAGGTCCTTTAGACCATATTCTTTTAGACAAGCGTTAACGCCGTCAATTCTTCTTTCTTGGTTTTCAAACTTAGCCATCTTCTTACTCCTTACGAGGATCAATAAAGGTTACACCATCAGCCCAACAGCCGTATGTGCCTTTAGAATTCTTAAGTGCCTCATTAGCATCTGTGCCTGCTTTGATGGCATCCATCATTTTACCTAAGTGAACAAATTCATAACCAATAATTTCGTTCTCTTCGTTTAATGCAATGCGAGTAACATAGCCTTCAGCCATTTCTAAGTAACGTGATCCTTTTAATTTAGTACCGAACATAGTACCAATTTGAGAACGTAAGCCTTTACCTAAATCTTCTAAAGATGCGCCAACTGGTAATCCACCTTCACTAAATGCAGTTTGAGTTCTACCATAAACAATCTGTAAGAATAATTCTCTCATAGCAACGTTAATAGCATCACAAACTAAATCAGTATTTAAAGCTTCAAGAATAGTCTTGCCAGGAAGAATTTCAGATGCCATAGCAGCAGAGTGAGTCATTCCAGTACAACCTAGAGTTTCAACTAAAGCTTCTTCAATAATACCTTCTTTAACGTTAAGAGTTAATTTACATGCACCTTGTTGAGGAGCACACCAACCAACACCGTGAGTTAAGCCACTGATATCTTCTATTTGTTTTGCCTGAACCCATTTTCCTTCTTCTGGAATTGGGGCTGGACCGTGATATGCACCTTTTTTAACAGAACACATATTCATTACTTCATTGGAATACAACATATTGTAATTCCTCCCATTAATTTCTATGTCAAATAAGACATAGATGTATTTTTAGTTAAATGATATATTAATAAAAAAGTCATTTACTTTTCTTAAACTAGCATTTTTAGTAGTTTATTTCAATTGAATTTTTAAGGGTATTTAAAGTTTTTTCTTAAAAAGATATTTTTTTATCCATTATAACTATATAACATATTTTATATGTAAATATATGTCTTTATATTTATATAATTATTTTTAAACACTTTAAAAAAATATCCCGCTATCACTAGCGGGATAATAAATTAAGCAAAATTTAATAAAGTTTTCATTTTTTTGAAATCTTCTTCATTAACATCTTCGATTTTTTTATCATTAGTAAAGTATGGATAAACGACTTCCTGTAAATGATTTAATTCAACTTTTAATTTCACACTATAGCTAAAGCTAAGGAAGTGATTAATTTTAGCAACCATTTGATTAGTTAAGTCCTCATCAATTACTTGATTTGCAAGCTCTTTTGCCTGTCCATCAAATATTTCAGTGAGTTTATCAATCTCTTTTGTTCTTCCGTGAGTTTGAATAAATGAAACAAGGTGAAGTACACTTGGATCCATTTTTTCATTTGGAACTGTATCAGGAGTAATAAATAAAGATCTAAGTGCTCTTAATGAGGTTCCAATCATCTCGATAAAATTAGTATCAAGAGGAAGTGATGGAGATGAATGATAAAGGAATGAATAATTTGTAATATCACGTGCAATTTGTCTAATAGATTCATCATCAACAAATGAAAGTGAATATTGTATCCATTGGAAAGCTTGGTCTAAAATTCTAGGATTTATATCTGCACTTGTTAGATTATAGTGATGAATAGTATTAGTCTCATCCTTTGATGTAATTGAAATGTCTAGATGATTGTTCAAATCATTAAAATTATAAATACCTTCAAACATAAATTTTCTTAGTGAAAGAGTATCGTAAATTGATAATTTTGGATTCTTATGAATATCCTTTATTTCAATTAATTGGAATCTTCCATAATTATTAGTAAAGAATTTATCACTAGCCATAAGTCTATTCATAGTAAAGAATATAGAGGCCTCAACTTCTCCAGGAATTAATTCAAGAATTGATTGAGCAATAGTTAAACCATTACCTTTAGAAATATCATTGCTTTTAGCATTTTTTAAATCCATAAGGAAAGGAGTTAGTAAATTCTCCTTAGAATATTTTTGGAATAAATTAATTGAGTAAAGAGCGTAATGAATATTTTGTTCAGGCTCGATTCCTGCTAAATCATTGAAGAACCAACCGCAAGATGTAAATGAGAAAAATTTATTTTTCATACCATTTAAAAGACAAGCAATTTCACTCTTATATTCCAGTGATTCAGGATATTCTGTAGCTATTTCAGCAATAAATTCATTTATGTCTTTTTTACCACTAGCAACAATTCCATATTTAATTAATAGTTCATAAGAATCAATTTTTCCATCGAATATAGTGTTGATTCTATTCTTAAATATTTCTTTTAGACGCTCAGAATTATTAGATAGAGCAACTCTTAAAGGAGTTCTCCATTTTTGATTCCAATTCTCAGGTCCTCCAGTACTACAACCACAATCTTTATACCATCTAGATACACCGTGGAAACATGACCATGAGGTACCCTTATTTGCTTCTCCTTTATGAAGTGTAGCATGGAGTGTTGCAGGATTATCTTCTAGGAATTTACCATAGTTAGTAAATTCAAAGTCATCTCTTGTTTCAACCTTTTTAATCATAGCAGCCAATGCCATATCACCAAATGGTTCATGATGACCATAAATCTCACCATCTGTTGCAGTGTGAATTAAATTTGGATTTTCATTATGTTTAATGTCCTTAAAATGGTTATAAAAAGCATCTGCATCACGAAGTAAATGGTTGAAGCTGATATCTTCTGCAAGGTGAGGGTGATAGAAAAATGCATTAATGGTTTTTCCACTTTTTCCCTCAAGTATGTAGGCTCTATCATATGGAGCTGGTTTTCCATCAAGTTTAACCATTTTTCCATTTTCATCTTCAACAGAACTACACTGCCAAGGAGATAGAATTACAAACTTAATTCCTTCTTCACTTAGTAAATCAATAACAGTTGTATTGATAGCTGTTTCTGGTAACCACATTCCCTCTGGCATTCTTCCAAAACGTGATTTGAAATCGATTATTCCCCATTTTATTTGAATTCGTGCATCCTCAACTGGATCAAGAGGGAGAATAGTGTGGTTAAATCCCTGAGCTATTGCATTTCCATGTCCTAGTCTCTTAACAGATCTTTTATCAGCCTCAATTATTTGAGTGTGTACATCTTTATGGTTTTCTTCCATCCATGATAAAAGAGTAGGTCCAAAATTAAATGAAATATGTTCAAAGTTATTTGTAATTGAAACAACTTTACCATATGCATCTAAATAGCGTGCATTAATATTTGCTGAATAGCATGAACTTAGTATCTGTTCGTTCCAGTCCATCCAAGGCTCAGCCGTTGGCTGTTTTGGGATAATCCCTGTTAAAGGATTTTCTCTAGGAGGTTGATAGAAATGTCCATGTAAAATTATTGGTGTTCTCATATTTTTTTCCATAAATAAAATTTTATCATAAAAATAAACTAAATTTTAGCTTTATAACATGTTTTACAATATTTTTATTAAATATATTTAATTCTAAATATTTGTTAAATAAAATAAGAAAATTAAACGGCTATAATTATTAGATATTTGTTATTATTTATCTAATTATTCATTTTTTTATGTAATTTCCTTAATATTATTATATAACAAACTTTTATAATTATTAGAATTCATTTTATTGCAATTCTTTAAATTATTCTATATAGCATTAGAAGATATTTTTTGAATTTATGACTAATAATTCAATTTGCCTAATCTAAAATAAAGTTGTCTTGTAAATGAACTGTTGACCAAAGAGTAAGATTTATTTAACATGAAAGAGTATTATACAATAAGGGGAAAATAAATGATTCTTGTCAACATAGACTCTCTTTCTGTTGCAGAATTAAGATACTTAGCACATTGCGAAGGTATTGAGGATTTTGATACTAAAGATCAAGAGGAATTGCTAGATGAATTGGGTGATATATTAGATATTTCTGATGGAGTTTTTCATCTTCATAATAATGGGTTTTCAACAAGTGGACAAAGATATGTCAATGCGCTTAGTGATTTTCCAGGACATGAGGTTGTAGAAGGTTTACCTGGTGTTGAAGCTTTAGCTAATATTTATATGGAAACTTCCATTCATCTCATGCTTCGTGATTTAAACTGGGCTTTTGCCTACTGGACTATCTCTCCATTAACAGCGAATAAACTGAAAAATGAAGATCCAACATATCTGGATAACGTATTTCTGAGGGTAACTTCGAGAAATAATGAAACAGGTGCTGTAAGTATTTATGATATTGATGTAACAAAAGATGATAATCAATGGAATATTAATTTACCTGAATTTGGACAATCTTATCAAGTTGCCTTATGTGTTAAAAACGATGCAGGTTTACTAATAGCTTTGGCTCAAAGTATGGCTGTAATTGTTCCAAAACCATATTGGACTACAGATAGTGAAGAACTTGAAGAAGATCCTGTTTTATTTAATGCTTTATTCTCATCAATTGTTAGTAAAGAGGGAATATATAGAGATAATGTAGTAATCCCTCAAGTAGTAAATAATTTAGTATCAAGGAAAAGAAAATAGATGGCAAATAATAACGTTAACTTCATTTTGCATGCTCACATGCCATTTGTAAGACATCCAGAATATAAAAGATTTTTGGAAGAAGATTGGCTTTTTGAATCAATAAATGAAACCTATCTTCCTCTTCTTAGAATGTTAAAAAATTTGAAAAAGAAAAACATAAAATTTAAACTATCTATTTGTTTTTCACCAACACTTATTTCAATGTTAGTAGATCCTACTCTTCAACAACGCTATGTTGATTATTTAGAGCTACATAAAAAATTAGGTGTTAAAGAAGTTGCTAGATGTACTAAAGAACAACCTGAGTGCCTAACAATGGCAAAAACATATCTCAGTTTAATTGAGACAAATCTAAAAGATTATGAAAGCCTTTACAAAAGAAATATTTTAACAGGCTTTAAAGAACTTAGGGACTTTGGATATCTAGAATTATTAGCATCTGCTGCAACTAATGCTTTCTTCCCATCATACAGTGATTATCCTGTTGCAATTAATGCGCAAGTTGAGGTTGGAATTCAAACCTTTATCTGTGAATTTGGTTGTAGACCTGATGGTTTCTGGTTACCAGAACTTGGTTATTATCCAGGTGTTGAGAAAATATTAGCAAAGCATAATATTACTTATTTCCCAGCTTCATCTCAATCTGTACTATTTAGTGAAGATAGATGTGATACTGGAGTGTATAAACCAATTCAATGTAAAAATGGTGTAACTTTATTCCCAAGAGATTTCCAAATGACTAATCTTGTTTGGTCAGAAGAGGGATATCCTGCATCTAAAGAATATAGAGAATTCTATAGAGACATCGGTTATGATTTAGACTTATCATATATTAAACCTTTTATTCATGAACCTGATGTAAGAGTATTTACTGGTTTTAAATATTGGGCAATTACCGGAGAAGGTAATGAAAAAGAATATTATAAGCCGGATGTAGCTAAAAAACTAGCTAAACAACATGCTAAGAACTATTTATTTAATATCGGAGCAAAGGGAAGACAAGTACGTCCTAACTTAGGTGAAAATGATCCTATGTTCACACTTTGTTTTGATGCTGAGTTATTTGGTCACTGGTGGTATGAAGGTTTAGATTGGCTTGAACAGTTTATAATTTCTTCTACTGAAGAATTATCACCTGTAACTCTTACAACTCCTATTGATTTCTTAAAAGAAAGAAATAACTATCAAACAATTAGACCAGCCTTATCTTCCTGGAGTACAGGTGGATTTGCACAGATTTGGATTGATGGATCTAATAACTGGATTTATCGTCATACTCACAAAACTGTTGAAAGAATGGTAGAATTAGCTGACCGTTATCAATATCAGGAAAGTTTGAAAAAGCGTTTTCTAAATCAAGCGGCTAGAGAAGTATTATTATCGATGGCTGGTGATTGGCCTTATTTATTATATAACAAAGCAAATGAAGAGTTTGCAAAAAACCAGTTAATTGGTCACATTGCTAACTTTAATGTAGTATATACTAATATGTGTAAAAATGCTGTTAATACTGAGTGGCTTGTAAAAGCTGAATTTAGAGATAAAATCTTCCCTAGAATTGATTATAATATTTTTAATTATACAGATTTTTAGATTAAGAATTTAAATAAAAAAAGCTTGCCTTGTTTGGCAAGTTTTTTTTATTTAAAGTAACAAAATGATATTTAGGTTAAAAGAATATGACATATATTGTAAATTTAATAAAAATGTAAAATATATGATTTACCATCACAAATTAATATTTTTTTAAATTGATGTTAATACTTATTCGATATAATTTGTAAGAACTGTTTTTGTTAAACTTATCTGAACTTCGACAAAGCTGATGTAAAGATCTTCTCAAGTTATAGATATATTTTTTTCTTAAAAAAATCTTAAAAATGGTTTGGAACTTTGTGAGAAAAACACTAGATGATATAAAATAAACAGTTTTTTTAGATAATTTTAACTTAAATTGATAAAATGCTTAACAAAAATAGGGCTATTTAAAAAAAATACAAAAATATTAAAAAAAAATTTTTATAAATTTAAAAATTTTTTTAACGTTCTAATAAAAATCTAATTGAAAGTTATACAAACTTATTACATTCTTCTACCAAACTTGTATCATACAAGTATCAGAAATTTGAAGTTGTAAAAGTTGTACCCCAAACATCTGTATAGTTAATAAACTAATTAATTATATCGTTTAAAAATCTATACTAAATAGTGATTTTAATTTTGAGAAATAGTATTTATTGGGAAGAATAGTTTAATAGAAAATTCACAAAATATCCCTATTTCCGCTACACACAGTAATGTATTTTCACGATATCTCTATATGTAGTGTAAAAAAATGTGATATTTTAAAATTTTCTATATAAAACTTATTGAAAATATAGTATAAAATTTAACGCATTTCAAATATTATTTTTAAAATTAAGTAATAGTCTTGATTAAAAAAAATACTCAGCATTTTAAGTTTTGATGAGTAGAAATTAGTTCCATTTTATTCGCTTTTATTAGTTTAAAAACAATGCTAATTAATTACATTGATTTAGGTAAATTTGTCGTCATGTCAGAATTTACAGAATTTTTAACCATTTATAAGTGAATTATAGTTAAATCTATAGCACAACAAAACTTAAGTTTTGTTGCAAAATAGCATAAATATTGATTTTTGAGCTCTTGGAATGGATTTTAGTTAATTGCTAATCAGTGGTAATTAATGTATAATTATTGGTAGATGGTGGTAATTACTTCCATCTTGTATTCGGGGGTTCATTTTGGATAATGGTATTTTTAGAATCACAGTAGATGAGAAGGGCCGATTTATGGTCCCTAAGAAATTGCGCTCATCATTTGATTCAAATATCTTTGTATTAACCTACGGGGTTGATAAATGTCTTCAATTACTCCCACAAAAAGATTTTGAAAAATTAAAAAATGCTATATATGGCAAAGTTGGCACAAGTTTCAATCGTAATTCAAGATTATTATTGAGACGCTATGTAGCACCAGCTACAGATATAAGTGTTGATTCATCAGGAAGAATAGCAATTCCTAGAGCTCTTAGAGAGTGTGTAGGAATTGAATTAAAGAAAGAATTGATTTTTGTTAGTGCTGGATCCTTCAACGAAATTTGGAGTGAATCTGAATATCTAGCAATGCAAGAAGATAGTATGATTGAATTAGAAGCAGCTTCAGAAGAAGTGTTTAATATAATGAATAATGAAGGAAAAAATTAAATATGGAATATGTACATTACTCTGTTATGAAAGATGAGGTTAAACAATATCTTATTCCACCAACTGATAGACCTTCGGTAATGGTAGATTGCACAACAGGAGAAGGCGGACATACTCACATGATGTTGAGTGAATATCCACTCCTAAGTGTTTATGGTTTGGATTGTGATACACATATACAAGAGAAAGCAAAAAACAGAATGAAAGAGTTTGGAGACCGTTTTATTCCTGTGCACACTTGGTTTAATGATTATTTTGATAATTACCAAGGCGAACCTATAGATTTAGTTCTATTTGATTTAGGTATTAGTATTTTCCACTATGCTGAATCAGAAAGAGGTTTTTCCTTTAAAAAAGAAGAAAAGCTTGATATGAGATTGAATGATCAATCTCCACTCACAGCTAGTGATATAGTAAATAAATATAAAGAAGAAGATATTGCAAATATCATCTATAAATATGGTGAAGAGCGATATTCAAGAAGAATCGCAAGAGCTATTTGTGAAAGTAGAGCTGAAAAAGAAATAGTTAATGCAAATGATCTTGAAGATATTATTTTCAAAGCAGTTCCTGCTGCATATAAGCATGGACGAATTCACCCAGCAACAAGAACTTTCCAAGCTCTTCGAATTGAAGTGAATAAAGAGTTAGATAGAATTGAACCTGCTCTTAGAGGTGCAGTTAAGGCTCTTAGACCTGGTGGTAGAATAGCAGTTATAACATTCCATTCTTTAGAGGATAGAATTGTTAAATGGACGTTTAAAGATTTGGCTAGAAAGTGTACTTGTCCGCCTGAACAAATGAGGTGTACTTGTGGAGGAAAGGCAGCAATTAAAATTATTAATAAGAAACCAATTGTTGCAACCGATGAGGAAAATAAATTAAATCCACCGAGTCGCAGCGCTAAATTAAGAATTATTGAAAAGTTATAAGTTTTAGAAATTATATTTTGGTGAATTAAAAGGGGATAACTTAATATGATAGAGAATACAAATTCAATAAATTTGAAAAGAAAAACAAATTTTTCACATGCGTTAACTACATTCAGTATAGCAGCAACAGTTGCTTGTCTTTTTGCACCAGTATTTGAAATTGGAATGGCACATAATCTAGAATCAGAATCAAAGGTTTTAGATGATAAAAAACAATCTCTTTTAGAAGAAAAGAATTTGTTATTATCACAGGTTAGTTCGTTACAAACTCCAGAGAGTATTTATGACATTGCAGTTGAAAATAATTATCAATTAAATTTGATACAAAGCCAACTGTAAGATTAAAGGGGCATTTTATGGGATTTTCTGATTATGAATATGGGATTTTCAGTGTAGCTCATTTTAGTAATGCGATGGTTATAAAACAATCATCAAAAAAAATCACGTCCGTAAGTATTGATTCAAGAAATGTCTCACCGCTCTCTCTTTTTGTTGCTCTTAAAGGGCTAAATGTTGATGGTCATAAATATATTTTAAATGCCATTGATAATGGTTCTTCTGCTATTATGGTTGATAAAAATCATGCCAGAGAGGCTCTCTTAATGACAGCAACCAAAGATGTTGGAATTTTAGTTGTTGAGGATACTCTTTTAGGATTACAAAAACTTGCAAAGAATTATATAAAGCAATTTCCTAAAATCAATTATACAACCATTACTGGCTCTTGTGGAAAGAGTACTACTAAGCAAGCCTTAGCAGCACTTCTTTCAACGCAAGGAAATACTGTATTTACACCAGGTAATTTAAATAGTGAAATAGGATTAGCACTTTCTCTTTTAAATGTTGACTCTTCAACTGAGTTTGGAGTTTTTGAATTAGGAATAGATAAAATTGGCGAGATGGATAAACATCTATCTATGTTAAGAAGTAATCAATCATTGATTACTAATATCGGTTTCTCACATCTTCAAAATTTTGGAACAAGGAAAACCATTGCTAGAGAAAAAAGTAAGATATTTCATTCAAATCTTGAAAAAGGTTTTATATCTGAAGCTTGTAATTATAAAAGGTTAATTCAAAGAAGAGCTGGATCTAAATTAGTTGATTATAATACCTCTAATTTGTCATACACCTCACGTGGTTTACTAGGCTATGATTTTTTCATTAACAATGAATTAATAAGAGTTCCAATATTAGGGGAACATCAAGTTGAGGATATTGCTGGTGCTATCAGTATTGCCTCTTACTTAGGATTAAATAATGAACAAATAGCTGAAGGACTAAAATCCTTTCAACCCATGGTAGGACGAGGTTCTATTGTAGACGGAAGAATTACAGTAATTGAAGACTGCTATAATGCTTCATTAAGTTCTACATCAAGTATGCTAGGTTATTTAGAAAAAGTATTTTGGAAGGGTAGTAAGAAAGTAGTGCTTGGTGATATGAGAGAACTTGGAAGAGAATCTAAATGGGCTCATAAACTGGTTGCAAAAAGTATTTATCAATCAGGACTAAAATCTGCCTTCCTTTATGGAGATGAAATGTATAGTGCTTATAAATATCTCAAAGATGAAAATTATCAGAATAGTTTATTCTATAGCGATAATTTTGATGAGATAAGAGAAGCTGTTGATGAAGATAAGAGAGATGGTGATTTATTCCTATTAAAAGGATCTAGGGTCATGGAAGTTGAAAGATTAATACCAACACTACAAGGAGCTGTGTAATAGATTTATGAGAGAAACGATTGTAATGATAGGTTTTACTTTGGTACTATCATATATATTAGCTTTTGTATTGTCTCTTTTATGTATTAAATATTTAAAAGGAATTCATACAAGAATAAAACCAGAATTATATGATGTCCATAGTCATAAAGAGGGTACCCCCAATGTTGGAGGTATCGCATTTTTATCAGCGACCCTAATATTTTCTCTGATTGCTATACCTCTTAATTCCAATGTTGTTTATATACTTTTTTCAACGGCTCTTTTTGCAATTCTAGGTTTTCTAGATGATATTGCCAAAATTAAGACAGACAATGGAGACGGACTTTCTTCTAAGTTGAAATTATTTTTACAACTTCTCTTTGGTCTAATTATTGCCTTAGTTGGTGAATTTCAATCTATTGTTAATCTTGGTCTTCCTTTTTTGTATAATGATGGAATCCTCTTTAGCATAATCAGGATTGTTTTAATGACAATTATGATTGCATACTTTGCAAATGCTTTTAATATTGCAGATGGACTAGATGGATTACTTGCATCTATTACTATGCCTATATTTGTACTAATATTCTTGATAGTTTTAAGTGCACCATTAAATAGACCTACAATCTTATTAAGCCTTAGTATGTTGGCCTCTCTAGCGGCATTCCTTCATTTTAACCGCCACCCGGCTCGTTATTTTATGGGAGATTGTGGTTCGATGGGACTTGGAGTTTTTCTAACTACAACAGCTCTTGTATTAAATATTGTTCCTATATTTATTATTGCTACATTGGTATTTAGTGTTGAGTTATTTACATCTCTTATTCAAATAATTTCAATTAATAAATTTGACAAAAAGATATTTGAAATTGCACCAATTCATCATGCTTTTCAAAAAAGAGGAATGAATGAGAAATCAATAGTATCTCAATTTACAAGATATTCTGTTATTTGCTCAATAATAGCTTTTTTTGTATATTCATTAATAAATAAATAAGAGTGAATTAAATATGAAAATAAAAGAAATCCATATCAATAAAAGAATAGATTATGCTTTTATATATTTCCTTTGTATACTCTCTCTTTGTTTATGGGGAATGCTTGTTATGTACAGTGCAAGCTATCATGAGGCAAATTTACATAACCTTCCACATTATTATTTTCTTAAACAGCAGTTTAAGTTTTTTATATTAGCTATATTTGTATCAATTATAGTTAAGATAATAGATTTTAATATAATTACATTTTTCATTTATCCCTTAATGATTTTATCTCTAATTTGTATGCTTTTAACACTATATTCTCCATATGGTGTTTCAATATTAGGAGCAAAAAGATGGCTTGAAATAGGACCTATTCCAAGTTTTCAACCATCTGAGATTGTTAAGGTTTCTACAATCCTTTTTATAGCGAAATATTATTCAAAAGAGGGCAGAAGAGATTATATTCCTCTATTAGTTGTTTTAGTTAATGCTGCCCTTATTTTATTGCAGAAGGATTATTCAACAACAATTCTTTATTTACTAACAAGCTTTCTACTATTATTGGTTTGTGGTTGCGATTTTAAAAAACTATTTACCATAGGACTTTTTTTAATCATCCCAGCTCTATATGCAATACTTGCTGAACCTTTTAGAATAAAAAGAATAATTTCTTTTATATATCCAACATTAGATCCAACTGGTATAAATTATCAGATTACCAATAGCTTAGCAGCGATTAAAAGCGGAGGCTTCTTTGGGGTAGGACTTGGTCATGGAATTTATAAACTTGGAAGACTACCTGAGGTACAAAACGATTTTATCTTTGCATCTCTTGTTGAAGAATCAGGATTTTTTGGAGTAATAATTACTCTCACTCTATTTTATATAATTTTTTTAATAGGATATTTTACAAGCGTAAAACTTTTTAAAACCAATAAAATGAAAAGTTATATTTGTTTTGGAGTAAGCAGCTCTATAGCTCTTCAATTGATATTGAATATTATGGTTGTAACCTCAATTTTACCACCAACAGGTATTCCTCAACCTTTTATATCTCAAGGTGGTACTAATCTTTTCTTTACTGTAATAGAGGCTTCTATGGTTTATAAGATCATAAGAGAAATGCAATTTAATGAGAAAATTAAAGAGATAAATCTTAATGAATTAGATAATAAATCAAGTGGAGGAGATGAGTTTAGTAGCAAAAATATTTCAGCAATAAATATAGGAACTGACTTTACTGATTATTTAAAGGATAAGAACTAAAATGTCTATAAAGAGAATAAAATATGTATTAATAATTATATTAACAATTTTAATGACATTTTGCTTTATTGCTCTAAGAAAAAGTGATAGATTGAAAATAGATAAAGTTGAAATTATTGCCGATGATGATAAAATTCCACAATCTATATATGAATATTTGGAATCTATAAAAGGTCAAAATATCCTTTTTTTGAATAAAAATAGGGTTGAAACTAATATTAAAAACAATTCATTAATAGAAAGTATACAGATTAAACGTGAATTTCCTAAAAAATTAATAATTTACTTAAAAAAAAGTCAAGTTAATGGTATACTACTTTATAATGATGCTAAAATGGGTTATGCCATTTTAGTGGATAATAAAGTATTAAAAATAAATTCAGAAGATGTTGATTCTCTAAGCAAGGATTTATTAGTAGTTGAGTGTAATGAAGATAGTCTAAAATCATTATTAAATAATGATGATATTAGTTTATTTTCACAACAATTTAACATTTTAAGTGATAATTACCATTTAATTAGTAATGTCTATTATAGTAATAGAGAGAATGTTAATGATGGTTTTTTTGATGTTAGCTTAAATGGTATAAATGCTACTCTTAGATTTAGAGAAACTTTTGATGAAACTGAATTTAAAACGGCGCTAAAATTGGCTAATACTTTAGTATCTAGTCATAATGGTGAAAATAATATTATATTGGATGTGTACCATGGTGCTATTGTTGAAAGACAAAAGTAACATTGGAGGGTAAATAGTTGGCTGGAGAAAGAATGATGATGGGGCTTGATATTGGTTCAGGGACAATACGCTGTGTTATTGGCTCCATTGGTCGTGATGATCAATTTATGGTCGATAGTATTTGTGAAAGGCCTAGTGAAGGAGTACTTCATGGTTCAATAATAAATATTGAACAAGCTGTAAGGTCTATTAACAGTGTAATTAATGAAGCCCAATTATTAGCCGGAACAGAGATTGAGGATGTTGTGATAGGAGTTGGTGGTGAATCAATTCAAGGAACACTCAGTCAAGGGGTCGTTGGAATAAGTGATCCTGAGCAAGAAATAAAAAAAGAAGATGTTATACGATCTATGGAAGTTGCAAAAGCCTTTGAACTACCATCTGATCGAGAGGTAATACATTTATTAGTACAAGACTTTAAAATTGATGGAAGATCTGGGATAAAAGATCCAATTGATATGATTGGACGAAGACTTGAAACAAAGGTCCTAGTAGTTACAGCTTCATCTATTTTATGCCAAACACATAGAAAATGTGTTCAACGTCTTGGCTTAAATGTACAGAGAACAACACTTCAATGTTTAGCTGATGCTGATGTTACATTATCAGCAGAAGAAAAAGAAATGGGAACTATATTAATTAATATAGGTGCAGGAACTACTGATATAATATGCTACAGTGGTGGAACTCCCATGTATACAGGTGGTGTGAATTTAGGTGGGAATTCAGTAACAGATGATATTGCTCAAATACTTAGTAAACCTAGAGCCGTTGCAGAGCAATTGAAAATTGAAAATGGTCATTCATTTGTACCATCGGTTTCATCTGATGAAATGATAACAATACCTGGTGTTGGTGGAATGCCTGCAATACAACTACCCAAAAGAGAACTTGCGAAGATAATTGAAGCTAGAATGGCAGAAATCTTTTCAAGATTACAAAATGAATTATTAAAAGCTCCTAATTTAGGAAACATGGGAGGAGGTGTCGTCTTAGTAGGCGGTGGTGCTCTTTTATCCGGTGTTACAGATCTTGCAAGTGAAATTTTTAGATTACCTTGTAGAGTTGGTTTTCCTGAAGCTTTAGGTGGTTTAGATAGAAATTACATTAATCCCCAATATACAACAGTACTTGGGCTTTTAAAAAGTAATGCTAAAAAACAAGTGGATTCATCTTCCCCACAAAAAAAGAAGAGGACAAGTAAAAAAGGGAATGTAATTTCCAAATTCTTTAAGAATTTATTTTAGAGATTAGTATGAAGTACTAAGGATGAAAGGTTATTAATATGGATGTAGGAATGTTTGAAGTACAAGATATGATCTCCGGCGATCAAGCTGTAGAAACTAATATCAAAGTAGTTGGTGTTGGTGGGGCTGGAGGTAATGCTGTTAACAGAATGATTGCTAGTGGACTTAAAAAAGTGTCTTTTGTAGCAATGAATACAGATATGCAAGCACTTCAGAGATCTAATGCTCAGACTAGATTAACACTAGGTAAAGCTCTAACAGAGGGGCTTGGTGCCGGTGGTATTCCTGAAATTGGTGAAAAAGCTGCACTTGAGAGTAAAGATGAAATCAAAGAAGAACTTGAAGATTCTGATATGGTTTTTGTTACAGCTGGAATGGGCGGTGGAACAGGAACCGGTGCGGCTCCTATCGTAGCTGAGGTTGCAAAGAGTTCAAATGCACTTACAGTTGGTGTTGTTACAACTCCATTCTCATTTGAGGGTAAGAAAAAATTAGCACTAGCTGAGGCTGGTATTGAGAAACTTAGAGCTCAAGTTGATACTTTAATTATAATACCAAACCAATATTTATTAAATGTTGTTGAAAATAATACTCCAATTAAACAGGCTTTCTTAATGGCTGATGAAGTATTATACATGGGCGTACAAGGTATCTCAGAATTGATTACTGAACCTGGTGAAATTAATATTGACTTTGCTGATGTTAGAACTGTTATGAAGGGCAAGGGTGATGCACTAATGGGTATTGGCTTTGGTGATGGTGCAAATCGTGCAGTTGATGCAGCAAGACAAGCAATTACAAACCCCCTCCTAGCAAATGCTTCAATCAATGGTGCTAAAAGTGTATTAGTTAATCTAGCTGGTACAGACACATTAACTATTCAAGAATATCAAGATGTTGTCGAACTAATTACTGAAAATTGTGCAGAAGATGCCCTAATTATTGCCGGTCAGTCTTTTAATCCAGATTTAGGTGACAAGGTTAAAGTAACGGTTGTTGCAACTGGATTTGAAAAGATTACCGATAATGTTGGTGAGAGATTGTTTAGTGCATCTCCGTCTCCTGACAAGAAAAAAGGTGAAAGTGATTCTACTTCTAATCAAAACAATAGTATACCAGCTGCAGTAGCTTCTGCTGAGTCTGAGAATGATGGTGAACCATCAAGTGATATGGCTGCAATTACTGTTAATAGATGGCAGGATTTACAACAGAGAATTGGTACAAGGGCAAATGGTTCTGAACCAGATGATTATAATATACCCGCTGTTTTGAGATATCAGAAGAGAGGAGATAAAAAATAATGAATGAATCTTTCTCTAAGATTTTAAAGTCTTATAGAAGTTATTTATTATTCCAAAGACGGTTGCAAAATGCGACCGTCTTAGTTTATATTTCTGAAATAGAACAATTTTTAAATTTTTTAGAAGACTCTAAAATAAGTGTTGAAAATTTTGATTTTAAGATTACTGAAGAGTATTTAATTAAAATAAAAAATGAGAGAAATCTTTCATCTAGAACAGTTTCTAAATGTCTTAGTGCTCTCTCATCTTTTTGTGTCTATTTAGTCTTAAATAAATTTAGAGAAGATAATCCTGTTGAAGAAATAGATTTAATAAAAATTGAGTATAATATTCCTCTTGTTATAACACAGGAAGAGGTCGATATTTTATTAAATACAATGAATGGAGATGATGTACTATCCATTCGTGATTCTGCAATGTTTGAATTGATGTATAGTTGTGGTCTTCGAGCTAGCGAGCTTATTAATCTTCAACTAAATAGCGATTTAGGTGATTTTTTAATAGTAAAGGGAAAGAGAAATAAAATGCGGTCTCTTCCCATTGGAAATGTAGCAAGATCGAAATTAGATAAATATTATAGGGAATCTCGCAATATTCTTTCTAAAGACAAAAATCAGACAATGTTTTTAGGACGAAGAGGTAAGAATCTTACTAGACAGGCTTTGTCAAAGAGATTAGAAAATTATTGTTATGAATGCGGGATTATTATCCACCTTCATACCTTTAGACATTGTTTTGCAACTCATCTACTAGAAGGTGGGGCTGATATAAGAATTGTGCAAGAATTACTTGGACACAGTGATATTAAAACAACTCAGATATATACAAGTATAGCTGATAAACAATTAGAAATTGAATATAGACTATTTCATGAGAGCTTATTGAGAAGGAAAGAAGATTAATGGATTTACATGTACTAATATTTTTACTGCCACTAATATTTTTAGCGGGATTTATCGATTCTATTGCAGGTGGTGGGGGCCTTATATCTTTAACAGCATATATGGCAGCTGGTATTCCATCTCACGTTGCTTTAGGTACAAATAAGTTTGCAGCATGTAGCGGAACTACAGTTGCTGTTGGAAGATATATAAAATCTAAGCAAATTGATATTAAAATTTGTATATTTTCAGCCATTACTGCATTAATTGGTTCAACTATCGGCTCTCATCTAACACTCTTAGTAAGTGATGTATTTATAAAATATCTTCTACTTGTAGCCTCTCCTATATTAGCTATATTAACTGTGGTTAAAAAAGATTCAGGAGATGGTGGAGAACTTGTAGAGAATGCAAGAGTTTATATCATATGTGCCTCTATTGCCCTAGTAATGGGTGCCTATGATGGTTTCTTTGGTCCTGGAACAGGAATGTTCATCATATTTTTCTTTACTACTATTTTAAATATGGATATTAAAAAAGCTTGTGGTAATGCAAAGGTTATAAATCTTGCATCAAATGTAGCAGCTCTTTCAACATTTGTAGTAAATGGAAATATAAATTATAAGATTGCAATTCCGTGTGCATTTGCACAAATTTTGGGAAGTTATCTTGGTTCTGGTTTTGCTATAAGAAAAGGCTCTAAAGTTGTTAAACCTATAATGCTAATAGTAATCACATTACTATTAATAAAAGTAGTGTATGATTTATTTTTTTAAAGTTCTTTAAAAATAATTGTTTTAAAATAGAGTGGTAAGTTTAATCTTACCTCTTTTTTTTTGTCTTTTTTAATATTTAATCTGAATTATATACTAAATGGATAAATATTTATGCATTGCGTTTGATGAATTTTTATCAAAAATTGTAACTTTGGCAGTATTTTTCTTAAAAATATTATTTTAATATGGTCAATTTATGTATAATAATCAAATAATATTTACTTTTATAAATATTTATACATAAAATTGTTGATTTTAATTTATAAATATGCAATATTTTCGTTTAAGGAGACTTTCATGATCAAAGCAGGAATAATTGGAGCAACAGGTTATGCTGGAGCTACACTTGTATATTTATTAGATAATCATACAGAAGTTGAAATAATTTATCTTTCATCTCACTCATACAATGGACAAAAATTTTCAGATATATATCCTGGTATGAAAAACAGTGTTGATATAATTCTTGAAGATACTGATATAGAAAAAGCTTCTCTATTATGTGATGTAATCTTTTTAGCACTACCTCCAGGATTTTCTACAAATCTTGTTACAAAGAGTGTATTAGATAATACGGTAATAATAGATTTGGGTGCCGATTTTAGACTAGATGATCCTGAAGTTTATAAGGCTTGGTACAAAAAAGAGGCAGCAACATCTTCAATTTTATCACAGGCAGTTTATTCTCTTGCAGATATAAAACCTTTTAAAGCAAATAAAACTAATTTGATTGCAAATCCAGGTTGCTATACAACTTGTTCAATTTTGACACTAGCACCTTTATTAATTTCTTCATTAATAGAGCCTAAATCAATAATTATAAATGCGATGAGTGGTGTATCTGGTGCTGGTAGAAAAGCAAATGTAGCTAATCTATTTTGTGAGGTAAATAATTCTATAAAAGCCTATGGAGTTGCAACTCATAGACATACTCCTGAGATAGAAATGGCACTCTCCGCTTTGGCTAAGAAAGATGTAATGGTTCAGTTTACCCCTCATCTTGTTCCTATGAATCGTGGGATTTTATCAAATTGTACAGCTTCTTTAAAAGATGGTGTAACACAAGAGATGGTTGATAAAGCCTATAAGGATTTCTATAGCGATAGTGAGTTTGTAAATATTTTAGATTATGGTGAATTTCCTCAGACCCGGTTTACTCTTGGAACAAATCGAATAGATATTGGTTATTTATTAGATTCTAGAACAAACAATATTGTTGCTATCGGAGCTATAGATAACCTTGTAAAAGGGGCTGCAGGTCAAGCATTACAAAATATGAATCTGAAGTTTAATTTAGATCCATCCCTTGGTTTGACTAAGACATGTGCTAATCCGTATTAGTACATACAAAGAGATCCAATCAAATAGATTGAATGAGAAAATATATGAATAATTTAAAAAAAGTTGATGGCAGTGTTTGTGCTGCTAAGGGATTTATGGCAAGTGGAATAGCTTGTGGATTTAAAAAAGTAAAAAAGGATATTGCACTTATTTATAGTAATACTCCTTGTACATTTGCAGGTGTATTTACACAAAATACTGTAGCAGCTGCTCCTGTTGTATATGATAGAGAGATTGTTAAATCATCAAAATATGTAAATGCCATTATAGTAAATAGTGGAAATGCTAATGCTGCAACCGGTGAACAAGGTTTAAAAGACTGTGAGGAGACATCTCTATACACCGCAAAGGCCTTATCAAAGTTAAATGATGAGATTAGTTATGATAATATTCTAGTCTGTTCTACTGGCGTTATTGGTGTTCCTCTAAACATGGAGACAATGAAAAAAGGAATTGATATGAGTATTCCTTGTCTAGAGCATTCAAATCAAGCAGCAGATGATGCATCAACTGCAATATTAACAACTGATAAGACAAAAAAAGAAATAGCCTATAGTTTCGAGATTGATGGAACTACTGTTCATATTGGAGGAATCGCAAAGGGTTCTGGAATGATTCATCCTAATATGGCAACAATGTTAAGTTTTATTACAACAGATGCAAATATTGATAAAGCAACTCTCCAAAAATTATTAGGTTCTTCAATAAAAGATAGCTATAACATGATTAGTGTTGATGGTGATACAAGTACAAATGATACTGTTTTAGTTTTAGCTAATGGAGAATCAAATTGTAAAAAAATTGTAGAAGGTAGTGAAGAGTATAAAGTGTTTAAAAGTGTTTTTGATACTGTTCATACATATTTAGCCAAAGAAATTGTTAAAGATGGAGAGGGCGCTGGTACCTTTATTGAAATGGTAGTTGATGGAGCTGTTACTAAAGAAGATGCAAAAAAACTTGCTCGTAGTGTAATTAAATCTTCTCTTGTAAAGGCTGCATTCTTTGGTGCAGATGCAAATTTTGGAAGAATACTATGTGCTATGGGTTATAGTGGTGCTCAATTTAATTTAGAAACACTTGATCTAAGTTTCTCAAGTAAAAAAGGAAGTATTAAAGTTATATCAAAGGGATGTCCTCTTGAAATAGATGAACCTCTTGCTAAAGAAATATTACTTGAAAAAGAGGTATTTGTATTAGCTCAATTAGATGATGGATTGGCAAGTGCTACTGCATGGGGCTGCGATCTATCCTATGAATATGTAAGAATTAATGGTGATTATAGGAGTTAATGAAAATGAAAGAATCAATTGAAAAAGCTGAAATTTTATTAGAAGCAATTCCTTATATACAAAAGTTCAATGATAAAAGAGTCATCATAAAATATGGTGGAAGTGCAATGAGTTGTGAAAGTATTAGGAAATCTGTAATCAAAGATATTGCAATGCTTAAATTACTTGGACTAAAGCCTATTATTGTTCATGGTGGTGGTAAAGATATATCTAAAATGATTAGTGCAATGGGCAAGGAGAGTGTATTCCTTGATGGACTAAGAGTTAGTGATGAAGAGACTGTTAATATAGCTGAAATGGTATTAGTTGGCTCTATTGGTAAGAAATTAGTATTAGATTTAGAGAGAGAGGGTATTAATGCAATTAGTATCGAAGGTAAAGATGGCCATACTTTAAAAGCAAAAAAGAAAGTTGATGCTAAGGGCAGAGATTTAGGTTTTGTTGGTGAAATTGTTAAAGTTGATACCTCCTTAATAGAGGCCTTGTTAGAAAAAGATTATGTACCTGTAATCTCTCCTATAGCCTTTGGTGAAGATGGAGAGACCTATAACATTAATGCTGATTATGGAGCATCTGCGATAGCTGGAGCACTTAAGTGTCAAAAACTTGTTTTTTTAACTGATGTTGAAGGTATATTAAAGAATCCAAAGGATCCAAAAACTAAAATAACAAAACTGACTAAGGCTGATGCTATCTCATACATTGAAGATGGTACAATTGTCGGAGGGATGATTCCAAAGGTAAATTGTTGTCTTGATGCTTTAGAAAAAGGTGTTAAAAGCGTTCATATATTAAATGGTAAAACACCGCATTCAATATTATTAGAGATTTATACAACTAAAGGTATTGGTACAATGTTTACATTAAATGGAGAGGAAATATAAAAGATGAATGAAATTCAAAATAATTTAATTAAAGAGGGCAAAGAAGTATTTGCTCCAACTTATAATCAACTCCCAATCATCCTAGATGGTGGTAAAGGTGTTCATGTATTCGATGTTGAGGGTAATGAGTATTTAGATTTTAGTGCAGGTATTGCAGTAAATCTTTTAGGCTATGGTAATAAAGGTTATAATAATGCTCTAAAGAGTGTAATAGATAATGGCTTACTCCATAGTTCAAATATTTATTGGAATAAATATTCTATTGAAGTTGCAAAAAAACTTACAAAACTATCTAATATGGACCAGGTATTTTTCTGCAATAGTGGAACCGAGGCAAATGAGGCAGCACTAAAGGTTGCAAGAAAATATGGCAAGAGTAAAAATCCATCATGTACACATGTAATTAGCATGGATCATTCTTTCCATGGAAGAACATTTGGCTCTCTTTCTACAACAGGACAGGCTAAATATCAGGAGAGTTTTTTCCCACTATTATCAGGTATTTCCTATGCAACCTACAATGATTTATCATCAGTTGAAAAATTAATTAGTCCTAATACCTGTGCTATTATAGTTGAACCAATACAAGGTGAGGGTGGAATAATACCCGCTAAAAAAGAATTCTTAGAAGGTCTTCGTGATTTAGCAGATAAGAATGATTTGATTCTTATTTTTGATGAAGTTCAATGTGGAATAGGACGTAGTGCAAAGCCTTTTACTTTCCAAAGTTTTGGAGTTAGTCCTGATGTGCTTACACTTGCAAAGGCTTTAGGTGGTGGACTTCCTTGTGGTGCAATGGTTGCAAAAGGAAAAGCTGCAAACATATTAAAACCTGGAGATCATGGTTCAACATTTGGTGGTAATTTACTCTCTATGGCAGGTGCATCCTATGTATTAGATCAATTATCTGATACTGAATTTTTAGAACATGTAGATTTAATGAGTAAATATCTTAGTAAGAAACTTTATGAATTAAAGGATAAATATCCAAAAGAAATACTAGATGTAAGAGGCATTGGTCTAATGATGGGAATGCAAATGGCTAAGGCTCCTCAAGACATAATAAAAAAATGTTTTGATCAAAAGCTCTTATTACTTAGAGCAGGTACTGATGTTATTCGTTTTGTTCCACCTCTAGTCATTACAGAAGCTGATATTGATGAAGCTATTAGTATTTTAGATGATGCAATCGCATCTGAGATTAAGTAGTAAAATTAGAATCCATTTTAAACATTAATTATTTAAAATGGATTCTTTGATTTAACTTAGTTTGGATCATAAATTATAGAATAATAATTTTCATTTATAATTTTTCGTCCTTTTTCTATGGAATCAATTAAGTTTAGAGCCTTTGCTTGCACTAAAATGTTACCAATAGCTGTGGCTTCTACAGGTCCAGCCTGTACACTTATATTACAAATATCTGATGTAAGTTTATTTAATATTTGATTTTTTGAACCACCTCCAACAATGAATAATTTGTCATATTTTTTGTTAGTAATTTCTTCTAACTCAAGTATACTTTTTCTATAAACATCAGAGAGTCCTCTATAAATTGCAACAAGATACTCTTCAATAGAAGAAGGTTCTCTAAAGCCTTTATCAATCAACTGCTTTTTAACTCTATCACTCATTGTATTATCACTAGAGGATGGAGAGAGGTAAATATCATCAAGGGGATCAATTAGTCCCTCATAATCAAGAGCCTTAATTGTTGCCTTATCAAGCTCTGCCCAATTAACATTATCTCCTAATTTCTCTTTCACAACTGAGTTTGATATCCACATACCCATAACGTTTTTAACAAGTGTAATATCATTATTAATACCACATTCATTTGTAAATCCACCATCAAATGTCAATTTGCTAAGTGATTTTTCAATAAGATTTGTTCCAATCAAAGACCATGTTCCACTTGATATGTAAATACTATTATCTTCAATTATAGAAATTGCTGATGCAGTATCATGGGTGGCACAAGCTATAATTGAAACGCTGTGATCAATATTAAACTCTTTTTTAAGATCATCTGTTAATTCACCTAAAATAGAGCCACTTTCAATTGGTTTAGTGAAGATAGATTTAGGAATCTTAATCTTCTCAATTAAATCATAGTTCCAATCATTTGTTGAACTATCAAATAATGCAGTAGTGCTTGCCTCACTTCTCTCATTTGAAATAACATTTGAGAGAAGATATGCAATGTAATCAGGAATGGATAAGTAATATTTAGCAATATCAAATAGAGCTTTTCTTTCTCTTTTTGTGGCAGCTAGTTGAAATATTGTATTATAGGTAGAAATGGCATTGCCAGTTTCCTCCCATAGTTTAAATTCACTTTCAAAAAGTGTTACTATTTCCTTTACCGATTTTTTGTTTCGGGGATCTCTATAGTGATAAATAGGTGAGATTAGAGATTTTGATTCATCAAGTAGTGCATAATCAACTCCCCACCCATCAATTGCAATAGATACTATCTGCTCACCATATTTCTTAAATGCTAATGATAAGCCTTCTTTTATTTCAGAAAATATCTTAATAATAGCCCAGTAATATGAATCACCAAGTTTCTCATTAAAACTCTCAAACCTATGAATAACTTCAAGTTCTTTGAGATCTCCTACAATAATTCTTCCTGATGTTGCTCCTAAATCAATTGCAATGTGTTTTTTCAAAATATAAATCCCCTTTAAAAAAATTAGCCTCTCATATCAATGATAGGTTTTATTCTCTCTTCACTTAATTCATGAGAATTTTCAATTGAACCAACTAAATGACTCATTTGAGCAGCTCTCTCAAGAAGTTCCATACAATCAAAGGCTCTCAATAAATCTTCACCAATTGCAATTGCACCATGATTTTCCATCAACATAACTTCTCTATCTTTAATATAAGTTGAAACTATTTCTGCAAGGTCAGTTGTGCCCATTAATTTGTATGGTACATTAACTATATCTCCGATAATATAATAAGCTTCAGCTGTTAATCTTGTATTAAGTTTGCAAGGTTGAGCTGTTGAATATGCACATGCATATACAGGATGAGCGTGAACAATAGCATTTCTATCAGGACGAGCTAATAAACATCTTCTATGCATTTCAGTTTCAATACTTAGAGGTAGATGAGGTGTTAGATTCTTACCATCAAATGATACAATTGCAATTAAATCAGGAGTTAAATTGCCTTTATCTAGAGCTGAAGGTGTCATACAAAATAGTTCATCATTAAGCCTTAGACTAATGTTACCACCACTTGCTGTTGTTAGATGTCTATCATAAAGACGTCTCATATAATCTGCTACACTTTTTCTTTCATTATAAAAATCTAAATTTTCCATAAATAATATCTCCTCTTGTTTATCACAATCAAATGTAATATTAATTTAATTATATATCATATAATAGTATATTCTTGTATATAAAATGGTAATTTATATAACAAAATTCAGAAATATTTCTATTTCAATAATAATTTTATATGATTTTTTTAGCCAAAAATTGCATATTTTACAAAAAAAATTAATGCAAAATAACTTTTTTAATATCTATATTAACCTATGAACTGCGAAAATAAAAGATTAATATCTCTTTTGCCTTATAGCAAAGAAAAGATTAAAATTAAAATGCTAAAAGAAAATTATAGCTATCGTGAAATTATGAAGGCTCATCGGTTATATAGAAGCGAAAATATTAGCAGTAGACTTAGTGCTCTTAAGAAATATAATATGTGCTTTATAGATGAGAGAGATTATCCAAAAAATCTATTAAATTGTAATATACCTCCATTTAGATTAAGTTCTACGGGAGCCTTTCCTAGTAATAAATTGATGAAATTTGGAATAATAGGATCTAGATATGCCTACAATGATGTATTAAGCAATCTCTATGATTTTTCTTCTTCAATGGCTAGAGAGGATTGTGAAATAATTGGAACCGGTGGTGGAACTTTCTACTACACCTTAGAACGTGCTATGGAGTATAATGGTGGGAAAAGTTTTGTATTATCAAGTAGTGGTATAGAAAGTTCCTCTTTTGTTATTGATAATTATTATTCAACAATTCTATCTATTTTTGAACCAAATGAGAAACCTAGTAGGGAGAACTTTTCTCAAATGTATGAAATTTTTGCAACTCTTTGTGATTGTGTAATAATGTTTCAATGTTCTGATTTAGATGATTGTAGGAGATCAATTACTCCAACCCTTGATAGTGGTAAAAGTCTTTATATTCATAAAAGCTGTGTAAATGATCGTATAGGGTGTGAGAAATCACTTTCCCTATACAATGAGGGATGTCTTTCAGTTTCAAGTTTCAGTGATTTAGTTAGTGAAGAGCATTTAGAATATGGTAAAAAAGAAAAGAGGTGATTTTACATATTAAAAAAATCAAATAGGAATTTTTTTTAATTGAATTAATGATGGCTAGTGGCTATAATAATCAAATAAGGTTAATTCATGATAAATAGTGATATATTAGATACATATATAATAGCTCTAAGGGATATCTATAGAAAAAGCGAAAATACAATTAAAGCTTATCAGAGAGATATCAATGAGTTCTTATCTTTCATAGATAATAATAATATAACTCTTTATGACTTGAATATTGATGATGCTACATCTTATGTAGAACATCTTAGTAAACAAAACCTAAAAGCAATAAGTATCTCTAGAAAAATCAGTAGTATAAGATCCTTTCTTCATTTTTGTAAGAAAAAAGATTTAATTAATACTAATGCACTCAAATACATTTCTCAAAAGAATACATCAAGAAATCTTCCTAGTGTATTAACAAAAGAAGAAGTAACTCAGTTATTAAATATTGAAACACCTAGCTTTGTAGAACTAAGGAATTTAATGTTATATACTTTTTTATATGATACAGGCTGTAGAGTTAGTGAAGCTCTTAACTTATGTGAAAAAGATTTTCCATTTAACTCTTTATCTCTCTATGTGATTGGTAAAGGAGCAAAGGAGAGAAGGGTTTTCATAAGTGAAGAAACACAATCTCTGGCAAAAGAGTATCTAATAGAGAAAAAAAAGCTGCAAATCGAGAAAAATATAACAAAAATGAAGGATTTGGATAAATTCTTTATATCAATTTCTGGAAAAAGCTTGCCGATTTCAACTCTAGAGAGTATTTTTGATAAACAATGTGAAGAATTTGGTTGGCAGAAGAAGTTCACACCTCATACTCTGAGGCATAGCTTTGCTACTCATTTATTAGATAATGGGGCATCCCTTAGGATGGTACAAGAGCTGCTTGGACACTCTAGTCTCTCAACAACTCAAATTTATACTCACGTATCGCAAAAGAAAATGAGGGAAGTCTATTTAGACTCACATCCCCATGGAAGGATTAAAAATGGCATCATTTAAAGGTACAACAATAGTTGCAGTTAGAAAGAATGGTAAAGTTGCAATAGCTGGTGACGGTCAAGTAACTTATGGTAATACAGTATTAAAAGGAAATGCACACAAAATCAGACATCTATATGGTGGTAAGGTTGTAACAGGTTTTGCAGGAACTACAGCTGATGCTTTTACCCTATTTGAATTATTCGAAGTTAAATTAAAACAATATAATGGTGATTTAACTCGTGCTGCTGTTGAATTAGCAAAACAGTGGAGAACAGATAAACAATTAAGACAACTAGAGGCAATGCTTCTAGTTACAGACGGTGAAAAGATATTCTTATTAAATGGTGCAGGTGATGTAGTAGAACCTGAACAGAATGCAATGGGTATTGGCTCTGGTGGTAACTTTGCACTATCAGCAGCTCTTGCATACCTAGATATTGATAGCGATTTAAGTGCAAAAGAAATTGCAGTGAAATCAGTTAAGATTGCATCAACACTTTGTATTTATACAGATGATCAAATTATCGTTGAAGAACTATAAAATATAGATTGGAGAAAAGAATGAGTGAATTTTTAAAATTAGACGATATGAAACCATCTCAAATCGTTAGTGAATTAGATAAATATATAATTGGACAGTCAAAAGCAAAAAGAACAGTTGCTGTTGCTGTTAGAAATAGAACAAGACGTAAAAGACTCCCTGAATCAATAAAGGATGAAGTATCTCCAAAGAACATGATTCTTATTGGCCCAACCGGTAGTGGTAAAACTGAATTAGCTCGTAGAATTAGTAAATTAAGCAATGCCCCTTTCATCAAGGTTGAAGCATCTAAATTTACTGAAGTAGGTTATGTAGGTCGTGATGTTGAATCAATGATTAGAGATTTGATGGGCATCGCAATTAAAATGGTAACAAAAGAAATTAGTGAAGCAAACAAAGAAAGTGTTGATTCAAAGGTTGAGGATAGAATTCTTGATTTATTATTACCACTAAATAATTCACCAAATCCTACTGATGTTTCAACTACATCTTTTACCGATAGTAGTGAAGCAACAAGAGAGAAATTTAGAGAAATGCTAAGAGCTGGTAAACTTGAAGATAAAGAAGTTGAAATCAGTGTAAGCGCTCCTAAAAATATCGGAATTGAAATGATTGGTGGAGCTAATAATATGGATGATATTCAAAATGCTATGAGCAGTTTGACATCTATGTTCCAAACTCCTAAAAAAAGAAAATGTACTATTAAAAGAGCTCGTGATATCTTAGCAGATGAAGAAGCTGAAAAAATGGTAGATCCTGATAAAGCTCGTGATGAGGCTAAAGAAAGAGTTGAACAGATGGGTATTGTATTCATTGATGAAATTGATAAAATTGCAAGCTCTGATGGCCAACGTGGTGGACAGGATGTATCAAGAGAAGGTGTACAAAGAGATATTCTTCCAATCGTAGAAGGAACTCAAGTAAATACAAAGTGGGGTATTATTGATACCACTCACATTCTATTTATTGCAAGTGGTGCTTTCCACGTATCAAAACCATCTGATTTAATTCCTGAATTACAAGGTAGATTCCCATTGAGAGTTGAACTTGATGAATTAACAGCTGATGATTTTGAAAAAATCTTAACAGAACCTAAGAATGCTATTACAATGCAATATCATGAATTGTTAATGACAGAAGGTGTTGATGTACAATTTGATCCTGAATCAATAAGAAGAATTAGTGAAATTGCCTATGAAGTAAATACAACTAATGAAAATATTGGTGCTAGAAGACTCTACACTGTTATGGAAAAACTATTAGAAGAATTAAGTTTCAGTGCTGATGAATGTGCTGGCCAAACTATTACAATTACTAAAAAATATGTTGATGATAGACTTGGTGATGTTGTTCAAGATCAAGACTTATCTAGATTTATTCTATAGGAGATTTGCAAATGGAGTTCATCCAAATAGATGCCAAAGATTATGATGAAGCTATTAAAATAGCTAGACAAAGATACGGCTCCGCTGTGAGAATACAATCTAGATATACCTATCCCTCATCATTTGGGAAAAAAGGTCATACCAAGATTAATTGTTATCTCACATCGGATAAGTCTATTGAGGATGCCAAAGATAGTGTAGTTGAAAAACCTGAATCAATCGAAGCTCCAAGTGGTGTAATCTCTCAAATGAGGAAAACTCTTTTTGATAATGATTTTTCCTCAACTTTGATTGAGAGCGTCATTGGAGATTTGGTTTGGAAAGATGCTAAAGATTTGACAGAGATGGAATTACGACTTGTAAATGCTCTTGTAGATAGTGCAAGTGTTAATCGAGATGATATACTTCATCCACCAAAATTCTTTGTTCTTCATGGTTCTAGTGCTGTTGGAAAAACATTGTCTTTATTAAAGCTTTCAATGTTTTACACAGCATCGGTTGATGAAAATTCGAAAAGAAGTATCTGTGTTTTATCCTTAGGAGGTTCAACACAACTAAATTCTATTTGTGAATTGCATGATATTGAAATTATTCACACTATTAATCCCGATAGTTTAAGAGAATTTGTACAAAACGAGAGTGATAAATATGATTTAGTCTTAATTGATATTGGTGAAATAGATGAGGATTTAAAATCAGCTATGTTACAAATTCTTCCAGAGGGTGAAAGCGGACATTATTTTTGTGCCAATGCTAGATATAAACTAAGTGAATTAGTTGACAGCTACAAAAAGATTTCAGCAAAATATACTCTTAGATCAACTATTGTAACTATGTGTGATGAAGCCTATTCAATTGGTAATATCTTATCATTTTGTAATGAAATGGACATATCTTTACTATTCTTTAGTTCTGGTAGAAACATGAGTAGGGGCTTACATCCTGCAAATGGTGCTTATATAATGAGTTTATTTCATGGCTTCTCACTTGATTTTAAATCAATGTGGGAAAATGCAGATAAGGGCGGTTTATTAGATTAAAGAGAATTAGATTGTAATTTATTTTGAGCTAATAGACCTTCTAAAATTCCCGAAATTGCAGGAGCTGCTATATTACTACCCCAAATAGATCCCTTTGTTGGCGCTTTAGCGGCAAAGTAGATTATATATTTGGGGTTTTCTATTGGTGCAATAGCTAGTGTTGATGCTAGAACTCCACCATTATCATAGCTTTTTGTTTCAGGATTATATATCTGAGCTGTTCCTGTTTTAGCGCCAACTCTTAATCCATCAACAGCTGCATAGATTGCAGTCCCTCCTTCTTTTGTAGCATCCTCCATTCCCTCTAATACAGTTTGTGCTATATCATGAGTAAAAAGGTTATTTCCCCTTTCAATCAATCGCTCTTTAATAATATTTCCATCACTATCTGTAATTGATTTAATAATATGAGGCTTTAATATAGTACCATCATTTGTTATTGCTGTAGCAGCTGTAACTAGATTTATTGCAGTTGTATTAAGTTCTTGCCCAAAAGAAATAGTTGGCTTTGATCTAATAGACCAAAGACTTGGATCTGAAATTCTTGATCTAGAGACACCATTGAGTGGCAATTCAATCTTTGAATTGAATCCAAGATCATTTAATTTTTCAAAGTAATCAGAACTATCGCTTTGAAGAGCCCAACTAGAAATAGCACCATTACAAGATACTGCTAGCATTTTCTCAGGATTAACTTCTCCATGAACATGGGTACAATTTATTGTTATCGGTTCAGAATTATTATTAAATACAAAACTTCCATCACAAATAAATGGACTATCAAAGTCAGCTTGTCCAAGATCCATTAAAAGTGGAAGTGAGAAAATCTTAAAAACAGAACCTGGCTCATACAACATTGATATAGCTTTGTTTTGTCTCTCATCGCTAGTGCTTGAACTGATGTCATTTAAATCATACCAAGGATAACTTGTCATTGCTAATATATCTGCATTTTTTGCATCAAGAATAATAGCAACAATACTCTCAGGGTCAAATTTAGCATTTATCTTTTGAACTTCTAAATCAAGTAGATATTGAATATTCATATCAAGTGTTAATTGAACAGTATCACCATATGTTGTTTCTTTATTGAGTTCTGGAGGTGGGGAAAGGTAATCATCTAGTGTATACTCAATTCCCTCTAAACCTTTATTATCATCACCAACAAAACCAATTGTTTGGCTTGCGTGAAAACTCTGGATATATTCTCTACCAGTCTTTTTTTCTATTTTGATTATATTTTGAAGATTTAGAGATTTTACCTCATTAGAGAAGGATTCAAGTACATCATAATCTATTTTCTTTTTTATCAAAGCCTGATATTTATAATTAGATGCTTTTTCAATAATAGAATCGATATCCATATTTAGATATGGTGCGCAGATTGAGGCAATTTCTTCTAAATTATCAATTTTATCGACTCTAAGACTACAGCTATAATAGGGTACTTCAATAGCTAATATTTTATCATTAGTATCTACAATATTACCCCTTACAACACTACTTGCTACAACCGGATCAATATACTTTTTGGTATCATCTTTTTTAAAAACACTCAAAACTAGCACTCTTAGTGTAATAATAATAAATAAAACACTGATAATTATTAATGTTAGCTTGAAAAATCTATTTTTTTTTGTAGAATCCATTTCCTTTTTATAGTACAGTATAGAAAAGGTATTGTCGATATGAATAATAGAGAAAACTTCGATATGGATGGAAGTCCGTATAATAAAGGTAATGAACCTCAGAGAGATGATGATTCTAAAAAGGGTAACACAATATTAGTTATTGTTGGCGCCATTCTTATAATTATCGCATTTGTTGTTGTATATTTTGGATTTATTCAAAAAGATGTAAACACTAATAAAGAAACTCAAGTAGTAAGTGCAAGTGAAAATGTGAGTAATAGTGAAGACTCTCTTATAAATGATGTAGATGTAATTAGTCCTCAAAAAGCTCCAACTCCAGTTACTAATACAACTGATTTTGTAAAACCCATTACATCTAAAACAAGTGATTCAACTGTTGCACGTGATTTAGGAAGTGCTAAAGATGAAAAGGCTAAAGAGGGTGCTGTACAATTCCAATTCCATATAGTAATGGATGGCGAGGATTTACAGAGTATTGCAAAACTATATGGTTTGACAGTTCAAACATTAATAAGCGTTAATTCAATTAAAAATATTGCTGGTGTAATACCTGGTGTTGAATTAACTATACCTGATAGGAATGGACAATATTATATTGTTGAAAAAGGTGATATGTTATCTACAATTGCAAGTGAATATAGTCCAACTCTAGGTTGGAAAACACTTCAAATGATAAATGGTTTAACTGATACAAAATTAGATGTTGGTGATAAAATATTCATTCCAGATATGAGTGAAGTTGCCTCCCATCCTGCAATGAGTAGTGCGGTAACAAAATTCTCAGCTCCAACAGATGGTAAAGTGATAGCCCGTTATGGCCAAGCTCTTGTTGGAAATCTTTATGATGAAACAACAAATCTTGAAGGTATACTTCTTCAGGGCGCTGGAACTGTTAAAGCATCTAGTGATGGTCAAGTACTTGATATGGGCTCAGATGATGGAATTACATTTTTAATAATTTCACATAAAGAAAGTTATGAAAGTGTTTATAAGAATATTGTAAATATAAAAGTTGAAATTGGTGATGAAGTAAAGACCGGTGATATATTAGGAAATGTTGAATTGATTGGAGATAAAAAACTTCCAATACTTTATTTCTCAATAAGACAGTCTGGAATACCATTAGATCCACAAAGCTTTTTCTAAATAATTATTAAATATATATAAAACAGGACCAATTGGTCCTGTTTTATATTTCAATATTTTATTAACAAATTCTAGGTAATAATTCACCACTTGGAGAGGGAAGAAGAGTCTCCGTTCCTATTTCAGTTGTAACTACAACTCTTTTTGCCATATCACTACTTACACGCCCAATAATAGCGGCTCTTTTAGAATATTTTCCTTTATTCAATGTATTGACTATTTGTTCTGCGCTCTTTTGAGGAGCAACTATTACCATTGTTCCCTCACAGGCTAAATAAAGGGGATCTAAGCCGAGCATTCCACAAACACCTTTCACCGCATCATCTACAGGAATTGCTGCAGAATCTAGGTGTATTCCAACATTACTCTGAGTGGCAATTTCATAAAGTACTGTACCAACACCACCTCTTGTTGCATCTCTAATAACATGGATATCATGAGTGGTATCTAAAACTGATTTAACAGTGCCCCATAAAGGTGCACAATCACTCTTAACATCAGCCTCTAATCCATATGAGTCTCTTGATAATAATATTGCACAACCATGACGACCTATATCTCCTGTACTAATTATTGCATCACCTTCGCTAGCCATTGCTCCAGATAAATCTATACCATCACAAATTTGACCAACTCCTGTTGTTGTAATAAATATTCCATCAACTTGTCCTTTTCCTGCAACTTTAGTATCTCCGGCTACTATTTCAATTTGTGCCTCGTCTGCAGTTTTTGCCATTGCTATAGCAATTTCTTCTAAATCTTTTAGAGGAAAGCCTTCTTCTATAACAAAGGCTGCAGTCATATACATAGGTTTTGCACCCATACATGAGAGATCATTAACTGTACCACATATACTGAGTTTTCCAATGTTACCACCTGGAAATTTTGCAGGCGATACAATGAAGCCATCAGTTGTAAAAGCCATCTTACCTATAGGAGGGTTTAATATTGCAGCATCATCTGCTGTAAGATTTTTTGATTTAAAATGACTCTTAAAGATTGAATCAATAAGTTCGCTTGTTTGTTTACCACCTGCACCATGAGCAAGAGTTACTAATTTTTCTTCCATAAATTCTCTCCATATTTATAATAAGCTGAACATGCACCCTCACTTGAAACCATACAGGCTCCAACTGGGTGGTCGGGATTACATCCCTTTGAAAAGAGTGGACATTCAAAAGGTTTTATATCGCCTTTTAGTACATCACCACATCTACAAGCAGTATTTTGTTTAGTATCCATTTCTGGAATACTAAATTTTTCTCTTGCATCATAATCAATATATTCATCTTTTAACTTTAATCCCGAATTTCTAATAATCCCAAGACCTCTCCAAGTTGAATCACAGGGCTCAAAAGTGTTATCAACAAGAGTTTTTGCCCTAGTTAATCCATCTTCTGTAACTACGCTAGGGTATAGATTTGCAACAAAAGGTTTGTTTTCTTGTAAGTTATCAATTAGATAGGCAAAAGAAACTAGAATTTCAGATGCACTAAAACCGGTTACAGCTCCTGAAATATTCTCTTTATCTCGTAGTTCATACAATTCGTGCATCCCACTCATCGCACAAACATGACCTGGATATATGTAGGCATCACAGGCATCTTTTAGATCTATATATGCTTGGTGCATTGTTTTATTTGCTGTTAAAATTGAGTAGTTTCTAAGGTCCTCAGTTTTTGCATTCCGTACTGCTATACAACTAGCTGGAGTTGTTGTTTCAAAGCCAACTGATAAAAAAACAACTTGTTCATCTATATGAGATTTGGCATATTCAACACTATCTAGCGGAGAGTAAACTATTTGAATTTTAGCACCCTTAGATCTAGCGCCACCTAATGAAGTTTTTGTTCCAGGAACTCTTATAAGGTCTCCAAATGTGCAAATAGTTACATCTCTTTCAAGAGCTAAATATATAGCTTCATCAATAAAAGTTGTTGGAGTTACACATACAGGGCAACCAGGACCTGAAATTAGATTAATATTTTTAGGAAGTAAATTTCTAATTCCAAGTTTGAAAATCTCATGAGTATGAGTTCCACAGACTTCCATGATTTTTAGAGGCTTTCCATTATAGTTTTTAATAATAGATTTAGCTTTCTCTATATCATTATTCACCATTTTTAATATTCTCCATAACACTCTTTAGCTCAGATTCTTCATTGTCGCCAATCTTTGCAATTGCAATTCCCGCATGTACCATTACATAATCACCAGGATTTAAGTTTTCAAGCAATTCTGTAGAGATTTCTCTTTTAACACCACTTGCATCAATAACAGCTCTACCATTTTTGATTTTATCAACTCTTGCAGATAATCCTACACACATATAAACTCCTTTTGAATCTCTAGGATTCAATCTTTTTACAATTCATTTTCTCTAGCGCAACTACTGCCTGTCCTAAAGAAATTCCTCCATCATTAGCAGATACTAGTGAATGATTAATTACATTAAATTTTTTATTAATTAATAGATTTTTAGTTTTTGAAAGTAGAAGCAAATTTTGAAAAACACCACCACTTAGGGCAACAATATTTAGATTAGTTCTATCTCTTTCTATAGTGCATGTTTCAACTATCATTTCAGAGAGAGTGTGATGGAATAATAGGGCTGCATCATCAATTTTTAATTCAGAATTGGCCACTTTTAATACGATATTTGTAAATAAAGTAGTTGTATCTAAAACAATTTCATCATTTTCATATTTTACAAATGATTCATTATCAAATAGATCAAAATTATTAAACAATGAATTTTCTGCATGAAATTGAAGATTTATTGCACCCTCTCCTTCAAACGTGGAACTAGATGTAATATTAAGAGCTGCGCTTAGTCCATCAAAAACTCTGCCAATGCTCGTTGATTTGATACAATTAATTTTATTTTTAATCATCATAAATACAATATTACATTCCTTAATGCTACATATATTTAATTTAGTTGCAATCTCTCTTATTTTATCCTCATCACCATTTAGGCCATCATAAAGGATGGAAATAGCAATTCTCCATCCCTCTTTTGCTGATAAATCACCACCTGCTTGGATAAAAGATTTTATATGCCCAATTCTTTTGAACTCGCTATTATTAACCCTTAGTATCTCTCCTCCCCAAATCGAAGAATCAAGACCATAGCCTGTGCCATCAAAAGATATACCAATTACATGCTCATCAATATCATTTTCTGCCATACAAGATACTATGTGTGCAAAATGATGTTGAACCTCAATTACCTCAAGTCCTAATTCTTTAGCAAAAGCACTTGTGTTATATCGAGGATGTAAATCACAGGCAACAACTTGAGGTTGGACTTCTAATAATTCACACATTCTTTTAATTGCACTTGATAAAGCCTTAATGGATCTAAGGTCGGCCATATCTCCAATATATGGAGATATATAAAATAAATCGTTTGTGGCTATGGTGAAGGAGTTTTTAAGTTCCCCTCCGATAGCTAGTACACAACCTTTTCTTTTTTTACTGGTTATGATAGGTAATGGAGCATATCCTCTAGAACGTCTTATCATATATGGTTTGTTTTCAAAAAAAGACATAACTGAATCATCAGCTCTTAATCTTATCTCTCGATTATTAGATAGTATTATATCAACAACATCTCTTAATTGTTCTATTGCATCTTCATCTGTTCTACAAATTGGAGCTCCTGATTGATTTCCACTAGTCATAACAAATGCATCACTCATATTTTGGTTATCAGGATAATCAAATAATAGCATTTGAACAGGAGCATAGGCTAACATGATTCCTATATTAGGATTATCTGGGGCAACATATTTAGAGAGAGATCCATTAGCTTTTCTTTTTAATAAAAGAATTGGCTTTTGTGCCCCTTTAATAATTTCAATTTCATTTTTTTCAACAAAACATTCTCTATTAATTACATCAAGATTTTTTGCCATAATTGCAAATGGTTTTTTTGGGCGACCTTTTAAATCTCTTAATCTTTTAACGGCTTTATCATTAGTGGCATCACAACAGAGATGATATCCACCAATACCTTTAATTAGTGCAATTCCACCATCTCTAATTACCTTACGTGTTGCAATGAGCGCATCGCTTCCTTCACACTCATCTTTTAGGAGAGTATAAAGATGAGGACCACAATCATTACAACAAACAGGTTGAGCATGATAACGTCTTGATTTAATACTTGTATATTCATCATTACAAGTTTTGCACATAGGAAACTCTCCCATGCTTGTTCTCTCTCGATCATAGGGCATTGAATCAAGTATAGTTAATCGAGGTCCACAATCTGTACAATTGATAAATGGATGAAGATATCGCTTATTATTTTTATCAAATAATTCGCTCTCACACTTTTGGCAGGTTGCAATATCTGGGGATACAAAAATTTCTCCTCTCTCTTTTGCACTATTAATTATTTTAAAGGAAGAGGCCTCTAAAAGTGGAAATTCCTCTTTCTTTAATTTTAGAATTGCAGATCTAGATGGAGCTCTTTCTTTTAAGAATAATAAAAAATTTTGAACATCTCTTAGTATTCCTTGTGCAAAAATTTCTACATAAGGACCTTTGTTGCAAACTGAACCTACAATGTGATTGGCCTCTGCAATTCTTGACACAAAAGGTCTAAAGCCAACCCCTTGTACTATCCCATAAACTTTTATTTTATAGCATAATAAACTATTTGCTTTTATAGCTGACTCACTCATTTTAGGAGTCCTTTTAAGAAATCTTTATCTTCATCTATTTGGTATAGAGAGCCTGATATTGCAAAATGATTTAATGGAATAAATGTATTTTTATATTTTGGAAGAGCCCTTTTTAGTAGTGAATCTCCTATAATTAAATCATAGTCTCTCTTTTGAACTTCATTCATTAAATCATCTTCTTCAATCAATTTAAAATCATCATCTTGAGCAATTGATGGCTCAAAAATAAACCAAGTTGCTACATCAACTTTTTCACATTCTGGTGATTGGATTAATATGGATCTTAGATTATTAGCTATTACTTGTTGAGAAATTACTAAAATCTTTTTACCTTTTAAATTTTTAATTATATCTGAGGAAGATGGGAGTATATGATTATTGTTCTTAAATTCTTTTTTAGTATTTAATTTATCATTGATTGATTGTATGAATTTTACTTTATTTTCTTCACAAAGAGGATAATCTACAATATAAGGAGTATTAAAAGTCTTTTTTAAATACTTTGCTACCTTTAGAGCTGATGGAGATACAACAATATTAAGAGTAGCATATTTCGCACTTTTAAATGATTCAAAGTCTCTATCATATTGGACTGCTTTATAGCCATTGTTTTGGATTAATTCAATAAGATTAGAAGCTGAAGTTAGTGTTGGTAAATCCTGAGGAATTGTTCCAAGAACTCCTATGAACCCATCTCTTTTTACATCTTCTTTGCCGAATTTTTTAAAGAGTTTAATAAGAGCTTTGGATACACCCTCATCATATAAATCAATACCATTTGTATCGACTGATATTGTTGGTAAATGATATCTATTTTCACACATTCTCTCTAATGCTCTATAATCTGTTCCAATTACAGATGGAATAGGGGTACCAACTAGTGCTATAAAAGAGCAATCAATGTTTTTTATTGCATCACCAATTTTATCAATTAATAAGTCATCTCTACCTAGAATAGCATCAATGTCTCTGAGAGCTGCACTAAATATTGCACTTTTACTATTATTATAATATCTAGGTTCATCAAAACCACATATATTACCAACACATCCGCCTGCATCAATTATTACAATTAGTCCACCAAGTTCAAAGAAAGTTGCAACTGAACCTGATTGATCTGGAATAAATGGTGAAAGATATTTTCTAAGTCCAATCATATTTAACCTCTTTTTTTAAGTTTTTCACTAATTTCATCTAGAAGATGAACTAAACCTTTATAACCAAAAGGCTGAATTTCATGAGCCCAATTAACATTAGGAGTATGTGGATAGTAGTATTGGCAATCTCGTCCTATTGTTATATCAACAAGGTCGCTCTCCTCTATATAATTATTCATGCTTGGAGATAATGGGGGATAAACTTTAGTAGAAGGACTTAATTGAGAAATTCGGTTTATATAGGTATAATCTGATTTTGATGGTTCACAAAATATGGCCTCAACCTTACAGTCATATTGAAGAAGAGAAAGTGCTAATTCAAATGATGATGCATTTAATACTTTGCCAATTGCAAATTTTGTGCCGCTAAATTCTTTTGTAAAATTAGCTACACATAATTTTGCTTCAGTAAGATATTCTCTGTCATCGAATTTTACATTTAAAGCTGCACCAAATAATTTGTATTGTTTTTCAATCTTATCTATTTCATATAATCTAGTAAGTTCTGCAAATGGAATACCATGAGTTTTTTCCATTTCAATTGCAGCGGCTCTTGCCTCTCCATTTAATATTAAATTGAAATTAGCTCTGCCCATTTTTTGATAATCTTCAAAGTCTGTGCAACGAGATATTTCTTTTATGTTTGTTAGTCCTACATTTTTTAATAAATCATATAATTCACAATCATCCTCATAATGTGCAAATTGACCCAGAAGATTAACTTGTTTTGAATCAACACTATCTCTTTTAACAAGAGAGTAGAGTGCTTTTCTAATTGCAACCATCGGAGCATTTTTCTCTTCTCTAAGTAATGCATACATATAAGTTGGAACAACATGAATATCATCATGAAGTTTTTCAACTTTACGACAAACTCTCTCAAGATCAGTTCCTAGGAGTGCATCTACGCAAGTTATACAAATTAATACTACCTTTGGACGTGGATTACAGATTTCAAGTATTTCAGAAACAGCTTGAGGAATTGCACTTAGATGAGAGCCGCTAACTAAATCAGATTCGCTCATACTATAGTGAAACATTCTATCACTATAGCCACCATCATCACCGAGTATTGTGGTATTTCTTCCACAACATCCTGGAGAGACTAATAACATAATTGATTCAGGTAATACTAATCCTGCTCTTTTTACACCAAAGCCTTGAGCTCCCGGTGCGTTGTAGGAAAGTGTTGCTGGAGAACTATAGATAAGATGATTGTTTGAAATGACTTCATCTAAGATATTATCACTTCCATTTTTAGCTAGTTCTTCAATTGTAATTGAATAGGCTTTATGCATCTTTTTTATGCTCCTCAATTAGTCTATTAGCAAGATCTATAAAGATTTGACTTATTTGAAGATCCATATTGTCTTCAATTACAGTCATTCCATTATCTTCACATCTGTTAATATCATCACTACGAGGAATTTCAGCAATTATTTCTAAATCATTTTCATTAGCAAATTTTGAAACTTTCTTATATTCATCAACAACATTTCGATGATTTAATATTATTCCTTTAACTTTAGCATAACCTCTGTCTTTGAAGTTTTTAACAGCAGTATTGATGTTATTTGCAGCATAAAGAGCCATTTTTTCACCAGAGGTTATAATAAGAACATCTTCTGCATAACCCTCTCTAATGGGAGCTGCAAATCCACCACATACAACATCTCCTAATACATCATAGAGAACAACATCAGGATTATATGTTTCAAATAGTTCTAAATCTTCTAATAGGTTGAAAGTTGTGATGATTCCACGACCAGCACATCCCAGTCCAGGAGTAGGTCCACCGGTTTCAATACATTTAATATTTGAATATCCAATTTTGACTATATCACTAAGCTCTGGTGATTTACCTTTGTCTCTTAAATAATTCATTACAGGATAGAATGATTGTCCACCTAATAAATTGATAGTTGAATCTGCTTTGGGATCGCATCCTATTTGTACAACATTTAGCCCTTGAGAGGCAAAAGCGGCTGCTAGGTTACTAGTGATTGTGGATTTACCGATTCCACCTTTTCCGTAGATAGCTATTTTTAACATAAAAATTCCTTTATTTTGATAAAAAAACGGCTTCAGTCCATAAAGAAGAGAAGTCGCGTATAAAATCATCTAAGAATTTAGATGTTAGTTATGCATAATTTCGTTTCTTCTCACTCGGAAATTTCCTTGTGGTTAGAGGCCTTGAGATTATATTAACACGTAATGGGGTAGGTGTAAATAAAAAATATTTTTTTGATAACTTTGATATAAAAAAAAGACTGCTGTAATTATTTAAAATTACAACAGCCAATTCTCCAAATAGTTAAGTTTGTCTAAGCGTGTTTGCCGTGACAGTTTTTATATTTCTTTCCTGAACCACAAGGACAAGGGTCGTTTCTACCAACCTTAGGAGTACTCCTTTTTACTGTAACAGGGGCAGCATTATTCTGATTGCCTCTATTTCTTTGAGTTTGACCTGCAGCACTGTTTGCACTATCACTAAATGCAGCAGCTCTTGAGTGTCTCTCAACAGTCTTAATAGGAGCTCTTCTTTCCTGAGCTTCGTCTTTTTGCTTAATCTCAACACGAATTAAGATTTGAGCCATAAATTTATCAATATCAACTAGCATTTGATTAAATATATCAAAGCCTTCAAGTTTATATTCAACAAGTGGATTCTTTTGAGCAAATGTTCTAAGTCCAACAGCTTCTCTAAGTTCCTCTAACATTGATAGGTGATCTTGCCATCTCATATCAATCTGTTTTAGATAATGGAAACGAAGGAAATCATTGAAAGGTTTTTCAGTTGTAATTTCAACTTTAGCCATAATCTCAGATTCAATTGTTTTTCTTAAATACTCTTTCCATTTATCCTTTGTTGCACCCTTTTCTAAAGGTTTAACAAGAGTAAATGCATCACTTTCCATCTTAGAAATTATTGTTTTTGCTTCATTATCATCTTTAATGCTAAATGCATCATCAACAATATTATCAGTTAGCTCAAAACAGTTTTCAAGAACTTTATTTAATATGTGCTCGTTTGATAAAATATCATCACGCTTTTCATAAATAAAGTTTCTCTGTTCATTTAATACATCATCATATTCAAGAAGGTGTTTTCTTATTTCAAAGTTTCTATCTTCAACTTTTCTTTGAGCTCTTTCGATAGAACCTGTTAGCATCTTGTGTTCAAGAGGTTCCCCATCTTCCATACCAACTTTACCTAGCATAGTTTTAAGATTATCATTTGCAAATAATCTCATTAATGAGTCATCTAAAGATACAAAGAAACGAGAACAACCAGGATCACCTTGACGACCTGCACGACCTCTTAATTGGTTATCAATACGACGAGATTCATGACGTTCTGTGCCTAAGATATATAAACCACCAAGTGATTTAACTTCTTCATAGGCGATTTGCCATTTAGGTCTAACTTGTTCAATTGCTACAGCTAATTCTTCAGGAGAAGCTTCAGAACCAACTAATTTTCTAGCCATGTTTTCGATACTACCACCAAGTTTGATATCAGTACCACGACCGGCCATGTTTGTTGCAATTGTTACAGCACCCTTAGCACCAGCTTCTTCAACAATTAGAGCTTCACGAGCATGGTTTTTAGCATTCAATACCTCATGTCTAACACCCATTTTTCTAAGTAATGTTGATATAACTTCACTCATTTCAATTGAAATAGTACCAACTAGAATAGGTTGACCTGTTTTATGAACTCTTGCAATCTCATCACAGATAGCCTTTAGTTTAAAGTTATCATTGTAATAAATTTGGTCTTGGAAATCTTTTCTTTGAATAGGTTTATTTGTTGGAATAACAACTACATCTAATTTGTAAATCTTCATGAATTCAAGACTTTCTGTTTCGGCAGTACCTGTCATACCAGAGAGTTTATCATACATTCTGAAGAAGTTTTGGAAGGTAATTGTTGCTAAAGTTTTGTTTTGTCCTAAAACCTTAATATGCTCTTTAGCCTCAATTGCTTGGTGTAAACCATCGCTATAACGTCTTCCGTGTAAAATACGTCCTGTAAATTCATCAACAATCTGAATTTGATCATCTTGAACAACGTAATCTACATCTAATTCAAACATTCTAAGAGCTTTAACAGCCTGTGTTACATAGTGTACATAAACAAAGTTAGCACCTTCATATAAAGAATCACTAATAATGTGTTTCTCTTGAAGAAGTTTTTCAATATGGGTCATACCTTGAGATGTGAACGAAATACTCTTTTGTTTTTCATCAATCTTATAATCACCATGTTCATCAAAAGGGGCAGCTCCTTTATCAAATCTCGCAAGAGGATCCATTTCATAATAATCATTTGTCTTTGGATCTTTTTCACATTCTACTAATTCAGCTGCAATACTTTGTGCGCCTAAAACTTGAGCACTATCATCTTCTGCTTGACCTGAAATAATTAATGGGGTTCTTGCCTCATCAATTAAAATTGAGTCAATTTCATCGATAATACAATAATGATGTTTTGGTTGAATTTTATCAGCAGCATTCCATTTCATGTTATCTCTAAGATAATCAAAACCGAATTCGTTGTTTGTACCATAGGTAATGTCTTTTGAATAGTTAATTCTTCTTGATTCATTATCAAGTGATGAGATAATAACACCTACAGAAAGTCCTAAGAATTCATAAATAGGTTTCATCCAATTAGCATCACGTTCTGCTAAATAATCATTAACTGTGATAACATGGACACCTTTACCTTCTAATGCATTTAGATAAGCAGCAGGAACACAGGTTAAAGTTTTACCTTCACCAGTTTTCATTTCTAAAATCTTACCTTTATGTAGTACGTAAGCACCCATAATTTGAACATCATAATGTCTCTGTTTTAAAACACGAAATGAAGCTTCTCTTGCTAGTGCAAATGCCTTAGGCATTATATCATCTAGGCTAGTTCCATTTGCAATTTGTTTCTTGAATTCTGCACTCTGAAGCGGGAAATCTTCATCACTCAAAGATTTTGCCCATTGTTCTTGGGCGTTAACTAGTTTTACTATTGGCAATAGAGCTTTAACATCTCGGTCTGATTTAGAACCAAAGATAGCTCGGAATAATGATTTGGCCATTTATTTCTCCAAATTTTTTGGGCTTTGATACTTATTATACATATAAAAATGGAGTAAGAAAAGTAAAAACTTACTTTATTGCTAGAATAGTGGTGATTTTTCACAATTTTTTACTTTTTTTACACAAACGTAACAATAAATCACTTTTTTTTAAAAAAGTTAAAAAAATGTAGGTTTCTAATTTGTTCTATTTTTCTATCTTCATTGCACTATGGGCGCTACTATGTTAAAATATTACCTATGAGAATATGCTATACAGGTGGTGGTACTTTAGGCCATATTTATCCAGCAATTGCCATAAATGAAGCCCTTAATAAGAGAGCCAATGGTGTAGATTGCTATTGGATAGGAAGAGAGAATACTGAAGAAAAAGCTATTATTGAAGACAATGATATTAAATATTATTCAATAAAAAGCGGAAAGCTTCGCCGTTATATGTCCTTGAAAAATATTAGTGATATTTTTAATATTTTTATTGCGTATTTTCAGAGTAAAAAAATACTCAAAGAGCATCGTGTTGATGTACTTTTTTCAAAAGGTGGATTCGTATCTGTTCCTGTTGTATATGCAGCTCATAGATTAAATATTCCTGTAGTAACTCATGAATCAGATATTAGCTTAGGTCTTGCAACAAAATTAAATGCAAGGGTAGCAAATAAAGTTTGCCTAGGTTTTAATAGTAATTTAACACAAAATGAAAAGTATATATATTGTGGAAATCCGATTAGAGAGTCTCTATTGAAATGGCTTAATGCTGATACAGAGGAAAAGGAGAAACTTTTATTAAATACTTTGATAGCAGAAAATCCATCTTTTAAAAGCTTTTATGATAATTACATTGACAAATTTGATTTGTCAAAGCCTATAATTCTAATAACAGGAGGATCTCAAGGCGCTTTAGAAATAAACAATATAATATGGAATAATCTTGATGAACTATTAAAGAAATATAATGTTTATCATCAAATGGGAAAAACTTTTAAACCTATTAATAGAAAAGGCTATATTGGTGTTGAGAGTATTAGAGATGAGATAGGTTTTTTATACAAAAAGACTTCTTTAAGTATTTCTCGAGCAGGGGCCGGAACATTGAATGAACTACTGAAATTCAATGTTAATAGCTTGCTAATACCCTTAGGTACTAATGCTAGTAGGGGAGAACAGATGTTAAATGCAAAGTATTTTCAAAAGAAAGGGTATGTAAATATCCTAGAGGATAGAGAAAATTCATCCATATTTATAGACACCGTGTTTAATTTAATAAATAATAGGGATGAAATTCAGAATCGTAAAGTTAAGATGATGAATGAAGTTAATAAAGATACGAATAATCAAATATGTGATGTAATATTATCACAAATGGGAGTTTAATATGGATTGGGGTATAACATTAGGAAGTACATATTTTAATAGTTTGGATATAATAATATTTTGTTTGACAATAATTGGCGGAATATCAGGAGCCTTTCAGGGTTTTGCTAAATCATTTACATCAAAGGTTGGCATACTTGTTGGTATAATTTCAGGTTTAATGTTTACAAAGCCTGTAGCCTCTTTAATTAATACTAATTTTGCAATTAGTTCTGCTCTTTTAGTAAGTTTAATAGCATATGTAATTACTTTTATAATTGGTTATTGGCTAATGCTATGGTTAGGTTCTGTATTATCTAGAATAATGGAGAATTTAGGAATTAGCGTAGTTGATTCTCTTTTAGGTTTTGTTTTTGGAGGTATTTTAACCTTCTTCGTATGTGCTGGTATTGTATATCTATTCAGCTTCCAGAGTTTGATAGATTTAACAAGTATTACTGATAAGTCATATATGTATAATTCATTAATTATGCCACTAATTCCTGAGATAGTGGATAGGATAAAATAAAATGTTTGAAAAATTAAAAGTTACGCAACCCTTACTTGCTTCGGAGATTGAGCTCTCAGTACGAGCTGACAATTTCTCTCAATCTAGTCTTTTTTGTGGTGACAAATACACCTCTAAGATGACTGCAGCTATTGAATGTGCTAAAGCTTTATCTTGTTTTAAGGATAAAGAGGCAGATTGTGATTGTAAATCTTGTAAAGCTTTTGATTCTTTTAGAGAGCAAAATTTAGTTATAATTAGTAATAGAAATTACCAAACAAGAATTGATGCTGCAGTAGAAAGTTTTAATAGATTGAGAAATGATTTTAGTAAAAATAATCTCATTCAAGTAGTTAGAATATTATTACTATCATATCACTCTTGTTTATATACTGATAAAAATAAAGCCTTGTTTAAAACAGCATATGAAATAAATGATAAACTAATTGAGTTTGCACATCACAAAAGTCCTTTTGGAGTACGTGAGGCAAAGAGTTTTACAAAGTCTCTACAGACTCTTTTAAAACCTCTTTTAGATCAAGATAAGAAAAATCTAACAAATTTATCAGTTGATGCAGTAAGATCTCTTCAAAACTGGATTGGTCAAACTAAGGTTAATGATAAAGTTCAAGTTATAATAATTGAAGGAATTGAAAAGAGTAATGATTCTGTGCGAAATTCTTTATTAAAAATTCTTGAAGAACCTGGAGAGGGTGTTTATTTCATATTGTTAAGTGAAGACCCAAGTAGAATTATGAAAACAATTTTATCTAGAGTTAGACGATATTATTTTCCTCAAGTTGATATAGATAAACAACAATTAATTTTAGAACCATTTGAAATTGAAGATAAGTCTATAAATACCATTGAGAAGTATTTCCTAAGTTCTCATGGATTTAAAGAGGCTGAATTTGAAGCTATAATAGATCAGATGGTAACATCTTTTTATGATGAGAGTACTATATTCTCATTAGAAGATGTATGGAATTTCTGTGAAAAGTTTGATAAATCTGATCAATGTGATTATATTTTGAAAATGCTAAGTGATAGAATTGAAAATGCATTTTTATGTGGAAACATAAGTGCCTCTCATTCAAAGCAAATGATGAGTTTTATTAATGAAGATTCTATTAAATATAAGGTATTTAATATTTCAAAGAAGAATTTTATTGAAAACTTATATAGAAAATTACTGGGGGTAATTAAGGGTGAATAATTTTGTAAAGAAGGCTCTAGAAAAAATAGACCAACTAGATACAAAACAAATTGTTCAAGTAATCAATAATCAAGAAAACTTTATACAAACATTAGAGAGAGTATTAGATAGCCTCCCACAGGGGGTTATTCTCTTGAATGATAAAATGAGAGTTTCATATATAAATTATCCAGCTCGTCATCTACCTGCAATTAAAAGAATGCGCAATTATGATGGATTTTCTGTTTATGATGTTATCCAAGATAATAAAGTTAATGATTATCTAAAAGGATTACTAGAAACGGGTGAGAGTGATGAAGACAATGAATTTAATTATCAGTGGGGAGATGAAATTAAAACTTATGAAATTAGTGTATCTCCAATTATGTGTAGTGTTGATGAAAATATTGATCTTCATCTAGTTATTTTTGATGATGTTACAATTAGTAAAAGAAAAGACACTAGATTAAGACGATCTGAGAGTCTTGCAAGCATGACCACTATGGCCGCAGGCGTAGCTCATGAGATAAAAAATCCTCTTGCTGCTATGGGAATACATCTACAACTATTAACAAAAACTTTTGAGAAAAAAGGTAATCTAACCTATAATGATGCTGAGAGATATATAAACGTTTTGAGTGAAGAAATTGATAGATTAAATTCAATCGTTGTAGATTTCTTATTTGCAGTAAGACCTATGGATACTCAATTAAAATTATGTTCTCTTACAAAAATTTTAAATGAAATATGTGAATTTGTAGAACCTGAACTTGAAGAACATAATATAAAATTAGTTAAAAACTTTAAAAAAATTCCAAAACTAGAAATAGATTCTAATCTATTTAAACAGGTGTTATTAAACATTATTAAAAATGCCATGAATGCAACTTCTGAGGGTAGTATTACAATAGAAACCCGTCTAAGTGGTGATGATGTTAAATTGTTTATTCGTGATACTGGTAGTGGAATGGATGAAAAAACTCAGTCAAAAATTTTTGAACCATATTTTACTACAAAAGCAACTGGAACTGGATTGGGTCTAACTGTGTGTTATAAAGTAATAAAAGAACATCGTGGTGATATCAGTGTTAGTAGTAAAGTTGGAAAGGGCACAGAATTCCAAATAACTATTCCTGTGCCTCACAGTCAACGATTAGCAATAGACCATTTAAGTAATCAATCACACGAATAGTATTGAGGAGATAGGAATTAATGAGCAAAACTATATTAGTTTGTGATGATGAGAAGAATATACGAGAAGGGCTTGGACTTGCCCTTGAATTAGATAATTATGAAGTTTTACTAGCTGAAAATGGGCAAGTAGCTTGGTCACTTATCAATAAAAATGATGTTGATTTAGTAATTACTGATTTAAGAATGGAAAAAATGGGTGGAGAAGAACTATTAAAAAAAATAGTTGCATCCTATCCAAATATTCCAGTATTTATACTTACAGGACATGGAACAATTGAAACAGCCGTTAATGCAATGCGTGATGGAGCTGTTGATTTTTTTACAAAACCTGTTGATATAGATCGCCTATCTTTAATGGTAAAAAAATCATTAAAGAATAAGGATCTTCTTGATGAAAATATTAAAATTAAAGAAGAATTAGCTGCATTAAAGGCCAAAAATAAATATTCAAAAATGATTGGCACAAGTGCTAAAATGAAAGAGTTGATGGATACCATTGCACAGGTTGCAACTTCAAAGGCCTCTGTTCTTGTAACAGGAGAATCTGGAGTTGGTAAAGAATTAGTAGCTGATGCAATTCATCAATTATCTCCTAGAAGAAATGGACCATTCATTAAAGTACATTGTGCAGCTTTAACAGAGAGCCTTTTAGAAAGTGAACTATTTGGTCATGAGAAAGGAGCCTTTACAGGAGCTAGTTCAACTAAAAAAGGTCGATTTGAATTAGCAGATGGTGGTACTATATTTTTAGATGAAATTGGTGAAATTAATTTATCAACGCAAATTAAAATATTAAGAGTGTTACAAGAGCGCCAATTTGAAAGAGTTGGTGGCGAAAAAACAATAACTGTTGATGTAAGAGTTGTAACTGCTACAAACAGAGATTTAGTAAAGGAAATAGAGAAGGGTAACTTTAGAGAGGATTTATTTTATAGATTAAATGTAGTTCATCTTTCCGTTCCCCCTCTAAGAGAGAGAAAAGAAGATTTACCTTTATTAATAACATCTTTCTTAACACAAATAAATGAAGAGAATTCTAGAAGCATACAAGGTTTTACGGACCGAGCTAAGAATGCTATTTTTAATTATGAGTGGCCTGGAAATATTAGAGAGTTGAGAAACTGTGTAGAGGCCGCTGTAGTATTAACGCACAATTCTTTAATTGATCTTGAGGACTTACCTGAGCAGGTAAGAAAATTATCAGAGAGACCTGCTATTGTATTAGAAATTGGTACAACTTTGGCAGAGAGTGAAAAACAGTTAATAATGGGAACTCTCTCATATCTCAAAGGTAATAAAACAAAGAGTGCGGAAGTTCTAGGAATTGGTCGAAAAACCCTTCATAGAAAGTTAGAAGAATATACAAAAGAAGAATAGTTTTATTTGTATGGCTATTATATATTAATCATATAATAATCATATAATTATATAGTGTTTTTGTAGCGTTAATATTATTAATTATATAAAAATGATATAACTATATTTATTTTTTAATGAATATATAAAAACTCCTAAATAGTTTCTACAATTACTTATACATTGATTGTATTAATATATTTAGGAGTTTTTTTGTAAATAGAGTGATTATTTTTCTGGATTTGCAGGAATCTTAAAACCACCAATAACAGCACTTGCACTAACAATAACAAAATCTTCATTATTTAGTTTAATTTCTGTTTCAGAGTTTTCTTTAAAGAATACCATCTCACCAACTTTAATTTCACCATTCACATCTGCAACAGCTACAACTTTACCAAAATAGTACTGCTGAGAAACATCTCTTTTAATTAGTAAATTATCTCCTGTGAGATATAATTGAACTTTTACTTCTTCCATAATTTCATTCCTTTATTATTTGATTTATTAAATATATGTATAATATAAAAAAGCTTCCTTTAAAGACTTAAGTCTTTGTGGAAGCTTTTTCTCATAAGATATATAGCTTATTCAACTACCGCTAGAACATCTGCCATGTTAATAATTAATAATTCTTCATTATCAACTTTAACTTGTGTTCCTGCATATTTATCATGAAGAATTTTATCTCCAACTTTAACGCTAATAGCTTCTGTATCGTCGCCAATAGCAATAACTGCAGCAATTTGAGTTTTCTCTTGTGCTGACTGTGGTATAAAAAGACCTCCAGCTGTTTTAGCCTTAACTTCTTCCATCTTTACTAGAATTCTATCTCCTAAAGGTCTTATGCTCATAATCTTCTTCTCCTTAAACTTTTAATTGTAAAATTAATTATTTGCAATCTGCAAACACACATAAAATATAACAATAAGATGGTAAATCGGCAACATTAAAATTAAAAAATTTTAATAATATTGAGTATTAATAGCATTAGTACCTATATATAAGGTGAGAGTAGTTATTTAAAGGGTAATATTATCTTAAATTATATTAGTTTAAATTTTTTTGAATCTTTAGATTCCAAATTTTATAGAATACTTATTAATAAAAAATTTTTTATAGTGTTTTTTTTATGTTTTTCATTTGCCTTTTCACATTATATTTCTTATATTTTTCTTGTAATGATTGAGAGAGGTAAAAGAAATGGATTATAAAACTACTGATATAATGCCTATGTATTTAAATGATAATTTTTGTTGTGTAAATGCTACTGCAAAGACTCTTTCTAATAACTTTTATAAATTAGCTAGAACTTTTATGTCAAAGAAAATGTTAGCCCAAGCACTAGATTGTTATTGTGATGCATTTTTACTTAGAAATTTATCTATAGAAGATAGTGATGAACAATTCATAGATTTCTTTAAAGTTCAGTTTACCATATATCAACTTGGAAAGAAAAATATAGTTATAGCCCTTTGTGAAGGTGATATGATTTTTGATCTAATTCAAATGGAATGGGAAAGACTACAAAAAGAATTAGATGAGAGCCCTTTTGAAATTGATGAGAGAGGCTTGCATGAATGGTATAAGAATATAGAAATAGATTTTCCTTGGATTGGAAATTCTGACATTCTAGAAATGTAAGTGGGATATTTTGATACATATGTTGTAGCCAAAGTGAGCATATGTGGCATTATACCCCTATAACAATGTACTTATATTTTGAGTGTATCAAAATACCACACTTAATTGCCAATAATAAGTGTTTGTGTCATTTTGATACATTTTTTAGGCTCTTTTGAAAATATTTTTTTCTATAAAAATAAAAATTCTATAATAATGTATAATTTTTTTAACTATTTCTTGCTGTTTTTAAGAATATTCACTAATTTTGAACAAAAAAAAATTAAATGATAAAAGTTGGCACACTAGTTGCAATGTTATTTATGTCCAGGAGGATGATAGATAATGAAAACTAAAAAAAATATGCTAAACATAGAAGAATCAAATACAAGTAGAGAAGACGCAAGCGTCTTATCTTTTTATATGAAAGAGCTAAACAAAATCCCTCTATTAACTAGAGAGGAAGAAGTTGACTTGGCTATAAAAGCAAAAAACGGTGATCAGAGAGCTCATGATAAAATGATTGAATCTAATTTAAGATTTGTTGTTAAAATAGCTAAAAACTATCAGAATCAAGGATTACCTCTAGCTGATATAATTAATGAAGGCAATATTGGATTAATGATTGCTTTAGATAAATTTGATGTTAATAAAGGCTATCATTTTATCTCATACGCTGTATGGTGGATTAGACAATCAATAGTAAAAGCTATTAATGAGAAAAGTAGAGCAGTTAGACTTCCTTTAAACAGATCAAATGAATTATTACAAATCCAAAAAGCTCAAAAGGCATTGATGCATGAAAATGGTCAAGAACCAACTGTTGAAGAGATTGCACATGAAACAGGTTTAGATTCATCTAACGTTGATGTTTTGATGTCAATTTCAAGAGATTTAATTTCATTAGATGCACCTGTATTTACAGATAACCAAACAAGCAGTATTGGTGATTATATTGAATCATCTCATGCAACACCTGATGAGCAGGTTATGAATACTCTATTGATTGAAGATATTAATGAAGCATTAAATATCTTGACAGATAAGGAAAAAGATATCTTAGAACATCGCTTTGGTTTAAATGGTAAAGCTCAAATGTCTCTTAAAGAAATTGGTGAATTATATAATTTAACAAAAGAAAGAATTAGACAAATTGAAAAGAAAACCATAATGAAATTGAAGGATGTTGAAACATTCAAAAGTCTAGAAAGTTATTCAGCATAATAAAAAATGTGGAAAAATAATTATATTTCGGAATAAATAAAAACTGACTTACAAAAATTATTAAAAATGAATTATTCATATCAAAAATAGCTAGCATCTTAAAAAAGTTGTTAGCTATTTTTAATTAATATAAATTATCATTTTTGACATTGGAGTATATATAACGTAGTATTACATCACTAATATGAAAGATTATTTTTTTTCGGAGGAAAATATGAAATCAAAAAACATTCAATATGTTTATTTTTTTGGTGATGGTAAAGCCGAGGGCTCATCAGCTATGAAGGATCTGCTTGGTGGTAAAGGGGCTAACCTTGCAGAAATGACTTCTATTGGTTTACCAGTACCTCCTGGTTTTACAATCAGTACAGAAGCTTGTGAGTATTTTAATTCACACAATGGGGAATTACCTAAAACACTTGAGGATGAAGTTGTTAAAACACTTGCTAGACTCGAGAAAACAATGGGTGCAAAACTAGGTGATAATGAAAATCCTCTCTTAGTATCAGTTAGATCTGGTGCCGCTCAATCAATGCCTGGTATGATGGATACTGTTTTAAATCTTGGACTCAATAAGGATTCAGTTGCTGCCTTAATCAAAAAGTCTGGAAATGAAAGATTTGCATGGGATAGTTACAGAAGATTTATCCAAATGTTCGGCGATGTAGTAATGGATGTCCCACATCGTGAATTTGAGAGTGCTCTACAAAATGTTAAAGACGAGAATAATATGGAATTCGATACTCAATTAGGAGTTGAAGAATTGAAAGAAATTATTTCTCGTTATTTTTTAGTTTATAAGAGATATACAGGTGAAGAATTCCCAACAGATCCTATGGAACAATTGTTCAAATCAATTAAAGCCGTATTTAATTCTTGGAATAATGATAGAGCAATCCACTATAGACAAATGAATGATATTAGAGGCCTTTTAGGTACTGCTGTAAACGTTCAAACCATGGTATTTGGTAATATGGGTGAAACATCAGGAACTGGTGTTGCATTTACAAGAGATCCCTCTACTGGCGAAAATAAATTCTATGGTGAGTATTTAATGAATGCTCAAGGTGAAGATGTTGTTGCAGGTATTAGAACTCCTCAACCAATTGAAACATTAAATACAGTTAATCCTGATGTTTATAATCAACTTGTTGATATTAGAGGAATTCTTGAAAATCATTATCATGATATGCAAGATTTAGAGTTTACTATTCAAGAAGGTAAACTTTATATGCTTCAAACTAGAAATGGTAAGAGAACAATTTTCTCATGGCTTAGATCTCAGGTTGAGATGGTAGAAGAAGGTTTAGTTGATAAAAAAGTAGCTGTCTCTAGGGTACCTGCTGGTGAATTCAATAAATTATTTGCTCCAATCTTAGATAATAAAGTTATAAAAGAAAAAGACATTGTAGAAATTGCTCATGGTCTCAATGCTTCACCAGGTGGTGCAACAGGTGCTATTTACTTCACAGCTTCTAGAGCAGAAGAAGTAGCTAAAACAGGTCGCGGTGTAATTTTAGTTAGAACTGAAACTTCACCTGAAGATATTAAAGGAATGGCTGTTGCTAAAGGTGTTGTAACCTGTCGTGGTGGTATGACCTCTCATGCAGCCGTAGTAGCTCGTGGTATGGGTTGTCCTTGTGTCTCTGGTGTTGGTGCAATTAAAGTTAATGAACCTAAAAAATATATGGAAGTTGGTGGAAAGAGATATAATGAGGGTGACTTCATTTCTATCGACGGCTTTACAGGTGCTGTATATGGACTTGAGATTGCAGTAAAACCAAGTGAAATAGTTCAAGTATTAAATGGTGAAATGAAAGAAGAAGAATCAGCACTATTTAGTTATTATAAAAAATTCATGTCCTATGTACAGGGTCTAAAGAAATTAGGCGTTAGAACTAATGCTGATACTCCATCTGATGTTAAGATGGCTGTTCAATTTGGAGCAGAAGGTATCGGTCTTTGTAGAACAGAGCATATGTTCTTCGGTGGTTCTAGAATTTATAGCATCAGAAAAATGATTCTTGCAGATAATTTGATGCAAAGAGTTGATGCTTTAAATGAATTATTACCAATGCAAAGAAAAGACTTTGTAGAAATTTTCCAAGCTTTAGAAGGTAGATCAGCTAATATTAGATTACTTGATCCTCCACTTCATGAATTCCTTCCAAATGACCATACATCTCGTCATGAATTAGCTCTTGATTTAGGTATTAGCCAAGAAGAAGTATCTGCAAAAATTTCAGCTCTACACGAGTTTAATCCAATGTTAGGATTTAGAGGTTGTCGTTTGGCAATTATTTATCCTGAGATTCTTAGAATGCAAGTTAGAGCTATAATGGAAGCTGCTGTATTAGTTAAAGCACAAGGTGTTGAAGTTCATCCTGAAATTATGATTCCTCTAGTTGGTAATCATAAAGAATTTGAATTCTGTAAGTCACATGCAATTGAAGAAATCAATAAGGTATTTGAAGAAAACTGTACTCAAATTGAATATAAGATTGGTACAATGATTGAGGTTCCTAGAGCTGCAATTACTGCAGATGAAATTGCAAGAGAAGCAGAGTTCTTTAGCTTTGGTACAAATGACTTAACACAGATGACTTGTGGTTTCTCAAGAGATGATGCAGCATCATTCTTAGGTCATTATGTAAATGATCCTGATAAGATGTTCTATGATTATGATCCTTTTGCAACCATTGATATTGAAGGTGTTGGTAAACTTGTAGATATGGCTGCTAAACTTGGCCGTTCAACAAGACCTTCAATCAAACTTGGTATTTGTGGTGAGCATGGTGGTGATCCAAAGACTATTGCTTTCTGTCAGAGTGTTGGTTTAGATTATGTATCTTGTTCTCCTTTCAGAGTTCCTATTGCTCGTTTAGCTGCAGCTCAAGCTGTAATATCTGAGAAATAAAATAAAGAATTAAACGTCTAAAAAAGAAGTTACATTAATTTGTAGCTTCTTTTTTACGACTTTATTAATTGTTTAAATTTGATCAGTTTTTTTATTTATTAAAAGTGTTGAAAAGAAGGCTATCATTAGAATGAGTGATAAAGCTAGCATGGAATATTTTAAGCCTTTATTATCAGCAATATATCCCATAAGTGGTGCTAATATAACTGTAGCCGCACTTTTAATTTGAGATACAATACTTATAACTGTAGCTCTCTCACTCTTTTCCATATTATCATCAACTAAGTCTACAAAAATTGGTTTTCTAATATCTCTTATAAAGTACATTAGAACAAATATTAATATGATAATATATGTATTATGTAGAGACAATGAAAGGGCAATAAGTAGAATAGGTATTAGTATATACAAGACATTGAGAGAACTTTGGCGCGAGAAAAATTTTTCAGCTTTATAGGCACTCTTTGATCCAAGTGAGCTTATAAGATAGATTATTGTATAAGTGATTCCAAGAATAATTACTATTCTATCTTTATCACTATATTTAAGAAGACTTATCAAACTAGATGATATTATTATTGATTGTAATATCGGTTGAATATAATCTTTAACACTGACTATAGCTGCTTCAAAGATGCTATTTGCCAAAACTAATTTTCTTAGATTCTTTCTTCTAAATATATTTTTTAGCATGGAAGTAATTGTTGATATAAATTTGGTATCACTATTCTCTTTTAGTTTCGAATCTATGCTAGATGGATATGAAATGATTAATAATAAATCTAAAATATATGGAATAATTGATGCTAAAAATATGTAATTCATTGATGGTGAATTTAGTACTAATACTATTGCAAAAAGAGAGCTAATAGCACTTCCGATTAGAGAAGTTCCACGTGTTTGTCCATATACAAAAGTTTTATATTTACTCCAACCCTTAATATCTAAATACTTATAAATCATGGCTTTGTGGGACCCAGATCTAAAGGCTTCTCCTAAACCATAGGCTATCATAGCAACTGCTGCAATCCCAAATCCTTTGGTGAAAAAGAATAAAATAAATGATAAAATATAGAAGATGAAGCATATATAAAGTTCAATTTTTTTACCAAAATAATCAGCAATAAAACCAGACGGAATCTCAAATAGGTTTACAATTACTTCTCTAATAGAGATTAGAAGTCCTATTTGAAGAAGTGTTAGTTGATTTGATAATAAGAATATTAATAGAAAAGGTTCAAAGAATTTTAGATTTTTAAAAAAGCCGTAAGCTTTAAATTTTCTAATCTGAGAATCTTTTAATATTTTATCTCTAATTTCTCTGTCCATATAATGCCCCATAAAACTTAATAGTAATACGATTATCTTTATTTTGAAAGATAATTTCAAAGAAAAATATTTATTATTGTATTATGTGGACAATTATGATTTTGAGAGTACTTGATACTTTGATATGCTGAAATTATTATTCTGTAATATAGTTAGTATAATTTATGTGTATTAAAGACTTTGATTTAATTAAGAAATAAATTTTACTTTATAAATTTATGGAAATTATAAATTCTTTTGTAAGTGAAAATTCAAGAGCCAGAAGTCGGAATTGAACCGACGACCTACTCTTTACGAGAGAGTTGCTCTACCCCTGAGCTATTCTGGCCAAACTACAAATTGAAGATACTTTATAATTTTGATTTTTTCAATACCTTTTTTTGCAAAAAAAATGAATTAAAAGTTCAAAAAATATGCGAAATATTAATACAAAAGCAATATTTTGTAGATAAATTTAATCACATTTACGTTTTTTATTGCCTTTAAGTTCAAAAACATGTAAATTACCTTTATGAGAAAAATACAAAACAAGCAGATTAAGGTAAATCAGCTTCCAGTAAGCACAGAGATAATTATGTACTCAAACCTTGGTAATACACGCAATTTAGCAAATGTTACTGAAGTATGGGATAAAGATGTTGCGGATTTTTATATGGGTTTATTCCCAGAATCAATGCAAAATGGTGCAAATATTTCTGATTTACAACAAAGAGCTAATATAGAAGCTTTTACAGGAATTCATAATGTATCTTCTTTTCTTAATTTTTTAGATGGCATGATCAAAGAGAATGCCACAGATGATGAGGGTGATAAATAAAAATAATGTATGTATTAGGTATAGAAACATCATGTGATGAATGTAGTGCTGCAATTGTTGAAGATGGTAGAAACGTTTTAAGTAACGTTATCGCTACACAGATAGAATTACATAAACCTTATGAGGGAGTTGTTCCCGAATTAGCTAGTAGATTACACACAGAGTGGATTGATCAAGTTGTTTTAGCAGCAATTAAACAAGCTGGAATAACTAAGGAACAAATTGATGCGGTTGCTGTTACAAATAGACCAGGTCTTCTTGGTTCTCTTTTAGTTGGTGTTAACTTTGCAAAAGGTTTAGCAGCAAGTCTTGATGTTCCATTTATTACTATAGACCACATTAGAGCTCACTTATATGCTTCTCAAATTGAGAATCCACAAGAATATCCATATCTTGGCATATTAGTATCTGGTGGTCATACTGTTATCTGCAAAGTTAATGGTTATGATGAAGTAGAAGTTATGGGTACAACAATTGATGATGCAATTGGTGAGGCCTTTGATAAAGTTGCTAAACACTATGGACTTGGCTATCCAGGTGGTGTAGTTATAGATAGACTTTCAAAGAGTGGAAACTCTAAAGCTTTCTTATTCCCTGGAACATCAATTAATGGTGAAGGTCACCAATATGATATTTCCTATTCTGGCTTAAAGACTGCTGTTATAAATCAATTAGATAAATTCTATGATGGTGAATCAGAAAAGTCAAAAGAAAATATAGCAGCTAGCTTTCAAAGAGCTGCAATTAATGTATTAATGAAAAGAATTAGGCTAGCACTAAAAGATACAGGATTAAAAAGAGTATCAGCCGGTGGCGGTGTAGCTGCAAATAGTTTATTAAGACATGAACTAAAAGAATTGGAGAAGGGCGGTTATTCAGTTACCTTCCCATCTCTTAAATTATGTACAGATAATGGTGCAATGATTGCAGGACTTGCTTATAGATATTTATCAGATGGTTATAGAGATGATTTCAATGTAACAGCAAGTTCTAGAGTTAGAGCATTTAAAAAGAACCAATAACACTGAGGAGAGACTGATGACTACTTCCTACGATTTAGACGCAGCGATTAGAAAGGTACCTGATTTTCCAAAAAAAGGTATATTATTTTTTGATATTACAGGAATTTTAGAGAAACCTGAAGCATTTGGATATTGCATTGACGCTTTGTACGAAAAGTATAAAGATAGAGGTATTGATAGAATTGCTTGTATCGAAGCTAGAGGCTTTATATTTGGAGCTCCTTTAGCATTAAAGATGAATGTGCCATTGGTACTTGTAAGAAAGAAGGGTAAATTACCTGGAAAGACATACGAAAAATCTTTTGATTTAGAATACGGTAGTGATACTATTTGTATTCAAGATGTAGATATTAATAAAGGCGACAACTTTCTTCTTTTAGATGATTTAGTTGCAACAGGTGGAACTTTAAGTGCTGCTTGTTCAATTATAGAAGAAAACGGAGCTACTGTAGAAGCTATTGCTGGAATCATTGGACTACCTTTTTTAGGCTATCAAAAGGTTTTAGATCCACATGAGGTTGATGTTTTAGTTTCATATGAAGGTGAATAGTTAGTTTTTATAGGATTTACAAAATTAATTACTTTAATTTTGTAAATCTTATTGACAATATTCGCTCAATTTCATATATTACCCGAGTAATTTGTGATTGGGATATAGTGTAATGGTAACACTGCAGATTCTGGTTCTGCCTTTGGGGGTTCGAATCCCTCTATCCCAGCTAGCATTTTACTGTAACTGGTCCCTTCGTCTAACGGTTAGGACGAAAGATTCTCAGTCTTTAGATAGGGGTTCGATTCCCCTAGGGACTATAAAGCTAGGCAGCCTATTATATGGTTGCTTTTTTTTTGCTATAATGATAACAAAGGACAATAATTATGATATCAGCATCGAACATTTCTCTATCCTATGGTACTCAGGTACTATTTAAGGAAGTAAATATTAAATTTACACCTGGTAACTGTTACGGCATTATCGGCGCTAATGGCGCAGGTAAATCTACATTTATGAAGATTCTAGCGGGTGAAATCGAACAGGATACTGGAGATGTAATCATTACTCCAGGAGAAAGAATGACCATGTTACGACAGGATCACTTTGCATTCCAGGAATATACTGTAATTGAAACTGTTATTATGGGTTATGAAAGACTTTACAAAGTCATGAAAGATCGTGATGAAGTATACGCAAAAGAAGACTTTACTGAAGCAGATGGTATTAAAGCTGCTGATTTAGAAGGTGAGTTTGCAGAAATGGGCGGTTGGGAAGCAGAATCTGAAGCAGCACAAATGCTTGATGGTCTAGGTATTCCAACTGAACTTCACACAAAGAAAATGGAAGAAGTTGAAGATAATATTAAAGTTCGTGTATTATTAGCACAAGCTTTATTTGGTAATCCTGATATTCTATTATTAGATGAACCAACTAACCACTTAGATTTAGAGTCAATTCAATGGTTAGAAAATTTCTTAGAAAACTTTAACAATACTGTTATTGTAGTAAGCCATGATAGACACTTCTTAAACAGTGTATGTACTCATATCGCTGATATTGATTATGGTAAGGTTCAACTTTATGTTGGTAACTATGATTTCTGGTATCTATCATCACAACTTGTTGCTAAACAAATGAAAGATGATAAGAGAAGAAGAGAAGATAAAATTTCAGAATTAAAAGACTTTATTCAAAGATTTAGTTCTAATGCTTCTAAGGCTAAACAAGCTACATCTAGAAAGAAATTAATTGATAAATTAACTATTGATGATATTAAACCATCTTCAAGACGTTTCCCATATATTAATTTTAAACCAATTAGAGAACCTGGAAATAATATCTTAGAAATTAAAGATTTAAGCAAAACAATTGAAGGTGAACTTGTAATTAACAAATTAAATCTACAGTTAAATGCAGGTGATAAGATTGCTTTAGTTGGTCCACAACACCAAGCAAAAACTGTTTTATTTGATATTATTAGTGGCAATATGGAACCAGATGAGGGTGAATACCTTTGGGGTGTTACAACAACTCAATCTTATTTCCCAAAAAATAATGAACAGTTCTTCCAAGACCATTTATCAATTACAGATTGGTTGAGACAATACTCTCCTGACTTAAAAGATGATACTTACATAAGATCTTTCCTAGGTAGAATGTTATTTAGTGGCGATGAAGCATTAAAAGATAGTACTGTTTTATCTGGTGGTGAAAAGGTTAGATGTATTTTATCTAAGCTTATGCTAGAACAAGCTAACTGTTTACTATTTGATGAACCAACAGCTCACTTAGATCTTGAATCAATTAGTTCATTAAACAATGCTTTGATAGACTTTAAGGGTGTAATCATATTCAACTCTCATGACCATCAGTTTGTTAATACAATTGCTAATAGAATCATAGAGTTCACACCTAATGGTATTATTGATAGAATGATGCCTTTTGATGATTACTTGAATGATGATGGTGTTAAGAAGCTTCGTGATGAACTTTACGCAGGAGCTGCAGCAGAACATCAACTATCTATCTAAAGAAGGTTATAGAAGTGTTATTTGCCGTTGATATTGGAAATACGAATATAGTCATAGCTATCCATGATGGAAAAGATTGGGTAGAGAATTGGCGTATTCACAGTGATGCTAAAAAGACAACTGATGAATATTATGTTTTACTTGAATCTCTATCTAAACATGGGAAAGCTAAAAAATATAATATTGATAGGGCTGTTATCTCCTCTGTAGTTCCTAATTTAACAAGAGCTATAGAGAAGAATATAAAAAGACTTTTTGATATTTCTCCAATAATGATTAATCAAGAATGTAGTACAGGGCTTATACCATCTTCTATTCCTCAACAAATTGGTAACGACTTACTTTGTAACCTAGCACAAGCTCATAATCTACATCCACTCAAGAATGTAATGGTTGTAGATTTTGGCACTGCTCTAACAATGAGTTGTGTTAATAATGATGGTGAGGTCTTAGGTGTTTCAATTGCGCCAGGTTTAATAACAGCAGTTAATTCCTTGTTCGGAAATACTGCTCAATTGCCACAGGTAGAATTGAAAAAGCCAAAACATGTAATGGGTAGAACAACTGATCAGTCAATAAGATCTGGTATAATGAATGGTTATGCAGGTTTAGTTGAATCAATGATATTAAGAACCGAGGCTGAATATGGAATTGAATTACATGTTATTGCTACCGGCGGTTTATCAAATACTATTTGTAAAGAAATAAATAGAATTGATGAAGTAGATATGTTTCATACCTTGAACGGAATGAAACTAATTGCATCATTAAACTAAAGTTAATTAATTAAAAGAAAATAATTGTGAAGTCGCATTTCTTGCGGCTTTATTTATTCGTGAAAGTTGAAATAAGAAGTTGTATGGTTAATTAGTTATAAATTAAAGTTTCAATATGATAACTAATAGTTATGACTATTAAACTATATTGTTATAATATTGAAACAATATCGATTTTCATATATTTTTACATAAATACAATAGTTAAACAATCAATTCTAAGTAATAAACAATATTGTTTTGATAATTTATAATATTATATTGATATAATTATTGTATAACTTACATTTAATATTACCTTTATAATAATATCTAATTGATATAATTATAGACTGTTTTGATTTAAAGTTTATATAAAAAAATATGCAGCATTTTAATTCCGCATATTTTTTTAAGTTGCAACTTAAATTAGTTTTGGAAATTACCCTCATCCATTATTAATTGACCATTAACACTTACACGAGTTTCTCTATTTCCTACTGGAATAATCAGTTGAACTAATGATTCATCAATATTTAAATCTTTTAAATCATCATTGTGGAACATTGAATTAAGTGTATCAATATTTATTCCACCTAAAATAATTGAACTACAGTTTTCCATTGCAAAAAATGGGTGAGCATTGATACTTAGATATTGTGATTCAATTGAATCTTCATCACTAAGGGCTATACCACTTACGATATTAGAATTTTCATCACTTTCAAAATATGCATTAAGTGCATCATATCCTTCAGAAGCGCTAAATTTAATAACTCTACCATTTTCAATTGTAAATATTGCATTTTTTACAATTTTACCAAAAAGTTGAAAATCTCTACTTGCACTGATTACACCTTCTGCGCTTTTGTTATCAAGAGTTGCATGAACATTTTGACTTGGAAGTTTATGATAAAATTCTCTATTATCTCTTAATTTTGTCATACCACCAGCCCAGTTAGAATTCTTTAAAATTTTTAGCTATAAGTTTAGAAGAAGGATTATCAAGTGAAATGATTCCATCTCCCATCTTGTTTAACTTTTCTTTTCTATATGCTAATAGGGTAGACTGATTTGACCAGAAAACTTCAGGGTCTTCTTGATCTAATCTAAATAGAACTTCTAATAATCTATGTTGATCTCCTTGTTCTGCTTCTTCAAGAATTGCTTGTGCAAAAGATAGAGATGGCATGATTACTGTAGTCCAGGGAACTGAAATTCTTCGATTTAATACTAAAGGATCACTTAAAATTCCAAATTTATTTATTTCAACTAAATTATTTGTAATCTTTGATGGATCATCAATACTAAAATATTTATAATCAGATAAATCCAATATTCTACACATTACAGGAGTTCCTGGATGTGGTTTATGTATATCTAGGATTTCTGGGTCCATTGGGACCTCTTCGATAACTTTACCATTTTTTGTTACAACAATGTTAACAGTTAATTTTGTAATATTGCAAGCTTTTCTTGCTAAAAGCATTGCAAAGTCATAAGTTGATTCCTCACTATTTATAGAGAGAACATCTGAAACTCTTAGTTTGAGTTGGCCTTTGCACACAAGTTGTGCGTATATATCAAAAATTGAATCCATAAAAAGTAATATAACACATTTAAATTTAATAGTGCAGTCTTTAGGTGAGTTTATTATTAATTTTATTCTATAAAATTAATAATCTGAAATATCCTTGAAAAAAGTAAATGATTAACATTTACATATGATGAGTTATAATTAATTCATCTCAATTTTCACTTACAATCCATGAAATAGTTCTTATTAAAAATAACTAAATTTTCATTATTTTTTGTTACAAATATTTGAAAAATTTATAAATTTATGGTCAAAATTTGCATGAAATTTGCAACAAAAAGCAACAAAATTTTAAAATTGAATCGATACAAAATTTTTGACATAAAAAATAAAGTGCAATTTATTCGATTAAATGCAATATTTTATACATTTCTGCAATATTTTAAATAAATATGGTATTATCGATATATTTTTCTTTACTTATTTTTAAAATAGTGTATATTTAAATTATGATTTTAAAAAATCAATAAAAGCAAAATAGAAATTATAGAAAATAAGGAGCTTATTATGGGCGTATTTAGTTTTTCAATTCCTCGTCAGATTTATTACGGAGAAAATGCATTATCAGAACTTGGTAATTTAAGAGGCACAAAGGCAGCTATCGTAACCGGTGGTCATTCAATGAAGAAATTCGGTTTCTTAGATCAAGCTGTAGAACTTTTAAAAGGTGCTAACATTGAATCAATTATCATTGATGGTGTTGAACCAAACCCTTCAGTAAAAACTGTTGTTGCAGGTGCTAAAAAGATGCAAGAATTTAATCCTGATTGGATTGTTGCAATCGGTGGTGGTAGTGCTCTAGATGCTGCTAAAGTAATGTGGTGCTTCTATGAATACCCTGAATTAAAGTTTGAAGAAATTATTGAAGTAGGTTCTATGCCTCCTCTACGTAATAAAGCTAAATTTATTGCAATTCCTTCTACTAGTGGTACAGCTAGTGAAATTACAGCATTCTCTGTTATTACAGATCCTGAAAACCATATTAAATACCCTATTGTTGCAGGCGACATGGTTCCAGATATTGCTATCTTAGATCCAGCTATTCCAATGAAAATGCCAGCTCACATTACAGCTAATACTGGTATGGATGTTATGTGTCACGCTCTTGAAGCTTTAGCTTCAGTTGCTAAAACTAACTTTACAGAACCTTATGCAGTAAGAGCTATTAAATTAGTTATTGCTAAATCTTCCTGTTGCTTATTCAGAACCAACTAACCTTGAAGCTAGAGAAAACATGCATGAAGCATCAGCTCTTGCTGGTATGGCATTTACAAATGCATCTCTTGGTTTAGTTCACTCAATGGCTCACAAGATTGGTGGTGAAATTTGGTGTAACTCACGGTCTAGCTAATGCAATCTTATTACCTTACATTATTGATTATAATAGACAGTTCACAGATCGTTATAACTATCTTGAAGAATTACTAGGCATTGGTGACATTGCAGATGTAATTAAGAGACTTAAATAAAAAGTTAAGCATCCCAGCATGCTTCAAAGATTGTAGTGAAGTTGATTTCAACGAAGCTAAATTTAAAGAAGTTCTTGATAGAATGAGCACAACGTGCATTTGATGATCCTTGTACATTAACAAAACCCTGGTGATCCAAATGTTGCAGATGTGAAAATGCTTTACACTGCTGCTTATTATGGCAAAGCCTATTACAAAAAGATAATAAAATTTTATTAGATTTTAGTAAAATTAACCCTCACAATATAATTGTGGGGGTACTTATTTGCCTAATTATATTATAGTTTATATATTTAGTATGACTAATTTGAGTTTTGATATATAAATCATATTGAAACTATATATTATTCATAGTAATGGACAATAAGGATTTATATAATTTCCTTGTTGTCTTTTTTAATATCATTTTTTATACCGCCATCTTTTATTCGTTTTATTTCATCTTTAGCGATTTTGAAATTTTTCAAAGTTACTTTATATTTAAAACTTAATATAATTCCTAAAATCATAGGCTCTAGTGGTACAAATGAAGAAGAAATTCGAATTGTCATTACTGTAGTTTCACTTTGAACACTAGATTTTTCAGTTGAATCCAAAAGTTGCTAAAGTAATTCTAAATAACCAAAATGCATCAGCTTGTAAAGTTTTCTGATAAGTGTAAACATTCTTGCAACTGCTTTAGAGCTATCTTGTACTCTACACAAAATTTCATCATCACAAGATTCGAGAAGCATCGCCCAATGCATAGATATAATATCTGAAAATCTAAATCCAATAATTGCATAAAGAATAAAAATTATAACTTCTATCTGATAAGCTTTTTCTATTTTGTTTGCGATGTGCATTTATAAACCTAAAGCATATAATTTGCTTAGAAGGAAAATTCCTAGGTTGAATTAAAATTTTTCAACTCTACTGTTTTAGTAGGTAGTAAAATATATGAATGATGCAGATAGAATATCCATTGTTATATATGCTAATAAATACATTCCAATATGAATATTAAATGTCTTATTTTCTAAAAGAGTTTTTAGTTGTGCAAAATTTTCTTTACAGAAAGACTTATTCTATCCATATTTAATTCAGACTGCTCAAATATTCCCAAATAGGCGACAATCCATCGTATAGCATAAATGATACCAAATATTAAACCTACGAGCCTGAAGCCCTGTTTTTGATTCTCTGAGTGCATATTATTGACAATATAACTTGGAATAACATCAGTAATTAGATCAGAAAACTGAGAGAGAGCCTTTTTTGCACAAGTTAAACTTGTTCTTGTTTCATATTCGTTACTTATTTCACTAACTAGTGCATTTTATGGTGCCATTACAAAGGTATAAATAGTCGAAAATAGAGTATAGGAGAAAGCGTAGTATATAATTCTAATAATTAGTTAGTTTTCAATAATTGAAGACCAAATTAAATAATAACTAATTGCACCAGGTAGTATTCCCTCAAAAGAATAAAACATTGCACCTTCCTATTTTACTTTTAAATCTATCAGATAAAATACCAACAAGTGGGTCACTTATTGTATCCCAAGACTTATAAAACATAATAATTAATCCGGCATACTGAGGTGGTATATTTGCTAAATTACTTAAAAATACAATAAATAATGTGTTTGTAATTAAAAAGTCGCCATCATCTAAGAAATCACCAAATCTATATGCAAATATGTTTTTCATTTTACTTGTCTTAAATCAGATATTTTTTTGACCTCTAATAATTATTTTCACTAAAAATATAAAAAGACTAGATAGTAATTGTAATGATATAATGAAATTTTTTTTTCATTATAAATGGCTTAAGTATATTCAGGTTATAGAAGAATGTTAAAAACTATAAAGGAATAAAAAATTACACGCTTTTTTATAAATATGATTATTAAAAAAATATTATTTCCATAATATTTCTCGTCTCCGTAACAATATGTAAAGTTTTAAATTAATTTTCCTAAAAATTAATATTTGTGAAAATGCTAAATCAATATGAAGTATACCATTCATTAAAGCTAAAAAAATACAAAAGTAAGTAATTTATAAAATTCTCTATTGACAATATATGTGTTACTGTTTATAGTAACAACATAAACGTTACTACAAACAGTAACATAATAAAATACATCAGGAGCTTACAAAAATGAAAAAAATATTTACTACATTGCTTTTATCAGCACTAACAATAACTTCTATATTTTCAAGTGGAACAAAAGAAGGTGCATTAGAAAAAACGAAAATGAATGAACCTATTCAAGTTGGTATTTCAAAGATGGTATCACATCCGGCTCTTGATGCTATTGAACAAGGAATTCAAGATTCAATAAATCAATCAGGTTTAGATGTTGTATTTGATTTACAAAATAGTAATGCTGAAATGTCTACTGCTATTGGAATTGCACAACTTTTCAAATCAGAAAAGAAAGATATGGTAATTGGTATTGCAACACCTCCTGCACAAGCTCTTGCATCAGTCTTTGACGATGTTGATACTCCTGTATTATTTGCAGCTATAACAGATCCTGAGGCTGCTGGTTTAACATATGAAGAAGGTGAGGATACAAATGTTGCAGGTGTATCAGATTTAAATCCTATTGATCTACAAATCGAGTATTTTGTAAAAGTTACATCATTAAAAAGATTTGGTATGATTTATACAAGTGGTGAAGCCAATGGTGTTGCTATGATGGAAAGAGCAAAAGCATATTGTGAGGCAAATAATATTGAATTTGTAGGCGCAGCTGTCTCTAATTCTTCTGAAGTAAAAAGTGCTGCTTTATCAATAGCTGGAAGAGTCGATGGAATGTTCATAGCAAATGATAATACTGTTGTATCTGCACTAGCTAGTGTTGATCAAGTTTGTACTCAATATAACCTACCATTATTTAATAGTGATGTAACAAGCAGTAATGATACAAACTTCTTAATGAGCTGGGGTTTAGATTATTATAAAGTTGGTCTTCTTTGTGGTGATGTTGCAGTACAGATAATGAATGGTGAAAAGCCAAAAGACATTGGTGCAATCTATTTAACTGATATAAAACAATTCCAATTATACCTTAATTTAGATAGAGCTAAAGAACTTGGAATTACATTCCCTCAAGATGTTTTAGATGCAGCAAGTTTAACAGTTGAAAATGGTAAAATCATAGAAAAATAAAACTATTAATTATAAAAGAAATCTCCTTAATAATATTATTAAATTAATATTAGGGGAGATTTTTTTTGGGAAAAAAAGGAGAGAGAGGATTTTATTTTACAAATATACTTGACTAATCAACTAAATTCTTTTATATATTACTCTCATTTATTTAATGAATAGGAGAACTAATGAAGAGAGAAAGTTTAGCAAAAATAATTGGAATTATTGCAAGACAAAACAGAATCTACTTGGTAAAAGAAATGAATAAAATTGGAGTTAGTGGAACAGAGTATATCTTTATTGCCAATATTCCAGATTATGAATTTACAACGCAACAGAAAATATGCAACGAATTTGAGTTTGATTCAGCTTTTGCAACCAGAGGTGTAAATAGCTTAGTTAAAAAAGGTTTAGTAGAGAAAGTGAAGAGTAAAGAGGATACACGTTCTTTTGAGATTAAACTTACAGACGAGGGGCGAAAAATTAAGAAGAGTGTCAATGAAAAATTAGAATACTGGACCAATGTATTAGGCGAGAATTTTGATGATAATGAAATTGATCTTTTATTGAGCCAATTATTAGAAATAAAAGAAAAAGCAAAACAAGAAATTAAAAATAGGGATAGACTTTGTAATGAATAAAAAAAATTTGAAAATGGCGATTTTATCGATGTCAATATTAACAGTTATGTCTGGAGCGGCAGTATCTCCAGCTTTAGGAAATATTAAATTGTATTTCTCTGATGTTGATGATTCTTTGATTACATTAATACTAACACTACCTGGATTATTTATAATGATAGTGAGTTTATTATTTCCTTTAGTCTCAAAGAAATTAGATATTAAGAAAATAGCTTTGATTGGTTTGAGTTTATATACCTTTGGTGGAGCCTTTGGAGCCTTTGCAACAAATATCTATTTCTTACTTTTTACAAGAATTCTTCTGGGCATGGGTGTTGGTTTAATAATGCCTCTTTCTACAGGGTTACTTGGATATTATTTTGATGATAAAGAGCAAAAACAACTAATGGGATATTCTGTAGCTATGAATAATCTAGGTGGTGTTATTGCAATGAGCCTATCTGGATTTTTAGCTTCAATGCAGTGGAATTATAGTTTTTATGTATACTTATTGGGTTTATTTGTGTTGATTCTAGTAATCAAATTTTTGCCAAAAGATTATGTGTCAGGAAAAGAAAGTAATATAACAGTAGATCTTTTGAAAAAAGAATTTGTACCACTTGCTTCTAACTTTTTGGTTATGTTTGCCTATTATGCCTATATTACTAATTTCTCTATTTTAGTAATTTCCGAAAATATAATTGATAATAGTAAATTGGGTATTATAATGTCATTTCAAGCAGTAGGGGCACTATCGTTGGCTTTAGTATTTGGCAAACTATCAAATAAACTGGGAGAGAATTTAAAATATGTTGGAATATTTTTATTTATGATATCTTTTGTATTATTGTTGCTATTTAACACAGCTCTTGTTTATATGATTGCTCTATTTATTTGTGGCGCAGGAATGGGAATTCTTCTATCATATATCAATGCAAGTGCAATAAAAAAAGTTGATAAGATATTAGCATCAAGTGCTATGGCTATGTTAAGTGTTGCTATGTATTCAGGACAATTTTTGTCACCTATCATATCTAATTTAATTAAATCTACAATTGGAATTGAATTTATTAGATTCCCATATGTTGTAGCTATAATGTCAGCCGGTTTAATATTATTAATTACTGCAGCTAGTGATTTATATAAATTTAAATTAAAATTGGCTATAGCGTAAATTATAATTGTCATATTTATAAACTGAGAGGAAAATCCTATATTGCTATCAATTAAATTAATAGCAATATAAGGGTTATTTTGTATCCTAAATATTTAAATATATGGGAGTTGTTAATAAAAGTATCAAGAGCCATAAATATGCAATTAATTGAAAGATAAAAAAAATAACACAGATTATACTGTGTTATTTTTAGCGTCTTAAGGGAATCGAACCCTCGTTATTAGCTTGGAAGGCTAGAGTAATACCATTATACGAAAGACGCATAACTTGATTCTGATAATATAAATTTTGAGGACTTTGGTCAAGTTGATTTTTGAAACTTTTTTACATTTATTCTAATTTTCTGTTAAAATAGAATATAGGGATGAAAAAATAGTAAAGAATTTATGTGATTCACTATATTGGGTAGTTAAAATTCACATAATATGATGTATTTTTAACATATAAAATAAATTTAAGTATAAAAAATTGCTATTTTATTGAATGTCTTGAAATTATTAGGAGTTTATAATGAGCACTACCGTGTACATAGCAGCAAGTATTGATGGTTATATAGCAGATGTTTTTGGAAGTACGAGCTTTTTATCAATTGTTTCAAATCCAGAAAAAGAAGATTTTGGTTTTGAAGATTTTGTAGATGGTATGGATTGCTTGTTGATGGGAAAAAATACCTATGAGACAGTATTGGGCTTTAAAATAGAATGGCCATACCATCTACCTGTTTATGTTATGAGTAATTCTTTAGATAAAGCTGCCTATGGCTTAGAGGATAAAGTCAAAATTGTTAGTGGTAATATTGAAGATGTAATTCTAGATTTAAATAGTAATGGCTTTAAGAATATTTGGATTGATGGCGGAGAAATCATTAAACAAGGTATGAAGCAAGATTTAGTTGATCAATTAACTATAACAACAATTCCAATAGTTCTAGGTGGCGGAATTTCTTTATTTGAAGAAATGGAAAATTCTCAAGTGTATGAATTAGTTGATTCTAAAGTATTGTTAAACCAAATGGTTAGTACTACATATAAAAGAGTTAGAAGCTAGAATCCCTAATCGACATACTAATCTGTTTATTAGTTTGAAAAAAAATAACACAGCGTTAACTGTGTTATTTTAAGAGCGTCTTAAGGGAATCGAACCCTCGTTATTAGCTTGGAAGGCTAGAGTAATACCATTATACGAAAGACGCATTCATCATCATACGTAACACGTAGAAGACGTTGTTGAATATAGTATTTGTTAATGTTTTCGTCAAGTACTTTTGCAAAAAAAATATGATTTTTTATAAAAGTATATTGTTTGGAATAATTATCAAAGTTCTTTCTAAGCAGTATATAGTAGATAAAAGTACAAAAGATTTATTAAAATGTATTATTGATAGATTTAATGTTCTCTTAATTTAAGGTAATATTTGTTATATTAAATACTAGTGAAGTAATTGACAATTAATCCTATATGTTGTTAATTCTAATTAACCCTTTTATTTAGGTAAAAGGAATATACACATGATTATTAATATTTTATATATAGTGAGGACAGTATGGGACAGCGTGGTGAAGTTTATTCAACAAAATTAGTAAAGAACGACAGAACTTATTTTTTCAACGTTAAAGAAAACGTTTTTGGTGATTTATATTTAAACATCGTAGAAAGTAAAGGTGATTTAGAATCTAATAGATATATTAGACAATCTATTTTAGTATACCAAGAAGATATGGGTGAATTTGTTCGTGAATTCCAAAAATCATTAGACTTTATCAAGAAGAACTCTAGTAAAACTGATGCAGAATAATAAATAAATCATTTTTGATTAATTTTATTAAATTGAGCGATAGCTAATTTAGCTATCGTCTTTTTTTATGCCAAAATTCTATGTCAAATTAGATTTTTGCCTATAAATATGAATTAGAATAATTCGATTTGCTTAGATTCAACTTTTTTAAAAGTAAAAGATTTTCTATGAATTGGACATCTTCCATATTCTTGAATCATTTCTCTATGCAATTTAGTTGGATATCCCATATGTTTATTAAATCCGAATTCTGGCCATTTTTTATCACATAATAGCATTATTTCATCTCTTGCATTCTTTGCTAAAATTGATGCTGCCATTATTTCATGTACTTTAGAATCACCTTTAACAATAGCTTGTGATTTGATTGGTAAATCAGGTGTTCTATTTCCATCAATTAGAGCTAGATCTATTTTTCCATTATATATTTCAGCAACCTTTAAATATGCTCTCTTCATTGCAAGCATACTTGCCCAAAGAATATTTATCTCATCAATTTCTCTTGCAGTAGCAAAGGCTATTGAATAAGCAATAGATTGTTCCTTAATAATGATTTCTGCTTCTTTTCTTTTTTTAGCATTGAGTTTTTTTGAATCATCTAATAGTTCAAAAGGAAAAGATTTAGGAAGTATTACAGCAGCTGCAAAAACAGGTCCTGCAAGAGGGCCTCTTCCAGCTTCATCTAATCCTACGATAATATTATCTAAATTAAGTATTTCTTCACTCTCAAATAAGTCTTTTTGTATCATATTAACTAATCCTAGTATTTTTAATGACTTTGATTATAGTTTTTTAGACAATTCTAAACTAGAGGCATTATTAATAATGTAATTATAATTAAAACTAATATATTTTTAATTATAGATTCAATATCTAAAGTATATTGTAATACTAAATATTGATATTAAAAATAATATAAATGCAATCATTTATTATAGATTTGATATAATTATATATTATGGCTTTTTTATTCAAATTTTATATTATGCTAGTCTTTTATAGAATAATTATACTATTTGAAATTGTTTAAACTTATGTTATTATCAACTTTGTACAATTTATAATTACTTTTTGGAGTTATTTTGTTTTTAAAAACGTTAGACTTAATAGGATTTAAATCCTTTGCTGATAAAACTCATCTTGATTTTAGTGATGGTATTACAAGTTTGCTCGGACCAAATGGCTGCGGTAAAAGTAATATTGTTGACTCAATAAAATGGGTTCTTGGAGAGCAATCAACAAAGACCCTTAGAGCCGGTAAAATGGAAGATGTTATCTTCAACGGCACTGATACACGAAAACCTCTGCAAATGGCGGAGGTTACTCTTGTTATAAACAATGAGGGGCATCATCTTAATATTGATTCCAGTGAAATTGAGATTAAAAGAAGAATCTTCAGATCAGGTGAATCAGAATATTATTTAAATAAGAATAGAGTTTTATTAAAAAATATTCGTGAACTTTTTTTTGATACAGGTGTAGGTAAGAGTGCTTATTCTATATTAGAACAGGGAAAAATTGACCAAATTCTTTCAACCCGCCCAGAAGATAGACGATACATTTTTGAAGAAGCTGCAGGAATTTCAAGGTTCAAAGTTCAAAGTAAAGAGGCTGAGAGAAAGCTGAAAAGAACTGATGAAAATATAGCCCAGGTAGATACAATTTTACGTGAGGTTAAAAGAACTTATGAAACTAAAAAGAATCAGGCTGAAAAATGTATTAAATATAATGAATTAAATAAGGAAAAATTTGATTTAGAGGTAAATGTTCAACTCTCTACAATACAATCATATTTATTACTTAGAGATAGTAGTGAAGAAAAATTAAAAAATTTAGAACAAGAATTGATCAATAAGCAAGCTTCAATGTCTGGACTAGATACAGTTATTGAAGATATGAAAGCTGAGTTACAAATTTTGGTTTCAAGACGAATCGAAATTCAGAGTGAATTAAAAAGATTAGAAGAAGAACACAAAGGTAAACATGAATTTTTATCTTTATTATCTCAACATTATAGAGATGCTTTATTAAATAAAACAGCTTCACTTCAAAAGGCAGAAGCAATAAAAGCTAAAATTGAAAATAATGAGAGAGAAATTAAAGAAAGTGAATTGAAAATCGAAAATTTGAAAGTACAATATAGTGATGTTCAAATTGATGTTGAAAAAAACGAAAAATTACTTAAGAGTGCTCAAGAACTTATTGTATCTCAAAATAATGATATTTTGGCTTTAGAGAAAAAAATTGATGAGAGGGAACTCTCATATAATGAATATTCACAAGAGTTGAAGGAAATTACTGATTTCATTGTTGAACAATTAGAAGATAAGCTTGGTAAAAGTGGATATAGTATAAAAGAAAGAGAGGGAATTAGATCTGAAATTGATTCAAGTATTAATCATATTCTAGAGTCTTTAGAAATTCAGAAATCTCAGCTATCCAGATTATCAACACTTGATGCAAAATCTTTGGTTAAAAAATTTGAAGATGACAAGAATTTAAATATCAATAATGTAAAAAAACTTGATGATTTGTTGAAAAAATATGATTTGGTAATTCCAACATTTATAGATGACTTTATTAAAACAGATGGCCTTGTTTCTCGAAAAAGAAATATGGATGAACGGATACGTAATAATAGAAAAGATATTTCAATTGCTAGAAATCAGATTAACTATTTGAGAGGAGAGAATGAAAAATTATCTAGTCAATGTGAAGAATTTAGAGAAAATATATACGATCTAAAAGTTACACTTGAACAAATTCAAGGAATGATTAATGAGCAAAAAGTTGCAATATCTACAATAAAAAGACAAAAGGGTGAAACTCAATTAGAATATAGTGATAGGATTGCAGAATCACATATGGCTGAAGAAAAAGCAAATGATGTTCAATCTAAAATTGTTGAAACACAAGATGAAATGGAAGCTATTGCTCAAAAAGGTATAGCATTATCTGAAGAACTTGGTGAAAAGATTACATTGATTGAAGCTCAAAATGATGAGTTGAATATGAAACAGAATCAGAAAACTGATTCTTTTAATACTTTAAATAATTTAAGAAGATCTAAAGATCAACTAGAAGTTCAGATTGAGGGAATTAATCAAGCCGTTACAAATATCTATACAACATTCTTTGAAAATTATAGTAAGAGTTTGCAAGAATATGAAGATAGATTAACAGAAGATTTAGGTGAAACAAAGGTTCTTAGGAACAGACTTGAAGAGTGTAATAAATCCTTATCTCGTTTAGGCTATATAAATCAGATGGCTGAGGATGAATTTAATGAGGCCAAACAGCAATATGATTTCCTAAATGAACAGATTAATGATTTACTTAAGGCAAAGAGTGATTTAGAAGAGGTTGTAAGTACTATTACAACTCAATCTGAGATTAAGTTCTTAGAAACATATAAAAGAATTTCTGAAAACTTCCAAATGATGTTTAGACGTTTATTTGGTGGAGGACGTGCTGAATTAAAGCTATCTGACCCTGAAAATGTTTTAGAATCAGGTATTGAGATATTTGCACAACCACCTGGTAAAAAACTTACAACACTTTCTCTTCTAAGTGGTGGAGAGCGTTCAATGACAGCAGTTGGTTTATTATTTGCTACTTATGAAGTTAAGCCGAGTCCTTTCTGTATTCTTGATGAGATTGATGCTGCACTAGATGATAGAAATATTGGTTTCTTTTTATCAGTGCTTGAAGATTTCTCTCAAGAAAGCCAGTTTATTATTATTACACATAATAAGCATACTGTTACAGGTTCAAGAACTTTATTAGGTGTAACTCAAATTGAAGCAGGTGTATCAACAACTGTTAGTTATAAAATTGGTGTAGCACAAGGAGCTCCTGTTATTCTAACTAAGGATGATAAGGAAGTTAAACTAGATTAGGGGATTGGGGCCTTAAATATTACCTTGACAATTTAAGTATAATTGAGGTATAAATAACAGAAAAATCCCCAAAAATGAGATAATTAATGTTTGAATCAATAAGCGAAAAATTCTCTGGAATAATGAGATCATTTTCCGGAAAAAGTAAAATTAGTGAAAAGAATATTGAAGATGCAGTAGATGAAATCAAACTTGCTCTTCTTGATGCCGATGTAAACCTTCGTGTTGTACGCCGTTTTATAAACGGAACTCGTGAAGAAGCTTTAGGTGAAAAGGTTTTAAAAGCCGTTGATCCTGGTCAACAATTTACTAAGATTGTTTATGATAGAATGGTTAAGCTCCTTAGCTCTGAAGAAGGCGAGAGTGAGTTAAAACTTAAAGGTCCTGATGTAGTATCAACAGTATTAATGATGGGTCTTCAAGGTAGTGGTAAAACAACTACTAGTGCTAAACTTGCAAAGAGATTGAAAAAGAACGGAAGACGTCCTCTTTTAATTGCTGCCGATTTAGTAAGACCTGCTGCTATAACACAATTACAAGTTTTAGGGGAACAAGTTGATGTACCAGTATTTACAATTGACGGATGTAAAGATCCTGTAAAAGTTGCAAAAGATGGTTTAGCATATGCTAAGAAAAATCAATATAACGTAGTTATTGTTGATACCTCTGGTAGAATGCACCTTGATGAAGTATTAATGGCTGAAATTGAAAATGTTTCTAAAGCTATTAATCCTGATGAAACATTATTTGTTGCAGATGCAATGACAGGTCAAAATGCAGTTACAATTGCTAAAGAATTTGAATCAAAAGTTGGAATATCTGGTGTTGTACTATCTAAGTTTGATAGTGATACTAGAGGTGGTGCTGCTTTATCACTAAGATCTGTTGTAGGTAAACCAATTAAATTTATTGGTGTTGGTGAAAAGATGGAAGATCTTGATCCATTCTATGCAGACAGAATTGCAAGTAGAATACTTGGAATGGGTGATGTTGTATCCCTTGTTGAAAAAGCACAAGAAACAATTGATCAAAAAGAGGCCGAAAGACTTCAAGAGAAGATGAAAAAGAATATTTTTGATCTTCAAGATTATTTAGACCAACTTAAACAGATGGATAAAATGGGATCAATGGATAAAATCCTTGAAATGATTCCTGGTGCTGCTGGACAAATAACAGCAGATGATATTCCTGTAAAAGAACTAAATAAAGAAAGAGCTATTATTTTATCAATGACTCCACAAGAAAGACAGAACTATCGTATAATTGGATTGTCTAGACGTAAGAGAATTGCAAAAGGTAGTGGTTCATCTGTAGCTGAAGTAAATAGATTAATCAAGAAATTTGAGAAGTTGAAGAAACAGATGCAAAAGATGACAAAAAACAAGCAATTCCAAAAATTGTTAAAGAAACAGTTAGGATAGTTGAATAATTTTAGAAAAGTTCAAGATATTAGATTTTTTTCTTCCATTACCTTGATTTTTTATAGATAAGATTATAGTATCTGACAAATGTAGTGGCATTGCCCCTAGAGTGGCTAGGTTATGCCCAAACATTTTTAAATTTTAAATATTTTCTAGATTGATTTTTAATAAATCTAGGAAACTCGTATAGAAGCGAAATAGAAATTCTAGTAGGAGGAATTACCATGAGCACAAGCATGAGACTTAAGCGTTTTGGTTCAAAACAAAGACCTTATTACAGGATCGTTGTTCAAGATTCAAGACAAGCAAACAAGAGTAGAACTCTAGCAGAAGTTGGTCAGTATCATCCTGTTGAAAACAAAGAGAACCAAGTTGTTCTTAATGTTGAAGCAGTTAAAGACTGGTTACAAAAAGGCGCACAGCCTAGTGCTACAGTACGTTCATTGTTGAATAAACAAGGCGTAACTGTTACCAGAACTGTTCAAGAATAATCGAGGATAGTTGTGGAAAAAGATCTTGTTGAATACATTGTAAAGTCCCTTGTAGATAGTCCTGAGGAAGTAACTGTTAACGTGATTGAAGGTGAAAAATCTACAATCTTGGAACTTAAAGTTGCAACAGAAGACATTGGCAAGGTGATCGGTAAGCAAGGCCGCATCGCAAAAGCAATTAGAACCATCTTAAGCGCTTCAGCGACAAAAAGTGGCAAGCATGCTGTTTTGGAAATTTTGGATTAAATTATGAATAAACTCGCAACGGCTATCATCCAGTCATCTTATGGCGTAAAGGGTGAGGTGAAGGTCCGCCCATTCAACGATAATTGCTCTTACTTGAAGCAATTGAAGCAAGGAATTATCCTCTTGAAGGATGGCCGCGAGAAGACATATGGTATAGAGGGATTCCGCATAAGCGGCAGCCAAGCGTACTTGAAGTTTGAGGGAGTAGATACTCCTGAAGCAGCAAAGAAACTAGCTGGCGCAACACTTTTTGTTCCAAGAAGTGAAGCTGCACCTTTAGCGGAAGGTGAATATTATATCTCTGACATGCTTGGTAGCACACTAATGCATGACGGCGTACAAGTAGCTACTATTGTTAACTACTTTGATGGACCGCAATCAATTTTATTAGAAGTAGTAGATGGTTCTAATAAACGTTTCTTGGTTCCTTTAATGGACCAATACATTGGTAAAGTCGATATCAAAGAAAAGACAGTAGAATTGTTGGCGCAATGGTTACTTGCATGAACATAGATATTATAACCTTGTTTCCCGAAATAGTTCAGGGTTTCTTTGAGAACTCAATCATGAGACGCGCTGTAAATAGCGGTAAAATCTCATATAATATGGTTGATTTTCGAAACTTCGCAACTGATAAACATCACACTTGTGACGATTCTCCTTACGGAGGTGGTGCAGGAATGGTGTTGAAACCTCAACCATTGTGCGATGCGTTGAATAGTGTTGGTGCGAAAGAAAAGCGGGTCATATTCGCTTCTCCGTCTGGCAAAAGACTTACTCAGTCCCTCAGTGAGGAACTTAGTAAAGAAGAAAACCTTGTTTTCATTTGTGGACATTATGAAGGAATAGATCAACGGGTAATAGACCTGTATGTTGATGACGAGATAAGTATTGGTGATTATGTAATTTCTAGTGGGGAAGTATCTTCTCTAGTAATTATAGATTCAGTCTACCGATTGGTAGATGGTGTTATTAGTAGTGAATCACTTGAAGAAGAAAGCTTTAGTGATGGACTCTTAGAATATCCTCAATACACGAGGCCAGAAGTTTATGAAAATATGAGTGTCCCTCCAGTTTTACTGAATGGAAATCATAAAGAAATAAATAAATGGCGATTAAAAAAACGGTTGGAAAAGACTATGTCAAACCGACCAGATCTTTTGGAAGAAAAATCTTTGGATTTAGAAGGCCAGAAGACTTTGCAAGAAATCAGAAACACAGCAAAGAGGACCTAAAATGGACGTAATAAAAGCTATTGAAGCAGAACAGATGAAAGAAAACGCTGAAAATTTCAACGTTGGTGATACAGTAAAAGTATTTTTCAAAATCATCGAAGGCACTACAGAACGTGTCCAGGTATTTGAAGGCCTGGTCATCGCTAAGAACAATTCAGGCATTCGCCGTACATTTGTTGTTCGTAAAATATCCTACGGTGTAGGTGTTGAGAGAATTTTCCCTTTACATTCACCTCGTATTGAAAAGACCGTTGTAGTACGCAAAGGTCGCGTTAGAAGAGCTAAACTTTACTATATTCGTGATAGAGTTGGTAAAGCTGCAAAAGTTAAAGAACTTATTGCTCGTAAAGCAAAATAATTTAATTTCTTTCAATATAAAAGAGCGATTTATTCGCTCTTTTATATTTAGTGCCTAAAAATTTAATTATAGCTTTTAAATATCTTTGGTTAAAATTATTTTATAATTTGTTGTTCTTTCATTTTAAGTAATAGAATTGAATTATTGATATTTATTAAATGTATAGTAAAAATTTTATAGGTCTTTTTCTCAAAAAATATTCTTTTGTATTTTATAGAGTGTGTTTATAATCATATTTATTAAAGTAATTTGTTGAATTATATGCTCATAATTTTTAATAGCATGTCTATTATTTTTTTTAGTAAATATATTATATATTTATCTGAATGTAGGGTGATTATCTGTATAATAACTCAATATTTTTCACAATTTCTTGCATAAGAAAGTGGATTAGTTTTGAATGCTAAATTATTTTGAAAAGTAAAGTTTTATTAGCTTGAAATTTAGTTAGTTATATATCATGAATTCATTAAATTATATATTATTCGAATTTATTAATTAAATTCTTGCCAGATAATTGATTAATAGATAGATGATAATAAAAATTCAAATAAATAGGTATAATTTTTCTTGTTTTATTTAATAATATTAGGTACTCTAGATTAAAGTAGTTTAAATATTGTTAATTTATTTTATTTCTATTATTATTAGATTTGGAATTTAAAGATAATAATCAATTAAATATAAAGGAAAGCTTTTTGAGAAATCAAAAAGGGGTATATATATGGCAAAGGAAAACGGAGATATAGTTACTCCACCAGTACCAAAGAAATCTGCATCTAAAAAAAGAAAAAGAAAAAAATCTAATTCTGACAAAAAGAATGTTGTAAATAAAAGTGTTGCAAAATTATTACCTAAACAAGGTATTAAAACGCCTCATAGCTCACTTCCTCCAATTAATATAAAAAGTGTTGTAGAACCTCACCTTACTTGTACTTACTGTGACAAAGTGATTGAAAACATTGCTAGCGCTATAAGAGGTGAAGAGGATAAATACTATCACTTTGATTGTATGATTGAGAAACTTTCAAAAGAAGAAAAATTGGCTGAGGGTGAAAAAATTAGTTACATTGGAAGAGGCACTTTTGCAATAGTTGGAAAAGATGATGAAGGTAAGTTAATCTTCAGAAAAACAATGGAAGTTGAAAAAGCAGAAGTTTTTAATCAAATGAAAAAATATGTAGAGGGAATAAAAGAATGAACGCAATGTTTCCAGGATCCTTTGATCCACCAACTCTAGGTCATTTAGATATAATTAAGAGATCTGCAAAATTATATGATAAACTATATGTTGTCGTTGCATTAAATATGCAAAAGAAAACTATGTTTAGTGCTGAAGAAAGAGCTGATATGCTAAAAGAACTATTAAAGTCTTATGAAAATGTTGAAGTTGTTATTTATTCAGGCCTTGTAGTTAATTTTGCAAAAGAAAATGGTATTGAAGTAATGATTAGAGGCGTTAGGGCTCTAGTAGACTTTGGTTATGAATTTGAATTAGCCATGACTAATAAGAAGTTATATCCAGAATTAGAAGTGCTTTTTATGCCAACAAGCCCTAATTATTTTTTACTTAGATCCTCCCAAATAAAAGAATTGGCTTTTTATGGTGCAAATATTGAGACAATGGTACCTCTGTTAGTAGCTAAAGCAATCGGAGAAAGGTTAAATGAATAAAGTTAGTATCTTTTTTAGAGATAAAAGCTTAAGAAGGAAATTTCCAGATAAAGTAAATCTTTGGAACTCTTCTGTTCTTGATTCATTAACCACGTTTTCGATTTTAGTATCTGGTATTTTTTTTATTTATTGCCTATTTGCTACAGAATCTACTGAAATTAAAACATTTTCTTTTATTTCGATAATTTTCTTCATTTTATATAAAAATGCTAGTAAAAATTATATAAAAGATCACACAGATAAATCTACTCCAGCTACTTTTGTATTTTGGGGTATGTTTATTCTTTATATTTCAATATTGAATGTTTTTGTATTTAAAATTATACCAGGATATTTTTTTGGTATGGGGCTTATTTTTTTGGGATTAGTTGTTCAAGCATCCTTTTTTACTGTTGCACTAATTTCCACAATTTGTACTTTAACTTTTATTGTATTAACTTTTTTATACCCACCAGCTACATTGGAGATGGATATAATAGTAATTATAACATCTTATTTGTTAACTCTTTTTGGGTCTCATATGGTTAGTGGTACAAGAACTGTTGAATTAGAAGATTTGACTAAATTAGAAAAGTTATCTTCTATTGATCCTTTAACAAGAATTTTCAATAGACGTTCAACTCAGTTTTTGATTGAAAATAAAATTATTGCAGGTAATGTTGGATTTTTTTTAGTTATAGATATTGATAATTTTAAGGGTATTAATGATAACAATGGTCATTTAGCTGGAGATACATATCTACAAGAACTATCTTCTGTTTTAAAGGAAAGTGCGGCTAAAGATTGTGTAGTAGGAAGAGTTGGTGGTGATGAATTTATTGTTTATCTTACAAATTACACCTACAAAGCAACTGTTTCTTATGTCTCTAAAGTTCAAGAAAAAATGCAAAGCGTTCTTTCTAATATTGACTCAGATATGGGGACCATATCTATGGGTATTGTTAAATCTAGAAAGAAAGATGATTATAATACTTTGTTTGCTAGAGCAGATTTAGCTTTATATGAAGTAAAATCATCTGGTAAAAATAATTATTCTTTTTATGAAAGTTCTAATGAGTTATTGGGTAAGAATTCATCTGAAACTCCAAAGTTACTCATTGTTGATGATACCTTCATAACTAGAAAATTACTTCAAAATTATTTTGAAGATGAGTTTGCAATATTGCAGGCAGAAAACGGTGAACAGGCAATGAATTTGTTATTGCACAATAATAATGTTTCAGTGATTCTTCTTGATATGAATATGCCAATTATGAATGGTTTTGAGTTTTTAAGAAAATATAAACATCATAATGCAATTGCTGATATTCCTGTTGTCGTTATAACAGCAGATCCAACTTTAGAAGCTGAAGCATTAAGAAATGGAGCTATCGATATGATAGTTAAACCTTTTGATGTTAACGTTGTAAAACTTAGAGTTCACAATGCATTGAATTATTCTAAATAATTTTTATAATTCCCTTACATATGTTGTTGACGTTTTTCAAACTTTTCGTTATTGTTCAAGAAGCGTCAACAAATCATCTAATTCTCGAAGAGGTAAAAAATGGCAACACCTAAATATAAAACTTCAAAATCTAAAGCTGCATCAAGAAAGGCTGCGAATATGAAGCTTAAGGCACCAACATTAACTGTATGTTCAATGTGTGGTAGCAAGATCCTTCCACATCGCGTATGCCCAAAATGCGGCTATTACCGTGGTGAGCAGGTTATTGACACTAGCGATAAATAGAGTTTGACAAGGAGCTAAAACATGGAAAATAAAACTTTTGATCAAGTAAAAGAATTGATCGCTGAAAAAATGGAAGTTGATCCATCTAAAGTAACTTTAGATGCATCTTTTAGAAAAGATCTAGGTGCTGATAGTCTTGACACTTATGAATTAATTTATGCTATTGAAGAAGAAATGGGTATTACTATTCCTGATGAAAAAGCTAATGAATTTGAATATGTAAGAGATGCTGTAGAGTATCTTGAAAGTCAAATAGACTAAGGACTTTTTTCGATGGCAGAAGCTAAAGTCGGAGTAGCTCCCTATATCTCTGAAGAGAGGAAGAGGGAGCTTTTTACTTTTGTACAAAAACTAGAAATAGATTTAAAAGATTATAATTTATTAAATCTTGCATTTACTCATAGATCTTACGCTCATGAATGTGCTGTTGTAACAGACAATAATGAGAGACTTGAATTCCTTGGGGATTCAATTTTAGGTTTATCCGTAAGTACTTGGTTATTTCATAATCTTCCATCTAAACATGAAGGTTTTTTCTCTCGTATCAAAAGCGCAGTTGTAAGTGAAGATTCACTATATCAAGTTGCTCTAAAACTAGGCGTTGGCGAAGTAGTTTTGGTAGGTAAGGGCGAAGGGCATTCTGGAGGAAGAAAGAAGAAAGCTATTCTTTCTGATTGTATGGAAGCTATTTTTGGGTGCGTTTATATAGATCAAGGATTTGAAGTTGCAAGAGATCTTATTGTAAGATTAATGGAACCTCAGATTGATGCATTCTTGAAACATAAGATTGTTCGAGATTATAAAACCGCAATACAAGAGTATTCTCAAAAAAAATGGAAAAAAGTACCTATATATTCGCTTGAAAAAACAATTGGTCCAGATCATGATAGAACTTTCTATGTGAGCGTTAGCTTAAACGGAGTTGTATTTGGTCCCGCAGGTGGCAAGAATAAGAAAAATGCCCAACAAGCTGCCGCACAATTGGCGTTTGAACAGCTAGAAGAAAAAGGAATCGATTTTGATTGTTAGTAATTAACAATCTATGTAATAGTAGTATGTCCTATAATCCTCGTTTAGGTTTATTGGAAATACTACTAATTTTTTTTACTTTATTGAATTATAATATGCTAGTGCAATTTCTTTTAATTGCACTTCATTATTTTGATTTGGATCATCTAAAACAGTCTCTAGTAAGTAATTTAAAATTCTTGAAAATAATGGACCTCTTGGAATTCCCATATCCATCAAATCTTTACCATTTATCTTTAAATCTTTTACACTTAGACAATCCTCAGAATTAAGAATTTCTTTAATACGATTATCTAACTCTTCTACATGAGTCCATGAAGTTTTACCACTGATTGAATATATATCACACATTCTAAGGCAGAATAAATCAAATATTGAATCTTTACCAACTCTGTTTATAAAACGTCTAACAGCTCCATCACTCCATGTAGATTCATAATGGAACATATGATTTCTTACAAGATTTGAGATGTCTTTTATATTTTCATTTGAATCTTTTAATCTTTTTAAAATTTTTTCGCAGATTTTGGCACCGACTACTTCATGATGAAAGAATGAATAGGAATTAGGGCCACGACTCTCGTCTATTACTTGAGTGTCCTTTTTACCACAATCATGGAAAAGTGCGGCTAGACGAACGTTAAGAGGGTAATCTAAGCGATTTGCTGCTTCTACTGTATTCATTGTATGATCAAATACATCTTCAGTATGTTGACCACCTTGAATAACTCCCTTAAGAGCGGATAATTCTGGTAAAATAATATCCATAAGACCGCAAGAGTAAAGAAGTTCTAATCCTTTTTTAGGAGATTGTCCTTTTATAAGTTTGTACAGTTCATCTCTTATTCTCTCATAACTAACAGCTTTTATATTATCTTTATTATCTAGCATAGCCTTTAGAGTATGTTCTTCAACACTAAAGTTTAATTTAGATACAAATCTAGTTGCTCTCATGATTCTAAGTCCATCTTCATGGAATCTTTCATTAGGATTTCCAATAGCTCTAATAATTTTACTTTTTAAATCATCTATACCGTGGTGCATGTCAATGATTTCACCTGTTTTGGCATTAGCGGCTAATTGATTAATTGTAAAATCACGTCTTTTTAAATCTTCTTCTAATGAGCGAACAAAATTAACTTTTCCAGGATGGCGACCATCATTGTAATCACTCTCAGCTCTAAATGTTGTTACCTCAAAACTCTCACCTCTAAACATTACTGTAACAGTTCCATGTTTGAGACCTGTAGGTATAGTTTTTTTAAACATTCTGATTACATCTTGTGGAGTTGCATCTGTTGTAAAATCAAGATCTTCATTATCTATGTTTAATAGATAATCCCTAACAGCTCCACCAACGATATATAGTGAATATCCATTATCAAAAAAAACGGATGCAAATTGTTTTATTAACTCATTAATTGGGTATACTTTCATAGGTGTTAGACTAATGTCGTTTTTTATCATAGTCAACACTATAAAACCCATAATATTTACTCAATATAATTAATTTTAGAGAAATTATTTATATCTATTGGACTCATCTGTTTTTTTAAATCTTTAAATTATAATTTTGTAATATTTTAAAGCATATTTGTCGAGTTGATTGAAAAAATTGAATCTCAAAATTGATAATAATTTGTAGCTTAAGCTTTTAGCTATAATTGTTTGCCTTTTATAGCTTTTTTATTATATTTAAAAAATAAATAAATTGTTTAAAAGTAATACATAAATATATTTTTATATGTGAATTTAGTTAATTGTTACAACAATCTATTTCATGTTTGGTTATTAATAAGTTTTATTAAAGTCAAATATGAAAATCACTTTATTAATGTTGTCATTAATTTAAATTTAGCATAATATAATAGAAAAAAGTTTTACCTATATATATATCGAGGAGTCTGAAAATGTTTCAGCCAGTAAATACTAAAATCGACTTTCCAAAAGCCGAAGAAGAAATAATGTCATTCTGGGATAAAGAAGACATCTTTTCTAAATCTATCGAACAACGACCTGCAGATAATGAGTTCGTTTTTTATGATGGTCCTCCTTTCGCAACAGGATTACCTCACTTTGGTCACTTAGTACCAGGTACAATTAAAGACGTAATTCCTCGTTATCATTCAATGAAGGGGCAAAGAGTTTATAGAACTTTTGGCTGGGATTGTCATGGTCTACCTGTTGAATACGAAATGGAGAAAACATTAGGAATTAGTGGACACAGTGCTATTGAAGAGTTTGGTGTTGCTAAATTTAATGATGAATGTAAATCAATTGTTTTACGTTATACAAGCCAATGGAAACATACCATTCAAAGAATGGGTCGTTGGGTTGATTTTGAAAATGGTTATAGAACCATGGACAAAAATTACATGGAATCAATTTGGTGGGTATTCAAAACTTTATTTGATAAAGGATTAATCTATGAAGGCTATAATATATTACCATATAGTCCAAAATTAGCATGCCCTCTATCTAACTTTGAAGTTAACTTAGGTGGTTACAAAGATGTAACAGATCAAGCCGTTACTGTTAGATTCTTAATTGATGGAACTAGCGATACTTATTTCTTAGCTTGGACAACAACACCATGGACATTACCATCTAACCTTGCATTAGCACTAGGTGCTGATATTGATTATGTAAAAGTTAAAGATGGGGATGAATACTACATTTTAGGAAAAGATAGATTATCTCATTATTATAAAGATGAGAGTTCTTATGAAATTGTTGCTGAATATAAAGGCAGTGATTTAGCAGGTATCGGATATACTCCTCTTTTCCCTTATTTTAAAAACCTAAAAGAAGAGAATGGTGCATTTATAACTGTTCTTGGTGATTATGTAACAACTGAAGATGGTTGTGGTATTGTTCATACTGCAAGTGGCTTTGGTGAAGATGATTATCTTGTACTAAAAGATACAGGAATTCCTGTAGTTTGCCCAATTGATGATGAGTGCCAATTTACTGAAGAAGTACCTGATTTCCAAGGTCGTTTTGTTAAAGACACCGATAGTGATATCATAAAAATGTTAAAAGAAAAGGGTCAGCTTGTTAAGAGAGAAAATTTCTTACACCCATATCCTTTCTGTTACAGAACAAAATTACCTCTAATCTATAGAGCTATGACTTGTTGGTATGTTGATGTTCAAAAGATTAAGCAAATAATGCTTGATTCAAATGAAGAAATCACATGGGTTCCTTCACACCTTAAACATGGCCGTTTCGGTAAATGGTTAGAAGGTGCTAGAGACTGGGCTATATCTCGTAACCGTTTCTGGGGTAATCCAATTCCTGTATGGAAATGTGATAATTCAGATCATATTGAAGTAATTGGTTCATGTGCCGAATTAGAAGAAAAGAGTGGCGTAAAAGTTACAAACCTTCATAAACAATATGTTGATGATATTACTTGGCCAAGTCCTGATGGACAGGGTACAATGAGAAGAATAACAGATGTTCTTGACTGTTGGTTTGAATCAGGTTCAATGCCATATGCACAACATCACTATCCTTTTGAAAATAAAGAGCACCTTGAACAAAACTTCCCAGCTGATTTTATCTGTGAGGGATTAGATCAAACTCGTGGTTGGTTCTATACACTAACTATTATTGCTGCTGGTTTATTTGAAAAACCTGCTTTCTACAATTGTGTTACAAACGGTATCGTTTTAACAGCAGAAGGCAAGAAGATGAGTAAGAGTGAACGTAACTATACTGATCCTATGGAAGTTATTAATCAATATGGTGCAGATGCATTACGTTTTGCTCTAATGAATAGTAATGTTGTTCATGCTGATGACTTAAAATTCAGTGAAGATAGTGTAAAAGATGCTATCAAGACTCTATTATTACCACTTTGGAATGCTTATTCATTCTTTGTAACATATGCAAATATTGATAATTATTCACCATCTACTACAGATCTTAAAGATTTAGAAAACCCTCTTGATAAGTGGATTATTTCTACAACTCAAGGTTTAATTAAAGATGTAAGTGATGCATTAGATGCATATGATATTCAAACAGCTTCAGCTTCTTTAGTTTCATTTATTGATAATCTTAATAACTGGTACATTAGAAGAAGTAGAAGAAGATTCTGGAGATCAGAGAATGACGGTGATAAGAAACAGGCATATGATACATTATATTATGTATTAATGAATGTTGTTAAAGTTGCAGCTCCACTTGTTCCATTTATCACAGAACAAATTTATGCAAACTTAAAAACAGAAGATATGCCTTTATCAGTTCACCTAACAGATTATCCTGTATATGAGGAAGAATTAAGAGATTTAGAACTTGAAAAGAAAATGAGTTTAACTATGAAAGCTATTGTTATGGGTAGATCCCTTAGAAGTAGTCATAATCTTAAAACTCGTCAACCTTTAGCAAAATTATTCTTAGTAGATAGAAATGAATATGAGAGATCAATTCTTACATCTATGACAGATATTATTGCTGAAGAACTCAATGTTAAAGAAGTATTAATTCAAGCTGATGAATCAAACTTAGTTAAATATAATGCTAAAGCTAATTTCAAAGTACTTGGTAAAAAACTTGGTAAGAATATGAAAGAAGTTGCATCAGAAATCATGAAATTTGATAGTGCAACTATTGCAGATATTCTTGAAGGTAAAGAAAAGAGTGTTGAATATAGTGAAGGTACTATTGTATTAAGTGAAGACGACTTAGCTGTTCAGAGAACTGAAATGGAAGATGTTAAGGCAATTAACGATGGTGAATTAACTATCGGATTTGATACAAAGTTAACTGTTGAACTAATTAATGAAGGAAGAGCTCGTGATATCATAAGAGCAATTCAAACATTAAGAAAAACAATGGACTTTGACGTAGCAGATCATATTGAATTAAAATATGAAGGTAATAGTGATATTGATACAGTATTTGGTGCTTTTGAATCATACATAAAGAGTGAAACTCTTTGTGATAAAATTGAAAAGGGAAGTGTTGAAGCTGAATCTATTAATATTGGCGAAGACCTAAGTATTAAGATTTTACTAAAACAAATATAATAAGCATTAGGAGAAACTAATGAAAAAAGCAGTAAGAAATTTAATCGGCTCAACAATGTTATTAGCCTCATTAATCAGTTGTACTACTACAAAAGTAGTTTCTCCAAATGTTGATGTTGTTCCTCTTCAAAGCATAGCTGAAGAAGGGGACACATTAATAGTTATTGATGCAACTAAAGAAAAGAAACTTGTAACTAATTTAGTTGGCGAAACAGTTGCAGATAGAGCTAAAAGAATCAGTGTAGATTTAACACCAAAGAATGAAGAATATCCTTTAACTTCTTTTGATATTGATGCTGTTATTGAAGGCGATTTTCCATCTTTTATTACTAAAGTTGGTTTAGCAAATCTTAGTGGTGGTAAAATGATTCATACAGAAGCATATAATTACTATCCATATAATGGTACTCAACTTGGATTGTTAAGTAAGAATATGGTTGGATTTTCAACAAATTCTTTCTCAGAATTAGCAACCTCAGTTAATGCAAAAGAATCAAAGATTGATAAATCAGTAATATTAAAACTGTATGATGCAAATATTGGTCTATATTCAAAAAAACCAGTTACCCTTATTGATTTAGGGCTTGGTTTGACAAAAGAAATGTTAACTCATATGGATAGCCTTCTTGTACTTATAAATGAAGATAATGATGGGACTATAACACTTGATGCAACTTTTGATTTAGATGATGAAACTTCTGCTTCATCACTTTCAAAACTTGTTAAAATTGGATATATAGGTTATTTAAAGACTGAAAAAATTAAACCAGATTATACTTTATTAAGAGTTATGTTTACACAGGATGGAGATATAGTTAATATCAGTGAAATGCCAATGAGTGATGATCAAGTCAAAGGCCTTACTGATTCAATTTCAAATAGTAAAATAGGATTATAAAATGGCAAAGTATGATTTAAAATGTAGCAAATGTAATAAAGTATTTCATATTGAACAACCTATGAGTGCTGATTTACCTAAGGATTGTCCTGAATGTAAAACCAAAGGCGCCCTAAAACAAATCTATAATGCTACACCTATTATCTTTAAAAGCTCAGGCTTTTATTGTAAAGATGCTAAATAAGATTTAGAGTTTTTAATACGCAAATTTTAAACAAGCTGTGGGATAATACCTACAGCTTTTATTATGATATAATAGTAATATAACTTTATTATATTAATTATAAGTTTATATATAAATTTAATATAGTAGTTTATAGTTTTCATACTTAATTTATTAGTTATAATTTAGAATAACTGTAAAATTCATATCGTTATTGTATATTTTGCGCTTTAAAGCAGATTCTTAGATTTATTTTCCACTATTTACATTGTATATTTCATTCCACTGAGAACTATACTTAGTTTTAAGAAGCAGTGAATAAACTAAATTGTTTCTATCCACAATGCATAGAGCTTTTAAAGCTTCTTTTTCAGCAATGTCATTTGATAATAAATATTCAGCTTCGTCTATAATGTACTGTTTAATGTTAGTGTCATTTTGAAAATCTAGAGTTAATAGATATTGTAGATATTCTACGTGGTAGTATTTTTCATGAGTTGCTAGCTTAAGAATTTTTTGATATAAAAGAATTGACTCTTCAGTTTGCTTTAAAGTTTTTAGCAATCTTGCTTTGATTATTTTAAATTTAAGATTATCAGGATAAGTTTTGAGTGCTTGATTTGCTAGCGCTAAAGCCTCTGTATTCTTATCTAGTTTATTAAGTGTAAGTATTTGATTGTTAAGAGCAATCTCATTGTCTTCGTCTATTTGTAGTGCCATAGAAAAGAGCTCTTCTGCCTTATTATAATCACCATCATTAAATGCTGAAGTTGCATCAATAATATTCTTATTTAATTCACTATCATCACTATTTTCTAGTGTGCTACATGAATTAAATAGAATTGTAGATGCAATTAATAAGGCTAGAAAAGCTTTATTCATATTATTTATTCTTTCCAAGTACTGTTTCTTCAATCTCAACTACTTGATCTCGATAAAGATTTGTAATTCCTGCACCATAGTCAGCAATCAATTGAATTATGTTTCTAGGTTTTTCGCCATCAACACCATTCAATCTATCACCAGCATCACCTAGACCAGGTAAAATATAAGCTTTTTCGTTTAATACAGGATCCATCCATAATGTATGAACTTCAACATTAGGTACTGCTCTACAAATTCTAACTGCACCTTTAAAAGCACTAACAACATTAATAAATTTAATTGATTTTGGTTTAATACCTTGTTCTTCTAAATATTGAACAATTGTGATTAATGAACCACCTGAAGCGTTCATTGGATCTGCAAAAATTAAATCTTTACCATCTAATTCTTGTAATTTGAAATATGATCTATTTAAGTCTAAAACATAGTCCATATTCATTTCTTTTTTAGAATCATCTCTTTTAATTTTAAATAACGCAAAAGGGGTAATGAAATTATCTTCACTGTAATCTTGAATTTCTTTAGATACAATCATTGATGGAAGAAGAGCTCCACGTAACATAACACACATTACAGTATTCTCAATATTTTTGCCAACATCTGGAATTCTATGTGCTGCAAAGTTCTTTACAGGAATAGTTACAGGTGTTTCAAGAATAAGAGATCTTTTATTAGGTAATACTGCATCACAATAAACATGAGAGAACATCATCTCATATGCTCTTTGTATGTAATATAGAAATTCTTCGTGGCCAGTTTTTGGATCTCTTAGTTTAGCAATTAATCTAGAAGCTTGACCGTGGTTCTCTTGTGGTGTTTCAAATGAATAAACATGGATGTTTGGCTCATTAGCACAAAATTTCTTAAGATAACGACCAACATCAGCTGCTGATTCAATAAGTCCTTTTCTTGCTTTCTCTAATTCTAATTCATTGGTGGAATCACCCAAGGTTTTACAATGGGCTAACGATGTTTGGTACTTAATACCTACAGTTTCAATCGCTTTTTTGTCATCCTCTGTGAGGAATCCGTCTAAGTCAGTTGCATGCAAAATGATTTTGTTCATAGCTACTCCTGAGAATTAATAATAACTTATGAAAAAAATTTTGACAACCTCGAATTTGCATTCATTTTTTAAAAAACTATATTTAAATTGGAAAAAATGAAAATATAGTAACAAAATTTATAAGTATTTAACATTTTATGGATTTTTTAGTTAGATATATTACATATCGAGTAAAATGTCTTTTACAATTTTTACAAATAAATGATATAATAAATGTATAAATTTACAAGGAGTATTTATCGTGGATTTTATATGTTATCCAAAATGTAGCACTTGTTCTAAAGCTCGTATATATTTAGAAAATCATCAACTGCATTTTAGTGAAAGAAATATTAAAGAACAGCATCCAAGTGAAGCTGAGATTAGAGATTGGCATTCAAAAAGTAATTTACCTTTGAAAAGATTTTTTAATACAAGTGGTATGTTATATAGAGAATTGCATCTAAAAGATAAACTCAAAGATATGAGTGAAGATGAGATGTACAAATTATTAGCAACAGACGGAATGCTTGTGAAACGTCCAATTTTAATTGATGGTGATAATGTATTAGTTGGATTTAAAGAAAAAGAGTGGGAAGAAAATTTATAACACATAAAAAAATATAAAATTTATACTTCTCGGATTGAAAAATAACTATTAAATAGGTAAAATATTAATCATTGAGTTTTCAATAAATAATATTAAGGAGAGGGGATTAACCCCCCTAAGGTAATAATATGAATCTAGTTTTTTTAGGCCCTCCAGGAGCTGGTAAAGGTACAATCGCTGCAATTGCAAAAGAATTTTATGGTATTCCTCATATCTCAACAGGTGACTTATTTCGTTACAATATCAAGAACGAAACAGAGTTAGGAAAAGAAGTAAAAGCTATTTTAGCATCAGGTGATTTAGTACCAGATAGTGTAACTATTAAAATGGTAGAAGATCGTTTTACAAATGACGATTCTAAAAATGGTTTTATTTTAGACGGTTTCCCAAGAACTATCTTCCAAGCAGATGCACTTAAAGAAATGAAAGAGCTTGATGCTGTTATTAACTTTGTTTTAGATAGAGAAGAAATCATTAAAAGATTATCTGGTAGAAGAATGTGTAAGAGCACAGGTAAAATCTATCATGTTATCTACAATCCTCCAAAAGTAGAGGGTATTGATGATGAAACTGGTGAAGCATTAATTCAAAGAGACGATGATAAAGAAGAAGCTATTCTAAACCGTCTTGATGTTTATGCAGAACAGACAGAACCTCTAATTGCTTACTACAGAGAAAAAGGCTTAATTGTTGATATTGATGCATCTAAAGCTCCTGAAGAAGTTTTTGCAACAGTAAAAAAGGCATTAGCTAAATAATAATATAGTTAAATACTTTATTAAAAAATCCCTTATCATTATATGATAGGGGATTTCTTTAAAGCTAAAGAGATTTCTATTTATATTCTATCTTGATTTCTTCTTATTAATATACATTAGTTTATCAACTCGATTTATAAGACCTTCTGCTTTTTCTTCTTTATTCCATTCTAATAGAGCATAACTAACGGATGCTATGTAATCAGCTTTTTCTAATTGAATTAAATCTAATTTCTTAAATACATTTTGGAGAAGAGCATTAGATTGTTCTTCATTCATGTTTAATAGAATAATTTGGAATTCATCGCCACCAGTTCTTCCTGGGAAAACATTATCCATCTTTTTGAGTGGCTCTAATATTTGAGCCACTTTAAGTATAAGCTCATCCCCAACTACATGACCAAAAGTATCATTCACATATTTTAGTTTGTTAATATCAGCTACAACAAGTGAAACAGTTTCAACATTTTTTATTTTTTTGCTTATGATTGTTTTTAATTTATCTAAGGTATAACTGTGAGAATATAAATTTGTAAAAGAATCGAGAGATGCTAAATTATTAAAATCTCTAATTAATGTTGAAAGTTGGGTGAAACTTTGTTCAATTTTTAAATAAGTATCGGATAAATTCTGGAACAGTTCTAGAACTAATTCTTTACCCTCAATTACCACAGGAATCACCTTAGCCATCTGTAGCTCACCCTCTAAATATTCAAGTTTCTTTTTTTCGCATTTATTGGCTAATGCATTAGCTGAAACACAATATTTACAAGGTTCACCATTATCCCAAATGTCAAAACAATTTTCATCTGAAATAAGTTCAAGTTTACCATCTTTAAAATCATAAACAACTTTATCTATAGGATTAACTAATCTATAATATTCATATTCTTTGAAATCTGAGAAGTCTAATTCCTTATAATCAATTAACTGGCGAATTGGTCCTGGATTCTCTTTAATTTTTGTCAATGTACTCATGGAAAAAATGATATCATATTTGTATTAATATAACAATTAATTTCAGTTGAAATAACAAAATTTGATATATATTAGTATCATTTATAACAATATAAATACAACTTATAATATATTAAATTCATATAATGTGTATAAAAATATATAATTATAGCATATAGTTTATTATCATATTTTATAGTTATTAAATAGCTTAAATGATTTATTTTTTGTTAAACATTGATTTTAACATAATTTATATATAAATAATTTCTAATTTATAAAATTTAGTTATAACTAAATTGTATTTTTTTTAGACATAAATGATCAAAATGTTAGAATAAGTTTTAAATAAATTTATAAATTTACCTAATTGTAATTGTAGAATAAAATTAGTTTTGTATATTTTATTTATATTTTTTCTTTTTTGTGTTGAAATTTAATTAAATATATTGCATTATGAATTGTCAAAAAGTAGGAGTTACTTATGGCATTTTTTTTCGATAAACCCTCACATACATTTAGTGAGTATCTTTTAGTTCCTGGATATTCTGACGAGAATTGTATCCCTTCAAACGTTTCCTTACAGACACCTTTAGTTAAGTTTAAAAAAGGTGAGGAATCAAAAATTAAATTAAACATACCCATGATCAGTGCAATAATGCAGAGTGTAAGTGGTGAGAAAATGGGACAAGCTCTTGCAAGAGAGGGTGGTTGTGCTTTTATCTATGGTTCACAATCAATTGAAGATGAAGCAAATATGATTAGAAAAGTTAAAAACTTTAAAGCAGGATTTGTAACATCTGATTCTAATATTTCACCAAACTCAACTTTAGCTGATATTATTAAATTAAAAGAAGAAAAAGGTCACTCTACTATAGCTGTAACAGAAGATGGTTCAGAAACCGGTAAACTTCTTGGTGTAGTAACATCCCGTGACTGGAGAATTTCAAGAATGGATCCAAATACAGTTGTATCTACATTTATGACTCCTTTTGATAAATTAGTTTATGGTATGGATGGAATTTCATTAAGTGAAGCAAATGATTTACTTTGGGATAATAAACTAAATGCACTTCCAATTATTGATGAAAAGCAACAGTTAAAATATTTTGTATTTAGAAAAGACTATGATAGCCACAAAGATAATCCTGGTGAATTATTAGATTCTCACAAACGATACATAGTTGGTGCAGGTATTAATACTAGAGATTTTGAGGAAAGAGTACCCGCTTTAATTGAAGCTGGTGCAGATGTCCTTTGTATTGACTCCTCAGAAGGTTTTTCACAATGGCAGGCTAATACAATCTCTTATATTAGAAAAACTTATGGTGATGATGTAAAGGTTGGAGCCGGAAATGTTGTTGATAGAGAAGGTTTTAGATTCTTAGCAAACGCAGGTGCCGATTTTATTAAAGTTGGTATTGGTGGTGGTTCAATTTGTATAACTCGTGAAACAAAAGGTATTGGCCGAGGACAAGCTTCAGCAATGGTTGAAGTAGCTGCAGCTCGTGATGAATATTTTAAGGAAACAGGTGTATATATCCCAGTATGTAGTGATGGTGGAATTGTCCATGATTATCACATTACACTAGCTCTTGCTATGGGTGCAGATTTTGTAATGCTTGGTAGATATTTTGCAAGATTTGATGAATCTCCTACTCAAAGAATTAGTGTTAACGGAAATTATATGAAAGAGTATTGGGGCGAGGGTAGTGCTAGAGCTAGAAACTGGCAAAGATATGATATGGGTGGAGACAAAAAACTTTCATTTGTAGAAGGTGTTGACTCATATGTTCCTTATGCTGGCTCTTTAAAAAACAATGTACAATTATCATTAAGTAAAGTAAAAAGTACAATGTGTAACTGTGGTGCTTTAACACTTCCTGAATTAAGAGAAAAAGCTAGATTGACTCTTGTTTCAGAAACTTCAATAGTTGATGGAGGAGCACATGATGTTACTCTTAAAGATAATGGTTCAAATGATCGTCAATAAATAAAGATAATAATAATAGTCTGTATGTAAAAATACAGGCTATTATTATTTGAGCACATTTCTATTTCAAATGGAAGAATTTCAATTATTATTTTTAGACAAAAAAAAGATCCTCAATAAAATTGAGAATCTTAATATGAGCGGAGAGGGATTTGAACCCCCGACCAGTTGCGTGTAAAGCAACAGCTCTCCCACTGAGCTATCCGCCCAACTCATTACTTGCAATAATCTACCACAGTAGCGAAAAAGATGCAATACAAAAAATAAAAAAATATCATTTTTTTTGTATTATTTATAATTGAATCTGCAATGAATATTATAAATATAATGTCTAAAAGAAATTAAAAATATTTCTAAGAATTATAATTTATTTTAAAAATAAGTTTGAACTGGCAAAATATAAAAAGATCTTTAAAAATTAATAAAATTGTATAAAAAATTCCTCTATTTTTTATAATAAAGGAATTTTTAACTAGATTGACAACTTCTACATTTTTTTATATCTAAACCACCAATCTTTTTGAGAAATTGATTTGTCAGCTATTTTTTTGTTTGCTTCGATCTCTTTCATGCTACCAGGTGGTGGCATCATCACAACATTCTCCCCGAGTAATACATTGTGTGGATAATTCTCTGGGCAAGCAACATGGTTGTCTGTAGATGTAATTAGAGCTTTTAAACTTCTTAATACCTCATTAACAGATCTTCCAATTTCTTGTGGATAGTAAATCATCAATCGGATAATACCGTTTGGGTCAATAATAAATACGGCTCTTACAGTATTAGTTCCTTTTGCTTCGTGAATCATTCCAAGCTTTTTAGCTAGAACTCCTAATTCATCAGCAATAATAGGGAATGGAACATCAACTTTCAAATTGTCTTTTATCCATTCTACCCATTTAATGTGTGAAAAAACTTGATCTACTGATAATCCAATCAATTCGCAGTTTAATTCATTAAATTCTTTTGCTTTTCTACTAAAAGCAACAAATTCAGTTGTACACACTGGTGTGAAATCACCTGGGTGTGAGAATAAAACAAACCATTTACCTTTATAATCATCTGGTAGGTTAATGGTTCCATGAGTTGTTTTCACACTAATCTGTGGAAATTTATCTCCTATTAAAGGAAAAGAATTGTTTTCATCCATATTTTATCTCCTTGTTTATAGATAATGTTAAGTCTCAAACCGATATATGTCAAATATATTCTTAAAAATATGTATGGAACTATATTTTTATTTTATAATAATGTTTTATGTAAAGTTAAGTGGTATAAAGGGTTATATATTTATAATCAGTATTTTAGGATGTAATGTCAGTGTTTACTGTAGCAATATGTTACTGTTGAAATGTTAAGTGCAAAAAAAAAGATCCTCAATAAAATTGAGAATCTTAATATGAGCGGAGAGGGATTTGAACCCCCGACCAGTTGCGTGTAAAGCAACCGCTCTCCCACTGAGCTATCCGCCCAACTCATTACTTGCAATAATCTACCATAGTAGAGAAAAAGTTGCAATATGAAAATGAAAAAAAAAGTATTTTTTTTTAATAGAAATTTAAAAGTTAAAATTCAGCCTAAATATTGTTAAGAATCTTTATATTTAAGTAGTCTTTTTCATTTGGATGTATCTTTCAGGAGATAATATTTACATTAGTTATATATAGAAAAGGGACGACCTTTGAAGTATTATTAAAAGTAACCAAACTAAACATAATACAGAGGTCATCCCATGAATGATTTATATCACAATTCTTTATTTTTATCAAACTACAAATTAACTGGTGAACCTAATTTTTCATTAAATCGTAGAGGTGTTGAAGTGATAACCACTCCAATACGTGTTGTATCTGATAAACCTATTTGCTGTGGTAGAAAAATGCACATACATCAACATCACAGTATCAAACTAAACCACTGTATCTCAGGACCACAATTATATAAATTGAAGGTTTCATATTGCAGATACATCTGTCCTATTTGTGGAAAGGTAGTTTGTCAGCAAATTCCGTTTAAAGAAGAGAATCACAACTTCACAAAGGCTTATGGTCTTCAAATTTCACACCTTCTTGATTTGGGTCTTCCAATGAATAAAGTTGCTGAAATACTTCATCTCTCTAGGGCTTGCTTAAGGAAAATGGATTTTGAAAGATTAAGAAAAAAATTTAAAAATGGAAAACCTGGATATCAAAGTCGATATTTAGGAGTTGATGAATTCTCTCTCCATCGCAATCATGAATATGCGACAATTGTAGTTGATTTAGAAACTAAAGATGTATTGTTTGTCGAAAAAGGGAAGACGGAAATGCAATTGCATCATTTCTTTGATTTGGTGGGAAATGAGTATATGAGCCATATAAAGGCTATTTCCATGGATATGAATGCGCAATATTGTGCTGCAGTAAGAAACCGGTATAGCAAAATTGATATAGTGTATGATCATTTTCATATACAGAAAAATTATAATGATATGGTGATTACATCTCTAAGAAGAACCTCTCAGAATCTTCTTATGGATCAAATTGATAAAGCTAAGAGAGATAAAGATTATGCTCTTGCAGAAGAGCTATCTCACGAATATAAATTTCTAAAAAGAAATAGATATTTATTATTAAGCAGTTTGAAAACTTTAGAAGCTAAAGATATTGCAGGAAAAAAACATAACAAAATGTTAAATGAAAAGTATGAAAAGAAAGGATTAAAAATTCCCTCTAATGAAGTAAAATGGTGCACCACCTATGTGTTCAAGCTGCAGAAGTTCCTAACATCAAATGAAAAGTGGAAGTCTGTCATTGAGCTTAATGAGATGTTAAAACTATCATATTCTTGCACAGATTATAATGTATTTAGAAGTAGCTTTAATAAGTGGTTAGATATAGCAGAAAGCTTGAAGATACCTGAATTAGATACATTTATTAGAATGATTAGAAGAAGATATGATGGTGTTATAAATTATGCTAAACATCGGATTACAAATGGTGCTGTAGAGGGCGTTAATAATATGATTAAAACCCTGCGTAGGTCATCTTATGGATTTAGAAACAACGAATATTTCTTTCTTAAAATTATAGAATCATCAAGGAGACAACATGGACTACAAAGTTAAAACACACAGAAAAGTATCAAGAGCCCCTTTTTTATGTAAATTGTGTTTACAAAAAAAAGATCCTCAATAAAATTGAGAATCTTAATATGAGCGGAGAGGGATTTGAACCCCCGACCAGTTGCGTGTAAAGCAACCGCTCTCCCACTGAGCTATCCGCCCTTATGTTTAGCAATTTATCACTTAACATATTTTTTGTCAATCATCTTTTTAAAAATTAATACATTTTTTTTCATTACTTTGTTTCTATTAAATATTGCTCTCTAAATCTTTGAAAATCTCAATTTTTCTTATCTTTTTTACATTTAAATTTATTTTTACCAAAATACTAAATAATAATATAAAAATCCATAATTGAATTATTGTGGCTAAAAGTGTTAAGTAGTACTTGAAATAATAATTTAATAAATGAATAAGAGACCTTATTAGAGGCCTCTTAAACATTTTATAGCTAACTTATCTAGATTTGCTATTTCTCAATTCAGATATAGTTCGAGCAATTAAATCTCGAGCCTTTATAGCCTGTTCTTTGCTAACATCCTTTATTCCTTCTAAAGGGTAAGTTAAACCAAGTTTTTCGTACTTATTAACACCCATAGTATGGTAGGGGAGAACATCTAAGCTTTTAACACTTTTGTAAGGTGCTATAAGCTTTGCTATATTTATCAACTGCTCATCATTCATTGTAATTCCAGGAACAAGAACATGTCTTATTTGAATTTCAACATTTCTTTCATCCATAAAAGATAAGAATTCAAGTGGAAATAATTGATTTGAATTTGTCAAATCTTTATAACCTTTTGGATCACTATGTTTTATATCAAGTAATATTAAATCACATACTTTAGCTAATTTCTCAAATAGTGGCCTATTTAAATCATTAATTGCGACTCCTCCTGAAGTATCAAGACAAGTGTGAATGCCTCTTTGTTTTGCTTTTTCAAAAAGTTTAACAAGGAATGCTAACTGAAGGAGAGGTTCTCCTCCAGTAGCTGTTAGCCCACCATTTTTGTAAAATTCTGCATTTTTTTGATAATTTTCAAGGATCTCATCCTCACTCATTTCTGTTCCTGCATTAACTTCCCATGAATCAGGATTATGGCAAAATTTACAGCGCATTGGGCATCCTTGAAAGAAAGCAACATACCTTATTCCAGGTCCATCTACAGTTCCAAAAGTTTCTAGTGAATGAATTCGTCCTATCATATTATTTTCCTTAATTATATTGCTTTATGGAAAGTTCTACTTATTACTTCGTCTTGCTGTTCTTTTGTAAGCTTAACAAAGTTAACTGCATAGCCACTTACTCTAATTGTTAACTGAGGATACTTCTCAGGATGCTTTTGAGCATCAAGTAAAGTATCTCGATTAAATACATTTACATTTAAATGATGTCCACCTTTTGCGGCATAACCATCTAAAAGACCTACTAAATTATCTATCTGTTCTTTTGAAATATTATTATTGTCCATATTTAACTCCTAATTAATGTTGCAGCTTGTGCAACCTTCATCTAAATCTATTATTAGTCCACCTTTACCTAGAGCATCAGGAATAATAGAGAATGTATTTGAAATTCCATCTTGTGCTTCGCTAAAAGGAATTTTTGCAACACTGCTTAGTGATGCTACTGCTCCATTATTGTCTCTTCCATGCATTGGATTTGCACCTGGTGCAAAAGGTTGACCTGCTTTTCTTCCATCAGGTGTATTACCTGTTGCTTTTCCATATACAACATTTGATGTAATGGTTAGTAGAGAAGTAGTTGCAACACTATCACGGTATGTTGGATGCTTTCTTATTGCACTCATAAATCTTCTTACTACACTTGATGCAATCTTATCAACATCATCATTATCGTTTCCAAATTTTGGGAACTCACCAGTTACCTCAAAATCTGTTGCAATGCCATCTTCATCTCTTATCACTTTAACTTTTGCATATTTAATAGCAGATAAAGAGTCAGCTACTACAGATAATCCAGCAATTCCTGTTGCAAACCATCTGTGTACATCTTTATCATGAAGTGCCATTTGAATTCTCTCATAGCTATATTTATCATGCATGCTATGAATGATGTTTAATGTGTTAACATAAACTCCTGCTAGCCATTCCATCATAGAATTAAATCTTTCTTCAACTTCATTATAGTCAAGATATTCAGATGTTATTGCTTGGAATTTTGGTCCAACTTGAACCTTTGTCTTTTCATCGATACCACCGTTTATTGCATATAACAAACATTTTGCAAGATTTGCTCTAGCTCCAAAGAACTGCATTTCTTTACCAATACGCATTGATGATACACAACAAGCAATACCATAATCATCTCCATGGGAAACTCTCATCAAATCATCATTCTCATATTGAATTGAAGAACTTTCGATTGATACTTTTGCACAGAATCTTTTAAATTCCATAGGAAGCTTTGTTGACCATAGAACAGTTAAATTAGGTTCTGGTGCTGTTCCAATATTTGAAAGGGTATGAAGGTATCTGAAACTCATCTTTGTAACAAGAGGTCGTCCATCTAGTCCCATTCCACCGATTGATTCAGTTACCCATGTAGGATCACCTGAGAATAAATCATTATATTCAGGAGTTCTTGCAAATTTAACAAGACGTAATTTCATAATAAAATGATCTATAAATTCTTGTATTTCTTTTTCAGTGTATGTTCCCTCATCTAAATCTCTTTGAGAGTAAATATCTAGGAATGTTGAAGTTCTTCCAAGGCTCATTGCAGCACCATTTTGTTCTTTAACAGATGCAAGATAACCAAAATAAAGCCACTGTATTGCTTCTTTTACGTTTGATGCAGGTCTTGAAAGATCAAAACCATAAATCTTTCCTAATTCTTTTAATTCTTGAAGAGCTCTTAACTGTTCAGATAGTTCTTCTCTATCTCTAATAGTTTTGTCATCCATGATAGATGGTGTAGAATTTTTTTGATTTTTCTTATCTTCAATTAATCTATCAATACCATAAAGTGCAACACGACGGTAATCGCCTATAATACGACCACGACCATATGCATCAGGAAGTCCTGTAATAATATGATTAGATCTACATTTTCTCATTTCTGGTGTATAGGCATCAAATACAGCATCATTGTGTGTCTTTCTATAGTGTGTAAAAATATGTTTTACATCTTCGTCAATAGCATAGCCATTTTCACTTAATGCTTTCTCCGCCATTTTTATGCCACCATTTGGTTGAAGTGCTCTTTTAAATGGCTTATCAGTTTGAAAACCAACAATAGTTTCAGTATTTTTATTTATATATCCTGCATCATGACTAGTTATTGTGGAAACAATTTTTGTATCCATATCAAGAACACCGCCTTTAGCGATTTCTTGTTTTGTCAAATCCATAACCTGTTCCCAAAGCTCAGTTGTATTCTTTGTTGGTCCTTCAAGAAATTTATCATCTCCAAAATAGGGTGTGTAGTTTTCTTGAATAAAGTCTCTTACATTAACTTCTTCTTTCCAAATGTATCCGTTAAATGTTCTCCAGCTAGAGTCCATATTAGCTCCTTCTGCAGGTATCCCTGCAATCAGTTGAATTCTTTTATTTTTAAAACAAAATAGAAAATATTTAATCTATCTTTTTAATTCATAGTTACTATATAGGATAATCATACTTTATTCCATTGCATTTACAACAAAATATAAAAAGTTTGGTCAATTTTAAAAAAATATATGGTAAAAAAAAGGAGTTATTTGTTAGTTTATATACACATAAAATAGCTATTATGTATTTGTTATATTAATTATTCAGTAATGATTAAATTTTATTTCGATTGAAAATTTATAGAAATTAATAGTATTGGGAGAATTTTTTTTAAAAAAAGTTTCATCATTTTTTGTTTGCCCAGCATGGGCAACATCTAGGTGGTGAAAGTCCACTGTGGGTTTGGCAATTTCATTAAAAAAAAAAAATGAAATAACCACTAGTTGATGGCAAGTGCAGTATCGTGAGGTGCTGTGTGAAGGAAGCCTAAGGCAAAGTTTCGGGGCTACGAACAGAAACAAGATATAAGGCCGATTATGAGGATGAGTTTTCAAAAAGTGATGAAGTCCAGCCAAAATTGTAATAGGTAAATCTTGAGTCCTCATGAAATGAAAGATGTTGTTCTTAACTGGGGAGGTCTGTAATACGTTGGAGAGGTTGCAATATTACCAATGATAACAACAATTCATACAGCAATGTGTGAACATGTATTACAGAAGTCAGCAGATGGCATAGTAGCAATTTTGGAGAATTGTGAAGGCCTGAATATCGAATTCTTTTCAAAATATGAAAAGTCTTACTATTAGCATGTAGATAAGTTGGAAGTATGAGTTATGTTAAGTCGAAACTCAAAGGTAAAATGAAGAACGAGAATGCTAAAATAGAAAAGGAAAGAAATGATGAGGAAAGATAATCCGCAATTACCAAATACTTGGTTGTGTGAGAAACTACTCTCCAATGAGAATCTAAAAGCTGCTTTTATCAAAGTTAAAAAGAATGGTGGAGCTGCTGGAATTGATGGAATGAATGTATGTGAATTAGACACATACTTAGATTCAAATATCAAAGATATCAAAAGTAAGATAATATCACGTAAGTACAAATTTAAAGCTGTTAAAAGGGTAGAGATACCAAAAGATAATGGTAAAACTAGAATGCTTGGAATACCAACAGTACTAGATAGATTTGTACAACAATTAGTAGTACAGGTAATTACGCCATTGTTTGAGCCAACATTTTCACACTTTAGTTATGGTTATAGACCAAACAGAAGTGCAGAAGATGCTGTAAGACAAGCACAAATATATATAGCTGAAGGCTATAAATATGTAGTAGACATGGATTTGTCTAAGTTTTTCGACACTGTTAATCATGATAAACTAATGGGCTTAGTAGATGAAACATTAGAAGATAAGGATATTAGAAGATTAATATTTAGTTCTCTGAAATCTGGAGTCATGGATAATGGATTTAAAGTTGAAACAAATGTAGGCACTCCACAAGGTGGAGTAATAAGTCCAATATTATCAAATATCTATCTAACACCTTTTGATAAAGAAATGGAGAAGAGAGGAGTAAAGTTTATTCGATATGCCGACGATATTCAACTTTTTGCGAAGTCAAAGATGTCATCTCTAAGAATAAGAGATAATGCAATTAAGTTCTTGGAAAAGAAATTACAATTGACAGTAAACAAAGAGAAGACTAAAGCCGGTAGAGCAGAAGGAGCTAAAATTCTTGGATTTGTATTTCGAACAAGAGGAAAGAAAATAAATGATGGAGTATTGAAACTCGGAAGATGTGTTCCAAGAGAGAAAAGCCTAGATAAGTTAAAAGCTAGAATTAGAGAGATTACTAAAAGAAACAGAGGTGTTTCATTAGAAAGGGTAATTGCTGAACTGAATAGTTTACTTAGAGGCTGGATAAATTATTATGCTAGAAGTTCGATAAAAAGAAAGCTTAAACATATAATGGAATGGACACGAAGAAGAGTAAGACAATATGCCTATAAAATTTGGAAAACTAGTAAAAATCGAAAACATCAATTGAGACTCTTAGAAGCTGAAGAATGGAAACTTAAAAAGTCATTTTTAAGCTCAACTAGTTATTGGAGAATGTCCCAAGCGATTGGAAGAATATTCACAAATGACATGTTGCATAGAAAACTGAAATTAGTTGATGGATTGAGATTATATGTTGAAAAGAATGAAGAAACCAAAGAAAAAGATAAAGATATCATTTACTTTGACTTCTTAGCAAAAAGAATGGCAGATGAAGAAGAAGGCCTTGAATTATTAAAACAAGATTGGCACTACTTCAACATCGAGCGTTATGTTTGATAAACCGCCTAGTACCGAACGGTATGCTAGGTGGTGTGAGAGGACGGTTTCGTGAGAAACCCTCCTACTCGATTATAATTTTGAATTTGTTAAAAAAGTTGAGCCAAAAATTTGAGTTTTGATTTAAATAAAAAAAAGATCCTCAATAAAATTGAGAATCTTAATATGAGCGGAGAGGGATTTGAACCCCCGACCAGTTGCGTGTAAAGCAACCGCTCTCCCACTGAGCTATCCGCCCGAACACGAGTGGTAATTTAGCATTTATTAATAAGTGTGTCAATAAATAATAAAAAAAAAGTTTATTTTTTTTATATTACAATTTTTCTTTCAAATACTATCTTAAATTTAATTAATTTATATTAAGTAACAGTAGATTTTAAATGGTGAGATTTGTTCTAATAATGGGAAAATAAAAAATTAGTATAACCGTATTTACAAATAAATTTTTATTTAGGCACTAAAATTTGTCAACAATACAATATTGAAGTATATTTAAAATATAAATTAAGAAATATAGTAATTATATTATAGGAGTATAGTATGGCTTTATGTATCACAATAAAAGATCCAAATAGAAGCAGTTCAAATGGATTATTCACAGAATTAGAAATGTCTTTATGGAAGGATGCTAAGCTAAATAATTATGCTCCTTTATATCAGTATTATTCATCTGATAAATTTAAGAATTCTATTGTAACTAAATCTTTAAAACCAATTTTAGAAATCAAAGAGGGTGATTATATATATTTAAGAGTTAATAATTTGATTTTGGCAAAAGGAAGAGCTTGTGCTGTTCCTCCACAACTTGATAGTTCAATTATAAATGAAAATTTGAATTCAGTAATTAATAATCCAAAGAATTTAAACGGAAGAAATAGATTTAGAGCAGATTCTTGTTTAACTACATTGCAAAACAGTGGTACTAATAATAGAAGAGGAAATTGGGTTATGATTTTTGATGATGCTCCATGTTTCCTCCACTCTAGAGCTATTAATAATCATTGGGGACAACATATTTATGTTGAAAAGTGGGAAGAACTTGAAAGACCTGTTTTGGTTAAGGCTAATATGTTTGTTAAGCCAAGGGATAATTCATCTATAAAAGAATTAAAGGAAGATATTATAAAGACTTTTAAATAAAATTTGCAATTTCATTAAATTGACTTTAGATTCCTTGTATAAAATTGTATATTGTCTAAGGACATTTAAGTAAAAGATAAATATCGTTTTAATGATATTTTAAGGGAATTTATATATGAAAAAAAAAATTGTTTTAATAATGTTATTGGCTACAATTGTTGTATCATCAATATTTTCAGGTGGTAAAAGTGAAAAAAATTCACAAACAAAAGAAATAAAGGATACTGTAAGATTAAGCATTTCATCAGAACCTGATTCACTAAATCCTTGGATTAGTGCAGCCTCAGATACATCTGCAATAATGGATAATGTATTTGAAGGTTTAATGGGTTTTGATGAAAATGGTAATATAGTTCCACGAATTAGTTCAGGATATAGTGTATCGGATGATGGATTGGTATACACTTTCTCAATAAGAGATGATGTATATTTTCACAACGGTGCTCATTTAACTAGTTCCGATGTTTTATATTCGTATCAAACTTTTTTGAAAGATGGCGGAAATGGTAATTATAGATTCCCATCAATTAGTAAAGTTGAAGCTCCAGATGATTTTACTTTTGTTGTAACACTTAAATCACCATCAGCTTCATTTCTAATTTCAACAATTGAGGAAATATTGCCAAAAGGCTATGATAAACAATCTAGTTTTCCAATAGGCACTGGCCCATATAAATTTGTTGAATATCAACCATCTCAAAAGATTGTCTTTAAAGCTAATGAGAATTATTATGATAAAACTAGGATTCCATCAATTGAGAATGTTATTGTTTATATCATGAGTGATTCTTCTTCAATCATAGCAGCCCTCCAATCAAATCAATTAGATGCTGCAGAAATTTCATCAAATAATGCTAATTTATTAAGCGATGACTTTAATGTAATTAGTGGACCTAGAAATTTAGTTTCTGTTTTGATTTTAAATAATAAAGTTAAACCTTTAGATGATAGCAGAGTTAGAAGAGCAATTAACATGGCAATCAAAAAAGAAGATGTTGTAAATGGTGTCTTTGATGGATATGCCCAAGTTGTAAATTCAAATATTTCTCCTGTTTATAAAAAGGATTATAATGATGAACTATTATCTATTAATAAATATGATGTAGAGGCAGCAAAAACTTTATTAGCTCAAGCAGGTTATCCAAATGGATTTGATTTAGAGATAACAATACCATCTAATTACTGGCAACATGTTGATACTGCACAGATTGTTCAACAACAACTATCTCAAATTGGTATTAATGTTAAATTAAGCAACGTAGAGTGGGGTACTTGGTTGGATGAGGTTTATACAAATAGAAATTACAATTCAACTATTATAGGAATCGATGGTAAATTAGATCCATATGATGCACTTGTAAGATATTCAAGTAATTCAAGTAATAATTTCTTAAATTACAGTAACAAAGATTATGATGAAATTTTAGAGAAAAGTATAACATCAAGTGAAGATGAGTTACCACTTTTATATAAAGAAGCTCAAAAGATTATAGCTGAAGATGCTGCATCCGCATTTATCTGTGCTCCAAGTAGTATTATTGCAACAAGCAAAGATTTGATGGGATATAATTTTTATCCAGTGTATTTTATTAATTTTGATTCACTTTATTTTACAAATTCATCTACTAATTAATTTAATTTAAAACTATAATAATCAAAAACAAAACCAAGATAATTGATTTTACCTTGGTTTTGTTTTCTAAATTTATATATTACTATGTAAATACATTTACAATTATCTTATAATTTATGTATTGGAGAGAAAAATGCATTTTTTCAGAAGAAAATTAATAAGTACTTTAATAACGCTTTTCTTAGTTTCAGTACTGACATTTTCAATATTTCAGATGCTACCTGGAGATCCTGCAACATTGATACTTGGAATTGATGCTCAGCCCTCTCAAATTGAAGCTCTGAGAGCATCTATGGATTTGGATAAAAATCCTGTGATTCGTTATACTCTTTGGGTAACAAAAGCTCTTAGTGGAGATTTAGGAACATCATATAAATATCAAGTCCCTGTATCGCAGTTAATATTTTCAAGCATTAATGTAACTAGTGCTCTAGCTTTATATTCTTTTTTATTCTCTCTTTTAATTGGAATACCTGTCGGAATATTGCTTGCTAAAAGAGATAAAAGTAAAGCAATAGTTCCTCTTTCAATATTGTCGCAATTAGGTATGGCTATACCATCTTTCTGTGTTGCAATTATTCTTATTGAAATATTCAGTGTAAAACTTCATCTTCTTCCATCTCTTGGTTATATACCTATCAGTGAAAGTTTTATAGGTAATTTTAAAAGCCTCTTACTACCATCTCTATCAATTGCCATTGGTGGAGCTGCTATAATTATACGATATTTAAGATCAAATATCATTGGCGAAAAAAATAAAGACTATGTAAGAACCAACAGAAGTATAGGATTAAGTGAAAATAAAATTCTGTATAAACATATCCTTAGAAATAGCTTGATTCCTGTACTTACTATTTTAGGAATTTTAATTTCTGATGTACTTGGAGGTTCCATAATCATAGAAAATGTTTTTTCTCTCCCTGGTATAGGAAAACTAATAACAAGTTCAATAACATCAAGAGATTTACCTTTAATTCAAGCTCTTGTTATGTATTTATCCCTTATTGTTGTTATTACAAACATGATTGTAGATATGTTATATGGTGTTATTGATCCGAGAATTAGGATGAGGGGAAATGAATAAATATTTAAAAAATAGAAACATTATTATAGGCCTTTTACTATTGAGCATCATATTTATACTCATGATAGCAGGAATCTTTTTTAATCCATATGATCCCTCTCAAATAGACATACCAAACAAATTACAAGGATTTAGTAAATCTCATCTATTAGGAACGGACCATTTAGGACGTGATATTTTATCTCGATTAATGGTTGGCTCGCGTATTTCCTTGGAAATAGGTTTTTTTGTTGTATTATTTGGTGCTTTAATTGGAATTCCTATTGGAGCAATTGCGGGATATTATGGTGGTAAAATTGATGAAATTATAATGAAGTTGATTGATACTCTTATGAGTTTCCCAGGAGTACTAATAGCACTTATGTTGATAGCTGTTTTTGATGTTAGTCTTAGTATTATAATATTAGCTCTAGTTTTAATTGCTCTCCCAAAATTTGCACGAATGGCTAGATCAGGCTTTTATAAATACAGAGAAAGTCCTTTTGTGCTAGCATCAAAGGCAAGAGGGGCTAGCTCTTTAAGAATTATGGTATTTCATATTCTTCCTCATCTACTACCATCACTAATGGTAACAGCCTCTCTCACATTTGCGACTGCTGTAATATCTGAGGCAGGATTGAGTTATTTAGGTCTTGGTATTCAGCCTCCAACACCATCTTTTGGTAAAATGGTTTCTGAGGCTCAATCCTATATATTGCAAAATCCTCTCTATGTATTTATTCCAACTCTTGCAATTACTATATTGGTACTTGGCTTTAATTTAATTGGAGATGGAATTCAAGATGTTAGTGAGAAGGATGGAAAAAATGAGTAAAGAAACAGTATTAAAAATAACTAACTTTTCATTAGGATTCAATATAGATAATAAAGAAATTAAGGCTGTTAATGATATCTCATTATCAGTAGATAAAGGCGAGATTGTTGGACTTGTGGGTGAATCTGGATGTGGAAAATCTCTCACAGCTCTATCGGTTGTTAATTTAGCTCCAAGTAATTCTCATATAATTGATGGAAAAATTGAAATTCAGGGTGAAAATGTAATCGAATTTGATACAAAAATGTGGAATGATAGACGAGGTAATGAGTTCTCAATTATTTTCCAGGAACCAATGAGTGCATTAGATCCACTTGTAAAGATTGGACGCCAAATAAAACAAGCAATTCTCGTTCATAATAAAGAATTAAAAAATGATAAACCTAAAGTAAAGAAAATGATACTTGATATGTTAGAGAGTGTTCAATTAAAAGATCCTCTTTTTGTTTATAATTCATACCCTCATCAATTATCAGGCGGAATGAGACAGAGAGTTTTAATAGCCTTAGCATTAATTAATAATCCCTGCCTATTAGTATCTGATGAAGCAACTACCGCTCTTGATGTTACTGTGCAAAAGCAAGTATTGAATATCTTGAGTACAATGAATAAAGAGAGAAATTTATCAATACTTTTTATATCTCATGATTTGGGTATAGTTAAAGATTTTTGCGATAGAATTTATGTTATGTATGCCGGATCAATTGTAGAATCTGGTGATGCAAATGAGTTAATTGATAATCCTATTCATCCCTACACAAAGGGCTTGATTGATTCAATACCCTCTCTATCTAAGCGAGGTATCCCATTATCTACTATTAAAGGAAATGTTCCAACACTTCTAAAAAGGAATAGTGGTGGCTGTCCTTTTGTAGATAGATGTTCAATTTCTAAAGAGCTATGCAAAGACCATAGAGTCTTAAAACAAGAATATAATAATCGCTCTCTCTACTGTCATCTTATAGATTTAGAGAAGACAATTAAGGAGAGAGGTGATGAATAATAGAGTAGAAAGTATAAAATGTAGTAATCTAAATTTTTCATATAATAGAGATATTGAAATAATAAAAGATTTTAATTTAACAGTACATGAGGGTGAATTTGTAGGACTTGTTGGAGAATCTGGTTGTGGTAAATCAACACTAGCATCTCTGCTACTAAATTTAATAAAACCAACTAGTGGTTCGATAATAGTTAATGATAAAGATTTATCTACGTTAAATAAAAAAGAGAGAAAAGAGTTTTATAGAGAAGTGCAAATTGTATTTCAAGATCCATCCTCTTCGCTCGATAATTTGATGAGTGTTAAAGCTCTCATAGAAGAGCCTTTAATAATTCATAAAATAGGCAATAAGGAAGAGCGATTAGAAAAGGTAAAAAAGACAATGGATTTAGTTGGATTATCTAGTGCCTATCTATCCTCATATCCATCAGAGCTATCTGGTGGTTTAAAACAAAGACTCTCAATAGCTATTGCGCTTGTATTAGATCCAAAGATATTAATATTAGATGAATGTGTTTCGGCCCTTGATGTAAGTATTCAGGCACAAATTTTAAATTTATTATTAGATTTACAAAAAAATCTTCATTTAACTTATTTGTTTATAACTCATGATTTGAATGTTGTTTCATATATATCAGATACTATTATTGTTATGAAAAACGGAAAAATAGTGGAAGAAGGAAAATGTGAGGAAATTTTTAAAAATCCCAAACATCCTTATACAAAACTATTATTAAATTCTGCTATTACAAATGTATGATTATGGATTGCTAAACTTATTTTAAGTGTGTAAACTATAGAAATGATTTTAAGAGGAGTTTTTATATATAATGATAGATAAGCAGATTATATATTTTTTTATTTACTGTTTTGCAGGATGGATTTGTGAAGAACTTTATTGCGCAATGCTTGATAAACACTTTACAAATAGGGGATTTTTAAGAGGTCCATACCTTCCAATTTATGGCTCTGGTGCAATGGCAATTGTATATGTAGTTAACCCTATATTCTCAAATCCTATTTTGATTTTTATATTTGGTTTAGTAGTATGTTCAATAATTGAATATATAGGATCATTCATATTAGAAAAAGCTTTTAAAATTAAACTATGGGATTATAGTAAACATTTTGCAAATATTAATGGTAGGGTTTGTCTTCTAAATTCGACTTTATTTGGTCTGTTAGGAATAGTTGTAGTATATGTTATTCATCCTTTTTTAGAATCAAGTGTTGATTTACTTAATCAAATATCTAGATATTATATATCAACCGTAATAGAGGTTGTTATGACATTTGATTTAGCTAGATCAATTATGAGAATGAGAGCCTTCTCAACTGCAATGGAAGATATTAGATTAAAGAGTGAAGAGTTACAGCAAAGAGTATTATCACTTACATCTAGTAGTCCAAAGAATTTAAGAGATGCTAAGGATAAACTTGAATCAGATTTAAATAGACAGAAAGCTTTACTAGCTGCAAAGAGTGCAAAAATATTTACAGCTTTCCCAACTATGAGATACAGGGATTCACAGACAAGTCTTAGACTTGAACTCTTTAAAATGGATTTAAAGAGTTTTATAATTAAAGGTATCGAAGAGAATCAAAAGAGATCTGAGAGAGTTAATATAATGTATGAAACTGCAAAATCTCGTGTTAAAAATGCAAGAAAAAAATAATGGAGGTTTAATATAAAAATAGTGTTTTCTATATACTAATCAGTTAAAATAACATATATATAACAATGATATCTATTTCATATTGTTTATATGAAAAACGATTTAATTAGCATAGGAAAACATATAATTAACATATTATAATTATATAATTTTTATAGAACAAATTATGAAAGAAATATTAGAAGATTTACACAGTAAAATTAAAAAAATATCACCTAATGCTAGATTAATGGCTGTTTCAAAGACTCATCCATATAGTGCTATTGAAGAAGCATATAATCTTGGAGAGAGATTATTTGGAGAAAATAGAGTTCAAGAAATTGAATCAAAATTTCCAAAGATGAGTGAACGTCCTAAAGATATGGATGTTCATCTAATTGGACATTTACAATCTAATAAAGTTAAAAAAGCCGTAGAATTGGTTAATTCAATTGATAGTGTTGATTCATTAAAGCTATTAAGACTAATTAACAAGAGAGCTCTTGAAGCAAATCTTGTTATGAATGTTTTATTAGAATACAATACAAGCGGTGAAGAAAGTAAAAGTGGATTTGAAAATTACGAATCTATTAAAGAGGCTTTGCTAGAATCAAAGAATTTAAGTAATATAAAGGTTAATGGCTTAATGACAATTGGTCCTCTTGGGGCTAGTGATGAAGAAATTAAAGATGCTTTTACTTTTTTAAGAAACTTGTTAATTAAATTAAGTGATGAGAGTGAGATAGAACTTAAAGAATTAAGTATGGGCATGAGTGGTGATTATGAAATAGCACTTGAGTGTGGTTCTACTATGATTAGAGTTGGAAGTAAAATCTTTGGACAAAGAGATTATAGTAAAAAATAAGGATTTATCATGAAAAAAGTAGCAATAATATTAGCTTTGTTGATTTTTTGTGTGAGTACTCCGCTCTTCAGCGAAAGTTTTAAATTGAAAAATTATGAACCTTATACCGTTGAAGAATTTCCCGAGTGGAGCATTAAAGCAAGAAGAGCAGAATCATTATTTTTTGGATCTCTTGCAATTACAATGCCCATTAGTTTGTTATCCTATAGCGTAGGTGTAAATACAGGTATTATTAGCTCAAGTAGTGATGATATGAGTCAATTAATGTATCAAGTTTCTTTTGCAGCAGCACTATCTCTTGGTATTACATTAACCGATTATATTCTAGGAGAATTGGAATAAAAATGGCAGTAAAAGAAATAAAAAGTGAATTTTTAGTTGAAGATTTAGAGTCAAGAATTAGAGTTGATGCATATATCGCATCAAATATTGAAGGACTTAGTAGATCTCAAGTATCAAGTAAAGATTCAATTGTATTAGTCAATAATAAAAAAGTTAAAAACAGTGCAAAAATATTTAACGGAGATAAGGTTGAATTCACTTATTTTCAACAGGATTTAGAGAAAATTGATGCAACTGATATTCCTCTTAATATCATATATGAAGATGATGATATTATTGCCATAAACAAGGATCAAGGACTTATTGTCCACCCAGGTGCTGGAAATTTTGATGGAACACTTGTTAATGCTTTAACTTACTATTTAGGCTCATCTTATCAAGAAGCATTTGCTCAAGAAGAAGAAATAGTTGAGGATGAAGATGAGGATGAAATTCAAAGTTATAAGTTAGACCCACAACGTCCTGGTATTGTTCATAGACTTGATAAGGATACAAGTGGTTCAATTGTTGTAGCTAAGAATAAAGATAGCTACTACGACCTAGTTAAACAGTTTAAAGAGAGAACAACTCAGAAATCATATATTGCCATAGCAAAGGGTGTTTTTACAAAACGACGTGGTAGAATTAATACAAATATAGCAAGAGATCCAAAAGACAGAAAGAAATTTATTACATGCCCAGATGATAAGGGAAAAGTTGCCGATACCTCTTATGTTGTATTAAAACAATATGAAGGATTTGCTCTACTAAGAGTTAACATTCACACAGGTAGAACTCATCAAATTAGAGTACATTTGTCTTCAATAAATCATCCTGTTTTAGGGGACCCAATCTATAGTAACACTTCTAAGAAATTTAGAAATGCTACTTTAATGCTACATGCAATCAAATTGGAAATAAAACATCCAAGAACTGGAGAAAGTATTAAATTTGTATCTCCAATGCCAGACAGATTTAAGAAAGTCCTAAAGGCTCTTCCTTCTTTTGAAGTAGAGAAAGGTTTAGATGAGAAATATTATGAGAGTGCCGTTAAAATGACTCGTCACACACACTCATAAATATAAATTAAAATCTATTAATTTTATCAATTCTGATTTGCTTCTTCATCCATGGAGAAGCAATTTCATTCATTAAATCATGATTAAATAATCTTTCGCAAAGAATGGTAGTAGGGGCACCATGTCCTGGAAATACAAGGAAATTATCATTTAAGCTCATTAATTTTTGATTTATTGAATTAACAAGAAGTGATCTTTCCATATAGCCTGGAGTAGTACCTATTTTTCCAGCTAAAAGAGTATCGCCTGTAAAAATAGCATGATCCATTTTCCAAACTATTGAGTCTATACAATGACCTGGAAGGTGAATAGCTTCTACTTCAATACCATTGCAATCAAATTTAAATTCCAATTCTTTTAGTGTTATTTTATTATACATTCTATCCTCAAGTGCAATAACTGGAAAGTCATAAACTGAGGATGCAAAAGCAAATATATCTGGATTATATATTTTTAATAAAGTTTTAACACCTTTCGTATGTGATTCATGGCGATGGGTTAATAATACTGTCTTTAAGTTAAAATGATGAGATTCAATAAGAGAAATTAAATCATTATCAACTTGTCCTGGATCAATTAAAATAGCATCTGAGCCGTCTTCTTTGCCAATAACATATGTATTACAAAATCCTACTGCTGAAAAATGTTGGTATATTCTCAATTTATTGTATCCTCAAAATTAGAGTATTTAAAATTCACTCTACGTCTTTCTGTATTACTAAAATCGGCTTTCTTTAAATTACAATCCTCAAAACTAGTATCTCTTAAACAAGCACTAGCTAAAGTTGTATAATATAAATCAGAAACACTAAAATCTGTGTACCAAGCATCGATTCCTGAAAAATTATTATGAATTAACATTGAATTGTGAAACGTAGTTAATATGATTTTAGAGCCAGAGAAAACTGAATATCGAATATCCGATTCTTCAAATTTACAATTATAAAAATAACAGAATTGAAAGAAACAAGTTTTTATACAAGCCTTTGTAAAATCAATGTCTCTAAAAGTACACCATGCAAAATATGAGCTACTTATGGTCTTTGATGACAAATCAAGTCCTTCAAACTCACCATGAGCAAAAGAGACATCTCTAATTTCGTCTTCTTCAATAATTTTGCGGTTTATTTCTCTAATTAATTCTGATTTATTTGGAGAGTGCCCATAGCAATATGGAGAATCTAAACAAACATAAGATTTGCAGTTCTCTTTTTTACAAGTGTTGAATTTAAACATATAAATAGATTATCAGAAATGAAGATTATGTCAAGTTATTTCAAAATAATAGGCGTATTTGAGCAGTAAATTGGGAAAATAAAACATAATTAAAATTTTTTGTTAAAATAATTTTTAATAAACAATAATAAAGCTTGTAAAGAGTTTTTCTATTCTCTAATATATAAAACATGATTGGAACAATATTAAGAGGTATAAATAATATTTATACAGTAAGCGATGGCACAGATTCATATATGTGCAGAATTAAAGGTAAACTTTTATCTTCAGTAAACGATGAATACAATCCACTAGCAGTAGGGGATAATGTTGAATTTACTCCATCTACAAATATGGAAGGTATGATTACAGAGAGACTAGAGCGTCAAAATTGTTTTCAAAGATGGAACCTTAAGGGTCAGTGTAACCAAACAGTAGTAGCCAATATGGATTTAATGGTTTGTGTTGCCTCCTGCAGTAATCCCCCTTTTAGACCACGTTTTATAGATAGAGTTATAGCCTGTTGTAATAATGTTCCTCTATTAATTGTATTAAA